>JAWLHC010000003.1:0-356235 GCA_041690575.1 Verticiella sp.
TTTGCCTGCGTGCAATGCGGCTATGAGAACCACGCCGATGTCGTCGGCGCCCTGAATATTCTGGCGCGGGGGCACCGCGTTGCAGCCTGTGGAGAGGATGTCAGTCGCGCAAAGCCCGCAAGGGTCAAGCGCGCAGCCTCGGTGAAGCAGGAACCCACCGAAGCGACTCACAGCAGCCCCGTGCCGCTGTGAGCGCCGTAGGAATTCCCTTCTTTTGGGGAGGGGAGGATGTCAAGCGCATGGCCATGCATGTTCAGCAGGAGTATGTGCATGTGGCGGGATGGCCCAGCTTCTGCCTTTACCGCGACATGGCCTATGCGCTCGGCCCCGAGGTGGCGATGGCGGCTTCGCAGCTTTATGCCCTGGAAGGGTCGTGCTACGTGCTCGCTTCCACGGCCATCATCGACCAGCGTATGTTCGACATCGTGGCCGGCGACGACCCAGAAAAGGCGCGCTTGCTGAATCCGCGCACCAGCAAGCCCGGCGGCGGCTCCGCCATGATCTTTGGTCCCGACGGCTCGCCGTTATGCGAGCCCCTGCCGGATACGGAAGAGGGCATTCTCTACGCCGATCTGGATCCCGCCTTCGTGAACATCGCCAAGGTCGCGGCCGACCCGACCGGGCATTACGGCCGGGGTGACGCCGTCCGGCTGCTGATCAACCGCCAGAAGCGCACGGTGGTCACCCCGGTCGGCGAGGCATCGAGGTTCGAGCCGGTGGTGTTTGAGGAAATGCAGGACGGCTGAGCGGAGCGTCGAAGCGGGCCTTATGGGTGCCTTCCCGAGTAGGAAGTTCAACGTCGCTGATTGCCGAAGAGCCGGCGATCGAGTCTCAAGCTTTCTACTTTGAACGATACGCTCTTTGCGTCGACATGAGCGGGATTCAGCAACCAATTGCAGGTATGCGGCATGATCGCGCTGGGTACCTTCATCATGGCCGACGTCCCGCTGGCAAGCCACGCCGTACCAAGACGTTGCGTAAAGTCCGGCGCGTCGACCCAGTCTGCCGGGAGATCAGGGAGGGCGTCCGTTCGGGGTAGCGATTCGGGCACTTCAACGCGTATGAGCCGTAATGTGTCGGGGACATCTTCCGGGTCGACCTCGAGGTGAACCAGAACCTCAAGCATGGCGGCCGAGGGGCTCTCTGCCAGATACACCACGGGCCGCCCGGCGTGATGCCATCTGCCGGAACCGATCAGGCCGCCGCGGCCAGAAAGATCAGGAAACGCACTGATTCGCCAGAGGGTCAAAACGCATACCCTTCGGCAAGCTGCATCAACATCTCTTCCACTTGGCGCGTGCCTTGCAGCGTGCGCAGCATGTCGATCGGACTCTGGCCATCGAAGCGGGCTTTGGGTTTGCGCAGCCAGCGCCTGGCTTTGTCTTGATCGCCAAACACCGTTTCGGCCATGGCCGTGATGTGTGCCGTGCGGAACAGACTATCGCTTTCGGTGACCGTCAGCGGCTGTCGCTTGCTCAAGCGCGTCTTCAGAGTGCGCAAGGGAATGATCTGGTCGCGCCCCAATGGCGTGATCTCGCCTTTCTCGCAAAGTTCGAAAACCCGCTCGGCGGGAAACCCGTGAACGATGAGATGATGGATCTGAGCTTCGCTGGCGTCTTCCGGGATGCCCAAAAGGGTTTGCAGCCTCGCTCTGTAAGCGGCGTAGCCCGCGTCACGTAATGCTTCGGCGAACATGGCGAACCACCTATGGAAAAACGGGGATCACCGGATTATATCCGGTGATCCCCGAGGATGTGGTGGAAGCCAACGAGGCGTTTGCGGCACAAGCCTGTGCGGTGAATCGATTGCTGGTGCTCGATCCGGCCATCGTGAACCCCAATGGTTCGGGCATTGCCCTGGGTCATCCGGTGGGGGCCACGGGCGCCATCATCACCACCAAGGCGCTGCATGAGCTGGAGCGAATCCACGGGCGCTATGCCCTGGTCACGCTCTGCATCGGCGGTGGGCAGGGCATTGCCGCCATCTTCGAGCGCGTTGCGGCCACCGACGTCCTGTCACAAGAGGAGATCACAACATGAGTCTGTTGGAGAATCGGGTCGCCGTGGTGACTGGCGCCGGTGCTGGCATCGGGCGCGCTCATGCTCTGGCGCTGGCTCGCGCCGGCGCGAAAGTGGTGGTCAACGATGTCAACGAACTAACCCACGAGGTGGTCGAGGCCATCGTGCAACAGGGCGGCGAGGCCGCGGCCCACATCACCATGACCGAAGGTATTCATCTGCCCGACGGGCAGCTGAGCGGTGAGGCCGTGCTGGCCCGGATGGCCGAGATTCAAGCGACCGACCAGCAACGGCAGCCCGCAACCGGCTGGGAGCAGCCGCAGCATGAACTGGCCAAGGCGATGTCCGGGGGGTGAGGAGGCCGGGGGTGCCGGCATGTGCCTAATCTTCCAGTCGCGCCACCACCGCCCGCCAGCCCGATAGCAACGCCGTGGCCCACGCAGCCCGGTAGGTCCGGCCGTTGTGCGTGAAGCTCACTTCGCCGTCCGTTGTCTCGTGCAGGCGCACGAGTGCGGAGTCGATGTCGCTGGCCTGCATCCCGATGCGGGCGGCATCCGGGTGCAGTGTGATCACGCCGGCATCGTCTACCGCAAAGAACAGGGTGCGGGGCGGCGCACTGATGTGACGCAGAATGTCGGCAGAGAGGTCGCGCAGGTAGATCGAGGCGCCAAGGGCGCCCACCACCTTGTCGTCGCTCAGGATGGGGGCGGCCACCACGGCAGCGTCGCGCCCCGTGGAGCGGCTGCGCACAAACGCACCGTAAGTGGGCAGGCCCTCCATCAGGTCGGCAAAATAGCTGCGGTCTTTCAAACTGGCTGTCGCCAGACCGTCGACCGTGGTGTAGTAGCGGCCATCGGGCAGCAAATGCCAGTAGCGCGCGGCGCCCAGGGCCTCTTCCTGGGCCACCAGCAGGGGCTGAATCTGCTCCCAGTTGCCGGCGCGAACATCGGGAGTCTCGGCGAGCGCCTCCAGAGCTTGCAGGCGTTGCGCCAGGGTCGTGTCGACCAGGCTGGCAAACAGCCGCGCCACGGCGTGGCCATCCACCGACACCAGGCCGGAGCCGATGCCGGGGCTCAACTCCAGGTGATGGCCCCAGCGCTGCAGAATCGCGTCGTAGCTGCCGTCGCGCTTCATGGCCTCGAGGGCGTCTTGCCAGCGCTTGAGCTCCTGGCCTGGGGTGCCCCGGCTCATGGCAATGTAGAGCGGCACCTCTTGTACCGGATATTGTTCGGAAATGGAGAACGGGCCGAGGCCAGCGCGATCGGCCGCCAGGGCGACGGAGTCGCTGCTGCCCAGCACCAGAGCCACGTTGCCGGCGGCCAGGGCTTCGAACATGGCTTCCTCGGAAGAATACAGCGCGAGGTCGGCAAAACGGTTCTGCTGAAGGAACTCGTGGCGGGCCGTGTCGCGCACCACCCCGATGCGTCCGGCGGCCCGGGCATCCTCGAGGCTACGGATGGAACGCGGTTTGTCGGCGCGGCCGTAGAAGGCATGGTGGTAGGCGGCAATCGGCCCCACCCAGCCAAACTGCAGCTCACGCTCTTTGGTGCGGGCGGTGGAGTAAAGCACCACGTTGGATTCGGCCGTGGCGATCTCGTAGGCTTCGGCCCAGGGCATCAGCGCGATGGGATCCTCGCGTTCGAGGCGCTCGAGCAAGGCCTCCACCACCTCGGTAGATTGCCCGGTGAGCTTGCCGGCATCGTCCTGGTAGTTGAACGGTGGGAATGATTCGGTAAGAACCCGCAGCTCGGGAGCAGACTCGGCTGCCAGTGCCGGCGTTGCCAGCGCAAGGGCCAGGGCCGGGAGCAGAACGAAAGCAATACGGCGATGCAGGGCGCGAAGGATTGCGAGCATGCGGGATTCCCGATGGGGCGCCGTACGAAGCCACGAGGCCTGGCACGACGGATCATATGGACAACGGGAGAGGATAACCCCATCGGTGGCCGGCGACTAGCAGAGCGGTTAGGGCTCGGCCAGCAAGTTCAGGCGTTTGTCCCTTATCGGGCTTCCAGGCCGATGGCTTCGACCAGTGCCGCAGCCTTCTGCGACTCACTCTCCATGTGAGCTTTCAGCTCTGCCGGTGTGGTGGGCGAGGGGCGCGTGCCGGTCACGGAGTTCAGCCAAGTCACCAGTTCTTCATCGGTGAGCGCCTGGCGGAACGCCGCGTTGAGCTTGTCGATCACCGGTTGCGGCGTGCCGGCGGGCGCCACCACGGCGTGCCAGTACTCGTAGCTGAAGCCGTCCATGCCGGTTTCGTCGAGCGTGGGCACATCGGGCACCACGGGGTTGCGCTCGCTGCCCGAGGCGGCGAGGACGGTGACACGGCCGGAGTCTTTCTGGGCGGCGGCCTGACGGGCGCCCGAGAACATGATGTCCAGCGAGCCACCCATGAGGTCCTGGATGGCGGGGGCTTCGCCCTTGTATGCAATGTGTTCGATCTCGAGGTTGCCGGCATCCTGCTTGAAGCCTTCCATGAACAGGTGGTGCGGCGTACCGATGCCGGGGGTGCCGTAATTGAGCTCGCCGGGGCGGGCTTGGGCCATGGCCACCAGATCCTGCACCGAATTCACGTCGAGGTCGCCGCGCGCCAGCAGGACCAGGGTGCCCTTGAGCGCGAGCGTAATGGGGTCGAAATCGTTGAGCGGGTCGTAAGTGAGGTTTTCGTAGATGTGCGGATTGACGGCGAAGCTGCCGCTATCGCCCCAGTACAGGTGATAGCCATCGGCCGGCGCGCGCGCGACTTCGCTGGCGCCGATGGAGGTGCCGGCGCCCGGGTGGTTCTCGACCACGATCGGTTGGCCAAGAATATCGGCCACCTTCTGCGTGACCTGGCGGGCCAGTACGTCGGTGCCGCCACCGGCGGAATAGGGCACCACGACACGAATGGGGCGCTCCGGGTACTCGGCATGCGCCTCAGTGGCGACGGCGACAAACGTGCCGCCAATCAGGCAGGCCGAGAGCAGGGCGGCAAGCGGGGTGCGGCGAGTGGGCGCGAGCGGGGTGGGCAATGTGGTCTCCTCGAATCTTGATGTGCCGGACAATCCGGCCAGAAGACTATATCCAGCGGTCTGGCGTGCTGCCTATGAGCGAATGGCGATGGCTGCCATCTCGGTTTGTGAAGATAGCCCCGGCCACGGCTTGGCCGATTGCCCTACGGTTCGCCGATCCAGCTGGCATCGCGCCAGAATCCTTCGTCGAACAATGCGCGGACATTTTGCTCCACGAGCTTGCGCACGGTCAGGATGGCCAGTGAGGGATCCTGCCGGTGGGTGTGCGCGATGCAGAGCTTCCAGTTGAGCAGGGCCGACGAAAAAGGAATGGCGCAGAGCTTGCCGGCGTCGAGGTCGTCGCGCAGCCAGGTGCGGCTGAACAGGGTGCAGCCGAGGCCGCGCTCCACGATGCCCTTGGTGGAGCGAATGCTGTCGCTTTCGTACAGCAGCTTGGGCGTGACGCCTTCGGCGCTGCACAGACGCTCCACCAGTACGCGGATGCTGTGTGGGCGTCGGGGCAGGATGAGGGGCAGTTCGGCCAGGTGCCGGATCTGGTACGACTCGGGGTAGGCCAAAGGCTCGCCGGTATGGCGATCGTGGCTCGGCGCGATCACGAACAGGGGCTCGAGCACCAGCGGGTGGATGTCGAAGCTGGCGCCAAACTCGGGGTTGTACATCAGGGCGATATCCACCTGGCCATCGCTGAGCCAGTCGTGGATGCTCTCCGAGGTGCTTTCGCGCAACTGCAGGCGGATGCCGGGGTGCTGCGCCAGGCATTGCTCGAAGATGCGCGGCGCCAGCGCCGGGCTGGTGGCCGGCGGCAGGGCCAGGCGAACCGTGCCTGCCGCCTGGCCCAGAATGCTGCGGACGTCGCGCTCCACGTTCTCGAGCTCGTGCACCAGGTGCTCGGCACGCTCGAGCAGAATCAGCCCGGATTCTGTGGGGTGGGTGCCCCGGGCGTGGCGTTGCAGCAAGGCGATACCGAAGTGATGCTCCAGCCGTTGCACCCGTTTCGAGAGCGACGACTGAGCTACCCGCAGCCGGGCCGCCGCCGCCGAAAAGCTCTTGAGTCGGGCCACCACGATGAACGCCTGCAGGTCTTCAAACAGCATGGTGGCGCCTGGCGATCTCCGGAAGGTGGCTGCACCTTAGCATGAGCCTTTACTGCGGTTGAATGCCGGCGGCGTCGATCACGCGGGCCCAGGTCTCGGTCTCGCTGTCGAGGCGATCGGCCATGTCGGCGGCGCTGCCGCGGTCGGGCTCGATGTTGAGATTGGCCAGGTGCTTCTCCAGTTCAGGGCTTTGCAACGCTTGCTGGGCGGCAGCATTGAGCTTGGCCACGATGGCCTCCGGCATATCGGCCGGCCCGAACAGCCCCCACCACGACCCGATCACCAGCTCGGGCATGGCCTTGCCAGTGGCTTCCTCAAATGTCGGAATCTCGGGAAACACCTCGGAGCGCTCCTCGCCCGTGATCGCCAGAGGGTTGAGCTTGCCGGCACGAATGAAGCTTTCGCTGCCGCTCAGGCCGGTGATCACCATCGTGATCTCGCCGCCCACCAGATCCACCAGCGCCGGGCCGGAGCCCTTGTAGGGCACCTGGCGGATCTCTACATCCATGGCGGTTTTCAGCACTTCGCCCGCTAAGTGGGTGAGGTTGCCGTTGCCCGCCGTGCCGTAGGTGAGCGAACCGGGTTCGGCTTTGGCCTGATCCAGCAGCGCCTGCAACGAGTCGAAACCGGACTCGGGGTTGACCACCAGGGCCAGGGGTGCCCGAGCGAGTGGGGCGATGGCGGTCAGGTCGGCCTGTGGATCGAATGGCATGTTCTGCATCAGCGCAGGGTTGGTGGCCAGGGTGAGATCACCCATCAGCAGGGTGTAGCCATCCGGGTCGGCGCGTGCCACTTCGCTGCCGGCGATGTTGCCGCTGGCGCCGGGGCGGTTTTCGATCACGATCTGCTGATCGATGGCCTTGGCCAGATAGGGTGCGATCTGGCGGGCCAGGATGTCGGTGGGCCCGCCGGGTGAATAGCCCACCACCACGTGAATGGGTCGGTCGGGATAGTCGGTGGCAGCGCCTGCCGGTAGCGCGGTGGCGGCCAGCGCCAGGGTGGTGAGGGTGCCGAGTGTCAGGGTTCTCATGCGGTTGTCTCCTTCAGTGGAATGACATGGCGCGAACGCCACGAACGTGGTCCAGCAAGGCTTGCGGGCCCTGCTCGGGCCATTCGTCGCCACGCCAGGCTACATGGCCATCGGGGCGAACGAGCACCAACCGGCGGCGATACGCGCGTTGCACGGCATCGTCGGCCAGGGCGTGAACTTGCAGTGGCACGTGGCAGGCGCGGGCTGCGACTTCGAGGTCATCGGCGGTGGGCGCGTCGGGGCCGATGCGCAGCAGGGCGAAGCCGTGGCCAAACAGATCCAGCGTGGATCGGCCATCGGCGAGCCACACGTGCGGGGCGCGGGCGCCGGGTGCGGCGGTCTGGCGGTAGATCATCACCGCTTCGGGCGGCAGCTCCTGCCATTCGGTTTCAACGGGGTAGCCGTCGGCCACATGCAGCGCCAGGCGTTGCCATTCGCGCAGCAGCGACGGGGTGACGGGTGTGCCATCCTCCAGGGTGCCGCGCAGCACGGCGCCGGGGGGTGTGGCGGGAGGGGCCTCGAGTGCCGGCAACCGCGGCGGCGCCGACTCATCGGGGCAGCAGATGGGCGAATCGTGATAGATATAGCCCATGTCGATGCCCAGCTTGTACCACTCGCGCAGCATGGTGGCCGAGTACCGACGGCCCACCTCGTAGCGTTCCAGGGCCCCTTCGTAGGTAGGATCCAGCAGCCTGGGGCGGGGCCCGATCGACATCATGCGACGCAGATTGCCGCTGGCTTCGCGCACGGCGCGCCAGGCCACCGGGCGGCGTTCGTGGTCGTAGGTGTCGAGCAAGGCTTCGCCTCCCCAGCCTTGTTCGATCGCGGCCAGCTTCCAGGCCAGATCCACGGCGTCGGCAATGCCGGTGTTCATGCCAAAGCCGCCCGTGGGCGAGGTGGAATGCGCGGCGTCGCCGGCCAGCAGCACGCGACCCTCGCGATAGCGATCGGCCACCAGCTCGCGGCGTACCCACGGCAGGATCGACACGATCTCGAAGTCGAAAGGCTTGCCCACGATGCGCTCGATGGCCGCCCGGATCTCGGCTTCGGAAAGCTCGCGGCGCTCCTGGTTGCCGATCAGCTGCACGCGCCATTGGTCACTGCCGTTGATCGCCACCATGGTGGCCCACACGCCTTCGGGGCCCACGAACAGGTGGCGATAGGCCAGTGCTTTGTTGTGCTCGGCAAACAGGTTGGCGCAACGAAAGATCACGTTGGTGGTGTAAGACAACACACCCAGGCCGTCGGTGCCGATGCCGAGCTCGCGTCGGATGCCGCTGTTGGCACCGTCGCAGGCCACCAGCCAGCGTGCGCGCAAGGTATGCACCTTGCCGTCGGCGTCTTGCGTGCGCACGACAACGTGATCCGCGTGCTGCTCATGGTCGAGATAGCGCGTCTCGTAACGCAGTTGCACGCGTTCCTGCCTGGCGGCAAAGCCGCGCAAGATGGGATCGAACAGGTTCTGCGGGCAACGTACCCGAACTTCGGGGCTGGAGCCCAGCCGCTTCTCTTCGGGTCCGCCCGAGGGCGTGGTAAAGGTTTCGCGACCCAGCTCGTAGCCATTGAGACTGGTGAGATACACCATGTCTTGCGGATACGCGGCCGGGTAGGGGCAGGCCTTCATCTCGGCCACCAGGCCCCAGCGGCGACAGAACTCCATGGTGCGCACGTTCACACCATCCATCTTGGGCTGGGTAATGGTGCCGTCGGTCTGTTCGAGCAGAATGCACGAGATGCCGTGCCAGCCCAGATCGCCGGCCAGCGACAGGCCCACAGGGCCGCCGCCAACCACGATCACGTCAGTGTCAAAAGAATCGTTGGATTGCATGGAAGGAATCGTGGGTTGAGGGTTAGGCGCAGGGGGCGGTGGTATCGGCGGGTTCGTCGCGCCAATAACCCAACAGGCGTTGCATATTCTCGTCGGACACCCTGAAAAGATCGGCCTGTTGCACGGCGGCCAGGCCCAGCGTGTGCCACGACGGCACGGCCAACACATCGCCCGGCCCCCAGGTGATCCGGCGTCCGCCGATTTCGGCCACGCCGTGGCCGCTTTTCACGCACACGATCTGGTTGGCCGTGGTGCGCCACGTTCGGGTGCGAAACCCCGTAGGTAGCCGCTCGAAAGCCAGCGTGAGCGTGGGAATCGAAGACGTGGTGGGCAGCACCAGACGTTGGCCATGACGGCACTCGGGGTCGATCGCGGTCTGGGCCAGTTGCGGCTCCACGTCGCGCCACGGAAACACGAAGGGATGATCGCGAGTGGTGGATTCCGCCGGCTGAAAGCCGCCCGCCCAGGGCTCCAGGAACATGGGCTCGAGCAAATGCACCAGCGGCACATCAAGAAAGTCCAGCCAGTAGCCGGCCTGGTTGCCCTCATTGCCATGGCCATGCCAGCACCAGCCCGGCGTGAGCAGCACATCGCCCACTTCCATATCGATGCGCGTGCCATCCACCACCGTGTAGGTCTTGGGCCCCACATCGAGCACAAACCGCAACGCATGCGGCGAATGCCGGTGCGAGCGTGCCCGCTCCCCCGGCAAAATCATCTGGTAGGCCGACACCAGCGTGCGCAGCGTGGCGTAGTGATTATCGGGCCGTGGATTCACCAGAAACAGATTGCGCCGCTCGGCCAGCTCGGTATCGATCAGGCGGCCGGCTGCGTCCAGGCCCGGGCGGGCATCCTGCCAACGCCAGACGGCCGGTTCAAAGGTGGCCCGAGGCTCGGGCCAGAGCGAAGGCTCAGTCTTGTTCCAGCCGGCCCTGAACGAGAATGGGTCCAGCCATTGATTGAGGATATCGAGATCGTCGATGGCCTCGGGTTTGGGCGAGTTCATGATGGCAACTCCTCAGGCGGGCGGCAGCTGATGCGGCATGGCAATGTTGGCTCCGCCCTTGCCCTGAATCACGCGCACCGACATGCGGCCCACCCCCGGCGAGATATCGATGGTGACGGTATCGCCGGGCGTCACTGGCCCCACGCCTTCGGCCGTGCCGGTGGCAATCACATCGCCCGGTTCCAGTGTCATCACCGCCGAACACATGTGAATGATCTCGGGCACATCCACGATCATGTCGCGGGTGTGGGCGTCCTGTCGCAGCTCGTCGTTCACCCAGAGCTGCACGCGCAACGCAGAAGGGTCCGGCACCTCGTCGGCCGTGGTGAGCCACGGACCCAGCGGCGTGAAGGTATCGAACGACTTGCGAATCGCCCGCTCCTGCTTGCCGCGCACCGTCATGTCGAGCAGACAGGCATAGCCGAACACATGCTCCAGCGCCCGCTCGCGCGAAATATGACGCCCGCCGCGCCCGATCACCACCGCCAGCTCGGCCTCGTGATGCACGGCGCGACCCGGCAGATCCGGCAGCTCCACGGGTTGGTCCGCACCCGACAGCGACGACGCGCTTTTCACGAAGAAGCCGCCGTTCTTCGAAATGGCCGGCGACGACATCTCCAGCGCATGCGCGTGATAGTTCACCGGGATCGCGATGAGCTTGTTGGGCCAGGGCACGGGATTGTCGAGCACGGCATCCTCGAGGGGAATGCCGGGCGCCTGTTGGGCGGCTTTGAGCAGTGATTCGCGCGTCTCGTCGAAGCGCGCGATCAGGCGGATCAGGTCCACCGGCGGCCACGCTTGCGGGTCTACCCCAGCTTCATGAGTGATGTCGCGTATCGTGCCATCAACCACCAGGCCGACTCGCCCGCCGTTAAAACGCACCAGCTTCAAGATGTTTCTCCATTGCAGCGAAAACGCCGGTTCGGGATAGGGGAACCGGCGGCGATGGAGAAGACTTTAGGGGTTGGGGCGGAAGGGGGAAAGAACAGAATCGAGATGGGTGGTATCTCGGGTTGGTATGGGAGCCAGGCTCAGCCCACAAACTCCGCCGTCGACACCATCCCCGCATAGGCAAAGGTCAGCGCAGCCATGGCCGTGGCGTCAACCTGTTCGGCGGGAACAGTTCGGGGGTCAAGTCTTCCGGCCGACAGGAGCCACGTTTGATGCTTGCGGCGGTGGCGATTGCGCAGCAACGCCCCGAAACGGCTGCCACAGCATTCGTAGCAGACGCAGTTCCCGCGTTTCCCGAAACGTCTCGATGCCGATCGTCATGCCCAGGTGTCCGGCCTCGGGTTGAGAGCGGTAGGTTCGGAACAGATGATCCCACCAGGGCAGATTGAAACCGAAGTTGCTGTCGGTTTCGTGACGCAGGATGGAGTGATGCACACGGTGCATATCGGGAGTGACGATGATTCGTCGCAATTGCCGGTCAAGGGCCGCTGGAATCCGAATGTTGGCATGATTGAAGAGGGATGTTCCGTTGAGCAGCACTTCAAAGAGGAGCACGGCAACCGCCGGCGCGCCGAGCAGTATTACCACGGCAATCTTGATGGCCATGGACAGCACGATCTCGAGAGGGTGAAAGCGCAGGCCGGTGGTGACGTCGATCTCGAGATCCGCGTGATGCATGCGGTGCAGCCGCCACAGCCAGGGCACGGCATGAAACATGCGGTGCTGCCAATAGATAGCGAGGTCGAGCAGCAGAACGCCCACCAGCACCGCCAGCCATGTGGGTAGTGCAATCCCATTCAACAGGCCCCAGCCGTGTTCCATCGCGAGCCAGGCAGCGCCAACGGCGGCCAGCGGGAATGCCAGGCGTACGGCGAGCGTGTCGAGCACCACGATGGCAAGATTGGCGGGCCAGCGCTGTCGACGGAGAGTCGTCTGGGGACGGCGTTGGTCCAGCAGCTCCCATATGGCCATCGCCGCAAGCAGCGCCACGAACACTCCGGCACGTAGCCAGGGTTCATGATCGACCAGGGTCTGGATCATGGCGCGGGCTCCGGCTGCTCCACCGGTAAGCCTGCGGCTTTCCATTCTGGAAAGCCTTCGTCGAAGCGGCGTGCGGTGTAGCCGAGCTGGCGCAGCCTCTGCACGGCTTCGTGCGACATCACGCACCAGGGTCCGCGGCAATAGGCCACGATCTCGCGGTCGGTTGGCAGCTGATGTGCCCATTCTTCCAGCCGGTCTAGTGGCAGATGGATGGCCTTGCGCAAGTGGCCGGAGCGGTACTCGGCTTCGGGACGTACGTCGATCAACGTGACCCGGCCCGCGGTCAGTTCGGCCAACAGTTCGTCGCGACTCACGGCTTGCAGCGATGGGTCGGTGGGGTCATCGGCAAATAATCGGCTCACGAGGCGTTCTGCTTCGGCCAGGTGCGTCTGCGCCACGTCGCGCAGCAAGCCGAGAATCTGCACGATGCGCTCGTCCGTGAGGCGGTACAGCACGTGTTTGCCGGATCGCCTGGCCGTCACCAGGCCAGCGCGCCTGAGGTGCTGCAGGTGTTGTGATGTGCTGCCCATGGCAAGTTGGGTGCTGTCGGCAAGCGCCTCGACCGAGGCTTCTCCCTGGGCGAGGCGCTCCAGTAGGGCCAGGCGATGGCCGCTGCCGAAGGCGCGGCCCACTTGGGCGAGCGTGTTGAACAGGTCTTTGGACGATGCCATGGTGGTGAGTCGATAAAGCGAAGTGAGTCCACGGGTTTGGCTGGCACCGCCGCTTGACACGCGACCGCGCCGCAATCATCATTCTATCAATAAATAGAATGAATGATTGAGGATTCTCATGTTCCCCATCTCACCTCAGGCCAAGCCTTCCCCGGATCGGGCCCTTCAGTACGGTATCCAGGCCAATCTCAATCAGTTCGTGCAGCAGCTGATCCAGGTCTTTCTGGTGGGGCTGACGTTGGGGATGATGCGAACGGTGGTGCCGGCGCTGGCGGAAGATGATTTTGGCGTGGCCGAGGGCTCCTTCATGATGCTCACGGCGTTTGTGGTGGCTTTTGGCTTCGTGAAGGGCACGCTCAATTTCGTGGCCGGGCGCATGGCCGAGCGTATCGGGCGCAAGCCGGTGCTGGTGCTGGGTTGGCTGGTGGCCATTCCGATTCCGTTCATGGTGTGGCTGGCGCCATCGTGGAGCTGGATCGTGGCAGCCACGGTCTTGCTGGGTGTCAACCAGGGCTTGTGCTGGTCGATGACGCAAACGGCCAAGATGGATTTCACGCGGGCCGACGAGCGTGGCTTCACCATGGGCATGAACGAGTTTGCCGGGTATGTGGGTGTGGCAGTGGCCGGTATCGTTACCGGGTACTTGGCGCTGGCTCTGGGCCCCCGGCTGGGCCTGTTCTGGTTTGGTCTGGCAGCTATCGGCACTGCCTTGTTGCTGGCGCTGGCGTTGGTGCGAGAAACCCGGCAGTGGGCCCTGGCCGAGAGCGCTCGGCACGCCAGTGGTCTGGCCACCGGACCACGTGCCAAAATTTTTCAGGGCGTGTCGGATGCACCGGGCTCCGCCGAGATGTTTGCCCTGATGACTTGGCGTGATCGCCGCATGGCGGCGTTCTGCCAGGCCGGCCTGGTGGAGAAGTTCGTCGATGCCTTGGTGTGGGTGTTCTATCCCGTTTTCCTCTACCAGAGCGGCCTGAATCTGGCGGCGATCGGCTGGGTCGTGGGTGTGTACGGCTTCGTTTGGGGCGGGTCGCAATTTCTCACAGGCCGATTGTCCGATCATATCGGTCGACGCAAGCCCATCATCTGGGGTATGTGGCTCTGCGGTGCGGGTGTGGCGCTCACCCTGCTGGGGCAGGGGGTGGTGTGGTGGTCGTTTGCCGCGGCGGTTACCGGATTCGGCATGGCCTTGCTGTATCCCAATCTCAGTGCGGCCGTGGCCGATATTTCGCATCCCGCATGGCGCAGTTCGGCGATTGGTATCTACCGGTTCTGGCGGGATATCGGCTATGGCGTGGGCGCGCTGGGCTTCGGTCTGGCCGCGCACCTCACCGGTGGAGTGGAGGCGGGATTCTGGTTTGTGGCCCTGGCCATGTTCGGCTCAGGGGCGGTGGTGATGGTCTGGGGAGAAGAAACGCATCCCCGGCTGAATCCGCGCTCGTGAGTCCGTATGCCGCTCGTGGTGCCCGAACTCACCACGATTGCAAATTCACCACCAGATCGTGCCCACCGCCAGCAGCAGCAGGGCGGCCAGGCCGCGGTTCACCCAATGCCAGTGGGCATCACGGTGCAGACGCTGCCCCAGCCATTGTCCGCCCGCTGCCCACAGCCAGAGGGCCACGATGGAGCAGCCCGCAAAGATGGCAGCCATGATGGTGGCCAGCGCGAGCGGATCCGGCGAGATCGCGGCATACGAGGCCGCTGCGCTCAGCGTGCTGGCCCAGGCCTTGGGGTTGAGCAGTAGCAGCGCGAATCCGCCGACGAAGCCGATGGGTGCCCGCGGCCGGGCGGCGGCCGACGGCGGCCCGGCCGTGGCCACGCGCCAGGCCAGCCAGAGCAGATACGCCGTGCCGGCGGTTTTCAGCGCCAGGCTGGCGGCGGGAGCATTCAGCAGTACCAGGCCCAGGCCGCTGGCGGTGGTGGCCGCCAGCACGGCCATGGCCGCGGCAATCCCGGCAATCAGCGGCGCGCTGCGGCGCACGCCAAAATGCAGACCCGATGCCGTGGCCAGCGCCGTGGCGCCGCCCGGCGTGAGGGTGGCGGCCATGGCAAAGAGCAGGAAAGCCAGCAAGGGGTCGGTCATGGGCCTACGCGTTCGTCATTCGCCCCTCGGGCAGCACCCGCATCAGCTCGGCCCAGGCATCGATGTGACGCGCCCGCACGCGCAGGTCGTCGCCCAGCATGCGGGCGTCGATGAAGGCAAATTCGGCCTGCTCGGGCAACACGCTGGCGGGCGGCAGTTCGGCCAGTGGCTGGGCATCGCCCAGCAACATGGGCGACTGATACAGCAGCAGCTCGTCGGTCAGCCCGGCGCGCAGCCAGGCGCCGTTGAGCCGTGGGCCGGCTTCAACGTGCACTTCGTTGATGTCGTGATTGCCTAGCCATTGCACCACGGCATCGAGGTCGATGCGGCCGTCGGCCGTGCGGGGCGTGATGATGACGGTGGCGTTGCGATCGCCCAGCGCGGCGCTGCGCTCGGCGTCGTCGACGGTGCTGAACACCCAGGTGGGGGTGCCATCGAGCAGCCGGGCGTCCGGCGGCAGGCGCAGGTAGGTGTCGAGCACGATCTTGTGCGGCATGCGGGTCACGGTGTCGTGGCGCGGCGTGAGGAGAGGGTCGTCGGTCAGCACGGTGCCGATGCCGGTGAGCACGGCGCAGGCGCGGGCTCGCCAGGCGTGGCCGTCGCGGCGCGCAGCGGCGCCGGTGATCCATTGCGAGCGTCCGTTGTGCAGGGCGCTGCGACCGTCGAGCGAGCCGGCCAGTTTGAGCCACACCCATGGCGTGCCGCGCGTCATGCGCGCCACGAAGCCGGGGTTGATGGCCAGCGCCGCCTCGGCTTCCAGCCCCAGGCTGACGGCGATGCCGGCTGCCTGCAGGCGTTCGAGCCCCTGGCCGGCCACCTGGGGGTTGGGGTCGGGCATGGCCACCACCACCCGGGCCGGATTGGCCTCGATGAGGGCGTCGACGCAGGGTGGCGTGCGGCCATGGTGATTGCAGGGTTCGAGCGTGACATACACCGTGCTGCCTTGCACCGCCAGACCCTGGCTGGCGGCATCGCGCAGGGCGCAGACCTCGGCGTGGGCCTCGCCGGCGCGCTGGGTGGCGCCCAGCCCCAGCACCCGTCCGTCGCGTACGATCACGCAGCCGACGCGGGGGTTGGGCGAGGGCAGCGCCATCACCGACTCGGCCAGCTCCAGTGCGCGTTGCATCCAGTGCTGGTCGGCATCGCTCCAGAGGTGATCGGGGTGAGGGTGACTCATGGGATCTCGCCGGGGTCGTTGGCCGACGGCTTGGTGCGTTGCTGCCGCTGCTGCGTGCGACGCATCTCCTGGATCATCGCCGTGAACGCTTCAATGTCTTCGAAGCTGTTGTACACCGACGCAAAGCGCACGTAGGCCACGAGATCGAGTTGGCGGAGCTCGTTCATGACCAGCTCGCCGATCCGGGCCGAAGGCACTTCGCGTTCGCCGCGCGTCCGCAGCGCGTCTTCGATGCGGTCGACAGCCTGTTCGACCTGCGTGGTGGATACCGGCCGCTTGCGCAGCGCCAGGGCCAGGCTGGATCGGAGCTTGGCGGGGTCGTAGTCGCTGCGGTAGCCATTGCGCTTGACCACCACCGGCATCACGATTTCGGCGCGTTCATAGGTGGTGAAGCGTCGATCGCAATTCGCGCAGCGCCGGCGACGCCGCAGGGAGTCGCCTTCGTCGGATGTCCGGGTTTCGATCACCTGAGTGTCGGGGTGGCTGCAGAACGGACATTTCATGTGGGCTCACCGGCAGGCAGCCCGGGCCCGACAGCGCCGGCCACCTGGCGGGGCCGCACTGCCGGTACGCGGGGTTCAGCCGCCATAAACGGGGAATTGGCGCGTGAGCGCATCCACTTGCTCGCGCACCTTGGCGATGTTGGCTTCGTCGCGCGGGTTGTCGAGCACGTCGGCAATGAGGTGACCGGTGCGCGTGGCCTCGGCTTCGCCGAAGCCGCGCGTGGTCATGGCTGGCGTACCCAGCCGCACGCCACTGGTGACGAAGGGCTTCTCGGGGTCGTTGGGGATGGCGTTTTTATTGGTGGTGATATGCGCCTGGCCCAGCACCGCCTCGGCCTCCTTGCCGGTAATGCCCTTGGCGCGGAGATCGACCAGCATCACGTGGCTCTCGGTGCGACCCGACACAATGCGCAGGCCGCGCTCGGTGAGTGCCGCGGCCAGTGCCTGGGCGTTGCGCGCCACCTGTTCGGCATATTGCCGGAAATCGGGCTGCAGGGCCTCCTGGAAGGCCACCGCCTTGGCGGCGATCACGTGCATCAGCGGGCCACCCTGAATACCGGGGAAGATGGCCGAGTTGATCATCTTCTCGTGTTCGGCACGCATCATGATCACGCCACCACGCGGGCCGCGCAGCGATTTGTGCGTGGTGGAGGTGACGAAATCGGCATGCGGCACCGGGTTGGGGTAGGCGCCACCGGCCACCAGCCCGGCGTAATGGGCGATATCCACCATGAAATAGGCGCCGTGCTCGCGAGCAATGCGGGCCATGCGCTCGAAATCGATGCGCAGCGAGTAGGCCGAGGCGCCGCCGACGATGAGCTTGGGCTTGTGCTCGGCCGCCAGTTGCTCGAGTTTGTCGTAGTCGATCGCCTCGTTGGCGTCGAGGCCGTAGGGGATGAAGTTGTAGAGCTTGCCCGAGGCATTGACCGGCGAGCCGTGGGTGAGGTGACCGCCCTCGGCCAGGCTCATGCCCAGCACGGTGTCGCCGGGCTTGAGCACCGCCATGTACACGGCCTGATTGGCCTGCGAGCCCGAGTTGGGCTGCACGTTGGCGGCTTCGGCGCCAAACAGCTGCTTGAGGCGATCGATCGCCAGCTGCTCGACGATGTCGACGTATTCGCAACCGCCGTAATACCGCTTGCCGGGATAACCTTCTGCGTACTTGTTGGTGAGCTGGGTGCCTTGCGCGGCCATGACGGCCGGGCTGGTGTAATTCTCGGAGGCGATCAGCTCGATGTGCTGTTCCTGGCGGGTATTTTCCTGCTGTATGGCGGCCCAGACCTCCGGATCGGTCTGCGCGATGGTGCGATTGCGGTCGAACATGGGGGCTCCTGCGGAGTTGAACCGGCGAAAACACGCCAGTTTAGCCGATTATGCCCCCAAAAAATCGGGGTAAAACCTAGTTGCCACCGCCGATATCGGTGGGGGCAAGACGGGGATTGAGCGTGTAGATGCCGGTGAGGCTGGCCTGATCGAGAATCTTGCCTTCCATGGCAGCCATCACGTCGTTGCCGGTGAAGCGACCCTCGAGTTCGAGTGCCGGCACGCTCAACGCATACACGGTGAATACGTAGCGGTGCACGATGGAGTCGTTCCAGGGCGGGCAAGGGCCGTCGTAGCCAAAATAGTCACCGCTCATGTCGCGGTCTTCGGCAAACCAGTTCGTGTAATCGTTGATGCCCTGCAGGGTATCGTGCGGTGCCACCGGCCCGCCCTTGCCGTGCGGGGTGATGCCGTCGCTGAAGGCGCATTCGGCGATCTCGTCGTGTTCGGGATCGAGGTTGATCAGCACCCAATGGAAGAACGTGACGCGCGGCAGGTCTTCGGGAATCTCGCGGTCTTCCTGGTTGACGTCGTCGGGCTTGCTGGGAACGTCGGGGTCGTGGCAGATCACCACCAGCGACTTCGTGCCCCCGGGCAGCTCAGACCACGCGAGGTGCGGGTTCTGGTTGTCGGCCATGGCCACGTGGTTCTTGGGGTCGATCTTGCAGAACGCGTAGCGAGTGGGGATGGCCTGTCCGTCGTTGAACGAGAGGCTGAATAGCTTCATGACGTACTCCGGTAAAAGCAGGGGCGAAGCAACGGGCCGCGCGGATGGGCGGCCCGATCGGACGGGTCGTCAGGATAATCGGACCCGGGCAAACTTGCGTTTTCCGACTTGTACCACATAGGTGCCGGCCGGCAATAACAGGCTTTTGTCTTCGACGCGCTGGCCGTCGACCTTCACGCCGCCTTGCTGCACATTGCGTTGCGCCTCGGAGCCCGAAGCGCACAGGCCAGCCTGCCGCAACACGTGCAGGATGCCCAGCGGTGCCTCGGTGAGCGCGATGTCGGGCATGTCGTCGGGCAGCGCGCCGTCGCGAAAGCGCGCCTCGAACGTGGCCAGCGCCTTCTCGCCCGTACCGAGACCATGAAAGCGGTCGACGATTTCACGCGCCAGCAGCACCTTGATATCGCGCGGGTTGCGTCCCTCCCGGGTCTCTTTGCGGAAGCCTTCGATCTCGGTCATGGGCCGTAACGACAGCAGCTCGAAGTACGTCCACATGAGGTCGTCGGAAATCGACATCAGCTTGCCGAACATGGCGTCGGGAGATTCCGAGATGCCGATGTAGTTGTTTTTCGACTTCGACATCTTGTCGACGCCGTCGAGCCCCACCAGCAGGGGCATGGTGAGCACGCATTGCGGCTCCTGGCCATACTCTTTCTGCAGCTCGCGACCTACCAGCAGGTTGAACTTCTGGTCGGTGCCTCCCAGCTCGAGATCGGAGTGCAGGGCCACCGAGTCGTAGCCCTGCATCAGGGGGTAGAGGAACTCGTGCACCGAGATCGGCACGCCGCTGCGATAGCGCTTGGTGAAGTCTTCACGCTCGAGCATGCGCGCCACCGTGTAGCGCGATGCCAGCTGAATGATGCCGCGAGCGCCGAGTGGGTCGGACCACTCCGAGTTGTAGCGAATCTCGGTGCGGGCCGGGTCGAGCACCAGGCTGGCCTGGCCGTAGTAGGTTTCGGCGTTGGCGGTGATCTGTTCACGCGTGAGGGGCGGTCGGGTGGCATTGCGGCCACTGGGGTCGCCGATCATGGAGGTGAAGTCGCCGATCAGGAAGATGACGGTATGGCCCAGATCCTGCAACTGGCGCAGCTTGTTGAGCACCACCGTGTGCCCCAGATGAATGTCGGGCGCGGTCGGGTCGAGCCCCAGCTTGATGCGCAGCGGCTTGCCGGTGGCGCGGCTGCGCGCGAGCTTCTGGGCGAATTCGGACTCCACCAGAAGTTCGTCGCAACCACGCTTGACCACGGCGAGATCTTGCTCAACCTCGGGGGTAATCGGCAGGGGCTGGATTTGCGGCTCGGACATTCGATATACTCACGGGATGGTAAAAACATGAAATTTCGCAAAACCATCTTGTAAATCAGATAGTTTTGAGCCATTCTTCATGTTGTTTGTCAACTCTTGAATTTCTCTCGCGGCGGCAGGTACTCACTTTCTGCGGCCGTTTCTTGTTGCGGTGGCTTGTTTTTCGTGCCGTTTCGGCACGACGCTGGCGGGCTGCCGACTGCCTCATCAACCTTCAAATTTCAGGTGTGACTGCATGCCTTTCAATGCCAGGCCAGCCAGAACCCGAAAGCCGGGCTTCGCCCAGCGCTTTCTGATCGTGGCGGCCCTGGGCCTCTTTGGCGCCGCTGCGGCGGTGGGAATGGTATCCCAAAATGCCGAAGAGTCGATGCCCACGGTTGCCCACATCGCCGAAACCCTCCCCCTGCCGGAACCGGCCCATGCCGCAGTGCTTCCGGCCGAATCCGATCTCTACATCTTCGAAGAACGCGTGCAAAGCGGCGATTCCGTGGCGAGCCTGCTGGCCCGCATGGGCGTGCGTGATGGCGCGCTGCAACGCTTCCTCATCCAGAACGAAGGCGCCCGCAGCATCTACAAGCTGTATCCAGGCCGCGCCATTCAGGTGGCCGTGGATGCCGAAGGCGAGTTGCAGTGGATGCGTTACGTCCATACGCCGGGCGCTGAAGCCGACGGCAAGGTGGTGCAGCAACTGCTTGAAGTGCTGCGCACCCCGGAAGGCGAATTCGTGGCAGAAGAGCAATCGCTGCCAGCCGAACGCCACATCCAGGTGGGCGTGGGCGAAATCCGCAGCTCGCTGTTTGGCGCCACCGACGCCGCCGGCGTGCCCTACAACGTCACGCTGCAGATGGTCAACATTCTTTCCAGCGAGATCGATTTCTTCCGCGATCTGCGCAGTGGCGACAAATTCCGGGTGGTGTACGAAACCTATACGTCCAACGGCATGAACACCCGCGCCGGCCGCGTGCTGGCGCTCGAGTTCATCAACAATGGCGAATCGCACCAGGCGGTCTGGTTCGATCCGCAGACCAACGGTCAGCCGGCCGGGTATTTCGGCTTCGACGGCAGCAGCAGCCGTCGCGCCTTCCTGCGCGTGCCGCTCGAGTTCACTCGCGTGAGCTCGGGCTTCGGCATGCGTCGGCACCCCGTGCTCAATACCATGCGTGGCCACAAGGGGGTGGATTACGCCGCGCCCTCCGGTACACCCATCCAGGCCACCGGCGATGGCACCGTCAAGTTCATCGGCAACCAGCGAGGCTATGGCAAAACCATCATCCTCGAGCACAACGGCAAATACAGCACGCTGTATGCGCACATGAGCCGATTCAACAACAAGCTCAAGCGCGGTGCCAAGGTGAGTCAGGGCGATCTCATCGGTTACGTGGGTGCCACCGGCATGGCCACCGGCCCCCACCTGCACTACGAGTTCCGCGTCAACAACACCCCGATCGATCCGCAATCGGCCGACATCCCCGTGGTGGCCGAGCTTGAAGGCGAGCTGCGTGAGCAATTCATGGCGCACGTGCAAACCTACAAGAACCAACTCGCCATGCTGGCGGCGTTGCAGGACGACCAGGGTACGCTGGCCCAGGCCGACACGCCGGCGTCGGACGACGCCAGCTGAGCCAAGCCAATGGCATCCGGCGGCCCGGGATGGGCCCGCCGAAAAATCCGGGCCGCGATCGTCAGAACGCGGCCACGGCGCCGTCCGAGCGCGGGTCGTAGCCGCCCGCCAGGCTGCCGTTGCGGTCACGAATCAGGCAACCGGCGTGCCCAAAGGTGTCGTCCAGGGCATCACGCAATTCCACGTCATGGCCTAGCGCGCGCAGGCCATCCACGGTGGCCTGCGGAAAGCCGCCTTCCAACTTGAGCGAGTCGCTGTGCTGCCCCCAGGTGCGGCCCAATAGCCAGCGTGGGGCCTGGATGGCTTCCTGGGGGTTGAGGCCGTGCAATACGGTACGCGCAAACACGGCCGATTGGCTCTGCGGCTGGCCGTCGCCGCCCATGTTGCCGTAGACCATTGTGCGGCCGTCGTCGAGCAGGGCCAGGGCGGGGTTCAGCGTATGAAAGGGCTTCTTGCCGGGCGCCAGCACATTGACGTGACCGGGCTGCAGCGAGAACGACGCGCCGCGGTTTTGCCAGACGATGCCGCTCTGCGGCAGCACCACGCCCGAGCCGAACTCATGGTAAAGGCTCTGGATCATCGACACGGCGCAACCCTGGCCGTCGATCACACCCATCCATACGGTATCGGCGGGGCCTTTGCCGGCGCCCCAGGGGGCGGCACGTGTCAGGTCGATCCGTCCTGCCATCGCGTCGAGCATGGCGGGCTGCAGGGAGTCGGCCGGGTCGATCGACATATGCGCCGGGTCTGTCAGGTAGCGATCGCGTAGCGCAAAGGCCTGCTTGACCGACTCGACCGCCACGTGCACGAACTCGGTGCCGAGGTGGTCCATGCCGGCTGCGCCCAGTCGGTCCATCAGGCCCAGAATGATGAGCGACACCAACCCTTGAGTGGGCGGCGGCAGATTGAAGACGCGCCCGGCCGAGTGATTCAACGTCAGCGGTGTGCAAAGCCGGGCCTGGTGCGCCGCGAAATCTGCCAGATCGAGCGGGCTGCCGGCCTGGCCCAGATCGTGGGCCATGCTGCGTGCGAGGTCGCCGCGATAGAAGTCGTCGAGCCCGGCGTTTGCCATGTGGGCAAACGTATCGGCGAGCTTGCTTTGTTGAAACAAGGTGCCCGGTGCCGGCGCTTCTCCCTGAGCGGTGAACGTTGCCAGAAAGCCGTCGAGGTGCGAGAGCTCCGGCAGCTTGCTGGCGGTGTGGTGGTGCTGGCTGCGCGTAACCGGGGCGCCGTGCCTGGCATAGTCGATGCCGTCGGCCAGGAGCCTGGCCAACGGCAGGCGCCCGCCCACGCGAGCGCGGCTCAGGGCCAGCGCCTGGTCCCAACCCGATACCGTGCCGGCCATTGTGATGCTGGCCGTGCCGCCACGAAAAGGGATGGCCGAGGCGCTGCCATATTGCTCGGGGTGTATCGCCAGACTCGCCGCGCCACTGGCATCGATGCCGATCACGTCGTCGCCTCGCGCCCCGGGCAAGCGAATCAACCAGAAACCATCACCGCCGATGCCGTTCATGTGGGGGTAGACCACAGCGATGGTGGCGGCGGCTGCCACCATGGCCTCGATGGCGTTGCCACCATCGCGCAGCACCGCCAGGGCGGACTGCGAGGCAAGAGCGTGTGGCGCCACGGCCATGCCGCGACGACCTCGTACCGGGTTGACCATGCGATCGATCTCCTGAATCAGCGGGCGGTGTGGCCGCCATCGACCACCAGTTCGGCGCCGGTAATATAGGCACATTCGTCACTGGCAAGAAAGAGCGCGGCATGGGCCAGCTCTTCGGGCCGGCCCATGCGTGCGAGTGGGGTGCCGTCGACCTGCTTTTGTCGAAGCGCCGGGTCCTGCGCCTCGATCATGGGTGTCCAGGTCAAACCGGGGTGCAGCGAATTGACCCGAATCTGCGGCGCGTACGTGACCGCCGCGTTCTTGGTGAGACAGCGTACGGCGCCCTTGCTCGCCTGATAGGCCGCCACGCCTTCCACGCCGATAATGCCCCACATGCTCGACACGTTCACGATGGTGCCGCCGCCGCCCGCCTGCATGGCGGGAATGCAGTGCTTCATGCCCAGAAAGACCGCCGTCTGGTTCACCGCAACGACGCGTTCGTAGTCGGCCATGTCGGTGTTGACCACGTCTTCGTACGGGCCAATGATGCCGGCGTTGTTCACCAGCACCGACAGTTCGCCTTCGGCCTCGACGATCTCGCCAACCAACGCCACCCAGTCGGCGCTCGACGTGACATCCTGCCGCAGGGTCCGGATGTCGGGGTTCTCGAATGTCGGTGGTGTGAGGTCGGTGGCGTAGACCACCGCGCCTTCGCGCGCAAACAGGGCGGCGGTGGCGTGGCCGATTCCGCCGGCTGCTCCGGTCACGATGGCAACCTTTCCTTGCAATCTCATGGGGGGAGTTCCTTGTGCTCGGGTCAGCTCAGGCATTTTGCGTGCGCACATAGAGTTCGCGCAGATGCTGGCCCGATGTGGTCGGTGGATACTTGGCCGTTTGCGATGGCACCAGATTGGTGATCTCGGCGTCGTAATTGGGATTGTGAAAGAACACCAGCGAGAGGCGTCGGCTGTCGGCAGCCGCCTCGGCTGGCGGGTTGACCACCCGGTGCAGGGTGGACACCCAGTTGTCATTGCTCCAGCGTGCCATCAGGTCGCCGATGTTGATGATGTAGCACCCGGGTTGAATCGGCACATCCACCCAATCGCCCTGGGCGTTGCACACCTGCAGGCCGCCGGGCTTGTCTTCGGTGTAGAGCAGCGTCATGCTGCCGTAATCGGAATGCGCGCCGGCACGAATCTGTCCGGGTTCCGGCGGGCGCTCGGGGGCGGGGTAGTTGCGTACCCGTAATCGGCTGATGTGTTTGTCGATCTTGTCGTCAAAGTGTGACTCGGGCAGGTTCAGGCCCAACGCGAAGATGCGCATCAAGGTGGCAGCAAGCTCTCCCATCTCGCGGTAATAGGCGGTGTAGACGGGCTGAAGATCGGGCAAGGCCGCCGGCCACAGATTGGGCGCGAAGTGTTTGCCCGCCTCCGGCGCGTTGGCGTAGGCGGCATCGGGCAAATCCACCGGACCGATCATGAAGCTCTCGTTCAGGTCGCTGCCGGTGGCGTCGGCATCACGCGAGCGCGCCAGGGATTCCTCATGTATCGCGGTATAGCCTCGGGTGCTGTCGATCGAGGGTCGAGCCACAGTCTCCTTCTCGGCCAGCGGCAGGTCGAAGAACTGGCGGGACACCTGCTGCGTGGCCGCGATCAGGGCAGGATCCACGCCGTGACCACGGATCACGAGAAAGCCGATGTCGCGACAGGCTTGATCCACCTGCCGTGCCACGTCGGCCTTGTCTTGCGTGGAACCCTCGCGGGATGGAGCAATGTCAATAATGGGTACATTCAGTAGTGTCATGATCGGGCCAGGAGGAGAGTTGTGGGTTCGACTGCGCTCTTCGGGCCAGCCGTCAGACCAGGGCGTCGCCGCCGTCGATCAGCACAGTGGAACCCGTCATGAAGGGGTTGGTGCATGTCATCAGGATGGCGTGGGCGATGTCCTCAGCAGTCGCCACGCGCCCCACCGGCAGTCGGGCGGCCATGGCCTCGAACTTCTGCTGCCGGCCTTCTGGCCCCAGCCGATCCCAGAGCGGGGTAGCGGTGGTGCTGGGCGATACTGCATTCACCCGAATCCGCAGGGGCGCCAGCTCCAGCGCCAGCCCTCGCGTGAGGCCCTCCAGGGCAGCGTTGATGGCGCCCTGGAGCACGGCTTGAGCCACCGGTCGCTGGCTGTAGACGCCCGAGACGAAGGTGAGCGAGCCGCCCGGCACGATGTGTGCGCTGCGGGCCACGTGGTAGGCGCCCCAGAATTTGTTGCGCATGGCGGCCTCCGCCGACGCCAGAGCGAGCTCCCGCACAGGGCCAACGGCTGTGGCCGAACCCGCGACGACGACGTGATGCCAATCGTCGTGTCGACCAAACAACGCGTCGACGGCGTCGGCCTGCTCGAGGTCGATCACTTCCGTTCGCACCGTTGTTGGCAGGCGGCGCCGGGCGGCCGCCAGGCGTTCCGCCTGACGCGAGGCGATGGTCACGGTGCCGCCGGCTTCGGCCGCCAGCCGGGCGGTGGCCTCTCCGATGCCGGAGCTGCCGCCGAAGATCAGGATGCGCTCGCCGCTCAGGGCGGCGAGCCACGGACTGGCTTGCGGGGCAGCAGGGCTCATGGTTGCGCCATACCCACCGGCAGGATGCGTTCACCCACGAACTGGGCCCACACGTAGTCATCGGGTGTCAGGGCATCGTGTTGCTCCGGGGCAAACGGCTGCTCGTAGGTCTTGATCAGCCCGTCGTACGTGCCCACCTCGTAGTAGGCGTCGCGGATGGCCGGCCCTTCGAGCGCTCCGGCCGCGTCGATGGCCAGTGCCGTCAGGTGCATGGCGTCGTACGCATTGGCCACGCCAATGGCCGGTGTGATGTCTTCAGGCCCGTTGACGTTGTCGTATTTGGCCTTGAGGGCGTCGATCACGCGATCGCGGGCCGGCGATTCGTCATCCCCGAAGAAGCTGTAGGTTTGCACGAAATGCACCGATCCGGCGTTGGGGCCGGCCAGTTCATTGAAGCGGCCGCCGGGAGGCCCCCAGTGCGACACGATGGGGACATCCCAACCCATGCGGTCGAGCGACTTGACCACTTGGGCCGACGGTGCCACGTTGGCAACCATCAGCAGACCATCGGCTCCCGCTTCGCGCAGTCGGGTCAGCTGCGGCACCATGTCGACGGCACTGGCTTCGAATTTTTCGACCCCTGCCGCCGAGATGCCCTTGGCCTCGAGCGCGGCGGCCAGGCCCCGTTCGTTGGATTCACCCCAGGCATTGTTCACCAGCATGAGGCCGGGCTTCTGCACGTCGAACGTGTCCACGGCGTAGTTGAGCATGCTGATATCCACCAGCTCGTCTACCGCCGACACGCGGAAGACATAGTTGTCGTCGGCGCCGTTGCGGGTGATGATGGTGGCGGCGGCCCACGGAATCATGAACGGCACTTTGGCCTGGTTCACCAGCGGCACAATGGCGATAGCCACGGGGGAGTCGAGGCCACCGAACAGCACCGAGACCTGCTCGCGGTGCAGCAGCTCCCGGGCGCCCACCACACCTTTGGCGGGGTTGCCTTCGTCGTCGCGTCGTACCAGTTCCAGCGGCCGGCCGTCGAGCACGCCGCCAGCGGCGTTGATTTCGTCGATGGCCACGGCCATGCCGCGTGTGATGGCTTCACCGGCGACGGCCGATGGGCCGGACAGGGCCGTGACCAGTCCGATCTTGACAGGTTCGGCGGCGTGAGCCGTGGGCAGTGACAGCAGGAGGGTTGCCGAGGCAAGCGTGGTGAGGCAGGCCCGGCGCGTGATCCGGGCAGGCGTTGCAGTAGGGAACATGACTGGCATCCTTGTGGAGGGGTGAGGGAACGTTGTCACACCACTTCACATGCAAATCGCATGCCAGGTTCTACAAAAAACGTCGGGATTGTCGACAAAGAGGGTGAGAGATCGTCAACTTCAAGGACATCAGGACGACAGCCCCAGCAGTTCGCCCAGGCTGGGTTCGCTGCGACGGGCATTCAGGTTGATTCTCTGTTCCATGCCGTCGAGATGTTCGCTCATCAAGGCAAGCGCCGCGTCGGCGTCACCGCGTTCCAGGCAGTTGACCAGTCTTTCGTGTTCGTCGTGTTCGCAACTGGCGCTGCCCGGGGTTTCGTAAAGCGCAATGATGAGGGAACAACGCGAGATGATCTCGAGCAGGTAGCGTTGCAGCAGGGCGTTGCCACTCAGTTCGGCCAGATGCAGGTGAAAGCCGCTGGCCAGGCGTGCCCAGGCCGGCTGATCGAACCGGTGCATGGCGCGACTCTCCTGCGCCAGCCTGGTGCGGAGTTCGGCCACGCCAGCGGGCGTAATGCGCCGTGCCACCAGGCGGATCACGCTGGCTTCGAGCTCGCGTCGTGCTTCAAAGATCTGGCGGGTCTCTTCCCAGGTGGGTACGGCGATGCGAGCTCCCCGATTGGGGCGCAGCTGCACGATGTGATCGTGCGCCAACCGCTGCAAGGCCAGCCGCACGGCCGAGCGACTGGCTTGAAAGAGGTCGCACAGACCCGCTTCCGGTAATTTGGTGCCGGGCACGAGACGGCGCGCCATGACGCTCTCGAACACGGCTTTGTAGATGCGGTCTTCGGGGGAGTCGCCGTGGCGCACTTCGGCCAGCGCGCCACCGGGCCGCTGACTATCGTCGTTCGCCAGGGTTGGGGGTGATGAAGGCATGGGGGTTGCGGTGAAGGGGGCGTCGGGTGGGGGAGAGGTGGCAGTGATCCCGGGGGCGGCGTTCACGTGGCGCTGGCAATGTGATGTTCGCAGATCTCGCTCGGTGTGGCGATCCATACCTCCCCACGCTGGCGGGCCTCGGTCAGATGTTGCAAGGCGCGTCGCAGGTGATGCAGGCGGTAGGGCTGGCCTACCAGATACGGATGCAGGGCCACCCCCATGACCAGAGGCTGGTGCTCGGCCTGCAGGAGCATTTCGTCGAGATTGTCGACGATCATCTGGGCAAAGGCCTGCCCGTCGAGCTTGCGGGCAACGATCATCGGAATGTCGTTCAGCTCCTGCGGATACGGCACGCTCCACAAGGTTTGGCCGGAGCGAGTGCGCATGGCAGTGGGCTGATCATCGTGACACCAGTTCAGGGTGTATCGATAGCCCGTCTCGGCCAGGAGGTCGGGCGTGACCGGGCTTTCGGATATCCAGGGGGATAGCCAGCCTTGCACCTGTCGATCACTGTGTTGCGCGACCCGGTCGCGGCAGAGCTGCAACAGGCGCTTCTCGTCGGGTTCTGTCAGGTCGCCCTGGCGTTCGGCGTTGGTGTGTCCGTGCCCTACCAGTTCGTCGCCTCGGTCCACGAAGGCCTGCACCAATTCGGGGCAATGATGGTACAGCGCGGTGTTCACCAGCGCCGCCGTGGGTAACTCGAGTTGATCGAAGAGCGTCAGGCAACGCCAGGCGCCCACGCGGTTGCCATACTCGCGCCAGGCGTAATTCAGCACGTCCGGTTCGGGCAACGTCGGGCCGATGGCCGCACCCGCGCCCTCGCCAAAGGCGAAATGTTCCAGGTTGAAGCCCAGATACACCGCCAATCGGGCGCCGTTTGGCCAGCGGTAGTCTGCGCGCCGGGTAATCGGGACGTAATCGAATCGACCATGAGTGGGGAGGTCGCCGTCGTAGCGCAGTGTCATCGAACTCTCGCGAAAAGGGGGAACCACGAGATCGTTTGCAAATGCCGTGCCATTGTCGCGCGAATTGTCGACAATTTTCGGTATCGAATGGCAACGAAATCGTCACTCGTGACGTGATATTGGCACGGCTCTTGCGTGGCATTCAACAGAAGCCTCACCCCGTTCGCCGTTGCTGGCGGCGTCTGCGGGTCGGGTACACCCTTCGTTGGAGCCTGCCATGCCTTCATGTTCTGCCTTCCCGCCTACCCTCCTGCCGGCGCGCCTCGCATCGAGGTGCCGGCGCGCTGCTGCCCCTTGGTGCGTGCGAGTGGCGACGACTCCCTGCGGCCTGGTGCGGAGGACATCATGGTCCTGACCTCTGCCCTGATCAGTGGGCTCGGCCTCGGCAGCATGTATGGCCTGATGGCCCTGGGCTTCTACATCACTTACACCGTCTCGGGCACCATGAACTTTGCCCAGGGCAGCGCGATGATGCTGGGCGCCGTCTTTACCTACACCCTGGCTCAGACCTGGGGGTGGCCGCTGCTGCCGGCCATCGTGGTCGCCCTGTTGTTGTGCACCGTGTATGGCCTGGTCGTCGAGCGTCTGGCCGTGCGCCCGTTTGCCTCGCGCGGGTCGGATTCATGGCTGATGGCCACCGTGGCATTGGGGATCGTGGTGGACAATCTGGTGATGCTGACCTTCGGCAAGGAGCCACGGAGCCTGCCATCGGGGCTCACGGGGATCAACGTGGCCCCCGACGGTCTCGGCCTGAGCGTGAGTTTGCTGGATGTGCTGATTCCGGTGGTGGGTCTGGTGCTGGCCGCCGGCTTGTATCTCGTGTCGCGCCGCACGCGCTGGGGAACAGCCTTGCTGGCGGTGGTGCAGAATCGTCAGGCAGCGCGACTCATGGGCATTCCCATCAAGCGGGCGGTCGCCGCCGCGTTCGCCGTGTCTGCCCTGTTTGCCGGGGTGGCTGGCGTGCTGATTGCCCCGCTCTTCAACGTGCAGGCCGATATGGGCACGGTGTTCGGGCTCAAGGCTTTTGCGGTGGCCATCCTGGGAGGAATCACCAGTGCCTGGGGTGTGATGATTGCCGGGCTCCTGTTTGGCGTGGCAGAAGCCCTGACCACGGCCACGCTGGGCTCGGGTTATACCTACATTCTCACCTTCGGGCTGGTGATCGTTGCCCTGGCCGTGCGGCCCAATGGGCTGTTTGGTCGGGCGGAGGTGCGCAAAGTATGAATGCGACTCCATCAAAACGCCGGGAGCTTGGCCTGGGAGCGCCGTGGCAGATTGCCAGTGTGGTGGCATTGCTGCTTGCCACTGCCGTCATCGCCCTAAACCTCAATACCTATTACGTCTTTGTGCTCGCCAGTGTGGCGTTGCTGGCGGTGGTGGGCATAGGCTTGAACGTGCTTATCGGGCTCAGTGGCCAGATGTCGCTGGGGCATGTGGCGTTCTATGCCATCGGCGCCTACACCGTGGCGATTCTGACCAGCAACGAAACCTTGAATTTCTGGTTGGCCTGGCCGCTGGCGATCGCGATCTGTGCCGTGTTGGGGGGATTGCTGGCTTTGCCGGCGCTGCGCGTCAAGGGGCCTTATCTGGCGATGATCACCATTGCGTTTGCCTTTGTCGTGGAGCACCTCATCATCGAGACACCCGGACTCACGGGTGGTCACAACGGCATCATGATGATTCCTGCGCCCGCGCTGGGTTTCGGGCTCAGCGGCGAGCAATCCGTGGCCATGCTGGCCTTGCTGACGCTGGGCGTGAGCCTGGCACTGTTTGCCTGGCTGTCGTCCGGGACGTGGGGCGCCGCCATCCGGGCCGTGCGCGATAGCGAAGTGGCCGCCGAATCGGTCGGCATCAACCCGCTGGTCACCAAAGCCACGGCCTTTGCCGTCTCGGCGGCATTGGCCGGGGCGGCGGGTGCGTTGTATGCCCCCCTGTCCACGTTCGTCACGCCCAGCACTTTCAGCTTGATTCAGTCGATCCTGTTTGTGCTGATCGTGCTGCTGGGAGGTGTGGGCACGGTGTTCGGGCCAGTGGTTGGCGCCGTCGTGGTGGGTCTGCTGCCCGAGTGGCTCTCCGGCCTGGAAGACATGCGTTTGCTGTTCTTCGGCGCCTTGCTGCTGGTGGTTCTGTGGGTGGCTCCGGGAGGCGTCGTGGGGCTCGCCAGCCAGTTGGCGCACGGCCTGCGCGAGCGGTTCTCGCGCACCGAGCGACGCGCGGACCCCGGGGCTCGCGGTAGCCAGGAGGCCTCAGGGGCCGCCACCGCGGTGCAACTCGACGCGCGTCGTCGCCAACCTTTGTCGGCCGATGGGCTGGCCATGCAGTTTGGCGGTGTGCGCGCCGTCGACCAGCTGGGGTTCGTGGCGCAGGCCGGTCAGGTGACCAGCCTGATCGGGCCCAATGGCGCCGGCAAATCGACGGTGCTGAACATGCTGAGCGGATTCTATCGTCCCACCGCAGGCCGGTTCTCCCTGGGCGACCTGCCGCTTACCGGTCGCGCCGGCTTGCAGATTGCCCGCCGGGGGGTCGCGCGTAGCTATCAAACCTCGCAGTTGTTCGGAACGCTGAGCGTGGAACACAACGTGACCCTGGCCATGACGCGTGGCCGACTCGGGCCTTTGCTGGGCGCCGGGCGCCTGCGCCAGGACGATCGCGTGCAACGTGCCCGGGCCTTGCTGCATTGGTGCGGCTATCGGGGTGACCCCACATTGCCGGCGGCCGATCTGCCGCATGTCGATCGGCGTCTGGTCGAAATCGCGCGAGCGCTGGCCATGGATCCGGAGGCCTTGCTGCTCGACGAGCCGGCAGCCGGCTTGTCGCGCGAAGACAAGCAGAGTCTTGCCGAACTATTGCGCCGCATTGCGGATGCCGGTGTCGGTGTGTTGGTGGTGGAGCATGACATGACACTGGTCATGGGCATCTCCGATCACGTCGTGGTGCTGGAGTCGGGCAAGCGCCTGGCCGAGGGCACCCCCGCCGAGGTGCAGGCCGACCCGGCCGTTCAGCAAGCCTATCTGGGCGAATCCCTGGCGTCTGATGCCCCCTCTGCCCGTCGTGCGGGTGGGGGGCGTGCCTCGGGTCGAGAGATGCTGGGCGTGGGGGCGTTGGTGGCCGGCTATGGCGCCGACCCGGTATTGCACGGCATCGATCTGCAAGTTCGTGCCGGCGAGGTGGTTGCCCTTCTGGGGGCCAACGGCGCCGGCAAGTCGACCCTGATGCGAGCTCTGAGCGGCTTGCATCGCCCGGTCGTGTCGGGCGGTATCCACCTCGAGGGCGAGGAGTTGGTGCGGGCGGATGCCGAAAGCGTGGTGCAGCGGGGGATGATTCTGGTTCCCGAAGGCCGTCAGGTATTCCCCGAGTTGAGCGTGCTCGACAACATCCGCCTGGGCGCCTTTCTCCACCCCCAGGATCGCGAGGCGAGGGTGGAGGCGATGTTGCAGCGCTACCCGCGCCTTCGAGAGCGCTTGCATCAGCGTGCGGGTTTGCTGTCGGGCGGCGAACAGCAGATGCTGGCCATTGCCCGGGGGTTGATGGCGCGGCCGCGGATCCTGCTGCTCGATGAGCCCTCTCTGGGCCTGGCGCCCAAGATCATCGCGGAGTTGTTTGATTCGCTGAATCAGCTGCGCGACGAGGGCATCACGCTGGTGGTGGTGGATCAGATGGCCGGCCTGGCACTGGCGCTGGCCGATCGTGCCTATGTGATGGCGGGCGGCCGGATCGTGGCGCAAGGCAGTGCGGCCCAGATGATGAACGATCCCGCATTGGCACAGGCCTATCTGGGCGCACATTGAGTCATCGTCCGGTGCGACGGCCCCGGGGCCGTCGCACCGGACGCCAGACGCATTGCGGTTCCCGGAGGCGATGCTAGGATGTCGCCTTGTCTGCAAGCAGGGTGTCGAGCGCGTCATGAACGTCATTGGCCTGATGTCGGGTACCAGCATGGATGGGGTCGATGGAGTGTTGGCCTGTTTTGGTGATGGCGCTGCCGAGGCGACCGAAGCCCCTCGGGTTCTGGCACATGTCAGCATCGACATGCCCGCCGAGTTGCGCGAGTGCCTTCTGGCACTCAACACGCCGGGTCAGAACGAGCTGCACCGGGCGGCCCTGGCCGCGCTGTCTCTGGTCGATCTGTACGCCGAGGCCGTCGCGCGTCTCCTGCAGGAATCCGCGCTGGACGCGTCGGCGGTGCTGGCCATCGGCGCCCACGGCCAAACCGTCCGTCACCGACCCGACCTCGGCTATACCTGGCAGCTCAACGCGCCTGCGCGTCTGGCCGAGCTCACCGGTATCGGCGTGGTGGCTGATCTGCGCAGCCGCGACGTGGCGGCAGGCGGCGAGGGTGCGCCCCTGGTGCCGGCTTTCCACCAGGCGGTGTTTGCCGGCGATGCCCCACGGGTTCTGCTCAATCTGGGCGGTATTGCCAACGTCAGCGTGCTGCCTGGCCGGGTCACGGTGCCGGCGGAGGCTTCCGGTTTGCCGGAGGCCGGCGGGTTCGATACCGGGCCCGGCAATATGTTGCTGGACCTCTGGTGCCAGCGCCATCGTGGTCAGGCCTACGACGCCGATGGCCAATGGGCGGCCGGCGGTACCGTCAATCCCGATCTTTGCACCTACCTTTACGCCAGTGAGCCCTGGTTTGCCCTGCCACCACCCAAGTCGACCGGCCGCGACCGGTTTCATGCCGATTGGCTCGATCAGCGACTCGACGCTTACACCCGCCGCAGTGGCCACGCCTTGCGGCCGGTCGACGTGCAGGCCACTCTGGGAGAGCTCACCGCGCTCAGCACCTCGCGGGCCATTCGTACGGTGGCGGGCGATGCCCGCGAGATTTATGTGTGCGGCGGTGGCGCGGCCAACCCGGTGTTGATGACGACGCTGGCGTCGTACCTGCCGGGCCGGGCCGTGCAATCCACGGCAGCGCTGGGTGTGCCGCCACAGCAGGTGGAGGCCCTGGCGTTTGCCTGGCTGGCTCGCGCCCACGTGCTGGGTGTGCCCGGCAACCTGCCGTCGGTCACCGGTGCCCGGGGGCCTCGGGTGCTGGGTGCCTGGTATCCGGCCTGATCCCCTTCCCGCCTGGGTTCGCTTGGCGAGAGGCCACTGGGTCTGCCACACTGCACCCACCAGCCATATCGGTGCGGGAGGCAGCCATGGGCGAAGCGCAAGTGGCCAACAATCAGGTTGGCGATCTTCCCGAAGTCAACAGTCTGCAGGCCGACGCCGCGCTGTCAGCGGCCACTGCCTGCTGGGCCAGCCAGGGGCAGCAACAGGCCTTGCATCGTCAGGCGCAATGGTTGGCGCAGCCCGTCACTCGGGCGCTGGCCGCCGATGCCGATCGGCAGCCGCCCGAACATCAGCCTTACAACCGCCTGGGCGAGCGCATCGACGCCGTCCATTTTGCGCCAGCCTGGCACGAGCTCATGGCAGGGCTGCGGCAGCGCGAATTGATCAGCCTGCCCTATAGCCGCCCCGAGCCTGGCTCGTGGCTATCGTGGGCCGCTGGTCTGTATCTGCATGGTCAGGTGGATGCGGCCACGCTGTGTCCGAGCATCATGACCACGGCGGCGATACCGGTGCTGCAGCAAGAGCCCGCCTTGTTCGAACAGGTCCGGGCCGGGTTGTACAGCACCGAATACGACGGCTCCGATCAGCCCATGCCGGGCAAGCGCAGCCTCATGATCGGCATGGGCATGACCGAAAAGCAGGGCGGCTCCGACCTGCGGGCCAACACCACTCGCGCCGAGCCCGAGGACGCACCCGGCCGAGGCAATGCCTATCGCCTCACCGGCCACAAATGGTTTTACTCGGCACCGACGTCCGACGCTCATCTGGTGCTGGCCCAGACCGACGACGGCCCGAGCTGCTTCTTCGTGCCACGCTGGCGGGCTGACGGCACGCGCAACGCCATTCGCCTCCTGCGCCTGAAAGACAAGCTCGGCAATCGGGCCAATGCCAGTAGCGAAGTCGAGTTTCACGACGCGTGGGGTGTGCTGGTGGGCGAGCCGGGACGGGGCATACCTACCATTCTGCAGATGGCCACTTTCAGCCGACTGGCCTGCGTGATCGGCAGCACGGCCATTCTGCGCCAGACGCTGGTGCAAGCCATTCATTACGCCAGGCATCGTCAGGCGTTTGGTCGAACCCTGGTCGCGCAACCGCTGATGCGACAGGTGTTGGCCGACATGGCCCTCGAAAGCGAAGCGGCTACCTGGCTCATGGTGCGCCTGGCCCGGGCCTTCGAGCACGACGATTCGCCGGCAGAGCGCGTCTATACGCGAGTCCTCATGCCAGCCGCCAAGTTCTGGATCTGCAAGCGTGCGGTGGAGTTTGCCGGCGAGGCTCTGGAAGTGTGGGGCGGCAACGGCTACGTCGAGACCGGGCCGATGGCACGCTGGTTTCGCGAAGCGCCGGTGAATTCGGTATGGGAAGGTTCCGGCAATGTCATTTGTCTGGATATTTTGCGTGCCCTGGGGCGTGACCCTGATTCGGTGTTGGCCTGGCTCGATGCGCAGGCGGCGCTGGCCAACGACTCGCCAGCGTTGCGGCAGGCGATTGACGCGTTGCGCGCTACCCTCCTCGGACCGGAGCACCTTCTCGAACCTTCGGCCCGACGCATTGCGCGGCAGCTGGTATGGATCGCTCAGGCCAGTTTGCTGCGCGATCATGCGCCGGCAGATGTGGCCGAGGCCTTTGTGGCCACCCGCCTGCACGGCGGGGGCGGCTGGGTGCTGGGCGATGGCGCGCCGCTGGAAGCGGGGGTGGCCGGCAAGCTGATCGACCGCGCCTGGCCGGAGTGATCGATCAGCCGCCCGGTTGACGCGCTTCGAGGGCTTCCCAGCGCTCCATTTTCTCGAGCAGCTGGCTTTCGATGGCGTCGATACGGGCCTGGATCTCGGCGGCCCGCTCCGGACCGTCGCGATAGAGATCCGGCTCGGCCAGTTGGTGGCCGAGTTCGGTTTGTTCCGATTCGAGGGTTTCGATCGCTGCCGGCAGGGCGGCGAGTTCGCGCTCTTCCCATGAGGTCAGGCCGCCGCTGCGCGCCCGGCTGGCCGGCTTGCGGAGCTCGGCACCGGACGCGGCGGAGGCAGCATCGGGTGGGGCCGATGAGGCGGTCGTCGGGCGTGACGGCTTGCTGCCCGTCGTGTCGTTGACAGCGGACGTGTTGGCCACGGGGTCGGGCCGCTGGGCCAGCCAATCGTCGTAGCCGCCCACGTAGTCGCGCCAGCGGCCTTCGCCTTCGGAGGCAATGGTCTGGGTGACCACGTTGTTGAGAAACTCGCGGTCGTGGCTCACCAGAAACACGGTGCCCGGGTAGTCCTGCAACAGTTCTTCGAGCAGCTCGAGGGTTTCGATATCGAGGTCGTTGGTGGGCTCATCGAGCACCAGCACGTTGGCCGGTCGGGCAAACAGGCGGGCCAGCAGCAGCCGGGCACGCTCGCCGCCCGACAGGCTGCTGACTGGCGACTGCGCCCGCTGCGGCGGGAACAGGAAGTCGCCCAGATAGGTCATCACGTGCTTGCGCTGGTTGCCGATTTCGACCCATTCGCTGCCCGGGTTGATCACCTCGCACAGAGTGGCGTTGTCGTCGAGCTGGGCACGCATCTGATCGAAGTAGGCCACCTGCATCTGGGTGCCGCGTCGCACGGTGCCCGAATCGGGTTCGAGTTGGCCCAGAATCAGCTTGAGCAGCGTGGTCTTGCCGGCGCCGTTGGGGCCGATCACCCCGATGCGATCGCCGCGCAGGATCGTGGTGCTGTAGTTCTGAATCACCGGCCGACCATCGAACGCCTTGCTCACGTCGATGAGTTCGGCCACCAGCTTGCCCGAGCGCTGACCCGCATCCACATTGAGCTGCACATTGCCCTGACGCTCGCGCCTGGCCTGACGCGTGCGGCGCAGGGCTTCGAGGCGTCGCACGCGGCCTTCGTTGCGGGTGCGGCGGGCTTCAACCCCCTTGCGGATCCAGACCTCTTCTTCAGCCAGGAGTTTGTCGAAACGCGCCTGCTCCAGGGCTTCGGCGGCCAGCATCTCGGCCTTGCGTTTTTGATAGGTGCTGAAATTTCCGGGGTAGCTGCTGAGCCGGCCGCGGTCGAGTTCGATGATGCGGGTGGCAACGGCATCCAGAAAGCGACGATCGTGCGTAATCACCACCACGCTGCCGCCAAAGCCCCGCAATAGCTCCTCGAGCCAACTGATGCCCGCGAAGTCGAGATGGTTGGTGGGTTCGTCGAGCAGCAGGACGTCGGGTTCGCGGGCCACACCACGTGCCAGCGCCACGCGCTTGCGCATGCCGCCAGAGAGCTCGCCCACCTTCAGCGATGGGTCGAACTGGAGCTTGTCGAGCAGCGCCTGAACGCGCGCCGGACGGCGCCAACTCTCGGGATCGGTGGCATCGAGCGGCAGCGACGCTTCGTCGAGCACGGCCTCGTAGACCGTGAGGTGATCGTCGAGGTCGGGCTCCTGACGCACCAGAGCGACCTGTACCGCACTGCTGCGGATGACCTCGCCGTCGTCGGGGTCGGCCAGACCCGCCAGCAGTGCCAGCATCGATGATTTGCCGGTGCCGTTGCGGCCGATAAGGCCGACGCGCTCGCGCGGCTCCAGCGAGAAGTCGGCGTGGTCGAGCAGCGGGACGTGACCAAAGGCCAGCTGCACCTGTTGCAGTTGAATCAGAGCCATGAGAGAAAGGACAAGGGCAAACAACAACCGCCCGGTTCACCCCATGGGAGTGATGCCGGGCGGCCGGAATCGCGGTTGACCGATGCCTGGCGGCACCGGCTGGGCAGCAGATGCGGGGTTAGATCGAGAACGACGAGCCGCAGCCGCAGGTGCTGGCGGCATTGGGGTTGCGGATCACGAACTGGGCACCTTGCAGATCTTCTTTGTAGTCGATCTCGGCGCCCATGAGGTATTGCAGGCTCATGGGGTCGATCAGTAGCTGCACGCCGTTCTTGTCGAGCTGGGTGTCGTCGTCGTTGACGTCTTCGTCGAACGTGAAGCCATACTGGAAGCCGGAGCAGCCGCCGCCCTGAACGAACACGCGCAACTTGAGTTCGGGGTTGGACTCTTCGACGATGAGGTCTTTGACCTTGTTGGCCGCCGAGTCGGTAAACACGAGCGGTACGGGCGGGGCATCGAAATCGACGGTTTCAACGGTAGCATTCATTTGGGTAACTCCTTGGCCAGCGTCATGGTGTGCTCGGCCTTGACGGCCTTGCCCTGGATGACGCGCACGGTAATGGTAGCCGGTTCAAAGCCCGGTGGGATGGCCAACAGCCCGCTGGCGCGTTGATATTGCTGGAAATTGAGGCCTGCGGCTTCAGCCTGTGCCGAAGCGCCTGATTCTGAGGTGGGGGCAGTTGCCAACCTTTCAAGGGGTATGGTAGCACTGCTGCCGTCGTGATTGCCAGTTGCCACGAACTGGAGCGTACCTTCAAACGGTTCGTGAGCCGGGCCGTGACGCATCACCAGCACACGATACTGCACCAGGTTGCTACCCAGGGAGTGGACTTCGGCCGAACGGATGCTGATGCGGTTGCCCTCATTGCCGTCGGGCACCAGTCGCTCGAAAAACGCCACGCGCCGTTGCAGCCTGGTGATTTCGCCGCGCGCCGCAGCCAGTTCTTGCCCAAGCGCGGCCTGGGCCGATTCGGCCACGGCCAGCCGGCTGTCGAGCACGGCTTGAGCCGACCGAATGGCGGCGCTGGCCTCGCGTTCTGCCGTCAGGGCTGCCGTGAGCGCATCGTTGGCCTGGCGGGCGTCGGCCAGTTGTGAGTGCAGCGAGCGAATCTGGTGGCGCAAGGCCTGTTCTCGCTGCGCGGCCTGGTCGAGTTCGTCGTACAGCTGCGCGATCCAATCGGGCTGCACGAGGACGCGCCCGGTTTGCGCTGAGGCGCCGGAGGGTTCGCCGTTGCTGCGAGGGTTGCGCTGGGCTTCGAGGCGACTGTTGTGATTGGCCGGAGTGACACCTTGTTCGGCGGCGGCCGCTGGCGGATTGCTTTCTTCGGTGCGCGCGTCGGGTTGCGCCGCTGGCGCCAGCGAGGGCCCGGCCAGCAGGCAAACCCCCACCAGCCCGCCCGTCGCGTACAGGCGCAGGCGAGCCGGCGACAGCCACGAGTTGGGGCTGTCCCGTTTGCGCATCAGGGCAGCACGGCCACGTGCTGCAGGCCGGTGGTTTCGGGCAGGCCGAACAGCAGGTTCATGTTTTGCACCGCCTGACCCGAGGCACCCTTGACGAGGTTGTCCTGGATCACCAGCACCACGAGCTGATCGCCGTTGCCGGGCCGGTGCACGGCGATGCGCACCATGTTCGACGCCCTGACGGTGCGGGTTTCGGGTGTGCTGCCGGGGGGCATGACATCGACGAACGGCTCGTTGGCATAGCGCTGCTCGAACAGTGCCTGGAAATCGGTATCGCGGCCTTCGGGCGTGATGCGGGCGTACAGGGTGGAATGCATGCCGCGCACCATGGGCACCAGATGCGGCACGAAAGTGAGGCCCACGCGATCGCCCAGCAGGGCTTCGAGCTGCTCGACCATCTCGGGGTGGTGACGATGGCCGGCCACGCCGTAGGCCTTGAACGAATCGGATACCTCGGAAAACAGGATGCCGATTTCGGCCTTGCGGCCTGCGCCGGTGACGCCCGACTTGCAGTCGGCGATGAGGTGCTGGGTATCGATGCGCTTGCCGCCGTCGGCCAGCAGGGGAGCCAGGCCCAGCGCCACGGTGGTGGGATAGCAACCTGGGTTGCCCACCACGCGGGCCTGGCGGATGCGTTCGCGGTGCAGCTCGGGCAGACCGTAGACCGACTCGCGCAGGATGGGCTCGCAGGCATGCGGCATTTTGTACCAGCGCTCGAAGGCGTCGGTGTCTTGCAGCCGGAAGTCGGCCGCGAGGTCGATGATGCGCACGCCTGCGGCCAACAGGCTTTCGGCCTGTGCCATGGCTACACCATGTGGTGTGGCAAAGAACACGACATCGCACTGATCGAGGGCGGCCTGGTCGGGGTGTGAGAAGCGCAGATCGACTTGCCCCCGCAGGCTGGGGTACATGTCGGCCACGGCCATGCCGTCTTCCTTGCGCGAGGTGATGGCGGTGAGCTGGGCATGGGGGTGCTGGGCCAGCAGACGCAGGAGTTCGACACCGGTGTAGCCGGTGCCGCCCACGATGCCGACCTTGATGGAAGTAGCGGGAGTGGCCATGAGAGATCCGTGCGCCGCAGCGCCAAAGGCAAAAGTCCGATTATCCCGTCTGTCGCGGTGTCGGGCAAACGGTGGCGCGCTATCATCCATGGGCGATCCGGTGCGACCTGCCGTCGGGCCGGGTGGCTTCCGTCAGTTCGTGATGCGTTTCCGGTGCCATGATGCCTATTCTTCTTGCCCTTTCGAATTTCTCGCGCTTTTCGTCTGCCTCGGCCCGCATCGGGCTGGCGCTGGGGTTGTTGCTGGGGGTGGTGGGCCTGGCGCACGCCGAAGGCTTCATCACCCGGTTGCTCGATCGTCCCGTACCCGGCGGTGTGGCGGTGGTGGGCCTGGGCACGCAGGCCGAGGCGCCGCGCGCCTGGTTCAACGATCAGCCCGTGCTGGTGCTGCGTGAAGACGGCGCCCGCTGGATCGCCATTACCGGCATCCCGCTCGACGTCTCGGCGGGCGCGCAAACCCTGGAGGTGGCGTGGCCGGATGGTTCGCGCGAACGGGTGGCGTTTCAGGTTGACGGTCGAACGTATCGCGAGCAGCACATCACATTGAAGAACCAGCGGCAGGTCAACCCCAACCCGGACGATCTGGTGCGTATTCGACGCGAACTCGACGAGCAGCTTGCGGCGTACGCGCGGTTCTCGCCCAACCAGCCCAGCAACGTGTATTTCGACAAACCCGTGGACGGTCGCCTGTCGAGCCCGTTCGGCCTGCGCCGCTTCTTCAATGGCGAAGAGCGCAACCCGCATTCGGGGCTGGACTTCGCCGTGCCGCAAGGTACGCCGGTCAAGGCCCCCGCCGACGGCGAAGTGATTCTGGTGGGCGATTATTTTTTCAACGGCAAAACCGTGTTTCTCGACCATGGCCAGGGCTTGATCAGCATGTTCTGCCATCTGTCGGCCATCGACGTGAGCGTGGGCGACGTGGTGTCGCGCGGCACTGTCGTGGGCAAGGTCGGCGCCACCGGCCGCGCCACCGGCCCCCACCTGCACTGGAACGTGAGCCTCAACGCCGTGCGCGTAGACCCGTCGATCTTCATCGGAGCGTACACGCCGTAGCGGGCCGGGGCCCGTCATCCCGGGCGAGACAGGCCCGTAGGGCCTGCGTGAGGTCGTCACCCCGGGCTTGACCCGGGGCCGGGATCACTCGTGTACCTTCTGCTTGGTGCCGAAGATGCGGTCGCCGGCGTCGCCCAGGCCCGGGATGATGTAGCCGTGATCGTTGAGTCGTTCGTCGATCGAGGCGGTGTAGATATCCACATCGGGGTGTGCGGTTTCGACGCGGCGGATGCCTTCGGGCGCGGCCACCAGCACCAGCGCCCGAATTTCGCGACAGCCGGCCTGCTTGAGCAGATCGATGGTAGCCACCATCGAGCCACCGGTGGCCAGCATGGGATCCACGATCATGGCCTGACGCTGATCGAGCTCGCCCACCAGGCGTTCGAGATAGGTGTGAGCCTGCAGGGTGGTTTCGTTGCGTGCCAGCCCCACCACGCTCACGCGTGCTCCGGGGATCAGGCTGAGCACACCATCGAGCATGCCAATGCCCGCGCGCAGAATCGGCACCACGGTGATTTTCTTGCCGGCCAGGCGTTCTACCTGAACCGAGCCGCTCCAGCCCGTGACCGAGTACGGCTCAAGCGGCAGATCCTTGGCGGCCTCGTAGGTGAGCAGGGCGCCGACCTCCTGGGCCAGCTCCCGAAAACTCTTGGTGCTGAGATCGGCCTGGCGCATCAGTCCGAGCTTGTGACGAATCAGGGGGTGACGGATTTCGTGAACGGCCATCTCAGTTGCCTTGCAAAAGCGGAGAGTCACACGGCTCGAACTTGCCGGTGTCGGGGTTGCGAATCAGCAGGCGGCCCATGGTGATGCCGAAATAGGCGCCATGCAGTTGCAGCTTGCCGCGTTTGACCAGTTCGCTCACGCACGCGAAGGTCATGAGCATTTCCAGGCTGTGCTCCACCACGGCCAGCTCCACCTGGCGAACGCGGGTCATCAGTTCGGCAGGCCCATCGCCTGGCACAGGCACATGGTTGGCCAGGTGGGCAATCTGTGCGGTCCATTTGCCGATGAAGTTGCCGGGCGATAACGGTTGGCCCGGCTCCACCACGGCTCGCACGCCACCGCAATGCGCATGGCCCAACACCACGATGTGTTTGACGCGCAAGGCCTGCACGGCGAACTCGATGGCCGCGCTGGTGCCATGCAGGCTGGTGGTGTCGTTTTCGCAGGGTGGTACCAGGTTGGCCACGTTGCGCACCACGAACAGCTCGCCCGGGCCGGCATCGAAGATGGCTTCGGGGGACACGCGCGAATCGCAGCAACCGATCACCATCACCTCGGGCTTTTGCCCGGCCTCGGCCAGTTTTTCGTAGCGGTCCTGTTCCGTGGGGTAGCGGCCCTGCATGAAGGATTGGTAGCCGCGAATCAGGCGATCGGGAAAGCTCATGGCGTGAGTCGTTGTCATTTTGGGGGCAACCGCCATTATCGGGGTTTTGTGGCGGGCGTGCAGTGATCCGGGATGGCGTCGTTGATGGGGCTTCGGCTGCCTGATCAGTCGGAGCGGCGCAGGCGTTCGAGGTTGCGGCGGTCGCGTTTGGTGGGTCGCCCCAAGGGCAGGGTGTGTGCCGGTTCGGGTGCCAGCCGACGCATCTCGGCGTGGCGCTCACGCGCAGCCTGGCTTTCGGGGGTTTCTTCATACAGTTGGCGTGCGACCGGCGCCGGCCCGCGCACCTGACTGAGGCCCAGCACCAGCACGGTGAGGGTGATGGCTTCTCGGCGAATGGCGATGCGGTCGCCCAGCTTCACCTCGCGGGCCGGCTTGGCGGGCTGGTCGTTGACCTGCACCCGGCCCTTGGCAACCTCGTCGGCCGCCAGGCTGCGGGTCTTGAAGAATCGGGCGGCCCAAAGCCATTTGTCGAGTCGCACTTTATCGCTCATGGTCTGCTCCGGCGAGAAGAGGTTCAGGCCCGGCGGCGGCCGTGCAACCCCGCCAGTATGCGGGTCGCGGCCAACCGCGTCACCACCAGCGTATCAGCTGTTGCCCCGAGTGCGCATCGGGCTGCCATGCCAGCGCACGAGATTGATGGCCAGCACCGCAAAGGTGCACAGGGCGGCGAGGTACAGCGCCACGACGGCGCCGTGGGCGACGCTCAAGCTGAACGAAATCGCCACCAACGCCGCGCCCACGCTTTGTCCGAACGTGCGAGACGTGCCTTGCAGCCCGCCGGCTGCGCCCACGCGGGTCATGGGCACCGCCGAGATCAGCGCCCGATTGTTGGGCGAATGGAAAAAGCCGAAACCGATGCCCGACACCGCCAGCGTGGCCACGATGAGGGCGTCGCTGGCGGTGGTGGGGAGCGTCAGGAACAGCAGCTGCCCCACCAGCAGGGTGGCCGAGCCGCCGATGCAGAGCACCGAGGCCGGGTAGCGATCGGCCAGCCTCCCGGCAATCGGCGCCATCAGCACCCCGCTCAACGGCCATGCCGTCATCAGCAGACCCACTTCGATCTGGTCGCGCCCGAACGAACCCATGAGATAGAACGGCATGCTGACGAAGGCAGCGGTTTGTGCCATGAACATGAAGAGCCAGCCCAGGATGCCGTAGGAGAATGGCCGGATGGAGAAGAGATCCACTGGCCATAACGGAGCCGTCTGGCTGCGCGCCCGGCGATACACGAGTATGGCCAGCCCGATACCGACCACGATGGCGGCGGTGGCCCAGGGCGGGCGCGACACGATCTGATCGAGGCCGATCACCAGCAGGGTGAGCATGATCGCGCTGACCAGAGCGTTGAGGGTGTCGAAGCGGGCCCGAATCGGCTTTGATTGCGGCAGGAAGCGATACGCGGCCACGGCGATGATACCGATGGGCACGTTCACCGCAAACAGCCAGGGCCACTCGGCCACCGATAGAATGGCCGAGCTGGCCGTGGGGCCCAAGGCGCTGCCGGAACCGACCACCATGGCGTTGAGTCCAATGCCCCGACCCAGAAACTTCATGGGATAGATGTGGCGCATCAGTCCTGCCATCACGGCCATCATCGCAGCAGCCCCCAGACCCTGCAGCACTCGGGCGGCGGTGAGCATGGTCAGCGTGTCCGACAACGCGCAGGCCAGCGACGCCACGGTGAATATCACCATGCCGGCGGTGTAGACGGTTCTGAAGCCCAGGCGCTCGCCCAGTGCCGACAGTGGCAGCAGCGACACCAGCAGCGTCACGTTGTAGGCATTGACGATCCACACCGCGCTGGCGGGTTCGGCGCCGAGTGCGGCGGCAATGGTGGGCAGCGACACGTTGGCGATCGACGCATCGATCACCGCCATCAGGATGGATGTGAGCTGTACAAGTACCGCCCAGTGGCGGCGAGGTGTGGGGAGTCCCGGCGGATTGGGGTCCGGAGTGGATGGTGCAGGGTTCGACATGGAATTTTGGTCAACTTGTGTACCGAGGATACCGCAAAACCGCCGGTTTCATGGGGTTGACCCTAATCGATCATTCGCAGGAGTTCTGGCATGAAATTGTTGTCGATGCAACGTTGGCTGGGCGGTGTGGCCGCTTTCGCCAGCCTGGCCACCCTGGCACAGGCCGAGATGGTCACCGAAACCGTGCGCTACACCCATGGCGGGCACACCTTTGAAGGTGTGCTCATCTACGACGACACCGTGGTGGGCGATCGCCCCGGCCTGGTCGTGGCACCCAACTGGATGGGTATCAATGATCAGACCCTCACCAAGGCCAAGCGTGTGGCCGGCGAGGATTACGTGGTCTTTCTGGCCGACCTTTATGGTGCCGATGTCCGGCCGCAGGATGCCAAGGAAGCGGCCGCAGCGGCCGGGCCCCTGCGCGAGGATCGCACCGAGATGGCGGCGCGCATGGCCGCGGCCTTGCAAACCCTCAAATCCAATGCCGATCATGCGCCGCTCGACGTCAATCAGCTGGGTGCTGCCGGTTTCTGTTTTGGGGGTACCGCGGCGCTCGAGCTGGCCCGAGCCGGCGCCGAGATCTCGGCCGTGGTGTCGTTCCACGGCAATCTCGACACACCGCAACCGGCGCAACCCGGCGACATTCTGGCCTCGGTACTGGTATTGAACGGGGCCGACGACCCGGTGGTGCCGCCCGAGCAGGTGCAGGCCTTCGAAGACGAAATGCGACAGGCCAAGGTGGATTGGCAGCTCAACAACTACGGCAATGCCGTGCATTCGTTCACCAATCCCCAGGCCAACAACCCGGGCCGCTCGCACTACAACGAGGTGGCGGCCGACCGCGCCTTTGCTGCCATGCGAACCTTCCTCACCGAAAGCTTCACCCAGTAACTTGCGTCACCCCGGCAAAGCGCCGCTGCCCTGCCAGGGGCAGTTGTCGCTGCGCCAGTAGAACAAGCGGCGCTCCTGAATGCGCCACACACCCTCGGCCAGGGTGTAGATGTCGTCCGAATGCCCGGTGAAGTCGATCTGGCGGTGGCCGGTGGCAGCATCCCACCGGCTCACCATCCAGTAGGCCCGACAGCGGCAGTCGTCGCCCTGACGCTCCAGCAGCAGTTTGTCGATGTGATGCTGCCGGCCCTTGAAGTCCGGGCGGCTCGTGAGCTCGCCGAAGTAGGCAATGATCGCCTCACGTCCCTGGTACCGATTGCCTTGCGTGTCCTGCAGCAAGGCTTCGGGCGTGAACAGCGTCTGCAGCGTGGTGAGGTCGGCGGTGTCGAGTGCCCAGGCATATACAGCCAGCAAATGTTCGATGTCCGAGCGGTCTTGCGGCGTGGCGCCGGCTTGTAGTGACAGCATGAAAGTCTCCTGAGGGGCGCGCTGGGTGCCCCGGGGGTAATGGGCCTGGCCGACGGTGTCTGGCAAGGCAGCTCCACGGCGGGTCCGTGGGCAGTGCCAGAACGTCGCCAGGGTGCGTGGTCAGCGGCCTTCCTCGCACCAGGCGGCGCGCAGCGTCTTCTTGTCGAGCTTGCCCACCGGGGTGCGCGGCAGTTGTTCCAGAATTTCGATGCGCTCGGGCACCATCCAGCGCGGCAAGCGCTCGCGCAGGTGCTGGCGCAAGGCTTCGGGCTCGGCCGACTGGCCGTCGCGCAAGGCCACCAGCGCCAGCGGGCGCTCCACCCAGGTGGGGTCGGGGATGCCGATCACGGCGGCCTCGAGCACGGCAGGGTGGTCGCACAAGGCATTCTCCAGCTCCACCGAACTGATCCATTCGCCGCCGGATTTCACCAGATCTTTCAGTCGATCCACCAGCCGCATGTAGCCGTCGGGCCGGATGGTCACGATGTCGCCGGTGTGCAGCCAGCCGTCGTCGGTGGTGGCCGTGCGCGATTCGGGCAAGCCCAGATAATGGCCGGTGATCCAGGGGCCGCGCACCTGCAATTCGCCGCGGCTGGTGCCGTCCCACGGCAAGGGTTGGCCCTGATCGTCGACGTGGCGCTGCTCCACGAAGGGCAGCGGCAGACCGTTGCTGGTGCGCAATTGCACGCGCGCCTCGTCGTCCAGGCTGTCGGTTTCGGGGCGCAGCCAGGTTTGATGCGCGATGGGTGAGGTTTCGGTCATGCCCCAGCCGGTTTGCAGCGATACCCCCAGGTGGTCGAAGCGGCGGAACATGTCGGCCGGTGGCGGCGAGCCGCCGGCGTACAGGCGCAGACCCTCGGGCAGCTGCCAGCGGCCGGGCTCGGCATCCAGGGCACGCAACACCTCGGTCCAGAATGTGGGGATGCCGAAGGCGGCGGTCACGCCTTCCTGCACGATCAGGTCGAGCACGTCGGCGGGTCGGGCGTGGGCCCCGGGAAACACCTGGCGCGCACCCAGCATCACCGCGGTGTAGGGCACCGACCAGCCATTGACGTGGAACATGGGCGTGAGCGTGAGCAGGGTGTCGCGACCGCTCAGGCCGAAGGCGTCGGGCAGCGCGGTGCCGAGCCCGTGCAACAGAATGGAACGGTGCGAATACACCACCCCCTTGGGTCGGCCTGTGGTGCCCGAGGTGTAGCAAACCGAAACTGCAGCATTCTCGTCGAGCGGGCCATGCGGCCAGCGCTCGAGAGGCGTGGCGGCTGTCACGAGGTCCTGCCAGGGGCGGCGATCGGGGCCAGCGCGCGTGGCATGCTGACCCTCGGCTTGTCCGTTGACGACGACGTGCGGAATCTGCACGTGTCGTTCGATCTGATCCAGCAGCGGCAGCAGGTCGGCATCGATCAGCAAGGCGCTGTCGCCGGCATCGGCAATGATCCAGGCCAGATCGTCGGCGCTCAATCGGGGGTTGAGCGGATGCAGGACGGCCTCGAGCGCGGGGACGGCATAGTAGGCGGCCAGATGACGGCCGTGATTCCACATCAGCGTGGCCACTCGCTGATTCGGACCGATGCCCAAAGCCCGCAGGGCGCCGGCCAGCTGGCGTGCCTCGACCGCAATGTCGGCATAGCTGCGCCGCTCCACCTCGCTCGGGCCGAGCCGGCTCACAATGCCTTGCTGCGGGAAGAGTTGCTCCGCCCGCTGCATGGCGTCGGTGACCCGCAGTGGAATCGGCATCATGGTGCAGCGCAGCGGCTGATTGGCCCGTTCGGTGCGCTGACGTTCGTGGTCGGTGAGCGGTGGAGTGGTCACGTGGCCTCCGCAGGCGTCAGGATACGATTTCGACAACGGCAGCGGCACCCTGGCCACCACCGACACACATCGTGATCACGGCGTGGCGGGCACCGCGTCGTCGCCCTTCCAGCAACGCGTGGCCGGTCATGCGCGAGCCCGATACGCCATAGGGGTGGCCCACGGCGATGGCGCCGCCGTTCACGTTGAGTCGGTCGTCGGGAATGTCCAGATGTTTCTGGCAGGGTAGCACCTGGGCGGCGAAGGCTTCATTCAGTTCCCAGAGATCGATCTGGTGCGTGGCGAGCCCTGCCTGCCGCAGCACCTTCGGCACGGCATGGATGGGCCCCATGCCCATTTCGTCCGGCGCGCAGCCGGCGGCGGCAAAGCCGCGCCAGATGCCCAGCACCGGCAGATTGTGCCGCTCGGCGTAGCGTCGCGACGTCAAGATACAGGCACTGGCGCCGTCGGAGAACTGGCTGGCGTTGCCGGCCGCCACCGTGCCGCCCGGCAGCACACTGCGAATGGCAGCCAGCGTGTCGGGCGTGGTGTCGGGCCGCACGCCTTCATCGCGCGTCACGGTCACTGCCACCTGGCGCAGCTCGCCGGAGGCCCGGTCGGCCTGCAGCATTTGGGTGGAGATGGGCACGATCTCGGTGTCGAAAATGCCTGCGGCCTGGGCTGCGGCGGCCCGTTGCTGGCTGCGTGCGCCGTAGGCATCCTGCGCCTCGCGGCTCACCCCATACTGGCGCGCCACCACTTCGGCGGTTTCCAGCATGGGCATGTAGATGGCCGGCGCCCGCTCGCGCAGCCGGGGATCCTGAATCATGTGGCTATTCATCTCGTTCTGCACGTGCGAGATCGACTCCACGCCACCGGCGGCCATCACCTCCACTTCACCCAGCGCAATGCGGTTGGCCGCGATGGCCAGCGCCTGCAGGCCCGAGGCGCAGAGTCGGGTAACGGTCATGGCCGGCACGGTGTCGGGGCAACCGGCCGCCAGGGCGATCTGGCGGGCCACGTTGAGGCCGGTGGCACCCTCGGGGTTGGCGCACCCCATGGCGACATCCTCGATGGCGCCAGGCTCCAGCCCGGCGCGTTCGATGGCATGGCGCAAGATCTCGCCGCCGAGCGACACCGGATGCATCTGGTTGAATCCACCGCTCCATGAGCGAGCCAGGGCGGAGCGGGCGGTGGCAACAATCACAACGTCGTTCATGAAGCGTCCTGTTCGGGGCGAGTGGCAGTGTGCAGGGGTCGGCCGGCGGCGTGGCAGGCCTCGATCAGTGCGGCGGGCGAGCGCGCGTGGTGCTCGTCCACAGCGTCGTCACGCCAGCGCCGCAGGATCCGCAAGACATTCACCAGCCCCATCTCGTCGGCATGAAACATCGGACCGCCCCGGGTGGCGGGGAAGCCATAGCCGGCCACCAGCAGCACGTCGATGTCGCTGGCGCGCTCGGCAATACCTTCTTCCACCACCCGGGCGCCCTCGTCGATCAGTGCCAGCAGGCAGCGTTGCACGATGGCGTCATCGGTCAAGGTGAGCGGTGCGATGGCGTTCTGGCGGGCGTACTCGGCCACCAGCGCCGGGAGTTCCGGGTTGGGCATGGGCCGCCTGGCACCCGGCTCGTGGCGGTACCAGCCCTGGCCCGTTTTCTGGCCGAACCAGCCGCGCTCGCACAGCCAGTCGGCCAGATTCTGCCGCGGATGGGTTTGTCGCGCGTAGCGCTGCTTGCGGGCGTGCCAGGGGATATCGTTGCCCACCATGTCGAGCATGCGGAAAGGGCCCATGGCCATGCCGAAGCGTTCAAGCGCGCCGTCGATGCGACGCGGTTCGATGCCCGCGGCGGCCAGGGCAAAGGCCTGGTCGGTATAGCGCTCGATCAGTCGATTGCCGATGAAGCCATCGCATACGCCTGCCACGACCGCAGTCTTGCGCATCCGCTCGGCCAGTTGCAGGGCGGCAGCGAGCGTGGTGTCGGCCGTGGCATGGGTTCGCACGATTTCGAGCACGGGCATCACCGGCGCCGGGCTGAAGAAATGCAGGCCCACAACCTGCTGCGGTCGCGATGTGCCGTTGGCGAGGGCGTCGAGATCGAGCGTGGAGGTGTTGCTGGCCAGCAGGGCGTGGGATGGCGCTTTGGCATCCATCCAGCGCAACACGTCGGCCTTGATGGCAAAGTCTTCCACCACCGCCTCCAGCGCCAGGTCCACGTCGGCCAGCGTGTCGTCCCCCTCGGTCCAGCGGATCCGCTGGCGCAAGGCCTGGGCACCGTCATCGTCGAGCTTGCCGCGTTTTTGCAAACTGGCGAGGTCGCGCGCCAGGGCAGCATCGGCGCGTTCGCGCGCGGCGGGGTCGCGATCGGTCAGATTCACGCTGATGCCGGCCTGCGCGAGGCAAAACGCAATGCCGGTGCCCATCAGGCCGGCGCCGATGACCGCAGCGCGGGCAATCCGGGGTGCCTGCTCGCGGGCGCCCTCGGCCAGTTGCGGGCGTGCGGCGCGCCGTTTGGCAAGGAACTGATAGCGCAAGGCCCGCGCTGCCGGTTGTTGGGCCAGATCGCGAAACACCAGAAACTCGTGCTGCATGGCCTCGTCGAATGGCGTGCCATCCACCGTGTGTGCCACGGCGTCGATGGCGGCCGCCGTGCCCGGCATCGCGTGTCGGCCACGGCGAAACTGGCGACGGGCAAACTGCAGCATGGCGGGGGCGTCGGGCTCGTCGAGTTTGCGGTCGCGCAGACGCGGCAGGGGGGTGTCGGGCGTGAGGGTTGATGCAAACTCGAGGGCTGCCGCTTGCAGGTCGGCCTCGGCCGGCACCAGCGCATCCACCAGTGCACTGTCCTCGACACTGTCGATCGGCACCTGGCGGCCGGTGAGGATGAGGTTGAGCGCCGGCAGCAGCCCCAGTGCTCGTGGCAGCTTCTGCGTGCCACCAGCGCCAGGCATGAATCCGAGCGAGACCTCGGGCAGGCCGAAGCGGCTGCCGCGCTGCCACACCCGATAGTGACAGCTGAGGGCGAGTTCGAGCCCGCCGCCCAGGGCCACGCCATGGATGGCGGCGATCACCGGTTTGTGGGCATGTTCGATCATGCCGTTGATCGTGGCGTGCAGCGTGGGCTCATCGAGGCCGTCGGTTTCGAAGGCGGCCAGGTTGGCGCCGCCGCAGAACGCCCGACCCTTGCCCAGCAGCACCACGGCACTCACGTCGGGATCGTGCAGTGCCAGATCCAGTTCGTGCGCCAGGGCGGCACGCAAACCCAGATCCAGGGCGTTGACTGGCGGATGGTCGAGCATCAGGCAGGCGATGCCCTGGTGTGTCTGGCGAAGAACGTAGCGGGAAGAAGTCACGGCAATAGGCAAGGGGAAAGGGGTGGGGCCAACGATCAGGGGGCGCAGGTCGGATTCAATCGCGTTGCGCTGACCGCCAGGCATGGGTCAGTTCGTGGATGCTCGCCAACGCGGCCAGTTGCTTCAGGCGCTGGTAGGTGGCGGCCACACCCTCGCGGGGTAGCGCTTCGATCGCACAATGTTCGTACTTTTCTTTGAGCGTTGCGTCACTCAGGGGGTTGTCTGCCCCGCCCGGGTAGGCGTCGGCCGCCTGCACCAGGCGGCGACCGTCGTGCAGTTGCAGCTCGATGCGACTGGAAATGTGTTGCAGCCCGCGGGTGTCCATCTCGGTGTCGGCGTGCAGGGTGACACGCTGCATCATGGCCTGCAGATCGGCATCGTTCAGGTTGTGGTCGTCGAAGTCGGCCAACGTGGCCCGCTGGCGTGTGGCCATCAGGGCCAGGCAATACACCAGGCTGAACTTGCCCTCGGTGCCGGTGCGCGGGATCTGATACAGAATGTGCCGCACGGTGGCGCCGGCGTGAACATCGATGTGGGCGATGTCGGCTGCCTGCAGGTCGTGCTGCTGCATCAGCGTGAGCAAGGCTGCCATCGACGGATGCGACAGCACCACGCTGGGCCATGGCTTGATCGAAATGCCGGGCGTCACGATCGACCACGGCTGGCCCAGCCGGCCCATGAGCCGATCGGGATTCATGCCGGGCGTGCCGGTGTGGGCGTAACCCCACAAGGGGTTTTCGGCCAGCACGGGGTCGTCCGGGCGTTGATCGCCCGCCACCGTCTTGAAGAAGCCGCCGGACGCCTCCAGCGCATCGGGCTTGGCGGTAAAGCCGCGCTTTGCCAGCTCGGCGGCCATCACCCCGCTCTCGGCGGCGCGACCCGGGTGCAAAGGCTTGGCCATGCTGCCGAAATTGCTGCGCAGCCCGGCTGCCATGCTGGCCGCCAGCCCCAGGGCGTGTCCGGTTTGCTCTGCGGTGAGGCCACCCAGCCGGCACGCCGCGGCGGTGGCACCAAAGATGCCCATGGTGCCCGTGGTGTGAAAACCGCGAATGTAATGCATGGGGTCCACCGCTTCGCATAACTTGCACGCCACTTCGAGGCCGATCAGATACGCCAGTAGCGTGTCGGCCCCCGACGCATTGGCCGCTTCGGCAGCCGCCAGCGTGGCCGCCCAGGCCGAGGCGCTGGGGTGCGTCATCAAGCCGTAAATGTGTTCGGGGTAGGCCGACACCTGCGTGTCGTCGAAGTCGTGGGCGTGCGCGCTGGCGCCATTGGCCAACGCCGCCAGGGCTGGCGACACCCCGGTGGCGTGCCCGGGAATGGTGGCCGGGCCGGTGCTGCCCTGCGCGGTCACCCACTCTCGCAGAATCTTCACCGCGGGCTCGGTGCCGCCCGCCAGCAGCACGCCGGTGCTATCGATCGCGGCGCGCCCGGCGGCGTCCATGGCTTCGCGAGGCACAGCGTGCAAGGACGTGGTGGTAATGAATTGTGCCAGCTCGGCAGTCAGGGCAGGGGGCAAGGTTGTCTCCAGTCGCGGCCAAAGGGTGGCCGCCTCGATGCAGGGGAAGGGGCTGGGCGGATGCGTGCGCCATGCAGGGCGGCACCATCGCCGGCCTCCCGGTTCTTGGTATGATTTGTCAAGCTTACTTGACGTGAAAAACTTTCGTCAAGCTCTCTTGACGCGCAACCCCGGACAGCCATGGCCCAACCCGACCCCTATCTGCGCAACCTGCTGCTGGCCCGCTCCGAGTGGATGGAGGAACGCGTGCTGCAGGGCGCCCGCCGCAACGGCTACGGCAACGTGACCCCGGCCATGAACCGCCTGTTCGCTCATATGGGACATCGTCCCGTGGGCTTGTCGGAGCTCGCCCGACGCCTAACGGTATCGCGTCAGGCCGTGCACCAGCTGGCGCGCGAAGCCGAGCGACTGGGGCTGGTGGAATTCGTGGCCTCGCCCGACGATGCCCGCGTGCGCCTGTTGCAGTTCAGTGCCGAAGGCCGTGCCATGTCGGCCAGCGCCGCCAACGAACTGCGTGCCATCGAGGCCGAGTTGCGGCTGGCCCTGGGAGAGGAGGATTTTGTTGCCCTGCAGCGGATTCTGGCGCGGCAGTGGCCGGCGAACGAAGAGCCAGCTGCTGTCGCCCGCCATTCATCGCAGTGAGAGGTCGGGCCTGCGAACGGCTGCGGATTTATGCCAACGACAGCAGGTGTGACACGTTTTCCAGGTGCTCGAGGCGGTCGAAGCGTTGCATCAGCGTTTGAGTCTGAGAGGTTGTCAGAGGTGTGGGCGCGTAGCGAGCGCAATCGGCGAATTTTTCTGCCAGTTGCTGCGGCGACATCGGGTTGCTTGGGTGCCCCAGCGGCTCGCGGACGCTCAGCGTGTGGCTTTGGCCGTTATGCAGCCGTAGCGTCAGCGTTCCCCACAGTGATCTGGCGAAGCCCCACTCCGGGTTGACGGTGCATTGCACTTTGTCGGCCACGGCCAGCACGGCCGTTTGCGTCAAGGTATCCGGGAAATAGTCGGACAAACCCACGTGCCCTCGCATGAGCGCAACGGCCACCGTATAGGGCAAGCTGAATTTTGCGTCATTGGCCGTGCTTGGCCGTCGCTTTTGGGGTAGTGGCTCGGTGAGAATCCTGAACAACGGGCTGACGCTTGCCTCGATGTGCTCGATGTCGTGCGGCTCGATGCCTGTCGTCTGTTTGAGCCTCAAGGCTGCTTCAATGAAGGCGTGAGTGCCGCGGCACGAGGGCCACGGTTTGAAGCTGACGTTGGCCCCTTCAAAGACTTCACCCAAGGCCTGCACGAGACGCTGCTCGTGATACTCGCCCCGGCAGTACTGCGCGTACAGGCCTTGCTTGCCCTCGAAGGGTTGGTCGTAGCACTGAATGTTTCGCTGGGCGAGCTGTGCGCTGCTGACGCCCGCACGTGCCGCAAAGGCGTCGCGTATTTCGCGCATGTGCGAGGCCGAGTACGCCATGAAGCCACTGCTCGATGTGGCCTGGCAGAACGCGAAGGCAAAGGCTTGCACCATTTGCTCGGCGGTGAGCTGGTAGAGCCTGCCGGCCGCCGCCGCCGCGCCGTAGGCGCCGAGCAAAGGGCGGATAGACCAGCCATGGCGAGTTTCATCGTCCATCGCCAGCGCCAGCCGGCAGGTCAGGTCGGCGCCGGCCGCCACGGCGGTGATCAAGGCCTTGCCACTCACGTGGTTGAGATCCTCGGCCACCGCCAACGCGGCAAACAGGGCGGTGCCGGTGGGGTGCACCAGACCGCCATCGTGAGTGTCTTCAAAATCGAGGGCGTGCGACATCGCGCCGTTGACGAACGCCGCCATGTCGGGGCCGCATGGCGCCTGGAAACCCAGGACGGTGCTGGCGCCCCTCGGGCTGGCACGCGCAAGATCGGCAAAGGCGGCCGCTGCCTCTCCCAATGTGCCTGCCGCCAGCGCCACCCCGATGGTATCGGCAATGCTGGCGCGCGCCGAGGCAACCACGCGAGGGGGGAGGTGCTCAAACTGCAGATTGACGACGTGCCGGGCGAGGGCCAGGGATAGGCTCACGAGGGCTCCTTCATCGGTTGCGCAAGACTCGGCCTGGCGGAACGGTTCGCGAGGCCCACCCTCACGTTGCACGACGCCAGTGGGGGTGTGTGGCCATGATGCAGCGTTCTGTCGCGTGATGCCGTCATGCTCAACTACGACAGGCAGAGCCTGTTGCCGCGTTGGCTGATGGGATCCCTGGTCGAGGTGGCTTATGCCTCGCCCGCCGACGCGTTCTGGGCATCCTGCAGTTCCCGCCACAGAATCTTGCCCACCGGCGACTTGGGCAGTTGCTCCACAAAGGCAATCTGACGCGGATATTTATAGGCAGCCATGCGCGATTTGGCCCATTCGATGATCTCTGCCTCGCGGATCGTCGCTTTGCGCTCGGGCCGCGGCACGACGATGGCCTTGACGGTTTCGCCGCGATAGGGGTCTTTTGCGCCGATCACGCAGACCTCCTGAATATCGGGGTGGGCGTACAGCAGATTCTCCACCTCGGCGGGCCACACCTTGAAACCCGAGGCATTGATCATCCGCTTGAGCCGGTCGGTGATGTAGTAGTAGCCGTCTTCATCGCGATGGCCGATGTCGCCCGTGCGAAAGTAGTGAACCCCGTCGAGCTCGAGGAAGGCCTCTGCCGTCGCCTCGGGTTGTTGCCAGTAACCGGCAAAAAGTTGCGGACCCGCTACGATGATCTCGCCCGATTCGCCTGTGGGCAGGGGTTGCAGGGTGTCCGGATGAATCACATCGGCCCGGGTATCGAAGAACGGCAGTCCTGCGCACTGTCGGCGCGGGTGGTCGATCGGGTTGATGTGGGTGGTGGCGGCGGCTTCCGTCATGCCATAGGCTTCGATGAACGACAGGCCCAGGCGGTCGTGAATGCGCTGCCACACACTGTCGGGCATGGTGGCGCCGCCAAAGCTCAGGCGCTTCAGGCTGGAGAGGTCCACGTGATCGAGCTCGGGATCGGACAGCATGTCGATCAGCGCCGTGGGGGCCAGGCTGGCGAAATGCACGTGATAGCGTTCGATCAGCCGGGCTGCCAGGGCGCGATCCCAGCGTGGCAGCGGCACGACGGTGCCGCCCACATACACACTGCAATTCACGGCCACGGTGAGGCCGGCCACCTGATACATCGGCGCCACACCCAGAAACACCGTGCCGGGTGCGTGGCCATGCCAGGTGGCCAAGCCCACGGTCGTGTGCATGATGGTGCGATGAGAATGCATGCATCCCTTGGGCCGTCCGGTGGATCCCGAGGTGTAGATCAGTAGGGCCAGGTCGTCCGGGCGCGCCACTTCGGCCGACGGCTGAAGGGTCTGTTGCTGGATATCGGCCCAGGCGGTGAGACGAGCGACCTGAGCCTCTTGTGCCGAGGCGCCGAACATCCAGGGGGGGATCGGCAGTTCGCTGGGCTTCGGCACTCCCTCGGCGGGGTCGGCCAGCACGACATGCGTGGCCGGGCGCCCGGCCGTGGCCGCCTGTACCACAGGGAGAAGCTCAGGGGCGCACACCACCACCCGTACATCGGCGTCGTCCAGGATGTGAAGCAGCTCGTCGGCCTTGTACATGGGGTTCACCGGCACCACGACGCCGCCGGCGCGCAGCGCGCCGTAGTACGCCATGAGCCACTGCGGGCAGTTCTGCATGAAGAGTGCCACCCGATCGCCCGGGCGGAAATCGGCCCGCCGCTCGAGCCATCCCGCCAGGGCCAGTGCGGACTGCCGCAGCTCCTCGTAGGTGATGTCGCGACCGAGAAAGTGGATGGCAGGACGTTCGCCAAATCGTCGTGTGGCGATGTCGAGATTGGCCCACAGCGTGGTATCGGGTTTGACGAGGTGACGCGGCAGGTATGAGGGCCAATAAGAGGGCATGGTGAGAGATCTTGATGAATGGGGGTGGAGAAGCCGGCAGGCGGCTTCCAGGCGTATCCCCCATGGTAGTGCGATACGACGGAGGCATAGAAGCGATAATTGCCGAACAGATTGTTCCGTGCATGCAACAATCGCAGGGTTCGGGTTGCACCGGTGAACCGCAGCGATGCCCGGCGGCTTGCCGCACGCTGCTCCACGGCGTGCCACGTCGGTTTGATGTTCCGCAGGAGTCGACGGTGAAATCCACCTTCAGTCTCGATGAATTGATGATGTTTCACGAAGTGGTGACGGCCGGGAGTCTCACCCGGGCCAGCGAGAGCCTGGGCGTGGCCAAGTCCACCCTGAGCCGTCGCCTCACCCGGCTCGAGAAGCAGTTGGGCAACCTGCTGCTCAAGCGCAATACGCGACGGGTGGTGCCTACCGAGGTGGGTCTGGAGTTGTTTGAGCGCTGCCAGCGCATCGTGAGCGAGGTGGCTTCGCTCGATACTCTGGCAGAAGCCTCGCGCAATGAAGTGACCGGCACCTTGCGGGTGAGCATTCCCAGCGAGTTCGGCTCCGGTTGGCTGGGCAAGGCCATTGCCGAATTTGCCCTGAAGTATCCCGGCCTGGCCCTGGCCATCGACATCACCACCCGGCCGGTCAACCTGATCGAAGACGACTACGACGTGGCTATCGGCTTCGGCCGTCTGCGCGATTCGCAACTCGCGTATCGCCGTCTGGCCACGCTGGCGCGCGGCATCTTTGCCTCGCCGCGCTACCTTGAAGCACACGGGTATCCGGACTCGCTGGCGGCGTTGCAGCAACATGAGTTCGTGGTGACCGACGTGCAGCAACGCGAGGGCACGCTGCTGTTGCGCGAACCCGGAACGCGACGCCGTATCCGCCTTCAGCCCAGGATTGCGGTCAACAGCATGCGGTTGGCCAGAGAGCTCGTACTGAACCACGTCGGTCTGGCCATATTGCCGCGCGCCATGTGCGTTCATCACCTGAAATCCGGCGCTCTCGTGCCGGTGCTGCCCGACTGGGAATGCCCCACCGTGGATGCGTCGGCCGTGGTGCTCGCCCGAGAAGGGATCCCCCGCAAGACCCGGGTCTTTCTGGATTTCATCGCGCAGCGGCTGGAAGAAATCGAGATCGGGTAGGCGCGCCACCGTAGAGGTGGGGTCGGCCCGAGTCGGCCGACCCCACGCGAGATCCTGGGCAATGTTCGTGTTGCACAAATGGAAAAGCCCGTTGCCGAAATGAGTCTGGTCGAATTTTCTGTAGGCACGCTACCATCGGAATATGCCTTGAGGCAGATTCTGTGTGCCAACCTTCTTTGGTGGCGCACAGCAAGGCGATCCCGATCGCGGGATCGACCCACATTCAGGAGACAAGACCTATGCGATTTCCCATTCAGTTTGTGGCGGCAGGTGCCGTGTTTGCCGGCGCCATCGGTGCAGGGGCGTCGGCCGTCGCCGCCGAGTATCCGGAGCGTCCGGTGACCGTGGTGGTGCCTTTTTCCGCAGGCGGCCCCACCGACGCCATTGCGCGGGTACTGGCCAGCACCATCGAGCCCGAGGCCGGTCAACCCTTTGTGGTGGAGAACCGCTCCGGTGCCGGCTCCACGCTGGGAACGGCCAGCGTGGCTGAAAGCGACCCCGATGGTTACACCCTTCTGCTCGGCAGTTCCAGCGGCATGGTGATTGCGCCGCATCTGTATTCGGATCTGCGTTACGACCCCCTCACGTCGTTCGAGCCCTTGGGCATGGTGGCGTCCACCCCCTACGTTCTGATGGTGAATGCGGATTCTCCGTTCCAGAATTTCGAGGAGCTGGTGGACTACGCCCGGGAGAACCCGGGCGAGTTGAACTACGCCACGCCGGGGGCTGGCACATCGTTGCATCTCACGCTCGAACTCATGGCCGGCGAAAGCGGAATTTCTGCCGTGCACATTCCGTTTCGCGGGGGCGCGCCGGCGATGAACGCGTTGCTGGCCGGCGACGTGGATTATCTGATCGACGTGCCCAGTGCCGCTCTGCCGCGGGTCGAGGCTGGCAGCACGCGGGCGCTGGCTGTGACCAGTCCCGAGCGGATCGATGCCATGCCGGATGTACCGACATTGCACGAGTTGGGTCTGGAAGGCTTCGACACAAGCGCCTGGTTTGCCCTGTTTGCTCCCACCGGCACCCCCGAGCCCACGCTCGTCACGCTGCGTGAACTGCTGGCACAGGCGCAGCAGGATCCCAAGGTAAAGGACATCCTGGCCAAGACGGGCTTCCAGGAAGCGCCGGTCGGTGCCGACCATCTCGCGGAGACGGTGGCTGCAGAGTATGCCCGCTGGGGCGCCGTCATCGACGAGAAAGGCATCGAAATCGAATGACCGCGACGCTCGCCCGGTCGGGCGAGTTCGCTCCGCGGGCCCCACTCCCGTCGGAAGGCGGGAGTCTTCTCGATGCCATGGCGCGGCGGCTTTGTCGCCGCGCGTGACTGGCCTCGCGGGCTCTCGCCTTGTATCGGGACGTTGGCGGGTGCTGGCGTTGTCAACGCCCGAAGCGGTCCGGCGCAAACGGCCCGAGATCGATGTCGGTCGCTTTGCCGGCGATCAGCCGCGACACTTCCCGGCCCGTGCTGGCGCCGCCGCACATGCCCACGTGGCCGTGGCCGAAGGCGCACCACACGTTGTCCACTTCGGGCACCCGGCCAATCACTGGCAGGCTGTCGGGCAGGCAGGGGCGGTGCCCCATCCAGCGGGTGGTGGCGCTGGTGTCGAGGTGGGGGAACATGGCCTTGCCGTGCTCCAGCAGCACGTCGGCGCGGCGGTAATCGGGCGGCGCTTCGAGCCCGGCAAACTCCACCGACCCGGCCAGGCGTAGCCCCTTGGCCATCGGGTTCACCATCAGATTGTGCTCCACCGCCATCACGGTGTGTCGCAGCGCCAGGTTGTTGCTGCTCACGGTGACGTGATAGCCGCGCTGGGTTTCGAGCGGCACGCGCAGGCCCAGCTGGCGGGTGAGATAGGCCGACCACGCGCCACCGGCGATGACGGCAGCATCGCAGGCGAGGGTTTCGCCGTCGTCAAGCATGAGGCCGGTGATGGCCGCACCCTGGCGCTCGAAACCCACCGCGCGTCGGCGCACGCTGCGCGCGCCATCGTGTTCGCATTGCGCGTGCAGGCCTTTCACCAGCTCGCTCGAGTCGAGTGTGCTGCCATTTTCGGGCGCCAGGATGCCGAAGCGGAAACGACCCTTGAGATCCGGTTCCAGCGATTCGAGCTCTTCCTGGCCCACGTCGCGCAGGTCCACCCCCAGGCTGCGGCGCAGGTCCATGCCCCATTGCCATTGCTTTGCCACCTCGGATGACGAGTACACATAGAGGCAGCCGGTGCGACGCACCATCTGTTGCAGTCCGGCATGCTCCAGCAGCGGGTCGTAGCACTCGAAGATGGGCTCGAGCAGATGGCGCATGGCAGCGGCGATGCGGCGCACTTCGGCGGGCTGGCTGTGGTGCAGAAAGCGCAGCAGCCAGGGCAGTGCCTGCGGCAGATAGCCCCAGCGCACCGTGAGCGGTCCCAGGGGGTCGCGCAGCCAGCCGGGTACCTTCTTCCACATGCCCGGCATGCCCACCGGCAGGCAGGCGCTGGGCGAGAGTGAGCCGGCGTTGCCAAAGGAGCACGCTTCGCCGGGCGGCAGGGGGTCGACAAAAATCACCTCGTGACCGTCGCGCTGCAGCCAGGCGGCCGTACACACGCCGATGATGCCGTTGCCGATGACTGCCACTTTCATGCGGAGCGTTCCTTGCGGTTGCGCGCTGCCCCGTTGGGGCGCGCCAGCGTTGCGTAAAGCGGCAAGCTTCGGACCATTGCTTGCCGGTGTCAAGCAATGCGAGGGTGCAGCATTGCCGCTACAATGTTCGCCATTCCGAGGAGCGCTGCAACGGGTTCGGCCCGCCAGGCTCGGAACCTCGATACCAGTCCCGGCCGTTGTCCGGGATTTTCTATCGTCGTAACGGCGCTCGATCTTCCCTGCCATGCCCGGGACGTTCGAGCCGATCGGATGCTCCGGTGCCCTGCAGGTTTACCGGAGTCCACCATGAATACCGTTACCGATACCGGCACTCAAGCCGATTACCGCATCGCCGATCCTTCGCTCGCCCAGTGGGGCCGCCGCGAGATCGCCATTGCCGAAACCGAAATGCCCGGCCTGATGGCCATCCGCGAAGAGTTCGCTGCCGCTCAGCCGCTCAAGGGCGCCCGCATTGCCGGCAGCCTGCACATGACCATCCAGACGGCGGTGCTGATCGAAACCCTCAAGTCGCTCGGCGCCGAAGTGCGCTGGGCCTCCTGCAACATCTATTCCACTCAGGATCACGCCGCGGCCGCCATTGCCGCGGGTGGCACGCCGGTGTTTGCCATCAAGGGCGAAACCCTGGCCGACTACTGGGCCTACACCCACCAGATCTTCGAGTGGCCCGAGGGTCGCCACGCCAACATGATTCTCGACGACGGCGGCGATGCCACACTGCTGCTGCACCTGGGCGCCAAGGCCGAGAAAGACCCCAGCGTGCTCGATAACCCGGGCAGCGAAGAAGAAACCTGCCTGTTCGCCGCGATCCGTGACCAGCTGGCGCGCGATGCCAGCTGGTACTCCACCCGACTGGCCGAGATCCGCGGCGTCACCGAAGAAACCACCACGGGCGTGCACCGCCTGTACCAGATGGCCGAAAAAGGCGAGCTGGCGTTTGCCGCCATCAACGTCAACGATTCGGTCACCAAGTCGAAGTTCGACAACCTCTACGGCTGCCGCGAATCGCTGGTCGATGGCATCAAGCGCGCCACCGACGTGATGGTGGCCGGCAAGGTGGCCGTGGTATGCGGTTTTGGCGACGTGGGCAAGGGCTGCGCCCAGGCCCTCACGGCGTTGCGCGCCCAGGTGTGGGTGACCGAAGTCGACCCGATCTGCGCCCTGCAGGCCTCGATGGAGGGCTACAAGGTGGTCACCATGGAAGAGGCGGCCGACAAGGCCGATATCTTCGTCACGGCCACGGGCAACTACCATGTGATCAATCACGATCACATGAAGCGCATGAAAGATCAGGCCATCGTGTGCAACATTGGCCACTTCGACAACGAAATCGATGTGGCGTCGCTCTCGCCGTATCAGTGGGAAGAAATCAAGCCTCAGGTCGATCACGTGATCTTCCCCGATGGCAAGCGCATCATCCTGCTGGCAGGTGGTCGTCTGGTGAACCTGGGTTGCGCCACCGGCCATCCTTCGTTCGTGATGTCGTCGTCGTTTGCCAACCAGACGATCGCCCAGATCGAGTTGTTTACGCGCAACGAGGAGTACAACAAGGGACAGGTGTATGTGCTGCCCAAGAAGCTCGACGAGAAAGTGGCCAGGTTGCATCTCAAAAAACTGAGCGTGCAACTCACCACACTCACGCCGGAGCAGGCAAACTACATCGGTGTTCCGCAGAACGGTCCGTTCAAACCGGATCACTACCGCTACTGATCTTCCCGATTCGGTAGTACCTCCGGCTTCGCCATGGTGGCGGAGCCGTCCAACCCCTGGAGACTGCTGCCATGCTGACCCTTTTGCTGATCTGGTTGTTGAACGCCGTTGCCCTGTTGGCGGTGGCCTATGTGCTGCCCGGTATTACCGTGGCGAGCTTTGGCTCGGCGCTGATTGCCGCGCTGGTGCTCGGTCTGCTCAACATGGTGGTCAAGCCGATTCTGGTGTTTCTCACGTTCCCGATCACCATCATCACGCTGGGCCTGTTCCTGCTCGTGATCAACGCGTTGGTGTTCTGGTTCGCGGGGTCGATCCTCAGCGGCTTTCGCGTGGCGGGTTTCTGGTGGGCCCTGGGCGGTGCGCTGCTCTACAGTATCCTGACAGCGCTGTTCGCCTCGATTTTCTCTGTTTGAACGAGGTCTGTTCGTCATGTCCGATGTCTCTCAGGCCGAACTGAGCCTGGAGTTCTTTCCGCCGCGTGACGCGGCGGCACAAGAGCGGCTGCTGCGCCATGCGCAGCAGCTCCAATCGCTGGAGCCCCGCTATGTGAGCATTACCTTTGGCGCCGGCGGTTCCACGCGCGACGGTACGCTCACGACCCTGAGGCAATTGCTCGAACTGGGCTTCGACGTGGCGCCGCACTTGTCGTGCATCGGCGCCACGCCCGAATCCCTGCGCGAGCTGCTGCAAACCTATCGCGGTCTCGGCGTGCGGCGGCTGGTGGCGTTGCGCGGCGACCTGCCCTCGGGCATGGGTCCCGGTCTGGGGGCTCTGCGTCATGCCTCCGATCTGGTGGCCTTCATTCGCGAAGAAACCGGCGACTGGTTTCATGTGGAAGTGGCGGCCTACCCAGAAATGCATCCGCAGGCGGCCAGCCCGCAGTCGGATCTGGCGCATTTCGTGCACAAGATGCGGGCGGGGGCCAACGCGGCCATTACCCAGTACTTCTTCAATGCCGACGCGTATTTCGATTTTGTGGCGAGAGCGCGCGAAGCAGGCATCACGGCGCCCATCGTGCCGGGCATCATGCCGATCACCAATCATTCGCAGTTGCTGCGCTTCTCGGAGGCGTGTGGCGCCGAGGTGCCGCGCTGGATCCGCTTGCGGTTGGCCAGCTTTGGCGATGATCGGGCCTCGATCCGGGCTTTCGGAGTGGATGTGATCACCGAGCTGGGCCAGCGGCTCCTGAACGGTGGTGCGCCAGGTGTGCATTTTTATACGCTGAATCAGGCCGAGGCCGTGCAGGCCATCTGGCCGCAATTGCGGCGCGCCTGATTATCCCGCCAAGGGTCGAACCCAACCCTTTTCCGTGATCACCGCATCGAGCGGCATGTCGTGCTCGGCCGCCTGATGCTGGTGCTCGGCCAGCAGGCCGCACTGAAACGCAATGCCGATGGCCAGATGAGGGTGATCGGCCTCGACGAGCGAGGCCAGCGTGCGGTCGTAGTAGCCGCCGCCATACCCGAGACGGTCGCCCTGGGAGGTAAAGCCCAGGGTTGGCACCAGCAGCACGTCGGGCTGGCAGGGCCCGCCCATCGGTACCGGGATGCCGTAGTGATCGGCCGACATGGGGGCGTCGGGGTACCAGCGCCGGAACAGCAGCGGGCTGTCGCGGCGAACCACCTCGGGGAGCGCAATGCGGTAACCCTGTCGTTGCCACGCCAGCAGCACGGGACGGAGGTCGGGCTCTTCGGCCAGCGGCCAGAAGGCGGCAATGATGCCGGGCGGCTCGCCGGGCAGGTGCAGGTATTGCCGCCATTGGCCGGGGCCAGGCCGGGTGAGCCAGTGACAGATGTCGGCGCTGGCATCCTGGCGGGCCGCCGACCCCATGGCGGCACGGCTCTGACGCAGGCGACGACGGATCGCCGCCGGCGTGTCGAGTGCGGTATCCTGTGCCATACGCACGGCCTCTGCTGATGACTCGGCGTCGGCAGTCGAAGGGGTCAGTTCGCTTTTGCCACGCATGACTGGTCTCGTCTGATGAAATTTCCCATGGCTTTTGGCATTGTGCCCCGATTCGGTGCGGGCGCGCTGTTGGTGTTGTCCCTTGCTTTTGTGCCCTCACCGGCGCCGGCTGCCGTGCCGCCGGAACCGGTGCTGGCCATGCTCACCACGGCGCGCGAGGCCGCCCAGGCCCGACGCTGGGAGCAGGTGGCGGCGTCGGTGCCCGGTTTGCAGGCCGACTTGCTCGGGGTCTACCCGGAATACTGGTTGCTGCAACCTCGGCTCAATCAGCCTGCCATGCCGTTGCCCGTGTCGGAGGTCGAGCAGTTTCTGCAGCGCCATCAGGGCAGCTATGTGGCGCAACGCCTGCGCCGCGATGCGATTCTGGCGGCCAGCGAGCGGGGCCACCACGAATGGGTGTTGCAACTGGCGGTCGATTTCGACGTCAACCATGCCCAGGCCGATTGCGCGGTGCTGCTCGCCCGACACGTGCTCGGGCAAGAGGTGGCAGCCGACGACGCCATGAGCACCTTCTCGGCCGGTCGCGCCTGCTGGCAACTGTACGACCGCCTGGTGGCCGATCAGGTGCTGGGCCCGCCGCAACTGGCGCAGCAGATGCGCGACGCGGTCGATGTTGATGATCGTGCCCTTGCCTTGCGCCTGGCGGGGTTTTTCCTCAACGACATACAGCGCAAGTCGCTCGCCCAGGCCTGGGAAGACCCCAAGCCCTGGTTGCAGCGACTCGAAACCGTCGAGCTCGATTTTGCGCGTCGCCAGATGGTTGTGGTGGCGCTGGCGCGCCTGGCTCGCGCCGACATGCTGCCGGGGCACGGGTATTTTCTGGATCGTTGGGCCGCGCGCTTGCCGGCGGCGGATTCGGCCTGGGTGCAGGCGCATTTCGCCCTGCTGGCGGCCTTGCGGCAAAATCCGGTGGCCCACCCCTGGTACCGCAACACCGACGCCGCCACCATCAGCCACTACAACGCCCAGTGGCGTGTGCGCTCGGCTTTGCGCGAGCCCGAGCCCGACTGGACCTGGATCGTGCAGCAGATCGAACGCCTGCCCGACACATTGCGCCAATCCACGGCCTGGCAATACTGGCGCGCTCGTGGGCTGGCCGCGACCGGCCAGCCTCGCCTGGCGCAGGCCGAGTTCAGTCGCCTGGCCACCGGGTTCGACTTTTACGGCCAGCTGTCGGCTGAAGAGCTGGGGCTGACCATCACGGTGCCTCAGCCACCGCCGCCGCCCACCGCCGCCGAGATCGCCGAAGCCCGCGCCAATCCGGGCCTGCGGCGCGGCATCGCCCTGTTCCGGCTGGGCTGGCGGGCCGAGGCGGTGCCCGAGTGGAATTACGCCCTGCGCGGCATGACCGACCGCCAGCTGCTGGCGGCGGCCGAACTGGCGCGTGAGCATCATTTGTACGACCGTGTGGTCAACACCTCGGAGCGGACCCGCGAGCAGCACGACTTCGGCCAGCGTTATCTGGCGCCCTATCGCGACGCCGTAATGGCCAAGGCCGAAGAGGTCGGGGTCGACCCGGCCTGGATGTACGGCCTCATTCGCCAGGAGTCCAGGTTCGTGACCCAGGCCCGCTCGGGGGTGGGTGCCAGTGGGCTGATGCAGCTCATGCCGGGTACGGCCCGGTATGTGGCGCGCCGTATCGGCATGACCGACTACCACGCGTCGCGCATCAACGATTTCGATGTGAACACCACGCTGGGGGCCAGCTACCTCAATCTGGTGCTCGAGGGCCTCGACGGCTCCCAGTTGCTGGCTTCGGCCGGTTACAACGCCGGACCGGGGCGGCCGAAAACCTGGCGCAACACCTACTCCGGTACGGTCGAGGGGGCGATCTTTGCCGAAACCATCCCCTTCACCGAAACCCGCGATTACGTGAAGAAGGTGCTGGCCAACGCGGTGTATTACACCGCATTGTTTACCGGTGAGCCGCAGTCGCTCAAGGCGCGGTTGGGTACCGTATCGCCGGAAGTCGCCATGCCTGTCGTCTCCGGGACGGCGCCATGACCGTCGCAGTGAACTGGGGTCCGTTGATCGACGATCTCGCCAGCGATCGGGCCACCGACGGTCTCGACGTGCATGTGGTGGGTGGTGCGGTACGCGATGCCCTGCTGGGCGTGGCGGCAGGCGATCGCGACTGGGTGGTGGTGGGCGCCAGCCCCGAAGCGATGGCCGAGCGGGGCTTTACGCCGGTGGGCGGCGATTTCCCCGTGTTTCTGCATCCGCTCACGCACGAAGAGTTTGCTCTGGCGCGCACCGAGCGCAAAACGGCCCGGGGTTATCACGGTTTTACCTTTCATGCCGGGCCCGACGTGACGCTGGCGCAGGATCTGCAGCGGCGCGACCTCACGGTCAACGCCATGGCCGTGTCGCGCCGGGGCGAGCTGGAGGATCCCTGGGGCGGTCGCCACGACCTTCAGGCCAGACGCCTGCGTCATGTGGGCCCGGCCTTTGTCGAGGATCCGGTGCGCATTCTGCGGTTGGCCCGGTTTGCGGCACGGTTCGTGGATTTCGTCGTGGCCGACGACACCCTGGCCCTGTGCCGTCGCATGGTGGATTCGGGCGAAGTCGACGCGCTGGTGCCCGAGCGCGTTTGGCGTGAGATGTCGCGGGGCCTTGTCGAGGCCGAACCGAGCCGATTGTTCGAGGTGCTGAACGCTGTCGGCGCGCTGGCCCGAGTGGCACCGGAGTGGCACCACGCCTCGCGCCGCGATGTGGGCGCGTGGCAGCACACCCTCACCCTGGTGACCACCGAGCCCGCGGATGTCGTGCGTCGCTACGCCCTGTTGGCGACGGGGGTCGATGAGATTGACGGCCTGCAGCAGCGGCTGCGGGTACCCAACGATTGTGCCGAGCTGGCGCGGGTGCTGCATGTGTGGCGCGATTGGGTGCGCGGGGGCGCCAGCCTAGAGCCTGAGGCCCGACTGCAGTTGATCGAGCGCTGCGACGGTTTGCGCAAGCCCGAGCGCTTCAGCTTGGGCGTCGGGTTGGCCGCGCGATGCTGGCCCAACGTCTGTCATCCCGAAGTCTGGCAGCGTAGTCTCGAGCAAGTGCAGGCGGTGGATGCCGGCGCCGTGGCGCGGGCGCATGGCGGACGGGGCCCCGAGATTCGCGAGGCCGTTCGGCAGGCTCGAGTGACTGCGTTGGCGAATGGCGGCGCGCCCGATTGATGCCAGTGCGCGCTCGGATGCCTGGCGTGGGGCTCGCGGGAGACCCCCTGCTCAGATCCAGTGGGCCGTGGTCGTCATCACTTTCGACATCGCCCGCATTGCCCAGCGGGCTGGCGCCGGTAGCGGCGCACCGCCGGCGTTTTCGGCCTGGCGCTGGTGGCCGGCCTCGTCGAGCCGCATCTGTTCCACGATACGTCGCGACCGGGTGTCGGCCTGCGGCAGGCGTTGCAAATGCCGATCCAGATGTTCACCCACCTGACGTTCGGTTTCGGCCATGAAGCCGAGGTTCCAGCGCCGACCCGCGCGCGAGGCGGCAGCGCCCAGGGCAAATGAGCCCGCGTACCACACCGGGTTGAGCAGACTGGGTCGGCTGTTCAATTCGCGCAAACGTTGATTGACCCAGGCCAGATGGTCCACCTCTTCCTGGGCAGCCGAGTTCAGCAGCTGGCGTGTGGCGTCGTCGCGCGCCATGAAAGCCTGGCCGCGATACAGCGCCTGGGCGCACACTTCCCCCACGTGGTTCACTCGCATCAGACGCCCGGCTTCAACCCGATCGTCGGCTGAGGGTTCGGCGTCGTCTGCGGCGTCGGGCAGCTTGTCGTCTGTTGGCATCGAGGGCGTTTGCGCCGGGCCGGCATCCGCCGGGTTGGGGCGTTCGGCGTGCGCCGCCCCGGCCAGCACCTGCAGGGCCCGATTGGCCTCGGACAGAAGGGGGTCGAGCCAGTGCGCACGTCGCAGGTCGGAAGACGAAGAAGTCGCCATGTCGGGTCTCCAGGGCAGTGATGCGTTTGCAACCCTTGCGGGGTGACGAAGGGCCGGATGACGAGCCGCGGTGGACGCAAAGAAGGGCCGATCTCGTCGCTGTGTGAATTGTAGTTGTTGTGCTGCAACAACGCAGGAATTTGGGTATGGCGAGAATTTGCAGGCTGGACGGGAATTTGCGCCGAAGAAAGCTGCCATTCATGAAACCGCATGTTTCAATGCGTGCGCAAGACAACGCAACATCGGGTGAAGCGGTCGTGGCAGGCGGCTCCCCGACAGCCAATTGGAAACGCAAGCAATGAAGTCAGTATCGGTATGGATGGCGGCCGCCTTGATGGCCGCAGCCGCGGCCAACGTGGCGGCACAGGATTCGGTCACGCTGTATGGCGTGATCGATATTGGTGTGGGGGGTGGCAAGCAGACCGGGCGCGACTCGTCGCTGGGCATGGTGAGCGGGCTGCAGTACGGCTCACGCTGGGGTTTGCAGGGTCGCGAGGATCTTGGCAATGGCACGGCGCTCAACTTCCGCCTGGAGAGTGGTTTTGATCCGAGCAATGGCGAGCAGCAGCAGGGCGGCCGCTTGTTTGGCCGGGCGGCCTGGGTGGGGATGTCGGGCGCCTACGGCGAATTTCGGGCCGGGCGTCAGGTCACGCCGTCGTCCGACTACTTCACCTTTGTCGATCCCTTTGGTGCAGGCTTTGGACAGGCCGGGCTCAGCTCGTCGTTCAACGGCACGTCCACCAACCGTGCCAACAACATGGTGTCGTATCTGTCGCCACAGATGGCCGGCCTGCAAGCCATCATCGGCTATTCGTTCAACCGCGATGGTGGTGTGGCCGGGAGCGATCATTCGGATCGCCTGCTGAGCGCCATCGTGATGTACGACAACGGCCCGCTCAAGCTGGCCGCAACGTATGAAGCCGCCTGGTTGGGCCGCAACACCGCTTGGGGTCAGCGCATGCGCGCGCTCGATCCACAGGGCGATCTGCACGACCCCTACAACGTGCAGGTGGGCGGTTTGTGGGATTTCGGTCGCGTGCGGGCGTCGGCGGCGTGGTCGTACATGAAAAACGGGTACACCAACCCCGACATGGGCGAAGATTTCGGCACGACCGGACTGTCGCCCAACTTCGGCACGGTGCGCGGCTTTCCGGGGTCGCACGTGAACGCCTGGCTGGTGGGTCTGGCCGCCGACGTGGCACCCGCCACAACCGTGTTCGGCACCTGGCAGATGAGTGACCCGGCCAACCACATGTTTGTTGGTACCAAGGCGCACAATCAGCAGGTCTACAGCCTGGGCGCCACCTACACGATGTCGCCACGTACCGATCTCTATGCGTTCTATTCCTACGCCGATCAGGCCTGGTTCGACGCCGACTGGTACAGCCATCAGTACGCCGTGGGGATTCGCCACTCGTTCTGATCGCAACACGTTCACCGAAAAACCCGGGAGGCGCTGGCAAGATGGCTGGCGCCCCCGGGTTTTCTTGCATTGCGCCGCCCGATGGTGCTGTATACCATTTGTATACTCAGGTCGTTCGTCACCATAATCATCCATCAGGAGACGCCATGAACAAGCGAACCTTTGCCAAGAGCCTCTTGCTGTGCGCCACGCTGGGCTGGGCCGGTATCACCTCGGCCCAGGGGGCCTTCAAGATTGGGCTCATCCTGCCCATGACCGGGCCGTTTGCTTCCACCGGTCGGCAGATCGAATCGGCCGCTCGCCTGTATATGGCGCAGCATGGCGACACGGTGGCGGGCCGCCAGGTCGAGCTCATCCTGAAAGACGACGGCGGCTCGGCCGACACCACCCGCCGTACCGCCCAGGAGCTCATCGTCAACGACAAGGTCGACGTCCTCGCCGGCTTTGGTCTCACGCCCCTGGCCCTGGCCGTTGCCCCATTGGCCACCCGGGCGCAAACGCCGGCCGTGGTGATGGCCGCCGCCACGGCAACCATCACCGAAGCCTCGCCGTTCATCGTGCGTTCCGGTTTCACGCTGCCGCAGGTTACCGAGCCCATGGCGCAATGGGCTGCCGAAAACGACATTCAATCGGTGGTCACCCTGGTGTCCGATTACGGTCCGGGTCTTGATGCCGAAGCCGCCTTCAAGAAGCGCTTCACCGACGCGGGTGGCGAAGTGATCGATTCGCTTCGCGTGCCCATGGCCAACCCCGACTTCGCGCCTTTCCTGCAACGCGTGCGCGATCTGTCGCCCGACGCCGTCTTCGTGTTCGTGCCGTCCGGCATCGGCTCGGCATTCATGAAGCAGTTCGACAGCCGCGGCTTGCCCGAGGCGGGTATCCAGCTCATTGCCACCGGCGACGTCACCGACGACGACCTGCTCAACGGCATGGGTGAGGTGGCACAAGGCGTCGTCACCACGCACCACTACTCGGCGGCGCACGATTCCAAGGCCAACCGCGAGTACGTGGCCGCTTTTCAGGAGGCGGCCGGCATGCGGCCCAACTTCCATAGCGTGGGGGGCTACGACGGCATGCACCTCATTTATCAGGCGCTCGAGGCCACGGGTGGCGAAGGCGGCGGCAAGGCGCTGGTCGAGGCCATGAAAGGCCTGTCGTTCGAAAGCCCGCGTGGGCCCATCACCATCGATCCCGACACGCGCGACGTCATCCAGAACGTATACGTGCGCAAGGTGGAAGAGGTGGATGGCGAGCTCTACAACGTGGAGTTCGACACCTACGAACAGGTGAAGGATCCCGTGAAGGCGGCCAAGGCCTCCTGACCCTTCCCGCCCGCCAGGTTCACGCCCCATGATCACCATCCTGTTCGACGGCATCGCCTATGGCATGCTGCTGTTCGTCATGGCGTGTGGCCTGGCGGTAACGCTGGGTCTGATGAACTTCGCCAACCTGGCTCACGGCGCATTTGCCATGGCCGGGGGCTATCTCACGGTAGTATTCACCACCCATTGGGGCGTGCCGTTTCTGCTCACCTTGCCGGTGGCTTTTGTATTCTCGGCCATTCTGGGTGCCGTGCTCGAACCCACGCTATATCGCCACCTGTACGGTCGATCGCACCTCGACCAGGTGCTGTTTTCCATCGGCCTCGTGTTCATGTCCATCGCTGCCGTCGATTACGCCTTCGGCGCCTCGCAGCAGTTCGTCCGTTTGCCGGCATTCCTGCAGGGGCGGATCGAAGTGATGGGCGTCACCATCGGCGTGTATCGGCTGTTCATCATCGTCATCTGCGGCGTGCTGGCCCTGGCGTTGCAATGGGTATTGTCGCGAACCCGCTTCGGCAGCCGTCTGCGCGCGGCAGTCGACGACCCGCAAGTGGCCAGCGGGCTGGGCATCCCGGTCAATCGGGTGTTCCTGCTCACCTTTGCCTTCGGTTCGGGGCTGGCGGGGCTCGGCGGCGCGCTGGGTGCCGAGCTTCTTGGCCTCGACCCCTGGTTTCCGCTCAAGTTCATGATCTACTTTCTTATCGTGGTGGCGGTGGGCGGCACGTCGTCGATCGCCGGGCCGTTGGGTGCTGCGCTGCTGCTCGGGATCGCCGATGTTGCCGGCAAGTACTACATCCCGCAGTTTGGTGCCTTCATCATTTATGTCGTGATGGTGGCGGTATTGTTGTGGCGGCCGCAGGGCCTGTTCGTGCGGGGGCAGCGATGACCACGGTACGGCTGGCGGGCTCTCGGGTACGGGGTGTCGAGGCGGTGTTCTGGGCGCTGGCCGTTCTGGTGTTGTGGTTCTGGCCGCAGCACGCCGCCCTCTGGACCGAAGTGGCCATTCTGGCCCTGTTTGCGCTGTCGCTCGATCTCATTCTGGGCTATGGCGGCATCGTGTCGCTGGGCCATGCGGCGTACTTCGGTTTTGGCGCCTATGCCGCAGGCTTGTATGCCATTCACGTGTCGCCCGAGCCGCTCACCGGGCTTCTGGTGGCCACTGTCGGCGCTGCCGTGCTGGGCGCCATCACCAGTGTGCTGGTGCTGCGCGGCGCCGATCTCACGCGGCTGATGGTCACCCTCGCCATTGGCCTGATTCTTTACGAACTGGCCAACCGCTTTGCCGGCCTCACCGGCGGAGCCGATGGCCTGCCCGGCATCTTCAATGATCCGATTCTGGGTCGGTTCGAGTTCGACCTGGCCGGGCGCACGGGCAGCTGGTATGCCCTGATCGTGTTGTTTGCGCTGTTCGTGGTGGCCCGACGGATCACGCGCTCCCCGTTCGGTGTGGGGCTCGAGGCCATCCGCGACAATCGCCTGCGGGCCACGGCCATCGGCATCCCGGTCAATCGTCGTCTGGCCCTGGTTTATACCGTGGCGGCCGCTTATGCCGGTGCCGCGGGGGCACTGCTCACGCAAACCACCGGCTTTGCCTCGCTCGACGTCCTGTCGTTCGAGCGCTCGGCCGAGGTGCTGCTGGCGCTGGTGCTGGGAGGCACCGGATATCTGTATGGTGGCCTGATTGGTGCCATCATTTTCGTCCTCATGCACGACATCCTGTCGGCGCTCACGCCACAGTACTGGCAGTTCTGGATGGGGCTGGCCCTGGTCGTCATTGTGCTGGTGGGGCGCGATCGCCTGTATGGCGGGGTGCTGCGCGGGGTGTCCCGTCTCACGCCATGGCGGCGGAGGCAGCCATGACCGTGGCGCTGCAAACCCGGCATCTGGTCAAGCGCTTTGGTGGCATCGTGGCAACCCAGGATGTCAGCCTGTGCGTTGAAGCGGGTGCCCGCCATGCGCTCATCGGCCCCAATGGCGCGGGCAAGACCACGCTGGTGAATCTGCTCACCGGAGTGCTGGCACCCACCGAGGGTCGCATCGAGCTGGCGGGGGCCGACATCACTCGTCTGCCAGCACACGAGCGTGCGCGTCGCGGGCTCATGCGCACATTCCAGATCAATCAATTGTTCGGCCAGCTCTCGCCGCTCGAAACCATTGCGCTGGTCATGGCGCAGCGCGATGGTCAGGGCGGCCGATGGTGGCGTCCGCTCGATCGCCATGAGGCCTGGCGCGACGAAGCCCTGCGGCTGCTTGAGCAGCTGCACCTGGCCGATGTGGTTCACCTCGCCACCGCCCATCTGCCCTATGGCAAGCGCCGCCTGCTCGAAATTGCCGTGGCGCTCGCCGGCCGCCCAAAAGTGCTGTTGCTCGACGAGCCCATGGCAGGTGTGCCCAACAGCGAGTCACGCGAGATTCTGCAAACGCTGGCTGCCTTGCCTGCCGATGTCACGGTGCTGCTGATCGAACACGACATGGATCTGGTCTTCCGGTTTGCCACGCGGGTGTCGGTGCTGGTCAACGGTGCCCTGTTTGCCGAGGGCGAGCCCGATGTCATCGCCGCCGACGAGCGCGTGCGCAACGTGTATCTGGGGCAGGGCCATGACTGATCTGCTGCATGTCGAAGGTCTCTCGGCGGGCTATGGCGAGGCCATCGTGCTCGAGAATATCTCGTTGGCCATTCCACGGGGCTCCTCTCTCGCCTTGCTGGGCCGCAATGGCGCGGGCAAGACCACGCTGCTCAACACGCTGGTTGGAGTGGCCCGGCGACGCCGTGGGCAGATCGTGCTCGACGGCCGCGACATCAGCGCCACGCGGCCCGATCAGCGGGCTGCAGCCGGCATCGGCTGGGTGCCGCAAGAGCGCAATATTTTCAAGTCGCTCACCGTGCTCGAGAACCTCACGGCCGTGGCCCGGCCGGGCCTCTGGACCCCGCGTGAAGTGTTCCGGCAGTTCCCGCGTCTGGCCGAACGACAGGGCAACATGGGCGATCAGCTCTCGGGCGGCGAGCAGCAGATGCTGGCCGTGGGGCGCGCGCTGGTGCTCAATCCGCAACTGCTGCTGCTCGATGAACCCCTCGAAGGTCTGGCGCCCATCATCGTGGAAGAGCTCCTTGCCGCGCTGCACGCCATTGTGCGCGATCAGGGCATGTCGGCCATCATCGTCGAGCAGAATCCCTTCCGCATTCTCGACATCACCGATCGTGCCGTGGTGCTCGAGCGAGGTCAGGTCGCGCTCCAGGACGACAGCGCCGCCCTGCGTGCCCGACCCGAGGCGCTGGAGGGGTTGCTGGCAGTGGCGCGCCGCCACGCGTCGTCGTAGCGCGGCTACTACAGCAGACGGCGAGCGATTACACTGCCGGCTTTGGCCTAAAAATCTCATGAGTCGAGAAAACAGCGTATTCAATCGCATGCTGCGTGGCGAGGTGCCGCCGCCGCCGGTGGTCACCCTGCTGGGGGGACGGATCGAGCATGTGGACGCCGAGGCAGGCGAACTGCGCGCCCACTACGAGGGCGCCGACAGCTTTCGCAATCCGGCCGGGCAGATCCAGGGCGGCATGCTCTGTGCCATGCTCGATGATCTCTGTGGCGCCATGGTCGACGCCACGGTTGATGAAGGGCAGGCGGTGGCCACGCTCAATCTCAATGTCTCGTTCCTGCGCCCGGCGGTGGTCGGGAGCCTGCAGGGTCAGGCCCAGCTGCTGAGGCGCGGTCGAGACATTGCCTATGTCACCGCCCGATTGCTGCAGAACGACAAACCCGTTGCCACGGCCACGGCCACTTGCAAGGTGGTGGCGTTGCGCTGAGTCCGGGTGTTGGTACAAAATTTGCATGGCTTCCCGTCGCGTCGAACCGCTGCCGGTTCGGCAACCCTTGCCCCCTGCCAGGGCAATGAATCAGAACAGGAGAAGCCATGTCATCCGTCGACGATTCTGCCGCCACCCCTGATGCCATCGTGTCGGCATTGCTCGATCTGCACGGGTACTCGCAAGACCCCGCCCTGCGCGCGGGCGTGACCCTGCAGTGGTCGCGCCTGATGCCAATTGCCGCCCTGTTGCGAGACGTATCGCCGCCCCACGATGTGGAAGTGGCGCTGGCGCCTGTGCTCGACATCCCCAATCCGGTGCGCGGAGTGGCCTCATGACGGTGCCCCATACCTTGCTCGAAGGCCCGGCCTGGGCCATTCCCGAGGCTATCGCCGAGGGGCGCACCACGGCAGTGGCGGTGACCGACGCCGTATTGCAGCGCATGGCGGCCGTGCCCAGCGAGTCGGCTATCGTGACCGCCACGCTGACCGACCGCGCCCGGGCCACGGCCCGTCGTGTGGACGAACGACACGCGGCGGGCCAGCCCTTGCCGCCTCTGGCGGGTGTGCCTTTGGCGGTCAAGAACCTGTTCGACGTGGCCGATGTGACGACACTGGCCGGGTCGCGCGTCCTGGCCAATCGGCCAGCGGCCGCCGCCGACGCCGTGCTGATCCAGCGCCTCGAAACGGCGGGTGCCGTATTGTTGGGCACGCTCAACATGGACGAATTTGCCTACGGCTTCACCACCGAAAACACGCATGCCGGCCGATGCATCAATCCGCATGATGACGCGGTGGTCTCGGGAGGCTCGTCGGGCGGCTCCGGTGCCGCGTTGGCGGCAGGTCTGGTTGGCCTCACGCTGGGCTCGGACACCAATGGCTCCATCCGGGTGCCCAGCTCGTTCTGTGGCGTGTGGGGGCTGAAGCCCACCTTTGGCCGTTTGCCACGCACCGGCAGTTACCCGTTCGTGGCCAGTCTGGATCACGTCGGTCCGATGGCCCGATCGGTACGCGACCTGGTCCTGGCCTACGATGCCATGCAGGGGCCTGACGCCGGCGACCCCTTTTGCGCCGGGTATCCGGTGCAAGGGGTAAGCGCTGCCGTCTCGTCGTCGCCCTTGCGGGTGGCCCGTCTCACCGGCTACTTCGATGCGTATGCCGACGCCGAGGCGCAGGCCACCAGCCGAAGGGTGGCCGAGGCGCTCGGCGCCCAGGCGGAGGTCGAGCTGCCCATGGCCGAACTGGCTCGCGCGGCGGCGTTCATCATCACGGCCTGCGAGGGAGGTGCCCTGCATCAGGAACACACGCGCCAGCACTACGAGCAAATGGAGCCTTTATCGCGCGACCGCCTGATTGCGGGGGCATTGTTGCCAGCCAATTGGTATCTGAAGGCGCAGCGCATTCGCGCCTGGGCATTGAAAGAGGCCATGGCGCTGTTCGACACCTTCGACGTGTTGGTGGCGCCAGCCACACCCACGGCAGCGCCGCCGGCCGGGGCCGAGATGCTGACCGTGAATGGCCGGGAGTTTCCGATGCGGGCGTCAGTGGGCTTGCTCACGCAGCCGGTGTCCTGCCTCGGGCTGCCGGTGGTGGCGGCGCCGGTGGCGGGTCTGGCCGGGCTGCCGCGCGGCGTGCAGCTGATCGCCGCGCCCTGGCGCGAGGATCATGGCTTTGCCGCCGCAGCCCGGCTCGAAGCCGCGGGCATTTGTGAATCTCGCGTGGCGCCGGCGTGGCGCCGCCAGTCTTCGGAGGTCGCATGACAATCGACGAACCCACCGTGCACGAAGAGCTCGAACGTCTGGTCGCGGCCTATGAGCAGGCCCTGGTCGCCAACGATCTGGTCACGCTCGATGCCCTGTTCTGGCGTGACGCCCGCACCATTCGATATGGCGCGGGCGAGAACCTCTATGGCTTTGACGCCATTCAGGCATTTCGGCAGGCGCGACCCACCGCCGGCCTCGAGCGCAAGGTGTTGCGACAGAATCTGGTCACCTTTGGTGATCATACGGCCGTCTCGATGATCGAGTATCAGCGGCCTGGCGATTCGATGCCGGGCCGCCAAAGCCAGACCTGGGTCCGCCTGCCCGAGGGCTGGCGGGTGGTGGCGGCGCACGTGAGCGTGATGCAACCTCCCTCGACATGACGGCACGATGAGGCCAATGCGTGCCGAATCAGGTGTCGGGCAGCCCGGGCGGATCATCGGCCAGGGTGCGCTGCAGGTGCTCGGCAAAGGCGTGTGCCGCCACCGGCAGTTGTCGGCCGCGCAAGTGGGCCAGCACCAGATGGCCCCGCGGAAAGCCGCGGTCGGCAATTTCGCGCACCACGATCTCGCCGCCGTCGGTGACCGCGCCCACGGCAATCTGGAACGACACCGCGTGTTCATGGTGCAGATAACTGCGCAGCATTTCGAACGAATTGCTCTCCAGGGCGGCTTGCCAACGCAGTGAGCTTCGTGCCATAAATTGTTCCAGCATTTGGCGGCCACCCGTGTCGCGCCATGGCAAGGCCACGGGGTAGGCCGCGCAATCATGCAGCCGCAGCGATCGCCGGCTCGCCAGCGGATGGCTGCGGTGCATCATCACCAGCAGCTTCTGCTCATACTCTGCCAGTCGTTCGATGTCGGCCTCGGCCTCGAGGTTGAATACCAGGGCCAGATCGGAGGAAAACTCGCGCAGGGCGGTCAACGCCTGTTCGCGATCGCCGATTGCGGCATCAAACATCACCAGCGGATGCTGTCGACGAAACCCCGCAATCGCACGCGGCAGACACACGGGTGCCAGGCCCTGGCTGGCAATGATGCGTACCCGGCCGCGGCGCAGGCCCTGCAGCTCCTCGATCTCGGATCGCGTGCGATCAAGATCGGCGCTGCGTTGTCGGATATACGCCACAAACAATTCGCCAGCGGCCGTCAGGCGCATGCCGCGCGGCAGCCGCTCGAAGATGGGCGTGCCCAGTTCGTACTCCAGATCCTGGATGCGACGGATGACCGCCGATGGGGCGACATGCAAGCGCTCGGCCGCTTGCCGCACCGAGCCGGCGCGGGCCACTTCGTCGACATAACGCAGAAACCGTAAATGGTTCATCGAGCTTCCTTCTCTGCCTGTGGCTGACGATGGATGCGCAGGGCCACCCATGGCCGAGCGCGTGTTCGGCAGACATGCAGGCACGATCGATGCCAGCTTTCGTTGCCGCACCGGCAACAGGAAGGCCACCAAAAGATTTCGATGGTGAACGCCGCATGGCATGGCTTTCGCATGCCATGCGGTCAGGCGCGTCAGGCGACGCTCCATGCACTCGAGTGAGGCATGAAGCACAGCTTTGGCGCACACAGGATCATCGTTCTCGAGGAAGCATTGATGAACTCCACTTCAAGCGCGACACGCGCATTGGGCGCACGCCAGCATGTCTCGGTTTTTCGGGTGCCTTGCCGGGGGCCTGGGGATCTGTCGGCGGTACAGGCGCTGATCGACACCGGCGAGCTGATCCCGCAGGACATCGTGGCCGTCATGGGCAAAACGGAAGGCAACGGCTGTGTCAACGACTTCACGCGTGAATATGCGGCGGCCAGCTGGGGGCAATTGCTGGCCAAGCCCCTTGACTGCTCGCCAGCCGAGGCGATGGCCCGGGTGGGACTGGTGATGTCGGGTGGTACCGAGGGCGTGTTGAGCCCGCATTGCACGATATTTGCGCGACGGGCGGCCGACGCTGCGGCCCCGACAGGCAAGCGCCTGGTGATCGGCGTGGCCCACACCCGCGATTTCCTGCCCGAGGAAGTGGGCAGTGCCGCGCAGATCGATGCCACTGCGCAGGCCGTCCAATCGGCCATGACCGATGCCGGCATCGTGGATGAGGCCGACGTGCACTTCGTGCAGGTGAAGTGTCCGCTGCTCACGTCGGCGGCGATCCACTCGGCACATGCCCGGGGTGCCGTGGTGCGCAGTCATGACACGTATGAGTCCATGGCCTGGTCGCGCGGCGCCTCGGCGCTGGGCGTGGGTTTGGCCCTGGGCGAAGTGGGCGAGCGCGACACCGAAGCCCTGGCGCATTGCAATCTCACCGACTTCTCGGTGTGGTCGGCGCGGGCGTCGGCCTCGGCCGGCATCGAGTTGCAGCACAACGTCGTCCTGGTGTTGGGCATGGCCGAGGGCGCCACCTCGCCTTTCGTGATCGATCACGGCGTGATGCAGGATGCCATCGACGCCATGGCGTTGCGGCGGTTGTTGCAGGAGCGTCTGGGTCTCGACCCCGACCAGCTGGCGGCCTCCTCCGACGACCGCCTGGTGAACGTTCTGGCCAAGGCCGAGGCCGACCCGCGCGGTGGTGTGCGGGGTCACCGTCACACCATGCTGACCGATTCCGACTTTCACTCCACACGGCACGCCCGTGCGGCGGTCGGTGCCGTGCTGGCCTCCGTGACGGGCCGCACGCCGCTGTATGTCTCGGGTGGCGCCGAGCATCAGGGGCCGCCGGGCGGCGGTCCGGTCGCCGCCATCCTGCGCGTTTCGCCACCCTCTGTGACGGGAGAGCCGAAATGACCCAGGCCCTGATCGAACTGTCCGACGTCATCGTGCGCTATGGGGGTGCCGAAGGCACCCTGGCGCTCGACAATACCAACCTGCAGATTCACGAAGGCGAATACGTGGCCCTGGTGGGCCCCAGCGGTTGCGGCAAATCCACCATCCTGAAGCTGGTGTCGGGCCTGATTCACGCCACATCGGGCGGGGTGTTTCTGGGTGGCCGCGAAGTGCACGCGCACGCCTTGCGTATCGGCCTGGCCTTCCAGAACCCCACCATGCTGCCGTGGCTCACCATTCGCGACAACGTGATGATGCCGCTGAAGATCGTGCCGCCTTGGCGCAAGGATTACGCCAAGAAGAGGCGGGGTGAATACGCCGAGCGCGCCGATGCGTTGCTGGCCAGCGTGGGCCTGGCCGGCTTCGGCGACAAGCGGCCCTGGGAGCTGTCGGGAGGGATGCTGCAGCGTGCCTCGTTGTGCCGGGCCCTGATTCACGAGCCGCGCCTCTTGCTGCTCGATGAACCCTTCGGGGCCCTCGATTCGTTCACCCGCGAAGAGTTGTGGGACATCATGCAGACGCTCTGGATCGAACGTCGGCCCACCGTGCTGATGGTCACTCACGACTTGCGCGAAGCCGCCTACCTGGCCACTCGCATCTGTGTGATGACGGCGCGGCCTGGCCGTATTCTCGAGGATCGGCCGGTAGCCTTCGAGCGGCCGCGCACGGTCGAAATGAGTTATGGCCCCGAGTTTGCCGCACTGGTGCGGAACCTTCGTCGCGGCATCGCTGAAGCCCGCAGCGACGGCGGTGCCGCGCTCGACCCCACTGCCACTCTCCCGTCCGGAGCCTCGTCATGAATGTCAACTCGCCACGAAATCGACAGCGCCTGCTCACCCTGGGCGTGCTGTTCAGTTTCTTCTTCTTGTGGGAGGTGGGCTGCCTGGCCACCGGCGTGTCAGACCTCGTGCTGCCGCGACCCACGCAGATTATGGCCGTACTGATCGAACGCATGCCGCTCCTGTGGCCGCACACCCTGCAAACGCTGTACACCACGGTGTTGGGTTTTCTCCTGGGCGTGGCGGTGGGCATTTTGCTGGGCGTCATGGTGGGTTCCTCGCGCCTGGCCTACAACGTGGCCTACCCCCTGCTGGTGGGCTTCTCGAGTATTCCCAAAGTGGCCGTGGTGCCGATCTTCGTGGTCTGGTTTGGCGCCGGCACCGTCCCGGCCGTGCTCACGTCATTGGTGATCTGCATCTTTCCAGTGGTGGTGAACGTGGCGACCGGCCTGGCCAATACCGAACCCGAACTCGAAGACGTGCTGCGTGTGCTGGGTGCCAGGAAGCGTGATGTGTTGTGGAACGTGAGCCTGCCACGCGCCATGCCCTACCTGTTTGCCTCACTCAAGGTGGCCATCACCCTGGCCTTTGTGGGTACCGTCCTGTCGGAGTCGGTGGCGGCCAACAAGGGCATCGGCAACGTGATGATGATTGCCAGCGGCAATTTCGATGTGCCGCTGGTATTTGCCGGCCTGGTGATTCTCGCGGTGATGGGCATCATGCTGTATGCCATCTGCGCCTGGCTGGAGAAGCGCTGCACCGGCTGGGCACAGCGGGGGAATGACATGGTGATGACGTGAGCACGCGCCCATGCACAAGAAGCGTGGCCGTATTCTGCGGCTCCAACTTCGGCCAGGACGACGCCTATGCCGATGCCTCGCGCGCGCTCGGCCAGCGGTTGGCAGCACGAGGCATCACTCTGGTGTTCGACGCTGATCCCGACGCGTTGCTGGATCGCCTGGCGGGGTGGCAGGCGCCCACCGTGAGCAAGTGGATTGATCAGCCGGGGTCTTGAGAGGAGCGATCGTGAGTTACGGATTCCCCGCCGGCATCATTGGGCGTGAGATCGGCCCGCTCGGCACAGCGGTATGCCGAGAAGCGCTCGGAGGTCGGGGCGAGTTGCCCCACTTAAGGGTCATTCGAAGCCAAAACAGAAAGCAGCGATGAAAAATCGCGCCACTCATCACCCATTTCTACGCCAATTACCGCTCAGGCAGCCTGGTTGTCAGAACCGAAGGATTCTCGAGATCCTTTTGGCGGTCGCGCAGGTTGTTTCTCTCCAAAAGTGGGCCGTCCCTGTTGTCTCCGGCTTTGACGCCGTCGCCGAAATCTCGCTATACTTTCGGCATATTACGAACATGTGTTCGCTAGACGAACGTACATGTCGAAGTGATCGTGCCAAGTTCATAGGTCATTCATCAGGAGACAATCGCCATGACTCAAGCCACACCCCGTGGCCCCATCCGTACGGCCTACGATTTGCCAGAACCCACCTATGACGCCGACTTGGTACTGGTGGGTCGCGGCACGCCCGGCGGCGAACTCTTCAGGCGCTACTGGCAGCCGGTGGCGCTTGCGGCAGAGGTGGGCGACATACCCGTCGCCATCCGCGTTCTCGGCGAAGATCTCATCCTGTTCAAGGAGCCCGGCGGCAAGTTTGGGCTCATGCATCCCCGTTGCACCCACCGTGGCACGAGCCTGTTTTTCGGCAAGGTGGAAGCTGGTGGAATCCGCTGCTGCTATCACGGTTGGAAGTTCGACACTGAAGGGCGCTGCGTGGAGCAGCCCTGCGAGAAAGATGGTGGGAAAGCCAAGGATCGGATACGCCAACCCTGGTATCCCGTGCGTGAACAGTACGGCCTGATCTTCGCTTATATGGGCCCGCTCGACCGCATGCCCGAACTGCCGCGCTATGACACCTTGGAGGACGTTCCTGAAGATCATCGCCTGGTCGCCGACGATAAAAGCATCGGCTCTGGCGGGCCTTACGAGATGCCCTGTAATTGGCTACAGACTCACGAGAACGTAATGGATGGCTATCATGTGCCCATCTTGCACGGCTCGTTCAGTGGCCCGCAGTTCAACGAGATGATGGGGATCATGCCCGAGACCGAATGGACGAATTACGACTACAGCGTCACGGAAACCAAAGTACGTCACCTAGACGACGGGCGTAAACTGACTCGGATCCTCGAAGTGATTGTGCCCAACATTCGAATTGTGGCCGACCCTGGACTGCAACGCATGGGGCGCGCCGACAACGTTTCCTGGACAGTCCCCATTGATGACACCAACACCAAGATCTTCACCGTCATGAACCTCCACAACGATGTGCCAGCTCCCAGGCAAGGCATGCGCAAAATGTACGGTGGGAAAACCTGGTTCGAACTCGATGAGGAGGGGCATCAACGCTACCCCGGCGACTATGAAGCGCAAGTCAGTCAGGGCACCATCACCTGGCACTCGGAAGAGCACCTGGCAGGCAGTGACCGTGGAGTGGTCATGCTGCGTCGTCTGCTACGCCACAACATCGAGGTCGTCAAGCAAGGCGGAGACCCGGTGCTTGCAGGCTGCGGTGCCAGCCCGACCATCACCGTGAAAGCCTGCAACAAACTGGAAGGCATCGATTAAATCGCGCTTACATCAAGAAAGCCAAGCGCAACCTCTGGAGGAGACACACATGAGACTCAAGACATTCTGGCGCAAAGCCTTGCTTGCAAGTTGTCTGGCCGGCGTGACGTCGGGCCTGGCACAAGCGAAGCCCATCGAATTGAAGCTTGGGACAATCATCCCACCCCAAGCGCCCTTCATTCAAAAAGGGCTGGTGCCCTGGATTGATGCCGTGAATCAGGACGCCCAAGGCACCATCGATATCCAGTTGTTTGCCGGTGGTTCGCTGGTGCGGCACCCTGATCAACAACTGAGCATGCTGCGCAACAACATCGCGCAGATTGCGTTGTTCCCCAACAATACTTCCCCGGGCCAGTTCCCCGACGACGCCATTTTCGAATTGCCACTTGGCCCCGAGAACAGCTTCGAAGCCTCTCAGGCTGTGTGGCGTCTCTACGATCAAGACAAGCTCCGTGGTTACGAAGACATTGTCGTCCTCGGTTTCCTGGCCAATGGCCCCAACTTGTTACAAACGCGTCAGCCCGTGGAAAGTCTGGACGACCTTAGCGGCCTCAAGATTCGTACGTCCACCACAGCCCAAACGCAAATGATTCAAGCCTTGGGCGCCAATCCCATCGGCAGTATCCCCATCACTTCCGCGGCTGAGAGTGTCAGCCGCGGCATGATCGACGGCGGTTTGCACAACTGGGGCTCCTGGGCCGCCTTTCGGCTAGACCGTGTTTTGTCCAATCACGTCGAAATTCCCATGGGCTACTCAGTGCTCACGCTCGCGATGAATGCTGCGACGTGGGACAAACTCCCGCCGGAGGCCAAGGCGGCATTCGAGAAGCACAGCTTTGGCAAGGCCAGTGCGATGTTCGGCAAGGTGGACGATGGCGTCGCGGCCATGATTCGCGGCAAGGCGGTCGAGGACGATAACCACGTCCTGCCCATGACCTCGGAGCAGGAGTCGGCTTGGCGGGAGCGGCTGCAGCAAGTGGTGGCCGAGTGGCGCCAAAGTCGTGCCGATGGCGATGACCTCTACCAGGCGCTGGAGGCTGAGCTCAAAGACATTCGCCAATCCAACTAAGGCCCAAAGCCATGCCTAAGCATCCGCCACTGGGCCTCGTGCTTGACCGTGCGGTCAAAGCATTGGCCATTGCTGCCGTCGGCCTCATTCTTGGGGCCGCACTCATCGGTGTCGCTGAAGTCTTCATCCGGTGGGTCTTCGACAGCAGCCTGATCGGGATTGCAGAGATCAACACGGTTGCCGTGATCTGGGCGGTATGCGGGTGTTTCCCGTATTGCTTGTGGACGCACGGCAATATCGCGGTCCGCGTCTTCGGCCAGGTCAGGTCGGAGCGGTTTCGACGCGGGATCGAGGCTGGCGCAGGCACCCTGCTGTTCTTTGTCTTCCTGTTCATGGCCCACCAGCTTTGGCTGCACGGCCAACAGCTTGGCAAGGCTGGTAGCGCTAGTTTAATGCTCAAAATCCCCATGGGTACGGTCTGGATGGCAGCTGCGGGCATGATTCTATTTGCTGCTCTCACTCAGGCCTACGTCGTTCTGGCGCAACTGCGAGGTTGGCCGCAGGGCAACACGCCCGGTCAACGACTCCCTCAAGAGGGCTGATCCATGTCTGCAGCATTCGTCTCATCCATTGGCATTGGCCTGCTGTTCTTGTTGATGCTGCTTCACGTGCCGGTCGGTGGCGCCATGATCATCGCCGGCCTGATCGCTTTTGGCTTGCAGGTCGGTTCCGGACCAGCGCTGTCATTACTGGCTTCCGAGCCCGCTGGCTACCTCGCTAGCCAAGATCTCGCTGTCATCCCGATGTTTCTGCTCATGGGCGTTTTTGCGAGCGCAGCGGGGTTATCAAAAGACCTCTACCGCCTCGCCTACGGCTTCCTGGGTCACCGTCGCGGCGGATTGGCTTACACCACCATTGGCGGTTGCGCTGGCTTCGGCGCCATCTGCGGGTCGTCGGTTGCCACAGCCGCCACCATGGCCAAGGTTGCCCTGCCTGAGATGCGGCAACGCAATTACCACACTGGCTTTGCTGCCGGGACGATTGCCGCCGGCGGCGGCCTGGGCATGCTGATCCCCCCGTCCATCGTCTTGGTGGTTTACGCCATCATGACGGAACAGTTCATCGTGGCCATGTTTGCTGCAGCGCTCGTGCCTGCGCTGGTTGCGGTGGCCATGCAGTTTCTGGCGATTTTTGTGTACGCCAGGGCCTTCCCCCACCATTGCCCTGTCGGTGAACGCATTGCGTGGCCCGAGCGCCTCCAGCTGGTGCGCCAGTCGTGGCGCGTTCTGGTCCTGATGATCGTGGTCAGTGGCGGTATTTATGGCGGCATTTTCACCGTGAACGAGGCCGCCGCCGTCGGCGCGGTTCTTGCCGGCGTCTTCGCTTGGCGCGCAAAGGCCCTTACCTGGAGCAACCTCAAGTCTGTCTTTCTTGAAACCGCCACCACCACCGCAATGCTGTACCTCATGGTGATTGGCGCTGCCATCTTCACCTACTTTCTCTCCGTCTCGCGCGTGCCGATGCAGCTGGTGGACTGGGTACAAGGCCTTGGGCTCGAGCCCCTGACCGTTTTGCTTGTGCTGCTTGTTCTTTATCTCCTGCTGGGCTGCATTTTTGAATCTGTCTCATCGCTCATCGTCACGCTGCCTTTTGTTTTTCCGCTCATTCTTGAGATGGGCATCGATCCGGTCTGGTGGGGCGTCTTGTGCGTCATGGTTATCGAACTTGGTCTGATTACTCCCCCCATTGGCATGAACCTCTTCGTGATTAACAGCATGGCACCGGATCTGTCGCTTCGACGAATTGCCATTGGTACCTTACCGTTCCTGGGTTTTGATATTGTTCGGCTTGGCTTGCTCCTGCTGATTCCCGCCCTGACCCTCTGGCTCCCTGGCGTCATGGGTCTGCTTTAAGGAGCAGTCGCACAAAAAACTGCCGCCATCTCCAGGAACCGCTTTGCCCAAAGATTCCGACCTTTACGTCAGCGCCCTCGCCCGCGGATTGAGCGTCATTGAAACGTTTGGATCCGGTCGCTCGCACCAGACCCTGGCTGACGTAGCCAAACTCACCGGCTTGAACAGGGCCACGGTACGTCGGCTGCTCCACACTCTGGTCGAAATGCGCTATGTCGACTTCGACGGCCAAACGTTCTCGTTGAACTCGCGCGCGCTTCGCCTGGGCTACGCCTACCTGTCGTCACTCCCGTTCTGGGAGCTGGCGCAAAAACGCATGGAGAAACTCGCAGATCAGCACGGCGAGTCGTGGGCTCTGGGCATCCTGGAAGACACCGATGTCGTCTTCGTGGCACGTGTGCAAAGTGCCAGTCAGATTATGGCCATCAACCTCAATATAGGCAGCCGCATGCCCCTGTATGCCAGTGGTGTGGGCCGAGTGTTGCTGGCAGGATTGCCCGATCCGGATTTAGACCGCTATTTGGAGCAATCTGGTCCCTTTCAGGAGCTGACGCCCTACACTCTGACCACCGTTGAGGCATTGCGAGCAAAAGTCGAGGAGACCCGGCAGTTCGGTTGGACTATCTCGAATCAGGAATATGAGTACGGCCTGATGGCGCTTGCCGTGCCGGTGCGGGACCATCAGGGCCGGGTCATCGCGGCCCTGAATGTGGGCAGCCACGCCAACCGTATCACCCCTGAAAATATGGTTGCCAAATACCTGCAACCCTTGCAACAAGCCGCGGCCGACATTGGACACAGTGCGGGTGCCCTGGGCAACGACAACGCCCAGACCCGCGGCGCAACAAACCCCGGCCTTCAACCCGATGACGGATCGCCTCGCAGAAAATAGAGTGCGCCTCCGGGTTCAATGCCAATCTTTGCATCATTGGACGCGTTTCTTGCCCTTGCTGAAAGACGCGGCTTCAACGGTGGGGCGCAGCCTGTAGGCGTTTCGAGGCGATCAGCGAGGCTCTTGGGGCGGCGCTTTCGCCACTGCCGCCAGCACCTCGTTGAGCGCCGCCGGTGGTGGCACCGACTTGAAGCTCTCGAGTCGTCGGTAGAGCTCGGCGGCGGCGCGATGAAAGCCGTCGGGCAGGCCGGCGGCGGCAAAGGTGTCGGCGATTTCGTGCATTTCGCCTTCCCAGCGCCAGGCCTTGCGGGCCTGGTTTTCGATCTGGTGCGAGCGTGCGGCCACGCCGGGGATGGAGCGCTCCCATTCGGCCAGAAGGGCGGTGTCGACCCCTTCCTGGCTGGCCACGGCCCGAATGCTGGTGAGCAGGGCGGTGAGGCCTTTGGTGTAAGCGGCGTAGCACATCTTGAGGGCCGAGGCGGCGCCGGGCTCGCCGTCGAGCACGCAGGCTTCGAGTGGGCCCACGGCAAACAGGCCGGCGATCTCTTGGGCAGCCTGGCCGGCGAGGTAGAGTCGGGTGCTGTCGGGCCGAGTGGGCGGCGGGCCGATGAGGCCGCCATCCACGAAGCGCATGCCGCCGGCGGTTTCGAGCAGGTTGCCGAGGTGTCGTGCGGTGGCGGGGGCGACGGCGTTGGCATCGATGTAGACGCCCCGAAAACCGTGACCGGCGATATGTTCGGCCAAAGTGACGGCAGCGTGGGGCGGGCAGACCGACAGCACCACGTGGGCCACGGCCAATGCTTGCTGCAGGCTGCTGGCGGCGACCAGGCCGGCGGCTTCGGCGCGTTCGCGGGTGGCGGGGCTGCGGCCGGTGGCGACCCAGACCACGCGATGGCCGTTGGCCGCCAGGCAGGCGCCCACGGCTGCGCCCATCTCGCCGGGATGGAGCAGGGCAATGGTGGTGGGCATGATGGGCTCCTGTGAGGTGAATGCCGAAGAACGCACTGGCCATCATAACGGCAAGCCCGGGGTTCGATGAGGGTGGCAGCAGGAGACGGGATGGGATGTCGATGGCTTGCCGAATACTGTATATTTGAACAGTGTTCATGCCAGCCGGCATGGCGTTTCTTTCTGTTGTGTCTCATGGTCGTTCCCGCGTCTTCCCAAGCGCAGTCCTCCGGGCTGCCGCATCCTGCCGTTTGGCGGGCCACGCAGGCCGGCGTGCCGCCGGCGGCGGGCCTGCCTTGCGGGCATGCGGCGTTGGCGGCGTATCTGCCTGGAGCCTGCTGGCCCTATCACTGCCTCATCGAGTTCCTGGTGGCGCGCCCCGGGTGCGGCGAGGTGGCATTGCTGCAGCCGGCGCTGGTGGCGGCGGCCGGTACGGCGCCTATCGTGCTGGTGCAGCCGCCGCATCCGCCGCTGGCGCAGGCCTGGCAAGCCGGTTTGCCGGCCGGCGCCCGGGTATGGTGGCTCACGCCAGGGTCGGCCGGCGATGCCCTGTGGGCGGCCGATCAGGCGGTGCGCAGCGCGGGTTGTGCGGTGGTGCTGGCCTGGTTGCCCCAGGTGTCTCGCCCGGGGTTGCGGCGCCTGCAGCTGGCGGCGCAAGAGAGTCGCACCCTGTTGGTGGTGATGCGGCCCGCACAGGCGCAGGCGCACAGCTCGCCCGCGGCATTGCGCTTGCTGTTGCAGCCCGAGGCCGACGCCCTGGCGGTGCGGTTTCACAAGATGCGTGGCGCGCGGCCGCTCGAGGCAGTGCGAGTGCCGGTGTGGCGCGGGCTCATGCCGGTGGCGCAACCCGCCGTGGCACCTGAAATGATGCCGGCCGGCGCTTCCGGGGTGGACACCCCGGCGGCACCTGCCTCGCTCGTCCACGCGCCCGGGCCTGGGGCAGTGTCGGTGCCGGCCCCGGCCAAACCCCGTTCCTGAGAGGCCCTGCCATGCCGTTGTGGATCGCTCTGGCTCTGCCCCGGCTTGCCCTCGAGGCGGTGTGGTCGCCCGCCATGCAGCGGCTGTTGCCTGCAACCCTGGCGGTGCACGAGAACGAGCGCATCGTGCAATGCAGCGAAGCCGCCCGGCGTCAGGGTGTGCGGGCCGGCATGCGCGTGGCAGCAGCGCAGGCCATGTGTCCCGAGATACTCATGGCGCCGCGGCAGCCGGAGCACGAAGTCGCGCTGCAGGAGCAGCTGGCGCTGGCGATGCAGCCGTTTACGCCCCACATTGCCTTGCCCGAGCCCGATGAGGTGCTGCTCGAGGTGTCGGGCAGCTTGAAACTGTTTCGTGGCATCGTCCATTTATGCCATCAAATTCGGCATGCCAGCCATGGGTTGCCCATCACGGTGGTGCGTGCCGTGGCCCCCACCTTGCGGGGTGCCACGATTCTTGCCCGGGCCTGGGCCGCAGCGTCGGCGCCACGGCCTCGCGTGCTGCGTCTGCAGCATCTGCAGCAACGTCTGCGTCCGCTGTCCTGGCAAATGTTGCCCGAGGCTTGCGAGCACGCCGATTGGCTCGTGAGTCTGGGCTGCCGCACGCTGGGCGGGCTCGAGCGGCTGCCGCGCGCCGGCTTGCGGCAGCGCACCCATGCCGCGCTGGTAAATGCCCTCGATCAAACCTGGGGCCGGGCCATTCAGAGCGTCGTCTGGTGGCGGCCGCCGGAGTCTTTTCGCCAGGTGTTCGAACCGGCCGAAACGCTCGAGCACGTGGCCCAGGTGCAAGCCGGGGCCGAGCAATTGTTGCGCCAGCTCGAAGCCTGGCTGCGTGTCCGGCAGGTGTCGTGCGATCAGGTGGTGCTCCGCTGGTACTACGACGACCGGCGCCTGGCGGTAGCCCACGAAAGCCTCACGCTGCAGCTGGCGCAACCCGATTGGGCGTTTCATGCCTGGCAGAGGGTGCTGGCCGAGCCCCTGCAGCGTTGCAACCTGGCCGCGCCGGTGCGGCGTTTGGTGCTCCAAGCCGGTGTTACGGTGCCTTGGCAGGAGCCGGCTGCCAGCTTGTTGCCCGACCCTTCTGCACAAACCGAAGCCATGGCTCTGCTCGAATTGCTGGTGGCTCGCCTGGGCGCGGAGGCTGTGCGGCAACCCGGGCCAGTGGCCGATCACCGGCCCGAGCGGGCCAATCGCTGGCAGCCGGTCATCGAGTCGCCACGCCATGCGCCGCCGTCGGCCGTGGGTTCGCCCCCGTCAGGTACCCGTCCGGCCTGGCTGCTGGTCAACCCCGAGCCGCTGGCCCTGGTGGCGGGGCGGCCGGCCCGTCAGGGTGTGCCGTTGCGGCTGCTGGCAGGGCCCGAGCGCATCGAAGCGGGTTGGTGGGAGGGCACCTGGTGCGCGCGCGATTACTTCGTGGCGCAGGATCTGCAAGGTGGCTATTGTTGGGTGTATTGCGAGCGCGGCTCGCCACCGGGGCCGTGGTGGTTGCATGGTTGGTTCGGTTAACCCTGCCCCGGCTCCCGCCTACGCCGAGCTCTGCTGCGTCAGCAATTTCAGTTTTCTCGAGGGCGCTTCCCACCCCGAAGAACTGGTGCAAAGGGCCGCCGAATTGGGCTACCAAGCGCTGGCGCTTGCCGATGAGTGCTCGGTGGCGGGCGTGGTGCGGGCGCACGAAGAGGCCCGGCGCACCGGTCTTCACTTCATCGTGGGCAGCCGCCTGCATCTGCGTCACCCCGATGGCCAGGGAGATCTGTCGTTGCTGGTGCTGTGCTGCAACCGCGCCGGCTACGGCGATCTGTGCGAGCTCATCACACTGGCTCGCCGCCGTCGGCCCAAGGGGCAATATCATTTGCAGCGCAGCGATTTCACCTTGCCCGTGCCCGACGGCCTCTCTGCGCAATGGCAGGGGCTCGACGGCTGCCTCATCGTCTGGTTACCGGAGTTCCGGCCCCACACGACGCACGAAGAGGCCAGCTTGCACGAGGCCGCTTGCTGGCTTCGCCAGACCTTTGGCCAGCGCCTGTACGGCGGCGTGGTGCGCTGGCACGGGGCCGGCGAATCTGCCTGGCTGCCGGCCTGGCGTCAGCGCCTGCAGCACTGGGACATTCCTGCTGTGGCGCTGGGCGATGTGCGCTGTCATGTGCGTTCGCGCAAGCCGCTGCACGACGTGCTGCGAGCCATTCGCCTGCGGCGCCCGGTGGCCGAGTGCGGCTACGAGCTCACGGCCAGCGCCGAGGCCTATCTGCGACCCCGCGAGTTGTTGGCGCGCTGGTTCGAACCCCACGAGCTGGCGGCCACCGTCGCTCTGGCGGAGCGCTGCCAATTCCAGCTCGACACCTTGCGCTACGAGTATCCCGACGAGATCGTGCCGGCCGGTCACACGCCGGCCAGCTATCTGCGCCAGGAGGCCGAGGCCGGCGCTCGCCGGCGGTATCCGCAGGGCATGCCGCCCGAGCTGCGGGCCAAGTTCGATCACGAGCTCGAACTGATCGGCGAGCTTGGCTACGAGCCGTATTTCCTCACCGTTTACGATCTCATCCGCTTTGCGCGCGGGCGTGGCATTCTGTGTCAGGGCAGGGGGTCGGCGGCCAATTCCGTGGTGTGCTGGTGCCTCGAAATCACGGCCGCCGATCCCGAGCAAACTGCCGCACTCATCGAGCGCTTCATCAGCCGCGAACGCAACGAGCCGCCCGATATCGATATCGACTTCGAGCACCATCGACGTGAAGAAGTCATTCAGTACATTTATCGCAAGTATGGTCGTCAACGCGCGGCCCTCACCGCGGTGGTGATCAGCTATCGCATGCGCAGTGTGCTGCGCGATACCGGCAAGGCGCTCGGGCTCTCGACCGGGGTGATCGAGGCCATGGCGCGCTCGCAGCAATGGTGGGACGGGCGACGCAACCTGCTCGAGCGCATGGCCGCCGCGGGGCTCGATCCCGAGTCTCGCCTGGCGGCGACCTGGGTCGATTGCGTGCAGGCCTTGCAGGGCTTCCCGCGCCATCTGTCGCAACACCCGGGCGGTTTCGTGATCTCGCGCGGGCCGCTGTCGCGCCTGGTGCCCATCGAGAACGCCGCCATGGCAGAGCGCAGTGTGGTGCAGTGGGATAAAGACGACCTCGACGCCCTGGGCCTACTCAAGGTGGATGTGCTGGGGCTGGGCATGCTCACCGTGTTGCGTCGCACGCTCGAGCTGGTGGCGCGCCAGCGCGGTGCGCCGCTTGCGCTGGCCGAGATTCCGCACGATTGTCCGCACACCTACGCCATGATTTCCCGGGCCGATACCGTGGGTACCTTTCAGATCGAATCGCGTGCGCAGATGAGCATGCTGCCGCGCCTGCGGCCACGCTGCTTTTACGATCTGGTGGTGCAGGTGGCCATCGTGCGACCCGGCCCCATTCAGGGCGGCATGGTGCATCCCTATCTGCGGCGCCGGCAGGGGCTGGAGCCGGCCGAGTTGCCGCAGCCGGCGCTCGCACCGGCATTGGGACGCACGCTGGGCGTGCCGATCTTTCAGGAACAGGTGATGCAGGTGGCGATGGTGGCCGCCGGGTTTTCGCCCGGGCGGGCCGACAGCCTGCGCCGCGCCATGGCGGCCTGGCGCCGCAAGGGTGGGCTCGAGCCTTTTCGGCAGGAACTGATGGCGGGCATGCTGGCCCATGGCTATACCCGCGAGTTTGCCGAGGCCCTGTTTCGCCAGATTCAGGGGTTTGGCGAGTATGGCTTTCCCGAGTCGCATGCCGCCAGCTTTGCCTTGCTGGCCTATGCCAGTGCCTGGCTCAAATGCCACTACCCGGCGGCCTATCTGGTGGCCTTGCTCAACAGCCAGCCGATGGGGTTCTATCGCCCGGCACAGCTGGTGCAGGATGCCCGGCGCCACCATGTGCCGGTGCTGCCGGTCGACGTGTGTCATAGCTCCCAGGAAGCCACCCTTGTGCTGGCCGATGCGGCGCCGCCGGCCGTACGGCTGGGTTTCAATCAGATTCAGGGCTTCAATCGCGAAGCCGCCGCGCGTCTGGAGCAGGCGCGCGCGGCGGCGCCCTGGCACGATGCCCAGGATCTCTGGCGCCGGGCCGGCCTCGACGACGCCGATCGTCGGCGACTGGCGGCGGCCGGTGCCTTGCGCAGCTTGAGTGGCCATCGTCGTCAGGCCGCCTGGGATGCCGCCACGCCGCAAGGTCACGATCTGCTCGAGCACGTCGTGCGTGAGCCGGCACCGCGGCTGGCCGAGCCCGGCCCGGCGCAAGAGGTGGTGAGCGATTACCGCAGCCTGGGGCTTTCGCTGCATACGCATCCGCTGGCCTTGTTGCGCCCCGGCCTGAAACGCCAGGGCACGCATACGGCGGCACAGCTCGACGCCATGGCCGATGGCCGCTGGGTGCGGGCCTGCGGCCTGGTGGTGGGCCGGCAGCGGCCTGGCACGGCCAAGGGCACGGTATTCGTCACCCTCGAAGATGAAACCGGCGCGGTCAATGTGATCGTGTGGCCGGCCCTGGTGACGCGTCAGCGGCGTGAACTGCTGGCCTCACGACTGCTGGCGGTGTCGGGCCGCTGGCAGGTGTCGCAAGGCGTCCGGCATCTGGTGGCTAATCGCCTCTGGGACTGGACTCATCTGCTCGGCCCGCTGACGACTCGCAGTCGGGATTTTCATTGAGGTGGCTGGCCAGCTCGGGGTGCGGCTGCAGTTTTCGGTCGAGCGCCACGCGGTCGTCGAACACGAAGCAGTGGCCATCAAACGCTTCACCGTCAGTGTCTTCAAAGTACTTCAGGATGCCGCCTTCCAGCTGCCACACGGCATCGAAGCCGGCTTCCTGCATGTAGATGGCGGCTTTTTCGCAACGGATGCCACCGGTGCAGAAGGTGACCACCGCCTTGCCTTCGAGTGCCTCGCGCTCGGCCAGGACGGCTTGCGGAAACTGCGTAAAGCGTTCGATGGCCAGGTCGCGCGCTCCCCGAAAGGTGCCGGCAGCCACCTCGAAGGCATTGCGGGTATCCAGCATGACCACCGGGCGACCGTGGTCATCGGTGCCATTGGCCAGCCAACGCTCCAGGGTGCTGGCACTGACGGCGGGCGCGCGGCCGGCCTCGGGCCGGATGGTGGGGTGATCCATGCGGATGATTTCGCGCTTGAGGCGGACTCGCAACCGCCGAAAGGGCACTGCCGCGGAGGGGCTGTATTTCACCTCCAGCCCGGCCAGGCGCGGGTCGAGCGCCAGTTCGGCGAGGAAGGCGTCGATGGCAGTCTCCTCACCGGCCAGGAACAGATTGATGCCCTCGGGAGCCAGCAGGATCGTGCCGCGCAGGCCCTGGGCCTCGGCGAGTTGGTACAGATGGTCGCGCAGGTCGGGCAGGTCGTGCAGGGCAACGAAGCGATAGGCGGCGATATTGACGATGGACATGGCGGAGCGGCACAGAGATACGGGAGGAGGCCGGCCAGGCAAGGGCGCAATGCGGCCTCGAGGCGGCGAGGCCGCCTGGATCGGCAGCGGACAGGCGCGATGATAGCGCGCGAGCCCCGCGGCACCCGCTTCGTATAATCCGGCATTCATCCCCGGTCTGGTGCGCTGCGGCGGCCGGCCGGTTCGGCGCCTGTTGTCACCTCGGCCCGGCGGCACCCTCGCCATCCCCTTTCCTGGAGTTTCCCCGCATGAAAAAACTGTCGGTGCTGATTGTGGCCATCGTGGTCCTGGCCTGGGCCGGCGCCACCTGGTACACAGGCGAGCGTATCGAGCGCGATGTCGAGGCCCATGCTGCCCAGTGGGTCACGCCCATGGCCGAATCGGCGCCCGAGTTGGTCTCGTACGAGCGGGGGTTTCTGCACTCCACCGCCGAATGGCGTCTGGCACCGGCGGTGCCAGGCGGTGAGCCCCTCACGGCGCGCAGTCAGATCGAGCATGGGCCCTTTCCGTGGTCACGCCTGCGTCAGGCAGAATTCGTGCCCGTACTGGCCTGGGTGAATGTCGAGCCATTCGATGCCGGCGGCTGGCAGCCCTGGTTCCGCCATGCCCGGGGCCTGCCCTGGCAGTTGCACGCTGCCGTGCATTATCGGGGCGCGGTCGATTTCGTCACCACCTTCGCTGCGGTGGACGCCGCCGACCCCGAGGTGACACTGCGTACCTCGCCTGGCCGTGTGGCCGGGCATGTGGGCGCCAATGCCGAGGTGGTTCGCGTCTCGGCGGAATGGCAATCGCTGCAGGTGCAAACCTCGGCCGCAGCCACCATGCCGGGCGAACCCACCGCCCTGGCGTTCGAGAATCTGCAATGGCGCAGCGAGCATCACGTGGGCGAGGCTGGCTGGTATCCCGGCGAAACCGTGGTGTCGGCCGCAGCGGTGCAGATCGACACCATCGACGATGACGGTCGCCCGTTGCCCGTGCGGCTGCGGGATGTCGAAGTGGCTGCCCGATTGCAGGAATCCGCGGGCGAGCGCCTTGATGCCGGGTTCGACTACCGCATCGGCGAGGCCGCCGCGGCCGGGCAGCCGTTGGGTGAGCTCGAGGCCCGGTTGCGGGTCGAGCGCCTGCATGGGCCCACACTGCGCGATGGCGTGCTGGCCTGGCAAGAGCTGCAAGTGGCCAGTGGCGGTATGCCGGTGCGCGGTGATGTCGACGCCGTGGTCAACGCTACGCTCGAGGCGCTATTGACGTATGAGCCCCGTCTGGCGATCGATCCGTTGCGTTGGACGCTCCCCCAGGGCCACAGCTGGCTCGAAGCCTCGGCCACGCTGCAGCCGCCCGAGGCTTCGGAGGATCCCATGAGCCTGCTGCAGGCGCTCGATGCCCGATTGGTGGTGTCGCGCCCCATGGCCGTGGAAGTCATGGCCCGTCTGGCTCAGTTGCCTGGCGGCTCGGGCATGTCGCTCGATGCGGCAAGGGCTGCCGCCAGCATCAATGTGGCCTTCATGGAGCGTTTGGCCCTGGCGTCGGGCTATGTGGTGGCCAGCGACGACCATCTCATGATCCACGTCGAGCGGCGTAACCAGCAGTGGTGGCTCAACGGGTCGGTCTGGGCCGACGGCGACAATGTCTTGCCGGCGCTGCCCTTGCCTTGACGCCACAGCGGCAGAAGCGAGGCGGCTGCGCTGGCGACCCAGGCTGAGGAAGAACTTGCGGGTCAGTGCAGCGTACCGACCCAGCCGCCGACCCAGCCGCCGGCTCAGCGCCCTGAGCCCTCATCGGCCGGCTCGCCAAATCGGGCTCGATATCGTTCGCAGAAAGCCGGCCAGGCCGCAGGATTGAGCAGGCGTGGCGGGCGGTGACCTCGCAGGAGGGTCAGAATCTGTTCGGCGGCACCGATGGCAGCCTGCTCGCGCGACTCCACCGTTGCGCCGGCAATATGCGGCGTGGCCAGGACGTCGTCGCGTTGCAACAGAGGGTGATCGCAGGGCGGCGGCTCCACATCCCAGACATCGATGCCGGCGCCGGCCAGTTGACCGGCCTGCAGCGCCCGCAGCAAGGCCGATTCGTCGTGAATGCCGCCGCGCGCGGTGTTGATGAAGTATGCCCCGGGCTTCATGGCGGCAAACTGCTGCGCACTCACCAGGCCACGCGTGGCCGGCGTGAGCGCGCAGCACACCACCACATAGTCTGATTCGCCCAACAGGTGATCGAATTCGGCCCAGGCCACGCCGTGCTCGGCCAGGCCGGCCGGTTCGCCGCGCGTGTCGTGCACCAGCACGCGCATCTGCAGGCCGTCGATGCACAGCCGGGCCAGACGTCGTCCCACGTGACCGAAGCCGATCAGGCCGACCGTCTTGCCCTGGCTGTTGCGCCCGGTGTAGTGATGCCGCGACAGATTCGGGATGCGACGCATGTCGCGATCGGCGCGCGGCATTTGCCGGGCCAGTGCCAGCATCATGCCCAGGGAGTGCTCGGCCACGGCCTGGGCGTTGGCGCCGCCGGCCTGATTGACCACCAGCACGCCGGCCTCCGTGCAGGCGGCCACGTCGACGGTGTCGTAGCCGGCCCCCACCGTGGAGACCAGAAGCAGTTCGGGGGTTCGCTGCAGAAGCGCGGCATTGGCCTGCAGTTCGGCCGGGATGTCGTTTACCCCCGACGAGATCTGATAACCGACGGAAGTACTCAGAACGTGCTCGATCTCCTCGGGGCTGGCCTTCGGATTCAACGACACCAGCTCCACGCTGCCGGCTTGCTCCAGGGTGTGAAGAAAGGGGGGCTGGCCGTAGTAATTCACATAGAAAATGCACGCTTTTTCTGTCATCGTCGTGGATTTATGCTAATGTCAGGACAATAAAACGACTTCTTGAATCTTTCCGATGCGTTCCAATGCCCTGTTCGGCGCTCGCTTGCCGCGCTACCAAGTGGTGGCGCAGGCGCTGATGCGCGACATCGAAGAAGGCCGCTATCGAGTGGGCGACATGCTGCCCACCGAGGCGCAGCTTGGCGAGCTTTACGGGGTGTCGCGCTATACCGTGCGCGAGGCGGTCCGTCGCCTCACCGAAGCCGGGCTCATTACCCGTCGTGCCGGCGTGGGCACGACCGTGAAGGCGCAGGCTGCGCGCGTGCGCTACACGGCCACGGTGTCCGATCTCACCGAACTCTTTTCGTTCACCCGGCAAACCCGCCTGCAGGTGCTCGACACCACCTGGCTCGAAGACGATCCGGCGCTGCCGGCCGACGTGGCCGGCCAGCGCTGGTTGTCCTGCAACGCCTTGCGGTTCGTGGCCGAGGGCGCCGAGCCCATTGCCTACGTGCAGATGCTGATTCACCCGGCCTATGAGGCCATCCGGGCCGATCTCGAGCGGCCCGGGGTCACGGTATACCGGCTGGTGGAGTCGCTGCATGGCGAGCGCATTGCCGAAGTGCGGCAGGTGATCGGCTGCACCGCCATACCGGCCGAGGTGGCAGCGCACCTGGGGGTGGAGCCGGGTTCGCCGGGTTTGCGCGTGCGCCGCTACTACCAGGGCGAGGGCGGCGAGCTGTTCTCGGTGGCGCTCAACACCTACCCGCAGGATCGGTTTGACCTCGAAACCCGCTGGCGTCTCGATATGAGTGCCGACTAGGGCAGCGGCGCGGTGCCTCATGACTGTGGCGGTGTGGCGCTGGCGGCGGCCGGCGGTGCCGGTTGCCGAGAAGGGGTGGCGCCCCGTGCCGGCGTGGTCGGCAGATGCTGCGCCAGCTGACGGTCGAGCACTTCGATCCAGTGTCGTACCGGGCGGTCGCAACCGGATTGCAGGTGCTGGAGGCACCCGATATTGGCCGACACCACCATCTCGCTGTCCTGCGGGCTCAGCGCGGCCAGCTTGCGGTCGCGCAGTTGCGTGGCCAACTCGGGCTGCAGAACAGCGTAGGTGCCAGCCGAACCGCAACACATCTGCGGCTCGGTGTGTGGGCCTCGTACCTGGGCACCAAGCGCGGCCAGGCCCGTGGCAAGTTGGTCGGGCAGGCGCTGACCATGCTGCAGGGTGCAGGGCGTGTGCACCACGAGTCGTTGCCCGGCCAGCGGTTGGTCAACACCTCGAGCAGCCAGTGCCTGCTGCAACTCGGGCAGCAGTTCGGCCAGATCGCGCACCCGACTGCTGATCTCTCGCGCCTTCGCGGCGTAGTGCGGGTCGTGCGCCAGCAGGCGACCGTAGTCTCGTACGGTCACGCCGCAACCCGACGCGTTCATCACGATGGCTTCCATACGACCCGCTTCGATGTCGGGCCACCAGGCATCGATGTTGCGCCGCATCTGATCGTGGGCGCCGCGGGTATCGGCCAGGTGGAGCGCGATCGCGCCACAGCAGCCTGCCCGGGCGCTGCTCGCCACTTCGATGCCGGCCAACTCGAGCACGCGGCGGGTGGCGTGGTTGATCTCTGGCGCCAGCGTCGGCTGCACGCAACCGTCGAGCATCCACATGCGCCTTGCATCCCGCGCCGGGGCGTGCTGTTGGCTTCCAATGCCGCCCGGCAGCACGGGTGTCGTGTCGGTCGGAGCGTCGTGCGGATCATCCCGTGGCGAGTCGGTGGCTGCCGTGGGCGGGGTGGTCGGTATGTCGGGCGGGGTGTCAGGGGGCAGCTTGTTGCGCAGGGTGGCCGGCAACCAGCGCCGCACCTTGCGACCCAGATTCACGGCCGGGCCGAAGGCGGGCGACACCAGCCCGTCGCGCAGCAGACGGCGCGCCGCACGTTCGCCGAGCGGGCGCGACACCTGGGCTTCCACCAGTTCACGACCAATCTCGAGCAGGGCGCCATACTCCACGCCAGAGGGGCAGGTGGTTTCGCAATTGCGGCAAGTGAGGCAACGATCGAGGTGGAGCTGGGTGGCCCGGGTGGGCGTCTTGCCTTCCAGCACTTCCTTGATGAGATAGATGCGGCCGCGCGGACCATCGAGCTCGTCGCCCAACAACTGATAGGTGGGGCAGGTGGCTGTGCAGAAGCCACAATGAACGCACTTGCGCAAAATGGCTTCGGCGGTGCGGCCTTCGTCGGTGTCGCGGTAGCGTTCGGCCAGGTGGGTCTGCATGGTGAAAGACTCGAAGGATCAGCGGTTGGCTCTGGGGGCCAGGATGCCATGCGGATCGAAAGCGGCGTACAGCGCTGCTTCGATGCGCGCCATGGGTTGCGCGAGCGGCGTGAATGCCGGCGCTGCGTCGTCGTCAGGATCGGTGGTCGCTGCCCGGCGATCGCCGGCGGTGGCGGCGGCCGCGCGAAAGCGCGTGGCATGGCCGCCAGCGTCGCGGGCGACCGCACGGATGGCCTCGGCCGGTAAATCGGTGCGCCACCAGCGCTGACCACCGTGCCATTCCACCAGCGGGCTGCCGGTCAGCGCCAGCGGCGGGTGGGTGGGAGGCACCGCCAGTCGCCACAGGGGCAAGTGGGCGGGTCCCTGCAGCACGCCATGGCGATGGTCGCGCAGCGCTTGCCAGAAAGCATCGGCCGTGTCGTCGACCATGGCTTCTCCGCCGAGGTCGCGTTCGGCGCGGCTTACCGCCGCTTGCGCGCCTTGCAGGCGCAGCACCAGGCGGCCGTGGTCCCAGCACGAGGCGGTAATGGGCTGCGCCTGAGCCAGCCAGCGGTGGGTGCGTTCGATGGCCTGGCCCTGGGGCAGCTCGAACACGCGGGTGGCCGTGGCCGCGGGCAATGGCGCCACGCGCAGCGACACTTCGAGGATCACGCCGAGTCGACCCAGCGAACCTGCCAGGAGCCGCGACACGTCGTAGCCGGCCACGTTCTTGATCACCTGGCCGCCGAAGCGCTGGATTTGCCCGCGCCCATCCAGCAGCACGGCACCGAGCACGGCTTCTCGCACGGCGCCGCCGGCCATTCGGCCCGGCCCGCTGAGACCGCTGGCCACCATGCCGCCCACGGTGCCGTCCGCACCAAAGCGGGGTGGTTCAAACGCCAGATGCTGGCCCTGTGCCAACAACTCGGCCTCCAGTTCATCGAGGCGGGTGCCGCAGCGGGCGGTGACCACGAGCTCGGAGGGCTGATAATCGACGATGCCACGGACACTCGAGGTGGGGAGCGGCTCGCCGCGCGCGGGTTCACCGTAGAACGCCCGCGTGTTGCCACCCGTGATGCGCAATTGCCGGCCCTCGGCGCCGGCGTCGCGGATCACGTCGATCAGGTGTTGCACGCCGGCCGGCGGTGGGGTGTGGGGTGAAGATGTGTTCATCAGAACCGCGGCAAATCGGGAAAGGGCAGCAGGCCACGATGCACGTGCATCTTGCCGTGCTCGGCACAGCGCTGCAGCGTGGGGATGACCTTGCCCGGGTTGAGCAGGCCGCGCGGGTCGAAGGCCGCTTTCACGGCCAACATCTGCTCGCGTTCTACCGGCGCAAACTGCACGCACATGGAGTTGAGCTTTTCGAGGCCCACGCCGTGTTCGCCGGTAATGGTGCCACCCATGGCCACGCTGGTTTCCAGAATATCGGCACCAAAGCGTTCGGCACGATCGAGCTGGTCGGGGTCGTTGGCATCGTAGAGGATGAGCGGGTGCAGATTGCCGTCGCCGGCATGAAACACGTTCACGCAACGCAGACCATAGGTGTGCTCCATCTGGCTGATGGCCACCAGCATGTCGGCCAGCCGGGCGCGCGGAATGGTGGAATCCATGCACAGATAATCCGGGCTGATGCGGCCCGAGGCGGGGAAGGCATTCTTGCGTCCGCTCCAGAAAGTGAGTCGTTGGGCTTCGTCGCGACTCACCTCGAGGCGAGTGGCGCCGGCGGCGCGCAACACGGCCTGCATGTGCTCGATTTCTTCGGCCACCTCCTCTTCGGTGCCGTCGCTTTCGCACAGCAGAATGGCCGCCGCGTCGAGGTCGTAGCCGGCGTGCACGAAATCCTCCACCGCGCGTGTCATGGGCTGATCCATCATCTCCAGGCCCGCCGGAATGATGGCGTTGGCAATGATGCTTGCCACGGCATGCCCGGCGTCGCGCACGTCGGCAAAGCTGGCCATGATGCAGCGTGCCACCTGGGGCTTGGGCGTGAGCCGCACGGTGATCTCGGTGGCGATGCCCAGCATGCCTTCGCTGCCAACGAACAGCGACAACAGATCGAGGCCCGGCGTGTCGGGCGCCTCGCTGCCCAGATCCAGCGGCTCACCGGACACGGTGTAGCCGCGCACGCGCAACACGTTGTGCAGCGTGAGCCCATACTTGAGGCAGTGCACGCCCCCCGAGTTTTCGGCCACGTTGCCACCGATGGTGCAGGCAATCTGGCTGCTCGGGTCGGGGGCGTAATACAGGCCATGCGCGGCGACGGCCTCGCTGATGGCCAGGTTGCGTACACCGCACTGCACGCGGGCTGTGCGAGCGAGCGGGTCGATATGCAGAATACGGTTGAACCGGGCCAGCGACAGCGTCACACCGCGCGCCAGGGGTGTGGCGCCGCCGCTCAGGCCGGTGCCAGCACCTCGTGCAACGATCGGCACGCCCAGGTCGTGGCAGGTCTTGAGCACGGCCACCAGTTGCGCTTCCGTGGCGGGCAACGCCACGGCCAGCGGTTGTTCGCGATAGGCCGTAAGGCCGTCGCACTCCCAGGGCGCCAGCGATTCCGGCTGCCAGAGCAGACTGCCCAGCGGCAAATGGCATTGCAAGGCATCGATCACGGCCTGCGGGCTCACCGCGGTGGGCGTGGGGTCGAGCGCTGTAGCGGGCGGGGCGGGGCGGGCGGACATGATCATGAGCCTCGCAAATCAGGCAACGAGTTGGCGCACATCCGCCACCGTACCAAGATGTTGCCAGCGTTCAAACAGTTCGGCGCCATCGGCGCGACCCCCTGCTGCCACGCAATCGATGAACTTCTGCCGCAAGGCTGCGGCCTCGAGGGGCCGGCGGGCGTGGCCCGCCGCATGGGCCACGTCGCTGCTGGCAAGGTGGCTGCCGTCGTCGAGCCAAACCTCCACCCGATCAGACGGCGAAAAGATCGGGTCGTCGGGGTTGTCGCGATCGTCGGGCGCGCGTTCCGCACAGGCCATCAGCCGCCGCAGCGCTGCCGACTGCAGGAAATCGGGTTGCAGCTGGCCGAAGCCGGCCGTGCCGGTGAGCAGGCCGGCCGCCACGGCAAACTCCACGCTGTAGCGCGCCTCGAGCGGCGTGACGGGCTCGCGATGGCGCGCCATCCAGGCCTGGCGGGCGCCAATGTGCACCACCACCCGTTGCACGCGATTGGCGTCGAAACCGGGCTGCTGGCGGATCTCGCGTGCGGCATCCACCACGCGATGGGTGGAATAGCACACGGGATATTGCTTGATGCTCAAGCCGGATCGCAGCAGATGGAGGTTGTCGGGGTGGGGCGGCGCATAGCGGCGATCCACGTCCACTCGGCCCTGGGGCGAGAGCACCTTGAGGAGCCCGGTCGGGCTTTCGAGGGCGTCGCTCGAGGCGGTAACTCCTGCCGCTGCCAGCCGAGCCGCCAGGACGCCCGCTTGCGACACCCGCCCGGCGTGCAGGGCCTTGGTGGGCGTGCCGAAATTGCCCATGATGCCGCCGCCCATGCTGCTGGCCATGGCCAGCGCATGGCTGGCCTGACTGGGTGTGAGCCGGCGCAGGTTGGCCACCGCAGCAGCCACGGCAATCGGGCCGATCTGCCCCGTGGGGTGCCAGCCGGCGCGATGCAGCGCATCGGGCTCGCGCCCGGCAATTTCGGCCAGCACCTCGAAGCCGGCCACATAGGCATCGAGCAGGGCAGCGCCACTGGCGCCCAGCGTTTCGGCCTCGGCCAGCAGGGCCGGAAACAGCACCGCACTCGGGTGGCAGCCAACCGCCACGTCGTCCATGGCAAAGGCATGCACTGCGGTGGCGTTCACCATGGCGGCTTCGTCGGCCCGCAGCCGATCCGGGCCCAGCAGCACGCTGGCCTGGCCGTGGCCAGCATGGCCGAGTGTCTGGCGTAGCGCCGACACCACCGGCTCCTGGTGCGCCGCCAGCATGACCCCGATGGCATCAACGATGCCTTGATGAGCCATCTCGGTGGCGGCGGCGGGCGAGTGACGCCAAGTGGCGGCAAACTCGCCCAGGTCGGCAGTCAGCGAGGACATGATGAGGCTCTCCGGCTCAAAAGCTGTGATCGTCGAATTTATCATAATGTCCGTATAATTGGCGGCTCGCTTGCCATGGTCTGCCTCATGCCACCATCCGCCTCGCCTGCCGTGCGCCCGCCACCCAACGCCTCATCGACGCTGCGCCGTCAGCTCTGCCTGGAAGATTTCGAGCGGCCGGCGCAAGCCCGGCTACCACGGGCGTTGTTCGAGTACATCCGGGGTGGCGCCGAAACCGGTGCCACCTTGCGCGCCAACCGCCGGCAATTCGACGCCTGGTCCTTCGTGCCCTCGGCGCTGCGCGATACCTCGTCGCGCCACACCCGAGCTTCGCTGTTCGACACCGAGTGGGCGGCGCCGTTTGGCGTGGCGCCCATGGGTGGCTGCGGGCTGGCGGCGTTTCGCGCCGACCTGGCCATGGCGGGCGCCGCGGCCCGGGCGCACGTTCCCTACGTGTTGAGCGGCGCCTCGCTGGCGTCCATGGAACGTGTGGCCGAGGCAAACCCCGAGGCCTGGTTTCAGGCCTATCTGGTGCCCGATGCCCCTGGCCAGGCCGCGCTGCTCGATCGCGTGGCAGCCGCCGGCTTTCGTACCCTGGTGATTACCACCGATGTGCCCGTCATGGGTTACCGCGAAGCCGATATTCGCAATGGTTACACCTCGCCGCTGCGCCCTTCGTTCAAGCTCGCGATCGATGCCTTGCGTCATCCCCGTTGGCTGTTCGGTACCTTCGGCCACACCTGGGCCACCGAAGGCCTGCCGCATTTCGAGAACTTCGACGCCAGCCAGCGCATTCCCGTGCTGTCGCGCCGCGCGCCGCCGCGCAGCCACCGGCGCGACGCCCTGGATTGGTCGCATATCGAGCGTTTGCGGGCGCACTGGCCCCACCGATTGTTGCTCAAGGGGCTGCTCGACCCATGCGACGTGAGTCGGGCCCGTGCCATCGGTGTCGATGGCGTCTGGGTATCGAATCACGGTGGTCGGCAGCTCGACGGCGCGGCTGCGCCCTTGCAGGTGCTGGCCGATTGTGTGAGCGCCGCGCAGGGCCTGCCGGTGGTATGCGACGGCGGCTTTCGGCGAGGCACCGATGTGCTCAAGGCGCTGGCGTTGGGCGCCAGCTTCGTGTTTCTGGGTCGTCCGTTCTTGTACGGTGCGGCCGTGGCGGGCCAGGCCGGGGTTGGCCATGCGGTCAACCTGTTGCAGGCGGAAATCCAGCGTGACCTGGCCTTGCTGGGCTGCACGCATTGTGGCGAAGTGGCTGAGCGCTTGCGACCCGCCATGCGCTGAGGCGAGGCAAACGCCGTGGGCGAGAGAGCGGCCGGTGTTGCGGCGCCCTGCGCTGGCGGCGGCCATCGCGTGGCCCCTTGCCGCGCTCCAGAGTCAGTGCGTTTGCACGCCCTCCTCATCCGCCGCGGCGCGAATCTCGCGATTGAAGTCGGCTTGCGACAGCGTGACCCGGATGGCCATGGCAAACACCACCAGAGCCAGTGCGGCGCAAGCGATCAGATCCCAGCCAAACGGCAAAATGCCCAGGCCGCCGCCAAAGTTGCCCAGCCACGAGATGAGCCCCAGGCCCACGAGCCAGGGCAGCAACCACAAGGCCTGGCGCAAATGCAGCGTTTGCCGTTCGGCCAGTACCTGGCGTACGCCAAACCACACGAAACCCACCAGCAGCACCCAGAGCAGCCGCTGGATGGTGGTCCAGCCTGTCCAGTAGATCACCAGGGTGGTCACGATGAAGGCCAGGGCCGCGAACGTCGTCACAAAGGGCAGGCGGAAGCCGCGCGGGGCGTCGGGCATGAGCCGGCGCAGCGCCACCACGGCAATCGGGCCCACGGCAAATGACAGCACAATGGCGGCGCTGTTCAGTGCCACCGCTTCATCGAACGGCACGAACACCAGCACCAGTGCCGACACCACCAGGTTGAGCAGCAGTGCGCTCACCGGGACGCCGCGCACCGAGACGGCGCGCAGCAATTTGGGGAAGAAACCGTTGCGCGCCATGGCCAGTGCGAGGCGGGCATTAGAGCCCACGGCGACCAGGCCGCCGCCGAAGGGCGAGATCACCGCGCTGGCGTTGAGCAGACTCACCAGCCAGAGCATGCCGGCCGCAGTGGCCAGGGCGCCGAGCGGGCCGAGGTCGTGGCTCAGATCCAGTGCGTGCCAGCCGCCCGCCAGTTCGCTGGCCGGTACGCCGCCAATGAAGGCCAGTTGCAGCGCGCCGTAGATCAGTACGCAGATCACCAGCGAAAGAATGAGGGCCGCCGGCACGATCACCCTCGGGTTGCGGGTTTCGCCGGCCATGTCGATGGCGTGCCGAAAGCCGATGAGCGAGAACACCACGCCACCGGTAGACACCGCCGCCAGTACGCCTTCCATGCCGTAGGGGGCAAAGCCGCCGCTGGCCGGATTGGTGAGGTTGTCGGCGTCGAACCGACTGCTGATCAGCAGCCCAGCGGTGAGCAGCGGCACGCCAATCTTGGCCCAGGTAATGGTGCTGTTCACGTACGCAAAAAAGCGCACGCCATAGAAGTTGATGATGACGAACAGCACCAGCAGGGCCGCTGCCACGGCCACACCGGCCCAGCTCAGTGGCCCGTCGGCCGCCCCCTGGTGCAGCCATGGCGCGTAGGGCTGCAGATAGGTCAGCATGGCCTGGACTTCGATCGGCGCGGCGGTGTTGTAGCCCGCCCAGGCCGTCCAGCCCATGATCATGGCAACCGTGTTGCCGTGGCTGAATTGCGGGACGCGGGCAATGCCGCCGGCCACCGGCAGCAGGCCGGACACTTCGGCAAAAGTGAGCGCCAGCAACAGCATGGCGACGGCACCCAGCACCCAGGCGAGTAACGCGGCCGGGCCGGCCAATTGCGCCGTGAGGAGGGGGGCAAACAGCCAGCCAGAGCCGATGATGCCGCTGACGGCCACAAAGGTGAGGCCGATCAGGCCAACTTCCCGACGCATTGCCATGGGCGGAGACTTCCTCGATGGTGGAACGGAGCCTGTGTGCGACGGCAACCTGCGTTTCGACCCCAATGGCGGGCCTGGGGTCGGCGCAGGGTGGCCAACGGATCAGTCCTCGCGCGTTGCCGGACCGGGATGAACGCTGGGCGAAGGCGCGGAGCCGTAGGTTCCGCCGGGGCTCTTGTTCATGATGTCCATCATGCCCTTGAGCAGATCGATGGGCACCGGGAACACGATGGTGTTGCTGCGATCGTTGGAGATGTCGTAGAGGGTGGACAGCATGCGCAATTGCATGGCTTCGGGGCGTGCCGACAGCGTGGCGGCGGCTTCGGCCAGCCGCTCGGCGGCCTGGTGTTCGCCTTCGGCATTGATGATGCGGGCACGCCGATTGCGCTCGGCCTCGGCCTGGCGGGCAATGGCGCGCACCATGCTTTCGTCGATATCCACGTGCTTGATCTCGACGTTGGCGATCTTGATGCCCCAGGCGTCGGTTTGTGTATCGAGAATGGCACGCAGGTCGTCGTTGAGCTTGTCGCGTTCGGCCAGCATGGCATCCAGGTCGTGCTTGCCCAGCACCGAGCGCAGGGTGGTTTGCGCCAGCTGACTGGTGGCCTCCATGTAGTTTTCCACCTGGATCACGGCCTTGTCGGGGTCGACCACACGGAAATACACCACGGCGTTTACCTTCACCGACACGTTGTCGCGCGAGATGACATCCTGGCTGGGGACGTCGAGCACGATGGTGCGCAAATCGATGCGCACGAGTTGCTGGACGAACGGCACCAGGATGATCAGGCCTGGCCCTTTCACCCCGGAGAAGCGGCCGAGCGTGAAGACCACGCCGCGCTCGTATTCGCGCAGGATGCGCACCATGGCAAGCACGATGGCACCCAGAAGTATCAGAATGACAGCATAGGGGAGCAGATTCATGGCAAGCCTCCTTGGCGGGAACGAAAATTCAGCAGGTGCCGGGTGGCAATGCTGCAGGATGCGTGGTGGCGCGCCGGGGCAGTATCGATCTGCACCCGGGAGAGTGGGCCTATGGTGGTGCCTCCGGCGAGGTGGCACCGGGCGTGGCTGTGGTCACCTGAAGCGTCAGGCCCTTGCGGTCGGTGATGATGACCCCCTCGCCAGGAGCCAGGTGGGCCGGCCCGCGGGCCTCCCAGGTTTCGCCATGCACGTGCACGCTGCCGCGACCGTCGTGCCAGGCGTGCACGGTGCCCTGTTGCCCCACCAAAGTGGCGTTGCCGCTCACCACGTTGCGGCGATGAGCACGCACCACGGCGGCCAGAACCACGGCCAGCAGGCCCAGGCTCACCGCCGTGGCCACCGCGATCACCGGCCAATCGATGCTCATGCCGGGGATGCCGCCATCGAACAGAAACACCGATCCCAGGGCAAACGCGGCAATGCCGGCCAGACCGAGGATGCCGAATGAGCTGACGAACGCCTCGGCGGTCATCAGCGCCATGCCCAACAGAATGAGGCCGGCGCCGGCATAGTTGATCGGCAGCATGTTGAGCGCGAGCATCGCGGTGAGCAGGCTGATGCCGCCAATGGTGCCGGGCACGATGGCGCCGGGGTTCATCAGCTCGAAGATGATGCCGTAGATGCCCAGCAACAACAGGATGTAGGCCAGATTGGGGTCGGTGATCACCCCCAGAAACTGCGCTCGCCAATCGGGCTTGAGCACTTCGACCTGCAGCTCGGCGGTGTCGAGCGTGACGCGCTCGCCGCCCAGTTGCACCTCGCGGCCATGGGCTTGCTGCAGCAGGTTGTCGAGATCGGGCGCCACGATCTCCACCACGTTCTGCTCGAGCGCTTCGTGGGCCGGCAGGCTGGCGGCTTCGCGCACGGCCTCCTCGGCCCATTCGGCATTGCGGCCATGGAGCTCGGCCAGGCTGCGGATATAGGCCACGGCGTCGTTGAGTGCCTTGCGGCTGCCGGCGTCGGTGGGCACCTCGGCCGGAGCTCGGGACGGGCTGTCGCGGGCCGTGTCGTCTGCCGCATCGGCATCGTCGTTGGCGGCGTCGTTCTCGTCAGACGACGTGTCGGAGTCTTCGCCCGACGCCCCGGCGCCGTCAGAATCGCGCTCCGTGGGCTGCGGTTCTTGCGAGGGTGGCTGCCCTGGCGCGCCACCCATGGCCACCGGCGTGGCGGCGCCCAGATTGGTGCCCGGCGCCATGGCGGCCAGATGGCTGGCATACACCATGTAGGTACCGGCGCTGGCCGCCTGGGCACCGGATGGCGCCACATACGTAATGACTGGAATGGGCGAGGCGAGAATGGCCCGATTGATGTCGCGCAGCGAGGTCACCAGGCCGCCGGGGGTGTCGAGGCGAAGGACCACGACGCGGGCATCCCTTTCCTGGGCCTCGGCCAGGCCTTGCTCGAGATATTCGGTGGTGGCCGGGCCGATGGCGCCCTGCACGTCGAGCACCAGCGCCAGGCCGGGTTGACCCTCTTGCGGGGTGGTGGCTGGCGTGGCGGCCTCGGATGGCGCCGCCGCAGATTGTGCGTTGGCCACGACAGGCATCAGCCAGGCCAGCAGCATGAGCGTCAGCATCAGCAACGCCCAGGGTCGCCAGGGATGGCACACTGACTTGCGGTGGCGCGGATGGCCGCGGCCTGGTACCGCCGCCCGCTCCACAGGGGCCGGGATACCCGGCGCGCCTGGGATGGTGCCGACAGTGTCTGCGTGCGTCACGGCCTTCTCCTGCAGCGGGCGAGGCGAATCGCCCATTGGCCACCCCAACACCTGCGTGCGCAAGCCGGGGAGTGGCGGCGGAATCAGCCTTCAGTCTAGCAAGGATGTTCCGTGTGCGGGCTTCCGTGTCGCGCCGCGCCACGTGATGGGGTCAGATTCCGGTCGCCACCCGAACTCAGGGGTGCGAAGACGGCGACCCCACCGCCTTGAGGTCCAGCCGGCGCGCCAGCCGATGCAGATTGGCCGGCTGCAGTCCGAGCGCGCGGGCGCTGGCCGCCCAATTGCCCTGATGCGCTTGCAGTGCGTCGACAATGGCCTGGCGCTGCAGCGCATCTACCCGGGATTTGAGCGTAAGGTGTGGTGTGGCCGCGCTCGGCAGCGGGTCGGCAGGCGAGGGCACCGGCGCGTTCGTTGACCCGGCACCAACCGCCGGTTGCAAGTCGAGCAGGTCAACATCGAGCGTGAGAATCTGGCGCGAACCGCCATCGCGAGCGCGTGCTTTCAGGGCCGCCCGGCCCAGCAGGTGCTCGAGCTCGCGCACGTTGCCGGGCCAGTCGTAGCCCAACAGGGCTTCCTGGGCTGTCGGTGACAGGCGCAGATTGCGTACACCCAGGCGGGCGCGGTACTGCTCGAGAAAATAGCCGGCCAGCAGCAACACGTCGCGGCCACGGTCGCGCAGCGGTGGCACCTGCAGGGGATACACGCCCAGGCGGTGGTAGAGGTCTGCCCGAAACCGACCGGTGCGCACGGCTTCGGGCAGGTCGCGATTGGTGGCTGCCAGCACCCGCACGTCGACGTGCCAATCGCGATCGGAGCCAACCCGTTGCAGCTGGCCCGTTTGCAGCACGCGCAGCAGCTTGGCCTGCACGACCAATGGCAGTTCGCCCACCTCGTCGAGCAGCAGCGTGCCGCCGTCGGCGAGTTCGAACTTGCCGCGACGGTCCTGGTGGGCCCCCGAGAACGCGCCGCGTACATGACCAAACAATTCGCTCTCGACCAGATTCTCGGGCAAGGCGGCGCAGTTGATGATCACCAGTGGCTGGCGACAGCGCTCGGAGCGAGCATGCAGTGCCTGCGCCACCAGCTCCTTGCCGGTACCGGTTTCTCCCTGAATGAGCACAGTGAGGTCGCTGCTGGCCACGGTGTCGATCTCGCGCATCAGCTGTCGGTGGGCGGCACTGCGACCCACCAATTCGCTGGCCGAGGGGCTCGCGTTGTCGCGCAGTCGTTCGGCCAGATCGTGCTCGAAGGCGGCGCGCTGAGTCAGATGGTGCAGCCGTTCGGCCGTCTTGACCGTGGCCGCCGCCATCCGCGCCAGACTTTCGACGGCATGGAGGTCGGGCGAAGTGCCGGGCGCGGCGTCGAGCGTGTCGAGGGTGAGCACGCCCCAGGGGCGGTCGTCCAACCACACCGGGCAACCCAGGCAGTCATGGATGGGCAGATGGCCATGCAGGCCAGCCACCAGGCCGTCGTAGGGATCGGGCAGCGGGCTGTCGGCGGCAAATCGCAAGGGCCCGGTGTTTTGCAGAATGGCCGCCAGGCGCGGCTGCTCGGACAGCGCAAAGCGCCGGCCCAGCACATCGGGCAGCAGGCCGCGTGCCGCCACAGGCACCAGATGACCCTGATCGAGCCGCAGCAAGGCGATGGCATCGCACGGCAGCAGGGCGTGGCAGGCGTCGAGCAGGCGACGATACCGCTCGTGGGGTTCGAGATCGCGGGCGAGGTCGTCGAGCACCGGCAACAAGGCGTCGAGCAGGCGGCGGGCGGGAGTGTTGGACATGATCATAAAGATACCATTAGTATCGATAGGATCATGGTTACGGGTTATCAGAATGATATATATAGGGCTAACCCCATGATTTCATGAATAATCATGTTTGGCATGGCGCTTGCAATCGTCCAGTGATGCGCCGCACCGCGGCCTGTTGCAACCCACTGGAGGTATATCGCATGTTGTCCGAAGACCATCGCGCCATCGTCAAAGCCACCGTCCCCCTGCTCGAAACCGGCGGCGAGGCACTCACCCAGCACTTCTATCGCATCATGCTGGCCGAGTTCCCCGAGGTGCGGCCGCTGTTCAATCAGGCGCATCAGGCCAGCGGCGATCAACCCCGGGCCCTGGCCAACGGGGTGTTGGCCTACGCCAAAAACATCGATCGCCTCGAGGCCCTGGGTCCGCTGGTGGGGCAAATCGTGAACAAGCATGTGTCGCTGCAGGTGCTGCCCGAACACTATCCCATCGTGGGCCAATGCCTGCTGCGCGCCATCCGCGAAGTGCTGGGTGAGGACGTGGCCACCGACGAGGTGATCGCCGCCTGGGCCGCGGCTTACCAACAACTGGCCGACCTGCTCATTGGTGCCGAAGAATCCGCCTACGAGGCCAACGCCACCGCGCCTGGCGGCTGGCGCGGTGCCCGGCGCTTTCGTGTGGCGCGTCGCCAGCCCGAAAGCGAGGAGATTGTGTCGTTCTACCTCAAGCCCGTGGATGGCGGCCCTGTGCCGGCCTTCGTGCCGGGTCAGTATTTGGGCTTGCGCCTGGAAGTGAACGGCGAGGAAGTGCGCCGCAATTACTCACTGTCGGCACCGTCCGAAGGCTCGCAGTTCCGCATCAGCGTCAAGCGTGAACCCGATGGCAAGGTGTCCAACCATCTGCACGCCTTGGCCATCGAAGGCTACGAGCTGGATGTCTTCCCGCCCGCCGGCGATTTCGTGCTCGAATCCTCGGATCGACCACTGGCCCTGATTACCGCCGGTGTGGGCATCACCCCGGCCATCCCCATGCTCGAGGCCGCCGCCCGCGAGGGCCGCACGGTGCATTTCATCCATTGCGCCCGCCATGCCGGCGTGCACGCCTTCCGCGATTGGGTCGACGAGATGGTGGCTCGCCACCCGGGCATCAAGCGCTTCTTCTGCTACAGCGAACCTCGCCCGCAGGATGAAGCCGACGGCACCGGTTTTCTCACCCAGGATCAACTGGCCGAATGGCTGCCCGACACCCGCAACGTGGAGGCCTACTTCCTGGGACCGGTACCCTTCATGGCGCAGGTGAAGCAGCACCTGTCGGCGCTGGGCGTGCCCGAAGCGCAGTGTCGCTACGAGTTCTTCGGCCCCGCGCGGGCGCTCGAAGCGGCCTGAACCTGGTCCCTCGCGCCGGGCGGCGGGAGGGAGTCACGCATCTTCCACCCCGATGTCCTCGTTCCAGAGTTCAGGCTTCTCGACCATGAAGCGCCGCATGAGCTCGATGCAGTCGGGGTCTTGCACCACCTCCACCTTCACGCCGCGCGAGCGCAGCAGGGCTTCTTCGCCCAGAAAACTGCGGTTCTCGCCGATGATCACCCGCGGAATGCCATAGAGCAGAATGGCGCCGCTGCACATGGGGCAGGGCGACAGCGTGGTGTAGAGCGTGGCCTCGTGATACACCTGCGCCGGCTGGCGCCCGGCGTTCTCGAAGGCATCCATCTCGCCGTGCAGAATGGCGCTGCCGCTCTGCACGCGCCGGTTGTGGCCACGGCCGATGATGCGACCACGGTGCACGATCACCGAGCCGATGGGGATGCCGCCTTCGGCCAGGCCCTGACGGGCCTCGTCGATGGCAGCCTGCAGGAAAGGATCCATCAAATTCTCCGGAAAGGGCTGGGGCCGGGCCGACGGCGCCGCCGGCCAACCTCTTTGTACAGCGGTCGCCGCGCTGCCGCCAAGCCCCGGGAGTCGCTCAAGGTTTTCCCTGATGGGGAAACGAGCGGGAAGCCATTAGTATGTGCTCATACATAATTGCCGGGGCCCGCCCGCTGGAGGTATCCGATGGCTCACGAGTCCTCGCCATTCGGCGCGTTTCTGCCGCGCAATCATGCTGCGCACCCGCCTCCGCTCACGCCGGCGCATCGCTTCACCGTTCTGCGTTCGCCCCGGCAGCCGCTGATCCGTATCGATCCCACCTTGTCCGAAACCACCGGCCCGGTGTTCGATGCCAGCGACGTGATCCCTGGCGACAACAATCTGCTCACCAACTACGCCACCAGCGGCCCACCGATGGGCGAACGCATTGTGGTGCACGGCTACGTGATGGATCAGCAGCGCAAGCCGGTGGTCAATGCGCTGGTCGAGATGTGGCAAGCCAATGCCGGCGGCCGCTACCGGCATCACAACGACCCCTATACCGTCGCGCCGCTGGATCCCAACTTTGGCGGCTGTGGCCGCGTGCTCACCGATAGCGATGGCCATTACGCCTTTCACACCATCCGGCCGGGCGCGTATCCGGTCAAGTTGGGTGGCCTGGTCGATTGGCGCGCTGCCCACATCCACTTCTCGATCTCGGGCAGCGGCTGGGCCCAGCGTCTGGTTACCCAGATGTACTTCGAGGGCGATCCACTCATTCAATCCTGTCTGGTGGTGCAGGGCGTGCCCACCGAGTCGCAGATTCGTGGCCTCATTGCCCGGCAAGATCCTTCCGCCTTCATTCTGAACGACAGTCGGGCCTACCGCTTCGATATCGTGCTGCGCGGCCGTCATGCCACCTGGTTCGAATCCACTCCCCACGGAGGTGGCGCATGATTCCCCCACTCGAACTGCTGCCCGAAACCGCCTCGCAAACCGCCGGCCCCTATGTACACATCGGCCTGTCGGCGCGCCAGGCCGGGTTCGACATCTATCAACACACCATCGGCAATGATCTGTTGAGTGCCAACACGGCTGGTGAGCGCATTCGCGTGGAGGGCGTGATCCGTGATGGTGCGGGCACCCTGGTGAAGGACGCCCTGGTGGAGCTCTGGCAGGCCGATGCCGCCGGGCGTTATGCGCATCCGGCCGATCTTCAGTCGGGTGAGCGCGATCCCCGTTTTCGCGGGTACGGCCGGGCGTGCACCGACTTCAACACCGGCCTCTACGCCTTTCACACGATCAAGCCGGGCAAGGTGCCCGCGCGCGGCAATCGTTGGCTGGCCCCGCATCTCAACCTGTGGATCGTGGCGCGCGGCATCAATATTGGCCTGCACACTCGCATGTATTTCCACGACGAGGCCGAAGCCAATGCGGCCGATCCGGTGCTCAACGCCTTCGAGTGGCGTGAGCGCCAGGCCACGCTCATCGCAGCGCGTCAAGAACGCGAGGGCGCGACGGTCTACCGGTTCGATATCCATCTGCAAGGGCCGCATGAAACCGTCTTCTTCGATGTCTGAGGCTTTGCGGAGGCAAGCTCCAGCCGCCCCGGCCTGTCTGGGGCCGCGGGCCAAGTCCAGCACCCCGAGCTGGCGTCCGCCGCCCGGTTGCTGGGATACCCTGTTTCATGTGCTGGGCCCGCAGAACCGCTATCCGTATTCACCGACTCGCAAGTACACGCCGCCTGCCGCCTTGCTTGACGACTACCTGGCCATGTTGGATGTGCTGGGCATCGACCATGCGATCGTCACGCATGCCAACACGCAGGGGTCTGACAACACCATTTACCTCGATACCGTGGCGCAGGCGCCCGATCGCCTGGTGGCCGTGGTGCGGCCGGACTCCACGCTCACCCTGGCTCAGGCCCGAGAATGGCATCAGCAAGGCGTTCGAGGCGTGCGCTTTGCCTTTCACGGCATGAGCGGAGTGAGTCTGGATCGCCGTGCGCTCGATAATGCCCTTCGCCTTTTGCCCGAGCTCGGGTGGTTTGTGCAGCTGCACCTCGACGACGGTGCCTTGCCCCACTGGTTACCCGAGATTCGGCAGTGGTCGGTGCCCGTCGTACTCGATCATTTTGGCCGCGTCGACGCCGGCGAAGGCATCGATGGCCCCAATATGCGGGCGTTGCTGACGCTGGCCGAGCTACCGCATGTGTGGGTGCGACTCTCCGGTTTTGAGCGCGTATCGCGCCAGGCCTTTCCGTTCCACGATCTCACGCTGTTGACCGCGGCTTTGTGCGACGTGGCGGCCGACCGTCTGCTGTGGGGCACCGATTGGCCCCACACCGGGCATTTTGATCCGCAGACCATGCCCGATGACGGCTTGTTGCTCGAAGCCCTGATCCGGCACGTGCCGGCAGAGCGGTCCCGGGTGGCCATTCTGCGCGACAACCCCCGTCGCTTGTTGCAACTGCCACCATGGCACGACTGAACCCTCAGCCTCGAGACGCTGCCGACCCAGCCAGTGCGCCGGCCGAGGTTGGCTTGCTCCACGACATCTACGCCCGGCCCGGCTTCCAGCTGCGCCGCGCCTATCAGATCCTCATGGCGATCGCCGAAGAGGAGTGTGCCCGGCTTGGCCTCACACCCCATCAGCAAACCTGCATGGGCGTGCTGCACCGGTGCGGCAGCCTGGACCAGAACTCGTTGGCGAGAGCGATGGGGATGGACCGCGCCACACTGGGCCAGTTGCTGCGCCGCCTCGAGCAACGCGGCTGGATCGAGCGCCAGACCGCCAGCGCAGACCAGCGCCGCAAGCTCGTGGCGCTCACCCCGCAAGGCGCAGCCGGGGTGCCGCAGGCCGATGACGTGGCCGACCGCGTAGGGCGGCGCCTGCTGGCGGGCCTGACCCCGACCGAAGCCGTCGAATGGCTGGCGCTGACGCGCAAGCTCACGGGCGGTGCCGAACACGAATGCCCCATCGTACTTCGGTCGCCTTCGACAGACTCCGACGCCCCATCCCCTCGTCAGTAACCCCATTTGGCCGTTCAGCCCACCCTGGTGTGCTCCATCCGGCGCGCTCCTTATTCATGAGCGTGTCCGGTGGGTCCTGGCGTGCGACGCCGCCCCGCCCGTTCGGCAATGTTCGCGCCGCAGGGGTCCAGGCTCCTGGCCCGACTCTGAGCCATGCCATACCCAGCACTCCACTAATGTCTATTAAATGTCGACGACAAAATTAGATACAAAAATATTTGTCGACACGCAGAAACTTATCTGTTTATACTTGTCCTAGACAAAGCGTTGAACACATCGCGACGCTCGCAGTCCCCAACACCTTTCAGGAGTTCTCAACATGCAAGCGAAGTGGAAACAATGGGTCGCCGGTACGGCGCTGGTCTTTGGTAGCTCGGTGGCCTTTGCCGGTCACCACATGGACAAGAAAGACATCGTCGATACGGCTGTCGAAGCCGGCCAGTTCAACACCCTGGTGCAGGCCGTTCAGGCCGCCGGACTGGTGGAAACGCTCAAGGGCGAAGGCCCTTTCACCGTATTCGCGCCCACCGACGAAGCGTTTGCCGCGTTGCCCGACGGCACGCTGGAAACGCTGCTGGCCAATCCCGATCAACTGCGCGCCGTGCTCACCTACCACGTGGTACCCGGCAAGGTGATGGCGGCCGACGTTCAGCCCGGTGAAGTGACCACCGTGCAGGGTGAGGCGCTCACCCTGTCGATGGAAGGCGGCAACGTGATGGTCGACGACGCCACCGTGGTCGCCACCGACGTGGAAGCCAGCAACGGCGTGATTCACGTCATCGACGCCGTGGTCGTTCCCGGCAACTGATCCTCCAGGCCGATAATCGAATCGGCTTTTACACCCGTCCGTGTCCTGGGGTTGGTGGCACGGGCGGGTCTTTTTATTCAGGAAAGGCATCATGAAACTCTGGCAGCGTCTGCGCAATCGCCTCCGTCGGCAGGGCCGTATCCTGCGGGCCATCCGACAGCATGTGGCGGTGATCGAATTTCTGCCAGACGGCACCATTGCCGATGCCAATCCGGCGTTCCTCGCGGTGGTGGGCTACGGGCGCGACGACGTGATCGGGCAGCACCATGCCATGTTCTGCCGCAAGGCTGACGCGCGTTCGGCCGCCTATCGCCAGTTCTGGCGCGCCCTCCAGGCCGGTGAGTCCCGCCGCGGTACCTTCGAGCGGCGTCACGCCAGCGGCCGGGCCTTGTTCCTCGAAGCCACGTACTTTCCGGTGCTGGATCGGCGGGGCAGGGTGGAGCGCGTGGTGAAGATTGCTGCCGACGTCACCGCCGAAACCCGGCAGCGCACGGATCAGCAGGCCGTGTTCACGGCCATCGACCGTTCCATGGCGGTGATCGAGTTCGAGCCAGATGGCACCATCATTCAGGCCAACGACAACTTCCTCGCCTTCATGGGTTATTCGCAGAGTGATATCGCGGGTCGCCATCACCGCCTGTTCTGCGATGAGGGGTTCTATCGCAACCACCCAGCTTTCTGGGATCAACTGGCCCGAGGAGAATTCAAGTCGGGACAATTCGCTCGCCGCACGGCGCACGGGCACGAAGTGTGGCTGGAGGCCACCTACAACCCCGTGTTCAACGCCGCTGGCAGGGTGGTGAAGGTGATCAAGTTTGCCACCGACATTACCGAGCGAGTACAACGCGCGGCGCAGGCCCAGCAGGCGGCCGAACTGGCGCACACCACGGCCGCCCAGACCGCCGGTATTGTGGATCGTGGCCGCGAGGCCATCGTGGTGTCGGCCGGCACCAGCCATCGCATCGCCGCCAAACTGGGCGAAACCAACGCCACCGTGGAGCGCCTGCGCGATCAGGCCCGCCAGATCGAAAGCATCGTGGCCACCATCAGCGGCGTGGCCACCCAAACCAAATTGCTGGCACTCAACGCCGCCATCGAAGCCGCCCGCGCCGGCACCCATGGTCGCAGCTTCGCCGTGGTGGCCGATGAGGTGCGCCAGCTCGCCACTCGCACCACCGCCGCCACGGCCGAAGTCGACGCCGTGGTGCACGCCAACCTCGCCATCCTCAGTGAGGTGGCTGCAGCCATTGCCGACGTGGACACCTACGCCCGCCAGGGCTCCTCCGAAGTGTCGCAAGTGGAAGACATCATGCAAGAGATACAGCTCGGGGCCACCGGCGTGCTGAGCGCCGTGCAACGTTTGCACTGAGGCGGCCTGCGGCCCGCCGCCACTGGCGGGGAACCTTTAAGATAGGCGCAGATCCCTGCAGAGACAGGTAAAGCCCGATGGCGGGCTTCACCGACATCGGCAAGGCCCGCAAACCGCGGTGTCCCAACTCACCCCTGCGCCTTTCATGAATCCTCAAAAGCTCCTCGAACAATTTCTCGGCACCCGCACCGACAATGCGGGTGCCCCCGCCGCATCTGGCAGCGCTGGCGGCCAAAGCGGTCAATCGGTCGGCAATCTGCTTGGCGGCGTCCTCGGCAGCCTCGGCAATCGACAAGGCTCCGGGTCGAACGCCCCGGCCGGCTCCGGTGGCTTCAACCTTCCCGGTGGTGCCCTCGGCGGCCTTGCCGCCGGCGGCATCCTGGGCGCCCTGCTCGGCCAGAAAAAAGTACGGAAGATGGCCGGTGGTGCCCTGGGTTACGGCGGTGCCGCCGTGCTCGGTGCGCTTGCCCACCGCGCCTACCAGAACTGGCAGGAAGGCAAGCAGACTGCTCAGGCTCCGCAAGCCACGGCCGCCGATGTTCCGCAGGAAGGCTCACGCTTTGCCCCGCAAACGGCCGCCGACGGCAAACCCTTCGCTCTGGCCATCATTCGCGCCATGATTGCCGCCGCTCACGCCGACGGTCACATCGGCCCCGATGAACAAAAGCAGATCTTCGAGGCCGCCAACCGCAGCGACCTCGACGCCGACGACAAGGCCTTCATCTTCGACGCCATGCAGCACCCGCTGCCGCCGGCACGGATCGCCGCCCTGGCCAACGACCGCGAACAGGCCACCGAGCTGTACCTGGCCGCACGCATCGCCATCGACCCGGATCACCCGGAAGAGCAGGCGTTCCTGCAGGCGTTGGCCACCTCATTGCAGCTGCCGCCCGATCTGGCCCGGCATCTCGAGGCCCAGGTGGTGCAGAGCCTGGGGGCGTGAGGGCTGCAGCCGTCGGCTGTTATCGCGCACAACGAGCCCAGACATGAGCTATCAGCCGCCCTACGCGATCACGGCCGAGATCGTGAACCTCATCGCCGCCATCAGCGAGGCGGTCGGGCGGCTCTCTGCCCTCACCGATCAGGCCAGAGCCTTGCGCCTGCGGCGCATCAACCGCATCCGCACCATACACGGCTCACTGGCCATCGAAGGCAACACCTTGAGTGAAGCCCAGATCACGGCGATTCTCGAAGGCAGACGCGTCATCGCGCCACCCCGTGACGTGCAGGAAGTGAAGAACGCGGTGGCGGCCTACGACAAGTTCGACACCTGGACCGCAGAGCGGGAAGACGACTTGCTCGACGCTCATCGGCGCCTGATGTCTGGCCTGATCGACGACGCCGGCCATTTTCGGCGAGGGGGTGTCGGGGTGATGTCGGGCGGGCAGGTCATTCACATGGCGCCCCCGGCAAGTCGCGTACCTCACTTGATGGCCGACCTGTTCCGGTGGCTCGCCACGACCGACGCCCACCCGCTGATCGCGAGTTCCGTCTTTCACTACGAGTTCGAGTTCATCCACCCCTTTGCCGATGGCAACGGACGCATGGGTCGGTTATGGCAGAGCCTGATACTTGCCCGGTGGAATCCCCTGTTTGCCAACCTCCCCGTGGAGAGCCTGATCTTTGAGCATCAGGCCGGCTACTACGAGGCGATACAGGCGAGTACCGAACAGACCGATTCTGCGCCGTTCATTGCCTACATGCTGCGTATGATCCTGGCCGCGGTAACCGACTCCACCCCGGAAGTCACCCCGGAAGTCACCCCGGAAGTTCGCTTGCTGTCCGTGCTGTCTGAGGCAATGAGCCGCAAGCAGCTCAAGGACGCGCTGGGTTTGAAGGACGATGAGCATTTCCGGCGAGCCTATCTGCTGCCAGCACTGAATGCCGGGCTGATCGAAATGACGATTCCCGAGAAGCCCAGGAGTCGGAATCAGAGGTATCGCTTGACGGAGAAAGGACGTCGTATCGCAGAGCGACGCTGAGCGAACGAAATCAATTGCTTGCCTGGTGCCAACAGCTTGCAGAAAGCTGCTCGGTTCTTGCAAAAGGCTGCGCAGTTTTTGCGCAGGTGTTACAGGTACCGCGTTGCTAGGCATCGGTGCCTGACGTACGCTCTTTCGCGAGCGGGGCCGGGAGGTCAGGAAGTATGACCAGGCGAAAGAACCCCAAGATGATTGACTCCGAGAATCCGGAGTGGACCGATGCAGACTTTGCGCGAGCAAAGCCGGCTGCGGAGGTGTTGTCAGAATTTTTTGATCAGAGAGTCGGTGAGGCGATGCTGCGGCCCCGCGGGCGGCCCAAGTCGGCTGCGACGCCGATTCCTCTGAATGTTCCCCGGGATGTAGACGTGGTGCAGCACTTCAAGGCAGGGGAGCCTGGCGGCAAACGCGCCTCAATGAGGCCCTCAAGCGCTGCTCGGATGTGCTTGAAGAGCGTCAGGAGGAAGTCGTCACGTATTTCGTCGAGGTCATAAGCGTGCGAAAGGTTCAACCCCCATCGTTGATTGTTGGTGCCGTCGTTTTGGCGTCTGCTTTGACTGGCTGTTCGGGCGGCTATCAAGCTCCGGATTATTCGAAGTCGACCGTGACGTCTGAGTTTGTCGCGTTGAGTGAGAGCTCGGTGAGACATCTGTCCGATTTGGAGCGCGATGTCGTTCGCCGTTCGATTGCCCACGAGGTTCGAGATCCGGATAGTGTTCAACTTCGAGGGGTATTGGTATCACGGGTGCTGGACGAGAAGGGCATGAATGCACCGGTTTGCGGGCAGTTCAACGCCCGGAATGCCTATGGCGGCTATGTTGGATATGACTATTTCTTCATGATGGTTGAACCAATTGGTGAAGGTTTGCAAGTGACTGGTAGGCCGGTGTTGGGGCAAGACCGTGGTGCCCTAAGCAAATGTTTGTCTGCCGGGTTCGACACCAGCATGCTGCGCGATGCGAGTGCACGCTAAACCTACGCGAAATCCGACCGCCACACCCGAACCGCCCGTTGCGCCATCGCCTTCTTGCGCTTCTCGATCAATGCCGGCGTCCATTCCTCAGGCGCCATGTCCACGAGGGAGGTCGTGATTTCGTAGGCGCTGCGAGCATATTCCGGGAGCTTCTCTGCGTAGGCGGCGTTGCCAATGCAGCATTTCCGTCCGGGCGTCGGCGGTGAACTTCACGTCATTTCACGAAAGCTGCTCAAGGGAAAGCCCCATAGCAGCTGCGATGCGTTGCCGAGTCGTTTTCTTGGGTTTTGCGTCGGGTGCTTCCATCGCGGCGTAGCTGGGCTGTCGGATCTCCAGGCGCCGGGCCATCTCGGCCTGAGTGAGGCCGAGGTGTTCACGCCAGGCCCGGGTCATGCTCCAACCGTTCTTGACGTGGGCGCGCATGACCTCATGCGGCGTGGTGTCGTCGACGGGAATATGTCGCCCTGGGTGACCGGTAGGCCGCGAGTGACTGGCCCCGCTTCAACGAATGCTACATTGGCTCGCTCTGGTCTGTTGCCAGTTCTCCTCACGCCGTTTCGTCGATGTCCCATCTCTCACCCCTCGCCCTGGCCTTCCTCGGCAGCCTGGCCGCTGGCCTCATGACCGCCGTCGGCGCCCTCCCGGTGCTGTTCGGCCGCACGCCGTCGCAGGCGTCACGCGATCTGTTGCTGGGCTTCGCCGCCGGGGTGATGCTCGCGGCCTCGTTCTTCTCGCTCATCATTCCCGCGCTCGATGCGGCCGAGGGGCAGCATCATTCGACGGCTATGTCGGCGGGCGTCGTGTGCGTGGCCATTTTGCTGGGTATGGCGGCCGTGGCTTTGCTCAACCGCTGGCTGCCGCATGAGCATTTTGCTCAGGGCAGGGAAGGGCCCGAGGTGGCATCGCTGCGTCGGGTGTGGCTTTTCATCCTGGCCATTGCCATCCACAACCTGCCTGAGGGTCTGGCGGTTGGCGTGGGCTTCGGCGCCGAGGGCGCAGCGGCGGGGCTCCCGCTGGCCATCGGCATTGGTCTGCAGAATGCACCCGAAGGCCTGGCAGTGGCCGTGGCCTTGCTGGGCGAGGGCTACTCGCGTTGGCGCGCCTGGGGCATTGCCGCGCTCACCGGCCTGCTCGAACCCCTGGGCGGTGTGATTGGTGCTGGTGTCGTTGGTTTGTCACAAGTGCTGCTGCCCTGGGCGCTAGCCTTTGCCGCGGGTGCCATGCTGTATGTGATCAGTCACGAAGTGATTCCCGAGACCCATCGCAGTGGTCATCAGCAGAAAGCCACGATGGGGCTGGCGCTGGGCCTGGTGATCATGCTGTACCTGGATGTGACGCTGGGCTGACTTCCGCTGTCGGTGGCGAATCGGCTCGCATCGTGGGCTGGAAGCGAAAGCCCAGCAGTCTCATGGCGTTGAGCGTGACGAGCACGGTGGCGCCGGTGTCGGCCATGACGGCGATCCACATGCCGGTGAAGCCCAGCGCCGTGGAGATCAAAAACACCGCTTTCAGCGACAGAGCGATCACGACGTTGGTTTTCACGTTGAACAGGGTGGCGCGCGAGAGCGCCACCAGTTCGGCAATGCCTCCCACGCGATTGCGCAAGAGGGCAGCGTCGGCGGTCTCGAGGGCGACGTCGGTGCCGCCGCCCATGGCAATGCCCACATCGGCGGCGGCCAGCGCTGGCGCATCGTTGATGCCATCGCCCACTTTGCCGATCGGCCCCCGGCCTTCCTGCCGATATTGTTCGATCAAGGCGGCCTTGTCTTCGGGGCGCAGGCTGCCATGCGCCTCGATGTTGAGCGCTGCGCCGGCCGCACGCACGGCATGGGGGTTGTCGCCGCTGAGCATCACGGTCTGGATGCCCAGGCGGCGCAGGGCGGCCAGGCCGGCGTGGGCATCCTCGCGAGGTTCGTCGCGCACGGCCAGGCAACCCAGCGCCTGGCCGTCGGCCAGAAGAATGGCGACGCTTTTGCCCTGGGCCTCGAGTTCGGCCACTTGCGTGCGTTGCGCGGCGTCGAGGGCGGCGGTGACGGTGGCATCGTGGGGTGCCAGCAGGTAGAGCTCGCGACCCGCTACCCGGCCGCTCACACCACGCCCCGGTAACGCCCTGGCATCTTCGGCCTGGAGCGTGCGTGTGCCGGCGCGTTCCGCATGCTGCACGATGGCCTGGGCAATGGGATGATTGGCGCCTTGTTCGAGCGCGGCGGCCAGGGCCAGGGTCGAAGCCTCGGCGGTCTGGGCTTGCCAGTCGTGCACGTCGGTTACCTGTGGCTTGCCGGCGGTGAGGGTGCCGGTCTTGTCGAAGGCAATCAGGCGCAGTCTGCCCAGTTGCTCGAGCACGGCTCCGCCCTTGATCAGCAAGCCGTGTCGGGCGCCAGCCGATAATCCTGCCGCAATCGCGGCCGGGGTGGAAATCACCAGGGCGCATGGGCAGGCGATGAGCAGCAGCGCCAGCGCCCGATAGAGTGCGTCGTGCCAGCTCAGATCCGACACCAGGGGCGGCACCACGGCCATCAGCACGGCGAGCAGCACCACCGCGGGCATATAGCGCTGCGCGAAGCGGTCGATGAAGCGCGCCACCGGCGCCTTGGCGGCCTGGGCGTCTTCCACCAGCCGGATGATGCGGGCGATGGTGTTGTCTTCGGCACGGGTGGTGGCTTCGATTTCCAGCGTGGCATCGAGGGCCACGGTGCCGGCAAAGACCGTGTCGCCGGGTGCGCGAAGTCGCGGCACCGATTCGCCGTTGACCGGTGATTCGTCCACGCTGGCGGCACCGATGATCACCACGCCGTCGCAGGGGATGCGGTCGCCCGGGCGCACCTGCACGTGTTCGCCGGGCATCAGGTGTGCGGCCGGAATCTCCCGCACGCGGCCGGCCTCGAGCCGGCGTGCGGTGGCCGGCGTCAGCCGGGCCAGGGCCGAGATGCTGTGTCGCGCACGTGCGGCTGCCAGGCCTTCCAGCCACTCGCCCACGGCAAACAGAAACACCACCACGGCGGCTTCGGCGGCCGCGCCGATGAAGAGCGCACCCAGCGCCGCCACCGTCATCAGGGTTTCGATCGTGAATGGATTGCGGGCGCGCAGGGCGCGGGCGGCCGAGCGCGCAATGGGCACCAACCCCACCAGGGTTGCCGCCACGAACGGCCAGGCGCCCAGCGCCGGCCACTGCCAGTGCAGTAGGGCGGCCATGGCCAGCAGCACGGCGCAAGCGGCAACGAGGCGGGCCTTGCCGTCTTGCCACCAGCGCGGAGCGGCCGGGTGGCTACCGCTCAGGGTCTCCGGCTCAGGCTCCACGCGATACCCCAATGCCTCGATGGTTTGCCTGAGGACCTCGGGGTTTACCGTTGCGTCCGGCGCCCAGGTGGCCGACATCCTGCCCGTCATGGCACTGGCCGACACCGAAACCACGCCGGGCAATCGGGCAACAGCGGCTTCCACCTTGCGCTCGCAGCCGCCGCAGTCCATCCCGGCGATTCGCAGGAAGCAGGCGTTGGCCGGCGCCTCTTTGACGGAAGAAGTCATGATGACTTTCCTTGGAGAGAATGGATGCTTGCAGCATAATCCCTGTAGTTGCTACAGGTTCAAGGGGCATTCGCGCAACGCTCTTTTCGAGCCTTCATGGCCGCGCAGTCGGCGCCTCCTGGAGACCCATTCACATGACTCGACCACACCCCATGCGGCACGACGCCACAGCTCCCGCGCCGGCCGCGACCGCGACCCGGGCGGCGGTCGGTCCGTTCAGCATCGGCGAGCTCGCCCGCCAGACCGGTTGCCAGCCCGAAACCGTGCGTTATTACGAGCGCATCGGCCTGTTGGGCGACCCCGCCCGCACCGAGGGCGGTCAGCGTCGCTATGATGCGCGCGCCCTGGAGCGCCTCATGTTCATCCGCCATGCGCGCGACTTCGGCTTCCCGGTGGCCGCCGTGCGAGAGTTGTTGGCGCTGTCGGACCAACCCGATCGGCCCTGCGATGAGGTCGATGCCCTCGCGCGACGTCACCTCGACGAAGTCACGTCGCGCATCGAACGTCTCGAAGCGCTGCGCGCCGAGCTCCAACACATGATCACGCAATGTGCCGGTGGCAAGGTGGAGCGCTGCCGCATCATCGAAGTCCTGGCCGATCACCGGCTGTGTGGCCAGCGTGCCGGCCACGACGGTGCGGAGGTGTTGAAGTGAGGATTGACCAGGGTGAGCGATTGCGCCAGCCTCAATCCCGCCAGGGATTGAGCACGGTCAGTCCGGCGGCCTTGAATGGGGCGGTGTCGCGGGTGGCAACACTGAAGCCGTTGGCGAAAGCCACCGATGCGATGCACAAATCGGCGGTTTCGATACCTGTGCCGTTCCTGCGTGCGGTCGCCAGCAGCTCCGCATAAGCCTGGGTGCAGGCCAGGTCAAACGGCAGCACGCGTCCGGCGAAGGCAGGCAAGACGCCTTTCTCGAGCGCCTCGTGCAGTGTGTCGCGGCGTTTGCCCGCCGGCATCAGCGCGACGCCGGCGCGCAACTCAGCCACCGTCATGGTCGAGAGGTAAAGCGTTTGGGAGGGTTGCGCATTCAGCCATTCGATCACGCGCGGTTCGGGCGCAGGCCGTATCGGCTCCGAGACCACATTGGTATCGAGCAGGATCATTCGAAGCTTGCCGCCCGGGCTGCAGACTTGTCTCGGGCACTCTCGAAGGCGGCAAACTCTTCTTCGGTCAGGTTCGCCTCCCGACCGATCTCCGCCAGCATCGAGCCGAGCTTGACTCTGCCTTGCGGCTTGACGGCGGCTTCGAGAATATGGCGTATTTCGGCCTCCATGCTGCGCCCGTGCTGAGCGGCGCGGATGCGGATGGCGCGGTGGACTTCATCGGGCAGATTTCGGACAGTCACGGAAGACATTGTGTGAAACTCCGGTTTGCTAGCAATGCTTGCATAATACAAGAATGCAGTCGCTCACTCCACCGTCACGCTCTTCGCCAGATTCCGCGGTTTATCCACATCCGTACCCCGTGCACACGCCGTGTGATACGCCAGTAACTGCAACGGAATGGTGTGCAGCAGGGGCGAGAGCAGGCCGTAATGTTCGGGCAATTGAATCACGTGGATGCCCGGCTCCGACCGGATGCGAGTGCCGGTGTCGGTGAACACGTACAGCTCACCGCCGCGCGCGCGAACTTCCTGCATGTTGGATTTCAGCTTTTCGAGCAGGGCGTCGTTGGGCGCCACGGTCACCACCGGCATCTGCTCGGTCACCAGCGCCAGTGGGCCGTGCTTGAGTTCGCCGGCGGGGTAGGCTTCGGCGTGGATGTAGCTGATCTCTTTGAGCTTGAGCGCACCTTCGAGCGCAATGGGATAGTGCATGCCGCGGCCGAGGAAGAGGGCGTTTTCGCGACGGGCGAAGCGCTCGGCCCAGGCCATGATTTGCGGCTCGAGGGCCAGCACGGCCTGAATGGCCACGGGCAGGTGGCGCAGGGCGCGCAGGTGGTCGGCTTCGGCATCGGCATCGAGCCGGCCGCGGGTCTTGGCCAGTGCCAGCGTGAGCAGAAAAAGGGCGGCGAGCTGGGTGGTGAAGGCCTTGGTCGAGGCCACGCCGATCTCGGCGCCGGCACGAGTGATGAAGTGCAGGGCGCATTCGCGCACCATGGCGCTGGTGGCCACGTTGCAGATGGTGAGGGTTTGTTCCATGCCGAGCTGGCGGGCGTGCTTGAGCGCGGCCAGAGTGTCGGCGGTTTCGCCCGATTGCGAGATGGTCACCACCAGGGTGCGCGGGTTGGGCACGCTGGTACGGTAGCGGTACTCGCTGGCGATTTCCACCTGAGTGGGGATGCCGGCCACGGCTTCGAGCCAGTATTTGGCGGTGAGGCCGGCGTAGTAGCTGGTGCCGCAAGCCAGGATCAGAACCTGATCGCTCTGCCGGAATATCACCTCGGCCCGCTCGCCGAACAGCTCGGGCGTGATCTGGTCGAGGTCTTGCAGGGTGTCGCTCACCGCGCGCGGTTGCTCGAAGATTTCCTTCTGCATGTAGTGGCGGTAGGGGCCGAGTTCGGCGGCGGCGGTGTAGGCCTGCACCTGATGCGCCTCGCGTTCCACGGCGTTGCCATCGGCATCCACGATGGCAACGCGATCCATCTGCAGGTCGACCACGTCGCCGTCTTCGAGGTACACGATGCGGTCGGTGGTGCCGGCCAGGGCCAGAGCATCGGAGGCCAGGTAGTTGGCTTGTTCGCCCAGGCCCACCACCAGGGGCGAACCCTGGCGCGCGCCCACGATATGCCGGGGTTCGTCGCGGCAGAACGCGGCAATGGCGAAGGCGCCATGCAGGCGTCTTGCGGCCTGCTGCACGGCGGTGAACAGATTGCCCTGGTACAGGTAGTGCACCAGGTGGGCGATCACTTCGGTGTCGGTCTGGCTTTCGAACACATAGCCGGCACTTTCGAGTTCGGCGCGCAGGGCTTCGTGGTTTTCGATGATGCCGTTGTGCACCAGGCCGATACGGGCCTGGCCATTGGCCGAGCCGGAGAAATGCGGATGGGCGTTGTGGGTGGCGGGCGCGCCGTGCGTGGCCCAACGGGTGTGGGCGATGCCGGCCGGAGACTGCAACGCTTCGGCAGCCACCTGAGCCTGGAGATCGGCCACGCGCGCCGTGCTGCGCGTGCGGCGCAGTTCGCCCCCGATCTGCAGCGCGATGCCGCAGGAGTCGTAGCCGCGGTATTCCAACCGGCGCAGGCCTTCGATGAGCAGGGGCGTGATGTCTTCCCGGGCGGCCACGGCGCCCACAATGCCACACATGGATTCAGCTCCGTTGATTGCGTTGTGTGTTCGGATTGTTGGTATCGGCGGGCTGGCGCCTGGCGGATCTCAGGCCGTCAGGCGCGGATCGCCACCGGCGCCAGCTCGCGTATTGTTGCCGGCATCAGGGTGTGTGTACACCGTCGGCAGAGGGGGGAGACGTGTCGTTTGACGACGAATCGGTGTCTCCGGCGCTGGGCGAGCGCTGCGCCGGTGCGTCAGTAGCCGGCGCCGGGGGATTGGTGGCGGTGTGCGCCGCAGCCGTATCGTCAGCCGTTGGCCGGGCGCCGGCATCAACGGCCGCAGGCGCCGTTTCGGCTGCTGCGTGGCTTTCGCCTTCAGCGGCTTTGTGTTTTGCCGGCTTGCCCGCGGTTTTGCCGGCCGGCTTGCCTTTGCCGCGCCGCGGCTGCTGACGGGAGCGCCGCTGGGTGAGGGTCTGTTTGGCGGCTTCGGCCTGCTCGGCATCCACCGTGCCCGCCGGGTTGCCGTCAAGATCGATGCGCACCGCGCCTTCCGTCATGATGGCGAGGTAGGGCCAGGAGCCCGTCCAGCGGCCCATGGCCGCTCGGATGGCCGCCACCGACACGGGCAGTTGGCCTTCGCGGGCCGCTTCGACCAGGGGTTTGTGAATGCCGATGGCCAGTGGCACGGGCTGATTGCGGTTGAACAGGGCAGGGTAGCGCTCGCTCAGCACGGTAATGCCTTCGTTGGCCAGGGCGCGCTGCTGTTCGGCGCGCTCGGCAGCCTTGCGGCGTTGCTCGATGGCCTCGGGGGTTTCGGCGGGGGGAGCGGCCTCGCGGGGTGCTGGCGCCGGCTTGCCATGTTTGGCGGCCCGAGCCGGGCGGTTGCCCTGGTGGTCGGGTCGGGCCGGCGGATGGGCACCGCCCTCGGCGGCCGGACGCGCGGCGTGCCCTTCGGCTGGCGACTTGCCGGGTTTGCCCGGTGCCTTGGCGTTCTGGGGATTGCGGGATTTGTCGCCCCGGGAACGGGCTTCGCCGGGGCGCGCCGACTTGGCCGGGCGCGCGCCCTTGTCGGCGGGCGCGTCGCGCCGGGAGGCATCGTGGCGCTTGCGGCCACGAGTGCCGGAGTCTTCCGCGGGCAACAGTTCCGGCGGAAGAAGGTCCTTGAGGACGGCGAAAGGTCGGTTCACTGCCACTTCCTGATAACGGGGTCGGTTCCGGCGTGCCGCGAAGGCCCCGGATCATGCAGCGCGCAGGGTAACATGAGAGTCTGGTTTTCGGCCGCCTGTGGCCTGCCGGTTATGCTAAGGTGGCGCCCGCCAAAAGACGCCCGAACGCTACGGAGACAGACCCCATGACACACCCCACGGTCGCAGCGGCCGGCCAATCCCTGGCTCTGGCCACGCCCGATATTCTGCGCGAAGACCGCCCGGATGGGTCCTTCGTGCTCACCTCGCGTGAGCCGCTGGGCGAGTACGCGCGCTGTATCAACGATTGGCTGGTGCAATGGGCCGAAGCACGGCCCGATACCGTGTTTCTGGCCGAACGGGCCGGCCCCGATCGCTGGCGCACGGTCACTTACGCCCAGGCCCTGCAGCAGGTGCGCCGTCTGGCCCAGGGCCTGCTCGACATCGGCGTGTCGGCCCAGCATCCGGTGGTGGCTGTGTCCGACAACAGCGTGAACCTGGCGCTGCTCAGTCTGGCTGCCATGCACGCACGCGCCGCGGTGGCCGTGGTGTCGTCGTCGTACATTCGCATGGCGAAGGAATACGACAAGATCCACGGCATCCTCCAGCGGTTCGAGCCCGGTGCCGTGTACGCCGAAGACGGCGAGGTGTACGGCAAGGCACTGTCGAGTGCCGGCCTGGCGTGCCCGTTGATCTACACCCGCAACGTGCCCGAGGGCGGCAAGGCGATCGAGCAGCTCGAGCGCGAGCCCACGGCGCGTGTGGATGAGCAGTTTGCCGCCATTCAGCCCGACAACACCGCCAAGTTTCTGCTCACCTCGGGTTCTACCGGCAATCCCAAGGTGGTGGTGAACACCCACCGCATGCTCTGCGCCAATCAGCAGATGATCATCCAGGTGTGGCCCTTCATCCGCGAGGCCGCACCGGTGGTGCTCGATTGGCTGCCCTGGAGCCACACCTTCGGCGCCAACCACAACTTCAATCTGGTGCTGCGCAACGGCGGCAGTCTGTACATCGACGATGGCCGACCCGTGCCCGGGCCCATGGCCGAACGCACCGTGGCGAATCTGCGCGAGCTCAAGCCGTCGCTGTATTTCAATGTGCCGCGAGGCTACGACGTCCTCCTCCCGTATTTCGACGAAGACCCGGAACTGGCGCGTGGCTTTTTCGAGAATCTCGACGTGCTGTTCTATGCCGGCGCCGCGCTGCCGGCGTCAACCTGGCAACGCCTCGAAGCGGCGGCCAAGCCCTGGCGCAACGGCCGCCGGCTGTACCTCACCACCTCGTGGGGCGCCACCGAAACCTCGCCACTGATCACCAGTGCGCACTTCTATCTCGATGGCGCCGGCAACATCGGCGTGCCGGTGCCGGGCATGTCGGTCAAGTTCGTGCCCGCTCAGGGCAAGTGGGAGCTCCGCGTGCGCGGCGTGTCGGTGTTCAGTCAATATCGCAACGACCCCGAACGCACTGCTGCTGCCTTCGACGACGAAGGTTTCTACTGTCTGGGCGATGCCGGGCGGTTGGTGGACGACAACAACCCCTCAGCCGGCATCCTGTTCGACGGCCGCGTGGCCGAAGACTTCAAGCTGGTCACCGGCACCTGGGTGTCGGTGGGTACCACGCGCTTGCGCGCCGTGACGGCCCTGGCGCCGCTGGCTCAGGATGTGGTCATTACGGGCCACGATCGCGACGAGATCGGTCTGTTGGTGTTCCCGTCGCTGGCGCTGCGCGAGCTCGCCGACGACCCCGAGGGCAAGCTCGACGGCGACGCCCTGGCGGCACATCCCGCCGTGCGCGAGAAGATCGCCACCGCTATGCGTGATGCCTACGCCGGCGCCGGGTCGTCGCAGCGGCCAGCGCGTGCGTTGCTGCTCACAGCGCCGCCCAGTCTCGACGATGGCGAAATCACCGACAAGGGCTACATCAATCAGCGTGCCGTGCTCGAGAATCGCGGCGAGGAAGTGGCGCGGCTGTATTCCGACGATGCGGCGGTGATTCGGCCGGCGGGCTGACCCGCACGCCGCGGTCAAGTGCCGCTACGGGCGTTCGTCACCTCACGCCCGTAGCGGCCTGGCGCCGCTGCCGGCGTGTCGGGTCAGGGTTTGTCGGCCTTTTCCGGTCGTTTCCAGCCGGCCAGCGTCTTCTGCGAGGCCCGGCTCAGGGTGAGCTGCTCGGCCGGGGCGTCTTTGGTGAGCGTGGTGCCGGCGCCCAGCGTGGCGCCGCGGCCCACGCGTACGGGCGCCACCAGTTGGGTGTCGGAGCCCACAAACACGTCGTCTTCGATCACCGTGCGGTGTTTGTTGGCGCCATCGTAATTGCAGGTAATGGTGCCGGCACCCAGGTTCACCCGCGCGCCCACGGTGGCGTCGCCAATGTAGGCCAGGTGGTTGGCCTTGCTGTCGTGATCGAGCGTGGCGTTCTTCACTTCCACAAAGTTGCCGATACGGCCACGCGCGCCAATGCGTGTGCCCGGCCGCAACCGGGCAAATGGTCCGGCCTGGGCGTCGTGCTCGAGTTCGGCGCCGTCGAGATGGCTGAAGGCCTCCACTCGCGCCCCATGCGCGAGCCGCACGTTGCGCAGCACACAGTGGGGCCCCACGCTGACGCCATCGCCCAGTTCCACCTTGCCTTCGAACACGCAGCTCACGTCGATGAACACATCGCGTCCGCAGTGGAGCTCGCCGCGCACGTCGAAGCGGGCCGGATCGGCGAGCGTGACCCCGGCTTCGAGCTGACGGCGGGCCTGCTCACCTTGATGGATGCGTTCGAGTTCGGCCTGCTGTACGCGGCTGTTGACGCCCAGGGTCTCCCAGGCGGCGGCGGGCGAGGCGCTGACCACCGGCACGCCATCAGCCACGGCAAAACCGATGACATCGGTGAGGTAGTACTCGCCCTGCGTGTTGTCGTTGCGCAGCGCCTCGAGCCAGCCGCGCAGGGCGGTGGTGGGAGCCGCCAGTATGCCGGTGTTGACTTCGTTGATCGCCAGTTCGGCGTCACTCGCGTCCTTGTGTTCCACAATCCGCTGAATGTTGCCATCGGCGTCGCGCACGATGCGACCGTAGCCGGTGGGGTCGTCCATGGTTACGGTGAGCACGCCAAGGCCGTTGGCGGCGGCGGCAATCAGGCGCTGCAGAGTGGCCAGGCGAACCAGCGGCACATCGCCATAGAGCACCAGCGTCGTGCCGCTGTCGAGTAGCCAGGGGGCGGCCTGGCGTACCGCATGGCCCGTGCCCAGTTGGGGTTCTTGCAGCGCAAAGTGCAGGCCGGTTCGCGCCTGACAGGCCGCCTGCACCTGTTCGCTGCCGTGACCTGTGACCACGACCACCCGGTTCGGCGACAAGCCCTGGGCGGTATCGAGCACATGATCGAGCATGGCGCGGCCGGCGATCGGATGCAACACCTTGGGCCGATCGGAACGCATGCGTTTGCCCATGCCGGCGGCCAGTACGACGATATTCAACATGTGGAGTCTGAGAAGAAAAACGCTGCCACGGCGAAGACGCCGCGGCAGCAAAAAAACCGGAAACGGAAAACGGGCTCAGCGCTGGCGTTTGGGTGTTTTGGCCGCGCGTTTGCCGGTTGCCTTGCGGGCTGCGGCGGCTTTGCGTGGCGCCTTGCGGGCCGGCGCGGCGCCGGCTGGGCTTGCTTGCTTGGCTGTCTTGCCGCTGGTGGCACCCGCGTTGTCGCTGCCGAAGGTGGTGGTGGCTGCCGAGGCGATCTGATTGAATTGTTGTTGCAGCATATCCCACCACGCTTGCTGGGCGGCGGCTGCCTGCGCCGGATCGGTGAAGCCTGCGGCGGGGTTGGTGGCGGCGTTGGCGGCACCCGCGGGTGCCTCGGCCGCCGCAGGATCGGCGGCGCCGGTGGGTCCGCCCGGTGGTGGCGCCGCTCCCGCTGGAGGTGCCTCGGGGGCTGGCTTGAGCCCCAGGGCCACTTCGAGTGGCGACGGCCCGCCAGGGTTGGCACCATGGGCGGCGGTCATGCCGCCGCCCATGGTGGCAAACGAGCGCAGTGTGCTCAGGGTGGCGCGCTGAACCTCGAGCGCTCGAATCGACCCCTGAATCATGCCCAGATTCAGGTTCAGCCAATTCTCCACGGCCTGGAGCTCGACAATCCGTCGATCGATTTCGCCCGGGTCGAGCAGTGTTTGCGTATTCGTGTGGGGCGGCATGGCGCCCGCCGGGGTGAGATGACTCCAAGCCTGACGCATCATATCCAGGCTCTGCATCAGGGGGTTGGTCTGGCTGCCGTCGCCGGCCATGCCAGGAAACACGAAGGGGTTGCCGCTGGAAGACATCATGAAACCTCCGGGGAAGTCGGGGCGGTAGCCGCTGGCAGGTGCGGGGGCGTCATGCACCCACACGCCTGCACGTGCGTGCCGGATCTGTGAAAATACCACTCATGACCGTTACCCTGCACGAACTCGAAGCGGCGATCAATCATTGGCGCGCCCGTCACCCCTCCACCAGCGAGGCCCTGTGTCTGTGCCCTGAAGCCGCCGCCCTGGCCGAGCCCTATGCCTGGCTCATCGTGGCGCATGGCCACCAGCTCGAGGAATCAACGCTGAGCCGCGAAGCCCGCGCGGCGCTCGATGGCTGGCGCGCCGTCGCCGGCCGCCAGCCATTGCAGAATGGATAATGCCGCCTCTACCGTGAAGTGGCCGGCGGCAATCTGTTGCACTACCTCGCTCGCCGTGGCCAGGGTGATCTCGGCCACTTCACCGTCGCAGTTCTGCGGCCGGCAGGTGGCGGGCAGGCAGCACGTCCATACCTGAGTGGTTTCGTGCTGGTAGCCTTCGGGCACCACCCGCCTCACGTCAAATCGAACCAGCGGCATGGCATCGGCCAGATCCGCCGGCTGCAGGCCGGCTTCTTCGGCGCTTTCGCGCAGCATCGCCTGGTGCGGGGTTTCGCCGGCACCGATCAGCCCGCCCACCAGGGTGTCCCATTGCCCAGGGTCGGTAGACTTGTGTTCGGCGCGGCGCGCCACCCAGAGCCGGCCATCGGGCGCGGTGGCGTGCAGGTGCACCGCGCGGGTGCGTAGCCCCAGCGGTCGCATGGCCGCGCGTTCGATGCGTGCCAGTACCCGGTCTTGAGCATCGAGCACATCCAGCGGCTCGTCGCGCCAGCGCTTGAGATGGCCCGCCCGTTGCAGCCTGCGGGCCGCCTGCTCCAGTGGCGCGTCGGCGGCCGCCAGCTGCACCTGACGTGCCGGGCCGAGGGGCTGTTGACCCTCGGGTTGTAGTGCTTCTGCAACATCGGAGCGGGTCCAGCCGCACGCGATGCTGCCGACGATGACCGGCAGCAAGTGGGGCGGTGGTGGCTGGCTCACTTGTGCCAACAGTTGCTCGAGCAAGGTGGCAACGGCCGGAGGAGGTGGATTCAAGGGGGGGCTCCGCAAGGGCAATGGATTCTCCCGGTGTGGCCTTTTGGCACGATTCGGGACAGTCCCTTATAATCGCCGGGTTTACGTCTTTTCAAGTCTCGGCGAGACCCCGCTTTACAGGCGCAGGCCGCGCGGCATTACGTGTCGGTGGTGCGTGGCCTCGGGATCCGCCGCGATGCAACTGTCGGCACGGTGGCGATTGTGCCCCAGCGTTCGCGCTTCGGGGAGGTCGTCGCGCCGGAAGATAACGGTGTGCTTCGAGGTCAACATGAAGAAGTGGTTGGGTAGATGCCTGAGTGGGGTTGGCGGCATGTGGTTTGCCAACATGGCCTGGGCCAATTACGAAAGAGGCAACAGCCCCGGCGGTCCGGCGGTCAACCAGCTCAATCTGCCCGAGCCGGTCACCCAGATCGCCGCCGATGTCGTGTGGCTGCACTGGTTTCTGTTGGCCATCTGTCTGGTCATCTTCATTGGCGTCTTCGGCGTCATGTTCTATTCCATCTGGGCGCATCGCAAGTCGCGTGGCGCCAAGCCGGCGTCCTTCCACGAAAGTGTGGGCGTCGAGGTGGCCTGGACCGTCGTGCCCTTTCTCATCGTCATCGCCATGGCGTTGCCGGCCACCAAAACCGTGGTCGCCATGAAAGACACGGCCAACGCCGAGGTCACCGTCAAGGCCACCGGCTACCAGTGGAAGTGGGGCTACGAATACCTCGACGGCCAGGCCGCCGGCATTTCGTTCCTGTCCAATCTCGACACGCCGGCCGCGCAGCTCGAGGGCCTCGAGATCAAAGGTGTCAACTATCTGCTCGAGGTCGACAATCCGCTGGTCGTGCCGGTCGATACCAAGGTGCGCGTGGTCGTCACCGCGGCCGACGTCATCCACTCCTGGATGGTGCCGTCGCTGGGTGTCAAGCAAGATGGCTTCCCCGGTCTGCTGCGCGATACCTGGTTCCGCGCCGAGCAAACCGGCGAGTTCCGTGGCCAGTGCGCCGAGCTCTGTGGCAAGGATCACGCCTACATGCCCATCGTGGTGAAAGTGGTCGAGCAGGATGAATACGACGCTTGGGTGCAGGAGCAGCAGGCCGCGCTGTCGGCCAGCGCCGACGATCCCACTCGCGAGTGGGAAGCTGGCGAGCTCATCGCCCGCGGCGAAAACGTCTACGCCGCCAACTGCGTGGCCTGTCACCAGGCCAACGGTCAGGGCGTGCCGGGTGCCTTCCCGGCCCTCGATGGCAGCCAGGTGGTGATGGGCCCGATGGATCCGCACATCAACGTCATGCTCAATGGCGTGCCCGGCACGGCCATGGCCTCGTTTGCCCGCCTGAGCGACGTCGAGTTGGCCGCAGTGTCCACCTACGTTCGCGATGCCTGGGGCAACGAGGGCGCGGGTGAAGACCCCGTGATCCAGCCGTCCGACTTCACAGCCGCCCGCTGATTTACCGATTGTTGCCCGGCCGCCACAGCGAGCCGGGTTCCCTGATTCTTGTCAGAACGCCACGTCGAACCGCTAGTGCCTGAGCGACGAGGATATGCAGTAAGGAGCCACTACCATGAGTAGCACCGCAATCGACCACGTGCCGGCCGGCGAGGCGCATGGTCACGACCACGCCCACGATATGCCCCACGGTTGGCGGCGCTGGCTGTTTGCCACCAACCATAAAGACATCGGTACGATGTACATGATTTTCTCGTTCGCCATGTTGATGGTGGGCGGGGTGTTGGCGTTGCTGCTGCGCACCGAGCTGTTCTCGCCGGGTATCCAGTTCTTTCAGCCCGAGTTGTTCAACCAGTTCACCACCATGCACGGCGTCATCATGGTGTTCGGTGCCATCATGCCGGCGTTCGTGGGCTTCGCCAACTGGATGATTCCGCTGCAGATCGGTGCGTCCGACATGGCCTTCGCGCGGATGAACAACTTCAGCTTCTGGCTGCTGCCGGTGGCGGCCACGCTGCTCGTCATTTCGTTCTTCGTGCCAGGCGGTGCCACTGCCGCCGGCTGGACCCTCTACGCGCCTCTGTCGGTGCAGATGGGCGTGGGCATGGATCTCGCCATCTTCGCGCTGCACATCATGGGTGCGTCGTCGATCATGGGCGCCATCAACATCATCGTTACCATCCTCAACATGCGCGCTCCCGGCATGACGCTGATGAAGATGCCGATGTTTTGCTGGACATGGCTCATCACGGCCTATCTGCTCATCGCCGTGATGCCGGTGCTGGCCGGTGCCATCACCATGGTGCTCACCGACCGCCACTTCGGTACGGCATTCTTCAATGCCGCCGCCGGCGGCGATCCGGTGCTCTATCAGCACATCTTCTGGTTCTTCGGGCACCCCGAGGTCTACATCATGATTCTGCCGGCCTTCGGCATTGTCTCCATGATTCTGCCGGCCTTCACCCGCAAGCCGCTGTTCGGGTATGCCTCGATGGTGTACGCCACCGCGGCCATCGCCATCCTGTCGTTCCTGGTGTGGGCGCATCACATGTTCACCACCGGCATGCCGGTTACCGGGCAGCTGTTCTTCATGTACGCCACCATGCTGATCTCGGTGCCCACGGGCGTGAAGATCTTCAACTGGCTGGCCACCATGTGGCGCGGCTCCATGACCTTCGAAACCCCGATGCTCTTTGCCATCGGTTTCATCTTCGTGTTCACCATCGGTGGCTTTACCGGCCTAATCCTGGCGGTGGCCCCCATCGACATCCAGGTGCACGACACCTACTACGTGGTGGCGCACTTCCACTATGTGCTGGTGGCCGGTTCGCTCTTTGCCCTGTTTGCCGGCGCCTACTACTGGCTGCCCAAATGGACGGGCGTGATGTACGACGAGAAACTCGGCAAGCTGCATTTCTGGTCATCGATGATCTCGTTCAACGTCACTTTCTTCCCCATGCACTTCCTGGGTCTGGCCGGCATGCCGCGCCGCTACGCCGACTACGCCGTGCAGTTCACCGACTTCCATCGCATCGCCACCATCGGTTCGTTCTGGTTCGGTCTGTCGCAGCTCATCCTCATCTGGGTGGTGATCAAGGCGTATCGAGGTCAGGGCAAGCCCGCCGTCGCCAACCCCTGGGAAACCGACGGCCTCGAGTGGACAGTCCCGTCACCGGCGCCGCATCACACCTTCGAAACTCCGCCCGTGGTGAAGTAATTGAAAGAGGAACAGCGTCGCCGCAATCGTCGAACCGGCCTCATTCTGGCCTCGGTCGCTCTGGCCTTCTTGCTGGGGTATGTTGCGCGGCGCTGGTTCCTGGGCGTGTAGGTAATCTGACATGAGTGACGACTTTCGCGATGCCACCCGGCGCAAGGCCAATTTCGGGCAAACGCTCAAGGCGGTGCTGTGGGGCATGATGGGGATCCGGCGCGGGGCGGGCTATCGCGAAGATGCCGCCTCGCTCAACCCCCTTCATGTCATCATCGCCGGCGTCATCGCAGCCTTCATTTTCGTGGTGCTGCTCATCGTCATCGTGCGATGGGTGGTGGCATGACCCGTCGAGGGCCTCAGGGCCCGGCGGTCGCAAATTACAAGATCGTTGCAATCAACAAGATCAACTCAGTGGTGTCAAACCCAGCAGGAATCGTAGGAGAATCGTCATGAGTGCAAGCCATCCGGTACCGGGTCAGGAGGCGCCGTACTATTTTGTCCCGGGCCTATCCAGTCACCCGGTGCGCACCAGCGTCACGTTGCTCGTGTTGGCCCTTGGGCTCACCATGTGGTTCAACGGCGTGGGCTTCGGCATGTGGGTGTCGCTGGTGGGCGTGCTTGGCTTGCTGCTGTCGCTCTATTTCTGGTTTGGCGATGCCATTCACGAATCCGAGTCGGGCCTGTATGGCCGTCGTGTCGACGTCTCCTACCGCTGGAGCATGGGCTGGTTCATCTTCTCCGAGGTGATGTTCTTTGCCGCCCTGTTCGGTGCCCTGTTCTACGCCCGGTTCTTCACCACGCCGCTCATGGGCGACCTCGACCACAATCTGTACCTGTGGCCGGCGTTCAACGCCGTATGGCCGCATGGTGGTCCGGCGGGTGTGGTCGATCCCTTCGCCGTGATGGGGCCGTTCTGGCTGCCCACCATCAACACGGCGTTGCTGCTGGCTTCCGGGGTCACTCTCACCATTGCCCACCATGCCCTGGTGGCCAATCACCGCAGCAAGGCCATCTTGTGGCTGTTCCTCACCATCGCGCTTGGCGCCGTATTCCTCACCTGCCAGGCATACGAGTACATGCATGCCTATGCCGATCTCAACCTGAAGTTCAACTCGGGCATTTTTGGCTCCACGTTCTACATGCTCACCGGGTTTCACGGCTTTCACGTGTTTCTGGGCGGGCTGATGCTGTCAGTCATCCTCTACCGTCTGATTCGTGGCGATATGGCTCACGACCGACATTTCGGTTTTGAGGGTGCTGCCTGGTACTGGCACTTTGTGGATGTGGTCTGGCTGGGCCTGTATATCGTGGTCTACTGGATGTAAAGCGGTTGCTGGCCTGCGCCGGGTAACGGCCGGGCCAGTCGTGGAGGGCTTGCGGCGCTTGCCTGCGGCCCGCCGTGCGGGGGTGGCAGCCACTGTTGCCAAAACGGGCGCCTCTGGCGCCCGCCTGTCATAGGCCCTGTGCGGTGCCGTTTTACGGGGATTGGTACGAAATCCCCGTGCTGTCGATCCAGCCCAACTGGTGGGCCAGCAGCAACAGGAGAAACAGCGACACCGACAGGCCGATGCGCCAGGTGAGGGCGCGCACCGTGCGCTTGCCTGCGCCCTGATCCTTGATCAGGTAGTAGAGGGCCGAACCCAGGCTCACCATAATGCCGGCAAAGATCAGTGCTACCACAATGCGCATTTCATCGCTCCTGTCTATCCTTCATTATCGCAGTTTGCGTGCGAACCCATACCCTTGCCGGCACGCCCGGCCAGTGAGAGGTTGACCCGGCATGAACGCCGATCCTGCTTCGCGTAGCACGACCCGGCGTCGGGGTTGGTCCTACGGCCTCGCCATCGTGCTGCTGCTCCTGGCCGGCGCCCTCACGGCCCGACTCGGGTTCTGGCAATTGGACCGCGCCAGACAGAAGCAGGAGATCGTGGCCACGATCGACGCCGGCCGTGCCCAGCCAGCGCTGGCGCTGGCTCCCGATACGCCTCGCGAGGCGCTCGTGCCCTGGCGACCGGTCTGGGCTCAGGGGGTGTGGTTACCGGATACCACGGTGCTGATCGACAATCGGCCACAGAACTCGCATCCGGGCTACTGGGTGGTGACGGCCATGTGCCTGCAATCGCCCGACGCGCCCTCGGCGTCGTTCGACCCACGCTTCGAAGGCGTGGCTTGTGACCGCGCGGTGGCGGTATTGCGAGGCTGGTTGGCGCGCCCGCGACCGGGTGCCACGGTGTCGGCCAGGCCCGAGCTGCCCGAACTGCCGCTGCACGGCACGGTCGAAGGCGAGTTGCTCGAACACGTTCCGCAGCGATTCGAGCTGGGCGCACTGACGGGCAACGAGGCGCGCTCATTATCGTTTGATGGTTCCGACGTGCCGATCGTGCAGAACCTGGACCTCACCGAATACGCCGAAGCGAGCGGGCTTGCCTTGCTGCCGGTGGTGTTGCAGCAGCAGGGCAAGCCCGATGGCCTGACCCGCGAGTGGGAAGGGCCGCCGGTCGATATCAACACCCACCGCGGCTATGCCTTGCAGTGGTTTTCATTTGCGGCGATCGCCTGGATCGCCATGGGAGTTCTTCTTGTCAAAGCCTTCATCCCCAGCCGACGGCGTCGCTGAATCTCGCCGTCGCAGTATCTGGCCTCTGTGGGCCGCCCTGGGCGTCAGTCTGGCACCGGTGGTGGCTGCCGTACTGCTGTACCTCAATCCGCAATGGATGCCAAGCGAGCGTCATAACTACGGGGAGCTGCTGGCACCCCAGGTGGATGTGCCGCCGGCGGGCGAGCTGGCCCTGACCACCCTCGAAGGCGAGCCGTTCGATCTGCGTTCACTCGAAGGGCAATGGATCATGATCACCGCCGATCAAGCGGCCTGCCCCGAATCGTGCGCTCGCAAGTTGTTCATCATGAGGCAAACCCACGCCAGCACGGGCAAGAACGTGGTGCGCATCGAGCGCGTGTGGCTGGTTACCGGCGACGATCCTGTGCCGCCCAAGGTGCTCGAGGCCTATCCTGGCATGCACATGCTGCGTGTGCAGGATGCTGCGCAGCTGAGTCGTCTTTTCGGCGAGGATCCGGCGCAGAATCACATCTGGATGATCGATCCGCTCAATCACTTGATGATGCAGTTTCCCGAGGATGCCGACCCGATCCGCTTGCGCAAGGATCTGGGGCGACTGCTGTTTGCCTCGCAGGTAGGCTGAGTGATGACCCGTCGCGATCCTGCACGAGTGCGCAGCCGCTATCGCCGGCTGGTGTTTCTCACGCTGTTTCTTACCTTCGACCTGATCCTCTTCGGTGCCTTCGTGCGCCTCACTGACTCCGGGCTGGGTTGTCCCGATTGGCCCGGTTGCTACAGTCGCATCACGCCCATCGGCGCGATGGATGAGATCCGCATGGCACAGGATCTGATGCCGCACGGTCCGGTCACCGTGGCCAAGGCATGGATCGAAATGATCCATCGTTACGTGGCCAGTTTTCTGGGCCTGCTGATCATCGGCATCATGTTCATGGCCTGGCGCTATCGCAACATTCTGCAGCAGGGGCCGGGCCTGGCCACGGCCCTGTTCATCGCGGTGTGTGTGCAAGGCGCGTTTGGCGCCTGGACGGTCACGCTCAAGCTCATGCCGCTCATCGTGACCATCCACCTTCTGGGAGGCATGCTCCTGTTGGGTATGGTGGCCTGGCTGGCCTCGCGCCTCAAGGTGCACCCGGCCGTGCCGGTGGCAGCCGCCCGTTGGCGACCCTGGATGATTCTGGGCATGGTGCTGCTGACCGTGCAGATCGCGCTGGGAGGCTGGGTGAGTACCAACTATGCGGCGCTGGCCTGCATGGATTTCCCCACCTGCCACGGCGAGTGGGTGCCGCCCATGGACTTTTCAGGCGGGTTTTCGCTGGTGCGGGCGCTGGGCGAACTGCCAGGCGGCGAGTTGATTTCGCAACAGGCACTCACGGCCATTCACTTCACGCATCGCAATTTCGCGTTCGTGGTGTTTGCCTATCTGGGCTGGCTGGCGTTCCGGCTGCGTACCCTGCCAGGCCTGCGCGGGCCGGCCAGCGGCATCCTGTGGGTCTTGCTGGCGCAGTTTGTCACGGGGCTGGGCAGCGTGGTGCTCGAGTGGCCCTTGTTGCTGGCAGTGCTGCACAACGGCGGTGCCGCCCTGCTCGTGCTGTTTGGGACCACCGTGCTGGTGCGCCTCGGACGAGCCGGAAGCGCACCAGTGCCCGAGGGGGCTAAAATCACGCCATGACCAGTCTTTCGCTTTCGCGGGCACGCTCCCGCTTTCGGCAATATTGGGTGCTCACCAAGCCCCGTGTCACCCAGTTGGCCGTCTTCTGTGCGGTTATCGGCATGTTCCTGGCCACCCCCGGCCTGCCACCGCTCGATATCGTGGTGGCAGCCACCGCCGGCATCTGGTTGCTGGCGGCCGCCGCCTTTGCGGTCAACTGCCTCATCGAGCAGGAGGTCGATGCGCGCATGGCCCGCACTCGCCATCGTGCCACGGCTCGCGGCGACATCCCGCCTATCCAGACGCTCCTGCTCTCGGGCCTGCTGGGCGGGTTGGGCATGTTCATTCTGCAGGTGTGGGTCAACCCGCTCACCATGTGGCTCACCTTCGCCACCTTCGTGGGTTACGCGGTGATCTACACCGTGTTGCTCAAGCCGCGCACACCGCAAAACATCGTGATCGGGGGCCTGTCGGGTGCCATGCCGCCCGCGCTCGGCTGGGCTGCCGTGGCGGGCACGGTGCCAGCGCAAGCCTGGGTGCTGGTGCTCATCATCTTCATCTGGACGCCACCGCATTTCTGGGCTCTGGCGCTGTATCGTGCCGACGACTACGAAAAAGCCGGGTTGCCCATGCTGCCGGTCACCCATGGTGATCGCTTCACCCGCTTGCACATCCTGCTCTACACCGTAGCGCTGCTTGCCACCACGATGCTGCCCTACATCATTCAGATGAGTGGCATCGTGTACCTCGTGGGCGCCGTGTTGCTGGGCCTGCGCTTCGTCTGGTACGCCTGGCGGCTCTATCGCGAGTACAGCGAAGCGCTGGCACGCCGTACCTTCCGTTTTTCAATCATTTATCTGGCACTGTTGTTCGGCCTGTTGCTGCTCGATCACTGGCTGCCAGGGTGGATCGCATGACACGAAACCGATTTTCCGCTTCCCGTCGTCAATGGTTGCGCCAGGGCGGTGCCCTGGCCGTGCTGGCTTCCGCAGGCGGTCTGGCCGCCTGCCAGAAAGCCGAACCCAGCTTTCATGCCACCGATGTGACCACCACCGACATCGGCGCTGGCTGGACCATGCCCGATCTCGAGGGGCGCGAGCGCAGCATCGGCGACTTCTCGGGCAAGGTGGTGGCGGTGTTCTTCGGCTTCGTGCATTGTCCCGATATCTGCCCCACGACGATGGCCGAATTGAGCCACGTGAAGGAGAATCTGGGCGACGAAGGCAATCGGTTTCAAACGCTGTTCGTCACGGTCGATCCCGAGCGCGACACGCCCGAGATCATGCGGGCGTATCTCGATGCCTTCGACGACACCGCCATCGGACTGCGCGGCGACGTCGACCAGTTGGCTGCCATGGCCAAGGCCTTCAAGGTTTTCTATGCCAAGGTGCCGCAGTCGGAAGGCAACTACACGATGGACCACTCCTCGGGCCTGTATCTGTTCGGTCCCGACGGTCGCATTCGGCTGTATGCCAGCTATGGTCAGCCGGTAGACGAACTGACTTCCGACGTTCGCCGCCTGCTCGCCGAAGGCTGATCGCGTACCGGCGAGGCAAAGCGATACACCCCCAGCGTGCTGCGCCATTGCGGCAGCACGCGGATTTCCTGGTGGCCATGAAACGTGGCGCGTTCCAGAATGGGCAAGTGAAGCTCGGCCGCCAGGCGCTCAAAATCCTGCAGCGTGCAAAGATGAATGTTGGGCGTGTTGTACCACTGGTAGGGCAGGTGTTTGCCCACCGGCATGCGGCCGCGCAAGATGGACAAGCCGTGCGTCCAGTAGCCGAAGTTGGGCACCGACACGATACCTTCGCGTGCCACGCGCGCCATTTCGTTGAGGATGTGCTCGGTATGACGCATCGACTGCAGGGTTTGCGACAACACCACCGTATCAAATTGCTGGTCGTCGAACAGGGCGAGGCCGTCTTCCAGGTTCTGCTGAACCACGTCGACGCCTCGAGCCACGCAATGGATCACTTCGTCGGCATCGATCTCCACGCCCACGCCTCGCACGTTGCAGGTGTCGGCCAGATAATGCAGCAGGGCACCGTCGCCACAGCCGAGGTCGAGCACCCGGGTGCCCGGCTGAACCCAGCTGGCGATTCGGAGCAGGTCGGGGCGTACCTTGCCGGTATTCATGACGACACCTCACGTGCGATGCGTTCGTAGAAGCCCCGCACCACACCGTGGTATTCGGGCTCGTCCATGAGAAACGCGTCGTGGCCGTGCGGCGCGTCGATCTCGGCATAACTCACTGGCGTACCGTTGCTCAGCAGGGCACGCACGATCTCGCGCGAGTTCTCGGGCGGGAAGCGCCAGTCGGTGGTGAAGGAGGCGAGCAGAAAGCGGGCTTTTACGCCGGCCAGCGCGGCGGCCAGGTCGCCATCGAACGGCCTGGCGGGGTCGAAGTAGTCGAGCGCACGCGTCAGCAGCAGATAGGTGTTGGCGTCGAAGTAACCCGAGAATTTCTCGCCCTGGTAGCGCAGGTACGACTCCACCTCGAACTCGATGCCGTACCCATATTGGTAGTCGTGCGCCGCGCTGGGTGCCCGGCGCGTGCGGCCGAACTTGGCCGCCATGCTGTCGCCCGATAGATAGGTGATGTGGCCCACCATCCGGGCGATCGACAGGCCACGACGTGGCACCGTGTGATGCTCGTAGTAGTTGCCGTCGTTGAAGTCGGGGTCGGTGATGATCGCCCGGCGTGCAACCTCGTTGAAGGCGATGTTCTGTGCCGACAATCGCGGCGTACTGGCAATGACCGCGCAATTGGCCACGCGGTGGGGATAGGTGATGGCCCAGCTCAAGGCCTGCATGCCGCCCAGTGAGCCGCCCATCACGGCAGCAAAACGCTCGATGCCCAGGCGATCGGCCACGCGAGCCTGAGCGTGCACCCAGTCTTCCACGGTAACCATGGGGAAGGTGTTGCCCCAGGGCTTGCCGGTGGCCGGATTGAGGCTCGCCGGCCCGCTCGAACCAAAGCAAGAGCCCAGATTGTTGATGCCGATCACGAAAAAGCGGTTGGTATCCACCGGTTTGCCCGGCCCTACCATGTTGTCCCACCAGCCCGGGCTGGTGGGATCGTCGGCGTAAACGCCGGCCACATGATGTGACGCGTTGAGGGCGTGGCAGATCAGAACCGCGTTATCGTGCGCCGCGTTGAGTTGGCCGTAGGTTTCGATCGCCAGCGTATACGAAGGGAGAACGGCACCGCTGGCCAGGGCCAGGGGTTCGTCGAAGTCAAGAAACCGGGGCTCTACGATGCCGACCGAGGCGGGATGGGAAACGGCTCCCGGCACCGCGGCAGCGGCCCGGGGTGGAGATGGGGAATGCACCGATGGGACCTCTTTAGCTGGATTTATGAGGCGCCCGCAAGCGGATCACGCAAATCGGCGCCAACGTCACAACAATAGGGTTCTGCCGATTCTATCATCGCCGCCGCGCCTGTCCTGCCTCGCGCCGCTCCAGGGCGTGATGGCAACGCTTGCGGCAGTAATCAGGCGGCACGTCGCCGCCGCTTGGGCGCCAGCATGGTGCCGCGGCAGGCAGGCGCGCCGCACAGACAGAGATACTGTGCCTTGACTTTGGCCGTGTGGCGCTGATCGAGGATCAGGCCGTAGTCGAAGAAAAGCTCTTCGCCCCGAGCGATATCGCGCAGGGTGACGATGAAGATGCGGTGATCTTCGGTTTCTTCGGTTTCGCAGTTGGGTTCGCACGAGTGGTTGATCCAGCGCGAATCGTTGCCACCCACGTTGCCATCGATCACGTCGCCGTTGCCGAGCGAAAAGAAGAAGGTATGAAACGGATCGTCGGGGTCGACCGGATGCCGCTCGTCGGCTTCTGCGGCGGTGATGAGCTCGCCGAGGTATTCGAATACGCGGGTCTCGGCCGGGATCCGACGGGCGGCATACACGCCGGTGCCGTGAATGGGCGAGCGGCGCAGCACGTGCCAGGGCTTGTTGAGCGCAGACGGGTTGCGGGTCGCGCTCATGCGGGGTCGGACGAGTTGGGCGTGGCGGCCGGCGCCGCACCACTGGCGGCCGTTTTGCGAGCCGTGGTCGCTGCCGATTTGCCGGCGGCCTTCCTGACCGAGGTTTTGGTGGCTTTCTTGCTCGCCTTCCTGGCTGCCTTTTTCGCTGTCTTTCGGGTGGCTTTCTTGGCTGCGGTTTTACCCGCCGTCTTGCCAGCGGCGGCCGTAGTTTCGCTGGCCTTGGCAGCGCGCCCGGCGCCCTTGGCGGCCGTTTTGCTGGCTCTCGGCTCGAACTCGAAGCCCACCTTGCCGTCGGCCTGCTGAACCAGGAAGGCCTTGAACTTGCGATTGGTGCGGCTCGACACGAACCCGGTGAGCAAGTCGGTGCGGCCCTCAGCCAGCAGCTTGCGCATCTGCTCGGGCTCCACCGCTTGCTGCAGAATCACTTTGCCGGAACGGAAGTCGCAAGTCTTGTTGGGACCAACCGATTTCTCGCACACGTAACTCATGCCGTGCTCGAAGACCTGTGAGCGGCACTTGGGGCAGGGCCCCAGACTCTGCTGGCCGCTGAAGTCGACCTCGGTGTCGTCGTCGTCCTGATTCTGGCCGAAGTCGAACTCGAGCTTGTGTTCGTCGGACAGGCGAAGGATGGCCGAGAACGGCCGGCCCATCTTGCTGATGAAGCCGTTGAGTGGGCCCAGCGTGCGCTCCTTCAGCAAATCTTCGACTTCGGGAATCTCGAAGGTGCGGCCTCCGGGGTGCTTGCCGATGGAGAAATCGCACTGCGTGCACGCGAAGCGGCGGTAGTTCTCTTTCACCACGCCGCCACACTTGGGGCACGGGGTTTGCAGCGTGGCGTAGTCGCCGGGCACCGTGTCGCGATCGTATTCCTTGGCGCGCTTCACGATGATCTGGGTCATCTGCGCAATCTCGCGCATGAAGGCATCGCGCGGGAGTTCGCCCTGCTCGATCTGCGAGAGCTTGTGCTCCCATTCGCCGGTGAGCTCGGGCGATGTGAGCTCGGACACATCGAGCCCCGACAGCAGCGTCATCAACTGCCGTGCCTTGGCGGTGGGCACAAGATCACGACCTTCGCGGCGCAGGTAGCTTTCGTTGAGCAGGCCCTCGATGATCCCGGCCCGCGTGGCAGGCGTGCCCAGACCGCGCGCCGACATGGCCTCGCGCAGCTCTTCGTCTTCGACCAGCTTGCCCGCGCCTTCCATGGCCGAGAGCAGCGTGGCTTCGGTGTAGCGCGGAGGCGGGCGGGTGCTGAGCGGCACGCTTTCGATGTCTTCGGTGCGGACGGTTTCGTTCTCGGCCACTGGCGTGAGATTGGCCTCGTCGCCTTGCGAGGCCCGGCCGTACACTTCGAGCCAGCCGGGTTTGACCAGCACCTTGCCTTCAGTCTTGAAGTGATGGCCGGCCACCTCGGTGATGCGAGTGGTGAGGCGGAACTCGGCCGCCGGGTAGAACACCGCGAGAAAGCGACGTACCACCAGATCGTAGAGCTTGCCTTCAGCCTCGCTCAGCTCGCGCGGCGGCTGCAGTGTGGGGATGATGGCGAAGTGATCCGACACCTTGCGGTTGTCGAAGATGCGCTTGTTGGCCTTGACCCAACCCTGCTCGCGCACCTTGCGGGCAAACGGAGCCAGCGGACGGGCACTGCCGCTATCCACGTCGGCCAGCATGCCCATGGTTTGTGCCACCGTTTCCACATAATCTTCGGGCAGATAGCGCGAATCGGTACGGGGGTAGGTGAGTGCCTTGTGGCGTTCATACAGTGCCTGCGCCAGCGACAGCGTGGCTTTGGCCGAGAACCCGAACCGCGAGTTGGCTTCGCGCTGCAGGCTGGTGAGGTCGAACAACAGCGGCGACAGCTGGGTGGATGGCTTGGCGGTTTCGGCAACGGTGCCGGGCTGCTCGCGACAGGCCGCCACCACGGAATCGGCGGCCACGGCCGACCACAGACGCGATTCGCGGCGTTCGGCGTCGCGTTCGTCTTTCTTGAAGCCGGGGTCGTACCATCGACCTTCGTAGAGCCCGGCGGCAGCCACGAACGTGGCGCGCACCTCCCAGTAGTCGCGCGGCACGAAGCGCCGGATGCGTTCTTCGCGTTCGGCCACAATGGCAAGCGTGGGTGTTTGTACCCGACCCACGGGCGTCTTGAAGAAGCCGCCATCCTTGCTGTTGAAGGCAGTCATGGCGCGCGTGCCGTTGATGCCGACCAGCCAGTCGGCTTCGGCGCGCGAGCGCGCGGCGGCCTCGAGCGGCTTCATCACGGCATCGTCGCGCAGCTGATTGAAGGCTTCGCGGATGGCCGGCTGCGTCATCGATTGCAGCCAGAGCCGTTGCACGGGCTTGCTGGTGCCGGCAAATTGCGTGATGTAGCGGAAGATGAGCTCGCCCTCGCGGCCCGCATCGCAGGCATTGATGATGGCGTCGACATCCTTGCGCTTGATCAGCCTGACCAACAGCTTGAGCCGCTCCTGCGAGCGCTTGTCGGCCGGCCCGAGCGTGAACTCGGGGGGAATCACCGGCAGGTGCGCAAAACTCCATTTGCCCTTGACCGGATCGTTGGGAGCCACCAGGCTGAGCAGGTGTCCGACACTCGAGGCGAGTACATGATCGTCACTTTCGAAGTAGTCGCCTTCGCGCTTGAAGCCGCCCAGAGCGCGGGAAATGTCCAGCGCAACCGAGGGCTTCTCGGCAATGATGAGTGTTTTTCCCATGGGGTTCCAGAATGGCAGCAGGCCCGGACATGGCGGGTCCGGGCCGGGTTGGGGGTATCGTCCCGCCCCGGATCATACGTGTCGACTTTCCGGTCGTGCAAGTCGGTCGGCAGGCGCACACCTGGCGCACCGCCGACGGCGTCAGTGCAGGCGGCGCGGCTCGTCGTCGTCGAGCAGTTCGTCGAGGATGAGGTTGTCGATGTCGGCTTCCTGGCTCCAGAGCACCATGAGCACGATGATGCGCAGGGCTTCAAGCGCCACCGGAGATTCTTGCAGGGCCATGGCCCGCTCGATCACGATCTCGCGCAGGGCAGAGCCCAGCACGCCGGCACTCTCGAGGAAGGTCAGAAAGCCCACGGCCTCGGAGCCGAGCCGCTGATACTCGATGTCGGCGTAGATGCGTGGGAGCACGGGGGCTTGCGCCACCGCCAGATCCATGCAGTCGCGGGTGGAATCGGCCAAGCCGGATAGCCACGCCAGGGCATCATCGATGTCGTGATCGGGGAAGCCGGCAGCCGCCAGGCGCCGCGCCAGCACGTCGGTTTCAGGACAGGCCGCGGGCGCGTGATAATTGTCGAAGAGATAAACGAGGATATCGAACATGAGCGCGCACACAAGGTTGAGGTTTACTGTACCAGAATCCCGCCCGTCGTCCCTTTCGGCCGGTTGGCTTCATGCCCTGGGTCTGGCACTTGTTGCGGGCGTCGCAGCATTGCCGGTGGCCGTGCCGGCGCAAACCACCGGTGCACCGGGCCTCGCGGCTGGCGTAGTGCTGCCGAGCCGGGATGCGCCCGAAATCGCCAGCGGCTTTCGGCAGCAACGACTGGTGCGCGCCCGCGACTACATGGCGGTCACGGCCAACCCCCACGGCACGCAGGCGGCTGTCACGGTCCTCGAGCGTGGCGGCACCGCCGTCGATGCGGCCGTGGCCGCCCAGATGGTGCTCAACGTGGTGGAGCCGCAGTCGTCGGGGCTCGGCGGTGGCGGCTTCATGCTCTATTACGACGCGGGCCGCGAACGCCTGCTGGCCTTCGATGGCCGCGAAACCGCACCGATGCAGGCCTGGGAGGGCTATTTGCGTGAAGTGTCGCCAGACAGTGGCGAGCCGGTGCAGCCCAGCCCGCGAGCCAGCGGCCGTTCAGTGGGCGTGCCAGGGTTGGTGGCGATGCTGGAGCTGGCCCACGACGACTACGGCACGATGCCCTGGTCGAGTCTGTTCATCCCGGCCATCGATCTGGCCCTGGGCGGGTTTGCGGTGTCGCCGCGCATGGCGGCATCGATTGCCGGTTCGGCCGACGATTTGCGCAACGATCCCGATGCGGCCCGGTATTTCTTCACGCCGGGCGGGCAGCCTCTGCCGGTGGGGTGGCAACTGTACAGCCCCGCGCTGGCCGAAACCCTGGCTCGGGTGGCTGCACGCGGTAGCGACGGTTTCTACCAGGGCGAAATCGCCGAGGCCATCGTGGCGCAAGTGTCGCAGCCGCCCAATGGCGCCACCCCCGGCCTGCTTGCCCTCGACGACCTGGCAAGCTATCGGGCCAAAGTGCGCGAGGCTAGCTGTGTGCCCTACCGCGACTGGGAGGTGTGCGGGTTTCCGCCGCCCTCGTCGGGTGGCATTGCGGTGGGGCAGATGATGGGCATGTTGCAGCATTTCGATCTGGCGGAACTGGCGCCGCGCCAGGCACCCAGCGGCGCCATTCTGCCGGCGCCGCGAGCCGTGCACCTGTTGGCCGAAGCCGGTCGTCTGGCATTTGCCGACCGCAATCACTATGTGGCCGATACCGACTTCGTGCCGCTGCCCGGCGAGGGCGGCCGCGGCCTGCTGCAGCTCGATTATCTGGCCCGGCAGGCAGCCCGCATCGAAGACAACCGCAGTCTGGGTCGCACGGAGCCCGGCTGGCCTGGCGCGGGCGCTGCCGACAATCGTCCCGGTTTGCCCGATACCACCCATGTGTCGATCGTCGATATGTACGGCAACGTGTTGTCGATGACCACGTCGGTCGAGGGCGGGTTCGGATCGTACATGATGGTAAATGGCTTTCTGCTGAACAATCAGCTCACCGATTTCAGCCCGGATTCACATGACGCTCAGGGCCGACTCATCGCCAATCGGGTGCAGGCAGGCAAGCGACCACGCAGTTCGATGGCGCCTACGATGGTGTTCGAACGCGGTCGCGATGGCGAGCGGGGCAGGCCGGTGGTGGCCACGGGTTCGCCAGGTGGGGCCGCCATCATCCCTTACGTGGCCAACCATCTGGTGGCGCTGCTCGATTGGGGGCTGAGTCCGTCGGAGGCCATGGCCATGCCGCACTTCGGCGCCTTCAATTCGCCGGGTACGGTGCTCGAGGCGGAGCATCCGCTGCTGCCCTCGGGCTGGCCCGACGACATTGTCGACTACCTGCAGTTACGGGGTCACGAGGTGTCGTACCGGCCGCGCACCAGTGGTCTGGCCACCATCTTGATGTCGCCGCCGGTGCTGGTGCGGCCGCTCACAGCGGCCGCCGATCCCCGCCGCGAGGGCGTGGCTCGCGGCAATTGAGCCCAGCGGGTTTGATGCCTGGGCGTTCAGGGGAGTGTCAGACCATCTCGATGGCCATGGCCACCGCTTCGCCACCGCCGATGCAGAGAGTGGCCACACCCTTCTTGCCCTGACGCTGGCGCAGGGCGGCGATCAACGTGACCAGCAGGCGGGCACCCGAGGCCCCGATGGGGTGCCCCAGGGCGCACGCGCCGCCATGCACGTTCACGTTGTCGTGGCTCAGACCATGCTCGCGCATGGCCGCCATGGTAACCACGGCAAAGGCTTCATTGATTTCGTAGAGGTCGACGTCGGTCGCTGTCCAGCCGGTCTTGTCGAACAGCTTGCGCATGGCGCCCACCGGGGCGGTGGTGAACCATTCGGGCTCCTGCGAATGCTGGGCATGGGCGACCACGCGGGCCAGCGGCTGCACGCCGAGTTTCTCGGCCGTGGAGGCCCGCATCATCACCAGAGCAGCCGCGCCATCCGAGATCGATGACGAGTTGGCGGCCGTGACCGTGCCGTCTTTGCGGAAGGCTGGCTTGAGCGACGGAATCTTGTCGGGTTGTGCCTTGTAGGGGGCTTCGTCCTTGTCGACCACGGTATCGCCCTTGCGGCCGGCGATGGTGACGGGTGTGGTCTCCCAGGCGAAGCTGCCGTCTTCGTTGGCCGCCTTGGCGCGTCGCAGCGACTCGATGGCGTAGTCGTCCTGGGCCTCGCGCGTAAAGGTGTATTTGTCGGCACACGATTCGGCGAACACGCCCATGGCCTTGCCGCGATCGTAGGCATCTTCGAGGCCGTCCAGGGCCATGTGGTCGTACACCGTGGAGTGGCCGTAGCGATAGCCCTGACGGCCACGCAGCAGCAGATACGGGGCGTTGCTCATGCTCTCCTGGCCGCCGGCCACGACCACGTCGGTGGTGCCGGCCATCAGCATGTCGTGGCCGAACATGGCCGACTTCATGCCCGAGCCGCACACCTTGTGAATGGTGCTGGCCGATACGCTGCGGGGCAGACCTGCGCCCAGGGCGGCCTGGCGTGCCGGTGCCTGGCCCTGGCCTGCCTGCAGCACGTTGCCCATGAGCACTTCATCCACCTGCTCGGGCTTGAGGCCCGCACGCTCCACGGCGGCCCGAATGGCCACCGAGCCGAGCTCGTGGGCCGCCAGACCGGACAAACTGCCCATCATGCCCCCCATCGGGGTGCGGGCAACGGAAACGATGACGATAGGATCGGACATGGTTGCACTCCTCATTGCGTTGACAGCGGCTGGCCCGCTGCGTCGGGGCCGCCGACCGTGTGGCGGCGACGACGCGGGGCGGCGGCAAACCGCTTGTGAATGGCGTAGGGATAGATATCCTCGATACGCCCTTGCTGGGCTGCCAACCGTCGCTCCGACCACCAGTCGGCGGCGAGCAGGTCGGCGTGGTACTGCAGGAAAAGCTCCCGGATCCGGGCATTGCCCAGCAGGAAACGGGCGAACTCTTCGGGAAAGACGTCGTTGGGGCCCACCGGATACCAGGGCTCGGCAGCCATCTCGGCCTCTTCGTTGGGCGCGGGCGGGATCCGACGAAAGTTCATGTCGGTCATGGGCTGGATTTCATCGTAATCGTAGAACACCACGCGGCCCAGACGCGTGACGCCGAAGTTCTTGAACAGCATGTCGCCCGGGAAGATGTTGGCGGCGGCCAGTTCGCGGATGGCGTTGCCGTACTCGATGACGCCATGCGCCAGCTGGGCGGCGCCGGCATGTTGCAGATACAGATTGAGCGGCGTCATGCGGCGCTCGATATACACGTGGCCGAGAACGACGGTGTCGTCCTGGATCTCGAGCAGGCTCGGTGCCTGGCGCTGCAGCTCTTCGAGCACCTCGGGCTCGAAGCGCGAGCGCGGCAAGGCAACCTGCGAATACTCCCAGGTGTCGGCCATGCGGCCCACACGGTCGTGCTGTTTCACCAGCTGATACTTGCGCTTGACCACGGCCCGGGTCATGCCGTCCTTGCTGATCCGGTCTTTGATCACCTTGAAGACATAGGGATACGACGGCAGGGTGAACACGCTCATCACCATGCCCTTGATCCCCGGCGCGATCACGAAGCGATCGTGCGAATGCTTGAGGTGATGCAGAAAATCCCGATAGAACAGCGTCTTGCCCTGCTTTTGCAGGCCGATCATGGTGTAGAGCTCGGCGTTGGCCTTGTTGGGCAGCAGCGAGCGCAGGAAGCCCACATAGGCGGCAGGGGCTTCCATGTCGACCAGAAAATACGCCCGCGTGAAACTGAACAGCGTGGTGAGATCGTCGCTCGAGAACAGCAGCGCATCCACCGTGATTTCGCCGGCTGGCGAACGCAGCAGCGGAATGGCCAGCGGATAGATGGCGTTGCCGTTGATCAGGCGTCCCACCACATAGGCACCCTTGTTGCGGTAGAACAGATTGCCCAGCACCTGAATCTGGCAGTCGGGCTCGATGCGAAACCCGCCGATGCGCGGCGGCGCCTGACGGCGCAGCCCGGCCACTCCGGCCCTTATCAGCCGGCGCACGTCGCGGGGCAGGTCGGCAAAAGGGGCCGCCAATCCGAAATCGGCCAGCAAGCGCGTGAGCGCGTCGCGCAGCCCGCGTTGCATGGGGTAATAGCTGCGGTAGGCGGGCCGGCTGCCATCGAGGTAGTCGGATGCCACTGCCGGCCGCACAAAGATGAAATCGTTGTGAAAATACTCGCGCTGAAGAATGCGGCAACACACCGAGTTGAAGAAGGTTTCGGCGCATTCGGGTTGCAGGTGGTCGCCCAGCAGCCCGAGATACTCCTGCTTGACCTGTTGCCAGAACGTGTCGGGCAGCGAGGCGGCGTGAAAATCACGCTCCAGTACACCCATGCACTCACGCACGCGGGCATCGTAGTACTCGATACGATCGCGGTTCAGGCGCTGAATGCCGTGCCAGTCGCCGTTTTCGAACAGCGTCTTGGCGCGCTGCGCGCAATAGCGGAACAAGGCATAGTGACGGTCGAAACCCTGAAGAATGGCGCCTGCCATGGCCGCCGGTATGGGGCCGCCAGGCGCCGGCGGTTCGACTCGGGCAACGTCACCGAACGTCTGGGTGGGCATGTCGAAAAGGCATGGCGAAACTCGGTGGGGCGCTCCTGGCCCGGTGGCATGGGGTCAGCAGCGTCAACCCCCAATGGAAGGGTGATCGGGATACGCCAGTTTACTCGCCGTTTCGCTGCGCTGCATCATCGGCCCCGGACACCTCGCGCCAGGTGTATCGCAAGGTGGCGTCGTGCGGGTCGGTTTCGTCGACGAAGCCCAGGCGGCGCATCAGTTTCAGCATGGCGTAATTGCTGGCCAGCACCTGGCCCTCGAGGTAACTCAAGCCCTGCTCACGGGCAGCCGCCATGAGTGCCGTCATCAGCGCCGGCCCCAAGCCCTGGCGCTGCCAATCGTCTGCAATCACAAGGGCATACTCTGCACCGCGACCATCCGCATTCCGCAGATAATGCGCCAGGCCGATGATCGTTTCGTGGGGGTGATTGCGGTGTGCCGGGTTGGCCTGCTCGACCGTGGCCACCAGCGCCACCTCGCGGTCGTAGTCGATTTGCGTGTAGCGCGCCAGCAGCTTGGGTGGTAGCTCGCGAAGGGTGGAAATGAACCGCATATAGCGAGTTTCTGACGACAGACCGCGCACGAATCGCTGCAGTGCATCAGCGTCTTCGGGTCGGATCGGGCGCAGGCTCCATGGCGTGCCATCCTTGAATTCGTGATCCTCGCACCATTGCGTGGGATACGGTGCAATGGCCAGGTGGCCTGCGCGGCCGCCGCCCAGCACGGGAATGTGCTGCCGGCAGCATTCGATCTGGGCTCCCAGCACGATCGCCTCGTGATCGGTCAGCAGAATCGGGTCAAGCCGGATCACGTCGAGTTCCGGTCGGTCTACCGCCAGCTCGCTCAGCTGCAACAGCCGGCGCTCGAGCTGCTCGATGGCCACGGGCGTGGCATGGGGGGCCAGCATCTCGCGCCAGAGGGGGCTGCGTTCGATCAGGCGGCGGGCCAGGTAGCCATTGAGGGGAAGCAGCTCCAGACACTCGCTGCGCGGTGCCGGCCACGGGGGGCTGGGCTGCAGCAACATCACGGCGCCGAAGGTGGGGTCGCGCAGCACTTGTGCGCGGACTGCGGCGATGGCGCCTGGTGGTGCCGGGCCTTCGTGCTCGGCCAGATCGTAGGTGGCCAGGATGCGTTGCTGAAGATCTGGTGGCAGGCGGGATTCATCCTGATGGCGACGTGCCTGCAAGTCGGGCAGCCACTCGGGGCGGTCGTGAATGTCGGGCAGCGCCGGGCCCGACTGGGTTTGCATGAGCAATTGCTGGTTGCCATGAAAGCGCACCAAATGGCCAAAGGCGTCGGCGGCAGTTTCGGGAGTCCGAAACGCCGGTATGCCGGCCGCCTCGAGCACGCCGCGCAGGCGGCGCATCGACGCATCGCCCATCAGACACACGATGAGCGGCTTGCGGCTGCGGGGCACCAGGGCAATGAGCACCTGCACCATGGCGTCGAGATCGGCTTGCCGATCGGGTGTCAGCAGCACCAGCAGGGCATCGACGCCCGGGTCGGCCAGCACGCGTTCGATGCTGGCGCGAAAGGCGTCGGGCGTCCAGTGCGCCGGCTCGATCACGGGGTTGTCGACGCGCGCTTGCGGCGACAGGCACTCGGCCAGTTCGCGCCGGGTGTCGGCTTCGAACGTGGCGCGGCGTACGGCGCGATGCACCAGAAGGCTGTCTTGTACCAGTTGAACCGGACCGTGGCCGTTGGTGAGCACAGCCAATCGCGCGCCGCGCGGACGGCTGCGCTGACCCAGCGCCTTGAGGGTGGAGAACAGTTGTACGAAGAAGCGTACCCGCAGGGCGCCCGCCCGACGCAAGGCGGCATCGAAGACGGCATCGGGCGGCACTTCGCTGCCGGCCGGCGGCGGCGTGCTGCGACCGGCGCGCAACACCACCACGGGCTTGACGCGAGCCGCACCGCGCAGGGCGCTCATGAATTGACGGGCAGGCCCCGGGTCTTCGAGGTAGAGCGCAATGCTGTCGGTTTGTGAGTCGAAGGCAAAGTAGTCGAGCAGATCGGCCACGCTGACGGTGGGGGTGTCACCCAGGGAGACGATGGCAGAGAAGGCCGTGCGGGTGTCGTCGGCCCAATCCATCACCGCGGCCATGATGGCGCTGGATTGCGTGATGAGGGCAACCCGGCCCGCCTGGGCCAGCGTGGGATGCTGACTGGCATTGAGCCCCACCCACGGTCGTTGCAGGCCAAAACTGTGCGGGCCGAGCAGCAGGCACTGGTGGCGCTCGGCCCAGTGCCGGGCGGCATCGCGCGATTCGGCGTCGGGCAAGGCCAGCGATTGCACGATCACGGCCCGCGGTCGGTACGCCTCGAGTTGCGTCAGTGTGGCTTGCAGGCGTTCGGGTGCCACCGCCACCAGGGCAAGGTCGGCCCGGCCGTCATCGGACACCGGTGCAGCCTGTCGGCGAGCCGTACCGGCGTCGGCCGTGTCGTGAAACAAGGTGAGCGCGCGCGTTCGCAACCGTGGTGGCAGGTCGAGCGGCGGCAGCATTCCGCGGTCGGCAGCGACAACCAGCGAGCAGGGTTCGAACAGTGGTGCCAGCGAGGGGCGAGACATGCGACGGATCCCGAGGCAAGAGGCGGCGTACCGGGCCCGGCACGCAACGTGGTATCGCGCACAAGGGTGTAACACGCGTTATCCTATGGTTCCACAGTTGTGGTTTCGTTTCAATCAAGAGCGGCGGCATTGCTAGGCCTTTGTGGCCTCCTCGCTGCTCACCGTAACAACACAACAAGGAGTCACAATCATGAAAACCAACATCACCTCTCTGCGCCTTGCCACGCTGCTGGCTGCCGGCGTCCTGGCCGCAGGTTGCGCCACGCCGTCGCAGCAGCAGTCTCAAACCGCCATGGGCTCAGGCGTGGGTGCGGCGGTGGGTGCCGGTCTGGGTGCCCTCATCGGCGACAGCAGCGAAGCCGCCCTCATCGGCGCCGGCCTCGGCGCGCTGGCCGGGGGTGTGGCCGGCTACAACTGGGATCGCATCAAGGGCAATGTGCAAAATGCCGGCGCCAGCGACATGGGTGTCGATGTGTCGGAACAGTCCGACGGCTCGCTCAAGGTCAACCTGCCCAGCACGGTGTCGTTTGCCACCGACAGCTACCAGATCAACCGACAGCTCTACCCGGTGCTCAATGCCGTGGCAGAGTCGCTCAACAACAACCCGCCGCTGCGTGCTCACGTCGTGGGCCACACCGACAGCACCGGGCAGGTTGCCTACAACCAGACGTTGTCCGAGAACCGCGCGCGCAGCGTCACCAACTATCTCACCCGCCAGGGCGTGGCCCCCAACCGCGTGACCGCCGAGGGCCGTGGTCAGAACGACCCCATCGCCAGCAACGAAACGGCCGCGGGTCGCGCCGATAACCGTCGCGTCGAGATCTACCTGTATCGCCCGCAGTAAGCGGTAGAGCCGTCAAGCTTGTTCAACCGGCCGGAGGTCAGTTTCATGAAGGTTTATTCGCATTTTTCCGAACTCGAGAACCTCGTCGGAGAGGAAATCGGGGTCAGCGACTGGGTCCTGGTCGATCAGCCGCGGGTCAACGGCTTTGCCGATGTCACCGGCGATCATCAATGGATCCACCTCGATGCCGAGCGCGCCGCCAAAGGGCCGTTCGGCACCACCATTGCTCATGGTTATCTCACCCTGTCGTTGTTGCCGTTTCTGGGTGAGTCGGCCTTTCGCATTGATGGCGGGCGCATGGCGGTCAATTACGGCCTCGACAAAGTGCGGTTTCCGTCTCCGGTGCCGGTGGGCAGCAAGGTGCGGGCGCGTTTCGTGCTCTCCGAATACAAGCCCCTGCCCGACAACGGTGTGCAACTGAAGGTGCAGGCCACCATCGAGCGTGAAGGCGGCAGCAAACCCGTCTGCGTGGCCGAAACCCTCACTCGGCGCTACTGATCCGCGGCGGCGCCCGGCGCAAGCCCGGGTGCCGCTTACAATGCGCATCATGAACACGTCATCTTCTTCGGCGGCCATGGTGCGCACTCGATTTGCGCCATCGCCTACCGGCTTTCTGCACCTGGGCGGCGCGCGCACCGCTCTGTACTCCTGGGCCTTTGCCCGCCACTTTGGTGGCACATTTGTGCTGCGCATCGAAGACACCGACCTCGAGCGCTCCACGCCCGAAGCCGTGCAAGCCATTCTGGACGGCATGGCCTGGCTGGGTCTGGCGCCCGACGAAGGGCCGTTCTATCAGATGCAGCGCATGGATCGCTACCGCGAGGTGATCCAGCAGTTGCTGCACAGTGGCCACGCCTATCACTGCTACAGCTCGGCCGACGAGGTGAACGCCATGCGTGAGCGTGCCCGCGCGGCCGGTCTCAAGCCGCGCTACGACGGCACCTGGCGGCCGGAGCCGGGCAAGACTCTGCCCGAGCCGCCGGCGGGTCGGCAAGCGGTGGTGCGTTTTCGCAACCCGCTCGATGGCGAAGTGGGCTGGAATGATCTGGTCAAGGGGCCCATCCGCTTTGCCAATCAAGAACTCGACGATCTCGTCATTGCCCGTCAGGACGGCACCCCCACCTACAACTTCTGTGTGGTGGTCGACGACTGGGACATGCGCATCACCCACGTGATTCGCGGTGACGACCACGTCAACAACACGCCGCGGCAAATCAACATCCTGCGCGCCCTCGGCGCCGAGCCTCCAAAATACGGCCACGTACCGATGATCCTCGGGCCCGACGGCGAGAAGCTTTCCAAGCGCCATGGCGCGGTCAGCGTCATGCAGTATCACGAGCAGGGCTACCTCGCCGAAGCCATGGTCAACTACCTGGCCCGTCTGGGCTGGAGCCATGGCGACGACGAACTCTTCAGCCGCGAGCAATTGGTGCAGTGGTTCGACGGCAGCCATCTGTCGCGTTCGGCCTCGCAATGGGATCCCAAGAAGCTCAACTGGGTCAATGCGCACTATCTGCGTGAACTCACGCCCGAGCAGCTGGCGCCACGCGTGATCGAACGCATCACGCAACGTGGTGGTCACGTAGAAGGTGCGGCTCCGCTTGCCGACGTGATGGCGTTGCTGGCACCCAGGGCAGAAACCCTCGAGCAATTGGCCGACGATGCCATGATGTTCTATGGCGAATTCGACCCCTCCCAGATCGACCCGGCCTTGGTCGAACAGCATCTCACGCCCGAAGCGCGTGAACGGCTCCTCGAGTTTGCCCGCCAGGCCGAGGCAACCGACTGGACGGCACCGGAACTCTCGGCCGTGCTCAAGTCGATGCTCAAGGCCCACGGCATCAAGATGCCGCAACTGGCCATCCCGCTGCGGGTGGCCGTCACCGGCCGGACGCAAACGCCGGCCATCGATGCGGTGTTGGCGCTGCTGGGTAAAGACACGGTTCTGGCTCGCTTGCACGCCCAAAAAAATTAGTGCATAATTCGGTTTCTTCGCAGCACGCACTGCTTTCGGGGGTATAGCTCAGCTGGGAGAGCGCTTGCATGGCATGCAAGAGGTCAGCGGTTCGATCCCGCTTACCTCCACCAAAAAAGCTGCAGCGCGCGAAGAGATTCAACCTGCCAGGCAGGTTGGCACTTTTGTCCTGTCCCCTTCGTCTAGAGGCCTAGGACACCACCCTTTCACGGTGGGTACAGGGGTTCGAATCCCCTAGGGGACGCCAGATTTTCGTACCGTTGCGGCATTGTCGAGCAGCGCAAGAAATCCCGCCAATCATCGCGATGGCGGGATTTTTTTATCCTTGTTGCCTTTGGGGACATCTCAGCTGACTGACCTTCAGCGCCGCGTGGGCAGTGCTGTTGGCCAGTACGCAAATACGCCCTGCAGGGTACCTCCCCTACCGGGGCGTCTCGGCGATCAGCGACAGATGAGGCGCGCGGTTGGTCGGCGGCCTCACACATGACAATGGCACGGCAGCCGGGTAGCACGACTCGCTCTCAGGCACCTCCTCGGTGCGGATCACGAAGCGCTCAAGGCGGTTGTGGCCGAACGTGGTCGCAATGGCCACATCGGCGGCGTCGCGACCGCGTGCCATCAGGATGCGGCCAATCCGGGGTCTGTTGGTTCGTGCGTCGAAGGTGTGCCAGCGGTTGTCGAGGTAGGCTTCGAACCAGGCCGCGAAGTCCATGGGGTCCGAGCTTTCGTCAACGCCGATATCGCCCAGGTAGCCCGTGCAATACCGCGCCGGGATGTTCATGCTGCGGCACAGGGCGATCGCCAGATGGGCGTAGTCCCGACAAACACCGGTGCGCTCTTGATAGCTTTCAAAGGCGGTGCGGGTTCGGCGCGCGAACGGATAGCCAAATGTCAGGTGGTTGTGCACGAAGTCGCAAATGGCCTGTACGCGTTGCCAGCCGGGTGGCGTGGCGCCGAATCGTTGCCAGGCTTCATCGCCGAGCAAATCGGTTTCGCAATAGCGGCTGGCGAGCAAGAATACGAGGGTTTCGGGCGGCAGGTCTTGAACGGGAACTTCCCTGGCCCAGCGGGCCACGATATCGGGTTGACCGGAGTCCTGAATGATGGTGTCGGTGAACAGGCGAATCCGGCCTTGCGGCGCCAGGATACGAGAGCACCAGTTGCCGTAGCTGTCGCGATAACCGGTGACGTCAACGCTCGGTGCGGTGTGAATCTCGTCGTGCCTGATGAGTGAGGCCGTTCTGGAGCCGTGCACGTTCACCATCAATATCATGGGCGTTGGCTGGGCGCACTCGAACGTCATGTCATAGCCAAGTCGAATTTTCACTGGATTTCCTTGTATGGGGTAAGCCTTGGGAACCCGGCATGGGTGCCATGGTTTCGGCCAGGGTTGCGCGTAGCGCGTCTGCCACCAGGTCTCTTGTTGCGCGCCAGCGCTCGGCGCTGTCGGTCACAAGCGCCTGATTGATCTCCAGTTCGATGCCAACGTAGGCGTCGTCGCTGAAGTGCTGGCGCAACAGGGAGGTCAAGCCGTCGTTCCATCCCGCGTACGGGTAATTGCGTCTGACTCGCCATGCACCATTTCCGGATCGGAACTGGCGTTGCCATTGCTTGGCAAAGTGACGTTCTTCTTCACGGGCAGGATCGTAGAGAAGGCCGACATCGGCGGTACGTGTGCTGCCGTTCAAGACGGGGGTGAAGCTGTGGCAGGCGACATGAATGGCGCGATTTCCCTTCGTCACTTCAGCTTGAATTGCCGCATAGACACGGGATCGGTGCGGGGTGTAGTGCTGTCGAATGATCGTGTCTTTTGTCTCTTCGGGCAGGTGGCGAGTGGCATCCGACCAAACCGCCGGGTTCCATAGGGATCGGTTGAGATCGATCAGCAAGCGACTCACGGTGGAAGCGATCAGAGGTGCTCCGAAAGCCACCGAAAGATCGCCGGCCAGGTCAAGCGCGCCGAGGTCAAGGCCACGGTGGCTTTGCAGCAGATGGTGCCAACCGCGATACAGATCGGCGTAGGCGGTGGGAATGTTGGCGCCACCGTGTTCGCAGGTGATGATAAGAGAGTGGCTCATGACTCAGTTTGGTGGCTCGGGGAGATCAGCGAACATTTGGCGCAAGCCAGCATTCCAGCAATCATGCAGCAGCCCAAAGTAGGCATCACCCTCGTGAAGGCGGCGCTTGGTGCGGATCTCAAGACTGTCGCGTTCGTAGCTGACCATGTCGATCGGCATGCCCACCGACAGGTTGCTGCGCATGGTTGAGTCAAAGGAGAGCAAGACGCATTTTGCGGCATCCGCGAGCGTGGTTGAATCGGCACTGATCACGCTGTCGATGATCGGCTTGCCGTACTTGGTTTCACCCGTTTGAATGTAGGGTGTTTCTGATCCTGCCTCGATGAAATTCCCTTCTGCATAGATGCGAAATAGCCGTGGGTCTTCGCCCCGTATCTGTCCGCCCAGGATGAAGGAGGCGTTGAACCTGATTGCATTGGTTTCGAGATAGGGCGCATCGCGTCGAGAAATATCGCGCATGGCATCCGACACCACGTTCGCCAGATCGAACATGGTGCGGGCCGTCCACACCGTCGTGCCACTTTCGGGGTCGTTGGCACGCTGGTTCAGCAAGCTGATGATGGCTTGTGTGCCGGCCAGGTTGCCCGAGCTCAGCAACACGATCACCCGATCCCCCTTGCGTTCGAATACCGTCATCTTGCAGAACTTCGCGTAGTTGTCGAGTCCGGCATTGGTTCGCGAATCCGACGCGAAGATCATGCCCGAGTCGAGCCGTATTCCAACGCAGTAGGTCACGGGCGATCTCCCTCAGATCTCGAGCATGCTGGCCGAGACGCCTTTTACACCTCGAATATGTTCCGCCAACTCAATGGCCAGGGCACGTTCCGCCCCGCTGCCCACCTTGCCCGTGAGGGTAACGTTGCCGTCGGTGGTGTCGACTGAAATGTTCGAGCTGTTGACGTTGCTGGAGTACAGGAACGTTGACATGATCTTGGCGGTGATCCAGGTGTCTGTAATATCCTGTCCCACGCCTTCGACCAGACCGGTTTCTTCTATGGTGCTGCCAGGCGCCGTGGTCTGGATTTTCAGCTGGTTGTCTACCGAGACCACGCCGCGAGTGTTATAGGCCAGGCTTTGTGCCAGACCCCTGGCTTCCCGAGAGGACGCGGTGCCGCTGAGCGTGACGGCGCCGCGTTCGGTATCAACCATAGTGTCAAGGCCTTGTGCATACTTGCTCCACAGCAGCTTCGACTTGACTGCGGTGGTGATGGAAGCGTCTTCGACCAGTTCGCGGTACGTGCGTGTGGTGTCGGGCGCTGGCGGCACGTAGTCCTGGCGGATGTCGATCTGATTGTCGACCGAGCTGACACCCGGCACGCCCATGGCAATCTCATAGGCCAGCTCCTTGTTGACCTCGTCGGCCACGACGCCGGTCAGTGTGGCTGTGCCATCGGCCACCGTCACCTTCAGATCGTTGGCGTGCAGGTAGGGGCTCAGGGCATAGGTTGTCCAGATCTGGCTTTCCATCCGCGCGCTGCGAACCTCGGGCGACACGTCGGTGGCCAGGGCTGGCGATCCGGCAAATGCCAGGACAAATGCGCTGGTGAGGGCGGCGCTGTAATGAAGTTTCATGAGAATTTCCTTGGGCGCTTGGCGGTGTGCCATGGCGTCGAACAAAAAAAAGGGGAATCCCGGCGCCGGGGCGCTGGGATTCGAGAGGAGGCTGGTTATGAAAAAGAGATGCCTGCCGAGGTTGGTCGGCTGCGACTTCGATGAGTCGTGATGGCAGAGTCATCATGCCCGCGGGCGAGGGGGCTGTCTGTGCGTTACACCACAGAGAGCGCAGCGATGTGCGCCCTCGTGGGAGTTATCTCTGCCTGAAGGCCAACGGCTCAGGTGGCTTCGCGGGCCGGCAGCAAGCGGTCGTACTCCTGCTTGACCACGTCGTAGCATTCGCAGGCGCGCGTCTCAAGGTCGGCACGATTGAGTACAACGATACGCCCTCGCGAATAGCGGATCAGGCCTGCGGCTTGCAGCTTCAAGGCAGCTTCGGTCACACCCTCGCGGCGCACGCCCAGCATGTTGGCAATGAGTTCTTGCGTCATGGCCAGCTCGCTGCCATGCAGGCGGTCAAGGCTCAGCAGTAGCCAACGGCACAATTGCTGGTCCAGGGAGTGATGACGATTGCACACGGCGGTTTGTGCCATTTGTGTAATCAAGGCCTGGGTGTACCGCAAGAGCAGGTGCAACACCGGTCCGGCGCGGTCGAATTCCTGTTTCACCACGCTGGCTCGGAGGCGGTAGCCGTGGCCCGCACTCTGCACCACGGCGCGGCTCGGCGTGGTGTCGCCACCCATGAAGAGGGAAATGCCGACCAGCCCTTCGTTGCCTACCACGGCGATCTCGGCCGAAGCGCCGTTTTCAAGTACGAACAGCAGCGAGACGATGGCGGTGGTGGGGAAGTAGACATGACTCATCTGGCTGCCGGACTCGTACAGCACCTTGCCCAAAGGCAAGTCGACAGGTTCGAGCTGGTCTTTCCAGCGTTGCCACTCGGCATCGGGCAGTGCGGCGAGCAGATGATTGGCTCTGGGGCCATTGACGGTGCTCATCGGAAACTCCGGTACGGCATCGAGAATCATGCTGGCGGTCGATAAAAATACCACCTTTATATGCCAGCGTACAGCCTGTTACGCCACAAGTCACGTGGTTCAGCCTCGAGGGCTGGTTTCGGCTTCCAGTCGTTCCACCAGGGTTCGCAGCACGTCGATCCGAGCCCGTCGCTTGGAGTCGGTGGCGACAATGTGCCAGGGGGCGTGGGCATGATCGGTGTACTCGAGCATGTCGGACGTTGCCGCGCGGTACTGGGGGTTGAGCTCGCGATTGCGCCAGTCGTCGTCGGTGAGCTTGAATCGCTTGAACGGTGAGCGCTCGCGGTCGTGAAAGCGCTTCAGCTGCTCTTCCTGTGTGATGGCGAGCCAGAATTTCAGCATGATGGCGCCGTGCTCCACCCATTCTCGCTCGAACTCCACGATCTCGTCGTAGGCGCGCCGCCATTGCGCCTCGCTCACCAGCTTCTCCACGCGCTCGATCAGTACCCGGCCGTACCAGGAGCGGTCGAAGATGCGAACCTCGCCCAGCCTGGGCGCATGCCGCCAGAATCGCCACAGATAGGGGCGGGCGCGTTCTTCGTCGGTCGGCACACCGACCGGGATGATGCGATATTGCCGAACATCCAGTGCATGGGTGATGCGGCGGATGGTGCCACCCTTGCCGGCGGCGTCGTCACCTTCGAACACCAGCACCAGAGCGCGTGACTGAAATTGAGGGGTACGCACCGCCCGGCTCAGGCGTCCCTGCCAGTGCAATAGTTCCTGTTGATACGTGGGTTTGTCGAGTTTGGTCGAGTCATCCAACTGCGATAACCGATCGGGGGCTGGCGCGAAAGTATCGACAGGCGGAACGACCGGCAAGGGCTCGGTCAAGGCCGCCTGCAATTGCTGTGCGGTGGTGGCGATGCGGCAACGCTCGTCGGCGCTAGGCACCACGTGCCAGGGCGCCATGACGTGATCGGTGGCGCGCAGCACGCGTTCGGCGCCACGACGGATGCGCGTGAAGCGCTTCACCACGCGACGATCGGCCGGGGTCACCTGCCAGGCCGTATCGGGATCGGCGTCAAGCCGCTCGCAACGGGCCTGCTGGGCCTCGCGCGACAAGTGATACCAGAGCTTCACCACGACCACGCCCTCGGCGGCCAGCAGGGCTTCGAAGCGTCGCAGGCGTTCTGCGGCAGTGAGGAGTTCCTGGTCGGTGAGGCGGCCGGCGTACGCTCGGCGCAACAGCGGCGCATACCAGGAGCCGAACACCACGCCGATCTTGCCGCGCTCCGGCAGGGCGCGCCAGTATCGCCAGAGTGCTGGATACTTCTGTTGGTCGTGGGTGGGTTGGCCAAACGCCAGGGTACGAACGTGGCGCGGATCGAGCCATTCGTTCAGCAGATTGATGGTGGCACCCTTGCCGGCGCCATCGATGCCGGCGATGACCAGCAGGATGGCCCGATCGCGCCGCTCCAGAAGCTGATACTGCTGCAGCACCAGCTCGGTGCGCAGGGGTTTTTCGAGGCGATCGAAAGTGGCGGGATCGAGAGTGGGATCGGCTTCGGCGTGGTCGAACATCAAAGGGAGGTGTGGCGGGTGAGCGAGTGCCGTGAGTATCCGGGAACGGCGCGCTCGTGGCAAACGCCAATGGATGGACGCGCATTCGGACGGGCGACCTTATGCTTGCAGATAATGCAAGCATAAGGTATGCTCTTCAGGAATGAACAGCAAGCAGCGCAAGGTGCTCGTCACCATCTTCAAAGATCCGGTCCCGGGCACCATAGAATGGGCCGCGATCGAGAATCTGCTGCTTGCGTTGGGGTGCCGGATCATCGAGGGCAGCGGTTCGCGAGTCCGATTTGAGAAAGACGGCGAAGTCGAGAGCTTTCACCGGCCTCATCCGGCCAAAGAAGCCAAGCGATACCAGGTGCGCGCCGCTCGCGCGTACCTGATCCGATTGGGAGTTCGACCATGACCAATGTGATGACCTACAAAGGCTATTCTGCGCGTGTCGAGTTTGACGACGACGACGGGATACTGTTTGGTCAAGTCGCCGGCATCCGGGATGGTGTCGGCTTTCATGCCGAGAGCGTGGAAGCGTTGCGTGCCGCCTTCCATGAGGCAGTGGACGATTACCTCGATACTTGTGCCAGGATCGGTAAGGAGCCGCAAAAGCCCTACTCTGGCAAGATGATGTTCCGGGTTAGCCCCGAGGTGCATCGCAATGCGGCAATTGCGGCAGAACTTTCCGGCAAGAGTTTGAATCAGTGGGCCGAGGAAGCCTTGGCCCGAGCGGCTGAATAGCGAGCTTGCAGGGGGCTGCTTCGAGGCCTCGTTCAGGGTAAGGCGCGCCGAATCAGTCAGGCGCTTCAACGTTCACCTCCCGGCTGCTTTCGCCCCCACCACCCCCGCGTCCAGCAAGGCCTGAATGCGCGCCTCGTCGTACCCCAGTTCGTCGCGCAGCACGGCCGCGGTGTCTTCACCGATGTCATGGCCGGCGTGGCGCACCGAGCCCGGGTTCTGCGACAGCTTGGGTACCACACCGCTCTGTATCGTGGTGCCCAGCACGGGGTGGTCGACCTCGAGCAACATCTTGCGGGCGCGGTAGTGGGGGTCTTCAAAGATGTCGGCCATCGAGTAAACCCGCGATACCGGCACCTGGGCTTCAAGCAGTTTGGCTTCGAGCTCGGCACCCGTGTGTTGTTCAGACCACGCCGCCACTTCGGCGTCCATGGCCTGCATGTTTTCGGCACGGGCGCGCACGCTGGCGTAGCGTGGGTCGGTGAGCAATTCGGGGCGTTGCATCACGGCCACCAGGCGTTCATAAATGGCCTGATTGTTGGCGGCGATGAGCACATGGCTGTCGTCTTTGGTGGGGTACAGGCTGTTGGGCGCAAATGCCTGCAGGTTGGGGCCATTGCGAAACGGCACCTTGCCCAGCTTCTGATACGCCGGCACCAGGCCTTCCATCATCGAAAAGGCGGATTCGTACAGGGCGGCGTCCACCACCTGGCCCTTGCCGGTGCGAGTGCGGGCCCACAGAGCCATCATGGCCCCGAAGGCGGCGTAGACGGCCGTGAGGTAGTCGGTGGTGGCCAGCGCCACCCGGCTGGGCGGGCGGTCGGGGTCGCCAGTGAGGTAGCGCACGCCGCCAAAGGCCTCGCAAATGGCGCCATAGCCGGGGCGCTGGGCATTGGGGCCATCCTGGCCGTAACCGCTGATGCGCACCATCACCAGCCCGGGGTTGTCGGCCGATAATTCCTCGTAGCCGAAACCCAGGCGCTCGAGCACGCCGGGCCGGTTGTTCTCGATCAGGATGTCGGCCTTGCGGATCAGTTCGCGGGCGATGGCCTTGCCTTCGGGGGCCTTGAGGTCGATGGCCACGGTGCGCTTGCCACGCATCAGGCTGACACCCTGCAACGACACATTGTCGACGAAGTCGCCCAGTAGCCGGGCGGGATCGCCCTCGCGGGGTTCGAGCTTGATCACGTCGGCGCCGAAGTCGGCCATGAGGCGGGCACAGGCGGGGCCGGCAAAGGTGCTGCAGATTTCAACGACGCGAACGCCGTTCAGGGCGCCCTCGGGCATGCTGGCCAGGGGGGATGCGGGGTGAGTGGACTGCACGAAGGAAATCTCCATAACCTGGGCGTGAGGCCGGGTCGTTTGGGCGAGTGCCCTGATACGACTGGCAAGTGCCGCCCGCTAGGGAGCGGCGTGACGGAAGATGATCGTGCAATCTCCGCCCTTAGTCAATAAGTTGACTAAATATCAGCTCGCCTGACTGGCCCGAACCAGCTTCAGCAACAAATGGCGCAGATGTTCCAGTTCGTCCTTGCCGAGCAGGTCGGCATAGGTGGTCTCCACCTGTTCGGCCATGCGCCGGGTTTCTTGCAGGCGGTCGAGGCCGCGTGGTGTGAACCGCACCAGAAAGGCGCGACCATCGGTGGGGTCGGCTTCGCGCAGCAAGAGGCCGTCGGCTTCGAGCTGTTTCACGATCTTGGCGATGGCCTGCTTGGTGAGGCCGGAGCGTTGTGCGAGATCGGTACTGCGCGTGCCCTGCGTATCGATGTAGGGCAGCACGCTGACAAAGGTGTTGGTGAGTTCGGCCATGCCGTTGGCCTGCATTTGCCGCTGCGAGCGATGGAGAAAATCGCGGCGCGCCATGAGCAGGAGCCGCCCCAGGCCCAGCTCGCGGGCGCGGTCGAGGTCGGCAAGAGGTTTGGGCGAAGAGTTGAGCATGACTTAATAGTACACTAGTTGACTAAAGAAGGGTGGCACGGCATACTGTTCACGCATGGTGGAATGGATATGGACACATCGGGAGCCAGAGTGTTTCAGCACGTTTTCATCGCCAATCGCGGCGCCGCTGCCACCCGTATCCTGCGCACCGTCAAGCGTGTGGGCTTGAAGGCGACTGTGGTCTACGACGAGGTCGATCGCGATCTGCCCTACGTGGCCCAGGCCGATCATGCCATGCTTTTGCGCGGCGACAATCCTCGCGCCAGCTATCTCGCGGCGCGCTGCCACCCAGGATCAGGAGACCATCCATGGCACAACACAACGTCATTGCCGAAGTGACCGGCACCGTCTGGAAGCTGGAAGTGAAAGTGGGCGATCGCATCGACGCCGATGAGCCCGTGCTCATCGCCGAATCGATGAAGATGGAGATCCCCGTTCTGGCACCGGTGGCCGGCCGCGTGCAGTCGCTGGTGGTGAACGAGGGCGACACCATCGAAGATGGTCAAATCGTCGCCGTGATCGAGAGCTGATCATGGCCGAGTCTTCTTCATCCCACGACACCCACGCGGCGGATGGGACGCGTCCGTTCCAGACCCAGCTCGAAGCGCTCGAAGCCCGTCGCGCCCGAGTGCAGGCCATGGGCAGCCCCGCGGCCCTGCAAAAGCGTGCCAGCGCCGGCCAGCTCAATGCCCGAGAGCGCGTCGCCCATTTGTGCGACCCCGACAGCTACACCGAGTTTGGCGAGTTCGCCCACACCGGCGACCCCGAGCGCGCACCGGCCGATGGCAAGGTGGCAGGCTACGGACGCATCGAGGGCAGGCCGGCCGTGGTGGTTTCCAACGATTTCACCACCAAGGGCGCGTCGAGCACCATCATCAATGGTCGCAAACTGGCGCACGCCAAGCGGGTGGCCACGCAGCGTGGCTTGCCCATGGTGTTTCTGGGCGAATCGTCCGGTGGGCGCATCCCCGAAACCCTCGGTGCCGCAGGCATGGGCGCGTCGGGCGGCGACCCCGAGCAATACTTGCGACAGCGCGAGAGCCCCTGGGCTGCCGCCGTGCTCGGCCAGTGTTATGGCTCGTCCAGCTGGTATACCGTGCTCAGCGATTTTCGCGTGATGCGCAAGGGCGCGCTGCTGTCGGTATCGAGCGCACGGCTGGTGCAGCAGGCCACCGGCGCCAGAACCGACGACGAGTCGCTGGGCGGCTGGCAGCTGCATGCCCAGAAAACCGGCCTGGTCGATCAGGTGGTCGATACCGACGAAGCTGCACTCGATGCCATACGGGCGTTTTTATCGTATTTGCCCGGCCACGCCGGCGAGGCGCCGCCACGCGCAGCCGTACCCGAAGGCTCGGGCGCCGACATGCCGCGAATTCTCGATTTTCTGCCCGAGTCGCGTACCCGCGTGTACGACATGAAGAAGATCGTTCGCACCATTGTGGACAAGAATTCGTGGTTCGAGCTCAAGGCCAGCTTCGGCAAGACGGCCGTCACCGGCCTGGCCCGCCTCGATGGGCAAACCGTGGGCATCATCGCGTCCAATCCGCTGCATCGCGGGGGTGCCCTGGATGTGGCTGCCTGCCAGAAGATCACCAGCTTTCTCGTGCTGTGCGATTCGCTCAATGTGCCGCTGATCAATCTGGTGGATGTGCCCGGTTTTCAGATCGGCCTCGAAGCTGAAGAGCAGGCCGCACCGGCACGCATCATGAACTACATGATGGCCTTGCAGTCGGTGACCGTGCCCAAACTGACGGTGATCGTGCGCAAGACGTACGGGCAGGCGTACCTCAACATGGGCGGCGGCCGCAACTCCGACGAGGTGATCCTGTGGCCCACGGCCGAAATCGGTTTCATGGCCCCAGCGGCGGCAGTGGCCGTGGTGCATGGCCTGGCGCCAGGCGACCCCGGTTTTGACGACAAGGTGGTGGCGTTCGAGCGCGAAACCAGCCCCTGGGCCATGGCCGGGCAATTTGCCGCGCAGCACGTGGTGGCGCCCGAACACACCCGCAAGTTGCTGGTGGAACTGCTGGCGGCACATTCCTTGCGACGCACTGGCGGCGTGGGCCAGCATCGGTTGGCGAATTGGCCCTATTACGTGTAGTGGGAGTCGGGCTCGCGCATTCGCCCTCGCCCTTGCCTGCGAGGCAACGCATCGTCTGGTGCCCTTCTCGGCGCCGCTCTCGGGGTAACGATAGGCCCGCTGGCGGGTATGGCGCGTTAAAGTAGTGACTTTGCGCGCAACGCCCGGCAGGTTGGCCGCAATTCGGCGACCAGCCCACGATTCGGGCCTGGCGGAGACCCCATGCCCGACGATGTTTATCCCTGGTTCTTCGAGCAACACCCGGATCCGCTGTGGGTGTTCGACGAGGCCACCTTGCGCGTATTGGCCGTGAACGATGCGGCGTGTCAGGCATACGGTTACACGCGCGACGAATTTCTGGCCCTCACGATCGAAGATCTGCGTCCGCCGTCGCAACGACCGGCGCTTCGGGCTGCCCTGGCTGCGCCCGCCACCGAGCTGGGGCGTCCTCGGCAGTGGCTCCATCGGCGCAAGTCGGGCGAACAGCTCTACGCCTCGGTGACCGGGCGGCGCATCCTATGGGAGGGGCGTTCGGCGCGGCTGGTGGCAGCGCGCGATGTCACCGCGCAAGTCGATCTCGAGCAGGACAACCAGGCCTTGCTGGTCAAGGCACATGAGGCCGAAGCTTTATTGCGGGTGGCCGGCCGGGTGGCCCGGCTGGGATCCTGGCGAGTGAACCTGCATGATAGCCCCGTTGCGGTTCGTTGGTCCGACGAAACGGCTCGCATCCATGGCGAGCCCGCGGGGTTCTCGCCGCCCGTCGACCAGGCCATTCACTACTACGTTCCCGAGCATCGCGAGCGCATCCGGCAGGCCTTCGAGCGCTGTGCCGAAGAAGGCGTGGCATACGACGAGGCCCTGCAGATCCAGACTGCCACGGGGGGGCGCCGGTGGGTGCGTGCCATCGGCGAGGCCGAGCGCGATGCCAGTGGCAAGATCCTGGCCGTGCACGGCGCTTTTCAGGACATCACCGAATGGATGTCGGCCCGGCAACGATCTGCCGAACTCGCCGATCGCCTCGAGGCCACGCTCGAGAGCATCAGCGACGCCTTCTTCATTCTTGACCACGCGTGGTGTTTTCAATATCTCAACCGGCGGGGCGAGCAGTTATTGCAGCGCGATCGGGGGGAGCTCCTTGGTCGGAATGTCTGGACAGAATTTCCTGCGGCGGTAGGCAGCCAGTTTCAGCGTGCCTACGAGCAGGCGCGGCGCGAGCAAACCACCGTACGGTTTATCGAATACTACGAACCCCTGCAAACCTGGTTTCAGGTATCGGCCTATCCGTCGCCCGAGGGCCTGGCGGTGTACTTTCGCGACGTCACGCAGGAGCGGACCAATCAGCACACCCTGCGCCTGCTCGAGGCCGCCGTGGCTCGCATCAACGACGTGGTCATCATCACCGAGGCCGAGCCCGTCACCGGTCCGGCCGGCCCGCGCATCGTTTACGTCAACGAGGCATTCGAGCACCGCACGGGTTATTCACGCGAAGAGGCCGTCGGTCGAACGCCACGCTTTCTGCAAGGTGCCGAAACCTCGCGAGCCGAGCTTGATCGCATCCGTGATGCCTTGCTCGCCTGGCAGCCCGTTCGCGCCGAACTGGTGAATTACACGCGTGACGGCAAAGCGTTCTGGCTCGAGCTCGACATTGTGCCCCTGGCCGATGACGCCGGGCGTTACACCCATTGGGTCTCGGTCGAGCGTGACATTACCGAACGCAAACGCACCGAAGACCTGGTAGCGCTGCACGAAGAACGCGTGCGCCTGGTGTCGCAGGCCACCCACGACGTGATCTGGGATTGGGACCTCGTGCGCCAGCGCGTGTGGTGGAACGACGCCATCCAGTCGTTGTTTGGTCACGACCCCGATACCCTCGAGCCCGGGCCCGAATCCTGGTCGCGCCGCATTCATCCCGACGACCGCAATCGTGTGGTCGACACCATCCAGCGGGTGATCGATGGCGATGGCGACGACTGGATGGACGAGTATCGCTTTGCCCGGGCCGACGGCCACTGGCTCACGGTCATCGACCGTGGGTTTGTCCTGCGCGACGACGAGGGCAGAGCCGTGCGCATGCTGGGCAGCATGGTCGATGTGACGGAACGGCGCGAGCTCGATGAGCGCTTGCGCCAGGCCCAGAAGCTCGAGGCGGTGGGTCAGCTCACCGGCGGCGTGGCGCACGATTTCAACAACCTGCTTACGGTGATTCTGGGCAACACCGAATTGCTGGTTGATACCTTGTCGCCCGAATCCTCGGCGCACCAACTGGCCGAAATGACCCTGATGGCCGCGGAGCGGGGTGCCGAGCTCACCAGTCGCTTGCTGGCGTTTGCCCGACGTCAGCCTCTGGCGCCCGAGGTGGTTGATCTCAATCGTCTGGTGATGGGGCTGGAGAACCTGCTGAGACGCACGCTGCAGGAAAGCGTGGACATCCAGATGGTGCGGGAGCCGGGGCTGTGGCTCACCGAGATAGACCCTGGCCAGCTCGAGGTGGCGGTGCTCAATCTCACCATCAATGCCCGCGATGCCATGCCGCAGGGCGGCCGGCTCACGGTAGAAACCGCCAACGTGGTACTCGACGAGGATTATGCTCAAGAGCACAATGAAGTCGTGGCGGGTGAGTACGTTCTGTTGTCGGTGTCCGATACCGGTCAGGGCATGGCGCCCGACGTGGTGGCGCGGGCCTTCGACCCTTTCTTTACCACCAAGGCGCCTGGCAAGGGCAGTGGCATGGGCCTCAGTATGGTCTATGGCTTTGTCAAGCAGTCGGGCGGACACGCCAAGATCTATTCCGAGCGTGGGGAGGGCACCACGTTGCGCCTGTATTTTCCCCGGGCCTGGGCCGAGGAGACCCCCATCATGAGTCGTCGCCAGGCGTCTCTGCCAGAGGGTGGCTCCGAGCATATTCTGGTGGTGGAAGACGACACGCTGGTGCGTCAGAACCTCATCGGGCAGTTGCGTACGCTGGGCTATCGCGTCACCAGCGCCAGTTCGGCGGCGCAGGCGCTCGAGCTGCTGCGTGGCCTGCATGATGTTGATCTGCTGTTTACCGACGTGGTGATGCCGGGGGGCATGAACGGGCCCGAACTGGCGGAGGAGGCGCGGGCGTTGTATCCCGCGCTCAAGGTGCTGTTTACGTCCGGATACACCGAAAATGCCATCGTGCACCATGGACGGCTTGATCGTGGGGTGCACCTGTTGAGCAAGCCGTATCGCAAGCACGAGATGGCAACCAAGGTGCGCCAGGCGCTGGATGCCGGGTGATCCCGGGTCACGCGGCTGCGCCGCGTGCCCGGGATGACGTTTCCATAATAGGTGCTGGGACGACGTCTCTATAGAAGGTGCCCGGGATGACGTTGCGGGAGTCAGGGGTTTCCCATGGCGAAGGCCTTGGACAGTTTGTGGCGCAGGTGTTCGCCTGAGGTGGTGGTGCCGTAGCGCGGCGGGTGGTTGGCGTCGTGGCAGTTGGGCAGGCAGGTGATTTGGGCGTCGTCGTTGGGCTGGTGGAAGAACACCACGGCGATGCGGCGCTGCATGGCTTCGGGGCCGCGGGGCGGATTTGCCACGCGGTGCAACGTGGATACCCAGCGGTCGTTCGTCCATTGTGCCATCAAATCACCGATATTCACGGCAAAGCTGCCCGGCGGCGGATTGACCGGATGCCATTGCTTGTCGCGGCCCAGCACCTCGAGTCCGCCAGGGCCCGGCGTGGGGGCCACCATGGTCAGGCTGCCATAGTCGGTGTGTGGTCCCGTGCGCAACTGCCCTTTGGCCGGTGGCGTGGGCTGGGCCGGATAGTGATTGAGACACAGCGATGAAATGTGCCGGTCGATCTTGTCGTCGAACCAGTTCTCGGGCAAATCCAGAGCCAGGGCAAAGATGGCCATCAGGTCGCGAGCCAGGCGCTCCATGTGCTGGTAGCAGCTCTCGAGTGTGGCGCGAAATTCCGTTGGGCGTTCGGGCCATACGTTGGCTGGGGTGTTTCGGTTGCTCGACGTACCCGCCGAATCATCGAAGCGCAGGGGTCCCATTCTGAAGCGCTCGAACAGGTCGGGCGGTGTGGCCGTGTTGCGACTATAGGCCAGCGCCTGGGCACCCAGTGGTGTGTAGCCCCGCACACGGCCGTCGGCAGGCACAGCACTGCGTTTCACGGCGTCGGGCATATCAAAGAAGGCCTCGGCCTGCTGGTGGGTTTGTTGCAGCAGTTCGGGCGGCACCTGGTGGCCACTGACCACCAGAAAACCGATTTCGCGACAGGCGCGATCCACCGCCGTGGCCAATTGCTGGCGGGCAGCGGGGTCGTCGCCGTAGAAAGCGCGGATGTCGATCTCGGGAACAAGCGAAGACATGGGTGGAGGTCCGGTTGGGTAGTGGTGATGCGGGGACGAAGGCTCAAGGTCCCGGGTCACCCGGCTTTGCCGGGTGCCTGGGGTGACGCCGTCCACTTCCGGGGAGCCGGGAAGACGCTCGTTGTGCGCGCGCCCGGTCCCGGGTCAGGCAGCTGCGCTGCCCGCCCGGGATGACGTCATTTTTTATCAACGGGATGACGTCATTGTCTTATCAACGGGATGACGCTCCTGATGGGCACGTCGCAGCCTCGGGTCAGGGTTTGAGCGTGCTGGGGCGCTCGTCGCGCGGCGGCAGGAAGCTGCGGTCGAAGATCTCTTCGGCCTCCGGGCGGCGAGGCAAGTCGTTGATGCGGGCAATGATGTCGAGGGCGTTCTCCATGCGGGCATCGTCGTAGTCGCCCAGGCCGATCTCGGCGATCTCGGGGTGGCTCATTTCCACTTGCATCGCCGACATCAGTACGTCACGCTCCATCTCCCTGTCCAGCAGGGGCTCGCGCTTCATCAGCGAATCCAGGGCGATTTCGGGATCGGCAATGGTGTCCTGGATCGCACGGTTCACCGCCTTCACGAAGCCGCGAACGGCCTCGGGGTGTTCGGTCACGAACTCGCGTGAAAACACGATGGCGTTGGAATACAGTTCAAGCCCGTGGTCGTTGAAGTTGATGAAGTGGAGGTCGGTTTCGGGGTCCAGGCCGAGCCGGCGGGCACTGAAGTAGATGGTGCTGTAGTAGCCGATCACGCCGTCGACCTGGCCGCGCATCAGCATGGGTTCGCGCAGGTTGGGCGCCATGTTGAGGATTTCGACGGCATCGCCGTCGAAGCCGGCGCTGCGGGCGAACGCGGGGAACAACTTCAGCGCCGCGTCGTTGGCGGGTGCACCCAGTGTGGTGCCGGGCAGATCCTCGGGGCCCCCAATCGGGCCGTCGCGTCGTGTGGCGATGGTGAAGGGCGGCACGTTGTACACCATGTACACGCCCACCGGCGCCACTTCAGGCCGGTGGGCGGCGAGGTCGATCAGGGCGTTGATGTCGCCAAAACCGGCATCGTAGGCGCCGGAAGCCACCTTGGTGATGGCCGCCGCTGACCCCTCACCCTGGTCGATGGAAACGTTCAGTCCTTCTTCGGCAAAGTAGCCCTTGTCCTGTGCCAGCAGAAACCACACCTGCGGGCCCTGGTACTTCCAGTTGAGCACCATGTTGATGTCGGTCTCGGCCTTGGCGCCAAGGGGAATGGCCAGAAACGAGGCGGCCAGCGCCGCCAGGCAGTGTCGGATGGGCATGATGGGTTCTCGCGCAGTGCATGGGCAGCCCGGGATGAGCGCCCTGCGAAAGAACCTGCAAATGTCGTGCCTGATGTGATGCCGAGAGACTGGTGTTTCGGGAACTGGCCGTTGCGGGTTCGGCAACGCACGGGCGGCAGCGCGTTCGTACTTGCGGCGTGCGGCGGGCCGCTGCAACGAGGCGAGGGAAGGCGCGAAGCACCGAGCTTGCGCTCAGCGGGCGAGACTCACGACAAGGGTTGGCCGGCCAGCTCGCGGATGCGTTGCACGGTATCGAGATCGGCCGCCATGTAGGCTTGTTCGCGCGCCGTGCGACTGTCGGCATCGAGGGCCTGCTCGCTGGGGCTGGAATCGTCCCATTCGTAGACGAAGCGGATGAACAGGGCGTTGGGCTCCGGCTCTTCGATGCGGGCCGTGGCACTGCTGCGCGGCCAGAGTTCGGTGGGCGGTACGTCGATCCGTGTCTGTTCCTGCGGGTGCAGGGTGACGCGATCGTCGACCTCGAAACTGCCGAAATGCAGCGTGCGCTCGAGGATCTCGCAATCGTCGAGGCGCTCGTGGTACCGAATGCTGCAGGCTTCGAGGCCCAGGATGAAGTGGGTGGGGTCGTATGCCCTCAGCGCCAGGCCTCGCCACACCTGGGCCCGGGTGAGCCAGGGCAGGTCGGGCTGGTCGAAGGCGTTGATCTGGACGAGATGTTCAAACTGCATGGAAAGCCTCCGGGAAGCTCCGGGGGCACGCTGCGTGGGCCTGGGCACCACGCCGGCGCACGATATGCCCCGGATTGGCGCCCACAGGCCACTGGACCTTGCCTGGCCGAGCCGGCCCCGCGCAGGGACGGCTCGGGTGGGGCCGGACGCCGATCAGTTGGCGAAGGCCGCGATACCGGTTTGTGCACGGCCCAGGATCAGGGCGTGGATGTCGTGCGTGCCTTCGTAGGTGTTGACCACCTCGAGATTGACGAGATGGCGCGCCACCCCGAACTCGTCGGAGATGCCGTTGCCACCCATCATATCGCGGGCCACTCGAGCGATGTCGAGCGCCTTGCCGCAGGAGTTGCGCTTGAGGATCGAGGTGATCTCGACCGAGTCGGTGCCATCGTCTTTCATGCGGCCGAGGCGCAGACAGCCCTGCAGGCCCAGCGAGATCTCGGTTTGCATGTCGGCCAGCTTCTTCTGGATCAGCTGATTGGCAGCCAACGGGCGGCCAAACTGTTTGCGATCCATCACATACTGGCGCGCGCGCACCCAGCAGTCTTCAGCGGCGCCCAGAGCTCCCCAGGCAATGCCGTAGCGAGCCGAGTTGAGGCAGGTGAAGGGGCCTTTCAGACCGCGCACCTCGGGGAAGGCGTTTTCTTCGGGGCAGAACACGTTGTCCATCACCACTTCGCCGGTGATCGAGGCGCGCAGGCCCACTTTGCCGTGGATCGCCGGGGCCGACAGGCCCTGCATGCCCTTGTCGAGGATGAAGCCGCGGATCGGGCCCACGTTGCCCTGGGTATCGACCTCCTTGGCCCAAACGACGAAGACGTCGGCGATCGGGCTGTTGGAAATCCACATCTTGCTGCCGGTGATCTTGTAGCCGCCATCCACCTTGACGGCACGCGTGGCCATCGAACCGGGGTCGGAGCCGTGATCGGGTTCGGTCAGGCCAAAGCAGCCGATCCACTCACCCGTGGCGAGTTTGGGCAGGTACTTCTGCTTCTGCGCTTCGGTGCCGAAGGCATTGATGGGTACCATGACCAGCGACGACTGCACGCTCATCATCGAACGGTAGCCCGAGTCGACCATTTCGACCTCGCGGGCGATCAGGCCATAAGCCACGTAGTTGAGGCCGGGGCCGCCGTATTCTTCGGCGATGGTGGGGCCCAGCAGGCCCAGTTCGCCCATTTCGCGGAAGATCTCGGCATCGGTGCGCTCTTCGCGGAAGGCCGTCATCACGCGGGGCAGGAGCTTGTCCTGGCAATAAGCGCGAGCCGCATCGCGGATCATGCGCTCTTCGTCGGTCAACTGTTGGTCGAGCAGGAAAGGGTCCTGCCATTGGAAACTGGATTGGGCCATGAAGATCTCCTGGCCGGACGCATCAGGCGCCGGCATCAACGTGTTGGGAACCGAAAAGTTCAGAAATGAAGTTTGTTGCGATGGTAGCGAGGAGCCCGGTGCCATGCAAGCGAGGATTCGTCATGCAGTTATGCGATAAGCTCATGTCTTGTGCGCCGCGGGATGGCGTGGTCTCCAGCGGGCCTGGCCCTGTAACCTTGCCAAGAGTGCATGTCATATGATTCGTCGCCTTCCCTCCACGCAGGCACTGCAATGTTTTGCCAGCGCCGCCCATCATCAGAGTTATACCCGTGCGGCGCAAGCCCTGGCCATGACGCAAGGGGCCGTGTCGCGGCAGATCGCGGGGCTCGAGGCCATGCTGGGGGTCACGTTGTTTCGGCGTACCCGGCACGGCGTGGTGCTCACTCCGGCCGGCAGCGACTTCGCGCGGCGGGCAGGGCAATTGCTGGAGTCGCTGGAGCGGGTGACGCTCGATGTGATGGCGGATCAGCGCGGCGGTACCTTGCGGCTGGGCACCGTACCCACGTTTGCGACGCGCTGGCTCATGCCCCGGCTGCCCAGGCTGGCGGCGATTCACCCCGAGATCGAGTTGCATTTCGAAACGCGTACTCGACCGTTCCTGTTTGCCGAAACCGAGTTTGACGCGGCTCTGTTTGCCGGCACGCGGTCGCAGGTAGAGGCATGGCCGGGCACGCAAGCCACCTGGCTGTTGCCGGAAGATGTGTGGCCGGTGTGCAGCCCCGAGCTTGTGGGCTATCGGTCGGCACTCTCGGCGCCTGAGTTGGCGAGCCTGCCCCTGTTGCAGCAGAGCACCCGGCCGCTGGCCTGGCGGCAGTGGTTCGATGTCATGGAGGTGGCAGCGCCGCATGCGCTGCGCGGGCCGCGCTACGAACTCTTTTCGATGACGGCGGCCGCGGCGGTGCATGGCCTGGGTGTGGCCCTGTTGCCGCGCTTGCTGATCGAGGCGGAACTGGCGCGTGGCGAGCTGGTGGTGGCGGTGGATCGGCCCCTGCGGGGCGAGCGGGGCTATTGCCTGATCGTCCCTGCCGAACGTGATGAACGCCCGGCATTGCGGGCGTTGCGTGAGTGGCTGGTGGCCGAGGCCGGCGGGCCCGTGCCTGAGGTGAACGAGCCAGCCTGAGTGCCCTTTGAAGGGGGACCGTGGCCCCCGGCCGCTCCTGGGCGAGCGAGAGTGGCGAGCCCCCTTCGAGAACGACGGCTTGCCATCCTACATTTCGAAGCCGGTGTCTTCCACCACTTGCTGCCAGCGGGCGAGGTCGCTTTGCATCAGCTCGGCCATCTCGTCTCGGCTCGAGCCGATCATCACGAAACCGGCTTTCGACAACGGCTCGATCACGGCATCGGCCTTGATCGCGAGCGCGATCTTCTCCTGCAGGATGGCGAGTACGTCGTCGGGTGTGCCGGCCGGAGCAAAGTAACCGAACCAGGCCCCGAAGTCGACGTCGAGCAGATCGGACTCGGTAAAGGTGGGGACATCGGGGAAGGCATCAGCCCGTTCGCTGCCGGTGACGGCCAGGGCCTTGAGGCGGTCGTCGGCAATGTAGGGTGCTGCCATGGCGGTGGTGATGAAGGCCGCTGCCACGTCGCCGTTGACCAGTCCGGTGATGGCATCGCTGGTGTTGCGATAGTGCACGCTTTCGATGTCGAAGTCGGCCTCGGAGGCGAACAGCTCGGCACCAAAGTGGCCGGGCGTGGCCGCGCCGAAGGTGCCGAAGTTGAACGGCAGATCGGCATCGCGCGCGCCCTCGAGGAAGGCGTCGAGGGAGTCGTAGGGCGAGTCGGCCGGCACGGCCAACACCATGTTGACCCGCACGGCTTCGGTGATGGGTGCGAAGTCGGTGGTGACGTCGTAGTTGAGTTCATCGTAGGCCGCGGGGGCAATGGCCATGGAGCCCACCTCTCCCAACAGCAGGGTATAGCCGTCGGGCTTGGCATTGGCGACCGACTGCGCGGCGATCTGGCCGCCGGCGCCCGCCTTGTTCTGCACGATCACCGATTCGCTGAGCTCTCGACCCATCTGCTGGCCGAGCGTGCGGGCCACGATGTCGGGCCCGGTGCCGGGGGGGAAGCCCACTTCCACGGTGATGGTGCGCTCGGGATATTGCGCGGCAACGGCGAAGGGAAGGGCGAGCAGCAGGCCGAGAGCGCTGCCTCGTTTGAGCCAGTGGCGTGTCATGAATGTCTCCTTGAGAGTCTGGGTCAGGCGCCCCGGGGGGCTGCCTGACCGTGGCGATATGCCAGGGAAGTTAGGGGCCTACGGCCGCGGTGAAGTCATGGCGTGGTGCAGACGAAGTTGCTGGCGTCTTCCGGGTCGCCCTCGCCGGTGTACTGCGCGTAGCTGGGATACGGGCAGAGTGGCCGGCTGCGATCGGGGAATACCTGGCTGCCATGCGCGAGGATCTCGGCCGGGGCCTGATCCTGCTCGACCCAGCTCACCATTTGGCCCAGGCCATCGAAACGGTCGGTGGCAGCGCCGCCCTGGCAATGCGCCATGCCCGGCACCAGATAGAGCCGGCTGAAGTTGTCATGATCGTCGGGGTGGGCCGCTTGCAGACGCTGGTAGTAATCGATGCTTTCGCTGGGCGAGAAGATCGGATCGGCCATGCCGTGAACGATCATGAACTTGCCGCCGCTGGCCTTGTAGGCGTCGATGCGCGCGTCACGATTGTGGTTGTAGATGGCGGCAAACTCCTCCATGCGGGCCGGGTCGGTGTCGAAGTTGAAATCGAGCATGCTGAAGTCGGGGTCTGGCGGGGTGAAGAACTCCCAACGCAAGGCGTCCTGCATGAGGGTGATGTGTATGGCGTTGGCCTCGGCCGTGGGCGAGGTGCCCAGGCGCCAGATGCGCCAGTCGTTGGCCGGGTGGCCGATGCCCGGGTCCCATGGCCAGTCGGTGTACAGGGCCTCGCCGGCGCTGTTGCGTGGCGGTGCCGCCACCGCCTGCAGGGCAGCCACCTTGTCGTCGGTGAGGCAGGCGCCATCGGTGCCGTTGCAAGCCAGCTCGGCGGGATCCCAGGTGCAGGCACCGGGGTTGCTCACCAGACCGTCTTCAATGCCATCGTCGGCGTCGCAGGCCTCGAGAATGCTCCGGCGAACCAGGCCGAGGTCGTCGTCGGTAAGGGCTTGCGACAGGATCGGTTGGCCGTTGCCATCCGGGGGCGCAATGGCCATCAGTTGCTGAGTGCTCCAGGCTGCTGCAATGGTGGCCTCTTTGGCCACGCTCATGGCCGGCGCCATGGCCAGGACGCCATCGAAATACTCCGGGAAGCGCTGCGTGAACATCATGCCTTGCCGGCCACCGCCGGAGCAGCCGATGAAGTACGAGTGATCCGGTTGCACCCCATAGCGGGCTTCGATGAGGGTTTTGGCGGCGCGCGCCACGCGATCGTGGGCCGCATAGGCGTGATCGATGCGGGCCTGCGGGTCGGCGCCAAAGGAGGCGTCCATGCCCTGGTGGCCGGCGTCGGTGGATACCACGGCAAAGCCCTGGTTCAGCGCGGGTTCCAGAGTGCCCTGGGTCCCCAGAGCCGACCGTATGGAACCATCGTTGCCGCCCCCGCCCTGATAGAGAAAGCGACCATTCCAGTCGTCGGGCATGCGAATCTCGAAGCCGCGGGCATACGATTCGCCATCGATGCCGGTGCGACGATCGAGATAACCGGTGACATGGCAGTGGCCCACGGTGCTGACCCGCCCCACTTCCGTGCCGTCGGCCACCTGCTGGGCGGTGAGGTCGGCATCGCCCAGCGGGGTGTTGATGAGGTCTTCGCAGTTGAGTGCCTGCGGGGGCGGTGCGTCGTCGCCGCCGCAGGCGGCAAGCAGCGCCATCACGCCCGCCAGGGCGATGGGGCGCAAGGGCAGATAGGGCACGGTTGGCATCGATGTCTCCAGCATGTGTTGTGAAAATGTTTATGCATGGTAAACATCGCGGCGATGCTGGGTCAGTCCTCCGAGGAGAGGACCGCGATCAGATTCCGGGTTGACCCAGCAGCAGCCGAAACAGCTCGTTGCGGTGGCGAATGCCCAGGCGCTGGAAGGCCCGGTTGCGATAGGTTTTGGCGGTGGTGGCGGAGATGCCGAGATCCACCGCGATGCCATCGTAGGTCAGGCCGCGGGCCAGACGGGCGCATACATCCCGTTCTCGGGGAGTGAGGTCGGGGCAGTGCTGTTGGAGCCGCTGTGCCAGTGCCGGCACGTCGTTCGACAGCGTGGCGGGGTTGGGGGTGGGGAGCGTTGCCGTGCCCGATGCGCCTAAACGAGCCGCGAGCTCGATGTGCCGTTGAATGCAGGCCATGAACAGGCAGCCGAAGGATTGCAGATCGCGAATGGCGCTCGGCGGGATGCGAGGCTGGTGATCATGGCGATACAGATTGACCGCCAGCAGGCCGTCGGCATCAAAGCGCACCAGCGAGAGCCGCTCGCACATGCCGTGCCGGTCGTAGATGCGCGCGCGGTGCGGCCGCTCGATGTCGTTGGCCCGCCAGTGCCCCAGTACCGGCCCGGCGCCGGTATTGGCCCGCTGCAACTGCTGAAAACTGCTGTCGTGGTGGTACAGACCGCTTCGGTAGGTATCCCAGCATTCGTGGGTGGTGTCGGGGATGCCCAGGCTGCCCGACAGGTGCATGTGCATCCGGGCCCGGCCCAGGCGGTACACCGACCACGATGCCACGGGCAATACCTGGGTGAGCAGGTAGAGCGCCCGATGGCCGAACTCGGCCTCGCCCAGGCAGGGAAGCAGGTGTTCGAGGGTGCCGGCACCGCGCTCGGCGGCCGGAGACAGAGACCAGGCTTGCATGGACGGGTAACCGATGGCGTGGATGACAATATTGTTCGATACTGTAACCATACGGCGCAGAATTGCAATGGGGTGCATCGTGCTCGCCCACACCAGCGCCGCGCCAGCCCGTCGTTATCATCATCAGCATGACTCTCACCCTGCCCTGGAACTGGTTCGCGCCGTTGCCCGCCCACGCTGGCGCTCCTCTCATGATGCAGCATCAGCTCGCGTTGGTGCTGGTGTCGATCGGGGTCGCCATGGTGGCGTCGGGCATGGCGCTGCAGGTGGCCGATCTGGCGCGTGCGGCCCGACTCCGGCGTCATCGTGTCATTGCGTACACCAGCGGGGCCCTGGCGCTGGGCGGCGGCATCTGGGCCATGCACTTCGTCGGCATGCTGGCCATGGATATCGGCGTGCCCGTGCGCTACCGGGCCGATCTCACCGTGATGTCCATGGTTCCGGCCGTGCTGGCTTCGGCCGTGGCGCTGGTGTGGCTGGCCCGATCACGTCCGGGCCCACGCGACTGGCTCTTCGGGGGGCTGCTGGTGGGTGTCGGCATCGGCCTGATGCATTACACGGGCATGGCCGCGTTGCAATCCACGGCCGTGTTGCGGTTCGATCCGCGCTGGTTTCTCGCCTCGCTGGTGGTGGCCGTGTTGCTGGCCGTACTGGCCCTATGGGTAGGATTTGGCCTGGCACGGGCGGGAGTGCCCCGGGGTCGGCGGCTGGTGCTGGGCGGCATCATCATGGGGCTGGCCGTGTCGGGCATGCATTACACCGGTATGGCAGCCGCCCGATTTCACGGCGTGGTGGATCCCGGTCATGTGTGGGCACTCAGCGGCCAGGCCAACCTCGCCGTCGCCATCGCCGTGCTGGCCCTGGTGATCGTGGCAGCGGCCGCGGCGGCCAACGGGGTGGTTCGCTATCGCCATCTTTACGCCCAGATGCAAGTCAGCGAGGCGCGTTTGCGTGCGGTGGTCGATACTGCCGTCGACGGCATCATCACGATCGACGAGCGCGGCATCGTGCAGGCGTTCAATCGGTCTGCCGAGCGTCTGTTCGGCCGCGCGTCTGCCGAGGTGGTGGGGCGCAATGTCAAGATGCTGATGCCCGAGCCCGATCGCTCCCGTCACGATGGCTATATTGCCAATTATCGACGCACGGGGGTCGCCACCATCATCGGCGTGGGGCGCGAAGTCGAGGGTTTGCGCAGCGATGGTTCGGTGTTTCCGATGCGCCTGGCCATTGGCGAGGCCGAGGTGTCGGGCGAGCGTCTGTTCGTGGGCCTGATCACCGACATCAGCGAACGCCGGGCCATGGAGCAGTCGTTGCGCGAGCGCGAGCAGGAGTACCGCTCGCTCATGGCCAACATCCCGGGCGTGTCATTTCGCTGCCTGCTGGATGCCGACTGGACCATGCTCTTTATCAGCGACGCCGTCCTGCCGCTCACGGGTTGGCCGGCGGTCGACTTTCTCGAGCGGCGGCGAACCTTCGCCCAGCTGATTCACCCCGATGACGCCGACCATGTTTTCGACGAGGTGGCCGCGGCGGCCAGGCGTGGCGAGCAGTATGTGGTGCAGTATCGCGTGCTGCGGCGTGACGGCGAGGCGCGCTGGGTCTCCGAGAGCGCCAGTGCCGTGCTCGATGAGGCCGGGCAGGTGCGCTGGATCGACGGCGTGATCATCGACCTCACCGATCGTGTGCGCATGGAAGAAGCCCTGCGCGAGGCCAAGGACCGCGCCGAACGCGCGGTGGAAACCCGCAGCGCCTTCCTGGCCAACATGAGTCACGAGATTCGCACGCCCATGAACGCGATTCTGGGTTTTACCCACGTGTTGCTCGACGCGAACGATCTGCCGCAACGGCATCGACGCCATCTGCACACGGTGCGGCAATCGGCGCGCGGGTTGCTCGGCATACTCAACGACGTCCTCGATGCCGCCAAGCTCGACAAGGAAGCTCTCGAGCTCGAGCACGCGCCTTTCTCCCTGGTGGCGGTGTGCCATCAGGTGGTCGACATGTTTGCAGCCCAGGCCGAGCACAAGGGGTTGGCGCTCACCTGTGAGCTCACGACACGGCGCGATCAGGTTCTGGGTGATGCCATGCGCCTGCGTCAGGTGTTATCCAACCTGGTGTCCAACGCGGTCAAGTTCACCGACACCGGTTCTGTGGTGTTGCGCGTATGGGACGACCCCGACCAGGTGTGCTTTCGGGTGGAAGATACCGGCATCGGCATTCCTCCCGAGCGTCTGGCTCGCCTGTTCGAGCCCTTTGTTCAGGGCGACGCGTCGATGTCGCGGCGTTACGGCGGCACTGGCCTGGGTACCACCATTGCCCTGCAACTGGCGCAATTGATGGGCGGCCAGCTCACGGTGCACAGCGAACCTGGTGTTGGGAGTCGCTTCGATCTGTGCTTGCCCCTGCCGGCCTGCCGTCCCGGCGCGGGTGTTGGCCTCATTCCGCCGGTGGAGGCGCCTTCGCGCCAGACTCCGGCTGAGGTGTCCACCGGCGTGCCGGCCACGGACGGGCAAGGCACCCTGACAGCAGGCGACCATGAGCTGGCCATGGCGGTGGTGGCGCTCTGGCACCAGGGCGCCACGGCATCTGATCAGGTTGAGCCGCTTTGGCCCGCATTGCCGCAGTGGCTCAAGGCGCGTCTGCAAACCTCGCTCGACGACTTCGATCTCGACCGCGCTGCCAGCGACCTTTCTGCCTGGTGCCACAGCCAGGCTGCTCCCGCAAGGAATCCCCTATGAGTCATGTGCCCGGTCCATCGCGCACCTTGTTGCTGGTCGACGACGAGCCGTCCAATCTGCACATCCTGCGCCATATTCTCGAAGCCGATTATGCGTTGCGTTTTGCGCGCGACGGCAACCGTGCCATCGAGTTGGTGCAGCGCGACCCACCCGACCTCATCCTCCTCGACGTGATGATGCCCGGGCTGACCGGCTACGACGTGTGCCGCCAACTCAAATCGGATCCGGCCACGGCTCACATCCCGGTGATCTTCGTGACTGCGCTGGCGGATACGGGCGATGAGGCCGAGGGCTTCGCCGCAGGCGGCGTGGATTACATCATCAAGCCCGTGTCAGCGCCCACCGTGCAGGCGCGAGTGCGTACACATCTCTCGCTGGTGCGGGTCGACGAGCTCGCGCGTACCCGGCTGCAGATCGTGCAATGTCTGGGTGTGGCAGCGGAGTACAAAGACAACGAAACCGGGCTGCACGTGATGCGCATGAGCCATTACGCGCGCACGCTGGCGCTGGCTGCGGGCAGTGCGAAGGCCGAGGCCGACGAGTTGCTGCATGCCGCGCCCATGCACGACGTGGGCAAGATCGGCATTCCCGACCATATCCTGCGCAAGCCGGGCCCGCTCGACGACGCCGAATGGGCCATCATGCGCCAACACCCCGTGATCGGGGCCCGCATCATTGGCGAACACCGTTCGGGGGTATTGCGCATGGCTCGCGATATCGCCGTGAGTCATCACGAGAAGTGGGATGGCAGTGGCTACCCCCATGGTCTGGCGGGTGAGCAGATCCCCTTCACGGCGCGTATCGTCGCGCTGGCCGACGTTTTCGATGCCCTGACCAGCGAGCGGCCCTACAAGCAAGCCTGGTCGGTGGCAGAGGCCGCCGGGTTCATCCGGTCGCAGGCCGGTTGTCATTTCGATCCGGCGCTCGTGCCGGTTTTCGACCAGTGCCTGCCCGAGATGCTCGAGATCCAGGCGCGCTGGCCGGAGCCTTCTGGTTGATGGGGCGATCGGTGCCGAGCGGCAAGCCGTTGCGGAATTTCGTTGGCCACGGCTCGTACCCACCTGAGCCGAATTTTCGTGAAAGTGGGCGTGACTCGACAGGCCGAACTGGTGGCCTGGTTGCGCAGCATTGCCCCCGGCATGGTTTTCTAAATGTCCGGTACGTGAGAATCTACAAATGTCGGCAACTACGGCAAGGCTGCCGTGCCGATCCTTCTCACACTTACCTTGTACCGGAGTCAAACCATGCAAGCTCATGCCCTGCATTCTTCCCCTGTTGCCAGCCGTGCGGTGCGCTCGCAAAATCTCAGCGCGATGGAATCCGGCCACCTGCCGGCCGAACGGCTGCCGTTTACGATTCGCATCGTGACGGATCAGACTGCGCTGCACAAGGCGGTCAGTTTGCGTCAATCGGCCTATGGCCGTCACGTGCCCGAGTTGGCGCAGCGCCTGCAGGCGCCCGAGTCACACGATCTGGCGCCCGGTGTGGCGGTGCTGCTGGCCGAATCCAAGCTTGACGGGCAGCCTTTGGGCACCATGCGGGTGCAAACCAATCGGCATGATGGCCTTTGGTTGGAACAATCCGTCACGTTACCGTCCTGGTTACAAGGATGCGCGCTGGCCGAAGCCACGCGGCTGGGCGTCACCGTGGGTAGTGTGGGGCGTTTGGCCAAGACGGCAATCTTCAAGGCCTACTACCTGTATTGCGTGCATGCCGGTATCGATTACATGGTGATTGCCGGCCGCTCCCCGCTGGATCGCCAGTACGAGGCCTTGCTGTTTCAGGATGTTTTTCCCGAGGCTGGCTTTATCCCCATGCAGCATGCGGGTAATATCCCCCATCGCGTCCTGTCGTTCGAAGTGGCAACGGCGCAGCAGCGCTGGCACGCTGCCCGTCACCCTTTGTACCGGTTCGTGTTCGAAACACATCACCCCGACATCATGGTCACGTCGTCTGGTGCCCATCCGGTGCGGCCGCCGGCTCCGGCTCCCGTGCAGCCAGCACTGGCTGCGGGATGGCGCGCCTGACACGTGAGGTTCGGGCTTGTCCGGCTGCCGCGGGGGGCAGCCGGCAGCCTTTTGTGCCCGTCCCGGCAAGGTTCGGGCCGCTCTTGGCGGTTCATCCATGTCTGCAAGCTCTGAGTTGTCGTCGAATGTGCTGAGCAGCTTTGGCGCGTTCGTCGATCTCCTGCTCAGTCGCTTTTCCTATTATGTCGTGCCGTTGGTGCTGGCCGTGGTCACGCTGCTGGCGCTGGTGCATGCGGGTGGCAGCAACGAGGTCGAGCGTGCCGAGGTGCTGGCTTTCCCGGTCGCGCTGGAGTCCGACGGCGCCGAATGGTCGCCAGCCCAGGCGCAGGCGCGGCTCGCCGACGCCTCGACAGTCGAGCGCTTCGACACCCGGCTGTCCGAAGCGCCGGTATGGCTGGCTCTGCCACCGGGCGTGTCGACGCAAAACGAACCCAGGGTGCTCGAGCTGCCCTCGCGCCACGCGCAAAGCCTTGATTGCTGGCGGGCCGACACGCTGGCGCCTATTGGGGCGGGCGACCGGAGGGCCACTACTGGCGACGTCAGCGCCTTTCGTGCCGGCTTCCTGGTGCAGGCGGGCGATGGCGGTGCCATCTGCCGGGTGATACATAGTGGGCCTGCCGTCGTCACGGCGCGCGGCTGGCCCGCGGCCGATCTGCAGCCCGCCGCGCAGCGTTTTCATTGGGGTGCCGGCTTGTTCGAAGGGGCTCTGGTGATGCTGGCGTTGTTTGCGCTCTTCACCGCCCTCATCAATCGCGAGTCGCGCTACGTGCTTCTGGCCGTGTGGCTGGTGGGCAATTTGCGCCTGGGTGCGATCTCGATGGGTTGGGACACCCAATGGTTGGGCTGGACCATCTCGCCCGAATGGATGCACACGGTCCGTCAGCTCACCATTGCGGCCTATTACGTGGTCACGTACACATTGTTCCGGCAAGTCTTTGCCAGTGAACTCGAACGGTTGGGTGATCGCTTGATCCGCTATGGGCAGCGGCTGGGGTTGCTGCTGTTGCTGGCGGCGGTGGTGTTGCCGTTTGCACAGTTCCTGCCGCTCATGTGGCTCATCGTCACGCTGGGTGTAAGTGCCATCGTGATGTTCACGGTGCGCTGCCTGGTGCAGATGCGCTCGCGCGCCGTCATGTGGTATGCGGCGGCTCTGGGCCTGGTGCTGTTTGCGTCGCTGTCGGAAGTGATTGCGGCGGCATTCGATTTCAAATTTCTGGTGGGGGCATTCAACAGCGTGACAGCGGCGCTGGCCGCCAGCCTGCTGGCCGCCTTTGCCTTTGCCGATCAGGTGCGGCAAGAGCGGCGTACCCGCTGGCGGGCTCAGGCAGAGCTTGAACGCACCTATCAGGTGACACCGGTGGGTTTGTTCACGCTCGACGAGCATGGCCATTTCTTGCGCGTGAACAACGCGATGCGGCAAATGCCGGGTCTCGAGGGCATTGACGCCCGTCGCACCACCTGGGCCACGCTGTTCGAAGACAGCTCATGGGCACGCTTGCGAGCTCTGGCCGAATCCGACGACGACATCGAGTTCGAAGTGTCGCGTCACGCCGAGGGTGGTGATGTGGTGTGGTTTCTGGTGCGGGTGGCCCGCGTGGGTGAGTGGATCGAAGGGTCGCTGCAGGATATCACCGAGCGCCAGAAGTTCACTGAACGCTTGCGGTATCTGGCCAACTACGATTCCCTTACCGGCGTTCTCAATCGACGCGGCATCGAGCGCGAGCTCGAACGGGCGCTTGACGACCTGCGCACGCAAACCCATCGCAGTCTGGCGGTCGCCTATCTCGATCTCGATCGTTTCAAGCTCATCAATGATTTGTATGGCCATAACACGGGCGACGAAGTGCTGCGCCAGGCGTGCGAGCGCATCGGCGCCACCTTGCATCCGGGTTTGCAGGTGGGTCGCATCGGCGGCGACGAGTTCATCCTGGTGTTGCCGGGCATGACCATGACCGATGCCGTGGCCTGCTGCCAGCGGGTGATCGATGCCATCGTGGGTCGGCATTTTCAGGTGCGGACTCAGGCCTTTCAGGTGAACCTGTCGATGGGGCTGGTTGAAGTGACGCCCGATCTGGCCATCAAGGACGTCATCTCGACCGCCGATCGTGCCTGTCGCGATGCCAAGGCGCGCCGCCCGGGTCGACTTGCCGTATACGAGCGCAATGCCGCGGCCTTTGCCGAACGCGAGCGCGAGCTCCAGCTCATGGCCACCCTGGGCAGCAATTTCGAGCCGCGCAACCTGTTCCTGCTCATGCAGCCCATCATGTCACTGCATGCGCCGCATGCGTCGATGGACTTCGAGGTGCTGGTGCGCATGCGGGGCCCGGATGGCGGCATCATTCCGGCAGGCCCCGTGGTGGCAGCCGCCGAGGCCAACGGCAACATTGCGGCGCTCGACAAATGGGTATTGCGCTCCACCCTGCAGTGGATTCAGACGCATCGCACCGAGCTGGCCCGCACCCGATTCATCTGCGTCAACCTCAGCGGTGCCTCGCTCAACGACGAAACCTTTTTGCGTGAGGTCTTCGGCATTCTCGGCGATTTTCGCGATGTGGCGCATCTGCTCTGCATCGAAGTGACCGAGGGTGTTGCCCTGCACGATATCGACAACAGCCGGCGGTTCATCGAGAACCTGCGTCAGTTCGGCTCGCGCATCGCCCTTGACGACTTTGGCGCCGGCTACACGTCGTTCCTGTACATCAAGGAGCTCTCGGCCGATGCCCTGAAGATCGATGGCTCGTTCGTGCGGTCGATCACGCATCATCCGGCCAATGCGGCCATTCTCGAGGCCATCGTGCAGCTGGCGCACAATCTTGGCATGCGCAGCATCGCCGAGTGGGTGGAAGACTACGCCACCCTCGAGTTGCTGGCCGAGCTGGGTGTGGATTATGTGCAGGGCTATCTCATTGCCGAGCCGATGGCGCCGGAGCGTCTGCTCACCGCCGCGTCTCCGGTCGAGTTCATCGCCGATCCTGCCACCCGAGAGCATATGGATCGCGCCGCACGCATCGGCTTCGGGCAGATCGACAGCGACATCGATCTGCCCGCTGCCACACCGTTCCGGTATCACTGATCGCGGGCTTGGCCGAAGCCTCGTGGCCAGGCGGGCTGAATGCGTCTATTCGGTATCGAAGCCCAGCAGTCGCTTCTCGATGATGCACTGGGCCACGTTGTCGGGTACGTCCTGTTCCCAGCTGCCCCGACCGCGACGCAGTGCGGCAAGCACCTCACTGGCGTCGATATGCAAGTGACTGTCGTCGTGCGGCTCGATGGCCACCATCTTGTGGTTGGCCACCAGGTGGGCCAGCAGATGGGCGAGGTTGTCGGGCACCTGTACGTTCTGCAAGGTGATCAGCTCACGCTCGTCGGCGTCGCGCGGGCGGGCCGGGTACACATACACATGGGTGTTGTCGGGAAACAGCTTGCCGAAAGCTTCGAGGATGCCGCCTTCGAGGCCATCGTAGTACTTCTCGTCGAACAGGAACTGAAAATCGCGTACCGAGAGCACGATGCCGATCGGTTTCTGGGTGTAGCGACGCAGGTAGGCCCGCAGGCGAAAGTACCGCACGTAATCCGAGATCATCACGGTGTAGCCCTGCGAGGCCAGGAGGTCCATGCGCGCGAGAAAATCCGCGCCGTCGACGTTGTCGCCGCTGACCAGCGAGTTCATGGTGATCTCGGCCAGTGCCACCACTTCCTCGGGCTCCACGGCCGACACCTGACTGTAATGGTGCAGGCCCGAGCGCATCATGTCGGTGTTCACCAGGGTGACGGGATTGAAGCTGCCGCGCATCACCAGGACTGGTTTGCGATACAGCAGGTTGCCGGGCACCACCACATCGCCCTCGGGGTTGAATACCACCGCGCGCGTGAGCCAGCTGCGGATCAGGTGCAGGTTCATCAGGCGGTTTTCCACTTCGTCGAAGTAGGGGCCGCTGAAATGAATGAGATCGACCTCGATGCGGTCGGAGCCCAGCCCGTCGGACAGGCCCTCGATGACCCACTCGGGGTGACCATAGTGATGAAATGCGCCGTGAATCAGGTTGACGCCCAGGATGCCCAGCGCCTCGGATTGCTGGGCGTTGTCGGTGTCCAGCATGCGCACGTGCAGCACGATGTCGCTGGGCGCGGCGCCCGGGTGCAATTGCAAGCGAATGCCGATCCAGCCGTGGCATTCGTTCTTCTGCTTGAAACTGCGGGCCGTGACCGTGGCGGCGTAGGCGAAGAACGTGGTGTTGCGAGGTCGCACGTGGGCCAGTCGGTCCACGACTTGGGTGAACTCACGATCGAGCATCTGGAGCAACCGCGCCCGACTCACGTAACGATCGACATGGCCATAGATGTCGTCGCTCACCGCCATGTCGTACGCCGACATGGTCTTGGCAATGGTGCCGGCTGCGGCACCCACCTGGAAGAAGCGACGGGCGACCTCCTGCCCGGCCCCGATCTCGACGATCGACCCGTACTTGAACTTGTCGAGGTTGATCTGCAGGGCCTTCTGGTCGGTGGTTTGCGTGGCGTCGCGCTGGCGCATGGCGTTGTCGAGCGAGGCCGGTGGGGCAGAATCCATCATCACTGGGCTCCTGACTCAGGCGGACACGTGCGGGCCGGCAAAAATGGCCTCGAAGGTGGCCTCATCCACGATGTCCGCGCCTCGGGCCGACATGTGATGCCACACATCGCGCCAGCGCCCGGCATCCGGGCGTACCGGCGCCACGAAGCGCGTGAGCGTATCGCGAATGGTGGCGTCGGTGGCGGCCGAGGGCGTCTCGCCGCTGGCGCGATACCACAGGGCGCAAGCCTTGGCGGGATCGGCGGCCAGCACGGGGATGGCAGCGTCGACGGCCGACACAAAAGACTTCAAGGCACTGGCCTGCTCGGGCTCGAGTTCGCGCCGGGTGATCAGCTCCAGCGCCGAGAAGCCCGGAATGCCGCCGTCGGTGGTAGTGATCATGCTCACATCGAGGCCCCGCTGCAGGGCATCGATCAGCTCGATGTTGGCGAAGGCGAGCCAGGCGGCGTCGGCGCCGGCCGCCAGATTGTCGACGTGATCAAAACCGCCTTCATACACTTCCACCTGATCGGTGGCCAGCATTTTGCCTCGGGTACGCAGCCAGCCGGCGATGATGTCGCGGCAAAGCCCGTCGGTGACGGCGTTGGATACCGGTGAGCTGACGCGGATCGGTTGGCCCTGCAGCAGCTTCTCGGCAGCCTTGGCCGTGATCAGCACGCCGCCATCGGTATGAAAGTAAGTGCCCAGCGAGGCCAGTTCGGCTTGCTGGTGCTCCATGAGGTGCAGGGGCTCGTTGGTGACGACATCCACGCGTCCGGCGGCCAATTCGGCAAAACCATCGTAGTGATCGTCGGGCACGATCAGCTCCACCTCGAGGGTTTTGGCAGCCTCGAGGGTTTCCCGTGCGGCGAGCAGGGGCAGGTGATCGGGGTTGAGAAACCATTCGAGGGCGAGGCGCAAGGTGGGCATGCAGGACTCCGGGGCGGTGAATACGGGAAGCCGGCAGTCTGCAATGGGATGCGGCAGGGGTCAAGCGAGACCCTGGTGGCAGCCGAAAAAAGCCGGACACCAAATGGCTCACCATGAGGCAGCTCCTGCCTTGGGCCGGCACCGGCGTGCGCGGGCCCGCCGCGGGGTCAGATCACCGCAATGAAGTCCATTTCGACCCGCGCTCCCGCCACCAGGCCACTGCAGCCAAAGGCGTTGCGTGCCGGCCGTCGATCCACCGGAAAATGGCGCTCGTAGGCCGCATTGAAATCGGCCCATTCGTTCATGTCGGCAAGCATCACCGTGCACTTCACCACATTGGCCACGGTGAGACCATGGGCCTCGAGCGAGCGCACCATGTTCTGCATCAGTTGCTCGGCCTCGGCGGCCACGCCACCTGCCACCAGCTCGAGCTTGCCCGGCATATTGCCGATCTGGCCCGAAAAGTAGAAGGTGTTGCCGGCGCGCACCGCCTCGCAAAATGGCACGCCGGGCGGCAGCGAGATGCCGGAGTCGAGATAGTCGATGTCGGTCACGGGAAGGGTCATGGGCAAGAAACCAGGCAGGAAGCGTTCAGGGGTTGCCGATGGCGGCGCAGAACTCCCGCCATGCTAGAACCGGGCGACGGCGCCGACCATTCGGGTAATCACGCAGCGCCGGCCGGCGGATGCACACAGTTGCGCCCGGCCTGCTTGGCGCCATACAGCGCCTCGTCGGCGCGTTGCACGGGCTGTTCGGGGTGCTCATCGCCGGGTTGGATCTGGGCGATGCCCACGCTCACGGTGAGGCGACCGATATGCGGAAACTCGCACTGGGCGATGTCGGTCCGCATCGCTTCGGCCACCTCGCGAGCCGCCTCGACGGCACTGGCGCTGAGGATCACCAGAAACTCCTCGCCGCCCTGGCGGCCGCAGAGGTCGGTTTCGCGCACGCGGCCGCGCAGCCGGCTGGCGACTTCGCGCAGCACGGCGTCGCCTTCGGCGTGGCCGTAGGTGTCGTTGACTCGTTTGAAATGATCGATGTCGATCACCAGTACGGCAAAGGGTTCACGCAGGCGCTGCCAACGCGCCCAGGCATCGTGCAGCCGGCCGTCGATGGCGCGGCGGTTGGGCAGGCCCGTGAGCGTGTCGTGACGGGCCAGTTCGGTGAGTTCGGCATTGGCGCGAGCGAGTTCGGCGGTGCGCGCTTCGACCATGGCTTCGAGCTGCTGGTTGGTGGTTTCGAGGGCCTGTTTGCGGCTTACCAGCGTGGCTGCCATGCCACGCAAGGCGGCCACCAGTTCGCGGAGTTCCGCACTGCTGGCTTCGATGTGAAATTTGATGTGTTCATCACCACGTTCGATGCGGCGGGCGGTGGTGGCAAGCTGTTCGAGCGGACGGCTGAGTCGACGCGCCAGGATCCAGGCCACGGCCAGAAACAGCAGGCCGGCGAGGATCGCTGCCATCACAATCACGCGTTGCAAGGCGCGCAAGTCGGCCAGCATGATGTGCTGGGGTTGCCGCACCACCACGCGCCAATCGAGGGGTTCGTCGGGAATCGGGTTGCGCACAGCCGCGGTGGTGGTCAGAAAATCGCCTCCGGCGTCGGGCCAGGTCATGAAACCGGGCTCGGTACTCACGCTGTCGATGGTGACGGGCACGTTACCGGGGGTGCTGTCGGTTTCGGGGTAGACGATCTGGCCGGTCTGATCCACCAGAAAGATGTCGATACCGGCATCCGCGACATAGAGCGGCGTGACGGCGCCAATCACGCCTTCGGCCCAGCGCCAGTGGGCATGGGCCCCCAACACGCCGCGCAGGTTGCCGTCGCGAGATTGCACCGGGGAAGTGAAGTCAATGAAGCGAATCGGTGCGTCGGTGCTTTCGTCCGGCAGCAATTTGGCGAGCAACAAGGCTTCGTGCAGGTCGCCTACGTAGGGGCCCTCAAGCCCCTGCTTGAACCAGGGGCGTTCGGCCACGCTGACTCCCACCAGCAGATCCCCCGACGCGGCCTGTACGAAACCCTGGGTGTCGGCCAGGCCGATCCACGAATAGTGGGGGTAGGAATCCTGCAGGCGCTGCAGTGCGTCGCTGATGGCGGGGCTGTCGAGCGGTGCCTCGCGCAGCAGGGGCGTATCGGCCAGGCGCTGGATTTCGCGCTGCCGCTCGGTGAGGTTCTCGGCCACTACGGTGGCGACGGCCTTGGCCAGATCCTGCATCGCCAGACCCCGGTCGCGCACCAGTTGCTGGCCGTGGACGTAATCGATGTACCCGTACACCGGCACGGCCACAAGCAGGCTGATGATGGCAATGAAAACCACCAGGCGGTGACGAAAGCTGTCGGGCAACCAGCGCATGAAGACTCCCGGGCCTTATCGGCCGGCGATGGCGTCGGCGTAGGCCAGCAGTGCGCGGGCCTGTTCCACGTGCAGAAGTTCGACCATGCGGCCGTCCACGGCAATGACACCGGCATCAGCGGGTGCCGCCTCCCAGGCCGTCACCAGCCGGTGCGCGTGAGCCACCGCGTCGGCATCAGGGCCGAACGCCGCGTTGGCCGGTTCGATTTGTCGGGGATGAATGAGTGTCTTGCCATCAAAGCCGAAAATGCGGCCCTGTTCGCACACGGCCCGCAAGGCCTCGATGTCGTCAAGGATCGGCGACACGCCATCGAGGGCCGCCAGGCCGTTGGCACGGGCGGCGTTCACCACCCGCCCCAGGGCGTACCACAGGGCCTTGCGGTCGGGCGTGTCGACGGCGTTGAGATCCTTGAGGAGATCATTGGTGCCCATCACCAATGCGGCCAGCCCCGGGGTGGCGGCAATGGATTCGACGGCACTGACGCCGGCAGGCGATTCGATCATGGCCCACACCGGGGCATGGCTGCCCAACGATTGCAGGCGCTGTACACAGGCGGCGGCCTGGGCCGCCGAATCCACCTTGGGCAGCACCACGCCGGCCACCGGCACTTGGGCCAGCGCCGCCAGATCGGCCTGGCCCCAGGGCGTGTCGAGCGCGTTCACTCGCACCAGAACTTCGCGGTCACCAAATCCGCCGACGGCAAGCTGTTGGCAGGCCATGCTGCGCGCTTGCGCCTTGGCGTCGGGCGCTACGGCGTCTTCGAGGTCGAAAATGACGGCGTCGGCGGGCAGTTGGCGTGCTTTCTCGAGCGCGCGCTCGCGATTGGCGGGCATGAACAGCACGGAACGGCGAGGTGGCAAGGTGAAGGGCATGAGCGTGTCGCAGGATCGTCGTGACAATGACGAAGCATGGTAACCGGCCCGGCAGGCTGCCGGGGTTGGTCGAGCCCGGTCAGGCGTCATGCCAGGGTTGTGGTCGGCCAAACCAATAGCCCTGAAAATGCCGGCAGCCCAGCTCGCGCAGTATGTCGCGTTGCGTCGCGCTTTCCACCCCTTCGGCAATCACCTCGAGGTCGAGACTTTCGGCCAGTGAAATGATGGTGCGCACGATGGCCACGTCGTTGGCATCGTGCACCAGATCGCGCACGAATGACATATCGATCTTGATGCGATCCAGAGGCAATTGCTTGAGGTAGCTGAGCGACGAATAGCCCGTGCCGAAGTCGTCGAGCGCAATGCGCAAGCCGGCGGTGCGCAGCTCGCGCAGGCGTTCGGTGGTGGCCTCGAAATCTTCGATGAGCTGACTTTCGGTGAGCTCCAGTTCGAGCCGGTGGGGGTTGGCGCCCGACTCGGCCACGATGCGGAGCAGGTGCTGCGCCCCATCGGGGTGGAGCACCTCGCGCGCGCTCAGGTTGACCGCGAGCGTGAGCTGGTTCAGCTTGGGCGACTGCCCCCATTGCGCCAACTGGCGACAGGCCGTGCGCAGCACCCAATCGCCCAGGGCCAGTATGTGATCGGAGGCTTCCGCAAACGGGATGAAATGCACGGGCAGCAGCAGGCCACGGCGGGGGTGCTGCCAACGCACCATCGCCTCGTAGCCGGTGATTTCGCCGAAGTCGTCTACCTGAGGCTGGTAGTGCAGCACGAACTGCTCCTCGGCAATGGCCGTGCGGAGGTCGGCTTCGAGGCCGGTGCGTGCCGCCAGCATGGCCGACATGTCGGGATGGAACAGTCGAAAGGTATTGCGACCGGCCGCCTTGGCCTGCGACAGCGCCATGTCGGCGTGACGCAAGACGTCGTCCACCCCCTCCTGAGGATCGGAGAACAGCGCGATGCCCACGCTGGCAGTGCCGTGCCACACGTTGCCGCCCAGGTCGTAGGGTCGGGCCAGGCTCTGCAGAATGTGGCGGGCCAAGGTGCCTGCCTTGGTGGCGGCGTCTTGGGGTGCTACGCCCAGGTCGGGGATGAGCAGGGCGAATTCGTCGCCGCCGGCTCGAGCGGCGAGCTCACCGGCACCGGCACAGCCGGCGAGCCGCTGAGCCACCTGCTGCAGCCGCTGATCGCCCAAATGCTGACCCAGCTGCTCATTGAGGGCACGCATGTGATCCAGATTGATCAAAAGCAAGGCACCAGCCCTGGGCTGTTCGAGCAGCGCTTCGAGGCACTGCCGCAGGCGCTCGAGCAGCTGGCGCCGATTGGGTAGCCGAGTGAGCGGATCGTGGTGCGACAACATCTGCAGTTCGCGCACCAGGCGTCGCTGCTCGGTAATTTCGGTGGAGATGCCGCACAGACCATGGATGCTGCCATCCGGGCGGCGCAGGGGAAGCTTGACCGTAATGAAGATGACCGGGTCGCTATGGCCATGTATGCGGTTGACGTCTTCCTTCACGATGCGCTTGCCGCTGGTGAGCACAGCGCGATCGCTCTCTTCGAGGTGACTGGCCGTCTCCTGATCGAACCAGTCGGCATCGCGGTGCCCCACGATCTCGGTCACGGGGCGGCCCAGAATGCGTGCCACCTTGTCGTTGGCATATTGGTAGCGCAGGTCGGTGTCCTTGATGAATATGGCGGCGTCCACGCTCTCGAGGATGGTGCGTAACTGCGCCTCACTGGTGCGCAGCTCCTGCGTGCGCACGCGCACCTGACGACGCAGCCAGAGGCTGGCAACCAGGGCGAGCAGCAACCCCAGGCTCACCGCGCTCGCCAGCGGCCAAAGCCAGCGCGGTAGCGCCTGGGGCTCGACCAGCGGAGTCCAGGCTTGCAAGACGGAGTAGTAGTAGGAGTCGGGGTTGTCGATCCAGCTTTCGAGGGTGCGGTCGATCTGTGCGAGCAGCACGGGGTCGGCCTGCGGGGCAGCCGCATAGAACAGGCGGGCCGGCATGAACACCACAGGCGTGGGCACGAGCCCTGCGTCTCGAGCGTGCAGCTCGCCATAGTGACGATTGCTGACCGCGGCGGTCACCTCGCCTCGGGTTGCCAGCGCGAACGCGTCGTCATAGCTGTTCACGGGAACCAGCTCGGCCGCAATGCCGAACTCGTTGAGCAGATGCCGCAGTTCGGTTTCCTGGACGGAGTCCTGGAGCACGGCCACACGCTGGCCGCTGAGATCGGTGATGGCCTGCAGGGTGGTTTGCGGATGGCGGTAGAGCTGAGACCAGCTGCGCAAGGCCGGCTGGCGGTGGAATTGGAATCGCCCGGCTCGTTCGGCATTGAAAGCGACGTCTGGCAGGATGTCGATAGTGCCGGCCTGTAGCGCCACCAGGCAATCGTGCCAGGTGCAAGGCACCGTCGTGAGATTCCATTGATTCTCGCGCGCAATCTCGTGGAGCAGGTCGCCGAGAATGCCGCTGGGCCATCCGTTGGCATCGAGCAAGATCTTGGGAGGGTTGTGATAGACCCCGACACGGACCTCGGTGGCCGCGCTGGCCGGCAGGGCAACCGCACCCGTCAGCAGGATTGCCGCCGTCAGCCTGATCCCGCGCTTGCCCAGCGTCATGGTGATTCCACCCGCAGAAGTTGCCGAAACCATGATACTCCGCAGGCTGGCGAGCCGCCGGTCTCAGCCGCAGTTCAGACCAGCTGGCCGATGGTGGGACGGGCGAAGTGATATCCCTGCATGTAGCGCACGCCGAAGTCGCTCAGTGTGTTTTTCTCTTCTGCGGTTTCGATGCCCTCGGCAATGATCAGGATGTTCAGCTTGTTGGCCACGAGCAGAATGCCGGACACAATGGCCTGACGGATGGGATCGGCATCGATGTGTCGGGTGAGCTCCATGTCGAGCTTGATCACATGCGGCTGAAAGCGCGCCAGCAGGTTGAGCCCCGAGTAGCCCGCGCCGAAATCGTCGATGGCGGTGGTAAAGCCCCGGCGACGGTATTCGGTGAAGATGTCCACGAGGTGGGCCGGGTCGCCCACCTGTTCGCCCTCGGTCACCTCGAACATGAGACGCGTGGGATCGAGCCCGCAGCGGTCGGCAGCTTCCAGGGTGGCCCGGATGCAGGCGGCTGGTTGATACACCGCATTCGGCAGGAAGTTGATGCTCAGGAGAACGTCGGTTTGCTGAATCAGCCCCAGCTCGCAGCTGAGTTCGATGGCCTTGACACGGCAGGCCTGATCGAACTGATACCGGTTGTCGTCGTTCACTTTGCCCAGAATGGAGGCCGCCGACTCGCCATTGGGGCCCCTCACCAGGGCCTCGTAGGCAAAGGGTCGGCTGGTCTGGAGGTCGATGATGGGCTGAAACGCCATGGTGAAGTCGAAGTTCAGCGGCGCTCCGTCGCGGCAGGCACGGCAGGCGGCGAACCCACGCGAAGGGGTCGGCGGTGCGGTCGATGGAATGTCAGGCATGGCGGATGTCGGGAAAGTCGGTGAACAGGGCTATTGTGCCCAAACGGTCTGGTGCGTAGCAATCTTAAAGCCGTGTACGATCAGGTAACGATTTTTCGGGGCGGCCCGTTGGGTTGCCGTCGATGTGTTTGCAAGGAGAATCCATGACCGCATCGCGTTTGCTGCAACCTTACACTCTGGGGCCCCTGCAGATGCCCAATCGGCTGGTCATGGCACCGCTGACGCGGTGTCGTGCCCTGGAAGGCGACGTGCCCAATCCACTGGCGGTAGACTACTACCGGCAGCGGGCCGGCGCCGGTCTGATCGTGTCCGAGGCCACGCAGGTTTCGCCGCAAGGCAAGGGCTACATGCGCACGCCGGGCATTCATGATGCTGCACAGGTGGCTGACTGGCAGGCGGTTACCCGGGCGGTGCACCAGGCCGGCGGCCGCATTTACTTGCAGCTCTGGCATGTGGGCCGGTTGTCGCATCCCGAGTTCCAGCCCGACGGCGGCCCACCGGTCGCTCCATCAGCCATCGCCGCCGAGGGCAAGGTGTACACCCCCTCGGGCGGGCACCCCTATCCGCAGCCCAGGGCGCTTGAGCTGGCCGAAATTCCCGCCGTGGTCGAGCAGTTCGCCCACGGCGCCCGTCTGGCCCTCGAGGCCGGGTTCGACGGGGTGGAAGTGCATGGAGCCAACGGGTATCTCATCGATCAGTTCCTGCGCGACGGCAGCAACCATCGAACCGACGCCTATGGCGGCTCGCCCGACAACCGCAGCCGGTTGCTGCGCGACATCGTCGAGGCAGTGATCCCGGTGTTTGGTGCCGACCGCGTGGGGGTGCGCATTTCGCCGGTGTTCAGCCATTTCAGCATGAGCGATTCCAACCCTTCGGCCACCTTCGATCATGTGGTCGACCGACTCAATGATTACGGCCTGGCCTATCTGCACGTGGTCACGCTGGGCACGCCGGGGTTCGACTTCGCCGCGTTGCGGCGGCGCTGGAAGAGTACCTTCATTCTTTGCGGTGGCTTCGATCCGGCGCGCGCCGAGGCGGCGCTGGCGGCCGATGACGCCGATCTGGTGGCCTTTGGCAAGGCCTACCTGGCCAATCCCGATCTGGCCGAACGCGCCCGGTTGGGAGCGCCGCTCAATGATCCTGATTCGGCCACGTTCTATCAGGGAGAGGCCAGGGGCTACACCGACTATCCGACGCTCGCCGAACTCGAAGGTTAAGGTGTAGCCGGGGCGATGTGCGCCCCGCGTCAAATCGTGACGACGGGGTCAAGGGCCCGGGGCTTAAGTGTTGTGAAGTTGCCGACGTAAATCGTTCAGCCACTGATCTGGCATGGCGATTTGAGTTCAAGCATACCCATAACACTCAACCCTTCGGAGGCCCACATGGCCGTTTCGCCCCTTACCTCCCCAGCCGTCGCACTGGCGGCACCTGCCGTTCAGCCTCCTGCGCCGCCGCAGAACGATGCGTTCGATGCTCGCCGTGTTTCGCCCTCCGGCGAGGGGCAGCGCGCCGACCTGACCTCGCGGCAGCGGCAACCTGCAGGCGGCGAGTCGCCCACCGACGATCCGTTGCAGGGTGCCCTGACCGAGCTCAACCAGAAGCTCGATGCCTGGAACACCAACCTGCGATTCGAGATCGACGACGATACCTCGCGTGTGGTGGTGCAGGTGGTCGATGCCGAGACGGGCGAGGTGGTGCGGCAGATCCCCTCCGAAGAGGTCATGCACATGTCCAAAATGCTGGGCAAGCTGCACGATCTGTCGTTTCACTCCGAGGCCTGAAGATTTCGGCAGGCGCCGGGGCCGACAAGCCTGCGGCGCTGCACGCAGTCAGGGCATCACCGATATTTCTGTAAATTTCGGCACGTTCATATTCCTGTCATCTTGTTGTTAAAGAATGGCGGCCATCGACGTTGTGTCGGGTGCGGCAGGTGCCGCTCCCAAACCGCACAACTCGTGTCTGCCACTCCAACAGAGGAATCTGGACATGATGCTGAAGAAGCCCCTGATCGCTGCGGTTGCCGCTGCCCTCGGAATCTCCACCGGCGCCGCCGTGGCGCAGGTCGACCCCAACCTGCCGTCGTACGAAACCGTCTCCGGCGTGTCGGGCAACCTGACTTCGGTCGGCTCCGACACCCTCAACAACCTCATGACCCTCTGGGCCGAGGAATTTGCCGAGTTCTACCCCAACGTCAACATCCAGATCCAGGGCGCGGGCTCTTCCACCGCTCCGCCGGCGCTCACCGAAGGTACGGCCAACTTCGGCCCCATGAGCCGCGCCATGCGCGATTCCGAAATCCGCGAGTTCGAAGACCGTTATGGTTACGCGCCCACCGAAGTGCCGGTGGCCATCGATCTGCTCGCCGTCTACGTGAACAAGGACAACCCCATCGAGGGCCTCAGCCTGCCGCAGGTTGACGCCATCTTCTCGGCCACCCGCGCCTGCGGCTATGCCAACGACATCACCAACTGGGGCCAGGCTGGCCTCGAAGGCAGCTGGGCCGAGCGCGACATCACCATCTACGGTCGCAATGCCGTATCGGGCACCTATGGTTACTTCAAGGAAAACGCCTTGTGCGGCGGTGACTTCAAGTCGAGCGTCAACGAGCAGCCCGGCTCGTCCGCCGTGGTTCGTGGCGTGGAACAAACCCTGGGTGGCGTGGGCTACTCGGGCATCGGCTACAAAACGTCCGGTGTGCGCGTGGTGCCGCTCGCCCGTGAAGAAGGCCAGCCCTTCGTCGAAGCCAATGGCGAGAACGCCGTTGACGGCAGCTACCCGCTGGCTCGCTTCCTCTTCGTGTACGCCAACGTCGAGCCCAACAAGGGCTGGAATCCGCTGGAGCGCGAATTCTTCCGCATGGTGCTGGCCAAGGATGGTCAGGAAGTCGTCAATCGCGACGGCTACGTCACCCTGCCGGCCAGCGTGGCTGACCGCTTCCGCCAGGAAAAGGGTCTGAACTGAGATCTGATCTCGCCTGATGCGTGAGCGCCAGGGCGATCACCGTCTTTGACGGCGGTCGCCCTGGCTTTGCCGTTGCCCACATTCCTGATTCCCTGTTGCCGGCTCGCCGGCAGAATCCCCGGAGTTCGTCCGCATGCCCTCCGCCCTGTCTCCTGGCGACACTCGTCGACAGTCCTTGCTGCCCGGCCCCGAGCAGCGTGAACGCCTGCGTCGTCGGCGCAAGGCGCGCGATGGTGTTTCGAAGCTGGGCGTTGCTGCCGGCGGCCTGGGCGTGATCTTCGCGTTGGCGTTGATCTTTCTGTATCTGTTTTACGAAACCCTGCCGTTGCTCAAGCCGGTCTCGATGGAGCTCGACGGGCAATATCCCGTGTCTCAAGCCGTGGCCGGTGAGCGGGGCGAGCCCCTGCACCTGGTGCTGGATCGCTACCAGAAGGTGGGTGCGCGATTCGATGATGCCGGCGTCATTACCTTCTTCAACGCCGATACCGGTGCGATTCGGTCCGAAACCCGCCTGCCGATGGCTGAGGGCGTGGATATCGTGGGCTTTGGCCACTCCGAGAGCCGCAAAAGCCTGTTCGTGTACGGCTTCTCGGACGGCACGGTGCTGCCGGTGCGGCTGGATTACGAATTGACGTATCCCGATGGCGAGCGAGTCATCACGCCCAAACTGGCCTGGCCGCTCGGCGAAGCCCCACTGGAGATCGCCGGCGATACCGGAGCCGATTACAGTGCTTTGGCCATCGTGGACGGACGGGGCGGCTATGTCGTGGCGGCCGGAACGGCAGCGGGCGACGTGGTCATGGCCGTGTTCAGCACGCGCTCCAATCTGCTCACCGGTGATGTGCAGATCTCCCGACAGGATTACCGGCTGCCTGCCATCGACGGCTCGGTGCGGCAGATTCTGGTGAATGAGTCGTTGCGCAACCTCTTCGTGATCGACGACACCGGTACGTTGCACAACATCGACATTGTGGATCCGGCTCAGCCGCGCATCCTCGAGAGCGTCACCCTGGTGGCCGACGGCCACGAAGTGACCGAGGCCGAATTTCTGGTGGGGTCGCGTGGCCTCATCGTGGGCGGCAGCGACGGCAGCCTGCGCGAGTGGTTTCTCGTGCGCGACGAAGCCACGGGAGACAGTCGCCTGACCTTCATCCGCGAGTTCGAGTCCCACCCCGCGGCGATCACGGTGATCGAGCCGGAATACAGTCGCAAGGGATTTCTCACCGGCGACGCCCAGGGGTCGGTGGGCCTGCACTATGCCACCTCGAGCGCCACGCTCAAGTTTCTCGATGTGGCAGATGCGCCGATTTCCAGCATCGCGATATCGCCCATCAATGAGGCCGCCCTGGTGGTGAGCGAAGGCTCCGAGGCGATTCAGCGACTGGCCATCGACAACCCGCATCCGCAAACGTCCCTCACGGCGCTGTGGGGCAAGGTCTGGTACGAAGGCCGCAGCCAGCCCGAGTGGGTGTGGCAATCGTCGTCCGGCGACGATGCCTTCGAATCCAAATTCAGCCTGGTGCCGCTCACGGTGGGCACGCTCAAGGCCGCCGTGTTTGCCATGCTGCTGGCGATGCCGCTGGCCATCATGGGCGCCATCTATACGGCGTACTTCATGTCCACGCCCATGCGGCGGGTGGTCAAGCCGTCGATCGAACTCATGGAAGCCTTGCCGACGGTGATTCTGGGCTTCCTGGCCGGGATCTGGCTGGCGCCCTTCATCGAAAATCACCTGCCGGTGCTGGTGGTCGGGGCCCTGCTGCTGCCGTTTGGCACCCTGCTCGCCGGCTGGTTGTGGCACCTGGCGCCTGACGGCCTGCGCCATCGCGTTCCCGCGGGATGGGAGGCCGCCCTGCTGTTGCCGGTGATTGCCTTCCTGGGCTGGGTCACCGTGGCCTCCAGCCCGTGGATCGAGGTGACCTTCTTCGATGGCTCGATGCGACAGTGGCTCACCACGATCGGCGTGTCGTACGACCAGCGCAATGCCCTGATCGTGGGCATGGCCATGGGCTTCGCGGTGATCCCGACCATCTTCTCCATTGCTGAAGATGCGGTGTTCAGCGTGCCCAAGCACCTCACACAGGGCTCCCTGGCGCTGGGTGCGACTCGCTGGCAGACGGTGACCGGCGTGATTCTGCTCACGGCCAGCCCGGGCATCTTCTCGGCGGTGATGATCGGCCTGGGTCGCGCGGTGGGCGAAACCATGATCGTGCTGATGGCCTCGGGCAACAGCCCGGTGGTCAACTTCAATCTCTTCGAGGGCATGCGCACGCTGGCGGCCAACGTCGCGGTGGAGCTGCCGGAAACCGCGGTGGGGTCGACGCATTTCCGGGTGCTGTTCCTGTCGGCCCTGGTGCTGCTGGCTTTTACCTTCCTGGTAAACACCATCGCCGAAGTGGTGCGTCAGCGACTGCGCAAGCGTTACGCCTCCCTCTAACTCGACCTGGGCAAGAACATGAAGTTTGGTAAATGGTGGAACAGCGGTGCTCCCTGGATCTGGCTCAATGCCGGGGCCATCAGCATCAGCATCATCATGGTGTTCGGTCTGCTGGCGCTGATCCTGTTTCGCGGGTTCGGTCATTTCTGGCCGCACAATCTGATTGAAACCAGGTATCAGGTGCCGGGCCAGACCGAGCAGGCGGTGTTGGGACAGATTCGCAAGACCGAAACCCTCACGGCGCAGAATCTTCGCGAGGCGGGCGTGCCGCTGCCCGAGGATCAGCCGCTGGCCACCCGGCACTTGTTCAAGTTGGCCAACCGCGACGTGGCGGGGCGTGATTTCGTCTACTTCGTGGATGACTTTCTGGGCGACTACCAGTATCCGCCCGAAGCCACCGTGCTCGAGCGTCGTGAGTGGGGCAATTTCTTTGGGGTGCCGGTGCGCCTGCTCGAGACCGACACTGTGGTGGCCGAGGGCGAGAACATGTGGCCCGAGTTGCAGGATCGCTTGCAACGCAGTAATCGCTTGCACGACGAGATCGAACGCATCGAGCGTCACGAAATCGGCAATATCAATTATCGGCTCGATCAGGTTCGCCTGGATCGTCGTCGCGCCGAACTCGATGGCGCACTTACCGCGGCGGTGGAGCAAACCCAGGCCGAACGACGCGCGGCCCTCGACGCCGAGTATGCCGAGGCGCAGGCCGCGCTCAACTCGCTGGTGGCCGACAGCCAGCGCGATAGTCTGGTGATGCGCACGGTCGAGGGTGAGGAAGTGACCATCCCCCTCAACATGATCGTCAAGGCCTGGCAGCCCAATGCGATGTCGGTATGGCAAAAGGTCGGTTTTTATGGCGAAGCCTTTGCCGACTTCATCTTTGGCTATCCGCGCGAGGCCAACACCGAGGGCGGCATCTTTCCCGCCATCTTCGGCACGGTGGTGATGGTGCTGGTCATGTCGATCATCGTCACGCCCTTCGGCGTGCTGGCCGCCATCTATCTTCGCGAATACGCGCGCCAGGGGCCCTTGCTCAAAGCGATACGCATCTCGGTGTACAACCTGGCCGGGGTGCCGTCGATCGTGTTCGGTGTCTTTGGCCTGGGCTTTTTCGTGTATGTGTTGGGGGGCAACATCGACCGCCTGTTCTACCCGGAGGCCATGCCATCGCCCACGTTCGGTACGCCCGGTCTGTTCTGGGCATCGCTCACACTGGCGCTGTTGACGCTGCCGGTAGTGATCGTGTCGACCGAAGAGGGTCTGGCACGGATTCCGTCCACCATTCGCCAGGGCTCGTTGGCACTGGGCGCAACCAAGAGCGAGACCCTCTGGAAGGTGGTCGTGCCCCTGGCCACCCCGGCCATGATGACCGGTCTGATTCTGGCCATTGCCCGCGCGGCGGGCGAAGTGGCACCGCTGATGCTGGTGGGGGTGGTGAAACTGGCGCCCACGCTGCCGGTGGATGGCAACTTCCCCTTCATTCACCTCGATCGCAAGATCATGCACTTGGGCTTCCATATCTACGATGTGGGCTTTCAGAGCCCGCACGCCGAAGCCGCCGAAGCACTGGTGTACGCTACCGCGCTGATCCTGGTGCTGCTGATCGTCGCGCTCAACCTTTCCGCCATTCTGATCCGCAACCATCTCCGCGAGAAGTATCGCGTCGAGAGCGACTGAAACCGAACCCAGGAGTCATTTGATGAGTACAGCCAGCACCCCACGGACGACGGATTCGTCCAGCGCGGCCCCGTTGGGCATGAATGCCAGCCTGTTCGCCGATGCCGACCGCCAGCCGCAATCGGTGGAAGACGCCGACATCGCCCTCACGGTGGACAATCTCGACCTCTACTATGGTGATGCCCAGGCGTTGAAGTCGGTGAACATGAAGATCGCGTCGCGACGTGTCACGGCCTTCATCGGGCCGTCAGGTTGCGGTAAATCCACCCTGCTGCGTTGCTTCAATCGCATGAACGATCTGGTCGATGGCTGTCGGATCGAAGGCGCGATCAATCTCAATGATCAGAACATTTACGAGCGCGACGTGGATGTGGCCGAGCTGCGCCGCAAGGTAGGCATGGTGTTTCAGAAGCCCAATCCCTTTCCGAAGTCCATCTACGAAAACGTGGCGTACGGCCTGCGTTTGCAGGGGGTGAAAGACCGCACGATTCTCGATGAAGCGGTGGAAAGTGCGCTTCGCCGTGTGGCGCTTTGGGAGGAAGTGAAGGATCGCCTCAAGAAGAACGCCTTTGGCTTGTCGGGGGGGCAGCAGCAGCGTCTGGTGATTGCCCGAGCCATTGCGATCGAGCCCGAGGTGCTCCTGCTCGACGAGCCCACCTCGGCCCTCGATCCGATCTCCACGGCCAAGATCGAGCAGCTGGTGGACGAGCTCAAGACCAACTACACCATCGTGATCGTGACCCACAACATGCAGCAGGCGGCCCGGGTGTCGGACTTCACCGCCTATATGTATCTGGGTGAACTGATTGAATTCGACGACACCAAGACCCTCTTTGTGACGCCGTCGAAGAAGCAGACCGAAGACTACATTACCGGGCGGTATGGTTGATGCGGGAACACACTATGGACAATGGCATCTCGGCGAACTCGCCTTGCTCGGCAAGGTCAGCTGTGGCGAAGGGGCTGATCGCTGGCGCCATGGCGTGCCTGGCTACGGCCATTGTGTCGGTAACCGCTGCGGCATCCGAGCCTTCATCGGCGGTACCGGGCGTCAAGATTGTGGGGCACACGGTGGCCGCTCCGGCCGCCACGTCCGACCCCGGGGAGAACATTCCGGGCGCTGACGAGGGGAGCGACTCCGGCTCGAGCACCGATGCCCGAATCCGGCAAAAGCTCGATGACGCTGCCAGGCTGCGTCAGGAATCTCCTGTCGATTGGCGCGCGGTGCAGGCGGCCTACGAGTCGGCAGCGGCACTGGGCTCGCGCGTGGCCATGTCGCATGTGGGCTGGATGCACGAGAATGGCAAGGGCACGCCGGTCGATCTTCAGGAAGCCGCGCGGTGGTACGAGCCGGTGGCCGAGGCAGGACAGACCGAATATGCCATCAAATTGGGCTGGCTGTATCTGGATCCTGCCCTCGGACCCGATCGGCAGCAATCCACCCAATGGTTTCAGCGCGCCATCGACAGCGATTCGTCGGATGCTCGCGTGGCACTGGCGTCGGTGTGGGTGGCCGATGCCATGGGAGGCAACGATGCCCACCTGAACGAGGCCCATCATCTGCTCGAGCAGGCCCTGCAGCAGGGCCATCCGCTGGCGTCGCACTTTCTGGCACGCATTCACGTGGAGCAGATCGGCGGATACGAGTCGTCGGCGGCGTCACGGCTCCGGTACACGCAGCTGGCAGCTCAGGACGGCCATGCGCCAATGCAGGTGTGGCTCGCTCAACGGTACCTCGATGGCGACGGGGTGACCCAGGATCGCCTGGCCGCGGCCACCTGGGCGGCACTGGCTGCGGCCCAGGGCGATCGCGACGGTATCGCCCTGCACGAGACCGTGCAGGCTGACCTGTCCGACGAAGAACGACGGGAGGTGTTGCAGCGCACCCTGACCTGGGCGATGGAGCGGGGCGAAGCGCCGCAGGTCCGCGCCGGGTCGCCACGATAAGCACGGATGATCGGCATGAAACGTCTTGTGCTTAGCAGTGTCATTGCCATCGCTGGCGTCTTTCTGGCCTGGCAGGCCTTGCAGCCGGACGACGAGCGGTCGGTCGCCGATCAGCGGATGCTGGCAGAGATGAACGCCGCAGAAGGCCTGGCCTTGCAACAACGGGAGGCGGCTCGCGACGGCGTGATCGGCTTGCCGTCGGGTGTGCTGGTGGAGTTGCTCGAAGCCGGGAGCGGCGCGCAGCCCACTGCCGACGACTGGGTGATGCTGCATTACCGCGCCCATCATCACGATGGTCGGCTGTACGAAGACACGTGGCGCTCCGGCCAGCCGGCTACCGTGCCGGTGAGCGACACCATCGCGGGCTGGCAAGCCGTGCTGCCCTCGCTGAGCGTAGGCAGTCGGGTCCGGCTCATCGTGCCGCCCGACATGGCCTATGGCGAACTGGGTGGGGGCCCGATCGGTCCGCAGGAGACCCTGATCTTCGACATCGAGTTGCTCGGTATTGTGGAGCCTCCCGAGGAGCCTGAGGAGCGGACGCCGGATCAAATGCCGGTGCCGGGACTGAGCTGATCCGGTGTGGTCTCGCTCGATCAAGCGGCCACATACCGGCAATTCTTGCTGAACATACCTCGTCTCAAGAGGAACGGTGGCTCTTGAAGCGTGAGTTGGGCGACGACGGTGTTGTAAGGATTGCTCCTGGACGCGGAACGGCCGGCCGTCATCGTTCGCGCGACAGCCAGCTTTCCGCCACTGCCTGCGGCCAGTCGCCCACCAGACGCTCGAGGGGGTCGGTGAGGTGGGCCAGATACGCTGCCCGGCAGCCGGCCAGTCGTTGCGGGTCGGCAGCCAACCTCTCCACTTCTACCCAGTCATTCCAGGCCGCGTGCAGGCCCCATCCGGGCACGTGGATGTCGCAATCGGGCAGGCGGTAGTGGAAGGTGGGGCGGGGCTTGATCAGGGGGTCGTCGGTGGTGCGGCGCACCCGGTCGGCGTCGAGGTGGGCAAACAGGGGCAGCATGTCGAGCGCGCGATTGCGCGTGGGGTTGTCGAACAGGTAGTCGTCGATCAGCCCGGCCAGGTTGGGTGCATATCTGTCTTGCAGCACCTTGAGCACATAGGCTCGCGGAAAGGAGTCCACATACGGCGACACACGGCGCAACAGATCGATGTCGGCGCGGGCCAGCAGCCATTCATACAAACACAGAAAGGCCTGCAGACAGGCGGTGAGCACGGCCGGATCGCGTGAAGGGATGTCGGGGTTGAACTGCATGCCGAAGGCGTTGACCAGGTTGTCGGACGTGCCCTTGGCTCCCGCCCTGCGCAAATGACGGATCAATTCCTCCACGCGCTCGAGCTCGGCAAGGGGTAACGGCGGGCTCACCACTTCGAGAGGTACTACCCCGGAGGTCAGGCGGGCCACCGCCTCCTCGGCGGTATTGCCGAGACGCCCGCCGAGCGTGTCCATGTCGTGCTCGGTTCGACCCATCTCCTTGAGCCACCGAAAATCGAGCTCCACCACCCAGTCGCCATGCGCGCCGCCCGACAAGACGCGTTCGTAGCGGCTGATGGTGACGACATCAAGTTCGAGGCATTCCGCCACGGCCCGGGCGCAAGTATCGAGATCGAGCCCGCTCATCTCAAGCTCGATGCCGATCCGACGAGGTTGACCATCGGCGTTGAGTGTCCAGGGCGGTAGGCTGAGGTGAGGCATGGTGAGACGCTCAGGGCAGGCGGCGGTAGACCCAGGCAGAACCGTTCTCCAGCGGCAGCCGCACCCGTTCGTAACGGGTGCCCAGCCGCTCGTAACGATCGAGGCGCCGCAACTCGGTGAGATCGACTTCGAACACGATCCCCTCGGTGGTGGAGTCGGGATCGGGCAGAACGTCGAGCGCTTCCTTGCGATAGCCGGGCAAGGCCGCGGGGTGGGTATCCACCCGACGGCCGATGATCAGCCAACGCACGAACGGGTTGCGCAGCGTGCCGTAGGCAAAGATGGGGTAGCTGTCGGCCTCGCCGGCGCCGGGCAGGGGGTCGGGCAGGGTGTGACCATAAGGGCCCAGCCACACCCACCAGGCGAACAGCAAGCCGCCGGCGGCGGCCAGGACACCACCCGCCACCAGCGCCCAGCGAGGGCGGCATCGGGCGCGGAGGGGATTGTTCGGGGAGGCGGAGGCCGGAGCAGACATCATCGGGCGACGTTAACCGAAATCGGTACGGGGAGAAAACGTGCGGGTGGCAAGCGGCCGCGCCCTCAGGATGGTGTGGCCAGGTTCTCGGGATCGGAAAAGGGCGGCGGCGTTGCCGTACGGAAGGCGAGCCGTTTCAATAGCTGACGGGGTCCCTGCTTGACAGTCTCCTCGCACGCGACTAACGTATCGACTATAGAGACATCGTTTCGAGGATCGATACATGACTGCCAATCCCGAGGTCGGGCGGCCCGGCTTGCCCCAATGGCCCGCCGAGGTCTATCACTACGTCCCGTATGCCGTGTTTCAGCGCGACGACGTGCTGGATCACGAGCAACAGCACGTGTTCGAGGGCCCGGTGTGGAACTACCTCGCGCTCGAGGCCGAATTGCCCGAGCCGGGCGATTTCAAGACTACCTACGTCGGGCGCATGCCCGTGGTGGTGACGCGCGATGACGACGGCGAGGTGTACGCCTTCGAAAACCGCTGTGCGCATCGCGGAGCCCTCATCGTGCTCGACGACATGGGCAATGCCAAAGAGCATACCTGTGTGTATCACGCCTGGCGCTACGATCCGCAGGGCAATCTGCGCAGCGTGGCCTTCGAGCATGGTGTGCGCGGCAAGGGTGGCATGCCGGAAGGGTTTGATCGGGCCGAACATGGGCCGCGCAAGCTGCGCGTAACCACGTTCTGCGGCCTGATCTTCGGCAGTCTGCACGACGACGTGCCGCCGATCGAGGAGTATCTGGGCGACGACGTGGTCGAGCGCCTCGAGCGTGTGCTGAGCAAGCCGGTGGAAGTGTTGGGTCATTTCACGCAAACGCTGCCCAACAACTGGAAGCTCTACGCCGAGAATGTGCGCGACACCTACCATGCCAGTTTGTTGCATACGTTCTTCACGACCTTCGAAATCACGCGCCTCACCCAGGAAGGGGGTGTGTTCGTGAGTGAGAGCGGTGGCAACCACGCCAGTGCGTCGTATAGCCGGGTGGTTGAGGGCGAAGAAGGGGCATACGCGCAACAGGATATCCGCTCGCAGAACGCCGAGCTGCAGATCAAGGATCTGTCGATGCTGCGCAGCGTGGATGAGTTTGGCGATGGCATCGTGCTGCAGATCCTGAGTGTGTTTCCCGGTTTCGTTCTGCAGCAGATTCACAACTGCATCGCGGTTCGGCAGATTCTGCCCACGGGTGTGGACTCCACCGATCTGAACTGGACGTATCTTGGCTTTGCCGACGACACCCCCGAGCTGCGCGAGATGCGACTGAAGCAGTCGAATCTGGTGGGGCCTGCCGGCTTCGTCTCGATGGAGGACGGGGCCGTGGGTGGCTTTGTGCAGCGAGGCATCGCCGCCGCCGGTCGCGAAGGGTCGGTGATCGAGCTGGGCGGGCACGACACGCAAACGCAAAATTACCGTGCCACCGAGTCGTCGATTCGGGGCTTCTGGCGTGCCTGGCGCCAACATTCCGGTTTGTGAGGGTGCCGACCATGCATGATCAACTGATTCAGCTCAATGCCGAATACGCTGCCACCATCGACGACGATCGTCTGGAACAATGGCCCGACTTTTTCACGCCTGATTGTCGCTATCGTGTCACCACACGCGACAACTTTCGTCGCAATTTGCCGGCGGGTCTGATCTACGCCGACTCGCGCGACATGCTGGCCGATCGGGTGTTGTCGTTGCGCAAGGCCAATGTGTACGAAGCGCAGCGGTATCGGCACGTGATCGGTGTGCCGCGCCTCATGGAATCGGTCGAGGGGGAGCCGCGTCGTGCCATCACGTCGTTCGTGGTGTTGCGAATCTCGCGTCAAGGCCACACCGAGATCTTTGCCAGCGGTGATTATCACGATGAAGTGGCCACCGTCGACGGGCAGCTGCGTTTGCACTCGCGCGACGTGGTGTGCGACAGCTCACGCATCGATACGCTTCTGGCCATTCCGCTGTAGGCGGCATCGACGCAAGAACACGTCGCTGGCGCAGTGGGGCGGGAGCGGGTCCTCTCGCGGACCGCGTGCTGCCCCGTGCCTCATATCGGAGGCTCAGGCGGCGTATTCCAGCGCCTGATGCAGGTCGTGCAAAAGGTCGTCGGCATCTTCCAGCCCGACCGAAAGCCGCAACAGGCTGTCGCGGATGCCGCGCTCGACGCGTTCGGCTGGCGGCAGCCCGGCGTGCGATGTGGTGCAGGGCTGCGTGACGAGGCTCTCCGCACCGCCCAGGCTTGGCGCCAGGGCAAACAGCTGCAGATGGTCGGCCACCCGGGTGGCCGCGTCGCGGTCGCCCCGAATTTCAATCCCCATCATGCCGCCAAACCCCTGCATTTGCCGCGCCGCCAGCTGGTGTTCCGGGTGACTGGTCAGGCCCGGATACAGCACGCGTGCGATGGCAGGGTGATGTTGCAGGGCGTCAGCCAGCATTTGCGCATTGGCATTGTGTTGCCGCACGCGTAGCGGCAAGGTGCGCAGGCTGCGTGACAGCAAGGCCGCCGTGGCCGGCGCCAGAATGGATCCCAGGCCTTGCCGCCAGGTCCAGATCGGCTCGAGCAGAGTGTGGGTGCCCATGACGGCGCCAGCCGTGATGTCGCTGTGGCCGCCCAGATACTTGGTGGCGCTGTGCACGACCAGGTCGGCACCCAGTGCCAGCGGCTGTTGATTGACCGGCGAGGCGAACGTGTTGTCTACCATTAGCAGGGCATCGTGCCGATGAGCCTGCTCGGCCAGCCGGGCGATGTCCAGAATCTGCAGGGTGGGATTGGCGGGCGTCTCGATCAGCAGCACGCCGGCACCTTCGGCCAGGGCGGCGTCCACTTCGGCCTCGCCGGCGCTTGTGAGCAATCGGGTGGTGATGCCCAGCGTGGGTAGCTGGCCGCCTACCAGAGCCTGTGTGCCGCCGTAGATGTCGCCGGCGCAAACCACGCCGCGTCGACCGTGCGCCAACAGGGTGCAACTGATGGCCGCCATGCCGGAGGCGAACGCCCAGGCCGATTCGGCGTTCTCCAACGCTGCCAGCGTGTCTTCCAGTGCCTGAATCGTGGGATTGTGGCCGTAGCGGGTGTAGAACGCACCGCGGCGACGGCCCTCGGCCACCTCCAGCAGGTCAGCCGTGTTGTGGAAGCGAAAGGTGGTGGCATCGTAGACCGGGACATGCGGGCTGCCGAGGGGATCGCGGTGCTGTTGACTATGAATGGCCCGAGTGGCCGGGCCGAAGGGCGGGCGGGGTGAGGTCATGAGAGCTGAGAGATCCCGGGGGTAAGAACGATAACGTCGGGGCGAGGTGACCCCATCCATTTGCGCCAATGGCGGATGCGCCGCCTCGGGCGGGTTCCAGTCTACCGCTTGCGGCATCGGCGTTGCAGGGCCGGGCTGCTGTGCGGCTCATGTGGCGGAGAAGGACGAGCTCGCGCAGTCCGGTGTCACAGGTTCCACCATATGGTCCTATGCTGGCCGCGGGCGCCACGCGAATTCAGTAAGATGTGTCACGCCGGCATCCGCACCGGCCCCTTCAGGAGACAACCCCGTGCTCGACCAGGCACTGCAAGGTATACGCATACTGGACTTCACCCATCTCGCCGCCGGCCCGATCTGCAGCATGCTGTTGGGCGACATGGGCGCCGACGTCATCAAGATCGAGGCGCCCCAAGGCGATCTGGCCCGGCAATTGGGCCCGCCCTGGCAAAATGGCGAGAGCGTGACCTTTCTGGCCATGAATCGCAGCAAACGCAGCATTCTGGTCAATCTCAAGCACGCCGAAGCCCCTGGCCTCATCCACGAGATGGTGGCGCAGGCCGACGTAGTGCTCGAAAGCTTTCGGCCCGGGGTCATGGACCGCCTGGGCATCGGCTTCGAGGCTTTGCGTCGCTCGCGCCCCGATCTGGTGTATGGCGCCATCACGGCCTATGGTCAGAACGGGCCCTGGCGCGACAAACCTGGCGTTGACGGCGTGCTGCAGGCGGTGTCGGGCCTCATGAGCATCACGGGCGAGGCCGGGTCGGGGCCCTCCAAGGCGCAAACCCCCACCATCGACGTCGTCACCGGATTTCTGTCGGTCAGTGCCGTGCTGGCGGCCCTGCGTCGGCGCGATCAGTCCGGCGAGGCGCAGTATCTCGATCTCAGCATGTTCAGCAGTGCCGTCATGCTGCAGCAAACTTCGCTGGCATCGTATCTGGCCACCCGCGAGGTGCCGGAGCGCTGCGGCAGTGCGGCGCCCTATGCGGCACCGAACGAAGCTTTCGAGGCCAGCGATGGTTACATGATGGTGGCCGCCTACCAGCCGCCGCGCTGGCGTGCCCTTTGTGAGTTGCTCGAGGTGCCCGAGCTGGAGGACGATCCGCGCTTCGTCGACGTCGCCGCTCGGGTGGCCAACCGGGACGCCATGGTGGCAGCGCTCAATACGCGTTTTCGCAGGCAACCGCGCGCCTTCTGGTTACCGAAGCTGGAGCAGGCCGACATCATCTGCGCGCCGGTGAACGATTATGCCGACGTGGTCGCGTCTCCCCAGTTCCAGGCATCGGGCTATGAGGTGCCCTACGAGCACCCCGTGGCCGGCGAACTGTCGATGCCCGGCTTTGCCCTGGGCGATCGCCCGGCGCCTACCTTGCGACAGCGCCCGCCCATGGCCGGCGAGCACACGGCCGCGATTCTGGCCGAGTTTGGCGTGTCGCCGGAACGCTACGCCCAGCTGCGCGACACCGGTGTGGTGCATGAGCAACGTGTGTCGTCGCAGAGCAACGCTTGACACAAAAAATTAGATGCTGCATAATTTCATTCTCTTGACCGCCAGGCAGTTGCGGCGGCAAGAACGGAGCGGTAGTTCAGTTGGTTAGAATACCGGCCTGTCACGCCGGGGGTCGCGGGTTCGAGTCCCGTCCGCTCCGCCAAGTTTCCGAAAAAAGCCACCTTCGAGGTGGCTTTTTTCATGGGTTTTCGTGAAGATGTCGTCAACGTCGGCGCGATGCAACCCCCGCGCCGGTCATTCTCCTGCCCAGGCAGCGCCATGTTCCAGTGGATCTCCGAGAACAGCGATTCCATCAGCGCAATCGCCAATGTCAGCATGCTGTTCGTCTGGATCGCCTACCTTCAGGTGTTCCTGCGCAGCTATCGGCGCCAGGTGCGGCCCAAGATCGTGATCAATCGTGCCGCCGGTACGGCGCTGGAAGCGGCGTGCTTCGTGAGCAACATGAGCTCCGAGTCGATTTATGTCGAGAGCGTGGTGGTCACGCTGGTGTGTGGTGATTACCGCGCGCGACGCGCCGTCACCGACCTCGATATTCTCGATGGCGAAGATCTCCCCAGCGATCCGCGTAAGCAAACCTTTCAGGGGCCGCTCGGGCCGGGCGAATACACCGCTATTGGTACGTTCTCCCGTCTGCTCGACCGCATGGGCGTGGATAAAGACGAGGCTTTCGATCGCCTGAAGCAGTCGGCGCATCCCTTGTCGCTCGAAGTGGTCGTGGTGGCCGATTATTCATCCGACGATCTGCTGATCGGCGCGCGTCGGCGATTCTCTGCGGAATGCAAGGACGGCGAGTGGGTCCTGACCTCGGAGACGACCGAGACGGAGCAGATTTCATCCCGGCGCGAACGGCGACGGATCAAGGAGTGGATTGCGAGCGAAGGGGGGGCGGGACGAGATCCCGGATCGACGCCCTACGGGCGTCGTCCGGGATGACGTTCTCTTCGCAGGGGGCGCGAGTGCCGGGGTCCCGGATCTCCGCCCTCCGGGCGTCGTCCGGGATGACGTTGTCTGCTTCGTAGGTGACGCGGGTGAGGGGGCGTTCAGTTGGTGGGGGCTTTCTTGGGGTGCATTCGGGGGAGAAGGCTTTGGGTCGGTGGCGATTGTCGGGCATGGTGGCTTTGGTGGGGTTGCTGCTGGTTGCCATGGTGCTCGGGGTGGTGCAGGGCAGTACCGACGTGGCGGTGGCGGATCTCTGGCTGGCGCTTTGGCAGTCCGAGCAGGCGGATCCGCTGGCTTCGGTGGTGCTGTGGGAGTTGCGATTGCCTTCCGTGGTGCTGGCCGCGCTGGTCGGCATGGCGTTGGGGCTCGCGGGCGCCGAGATGCAAACCGTGCTGAACAATCCGCTGGCCAGCCCCTTTACCTTGGGCGTGTCGTCGGCCGCCGCGCTGGGCGCGGCACTGGCATTGGTGTGGCAGTGGACCCTGCCCGGCGTGCCGGTGGGCTGGTGGGTTTCGGTCAACGCCTTTGTTTTTGCCCTGGTCGCCGCGGGTTTGCTGGATGTCGTGGCGCGCTGGCGCCGTTTCGATTCGAGCGGTGTGGTGCTGTTCGGGATTGCGCTGGTGTTTGCCTGCAATGCCGTGGTGTCGCTGGTGCAATACACGGCCGATGCCGATGCCCTGCAGGGTCTGGTGTACTGGACGCTCGGGAGTCTGGAGCGGGCCCAGGGCCCGACACTGGCGCTGCTGGCGGCCGTGGTGCTGGTGTCGTTGCTGTGGTCGCGCCGGCGCGCCTGGGCGCTCACTGCCTTGCGCCTGGGTGATGAGCGCGCGGCCAGCCTGGGTGTGGCGGTGATGCGCGAACGCCGGCACGCGCTGGTCCGCATTGCCTTGCTGGCGGGGCTGGCCGTTGCCGCGGCCGGCACCATCGGTTTCATTGGTCTGGTGGCGCCGCATATCGCCCGTCGATGGTTCGGCGAAGATCATCGTTACCTGCTGCCCGGCAGTGCGCTGGTGGGTGCCATCTTGCTGGTGGTGGCGGCATGGTTGTCGCGCCGGATCGTGCCTGACGTGACGTTGCCCGTGGGTATCGTTACCGCACTGGTGGGCGTACCGGTGTTTCTCTGGGTGGTGTTGTACCGCATGCCCCGGAGTCAGGCATGAACTCGCTGGTCGACACCGGGCTTGCCTGTGCCGGGCTGCAGGTGAACCGCGGCCGACGACGCGTGCTGCAGGATGTGTCGCTGCAGCCGTTGCCCGTGGGTTCGATCACGATCCTTCTGGGCGCCAACGGCAGCGGCAAGACCACTTTGCTGAAGGCGCTGGCCGGCCTGCTCGCCTGGCAGGATGGCAGTGCCCGGTTCCACACGAGAACCGTGGCCGCCGCCGACGCCGACTGGCGCGCGCAAATCGCCTATATGCCGCAAGACCTCCCGGCGCCGGTCCGACTCGCCGTGTTCGAGGCAGTGCGGCTGGCGTGGGAGCTGGCGCCCCAGGCAGGCCGGCATCCTCGCGGGCACGAGGCGATTGCGGGAACGCTGGCCGAGCTGGGATTGACGGCGTTGGCTGAGCGCTATCTGGATGAACTGTCGGGTGGCCAACGCCAGCTGGTGGCGCTGGCGCAAATACTGGCACGACGACCGGCGGCCCTGTTGCTCGATGAGCCGTTGGCGGCCCTCGATCTGCACAATCAGCAGCGGGTGATCGCAGCGATCCGGCGTCTGACAGCCGACCGTGGCCTGGTGACGCTGATCGCGTTGCACGACGTCAACCTGGCGCTGCAATTGGCCGACCGGGTGGTGTTGCTGGCCGAAGGCCGGGTGCTGGCCCAGGGCGACCCCGCCGACGTCATCACGCCGGCGCGGCTGGCCCGCAGTCATGGCGTGCGTGCCCGAATCGAACACGACAGCACCGGGGAACCGCTCGTGAGAGTGGATGGTCCGGTGCATCGGGATGACAGCTCGCCCGCCTCCTTATAATGCAGAGTTTGCGTCGGGCGCCCCTGCCGGGTGTTCTGTCGAGCGCAGGCGCACGATGCCGTGCCGCCACGACCAGCCAGCGAGTTCATTCATGTCCGTCAACGCCAGCGAATACATCCTGACCCTTTCCTGCCCGGATACCACCGGTATCGTGCATCGCGTGTCGGGCGTGCTCTACGACCTCGATTGCAACATTCTCGACGCCCAGCAGTTTGGCGATGCCGACAGCGGCCGGTTTTTTCTCCGGGTGCATTTCAGCGTGCCCGAGGGGGCGAGCCTGGCCACGCTCGAGCGCCGTTTTGGCGATCTGGCCGAGCCGTTTGCCATGGACTGGCAGATTCACGACACGCGCACGCGCTCGCGTTTGCTGATCATGGTGAGCAAGCAGGGCCACTGCCTCAACGATCTGCTGTTTCGGGCGCGCAGCGGCCAGTTGCCGGTCGATATTGTGGCCGTGGTGTCCAATCACCCGGTTTACGCCGAACTGTCGCACTCGCATGGCGTGCCGTTTCATCACCTGCCGGTGACCCCCGACACAAAAGCCGAGCAGGAGCAGAAGGTGCTGGCATTGGCCACCGAGCTGCAGGTCGACCTCGTGGTGCTGGCTCGCTACATGCAGATTCTCACGCCCGAGATGTGTCGCGCCCTGGAGGGCCGCGCCATCAACATTCATCACAGCTTTCTGCCCAGTTTCAAGGGCGCGCGGCCGTATCATCAAGCGCACGACCGCGGTGTCAAGCTCATTGGTGCCACCGCCCACTACGTGACGCCCGACCTCGACGAAGGCCCCATCATCGAGCAGGGGGTGGAGCGGGTGGATCACACGATGGATGCGGCCGCCCTGGCTCAGGTGGGCAGCGACATCGAATCGCAGGTGCTGGCCCGCGCGGTGCGCAGCCACGTGGAGCGCCGCGTGATGCTCAACGGGCATCGCACCGTGGTTTTCCGCTAGGCCAGACCCCTTTTCAGGGGCCACACGCCCCTGTTTCTTACGCCCCCGGGCTGCCACCTTGCGGGGCACTCCCTCGGAGTCGGCATGACCTCGCCTCAATCTTCCGCCGAAACCCCCGGCGCCAATTCGGTCGGTGCCGATCCCGTGATCCAGATCACCGGTGCGCGGCAAAACAACCTCAAGAACCTCAGCCTTGCACTGCCCACGCGGCAGCTGATCGTGGTCACCGGTGTCTCGGGGTCGGGTAAATCGTCGCTGGTATTCGATACGCTGTATGCCGAAGGGCAGCGACGGTATGTCGAGACGTTTTCGCCCTATGCGCGCCAGTTTCTCGACCGCATGGACAAGCCTCAGGTCGACCGCATCGAGGGCATTCCGCCCGCCATCGCCATCGATCAGACCAATCCGGTTCGCAGTTCGCGCAGCACGGTGGGCACGATGACCGAGCTCAACGATCATCTCAAGCTCTTGTTTGCGCGCGCGGCCACCCTGTTTGATCGTGAAACGGCGCGTGCCGTGCGACTCGACAACCCCGACAGCATTTTTCACGACATCGCCGAACGCGGTGCCGCGCACGGCGCCGACCTGCGTCTGGCCATCACCTTTCCGGTGCGGGTGCCGGCCAACTTCAGCGAAGACGAGATTCGCGCGTTTCTCGAGCGGCAGGGTTATGTGCGGGTTCATTCCCGTGCGCCGGACCCCGACGATCCCCAGGGCCAGGTGGTGCTCGATGTGGTGCAGGATCGCCTGCGCTGGGCCACTGCCGAGCGCGCCCGCGTGATGGAAGCGCTCGATGCCGCGCTGCGTCTGGGCAGTGGTCGCGTGGATGTGCGTCGCCTCGGGGCCGATGGCGAGGACCTCGAGGTGTGGCGCTACAGCGACCAGTTGCATGACCCCGACAGCGGCCATGTGTACACGCCGCCGGTGCCCAGCCTGTTCTCGTTCAACTCGCCCCTGGGCGCCTGCAACACCTGTCGCGGCTTTGGCCGGGTGATCGGTGTGGATTATGGTCTGGTGGTGCCCGACGAGGGCAAGACGCTGCGCGAAGGGGCGGTCAAGCCCTGGCAGAGCCCGAGCTTTCAGGAAATCCAGAAAGATCTGCTGCATTACGCCGGCAAGGCCGGGGTGCGGCTGGATGTGCCCTGGCGCGACCTGAAAGCCGATGAACGGCAGTGGGTGTTGCAGGGCGATCCGCATTGGCGGGGCCCGGACAGCAACTGGAAGCATCAATGGTACGGTGCACGCCGCTACTTCGACTGGCTCGAGAGCAAGTCGTACAAGATGCATATCCGGGTGTTGCTGTCGAAGTACCGCGCCTATACGCCATGCCCCACCTGCCATGGCTCGCGTCTGCAGCCCGACGCCTTGTTGTGGCGCGTGGGCGCGAAAGCCGACGCCGATGCCGTGCTGCCGCCGGGGGATGGGCGCTATGCGCGCTTCATGCCGGTGCATGCGCGCTGGTCGCAGGCCACGCTCGAGTCGCTGCCGGGGTTGTGTCTGCACGATCTCATGCAGTTGCCGATTGAACGGGTGCGGCAGTTCTTCGATCGCCTCACGTTCTCCGGCGTGATGGATGTGGCACTCGATCTGCTGCTGACCGAAGTGCGCACCCGACTGAAGTTCTTGTGCGACGTGGGCCTGGGTTATCTCACGCTCGACCGGCAAAGTCGCACGCTCTCGGGTGGCGAGGTGCAGCGCATCAATCTCACCACGGCGCTGGGTACCTCGCTCGTCAATACCCTGTTTGTGCTGGATGAGCCCTCGATCGGCCTGCATCCGCGCGACATGCATCGCGTGATCGAAATCATGCATCGCCTGCGCGATGCCGGCAATTCGCTGGTGGTGGTGGAGCACGATCCGCAGGTGATGCTGGCCGCCGACCGCGTGATCGATATCGGTCCCGGGCCGGGCGAGCGGGGCGGGCACATTGTGTTCAACGGCGCGCCGGCACAACTGCGCGCCGCGCCCACGCTCACGGGCGATTACCTGTCGGGCCGGCGCCACGTGTCGGCGCCTCGCCCCCTCGGTGTGGTGGCCAAGACCCCGCGCCTGATTCTGGAAGGTGCCCGGGCCCACAATCTGCAAGACGTAAGTGTCGAGATACCGCTGGGCCGCCTGGTGGTGGTGACGGGGGTCTCGGGTTCGGGCAAGTCGACGCTGGTGCAGGATGTCCTTTACCCCGCCCTGTGCAAGGCCAAAGGCAAGCCGATCGAGACGCCGGGTGAGTTCGATCGCCTGCTGGGCGACGATTGGCTGACCGACGTGGTGATGGTGGATCAGTCGCCGGTGGGCAAGACCGCGCGCTCCAATCCGGCCAGTTATGTGGGTGCATTTGACGCCATCCGAAAGCAGTTTGCCCAAGCCAGGCTGGCCAAAGAGCGCGGCTACACCGCCGGCACGTTCAGTTTCAACAGCGGCGATGGTCGCTGCCCCACCTGCGGCGGCACGGGGTTCGAGCACGTCGAAATGCAGTTTCTGTCGGATGTCTATCTGCGCTGTCCGGATTGCGACGGTACCCGATATCGGCCGGAAATCCGCGAGGTCACCATCGAACGTGATGGCCGGGCTGTGTCGATCAGCGATGTGCTCGACATGACGGTGAGTGAAGCCCTGGCCTTCTTTGCGCCACTGGCGGGTCACAGCGAGCTGCAGCGCTCGTTGCAGCCGTTGGCCGACGTGGGCCTGGAGTACGTGCGGCTGGGCCAGCCCGTGCCCACGCTGTCGGGTGGCGAGGCCCAGCGCCTCAAGCTGGCCGGGCATCTGGCCGCGGCGGCCAAGCGCGGCATCGCTGCCGGCAAACTGGCAGTCAAGGGGAGTCTGTTCCTGTTCGACGAGCCCACCACGGGACTGCACTTTGACGATGTGTCGCGCCTGATGGGGGCGTTTCGCAAGTTGCTGCAGGCCGGACACAGCCTGATGGTGATCGAGCACAACCTTGATGTGATGCGGGCGGCCGACTGGCTGATCGATCTGGGCCCCGAAGGTGGCGATGGTGGTGGCCGGGTGGTGGCCACCGGCTCCCCTGCCGAGGTGATGCAACACGCCGAATCGCACACCGGCCGCGCCCTGCGAGACTACGAGGCCGCTCTGAACGAGCCGGTGGCTGCGCTGCACGAGGCGCCGGCCACCTATGCGGCGCCCGCGGTGGTGCCGCCCGCCATCGAGATTCGTCATGCGCGCGAGCACAATCTTCGCAACGTGGATGTGTCGATCCCGCGCGACACCTTCACCGTGATCACTGGCGTGTCGGGCTCGGGCAAGTCGACGCTGGCGTTCGACATCCTGTTCAATGAAGGCCAGCGGCGCTATCTCGAATCGCTCAACGCCTATGCCCGCTCGATCGTGCAGCCCGCTGGCCGGCCGGACGTCGACGCCATCTTCGGCATCCCGCCGACGGTGGCGATCGAGCAGCGCACCAGCCGGGGCGGGCGCAAATCCACGGTGGCCACGCTCACCGAGGTGCATCACTTCCTGCGTTTGCTCTACATGAAGCTGGGGACGCAGTATTGCCCCGATTGCCAGGTGCCGGTGCAGGCCCAGAGCTTTGATGTGATGGTGGCTCGCCTGCTGCGCGACCGCCTGGGCGAGCACATCGGCATCCTTGCGCCGCTGGTGTCGGCCCGCAAGGGGTATTACACCGATCTGGCCAAGTGGGCGGCAAACAAGGGCCACAGCCATTTGCGGGTGGACGGCCAATTCATCCCCGTGTCGCCCTGGCCGCGGCTCGACCGCTACCAGGAACACAACATCGACCTGCCGGTGGCCGATCTGATCGTCGACCGGCGCGACGAAGCGGGCCTGCGCTCGGCCGTGCGAGAAGCGCTGGAGCATGGCAAGGGAGTCATGCGGGTGCTGGGTGAGCTCACGCCGCGCCCGGCCGCCGGTGGTGTGCTGAGCCTGGCGGCTCGGCGGGCACAGGCCCTGCGTGACGATCCCGAGGAGCAGGTGTTGTCGGTCAAACGGGCCTGCCCCTCATGCGGCACCAGTTTTCCCGAGCCGGACCCCCGCCAGTTCTCGTACAACTCCAAGCATGGTTGGTGTCCGGATTGTTTTGGCGCCGGGGTTCGCCTGCCGGGATTCGATGCCGAGCAGTCGGGCGAAGAAGGCGCCTGGCAGGCGGGTGCCGACGGCGATGCCGAGCCTTGTCCCACCTGTCACGGGCAGCGGCTGAACCGGGTGTCGCTGGCGGTGCGCTGGCGCGAGCGCTCCATTGCCGAACTCAGCGCCCTGTCGGTGGCTGACGCCAGTCGCTTCTTTCTGCAGCTCGAGCTGACCGGCCGCGATGCCGACATCGCCCGCGACCTGCTGGCCGAGTTGCGTAGCCGGCTCACGTTTCTCGAATCCGTGGGTCTGTCATACCTGGCGCTCGACCGGGCCGCGCCCACACTGTCGGGTGGTGAGGCGCAGCGTATTCGTCTGGCCGCGCAACTGGGCTCCAATCTGCAGGGCGTGTGCTACGTGCTCGACGAACCCACCATCGGTCTGCACCCGCGCGACAACCGCATTCTGCTCGACGCTCTGCATCGGCTCGAGCGCAACGGCAACACGTTGGTGGTGGTGGAGCATGACGAAGACACCATTCGTCGGGCTCAGCACGTGATCGACATGGGGCCGGGAGCGGGAGTGCGCGGCGGCCAGGTGGTGGCGCAAGGTACCGTGGCCGACCTCATGGCCAATCCGGCCTCCACCACCGGCCGCTATCTGGCCCAGCCATTGCAGCATGCGGCCGAGCCTCGGCGCCCGGTGGATGCTGCCACCCGCTGGCTCACGGTGACGGGGGCCCGGCGCCACAACTTGCAGGACGCCACGGCGCGCTTTCCGCTCAATCGCCTCAGTGTCGTGACCGGGGTGTCCGGTTCGGGTAAATCCACACTGGCGCGCGATGTGCTGCGCGACAACCTGTCGCGCCGCCTGACCGACCGCCAGGAGGGCGATGCTCACTGGCAGGGATGCGCCGAAATCACCGGTTGGCAGGTGATCGACCGGGTGCTCGAGGTGGATCAGACGCCCATTGGCAAGACGCCGCGGTCATGCCCGGCCACCTACATCGGTTTCTGGGATGTGGTGCGCCGTCAGTTTGCCGACACGGTCGAGGCGCGCATGCGAGGCTGGACGGCCTCTCGTTTCAGCTTCAACACCGGTGCCGGTCGTTGCCCCGATTGCGAAGGCCAGGGCATGCGCACGATCGAGATGAACTTTCTGCCCGACGTGAAGGTGCTGTGCGACACCTGCAGCGGTGCACGCTTCAATCCCGAAACCCTGGCGGTGCGCTTGCGGGACCGCAATGTGGGCGAGGTGCTGGGCATGGAAGTCGACGACGCCATCGACTATTTCGCCCATCACCCTGCGGTTCGTCATCCCCTGCAGTTGATGCAGGACGTGGGTCTGGGTTATCTCACGCTTGGCCAGCCCTCGCCCACGTTGTCGGGTGGCGAGGCGCAACGCATCAAGCTGGTGACCGAACTGGCCAAGGCCCGCATGACCGAGGGGCTGACGCGCACCGGTCGGGCGGGGCGGGCGCCCCACACCCTCTACGTGCTCGACGAACCGACGGTGGGTCTGGCCATGGCCGACGTGGAGCGATTGATTGCGGTGCTCCACCGGCTGGTGGAGGCCGGCAATACGGTGGTGGTGATCGAGCACAACCTGGACGTGATTGCCGAAGCCGACTGGCTGCTGGATATGGGCCCTGAAGGCGGTACGGCGGGCGGGCAGGTGGTGGTGCAGGGCACACCGGGCGAGGTGCGGGCGGCCAGCGGCTACTCTCACACGGGTCGGGTGCTGGATGAGTTCTTGCAGGCCAACGCGGCCCGTGCGCACGCACGGCGCTCCTGAGTCCCGGCTCGGCCCGGCTGCGCGCTCGTGGGCAACGGCGGCCGGGCTTCGTTGATCGCGACGCCTCCCGCCGTTCAGAACGAGGAGCCCGGCTCCTCGAGAAAGGCGATTTCGTTGGGCGTGGAGGGTCGGCCCAGGATGGCGTTGCGATGCGGGTAACGGCCGAAGCGATCGATGATGCGCTTGTGCCGCATTTCGTATTCGACCACCTCGGGCAGGCCCAGGTGGGTGAATAGACACACGGCACGCTCGTGAATGCGCTGCGACTCGCTGTGCATGAACGGCATGTAGAGGAAGCGGCGCTGCTCCACGTTGAGTTGCGCCTCGCAACCGCTGGCGATGGCTTCCTGGGCCAACGCCAGGGCGAGCGGATCGGAGGCGAAGGCCTGCGGCGTGTTGCGGTACAGATTGCGGGTGAATTGATCGAGCAGCAGAATTTCGGCCAGCCGCCCCTCGGGGGTATTGCGCCAGTGATCGAGCTCGCAAACCGTGGCGGCGGCCACCAGTTGGCCGAAGCGCTCGCGCAGGGTGGCATCGAAAGCGTCGCTCTTCTGGAACCAGAGCTCGGGGTTGATGTCTTCAAACCAGAATTTCAGGACTTCCTGGTAGCGCATGGGGGGCCTCCGGAACCAATGACGTGGGGTCGGGTCGTGCTAACTTGCTGGCTTCGATCGTACTGCCTTTTTTCTGTTCCCGGAGATCGCGTGAATCCCAAACTTCATATCCTCATTTGCAGCACCCGTCCCAACCGTGTCGGCCCCGCAGTGGGGCGCTGGATGCTCGATCAGGCCCGTGCCCATGATGGCTTCGATGCCGAGCTGGTCGACCTGGCCGATTTCAACCTGCCGGTGTTCGATGAGCCCGAACATCCCCGGCTGCAAAAATACCAACATGAGCACACGAAAAAGTGGAGCGCCAGCGTGGCCGCTGCCGATGCCTTCGTGTTCGTGCTGCCTGAGTACAACTATGGCCCGCCCAGTTCGCTGGTGAATGCCATGCAGTATCTGCATCGCGAATGGCACTACAAGCCGGTGGCCCTGGCCAGCTACGGCGGCATCTCGGGTGGCATGCGCTCGGCCCAGGTCACCAAACTGATGACCACTTCCTTCAAGATGGCACCCATTGGCGAGGCGGTAACGGTAATCAGCGTGGCCCAGCAGCTCGACGATCATCGCAATCTCATCACCAACGACACGCTCGAGTCGTCGGCCACCGCCATGCTCGACGAGCTGGCGCGTTGGACGCACGCGCTCAAGACATTGCGCGCGCCTGCCTGATTCGAGGGGGCTGCACTCGTCGGCCCGCCCGCGGTCGGCGAGTTTACGTGGCTTGTCCTTGCCGGTGCGGGCCCGGCGGGTTCAGGAGACCTCTGTCATGCAGATCGGATTTGCCCACCCCGTGTTCGACGTGTGGGCGCAGCGACCCTTGCTCAATCTCGCCGAAGGCGGCGCCGAACTGGGCGAGATCATGGCGGTGTGCCGCCAGATTCCCGATGGCGATCGCGACACCTGGCACCGCGCCTGGTTTGCGCTGGCCGAACGGCTCGAGGGCGAAGCCCGCACCTGTGAGGCTTCAGGTCATGCCATCAGCGCCCGGCAACTTTACCTGCGGGCCGCCACCTATTTCCGCGCGTCGTATCCTGTCTGGTTCGGCGCCCCCGTGGATCACCGGGTGAGCGAGGGCTACGCTCGGGAGGCGGCCGCGTTCGCTCAGGCCGCCGCGCTGTTCGACCCTCCCCTGCAATCGCTCGACATTCCGTTGGGCGATCTGCAGATGCCGGCCTGGTTCTATTCCGGCGGCGCGGGTTCGCGGCCGCTACTCATCTGCGTCAACGGCTACGACGAAACCTTGCACGCCATGCATTACAGTGCGGCGCGCGCTGCGCAGGCGCGTGGCTACCACGTCCTTACCTTCGATGGCCCCGGTCAGGGTCGCCCGCTGATTCGCGACGGTGCGGTCATGCGCCACGATTGGGAGGTGGTGCTCGACGCCGTGCTCGACGTGGCCGAACGCATCCCGGGCGTGGACGCCTCGCGCATTGCGGTGGCAGGCTGGAGCTTTGGGGGCTATCTGGCGCCGCGCGCGGTGGCCGGACAGCCGCGGGTGGCGGCACTCATCGCCGACCCCGGCCAATGGGACATGCTCGACAGCATCCGCGGCCTGTTTCGCAAGTTTGGCGCCGAGGAGCTTGCCGAGGCCCTGCCCGACGTGACCGATGCCGACCTGGCGCCCGTGATGCAGGCCATCGAAGCCGACCCGATGTTGCGCTGGACCGTCTTGCAGCGCGGCTTCTGGGTGCATGGCGTCACTTCGCTGGCGGCGTATTTCCGTGCGCTCGTCGAGTTTCGCCTGTCGGATGTGGCGCATCGTATTGCATGCCCCTCACTCATCATCCAGACAGAAGGAGACCCCATCGCCGCCTTTGCGTCGCGGCTGCAGGAGGCCGTGAGCGGCCCGGTGACGATGGTGAGGTTTACCGCCGCCGAGGGAGCCGGGGGGCACTGCGAAACGCTGGCCCGGTCGGTGTATCACCAGCGGGCCTACGACTGGCTCGACGAGGTGTTCGACTTTCGGGGGTAGGTCCCGGATCGACGGGTGCTTTGCACCCGGACGGGGGCTCGTCACCCCGGGCTTGACCCGGGGCCGGGATGACGTGAAGTGGGGAGTTCGTCACCCCGGGCTTGACCCGGGGCCGGGATGACGTGAAGTGGGGAGCTCGTCATCCCGGCCCCGCCGGGCGCTTTGCGCCCGGACGGGGGCCGGGATCTCCCTCAAGGCCGCGGCTTGTCGCGGTTGAGCTGGTTCTTGCGGCGACGGCTTTCTTCGAGGGAGGCGGCCTGAGCCAGGCGGCGGTAGCGGCGCAGGTCGGCCGGGCGGATCGGCAGCGGCTCATGCTTCAGCATCTTGATCATCGCCGCCATCATCAGCAACAGCAAGATGGTGAACGGCAGGGCCGATACCAAAGACGCGGTCTGCAATGAGCTGAGGCCGCCCGAGGCCAGCAGCACGGCAGCGATGGCCGACATCAGGATGCCCCAGATGAACTTGCTGATGGTGGGCGGCACCAGGCTGCCGTTACTGGTCATGCTGGCCAGGATGTAGGTGGCCGAGTCGGCCGATGTGACCAGGAAGGTGAAGATGAGCAGAATCGACACCACCGACAGCACTTCCGGCATGGGCAGCGACTGATACGCCGCAAACAGGGCCAGCGACACGTTGTTGTTCACGATCTCGGCAATGCCGGCGGCCGAGTTCAGGTCTTCGTAAAGCGCGAGGCCGCCAAACGTGGCGATCCAGACGCAGGCGATGAGCGGGGGCACCACCAGCACGCCCAGCACGAATTCGCGCATGGTCCGACCGCGCGACACGCGCGCCACGAAGGCGCCCACAAACGGCGACCACGCGATCGCCCAGGCCCAGTAGAAGATGGTCCAGTCGCGCACCCAGGTACGGCCCTGGTAGGGCTCGAGCCGCAGGCTGTATTGCACGAAATTGGTGAAGTAGTCGCCCATGGCCAGCGTGAAGGCGTTGAGCACAAACACCGTGGGCCCGGCGATGAACACAAAGAGAAGCAAGCCGAGGCACAGGCCCAGGTTGAGGTTGCTCAGCCAGCGGATGCCTTTCTCCAGACCCGTGGCCGACGAAATCATGTAGGCCACCAGCATGGCCAGAATCACCATGAACTGTATGGAGAACGAATCCGGCAGACCGAATACCGACGTGAGGCCGCCGTTCACCTGAAGCACGCCCAAGCCTACCGATGTGGCAATGCCCATGACCGTGGCGATGACGGCCAGGGAGTCGACTGCGGTCTTGGTGGCGGGCTTGCTGCCCAGAATGGGCTCCAGCGCGGTGGACACCAGGCCATCGCGCTTCTTGCGAAACTGCAGAAACCCGATGGCCAGACCGGCCATCGCAAACACCGCCCACTGGCTGATGCCCCAGTGGAAGAACGAATAGCCCATGGCCACACGGGCGGCCTCGCGGGTTTGCGCTTCGGTGCCGGCAAAAGGCGTGCTGAAGAAGTGGCTCATGGGCTCGGCGACGCCCCAGAACACCAGGCCGGCACCGAAGCCGGTGGAGAACAGCATCGCGATCCAGCTGAAAAAGCCGAACTCGGGGCGGGAGTCGTCGCCGCCCAGCCGGATCGAGCCGTATCGACTTGCCGCCAGACCGAGCAGAAAGATGATGAGGACGAACACGGCAATGAGCAGGAACCAGCCGAAATTCGTGGTGGTGAACAGCAGCAGGGTTTGTGCCACTTCACCGAACGGTTCTGGCGCCAATGCGCCAATGATGGCCAGCGCCAGCACAATGGTGCCCGCGATGATCAATACGGGATTGCGCAATGCGGAGGTACGATCCATGTAGTTTCCTTTGGGGATTACAGGGAGGGCACCTCGCTCTCGAAGCGCCCCGCGACGCACCCGAGGATACTGCATGTTCTCGCCGCGTGTTCTGGCGCGCGGCATCGCGTTTTGCGAGACGCGCCATTGGCTGGCCTACAATCAGGGGATTCCCGGAGAAACCAGCAAACCATGGCTCAATACGTCTACAGCATGCATCGCGTGGGCAAGATGGTGCCGCCCAAGCGGCAGATCCTGCGCGATATTTCCCTTTCCTTTTTTCCTGGTGCCAAGATTGGCGTGCTCGGCCTGAACGGTTCGGGCAAATCCACCTTGCTGCGCATCATGGCCGGTGAAGACACCGAAATCGAAGGCACGGCGCAACCCATGGCCGACCTGCGCATCGGCTACTTGCCGCAGGAGCCGCAGCTCAACCCCGAGCAAACCGTGCGGCAGGCCGTGGAAGAAGGCATGGGCGAGGTGTTTGCCGCCCGCCAGCGCCTCGACGAGGTGTATGCCGCCTATGCCGAGCCCGACGCCGACTTCGATGCCCTGGCCGAAGAGCAAGCACGACTCGAAGCGGTCATCAGTGCTGCCGACGCCAGCGGCGGTGGCGATGCCGACACCCAGCTCGAGATTGCCGCCGACGCCCTGCGTCTGCCGCCCTGGGAGGCCATCGTGGGCAATCTGTCGGGGGGCGAGAAGCGCCGCGTGGCCCTGTGCCGCCTGTTGCTGTCGCGGCCCGACATGCTGCTGCTCGACGAACCCACCAACCACCTCGACGCCGAGAGTGTCGATTGGCTCGAGCAGTTTCTGCAGCGCTTCCCCGGTACCGTGGTGGCCGTGACCCACGATCGTTACTTCCTCGACAACGCCGCCGAGTGGATCCTGGAGCTGGATCGTGGCCACGGCATCCCCTGGAAAGGCAACTACAGCAGTTGGCTCGAACAAAAAGAAGACCGCCTCAAGCAGGAAGAATCCGCCGAATCCGCCCGCCAGAAAACCATTCGCCAGGAGCTGGAATGGGTGCGGCAGAATCCCAAGGGTCGACAGGCCAAGTCGCGGGCGCGTCTGTCGCGCTTCGAAGAGCTCAGCTCGCACGAATACCAGAAGCGCAACGAAACTCGCGAAATCTTCATCCCGGTGGCCGAGCGCCTGGGCAACGAAGTGGTCGAGTTCGATCACGTGCGCAAGGCTTATGGCGACCGTCTGCTGATCGACGATCTCAGCTTCAAGGTGCCGCCGGGCGCCATCGTGGGCGTGATTGGCCCCAACGGGGCAGGCAAGTCCACGCTGTTTCGCATGATTGTGGGGCAGGAGCAACCCGATTCCGGTGAGGTGAAAATCGGCTCCACGGTCAAGCTGTCGTTCGTGGATCAATCGCGCGACACGCTCGACGCCAATAAGTCCGTATTCGACATCGTGGCCGATGGTGCCGATCTGCTCACCGTGGGCAAGTTCGAAATGCCCTCGCGCGCGTATCTGGGCCGCTTCAACTTCAAGGGTGGCGACCAGAGCAAGCGCGCCGGCCAACTGTCCGGCGGCGAGCGCGGTCGACTGCATCTGGCCAAAACGCTGGCCAGCGGCGGCAATCTGCTGCTGCTCGACGAGCCCTCCAACGATCTCGACGTGGAAACCTTGCGTGCGCTCGAAGACGCGCTGCTCGAATTTGCAGGCAGCGTGATGGTGATCAGCCACGATCGCTGGTTCCTCGATCGTATTGCCACACACATCCTGGCATTCGAAGGGGATTCGCAGGTGGTGTTCTTCGACGGCAACTATCAGGAGTACGAAGCCGACAAGAAGCGCCGACTGGGTGAAGAGGCGGCCAAGCCACGCCGGATCCGCTACAAGCCCATCTGATTCTGGCCAAAGCCCCCGCAGCCCGCTGCGCGTTGCGTAGCGGGCTGCGGGCCTGAGCGGTGGCGGTCTGGCGCCGCAGCGGCAATGCGAGCCTGGCATCGTCTGCCACGGCCATGCCCGAGGCGGCGGTCGTTGGCCGACGACGAATGGGTGATCCTTCCTGAAGAAAATAATGATTCTCGATTCTATTGACAGCATAAAATGAGAATCATTATTATTAACGCCGTGCGCACCTCAAGTGCAGGTCATCGGCGCACGTCATCAGGAGAGCAACCCATGAATCAGGCAGCAGCCATTCCGGCGGTGGTCGTTGGTGCCGACCGACTCGGCAACATCCCCGATCTGCTTCAGCGCTGGAACATCGCCATCACGCAGCACATCAGCGGTCGCCACCCATCGCACCAACGCAAGGCGCCCACCTTGCCCAGCGGCACGCAGCTGGTGATTCTGCTTACCGATTTTCTCGGTCACAACGTGATGAAGATGTTCCGGCAATCGGCCCAGCGCTCTGGCGTGCAAGTGGTGGCGTGCCGACGCTCAGTGTGCAGCATGCAGCAGGCCTTGCAAAGCTGCGGACTATGCGACGCAGCCTGCGATCAGTTGGCAGCCAGCCGGGTGAGGTGAGTGATGCGCCGGGCGCCGTTGAAGCGCTTGTTCCAATAGTTGATGGCCAGATTCTCGATGCGAACCACGCCGCCGGCGCTCGGGGCGTGCACGAAGTCGCCATCGCCCAGATAGATGCCAACGTGCGAGTAGCGTCGGCCCTGGGTATTGAAGAAGACGAGATCGCCGCGTTGCAGTTCGGTGCGATCGATCTTGCGGCCATGCTGCGCCAGCGCTGCGGTGGTGCGCGGCAAGGTGACGCCAACGGCCTCGTTGGCGGCAAACCAGATCAGGCCACTGCAATCAAAGCCTTCGTCGGGCGAGGTGCCGCCGTAGCGATAGCTTGTGCCGAGCACGGCCAGGGCTTCGTCGACAAATGCCGCGCCCGGGTTGACCAGGCGATCGAGGGGGTCGCTGCGTTGGGCGTCGTTGGCCTCGATACGGGCCAGCAGCAGTGCCAGACCGTCGTGCTCGACTGCCCCTTGCCCGGCCGTCCGCTGGCCGCTGCCCGTACTGGCGCAGCCGGCCGCAAACGCCGCCATGGCGCCGATCAACAAGAGGCGGCCGCAGCGCGCGGCGAGCGGCGACATGAACGTGGGGCGGAACGACGTCATGGCGGGTATGGGGAGAAAGGTGGGTGAGGGGCACCCGCCACGGACGTGGCGGACGAGATCGGTCACGAGTTAACCAAAATTGTCGCCGGACGTCAACTCTGCGTAAGGATTCTCTGACGGCCGAGCGTTCCCCAGGCGGCTGCCGAAAGGTTTGCCAGGGTTGATTTGGCCGTGGGGCCCCGACTCGTTGTATGGTTCCAGTTGCGCTGCGGCCCCTGGTCACGCCGCATGATGCCGCCCGTCGAGGCGGCACTTGTGCGTTCACCCGGTCGTCCGCGGTCCTCGCATTCGCCATCCGCACACTTCTGTGCCGATGGTCTTCATCCCTTGACGGAGTCGTTCCATGAAATCCAAGCCTGTGCTCTCTTGCGCTGATGTCACCCAAATTCTCGATGCGGCCGAACAGTTTGCCAATCAGCGCCAATGGGCCGTCACGATTTCCGTGGTAGACGACGGTGGGCACTTGCTTGGCCTGCGGCGTCTGGATGGCGCCGCGCCCATGACGGCCCATATGAGCCCGGCCAAGGCCCACACCTCCTCGCTGGCGCAGCGTGAATCGAAGATCTTCGAAAACATGATCAACCAGGGTCGCTATGCATTCCTGTCGGCGCCGGTGTTGCAAGGCATGTGTGAAGGCGGCGTGCCGATCGTGGTCGACGGGCAAACCGTTGGCGCGGTGGGCGTTTCGGGCGTGAAATCCAGCGAGGATGTCGAGATTGCCCAGGCTGGCATCGCCGCCCTGGGTCTGTCGGCCTGACTTCCCAACTTCTGACGAGGTCGTTGCATGTCACAAGCCATTGATTCCGTTCTGACCGAAAACCGTGTGTTTCCGCCCCCCGAGGCGCTGGCTCGCGACGCCACGATCGCCGGCATGGCGCACTATCAGGCCCTGTGCGACGAGGCCGAGCGCGACTTCGCGGGGTTCTGGGAGCGTCTGGCTCGCGAGCATCTGGTGTGGCAAAAGCCCTTCACCCAGGTGCTCGACGAATCCGAGCCACCCTTCTGGCGCTGGTTTCACGATGGCCAGCTCAATGTCTCGGCCAACTGCCTCGATCGTCACCTCGACGAAGGGCGCGGCGATCGCACGGCCATCATCTTCGAGGCCGACGACGGCAACGTCACCCGCGTCAGCTATGCCGAGCTGCATGCGCGAGTGTGTCGCCTGGCCAACGCGCTCGAAGCCGCCGGTTACAAGACAGGTGACCGGGCAGTGGTGTATCTGCCCATGTCGATCGAAGCCGTGGTGGTGATGCAGGCCTGTGCCCGCCTCGGCATCATCCATTCGGTGGTCTTCGGCGGTTTCTCGGCCAAGAGCCTGCAAGAACGCATTGTGGATACGGGTGCCGTGCTGGTGTTTACCGCCGATGCCCAGGTACGCGGCGGCCGCACCATTCCGCTCAAGGCCACCCTCGACGAAGCCTTCAGCCTGGGGGGCTGCCAGTCGGTGCGGCAAGTGGTGGTGTACCGCCGCACGGGCGACGACCTGCCCTGGAACAGCCAGCACGACCTCTGGCTGCACGAATTCACGGCCGACCAGCCGGCCACCCACCAGCCGCCGGCGCTCGATGCCGAGCATCCGCTGTTCATCCTGTATACCTCCGGCTCCACCGGCAAGCCCAAGGGCATCCAGCATGCCAGCGCCGGCTATCTGCTGTGGGCCGCGCTCACCATGAAGTGGAGCTTCGACCTCAAGCCTGCCGATATCTTCTGGTGCACGGCCGACGTGGGCTGGATCACCGGCCATACCTATATCGCCTACGGCCCACTGGCTGCCGGTGCCACCCAGATCATGTTCGAGGGCGTGCCCACCTGGCCCGACAGCGCCCGATTCTGGCGCATGATCGAGCAGCATCGCGTCAGCATCTTCTACACCGCGCCCACCGCCATTCGTTCGCTCATCAAGGCGGCTGAGGCCAACGCCGACATCCACCCCCGCCAGTTCGATCTCTCCAGCCTGCGCATCATTGGTTCCGTGGGCGAGCCCATCAACCCCGAAGCGTGGATGTGGTACTACAAGAACATCGGTGGCGAGCGATGCCCGGTCATCGATACCTGGTGGCAAACCGAAACCGGCGGCCATATGATCAGCCCGTTGCCTGGCGCCACCCCCACCAAACCGGGCTCCTGCACCCGTCCCCTGCCGGGTATTGCCGCCACCGTGGTCGATGAATCCGGCCAGCCCGTGCCGCGCGGCAAGGGCGGCTTTCTGGTGGTGAAAAAACCCTGGCCGGCCATGGTACGCACCATCTGGCGCGACCCCGAGCGGTTCCGCAAAACCTATTTCCCCGCCGAGCTGGGCGGTAACACCTACCTGGCGGGCGATGGCGCCCACCTCGACGACGACGGCTACATCTGGATCATGGGCCGGATCGACGACGTGCTCAACGTGTCGGGTCACCGCCTGGGCACGATGGAAATCGAATCGGTGCTGGTATCGCACCCCGATGTGGCCGAAGCTGCTGTGGTGGGGCGCCCAGATGACGTCACCGGCGAAGCCGTGGTGGCTTTCGTGGTGCTCAAGCAAGCCATGCCCGAAGGCGACCAGGCCAGGCAAATCGCCGGCAAGCTGCGCGACTGGGTCGCGCACGAGATTGGCCCCATCGCCAAGCCGCGCGAAATCCGATTTGGCGAAAACCTGCCAAAAACCCGCTCCGGCAAGATCATGCGGCGCCTGCTGCGTGTGGTGGCCAAAGGGGAAGAAATCACGCAAGACGTCTCCACTCTCGAGAACCCGGCCATCCTCGATCAGCTCGGCAAACCCGTCTAGGCATTGCCGTTCATGCATCGCTGCGGTGCACAATATGCACGACTCCAGGCACCAAACTAGGGTATTTCCCAAGTGTGCACCGCGACGCAGCCCGCCATAATCGTTGCCATGCAGTGGAGGAGACAGCCCGTCTCAGGGCATCATGGGCAACGTCAACAGGCGGCCCGCAGGCAGCAACCATAATAGCGAGGGCAACACGGCGCGGCAGGTTTCGGAGGAGAACCCTCCCGCGTTCCTCCCAAGAAGATGGCCGGGGCACACCGCCCGGCACAAGAGCCGCGCAAGGCAACTTGCGTGGCTCTTGTCTTTTGCGGTTCGTCATCGGCCCAAAAAACGTCATCCCGGCCGAGACTGGCCCGCAGGGCCAGCGTGAGGTCGTCACCCCGGGCTTGACCCGGGGCCGGGGCCGGGGTCTCCCTCGATCCAACCCAACACAGGCAAGCTCGGGGTCTGCTAAAATGTTGAGCTTCGCCTGTGGCAGAGGTACTGGCCGCAGCGCCCGGACAGGTGGCCGAGTGGTTGAAGGCGCACGCCTGGAAAGCGTGTATACGTCACAAGCGTATCGGGGGTTCGAATCCCCCTCTGTCCGCCAAGATTCTTTTAAAGCCACCCATCGCGGTGGCTTTTTGTTTGACGGCGAGGGCATGTACCTCTGGGTTTCTCCCAGCGGGGCCAAGACCTGGCGTCTCGCCTATCGCGCGCACGGCAAGCAGAATACCTACAGCTTAGGGTCCTACCCCGAGCTCTCATTGGCAGCGGCCAGATCCCGTCGTGCAGAACGACTCTCCGGCCACACCTGAGAAGATTCTAGAGGCGGCACGCCAGGCCGTTGAGCAGAAGATGCAGCGCGGTGCTGAGTTCAGCTCTCCGGCGGTGGCTAAGGAGTACTTGCGCACCAAGTTGTCGGGCTTTGAGCATGAAGTCTTCACCGTGCTGTTCCTGGATACTCGTCATCGACTGATCGAGTATGCCGAGATGTTCCGAGGCACCACCGACAGCGCACCGGTGTATCCGAGCGAAGTCGTCAAGGAGGCGCTGCGGCTCGATGCGGCAGCGGTCATCCTCTCGCACAACCACCCATCAGGGCATCCCGAGCCGAGTGTGGCTGAAAAGCGCATCACGTATCAGCTCAAAGATGCCTTGGCATTGATCGATATCCGGACGTTGGATCACTTCATCGTGGCAGGGTCGCATGTGCTCGCACTACCAAGCCGTAAAAATCGTGCCCGCCTGGTGAAGATGTTTCATCTTGACCCAGAGGAACTCGGGCCCATTCCTTGCGCGTGTCACGGATGATGCCACGCACATCGGCTTCTGCCTCCGCAGTGAGGACGAAAGCCGTCAAGCGCGGTCCCCGAGTTCTTCATCCAAAATTTCGCTGATGCTCGTAGTAGACACCTTCCCCGCAACCCCCTCGTTGATGCGGTTTCCCAGCATGGTTTTCAGTTCTTGCCATGCCTGGTCGGCATCAGCATCGCCGGGGAATAAGCGTTCGAGGGCGTATTGCTTGATGGTCTTACCCTGCAAGGCGGCCAGCGCCTTCAGGCTTTGGTGCTGCTGGTCCGTTAAGTCGATGGTCAGGCGGCTCATTAGATAAGCTCCATGGAGACTCAGCCCGCTCGCTCAGCATTGCCCAAAGCTTCGGATCGCGCTGGCGAGATGACGTTATCCGACTCTGAGCGGAAAGCACTCTGGTGCAAATTTCTGCGAATGGCGGCTCCTGCATTACGCGCTGTGCCCGAGGAGTTGGCCCCGGCGTTCGCGACGCAGCTGGCGGACCTGCTACACACAGTGCCTCTCGATGTTGCTTTGCGGTTTGACGAAGACATAGAGCAGTAAACCCATGACGATTTTCGCATGCGAAAATCGTCCGGGCGGTCGCAACTCTGGCGCCCCTCACAACATGTCTTAGTGTGGACATCGCTATCACAGGAGGATGCCGATCTTTTGGGATCGGGTTTCGCTCGCGAAACGAAACAGACCGCTGAAACGACGGTTGGCTCAGCGGCTGAGACAACCGCCTGTTGGGCTGAAAAGTCGCAGTCGTTGGCTAAAGAATTCGCTTCACCTCTGCATACTCGCCGCTGGTATTCAACACGACCTCGACGTCAGATTCTGTCCGATTGCGCCAGGATCATCCGTCGAAAGCCGCCTCCAGCACACCCTCATCCTCGGGGACGCCGCGACCTTTTTCGTAACTGATGGATCTCCCACCTCCATCACCGTGCGAGTCCCAATTCACTACTTTACCGATGGCAGACCACGAAAAGTGGGCTCGCTCTCCCGCAGCCATACGCAATTTGATCTCGGCTCCTGAGCCAGGCGTCAGGGTAAAACAGGTTTCGTCGCGCCATTCAATCTCAGGTGCCCCTGCCACGGCTTCGCTCGGCGCCGGAGACGTAGCATGGGCTCGCTCCGACAGCCTCGAGCCGGCGCGCCATCGATGACGTGAAAGCGCAAATGCTGCTCTATTCGCACTGCCCGGCGGTGGCGCGCGGCGGATTTTTGGCTCGACCTCGAATGCGTCCCTGTATTCGGCTTCGGGTAATCTGCAAGGCTGCAAAATGGGGCACGAAACGCACTCAGTGGCGTGGCGCACCAGCATGGATGAAACAGGTGAGATCATGAAATTCAATCAGCTCCGCGATTTCGTTGCGGTTGCCAAGGCCGGCAGCATCCACCAGGCCGCTCGGGATTTGGGCCTTAGCCAGCCGGCGCTCACCAAGAGTGTGCGGCAGCTCGAAAAAGACCTGGGCACGCCCCTCTTCGAGCGAACGACGCATGGCGCCGCGCTGAACGACTTTGGCAGACGCTTTCTGCTTCGGGCCGAGGTGGCGGCCAACGAGCTGAGCCGGGGGCGCGATGAACTGGCGCAATTACTGGGCGGTCGGGGCGGGCAGGTGGCTGTGGCGCTGTCGGCCACGCCCTCCCTTTTATTTTTGCCGGGGGCCTTGAAGGCGTTTCGCAAGGCCTACCCGCTGGCACAGATACGGATCGTGGAAGGATTATTGCCGGTAATGCTCCCGGCCCTGCGGGACCGCCAGCTCGACTTTGTCATGACGCCTCAGCCTGCAAGATCGCTGGGCAGCGAGTTCGCGGTAACACCACTTTTCGAGCATCGTCGAGCGGTGGTCTGCCGCAAGAACCATCCTCTGAGTCGGGTCCGCTCGTTGGCCGGACTGGTGAACGCAGACTGGGTGCTGACGGCTGCAGCCGGACCGCGATCATCGGAGCTTGACGAAGTCTTTCGCTCACGTGACCTGCCGACGCCGCGGGCCGATGTGCAGTGCGAATCCCTGATGGCGCTGGTTAGCCTATTGGTCAATACGGATCTCGTCGCTTTACTGCCAGAGCCATGGCTGTCGGCCAGCGTGACCTCCACGCTATTGGCCAGGCTGGAACTGGACGACGACATCAGCGCCCCGACAATCTGCCTGATCCAGCGCAAGGGCTTACCGCTTACGCCGGCCGCTGAGGCCTTCGCCCATGCGCTGGACCGCGAAGTGAAGTATTACGAGGCGGCCACCCAAGGCAATAACTGATGGGAATCTCCGCGACAATACTGTCATCTATCCTGCTTCGTCGCGGTCCTCTAGAGTTCTGTTTGATTCGTGGCCTTAATCCTGGCTCGACTTTCAAATGAGGAGACAAATATGAAGATGACATGGATGGCAGTATGTCTGGCAGCACTGGTGCAGCCCCTGCAGGCGGCGGAGTGGCCCACCGGCCCGATCAGAGTGGTTGTGAATGCTCCACCCGGTGGCGTGGCCGATCGCGCGATGCGCGTCGTGGCACCGCATCTGGGCGACGAGATCGGGGCTCACATCGTCGTCGAGAACCGACCTGGCGGGGAGGGCTACATCGGTCAGCAGGAAGTGGCCCGCGCCAAGCCCGATGGTCAGACGATGCTGATGTCGGCCGGCAGCATGGTGATCATAACGCCGCAACTCGTGCCGTTACCGGATTTCGATCCGCGTCAGCAGCTGACGCCACTGGCCCCGTTGGTGAGCATTCCGATGAATCTGTTAGTGCACGCCTCGGTGCCGGTCACGACGGTTGGCGAGTTCATTGATTACGCGAGGGAGCGCCCTGGTGAGCTGAACTATGGCTCCGCTGGCTCCGGTACCGCGCTGCACCTCGCCGCCGAGACCTTTGGCCGCGAGACCGGGATCTCCATGGGGCACGTGCCCTACAAGGGCGCCAGCGGTGCCTTGCAGGATTTCCTCGGTGGCCACGTCGAAGTGTTGTTTGATCCCGGCCTCGCCATTTCGCAACTGCCCTCTGACCGCTTCCGCCTGCTGGCGGTTGCGGGTGATGATCGCAATCCCGCATTCCCGGACGTCCCCACCCTGGCCGAGTCGGGCGTGAACGGTGTCGACGGAGGCCCCTACTTCGGGCTCTACGCTCCGCTCGGCATCGAGCCCGCTGTCGCCCGGCGCACCAACGAAGCGCTCACGAAGGTGCTGGAGGAGCCCGAGGTGCGGCAGCAACTGACCCGCATGAACCTGGCGGTAGCGCCGCCAATGACGGTCGAGGCTTTTCAGACTTATCTGATTGACGAGAGCGCACGCTACGAGACGTTGTTGCCCGAGCTCGGCATCTCCGCCAACCGATAAGGAGCCACTCACTATGAGTTCATCCTTGATCGAAGGGCTGCGCAGCGTGTCGCTGGCCGTACCGGACCTTGCCGCGGCGGAAGCCTTCTATACCCGGGTCTGGCACTTGGAGGTAGCGGCGCGCCGTGAAGGCGAGCTCTATCTGAAAGGCTCGGGCACCGATGCCTACCTCTTGGCGCTACATGCCGGCGGATCCGATACCCGCCTGCGGCATGTGGCACTACGGGCGCGAAGTGTCGAAGCGCTGGCAGAGATTTCGAAGGCCATGGCGGGTGCCGGAGGTGAGGTGCTCGTGCCGTTAGGTACATTGGATGAGCCCGCAGGGGGTGTGGGCATGACGATACGCGACCCGCAAGGAAGGATCTTCCGGATCGTTCATGGTGACGCCCGCGAGGAAAGCTCCGCCGTTGGTGACGGCCCGGTGCGTCTTGCTCATGTGGTCTTGAACAGCAGCGCGCCGCAAGACGCCCGGCGTTTCCTGGAGGAAGTGCTGGATTTTCGCCTGATCGACCTGACGGTGGCAATCGCGTTCATGAATTGCAACCGCGATCATCACACCATCGGTGTCGGTCTGTCGGACAACGATGCGCTCAACCATATCGCCTTCTTCATGCCGAATTGCGAGACATTGATGCGGGGTGGGGGTCGGCTGCGCGATTCCGGCTATCCCGTGCAATGGGGGCCGGGCCGGCATGGCCCTGGCGACAATCTCTTCAACTATTTCATTGATCCCTTTGGCGTGGTGATTGAGTACACCGCGGAGATTCAGCAGGTAGATGAGAACTACGTGCCACGCGGCCCCGAATCCTGGCAGTGGCCTCCCGGCCGCGTCGACCAGTGGGGCATCTCGCCGCCGCCCACGGCGGCCTTGAAGGCGGCGCAAAAACGTATCCATTTCGCCGACTCCTGAAGCCCGGGTGGGCATCCAAAAATCCGAATCAACCCTTGCAGGCGACGTCGTCCGTACGACGACGTGGGGCACCGCACGCCCATCGCCGACACCGAGGTACAGCAAGCAATGAATGACTCCAAGCTCTACGATGTTGCCATCATCGGCTACGGCCCCACCGGTGCGGTGGCGGCCGCCCTGCTTGGCCAAGCGGGCCTGAGCGTGTATGTATGCGACCGGCTGGATAGTGTGTACGAGATTCCGCGGGCCGTCGCACTCGATCACGAGATCATGCGAGTTTTTCAGCAAATCGGCATCGCCGACGCGGTGCGACCGTTCATGGAGCCGTTCACGGATTCTGAGTATCTGGGCGCCGATGGTCAACTGATCCGGCGCATGACGATGCTGCCGCCGCCGTATCCACAAGGATACACACCGTCGCTGGTATTCACGCAACCGGAAGTCGAGCGCGTTTTGCGAGCGCGTGTGGCAGAGCTGCCGGAGGTGACGGTGGAGACCGGTACCGAGATGCAGTCCATTGCTCAAGACGAACAGGGGGTTTGGCTGAGGGTCGCGACGGCGGGTGGCGAACCCAGACGGGTGCGCGCACGTTATGTACTCGCCTGCGACGGTGGCAACAGCAGCGTGCGCACCCAGCTGGATATGCCCTTGGATGACCTGGATTTCGACGAGCCCTGGCTGGTGGTCGACGTTCGGGTCAACGAGCGAGGCCTGCACAAGCTGCCGCAGGTAAGCGTTCAGTACTGTGAGCCCACGCGTCCCTGCACTCTTGTGCTTGGCCCCGGCAACCATCGCCGATTCGAGATCTCGCTTCTGCCCGGCGAAGACCCCGAAAAAGTCGCCACGCCGAAAGCGACGTGGCGCTTCTTGTCCCGGTGGCTATCCCCCGACGATGGAGAGTTATGGCGCCAGTCGAGCTATCGCTTTCACGCTTTGATCGCCACCGAATGGCGCAGCGCGCGGGTATTCCTGGCGGGCGATGCCGCTCACATGCAACCGCCATTTCTCGGACAGGGCATGTGCCAGGGCATTCGCGATGCCGCCAACCTGAGCTGGAAGCTGTCGGCGGTGCTGCGTGGCGAAGTGACGGGTGACGCAGCCGAAAGGCTGCTCAACAGTTATGGCGCCGAACGCAGCGGGCACGTTCGCGAACTCACCGCTCGCATCAAGAGTTTCGGCGCGGTGATCTGCGAACGCGACCTCGCGAGGGCCCGTGAACGGGATGCGCGCATGCTGGCGCAGGGCGGGGGCGTTGTGCATGACACGCCGCGCCAAGACATTCTGCCGCACCTGGAGAGGGGCATGTTGGCGCAGCATGCACAACCGGGGCGCGGCGGGCTGTTTCCGCAGCCCCGGGTGGCGACGGATCACGGGGCCCGCCTGCTGGACCACGTCATCGGCAATGGCTGGCGTTTGATGCTGTCTCAGCGTTCCTTCATGCCGCCCAACGCTACCCGCATGCCAAGCGGATTGCAAGTTGTCGCGTTTGATCAGATCCAGGAGGCCGACGCCGTGGTCGCCGACTGGTTTAAACAGAACGACTGTCTGGCGGCACTGGTGCGACCAGACAACTATGTATACGGCACCGCCAGTCACGTCGGCGAGATTGCCGCTTTGTTGGCCGAAGCCGCCAATGCAATCACGTGTCGCGAGATGGCGACCGGATTTGATGTTATTCCTACATTTTAACCACTTCATGGGAGACATGAAATCATGGTGGACAACGAACACCCCTATCGCAGCATCTGGTCTCACTTATCTACCGTAGAGCACCGCCAAGCCTGGGTCACGACCGGCGACTTCCAGACGCGCTACGTCGAGGCCGGTGAACGCGGCAACCCACCGCTTATCATGATCCACGGCACCGGCGGCTCCTGGGAGGCGTTCTGCGCAAACATCGGGCCACTATCGGAGCATTTTCATTGCTTCGCACTGGATATGATCGGCTGCGGCTACACCGGCAAGCCCGATCGGCCGTATGAGATCAAGGATCAAGTCGGCCAGATCATCAACTTCATGGATGCGCTCGGGCTGAAGACCACCTCGCTGATGGGGATCTCCATGGGCAGCTGGACGGCCAGCCGCTTCGCCCTGGCGCACCCGGAGCGAACCGACAAGCTGATCATTCTGTCGGCCTTCGGCCTGTCGGACGATGCGGAAGAGATCGGCGCCATCCTCACTCGCCGTGGCAAGGCATTCGGTTCACCCACCTGGTCCAGCGTAAAAGACGTCTTTGACAAGCTGATCCTCGACGAAGCAAATCGGGTCGACGACCTGATTGGCCTGCGGCTGCAGACCTACTCTCAGCCCTCGATGAAGGCGGCCGGCGCCAACATCCTGGCGGTGTTTCAGCCCGAGCGGCTCACCCGCAATCTGGTTAGGCCCGAGGAGTGGCGCCAGCTTGCCGCGCCCACCCTCATCGTTGCCGCAGTAGACGACCGGCCACTGTACGTGAAGACCGCCCGCGCGTTGGGCGGCTACATCCCGGGTTCTACGGTGGTGGAGATGCTTGGCGTGGGTCACTGGCCGCAGTTTGAAGATCCGGAGCGACTCAATGGAATCGTGAAGGAATTCCTACTGGATTAGCGGTTGCGGAGCCAGCTTCGTATGAAAGGACGCTGCTTTGGACCAGCAACACCTTGCCGATTCCTTTCCGTGTTCAAACTGTGGCTGCTGTTGGGAATGTCAAGATTGGCCCGGGTCCGCCGCCGTACATCGCCCTAGACAGAGTTGCTGCGCGGAAAGAGCCATGACGGCCATCTTCAGCGTCTGGCGGACCCGGTTAGCGAATTGCTTGGGGAGGCCAGGAGACAACAGGGAAGTCCTCTATCGGGACAGGTCATCAAGGGAGGTCTTGGCATCGAGGCGACGTCTACACGACTCACCTCTTAGAACTCAACCCATTCTCTCAGATCACTAGGGTTTATTAAAAGAATTCTGTCCCAGCCAACCGGGAGTTGAAGATGCTGCTGCAATTGCTCGCGATCATCCTCGTCAAGACTGAAACCCGTGTAGTTTGTGAGCACCAGCCACCACGTTTTATATTTATTGCGATACGGTCCGATCTTTGACAACTTTTCTGAAACACAATACTGAATGTTAGAGATTAGTTCCGGCACCACACATCCACCAGACTGATTATCAATCATGCCTCCTAGAAGAAAGAATGTTTCATGAGGTCGCGATGCTTCGATCACGTCGACTTGGAAGTTTTGGGTAGAATAGATTATTCCATTTCGTTTGTCTGTCGAATTTTTAAATTCTAGAAGGGATTTGCAGATCTCTGGCTTTATAGATTTCCAGGGCGGCTCCGGCCTACGAAATTCGAAGAAAACAAACCAACTATTTCCGTCTGTTCCTGCGATAGACTCGATTAAGCGCTTCATCTTCTGCCAGAGCGGAATGGCTACTGTCTCCAACCCGCGCATTTTTGATCCGTCATAATGATTCTGGTTCAGCCTTCTCACCTCAACAGCAATTTCGCCACTGATCAAAAAGTCGGGTGGAAGATTACCATCAGGCTCATAGACTACGTTTGAAAACCCCATGCGGAATAGAAACTCTTTCACGGTGGTCTCTGAAGGATCCATTAATTTCTAATCCTCAAATGATCCGCGCTTCGATGCGACGCCGGATTGAGTTAATAGCGATTGCCGAGAATACTAACATCGAAGAAAGGCAGTGATTGCCGAAGGGTCCAATTTATTGCGAGGCAGCATTCTGTACAGGCTTTCCGGTTTGAGGGTTGACTATCGTCCGTCTTTGACTCGAATGCGAAACCCGGTGGCTCACGCATCCTGACACCGGTCGATTCGAGTGGCCGCCGCAACGGCGGCCAAATGGCTGAGGTGTTCTTCGAGCAAGAACATGATGAATGATCGTAAGGAGCTAAAATTTTGAATGGGATCTAGACGGTGCATATGAAGTATTCATATTCGATCGGCTTCATGGCGTCTTTCATGTCCTCGCGCAAGGTGATGAACAAATTGCCACCGCTGGGATCCTCAAGCCAGTCGCGGATGCTGAAACCCCCATCTGGCATGTGAATGTGCTCTGAGAGTCTGTTGGACAGGACAAACCTGGCGCTGGTCAGGGCTGTGCTGGCTTCCGAAGAACCGGCGAAAAGGGATTCGGCGACTGTCCCTTCCAGGAACCGGCGCAGATCATCAGGATCGGCGATCGTGCACCACTTGAACAGTTCGTTGACCGAGGGTGTGCCCAGCGACCTCGATCTGCTGCCGGCCGGGCTCGTAGCAACGACTTTTCAACGCGCGGGCGGCTACGATCTGGCTACCCCCCAGCCAGCGCTTGAAGGCGGCGCCTTCGAACGTCGAGCGTGCGCCGCGAACCAGCCAGACCGATAGCGCACCAGACGGCGCCGCGCCAGGCTCTCCTGTTGCATCCCGTGATGTGAGGCATCCCCGCGATGGATTACCATGTCGATTCGTTACCGACCGGTGGCGCCGCCGGACACCACCGGCCGAGCGGATGCATTCGTATGGAGAGAGTGTTTTATGCCTGTTGATCGCTTGATCGCTCGCTGGTTCCGACAATCGATCGTGCTCTTGACGGCTTTGCTGCTGTCGCTGGGCGGCCTCGGTGCCGCTGCCGCGAGTGCGCCCACGCCGGCTGAAAGCCCTTTGGCGCCGCCCGACACCTCCAGCCCGCGAGCCGTCTACCTGGATCTGCTCAGCTCCATCGAAGAAGCCTACGCACTCGCCGAGGCCGGCGGCTCCAACGAAGAAACGATCGAGCCACTGTTGCGAGCCACTCGCACCCTGGATCTGAGCGAGATACCGCCTGACTTGCAACAGACGGCTGGCATCGAAGCGGCACTGCTCATCAAGGAAGTGCTTGACCGTATCCCCACGCCCAACGTCAACGATATCCCCGACGCCGAGGCAGTGAGGCAGAGCGAGCAGGATCTCAGTCTGGCGGAGCTGCTTGGACGGTTGCGTGCGGGCGTCGGTGAGGAAAGCCTGGAAGACTTGAGCCGATCGCGGGCGCAACCCATCGAGCAATGGACAGTGCCCGGCACCGAGATGCAGATCGTCAAGATCAACGATGGGTCGCGTGCCGGGCAGTTTCGATTCTCGGCCGAAACCGTCGCGAACGTGCACGATTACTACGATCGGGTCAAAGACCTGCCTTACATCGAGGCGACCACGCCCAATATTTTCGAGGCTTACATCCTCACTCCTGGCGAAGGGCTCGACCTCCGATGGGAGGCAAATCTGCCCGAATGGGTCGAGGGCCGCTATCTTGATCAAACCTACTGGCAGTGGGGGCTTTTGCTGCTCACTTTGGTGGCATTGTTCGTGGTAACGGTTGTACTCCTGAGGCTGGGCAGGTTCTTCGATATCAAGGTCAACCCAGAAGCCACGGGGGATCAGGACGGCTCCCCCATCTATTGGCGCCCGGGAACCTTCGTGGCATTGTTGGTCACCATTTTCATCACAGCAGCGGCCGATTGGTTCACCGACAGCTGGATCAACATTACGGGGGTGGTCCTGTTGGCGACCACCAATATCCTGTTGTTTTACAAGTTTGCGCTTATCGCCTGGGCCGCCACACTGGTGCTGACGCAGGGGGCCAACCTGGTGGCCAAGATGCGGGGCCTGTCGCCGCACGCGCCGAGCATGCAGTTGTTGCGGCTGGGCAGTCGCCTGGCATCCTTCATCATGGTTCCCGGGCTGATGGTCTACGCGGCCAACCGGGCCGGCATCCCGGCTTACTCGGTGATCACGGGTTTGGGGATCGGGGGTTTGGCGGTGGCCCTGGCGGCTCGCGAAACCCTGGCCAACCTGCTGGGCTCCATGATGATCATGTTCGATCGCCCCTACCAGATTGGCGATTACATTCGGCTGGGCGATGATGCGGGCACGGTAGAAGACATCGGCTTTCGCAGTACGAGGATCCGCACGTTTCACGATTCGGTGTTGTCCTTGCCGAACGCCAACTGTGTATCAATGCCGGTTGATAATCTGGGGCGTCGCTCCTACCGCCGCGTGACCACCACGATCGGAATCCGCTACGACACCCCGCCAGAACGTATCGAGGCCTTTGTCGAGGGCATCAAGGAGATCGTTCGTGCCAACCCCTATACGCGCAAGGATTTCTTCCACGTGTATTTGAACGACTTCGGCTCATCCACGCTGAACGTCCTGTTCTATGTCTTCCTGCGGGTACCAGACTGGTCTACAGAGCTGGCGGAGCGGGAACGGCTCCTGCTTGAAATCATTCGACTGGCATCTGCCGTCGGCGTGAAGTTTGCCTTGCCGACCCAGACCTTGCAGCTCGAATCCACGCCCGAGCATCCGCTGCCGGCACCGGATGTCGTCAGCGAGGAGCAATTGCGCGAGATCGCGCGCAATTTCGGCACGGAAGGGAGCTCGGCACGTCCCCGCGGGCTTGGCATTCATGTGCCGATGCACGAGGAGGGTCGCTGAGGGGGCTCTCAATTGCACGCAATTGCAAGGAAAAGCTCAGCGCGAAACCGCGGTAGGCCGGAATGGGGCACGCGGCTCATTGCAGGCAGAATTGGACGAGGGCAAGACCAGTGCCATAGGCGGCCTGGACTGCCCGACCGGTAAGCTGGCGTTCGTCAGCTTCCGCACCAAGTAGCATCAGGCTATAGTCACGCAACTTTTCCTTGGCTGGATAGCCCTCGGCCCATCCGTTTACGACCGTTGCGGCTTCTTTCCCTTCGTTCCGCGTGAGCAAACTCCTTCACCCTGCGCGTACTGTCGCACTCGTCTTCCTGTTGGCGATTGTGGTTGGCACCGGACTGCTCATGCTGCCGGCGGCAAGCTCGGGGGTGGCTCCCACCTCGTTGCTGACAGCATTTTTTACGGCGGTGTCGGCTGTCTGCGTGACTGGGCTGGTGGTGGTAGACACCGGCACGCATTGGTCCTTCTTTGGCCAACTGGTGGTCATGCTGCTATTCCAGGTTGGCGGATTTGGCATGATGACGGCTGCCACCATGCTCGGCCTTCTGGTCAATCGCTCGTTGCGTTTGCGCACCCGACTCATCACGCAGGTCGAAACTCATTCTCTAGGCTTGGGTGACGTTTACGGTGTGGCTCGGTTGGTCTTCATCATCACGTTGGTTGCCGAAGTGCTCGTGGCGGTAATACTCACATGGCGCTTCTCGCAACTTTACGGCATGCCAGCACCCCAGGCGCTATGGCATGGAGTCTTTCATGCCGTCTCTGCGTTCAATAATGCGGGCTTCGCCTTGCACAGCGACAGTCTGGTGAGGTATGCGAGCGACGGTTGGATTCTGATTCCGATCGCCTTGGCAATCGTATTCGGAGGGCTTGGGTTCCCAGTCTTGCGTGATTTGCGCTCGCGTTTTCGGGATCCGCGCCACTGGTCACTCCATACCAAACTGACGTTGAGTGGCACGGGTGCGCTGTTGCTCGGCGGGGCCGTGGCCGTCTTGGTGTTGGAATGGAGAAATCCTCACACCTTGGGCGACCAGAGTGTGCCCATAAAGATACTATCGGCAGTGTTCGCCTCCGTGTCGGCCCGAACCGCGGGGTTCAATAGCGTCGATGTGGGTGCAATGACGCAAGAGAGTTGGGCGATCCATTATCTCTTGATGTTCATTGGGGGTGGCAGTGCCGGCACAGCCGGCGGTGTCAAGGTCGGTACTTTTCTCATATTGGTGCTATTGGTGTGGGCAGAAGTTCGCGGGCGGTCCGATACCGAATCCTTCGGCCGCCGAATTTCTCAAGGTGCTCAACGTCAGGCGATCACCGTGCTCGTATTGGGTAGCAGCATGGTCGTGTTGGGGACGATGGTATTGCTCGCCGGCACCAGTTTCCCCACGGACCAGGTGATCTTCGAAGTGATCTCGGCGTTTGGCACGGTAGGGCTATCCACCGGCATCACAGCCGACCTGCCGGATTCCGGCCAGCTCATGCTGACTCTGCTGATGTATGTCGGGCGAGTGGGAACCATCACGTTGGCCACTTCCCTTGCCCTGGCTCATGCACGAGCCAACTACCGATACCCTGAGGAGCATCCAATTGTTGGGTAAATTGTTTACGGAACAGTACGCGTTTGCACGTGGTGATAGTGTGCTCGTGATCGGTCTGGGCCGTTTTGGCGGTGCAGTGGCGAATTCACTCATGCAGTTGGGTCATGACGTCATGGGGATAGATCGCGAAGCGGAACCTGTGCAGGCCTGGTCCGATTTGTTGACGCACGCCGTTCAGGCCGACGCAACAAACGTTCAGACGCTACGTCAGTTGGGTGGCGCTGATTTCGCCCATGCCATTGTCGGAATTGGCACTGATATCGCTTGTAGCCTCATGACGGTCATGGCCCTCAGCGAGTTGGAGATCCGCGACATCTGGGTCAAGACGATGAGCCTGGAGCATAGCCAGATAGCACTACGTATCGGTGCACACCATGTGGTACGTCCAGAAGCCGATATGGGTGAGCGGGTTGCACACTTGATTACCGGCCGGATGATGGATTACATCGAACTGGATGATGGCTTTGCGATCGCCAAGATTCGTGCCCCCCGTCCTACGTTTGAAAAGGCATTGTCCGAGAGTCGGGTACGTGAGCGCTTTGGCGTGACAGTCGTTGGCGTGAAGCGTGCACAAGAGGATTTTCGGCATGCTACGCCAGAGACTCTGATCTTGCCGGGAGACCTCTTGATTGTCTCGGGACCCACCAAGAAAGTAGAGAAATTCGCATCCTATGCCTCAGGGGGATAGGTCGAGGCCAGCCGCCTGAGGCCCTGACCCGTAGTCTGCCCTCTGGGTTTCCGCCCCCATGACAATTGATGTCGCGGGTTGACCAGTACAGCGTCATGGTTCTCGCTTTAAGTGAGATGTTATAACATTGCATTTTAAGCAAAGTTATCACATCGCCATGACGATATTCCATACCCACCGCAACCCGAGTCCGTCCTTCTTCGTTCGCCGACTGTCTTCCCGCCGGGCTTCCCCCAGCTGGGGTCCCACTGTGCGTGGCTTATCCTGGTGCATGCTGGTGGGGCCAGCCCTGTCCGTTGCGGCCGAGCCTCCCGTCGCTGAGCTCGCGCCAGTGGTGGTCACAAGCACGCCATTGGCGCGCGAATCCGGCGATCAGCCCACATCGGTGCTGGTGCTGGAAGGTCAGGCGCTGACCTGGAGGCTACGACCGACGCTGGGCGAAACGCTCGACGGTGAACCCGGTATCCATGCCGACAGCTTCGGGGCCGGGGCCAGCCGACCGGTAATTCGCGGTCAACGGGCTCCCAGAGTCACAGTGCTTTCCGGCGGGGCGCCCTTGCTGGATGCCTCCGCCGTGAGTCCGGATCATGCGATCGATGTGGATACCGGTCTGGCTCGCCGCATCGAGGTCATCCGCGGTCCGGCCACGCTGCTGTACGGCGGCGGCGCCATCGGTGGGGTGGTGAATGTGATCGATGGCAAGATCCCGACTGCCGTGCCCGAGGACGGGATCGAGTTCGACGCCAGAGGCAAGCTCAATAGCGGCTCCAACATGCGTGAGGGAGCCTTTGGGTTGACGACGGGCAGCGGGTCTTTTGCTTTGCGGGTGGAAGGTCTGGCTCGCCGAAGCGATGACTACCGTGTGCCGGATCAGACCACCTCGCGCGAGCCTGATACCTACAGTGATGCGCGGATGGGATCGGTGGGCGCCTCCTGGGTCACCTCCGCCGGCTATCTGGGTCTGGCTGTCACCGAGCAACGCCGTCGCTATGGCTTGCCGGGCCATACCCACGCGCATGCCGATTGTCATCCGCATGGTACCCACCTGCATTGCGATGGGCATGAGGCGCATGCTGCACGTCTCGCGACGACACGTTCGGCCGTGGCGGGTATCGACGATCTGCACCAGCACGACGATCACGACGATGAGCATCGCGATGACGATCACGACCATGCCGATGGGCAGCACCACGATCACGAAGCGGACGGCCACGATGCGCCCTGGATCGATCAGCGCAGTCGCCGATGGGATTGGCGTGCCGAATATTCGGATCCGCTGCCGGGGTTCGAGCGCGTACGAGCGCTCGGCGGCTGGACGAATTATCGCCATAGTGAAATCGAGGGTGGTGAAACCCTGAGTCGTTTTCAGAATCGGGGCCACGACGGGCGGCTCGAACTCGATCACGCGCCGCTGGCGGGCTGGCGTGGCACGCTGGGGGCGTCGTGGATGCGCAGCGATTTCGAGGTGACCGGCCCCGAGGCGTTCATGCCCCGCACGGTCACAAAGAATCGGGCCTTGTTCCTGGTGGAAACCTATCATCACGACGACTGGCAGTTTGAACTGGGAGCGCGTCAGGAATGGCAGCACGTGGATCCCGAGAGTCAACAACCAGCCTGGCGTGGCAGCGCCACGTCCGTTTCTGCTGGCGCGGTGTGGGAATACGCTTCCGACTACAGTCTGTCATCGACGATCAGTCGCTCGCAACGGATGCCCAACGCGCAGGAGTTGTATGCGGATGGCGTGCATCTGGCCACCAATACGTTCGAGCTTGGCAATGCCGAACTGAATGCCGAAACCGGCTTCAATTGGGATCTCACGTGGCGCAAAACGGCCGGTTCCACACAATTCGAGGTCAGTGCCTACCATCACCGGATCAAGAATTACATTTACGCCGACACCCTGGACGAAGTGGACGGGTTTCGCCTGATTCAGTATCAGCAACGCGAGGCCCGGTTCACCGGGGCCGAGGGCCGGCTTTGGCAGCGCTTGACGCCAATCTGGTCTGCCGTCTTCAGTGGCGATGTGGTGCACGCCCGTTTTGCTGACGGTGGCTATGTGCCACGGATTCCTGCGGCGCGCCTGGGCGTGGGATTGCGCGGCCAATGGCGTGGCTGGGATGGCCGGCTGGATTACTACCGGGTTTTTGCCCAAAACGATATCGCCAGCTACGAATCGACCACCCCGGGGTACAACCTGCTCAACGCTGGCGTCAGCTATCGGTGGCGCGCGGCGGGCGCCGACTTCGAGCTGGCTCTGATGGGGCGCAATCTGCTGAACGTGGTGGCGTATGACCATGCGTCGTTCCTGGCCAATACCGTACCGCTGCCGGGGCGCAATGCCACCTTGTCGCTGCAGGTTCGTTATTGACGGGGGCAGACCCACGGAACGTGAGGTGCAGTGGCGCACCTGCGTACCAGATCAGTTGCCATTTCCCTGGGCGTCTTCGTCCCGATCTTTCGAGCTGCCGGGTAGCCATGCCTCAAGGGTTCGCACGACGGTGAGGATGATGGCGCCAAAAATGATGCCCGCTAGCACCAGCGGGAACTGACCGCAGCCTGCCGCGATGCCGATGGCTGCCGCGAGCCAGACGTTGGCGGCGGAGGTGAGGTTGTGAACCTTGCCCCTGGCAAAGAAGATCGTGCCGGCCGCCACGAAACCTACCGCTTGGGCCAGGCCTTGCACGACCCGTAGCGGGTCGACCGAGGAGGCGTGGCCGGCGGCTTCCAGTTCGGCATACACCGTGAAGGCCGAGATGGTGATCAGGGCCGAACAGACTTTCAGAATCTCCAGGTCAGGCCAAGTAGCGGGCCTGCCATCGTCCAGTCGATCCTGGTGCCGCCATGCTCGTAATCCACGTCCAGCAGACGATAGCCCGCGGAAAGGAAGATATTGTCGTTCACTCGATAATTGGCGGTAACCAACGTCTGAACGGTATGGTCTGATCCGACCCCAAAGCCACCCACGTCAAGATAGGCGATAGCCGACCAGCGCGGCGCCAGCTGGATATTGCTGCGCACGGCAAGAATCGGATCGACGAAGTTCTTTTCGGCACTGGCCACTGGCTGGCCAGCGACGTTGACGCTGGCATTGATGTCCCAGAGACGCGCTCCGGCCAGTACATCCAGTGCCCAGGTTTTATCTTGATGAACTCGCCAGCCTGCGGCAAGGGTCATTGACCGCTGTTGCAACGCGCCGTCGACCGGAATGCCCGGCCCAATATTGCCCTGCCGAGAGCTGGAGGAATAACTGATATCGCCCAGCAGCACCAAACGATTTCGGCGGGCAAAGCCGGATAGGAAAAACGCGCCGTCAACATCTTTCCTGCCCTCAGAAAAGCTTCTGTTGAAGGATAGGTTGGGGGCACCGGTAAAGGGCGTCAGGGTCCCGCTGACGCCAACGGCCCAAACATAGGGCGTGACCTGTCCGGTCCACTCGACCTGCGCGGACGCAGGAATGGCGGCAAGGGTCGATAGAACCGCAAGTGTAAAAGACGTTAAAGGTTTACCCAGCACAGAGATCACCTATCGGAGTTTGGTTTCAGCGCATTGTCGGAACTGCCGAGAACCGCAAGGGTTTGCCGCTGCCGGTCGGGCACGAATGTCGGGTGTCGGTCGACCGGGAACACGCCGCATGACAAGTGCGGCGGTGTATGACAAAGGGCGCTTTTACCCGCCCTGAGTGTCGTCTGCTGGCAGCGTATTCTTGAAGATCTGGCCGTCCTTCATGATCACCAGCAAGTTCTTCGCGGGATCTGCGAGCAGTGAGATATCTGCGGTGGGGTCGCCGTCCACCAACAGCAGATCGGCCATAGCGCCCACCTCGATCACGCCCAGTTTTCCCGGATAGGGGTTGCGCCGGTCGGACAGCGCCAATAGCGCTGCATTGTCGGCGGTGGCCATCTTCAGCACCTCGGCAGGGGTATACCACCGCGTCATCAACTCCAGTTGGGAGCCCTGGCGAGCTGCGCGAGCCGCATCGAACAGGATGTCCGTGCCAAACGCAACCTTGATGTCGTATTGTTTTGCCAGTTCGAATGCCCGGTCGGTGCCCGAGGCCACCTTGGCCGAATTGGCCTGTCGCTCGGGATCGGCATGCTGGTTGCCCATGTGGCCGCCCAGAAACGGCTGCAGGCTCCACCAGACGTCTTTCTCGGCCATCATCTTGACGACATCTTCATCCGCAAGCTGGCCATGGTCGATCACCTTAACTCCGGCTTCAATCGCATGGCGCATCGCTTCGGGTGTATAGGCGTGCACCGTGACATACGTGCCCCAGTTCTTCGCCGCCTCGACTGCGGCGCGGATTTCGTCCACGCTGAGTTGCACGGTGTCCAGGGGGCCATAAGGCGACGACACCCCGCCTCCTACCGTCAGTTTGATCTGGCTGGCGCCCTGCAGCAGCTGTTCGCGGGTGCGCTTGCGGACCTCATCGGGAGAATCGACAATTGCCGACATGCCAGCACGTTCGGGGTAGCTCAACCTATCAGGAGTCGCAGGAATTTCCGACAGCATCCGGAAGTCACCATGGCCACCGGTTTGCGAGATCATGGCTCCTGATGGCCAGATACGGGGTCCGGCAACCACGCCTCGGTCAATCGCCAATTTCAAGCCGAAAGCCGGTCCGCCAAGATCGCGCACGCTGGTAAAGCCGCGCATCAGCGTCGCCTCGGCCTCGGCGCTGGCCAACAGGGTGATGAAGCTGAAAGGAGCCGTGGTGGCAAGCGCCATCGAGGGTCGTGCCATGAAGGTATGCCAATGGGCATCGATCAGACCGGGCATCAGTGTATGACCGTCGCCGTTGATATGCAGGGCTTCGGTTCCCGCGTCGATGGGATTCGCCGAAATCCGGGCAATTTCATTGCCTTCCACAAGCACATTCATTGGTGCCGTCAATGCCGCACCATCAAAGACGCGCACATTGTCGAACACGATCGGCTCATGTGATGCGCTCTGCGCATTTGCCGTCGCCACCGTAGCCAATGCCATGAAGCTGGTTGCCCACACGATATTGATCATTGTATTCATGGTTGTTGTTCTCCTGAGGGAAGTGTCGGCCCACGTGTGGGGCTTTGAAAACCTTGTCAAGGAATCAATCGCCGCAAACAAGCGGGGCGGCGTAATCCTGGCCGGCAGGACCCATTGCGAGAGTCCTTCCCAGGCAGGGCAGAGGCGATCTTAACCCCGTACGGTTCATGGTTGCAACAAAAGATGCCAACAATTATCATGGATATTTTGCACATTTCTGGTTGCTCAAAATGCGTGACAAAAGAACCTTGTATGGTTTCGGATTGATTCTCGGAGTGGTTTTCTTTGCCGCGTCGCTAACTCCCAGCCTCATTCCAAGAAGTTATGTGGTTCAAGGTGTTCTCTCGGGCATCGCCTTCGGTTCTGGGTACCTGCTGGGCGTTGTTGTGCAGGGCTTGTGGCGTTACCTCGAGTTGCCGCGGCTTTCCCCTGGAGTGATGCGTTATGTGCGATGGGTGGCCGGGGTATTGGGTTTGGTGCTGGTTGCGGCATCGCTTTACCACCTGAAAGCCTGGCAGAACTCGGTTCGCGGTGTGGTGGGGATGCCGCCGCTCGAAACGGGATACCCCTTCAGTGTCGTTCTCGTCGCGCTGATCACATTTGCCATCCTCTATGGGCTCGTACGCTTGCTCGTCGGTTTTGGCAGGGCGTTGTCGCGTCGGCTATACGCTCGATTTCCACGCCGAGTGTCACTTGTGGTGGGCGCCGCGTTCTCGGCATTTCTGATTGTCACGCTGACCAACGGGTGGTTGGTGAAATACGGGTTTCTGTTTCTGGACAGATCGTTTCAGCAGTACGACGCCTTGATCGAGCCCGACCGTCCCCAGCCGACTCTCGTCGAAAGAGCTGGCAGCGAAGCGTCGCAGCTCGATTGGCGCGAACTGGGGCGCGCCGGGAGGGAGTTCGTTGCGTCGGGCCCCACAGCCGCCGAGATCTCGGCCTTTACGCAGCGCGAGGCGCTCGAGCCTATCCGACTTTATGCCGGTTTGCAGGTGGCCGATAGCGCCGAGGAGCGTGCGCAGCGCCTGCTCGATGAGCTGATTCGAGTCAATGGCTTTGCACGCTCGGCGCTGGTGATCATCACCCCCACAGGCACGGGCTGGGTCGACCCCGCCGCAATGGATGGCCTGGAGTACCTCCACGAAGGCGACATAGCCAGTGTGGCGTTGCAGTATTCCTATCTCAACAGTCCGATGTCGCTGGTGTTTCAGTCTGAAAGTGGGCTGGAATCCGCCCAGGCCTTGTTTCGGGCGGTGTACGGTCACTGGAAGGCGCTGCCCGCCAGCGAGCGCCCCAAACTGTATTTGCACGGCTTGAGTCTCGGCGCTTTCAATTCGCAACGCTCCTTCAGCTTGTTCGACATACTCGAAGATCCGATCGATGGCGCTCTCTGGAGTGGTCCGCCATTCCCGAGCGAGCTGTGGCGCACCCTCACCAACCAACGCGATACCGATACCCCCGAATGGCTTCCCGTGTTTGAAGACGGCCGATTCGTTCGGTTCATGAATCAACATGGCACGCTCAACGATGCCGAGGCTCCGTGGGGGAACTTGCGCTTCGTGTATCTGCAATACGCGAGCGACGCGATCACCTTCTTCGAAAAAAGCCTTTTCTATCGTGAAGCCGATTGGATGACGTCGCCCCGAGGGCCCGACGTCTCTCCCTTGCTGGCCTGGTATCCCGCCATCAGCATGCTGCAGGTGCTCATCGACATGCCGCTGGCCGATACCGTGCCCATGGGCTACGGCCATGTGTATGCCCCACAGCATTACCTGGATGCCTGGCTGGAAGTGACCGGTGTGGATTCATGGACGCCCGAGCAGATTGAACAGCTCAAGGGCATCCTGTTGAATGAAGCCCAGGAAGGCGATGGCTACGAGTATCGTGGCGGCTGAGAGCGTGTCGTGTGCAACTAAGGGCCGACAGGGAGGCGTGCGGCATCGTTGGCCCCCATGATCATCCACCTACAAATACCGTACCAGCACGAATCCGCCCACCAACAGCACCACGAATACGGTAAACAACAGGCCCAGCCGGCGTTCGATGAAATCGCGGATGCTGGGGCCAAATTTCCACAGCAACCAGGCCACCACGAAGAAGCGCAGGGCTCGGGCAATGATCGATGCCACCAAGAAGATCGGTAGCGACAGTGCCGTAGCGCCCGACAAAATGGTAATCACTTTGTAGGGGAAGGGCGTCACGCCGGCGATGAGCACGGCCCAGGCGCCCCATTCGTTGTAGCGCACCTGAAAATCGGCGAAGTAGGCATCCTTGCCGTAGAACTCGAGCACCGGCCGACCGATGGTTTCAAACGCACCATAACCAATCCAGTAGCCGGCCAGGCCGCCGAGTACCGAGGCTACGGTGGCCACCGCGGCAATCACGAAGGCGCGCTGGGGTGCGGCAATGATCATGGCGATCATCAGCACGTCGGGCGGAATGGGGAACACCGAGCTTTCGATGAAGGCCACAAAGGCCAGTGCCCACAGGGCATGCCGGCTGGCAGCCAGTGAGAGGGTCCAGTCATACAGCGAACGGATCAAGGGGGCTCCTTGTGACGAACACAGGCGCGGGGCGCCAGGTGAGCGCCTCGCCGGGACTGCCGTGGCGCGAAATCGATGGCATGCCGCGATCGGGGGTTATGGACCCCTCAGGCACGCGATACTAACCGATTCGACCGAGGGGCCGAACCCGAATCGCCGTTCGTCATGTCGTCGACTCCACGAGCAGCGAGCGATCGACGCCGGGGCGTCAATGGGGCTGCGGCGTCGTGGTCATTGCGTACCGACATTGGCGATCGCCTGCATCATCGCTCGATACTGCGCATGGGTGACGCCCATCTCGCGCGTGTCGATCTGGTAGGGCCACATCATCGACGTCATCACGTTCGGCGCTTCGCCATTGCCTTCGGTGCTGGATTTGTTGGCGCCAGAGAGGCCGTCGGGCGACATGCGCCAGCCTTCGATGTCGACATGCGGCACGTGTTTCATCCGGGGTGGCAACCCGGCGGCATTGGCCGGCAGGTGCGTCAAGCCCAGTTCGTGACCGATCTCGTGCAGAACCACCTGAGCCATCATGTCCACACTGGCGATGTCAGGATCCAGGATGGTGGCAAGCACCACCTTCATGCCAGGCAAGGGCAGCAGATGGGCTTGCGTCCCACCTCTGATGGCCATGCCAAAACCCAGCCCGGCAATGTCAAAGAAATCCTGAGGCACGTAGACGATCAGCAGGGCGTCGGGGGGCAGGTTGCGTTGCAGCAACTCGGCTTCCTTCATCAGGGGCAACATGAGTCGGCCGGCGTGAACGAGGTCCTCGACCACATGCTGATCGGCCGCGGCCGGTGATGGGTCCTGGGCGCCGTCGGGCAGGTATTGATCCCAGCCGAGCACCTCGAGTACGGCTTGATTGCTCATGGCTTGCTCCAGCAGGCTGGGCGGGGCTGGTGCGTCGGCGGCCATGCGACCAAACTCCAGATTGGGCACTTCCACCACCGTCTCGCCCCGTTTCCCGAACCCCGGATCGAGCTCGGTCAACACGAAGCCGGGCGAGGCGGTCTCCGCGCGCCGCCAGGGGAAGAACTGCGGCACCATGCGCCTGGCGGTGTCCATGGTGGCCAGCAAGCGCTGCCAATCTTCGGGCGGGATGCCGCGCCGCCAGCTGCCGATCATGGCGGCCGTGTAATGAATGGTGAGTGCGTCCGGGTCGTGCTGCCAAACGTCGACTCGCTTGTCGTAGCGCCCCTCGGGTGGGGTGCTCGATTCGGGCCAGGGTTGGAAGGGCTGCAGGATCAGTTCCAGACGATCATCGCTGCGTTCCGGTCGCCAGCCGAAATGGTTGATGGTGTGATGTGCCCTGCGGCGGTCTTCGTCGGTAAAGCGGTCATCGCGCCAGATGCGCACCTGTTGACCGGTGCGAGGGGCGTTGCGGTATTGTCCCGTCCATCGGGCGTGTTCGGGCGTCAGCTCCACGCGGGTCTGGTAGCTCTCGGGTTGCCAGTCGGTGTGGATGTCGTCGTAGAGATCCCAGTCGACATACGTGCGGGTGAGCGTGGGTTTGTTCACGGTGAGCTCGACATCGCGCACCACCTGAAACGTGTGCATGCGGGCATCGAACTCGTGGCGGTTGTCGTCGGCCGTCATGTCGAGCCAGGTGGAGAAGCGCCAGCGGTGGTCTTCGTCCAGCACGTGTTCGGTATGCAAGGCCTGCACGCCGTCTTCGCCGCCCTTGATTTCGGCCTCGAGCGTGATGCCGGGGCGGATGTCAAAGCCGCCGGTCGGAGAGAAATCGTAACGTGTGGGTTCGTCGCCGCGCGTCCATTCGCCCGTCACCTCGAGGTCGTGGCCAGACGCATTGCGGGTGTAGAGCCGAAAGGCATCGTCCAGGGTGTCGAGTTCGATGGGGTCGGAGAAGGTGGCGGTAAGCCGAGGTTGTTCCGGATCCACATTCTCGCGCTCGTCAGTCGGCGTCACGGCGTCTACCGTGAGCTCTCCTTCGCAGCGCTCGGGGTTCTCCGCCAGCATCGCTTTTGGGCAGATCCACCCCGTGATTCGGGCCGAGCGGCCGGTCAGGGCGGCCAGTGTCACACCGCATTCGGAATCGCTGTAATAGGGCGGTTCGCTTCGCGGCTCGCATTCCACGGCCTGTGCCACGAAGCGCAGATTCGGCCCGTTGTCGCGACGATCGATCCGCACCGTGCCGTCGACCATGCGCAGAAACTGGCGGTGGCCGCGTGGGTAATCCTTGCGGGTGGCGGGGATCAGCAGGTTCGATGCACGTGCCACCAACGAGGTCGGGCGCCCCCGGGGCGATGGCTCGGTCTGAAAGGGTACATGCTGCACCTCGCCGCCTCCCGCGGGGGGCGTCACCGCGAGCTGGATGGGAAATGGCCAGGTCTCATCCTGCATCGAGGCCACCAGGGTATTGGCCGCCTTCACCAGCCTGGTGTCGCCGCTCAAGTCCACCGACCAGCTGCCTGAACTTTGCAGCCCCCAGGCCATGGGTTCCGGATCTGGCTTTGCCGACCTCGGTGGTGGCACTGGTGCCGCCTCCTCGGGCTCGGCGACCGGGAGTGGAACCGTGCGGCGTTCGTTGGCCGCTGCCGTGTTCACGACAGCACTCAGCAAAAGCCCCAGCAACGATGGCAAGAGGAATGAAACCCGGCGAGTGACCATGGAGCGTCTCAAGGCAAAGGAGAGGTTTGAACGTCTGTGTCGATGTCAAGAACGATGTCGCGACAGTCGTCGGGAACGTCGTGCCACGAGCCGTCGCGGCGCACTTCCCGGCAAAGTCGGGCGCTGACCTCGGCTTGCACGGCATTCCAGGTCTGACCGGCGTCGAGCGGCAGTGTCGTCCATTGAGCCCAGGCCATGCCCCGCCCCGCGTTCGAGCTGTAACGCTCGTTGGGCTCGTGGTCGGCATTCACGGACAGCACGTAATCCAGCCTGACCGCGGTTTCCGTAGCGATCGAAGACGTCGGGTCGAGGGCGTCGACAGTGTCGAGAATCAGCACGTGTGCATGGGGCCAGTTGACGTGTTTGGGGTCGTGCCCCTGGATCGTCAAGGTCCACAAGCCGTTGTCCTGAAGTCGACCGCTTGCGCTGGCCGCTTGCTCAGGCGGCATGAGTGCCAGCCACTCCATGGGCTTGCCGTCCATCGTGCCCTGCAAGGTGCCCAGCACTTCCACGGAGACGGTGGCGACTGGCGGCGCAGCGGCTGGCTCGGTGGTGGCGTCGTCGGCGCCATCGGCAGGAATCGAACCGATGGCGAGGGTCACATCCACCGTGCGACACGTGGCCGGATCGTCGGGGTTGACGCGTTTGGGCTCGTCACCGGCAAACGTGTACAGACAGAGCTGGGTGTCGGCAAACGTGCCGGCAACATCGAGCGTGTCGCCGTCGAGGTGCCAATGGGTCAGGGTGGCGTTCGGTTCAGCGTCGAAGTCGTTGAGCCACACTTGCGGGGGTTCGCCCGTGGGGCTGTCAGCCACGATCATGACGTAAACCTCGATCAGGTGTTCGCCAGAAAACGCGTGCGCAGGCACATCGGCTTGCCCGGATTCGAACATGAGCTCAACCATCACCGTTCCTGGCGCATTGGCGTTGCCCGCAGCCTCGGACGGCGGTGCCACCATCTGTGCGATCAGTTCCGTGTAGCCTCTACCTTGATTCGTGCGGATTGAAACGCCGGCAGTCCCGCTGGCCAATTCTCCGGGCACGTCTTGCGAGATGGACATGGAGGGCCCCTGGACCCTCAGATGACCGAGGGTGGCTTGGGGCCCCGCCGCCAACGTAGCGGGGGCAGCGCAGGACAGCGCGGCCGCTAACGCCGCCAGACGCGGCAACAAGAGAGGTGTCATGACAGCCAGTGACTTCGAGGTTGCGTGTGGCCACCGTAGCGGAGGCGCGGCAATGACGTCGCCGTCGAATCCAACAGGCGTGTCTGGCGCACGCGTCACGCGCCAAGGTGCTGGCCATGCTCACCATCGCCCTCACGCTGGCGAGGCCAATGTCGAGCCGGAGGCAACTCAGGCCCGCTCCAACCCAAACAAGGCAAAGTAATCGCGCGAATCGGTCCAGTGGGTGGCGATGCGCCAGCCCGATTCATGCGCCAACGCGGTAAAGCTGTCCATGTCGTATTTGCGCGAGCTCTCGGTGTGCAGGCTCTCGCCGTCGGCAAAGTGGAAGTTGCGTCCGGCCACCTGCACGGTTTGCGCTCGGTTGCTTGTCAGGTGCATTTCGATGGCGGATTCGGCTGCGTTCCAGCGCGCTTCGTGGCGAAAGTTCTCGAGCTTGAAATTGCCCTTGAGCTCGCGGTTGATACGCCGCAACAGATTGCGGTTGAACTCGGCAGTGATGCCGGCGGCATCGTCGTAGGCGGCCAGCAGCACCTCGAGGTTCTTGATCAGATCGGCGCCGATCACGGCACGCCCACCTGGGCCCACATGCTCGCCCACCCGCTGCAAGAAGGCGACTGCCGCGGTCGGGTCCAGGTTGCCGATGGTGGAACCCGGAAAGAAGGCGCCCCGTCCGCTGGCGGGAATGTCGTGCGGCAGGTCGAAGGGCTGCGTGAAGTCGGCCACCACCGGGCGAATCTGCAGGGTCGGGAAGCGCTCCCGCAATCGCCGGGCGGTTTGTGCCAAAAAATCGCCGGCAATGTCGATGGGCACATACCACTGCAATGCGGTCAGGGCCGGCAGCAGGAGTTCGGTTTTGACCGAGGCGCCGGCGCCGTACTCCAGCAACACCGGGTGCCCGGCCAGAAAGGTGGCGATATCCTCCTTGCGTTCGTGCAGGATGCCGGTTTCGGTGCGGGCCGGATAGTACTCGGGCACCTGAGTGATCTCTTCGTAGAGCTCGGAGCCGCGCTGGTCGTAGAGCCACCGACTGGAGAGCGTTTTGGGCGAAGCGCCGAGGCCGTGCCAGACGTCGGTGGCAAACTCGGTTCGGGCAATCGATTGATCGGATTCGGGCTTCATGCGGCGTCCATGGCCAGCCGGACGCCGGTGAACTGCCAGCGCGCCGATGGCGGAAAGAAGTTGCGATAGGTGGCGCGGGTGTGATGGTCGGGTGTGACGCAGGAGCCCCCGCGGAGCACGTATTGTCCCGACATGAACTTGCCGTTGTATTCGCCGACGGCCCCGGCTTCCGGCTGGAAGCCGGGGTAGGGCGAGAACGCGCTGGCCGTCCATTCCCACACGTCGCCGAACATTTGCTCCGGGTGGTCGGCCGCTGAGGCAACGGCCGGTAGTGGGCGCAGTTGGCCGGAGCCGGCAAAGTTGCCCTGCAAGGGCAGGCGCCGGGCCACCGTTTCCCATTCGGCTTCGGTGGGCAGCCGCGCGCCGGCCCAGCGGGCAAAGGCGTCGGCTTCGTAGAGGCTGACGTGGCACACGGGGGCTGCAGGATCCAGAGGCTGCATGCCGGTCAGCGTCATGGTTTGCCAGCCGTGCTCATCGCTGTGTTGCCAGTAGGCGGGGGCGTGCCATTGCGACTGTTGCGCGCAAGCCCAACCATCCGACAACCAGAGCAGGGGGTTGCGGTAGCCGCCATCGGCCACGAAGTCTTGCCACTCGGCGTTGGTGATCAGGCGGTTGGCGAGCCGAAAGGGCTGCAGGTACACCGTGTGGGCCGGGGTTTCGCAATCGAACGCGAAGTCGTGACCGTCGTGCCCGAGTGTGGCGAGCCCGCCTTCGAACCTCAGGTAGTCGAGCTGGCCGGGCGTGTGTGCGCTGGCGGGTGCCTGCGTGACCGGCTGGTAGGCGGGCCGCATCGGGTTCTGGGCAAAGAGATGCAGGAGGTCGGTGAGGAGGAGCTCCTGGTGTTGCTGCTCGTGGTGGCAGCCGAGTTCGATGAGTTTGGCCAGAAGCTCGGGGGAGGGCACGCCTTCGGGGTGGGTGTTGTTGGCGGGGCGCTCGGCCTTGTGGTGGGATTGGGCCGTGGCATCTGCGCCGAGCCGCGACAGCATGGCGTCCATGGCATTGTCGACGTGCTCACGGTAGGTCAGCACCTCGTTCAGCGTGGGCCGGGTGAGCAGCCCGCGCTGGGGCCGCGCATGACGATCGCCAATGCTGTTGTAGTAGGAATTGAACAGGTAGCCAAATTGCGGATGAAACTCGGCATACTCGGGCGCGGCAGCCTTGAGCACCATGGTTTCGAAGAACCAGGTGGTGTGGGCCAGATGCCACTTGGCCGGGCTGGCGTCGGTCATCGATTGTGCCGTGGCGTCGGCGTCGGACAGCGGCGCGGCAAGGGCGCGGGTGGTGTTTCGGGTGTGGCGATACAGACTGGCAAGCGAAAGACCTGACACAGGCGCTCCTGATCAGCGAGACTCGCGCCGCATGGCACGGCCCGCAGCCGGTGGATATGGTTTGGAAATCTAACCGAAAATCGGCTGCCGGCAAAAGTGGCAGGGCCGCCAGTGCTGTGTGGCGAGGCTTTCAGCGCGGCGTCGGAGTGGCCGGGAGCGTGGCTCCGGGGGCCGGCACCGTGCGCCGCAACGGCTTGCTACCATGCGCACGTGGCACGGCCAACCGAGGAGAACACTGGTGGCAAGCGAGGATTACCGCGCCGTACAGGCGTTTCTGGCGCTGCCAGCCACTCATGGGCTGGCGCAGCCGCCCAGGTGCATACGCACGCACGCGGCCTGGGTGGTGTTGGCCGGACCGTTGGCCTACAAGTTGAAGCTGCCGGTTCGCTACGCGTATCTCGATTTTTCCACGCCGCAGAAGCGCCGCGCCATGCTCGAGCGCGAGCTGCAGGTCAATCGTGAGCTGGGCTCCACCCTGTATCGCGACGTGGTGCCGGTAACGCGGCAGAGCGACGGCCGCCTCGCCATCCAGGGCGGCGGCACGCCCGTGGAGTGGGTGATGCGCATGCGGCGCTTTGATGACGAGGCCCTGTTGGATCGGGTGGCCGAGCGACATGGTATCGACGAAGCCCTGGCGGCCCGGCTGGGTCAGCTCGTGGCGCAGCAACATCGTTCGCTCGTGCCGCAAACGCAACCGGATGCCGCGGGCCGGGTTCAGGCCTTGTGGCGTGATCTCGCGCAGAGTCTCGATACGCTGGCGCGCGATCGCGAAGCGTGCTTGCTGGCCGGCAACGACGCCGCCCAGGCCGTGCAGCGTTGGTCAACGTTGATGGAGGCGGCACTGACGCAATGCCAGGATCTGCTGAACCGGCGCGGGCAACAGGGCTGGGTGCGACGCTGCCATGGCGACCTGCATCTGGGCAATCTGGCGTTGGTCGATGGCGTGCCGCAAACCTTCGACGCGCTCGAGTTCGACGAATCGCTGGCCACGATCGACGTCTGGTACGACATCGCTTTTCTGTTGATGGACCTGGCCCATCGCGGCGAGCACGCCGCGGCCGGTCATGTGTTGTCACGCTATCTGCTCGAATGGAACCAGGTGGAGGTCGAAGAAGGGCTGGCGACGCTGCCGCTGTTCATGAGTTTGCGCGCCGCGGTGCGAGCCATGGTCATGGCACAGCGTGGCAGTTTGCCGAATGCCTCACCCGATCTGGCCAGTGAAGCCCGCCGGTATCTGGATGCGGCCATCCATCATTTGCAGGTGGCCCCCCCGCTCCTCGTGGGCGTGGGGGGCTTGTCGGGCACCGGCAAGTCGACCCTGGCCCGAGAGCTCGTGACCCGTCTCGATGCGCAGCCTGCCGCCTTGCTGCTGCGCTCCGATCTTCTGCGCAAGCGCTTGTGGCATTGTGCCGAGCTCGAGCCGCTGCCGGAGGCAGCCTATACGTCCGATGTCACCGATGCGGTGTACCAACAATTGCGGGATCAGGCCGCACGAGCGCTGCAGGCTGGCATGGCGGTGATCGTGGATGCCGTGCACTTGCAGCCCACGGAGCGCAGCGCCTTGGCTGAAGTGGCCAGTCGCGCCGACGTGCCCTTTGTGGGGATCTGGCTCGAGGCGCCCGAGCCGGAGCTGCAGCGCCGCATCGCCGGGCGTCGTGGCGATGCCTCGGATGCCGATGTGGCGGTGCTGGCCCGGCAGCTGCGCCTGGACCCGGGCGACATCTCATGGCAGCGATGTGATGCCACCAGTCCCACCCGGGTCGAGCAGGTGATGGCGTGGGTGAACGCCGCCCGTGAGCCGGCGTAGCGCACCTTTCAGTGTCGGGGTTTGGCGTCTTCGCCCCAGATCTGGTCGTCGATCTTGCCCTTGAGCTCGGGATACGCCTCGCAGCGGAAGCGGGGAACGCCGGTGCGCTTCTGTTCGAAGTAGTCGCGGGTGAGCTTGGCCACCACGCCCGAGAGCAGCACAATGGCCACCAGGTTCACCGTGGCCATCAGGCCCATGGCAGCGTCGGCGGTGTTGAACACCGTGAGTACGCTTTCGTAGGAGCCCCAGAGCACCATGGCCAGAACGCCAGTGCGTAACAACGTGCGACCCAGCCACCCATGGGCATTGAGATAGGTGAGTGCATTTTCGGCGTAGGCGTAGTTGCCAATGATCGACGTAAAGGCAAAGAACAGAATGGCGATGGCAATGAAGTAGGTGCCCGCCGCGCCGATATGTTCAGCCAGGGCCGCTTGCGTGAGTTCGGTGCCGGTAACGCCAGAGCCGTAGTCGAGCACGCCCGACAGCAGAATCAGCACCGCCGTGGCCGTGCAGATCAGGATGGTGTCGATGAACACGCCCAGGGCCTGTACGAAACCTTGCGACGACGGGTGATGCGGCTGCGGCGTGGCCACGGCGGCGATGTTGGGGGCCGACCCCATGCCGGCCTCGTTCGAGTACAGGCCGCGCTTGATGCCGTTGAGCATGGCGCCGATCACGCCGCCCACGGCCGGCTCGAAGCCGAACGCACTCTTCACGATGAGGGCAATGATGCCGGGCACTTCGGCTGCGTTCACGATCATGACCCATATGGCCAGCAAGAGGTACACGCCGGCCATGAACGGCACCAGAATCTGCGCCACTCGCGCAATTTGCTGGATGCCACCGAAGATCACGACTGCCGTGAGGGCGGCAATGACTACGCCGACGCTGAGCTTGGACACCCCGAAAGCCCCCTGCATGGCATCGGCAATGGAGTTGGCCTGGACTGCATTGAATACCAGCCCGAACGCCAGAATCAGGCAGAGCGAGAACAGCACCGCCGCCCACGGTGCGTTCAGCCCGCGGGCGATGTAGAACGCCGGGCCACCGCGGAAGTTGCCGTCGTCGTCGCGAATCTTGTAGAGCTGCGCCAGCGTGCTTTCGGCGTAGGCTGTGGCCATACCCACCAGCGCCACCACCCACATCCAGAAGATGGCGCCGGGCCCCCCCAGGTACAGCGCCACCGCCACACCGGCCAGATTGCCGGTGCCCACACGCGAGGCCAGACTGGTGCACAAGGCCTGAAACGGCGTGATGCCACCCTTGTCGGCCTCGGGGGCCTGGAGCACCAGTCGAAAAAACTCCGGGAAATGGCGGAACTGCAGAAAGCGGAGCCTTACGGTAAACAGCACGCCCACTGCCAGCAGGCCGACGATCAACACGTAGTTCCACAGAATGCCGTTGATGAAATCGATGAGGGCGGTCATGAAGTCTCCGGGGTCCGTCAGGCTTGGTCGCGTGAGCGAATATGGCAGCATGTGACATTACCGGAAATGTCCGACCACCGCGAAGCCCAGGCTTGGGGCAGCCATCAGTGGCGCCAAGATTCCGGGTAAACCCGTAAGGACAAACCAGCAAGCAAACGTCATGATGTTGGGCTGCTCGCGGGCGGGCACTACACGCTTCTCGCGATCGCCCCGCGCCCCTTGGTCCTTTCACCCATCCGGTGGGCCGCCCCTGTCGGCCGTCCCCGCTACCTTGCCCTGCCGCTCATGTCCAACGACTACCCCACCGCTTCCGCCCATTTGCTCGAAGGCCTGCACGATCTCGGTTTCGATTACCTCTTCTGCAACCTGGGCACCGACCACGCGCCCTTGATTGAAGAAATGGCCCAGTGGCGCGCAGACGACAAGCCCTTGCCCGAGGTGGTGCTGTGCCCGCACGAGAACACCGCCATGCACATGGCGGCCGGCTATGCCATTGCCACCGGCAGGGGGCAGGGTGTGCTGGTGCACGTGGATGCCGGCACCGCCAACGCGGCCATGGCCATGCACAATCTGTATCGGGCGCGTATCCCGGTGCTGCTGATGGCCGGTAAGGCACCCTACACCACGTATGGCGAATTGCCCGGGGGGCGGCAGAGCTACGTGCACTTCGTGCAGGAGCCCTACGATCAGGGCAGCGTGGTGCGGCCATACGCCAAATGGGAGTACACCCTGCCGGTGCCAGAGATGACTCGCGAGGTGCTGGCGCGGGCCAACACCGTGATGCAGTCCGACCCCATGGGCCCGGCCTATCTGATGCTGCCGCGCGAGGTGCTGGCCGCCACAGCGCCACCGCTGCCCGAGGTACGACGCCGGGCGCTCGAATCCCATCCGGTGCGCGCGGGTGGTGCCTCGCACGAGGCGCTCGAACGCGTGGCCGATCGCCTGCTGTCGGCTCGCGAGCCTCTGCTCATCACGGCCTATGCCGGGCGCAATCCGGCCGTGCCGCCGCTGATCGAAGAGCTCGCCGAACTGGCCGGCATCCGCGTGGCCGAGTTCAACGCCATTTTCCACAATGTGTCGCGGGAGTCGCCCTGTTTTGCCGGCAACCAGCCGGGGCCGTTTGCCGAAACCACCGATTTTGGTCTGATGGTCGATGTGGATGTGCCCTGGGTGCCGGGTTCGTTCAAGGCCAATCCCGAGGCCTTCTGGGTGCAGATCGATGTCGATGCACTCAAGTCGAATCTGCCGATGTGGAGCTTCCCCACCGACGAGCGCTGGCAGGGCGATGCGGCCACCATCTTGAGCCAGCTCATTGCCGTGGTCCGTCAGCGCCAATCTTCCGCCCAACGTCAGGCCGCCGACGAACGGGTGGCCACGTATCGCCAGCAGACCGAGGCCCGCCACGAGTCGCTGACGCTGGCCGCCCAAGAGCCCGGACAGCCGGGCGCCATTCGGGTGCCCTGGTTGTGCGCCACGTTGCATCGGGCTTTGCGGCCCGATGACATTCTGGTGAACGAAACCATCACGCAGGCCACCGTGGTCACCGATCACATCCCTCGCACCGTACCGGGCACCCTGGTCGGTTCGCTGGCCGGCGGGCTGGGCTTCTCTGGCGGTGTGGCGCTTGGGCTCAAGCTGGCGTTGCCCGAACGGCAAGTGGTACAGATCGTGGGCGACGGCAGCTTCTACTTCTGCAATCCTGCCTCGGTGTACGCCGTGTCGCGCCAGTACGGCCTGCCCATCTTCACCGTGGTGCTCGATAACGGCGGCTGGGCTGCGGTCAAGGCGTCTACCTTGCGCATGTATCCCAAGGGGGTGGCCCACGACACTGATCAGTTTGCCTCGGTGTTGACCCCCGAAGTGGATTTTGCCCGCATGGCCGAGGCGGCGGGCGCCTACGGCGAGGTGGTGGCCGATCCGGCCGCGGTGGCCGAGGCCATCGAGCGTTGCCTGGCGGCGGTGCGCAGCGGCCAATCGGCCGTCCTGCACGTTCGTGTGGCAAAACACTGAATTTTTGGGGCAATGGACAGGGGGTGGCCGGTCCGGCGCCATCTGGCCGTCGCACGGCGGGTTAATTTTGGCCCGTGGCGGTCGTCAATCTGCATGAGTCTATCTTTCAACCCCGCGCCACGCCGGCCGGAACCGCGGCATGCCCCCAAGAACGCCTACGTTTCGCAGTGTCTATGCCCGCATGTTCCTGGTGATCTGCGTCGCTGCCGTTCCTATTCTGGCGGGGCTGGCGCATTTTCTGTGGCAACAGCAGCAGTCGTTGCTGCAATTGGCCAGGCATAACGCCGAGCAGTATGTCGATCTGGCCGCCCGGCACGAACATTGGGCGTTTCGCAGCGCCGAAGAAACCCTCGCGGCGCTGGCCAACACCCCGGCATTGCAGCAGGCCGATTGGCCTGCCTGCGATCGCTTCCTGTCCCGCCTGCTGCAGGTGCCGGGCTCGCGCTATATCAATTTCGGCGTGATTGGTCTGGATGGCCAGGTGTTGTGCAATGCCAGGGCAGCGCCGTCCGGCGGGATGCCCTGGCTGGGCGATCGCGCCTACTTTCAGCGGGCGTTGCAGCAGGATGGCGCGGTGATCGGCGAGTATCAGGTGGGCCGCATCATCGGTGCGCCAACCCTGGCGGTGGCGCTGGCCCTGCGCAACGGCGCCGGCGCGTTGCAAGGGGTGGTGTATGCCACGCTGAGGCTCGATGTCCTGGCGGCCGAGGGCCTGATTCCCACATCGGCCGACGGCCAGGAGCTCGCCGTCACCGACCGCGAAGGCACCATCCTGTTCGAGTCGGGCTCGGCACTGGGCGCTGTCGGTGATCCCTTGATCGACTCTGCCGTGTGGCGCCTCGCCCGAACCCCGGCTGCCGGTGTCCAAACCCTCAAAGGCATCGACGGCGAAACCTGGCTGGTTGCCGCGCGCTCCGTCGGTCTCGCGGCCGACGAGCGGGCCCTGCACGTGATTCATCGCGTGCCACTCGATGCCGTGCTGGGTCCGATTCGCACCGACATGATGCGCTCCGGTCTGGCCATGCTGGCCCTGATCCTGCTGGCGCTTCTGGCGGGTTGGGCAGGTACCCACATGATCATGGGGCGCAATGTCCGACTGCTCACGCAGGCGGCGCGACGCTTGCGTCAACGTGAGTATGGCCTTGACGTCACGCCGCAGGTCAGTGGCCAGGAGTTTCGCGAGATCGCCAGCCAGATCGACCACATGGCTGCCGAACTGCGCCACTGGGAGGCGCAGTGGCAGCGCACATTGCAGCGGCAGCGCTGCCAGGCCGACGTGCTCGAACACATCGCGCAGGGCGGCGAACTGCGTCGCACACTTGAGTTGCTGGCCGAAGGCATCGAGGCGCAGGCAGAAGGCAGCGCCGTGTCCATCGTGCTGGCGGCATCGCCCGACAGCGAGTTGCCGGCCTGTGTGGCGCCCAGTCTGTCTCCGGCGTGGTGTCGGGCGCTGCAGGATGTGGGCGTTGACGCCCTGCACGATGGAGGTGTCGACCTGGGCGCTCACGAAACCCGGCGAGTGGTCTGCAACGACATCGCCAGCGACCCGCGCTGGGAGCCCATCCGCGGGATCGCGCTCGAGCAGGGGCTGCGAGCCTATTGGTCGGTGCCCATCCTGTCGCCTGGTGGGCGAGTGCTCGGCATCTTCGCCTTGATCTTCCGTCAGCGACCGTCGCCCGATGCGGCGTTGATGCAGCTGGCCGAGTCGGCGGCCGACCTCGTGGCGCTGGCCATCGAGAGCGACCGCACCCGTCTGGCACTCACGCAATCTGAAGCCGAGTACCGCTATCTGTTCGAGACCAATCCCAATGCCATGTGGGTGGTGGAAGACAGCTCGGGCCATATTCTGGCCGTCAATGATGAGGCGCTCGCCCTGTACGGCTATCAACGCAGCGAGTGCCTGGCGCTCAACACCCGCGATGTCGAGGTGGCGTCGTCACCGGCATCACCGGAGGTGCTGTCTGCGCTCGGCATGGATGCTGGCGCTCTCGAGCCCGGCGCCCGTCATTCCGTGCGCCGGCACCGTCGCAAGGACGGCAGCGAAATCGTGGTTCACCTGGTGTCGGCGCCGATCAACTTCCGGGGCCGGGACGCCCGCGTGGTGCTCGTTCAGGACATGACGGAGCAAACGCTGTTGCGGCAGGGAATCCGCGAGCGCGACGAGCTGTTCACGCTGCTGATGGAGTCCACGGTAGAGGCTATTTGTGGCGTGGATGCCGATGGCCGCTGCACCTTCGCCAATCAGGCCTTTCAGCAATTGCTGGGTTACGGCGAAGACGAGCTGATCGGTGAAGAGCTGCACCATCTGATCCACGCGCGGCACGAAGATGGTCGCGACTATCCGCTCCATCAGTGCCCGGTGCGCCGTGCCATGCAGGAGCGACAGGCGATCCGGCGCGACGATGAGGTGTTCTGGCGCAAGGATGGCACTGCCTTGCCGGTGGAGTACTGGGTGTATCCCCTGCAGCGTCACGATCACAGCACTGGCGCCATCGTCACCTTCCTCGACGTCACCGAGCGTCGTCGGCAACGCGATGTGCTCAACTTTCGGGCCTCGCACGATGGCTTGACGGGGCTGCTCAATCGCAGCGGTTTCACGCAGTCGGTGGAGTCGGCGCTCCACGATCTCACGCCGCGCGAACGGCTGGCCTTGTTCCTGCTCGATCTCGACGGGTTCAAGGAGGTCAACGACTCCCTGGGCCACCAGGTTGGCGACGAATTGCTGATGCAATTGGCCAGCCGTATCCCCGTCGGCGACAGCAACCAATGTGCCGTGGCTCGTGTCGGCGGCGACGAGTTTGCCGTGTTGCTGCGCCTGCCGGCCCACGCCAGTCGGGCGCAGCCTTTCGAGTCCATCCTCATGGCTCATGCCAGCTTGCTGCTGGCGCGCATTCGCGAGCCGGTCGTGCTCGACGACATCGAGTTGCAGGTCAGTGGCAGCATTGGCATTGCCTGTTATCCCGAACACGGACGCAATCTGGTCGAGCTGATGCGGCAAGCCGATATCGCCATGTACGACGCCAAGCGTGGCGGCACGGGCTTTGCCTTCAGTGACCCCGCACGTGCGCAGCACGACACCGGCCGCCTGCTGCTCATGACCCAGTTGCGCCAGGCCATCGATCGGCACGAACTCGAGCTGTACTACCAGCCCAAATTCCGGCTCGTGGATCAACAGCTGGTGGGCTATGAGGCCCTGGTGCGCTGGTTACACCCCGAACGGGGCCTGCTGCTGCCGGCGTTGTTTGTGCCGGCACTGGAGGTGAGTGATCTCATTCATCCGTTTACCGAGTGGGTGCTGGAGCAGGCCGTGATCCAGCTGAAGTCGTGGCAGCAAGAGGGGCGGGATGTGAGTGTGGCGGTGAACATCTCGGCGCGCAACCTCATGGATGCCGCCTTGCCCGACAAGGTTGCCCGCATTCTGGCGACACATCAGGTCAGCGCCGGTTTGCTGGAGCTCGAGATTACCGAAAGCTCGGTCATGACCGATCCCACGCGCTCGCTCGAAGTGTTGTCGCGCCTGCACCGCATCGGTGTCGGTATTGCCATCGACGACTTTGGCACCGGGTATTCGTCGCTGGCGTATCTGCAACGCCTGCCCGTTCAGAACCTCAAGATCGACCGGTCGTTCGTGCACGAACTCGCGCAGCGCGCAGAAGCCCGCAAGATCGTTGCCGCCATCATTGGCCTGGCGCACAGCCTCGACGTCAAAGTCACGGCTGAAGGGATCGAAGACGCAGAAGCCCTGGCCCTCTTGCGCACCTTGCGGTGCGACGAGGGCCAGGGCTTCTATCTGGGGCGCCCGGCGCCGCCATCGGCGGCTGGCACTTGATCCGTGTTGCTGGCTGGCTTACTGGGCCAGTTGCTGGGCGCGCTCGGCCAGTTCCGGATCCTGTTCGATGGCATCGTTGATGCCGTTGAATTCCGCCACGGTCAGGCCGTTGGATTCGACGGCCCCCACCATTTTTTCGTTGGCTTCCTGAACGATTTCTTGCTGCTGTTCCTGCGACTCGGCCGTTTGCAGCTCTTGCGAATACTCTTGCGAGATCATCGCAACTTCCTGCGCCGAGGCTACGAACTTCTGCAAGGTTTCGTCGTCCACCCCCTGGGCGCTGCCGGGTGCGGCAACGGCGAGACCGATGGAGAGTGCGGCGGCGGAGAAAAAAGCAGCGGTAGGCTTCAGCATGAATACCTCTTGTGTCATGAAAGTGAGGTTGCAGTGTAAGCCTATTGTCAGCTTTGTGTAAAACCGGGTTTGCACACCGTTACAAGTTGGCGGGCCGGTGTCCGATTGTCGGATCGAATGGATCCATTTTGCGATGGCGCGCGTACGCGGGGCGCCGAGCAGAATCTGGTCGCATGCCTGTGCTAACGTACAGGATTGTCTGCAGGCCAGACCGCAGGTTCACGCATCTTGCCCGTTGCCGGGCTGGCCATTGCTGCCACTTCAGGATCCTCGTCATGTCGTCTTCTACCGCCAATCCCGATACCGCTTTCGTCTGGTCCGATGCCTACGTCATGGGTTTCGGGCCCATGGACGAAACTCACGAAGAGTTCGTGCAATGCGTCAATGCCGTGATGCAGGCAGCCGACGACGACATCCCCGCCCGTCTCGAGGCCCTTGCCGAGCATTCGCGTCAGCATTTTTCGGCCGAAGATCAATGGATGACCGACACCGAGTTTCCTGCGCGCGAGTGCCACATGAACGAGCATGCGGCCGTGCTGCAATCGCTGGCTGAGGTGCAGGCCCTGGTGTCCCAGGGTCACCGCGAAATTGCACGCGATCTCGCCCGCGAGATGGCGCGCTGGTTCCCCGGCCACACCGATTACCTCGACTCGGCCTTGTCGCACTGGATGTGCAAGCAAACGCTGGGAGGCAAGCCGGTGGTCATTCGCCGCGACATCCGTTCGGGCAAGATCGACGAGTTGCTCGCCGAATCCTGAGTTGCGTATGAGCCTTGCGAGCGGTGGCCGGACGCCCTGTGCGGTGTTGGCCGTGCCCGCGGCGCCGCACTGCCTTTCAACACGCCATTCTTCCTCCTGAAGGAGTCCATGTCATGTCAGAAGCCCTACCCATTACCCAGGTGAACGAGCAATTCGCCGTTTCCCCACAGCTCACCCCGACCGACATGGCCGCCGTGGCGGCTGCCGGTTACAAGAGCGTGATCAATAACCGGCCCGACGGCGAAGGCGGCCCCGATCAGCCGGCCAGTGCCGACATCGAGGCAGCAGCCCGTGCCGCCGGGCTCGAATACCGGCACCAACCGGTCAACGGGGCCAATATTCAGCCGCAAGACGTACAAACCTTTGGCGAGTTGCTCGATACCCTGCCGCAGCCCACCCTGGCGTTCTGCCGTACAGGCACACGTTGCGGCGTGCTCTGGCGCAACGCGCGCGGCCAGTAGGCCGGCTCGTCATGGTGGTTTTGGGGGCCGTCGTCCGGCGGCCTTGTCATGATGCTGTCATTTCCGTGACGTAAACCGGCAAGCAACCTCTCTTGCCGCCCTCGAATGTCGATCCTTCCCCGTCACCCCGAGCGATTGCTCAATCGCGAGCTCGCCCTGCTCAAGTTCAACGAGCGTGTTCTGGCGCAGGCTGAAAACTCCGAAACTCCCTTGCTGGAGCGTCTGCGTTTCCTCTGCATTGTCAGCTCCAATCTCGACGAGTTCTTCGAAATTCGGGTCTCGTCGCTCAAGGAGCAGTTGCGTCAGGCACCCGAGGTGTCGGGGGCCGACGGCTTGATGCCGGCACAGGCGTTGGCGGCGATTGCCGACGCCGCCCAGACGCTGGTGGCGCGCCAATACGCCTTGCTCGATCTCGATATCCTGCCACGCCTGCGCGACGAGGGTGTCAGCCTGCTGCGGGTGCCCGACTGGACGCCCGAGATCTACGCCTGGGCGCACGAGTATTTCATGCACGACGTGATGCCGCTGCTCACGCCGATCGCGCTCGATCCGGCTCATCCCTTTCCCAGGGTCTACAACAAGAGCCTGAACTTCATCGTGTCGCTCAGCGGCCGCGATGCCTTCGGTCGCAACGCCGCGATCGCGGTGGTGCAGGCGCCGCGGGCCTTGCCGCGCATCATTCGCGTGCCCTCGAGTGTGGCGGGAGCCGAGTACGGCTATGTCATGCTCACGTCCTTCATTCTGGCGTTTGTCGGTGGGCTATTCCCCGGCATGACCGTCAATGGCGTGTATCAGTGGCGCGTTACCCGCAACAGTGATCTCTTCGTCGACGAAGAAGAGGTGACCAACCTGCGTCAGGCCTTGCAGGGCGAACTCACGCAACGCCATTTCGGCGATGCCGTGCGACTCGAGCTCGATGCCACCATGCCGCCCGAGCTCGAACGTTTCGTGCAGCAGGAATTCAACCTGAAAGAGGTCGATACCTATCGTGTGCCGGGGCCGGTCAATCTCTCGCGGCTCAAGCATATTGCCGACGAAACCCTGCGCCCCGATCTGCTCTTTCCTGCCTACCAGGCACCCGTGCCGCTGCCGTTGCAGGCCGCCACCACCCCGGCCAGCCTGTTTGCCACCATCGCGGCCGGCGACCATTTATTGCACCATCCCTACCAGTCGTTTCAGCCGGTCATCCAGTTTCTGACGGCCGCGGCGCAAGACCCGCACGTGGTGGCGATCAAGCAGACCATCTATCGCACGGGCGAAGACTCCGAGCTGATGCGCTTGCTGCTCAACGCGGCCAAGGCCGGCAAAGAGGTCACCGTGGTGGTGGAGCTGATGGCCCGCTTCGATGAGCAAACCAACATTCACTGGGCCGCTCGCCTGGAAGAAGTGGGCGCGCATGTGGTGTATGGCGTGGTCGGGCACAAAACGCACGCCAAGATGGCTTTGGTGCTGCGACGCGAGGGTCGGCAGATCCGTCGCTATGGCCATTTGGGCACCGGCAACTACCACCCTCGCACCGCACGCCTGTATACCGATTTCGGCCTGCTCACGGCGCATCCCGACATCTGCGAGGACATGGATCGCGTCTTTTCCCAGCTCACCGGGTTGGGCGAACGGCGTCAGCTCAAGCATCTGTTGCAGTCGCCGTTCACGCTGCACGAGTCGATCATCGAGTTGATCGACCAGGAGATCGAATTCGCCCGTGCCGGCAAGCGGGCACGCGTGATGGCCAAGATGAACTCGCTGCTCGAGCCTCGTGTGATCGAAGCGCTCTACCGGGCCAGTCAGGCGGGCGTGAAGGTGGATCTCGTGGTGCGTGGCGTGTGCACGTTACGGCCGGGCGTGGCGGGCCTGTCGGACAACATCACCGTGCGATCCCTGATCGGCCGTTTTCTCGAACACTCCCGGGTGTATTACTTCCACCATGGCGGTCAGGAGAAGGTCTATCTGTCATCGGCCGACTGGATGGATCGCAACTTCTTTCGGCGGGTCGAAGTGGCGTTTCCGGTGCTCGACAAGACGCTGCGCAAGCGTGTCATCGACGAATCGTTTACTTTTGCGTTGCGCGACAATCAGCTCGCCTGGCGCCAGCAGGCCGATGGCAGCTATCAGCGCGTTCGTCGCGGTCGTCGGCCGGCCTTCAATCTGCAAAACCACTTGATGCAGGTGCTGGGTCAGCCCTGATGTCCCCGCCGGGTCGGTCCGGCATGTTTTTTCATTCGAGTTCATCATGACATTTCGCTTTTTCTTGCCCCGTTTTTGCGCCACCCTGGTTCTTGGCGGTTTCGCCACCATGAGCGCAGCCACCTCTGGCGCCACGCCGGCGCACTCGTCTGGCACGCACGCCAGCGCCGCCCACGGCAACTCGCATGCCGGGGCGGAGCATGCGATGGCCCGGCAGGCCGATGCCTCGAACCTGCCGGCGCTGCCGCCAACCGTCGTCATCGAAGAATGCTGGGTGCGTGCCATGCCAGTGCCGCTGCCGTCGGGCGGCTACCTTCAGTTGCACAACCGTGGCGACGCTCCGGTCACCCTCGTCGGTGCCGCTGCCGAGCCTTTCGGCATGACCATGCTGCACGCCACCACCACCGAAGATGGCGTGGCGCGCATGGCGATGATTCCCCACGTGGAAGTGGCTGCCGGCACCACGTTGTCGCTCCAGCCGGGGGGCTACCACCTGATGTTCGAAGAGCCCGAAGGCGAACTCACGATCGGCGACGATCTTCGGGTGCAACTGCACTTCGACGGGTATGCGCCCCGCGAGGTGATTTGCGAAATCCGGTCGGCCCGGGGCGAATCGCAACGCTGAATGTTGCCGTCATTGTCAGTGCGTCAGGGCGTCAGGGCGTCAGGGCGACGAGCGTTCGGCGCTCGCCCGGCCGTGATCTGCAGCCTCCGGTTGGCCGGATGCCGATGGTGTTTCGGCGTTGGCAACAGTAACCTCGAAGCTCATGCGGCCGATCATCTGTGCATTGTCGGTGATCACGTGGACCACCCAGCGGCCGGTGGGATCGTCGGGGAAATGATCCTTGTGGCTCCAGGCCCGATACCCCTCGTCGCGGCCGCCCTGAATGTCGAGCGTGATGCGATCCACCTCTCGGCCATTGTGGCGCCACACATGGTGGATGCGTTCGTGCAGGCCAAGCGGGGCATGGACGGCCGTGAACACGCTCAGACCTTCTCGCTGCAAGGCGTCGAGCGTCACCTGGTGCAAGGGGTCGCCCGGTTCGCGGCGTGATTCGTCGACACGATGGCTGACCACACCCTGGGTGAGCCACAGCGTGGCCGGTGGCACCCAGGGTTTGGCCACCCAGCCGATCGCAAGCGCGGCCACCATGAGCAGGGCCGCTGCACTCCGACGCCAACGGGCGCCGGGCGGCAGGATGCCATGCAATGTGGGATACGACAACAGCACGGCGGCGCCCAGGGCCCACACGTAGCTCGTGCCGGTGGACACATGCAGAATCAACGGTAGCGCCGTGAGCAAGACCGCCGACAAGGTGAACGTGTGGTAGGCCAGATACAGCCAGCGCCGCCGACCCAGCCAGCCGTGGTACCAGGGGTCGATCACTGCCACGGCGGCGGCGACCAGCAGGGCACCGGTGAATACCGCCTGCCCACTCGACCAGGTGGTTGCCACCAGGGCAAAGGGCAACACGAAGAACAGGCTTTCCTGGTGCACCATCTGGGTCAGAAAACGCAAGACCACGTCGGGGATGCGCCAGCCGTGGCGCCGCTCGAGCAAGCGGCGCACCGCGGGCTCGATCAAGAGCCACAACCAGCTCAGCAGCACCACCATGGCGATGCCGCGGGCAAAGCCGGCGTGACGCTCCACCATGAAGTAGCTGGCCACACCCGACACGAAGCCGGCCAGTGCGATCACGCCAGGAAAGCGCTGCGCCCACGCCGTGACGCGTTGCAAACCGGGCTGCAGGCGGGAGAGCAGTGAGATGGCCATGTCGGTTGCCGGAAGCCGCCACCACGAAGCGGTGTCTCGGCTTGGTTAAACTGCGCTGAGCGGGCAATTCTGGCACAAGCTCGCCGCCCATGCCCGATGGGCAACGACTCACCACGCGGCAAGAGGACCTTCATGGCAACGCTCGATGCAACCGGACCGCTGGCGCGCCGACACCGCGTGACGCTAAGCGGCGAAGGCGCCGAGCCTTTCGTGCTGGCGCACGGGCTGGGCACGGATCAATCCGTCTGGCACCGATTGCGCGCCAGCCTGGAGCCGCACTTTCTGGTGGTGAGTTTCGACCTTGCCGGGGCCGGGCCCTGGCTGCCGCCAGATTTCGACCCGGCGGCCTACCAGGACCTCGGCGTGTTCGCCGACGACCTCCTCGATCTGTTGGACGAGATCGGCTTGTCTGCGTGTCCGTGGTATCTGGGGCATTCGGTCTCCGGCGCCGTTGGCTTGCTGGCCGCCGCCGCGGATCCGCAACGCTTCGGTCACCTGTTTCTGCTCAACGCCTCGGCGCGATACCTCAACGATACCGATTACGTGGGCGGCTTCTTGCCGGCTGATCTCGAGGGTCTGTATGCCGCCATGCGGCACAACTACGAAGGCTGGGTGGCAGGCTTCAGCCAATGGGTGGTCGACGCGCGGATGCCCGAAGCCGTGGCCGAGTTTTCCCAAGGGTTCCTCGCCATGCGACCGGACATCACGGTGGCCATGGCGCGCGTCATCTTCGAGAGCGACATCCGGCAGGTGGTACCGCATGTGAGTACGCCGGTCACCCTCATCCACAATCGAGACGACCCGGCAGTGCCGCCCGAAGCCGCCCAGTGGCTGCAACGCCACTTGCCGCTGGCCGAACTCGACTGGATCGACGCCGTCGGCCATTTGCCCCATCTCACGGCTGCACCGGCGTTGCGCGAGGTTCTGGCCAAACGCCTGGGCGTTGTACTGGCCCCAACCGCGGTCGGGGTGGCATGACCCCGACCGGACATCCCGTTGACAGTGTGCTCGAGCTGCTCGCCGCGTCCGCAGCGGGCAACACCCCCGATATCGCCGTTGCGCTGGTGCGAAAGCTCGAGGGCGAACGCGTGCTGGTGCTCGATTGCGCGCGGGCCCGGCCACCCGATCCGCGTCCCTTGCCGCTGCCGGCTCTGCGTCAAGCCGAAATCGTGCCAGAGCCGGTGTCAGGCACCTGCCACTGGCGCCACCTGGGTCGCGTGTCCACGCGCTGGACCCTCATGACCGGGTTCCGGCCCGATCAGGCTTTGCTCGTTCCCCTGGCGCAGACCGACCTGGCGATTCTGCTATTGGCAGGAGCACGCAGCCTGTTGCCGGGGCCCGATGCGCTGCGCCACGCCGTTCTGGTGCTCGACGCCCTGCAGGCGCAGGGCATGCAGCCGCTGGTGGAGCGCGAGGCCGCCTCCCGGGTGGATGCCCTCATTCAGCATCTGGAGCATCCGGTGCTGTTCGTTGAGGCTTCGCCCCTGCGCGCCCTCTACAACCGGGCGGCTGCACGGCTACTGGGCCTGGAGGACGGTGACAGGGCCCCTGGCGAGGTCACCCGGGCCTTGCGCCATCTGTTGCGCCAGTCGCAGGTCACTCCCACGCTCTCTGGCGACATTGCCGGCGGCCAACCCGACGCTCGCTACCACGCCTGGCTCGAGGTGGATGGCCGGCACTGGGAACTGCTGTCGCAACGCATCTCGCAATCGTCCATCGATGGCCGGCTCTGGACATTCACCGACGTGGCGGCGGCGCGGCAATCCGAGCGCATGGCGGCAGAACTGCGTCGCGCCGAAACCGTGAATCGGCTGGTGGGGGGCGTGGCTCATCAGTTCAACAATCTGCTGACCGTCGTGATGGGTTCGGCCGACCAGCTGCTCGATTACCATGCCGCCGACTCCTGGCCCGGCCGCCAGCTCGACGCCATCCTGGCGGCCGCCGATCGGGGCGCCGATATCGTGCGGCAATTGCTGGCCTTCAATCGTTCGGCCTCCGCTCGGCGCGAACCCATCGAGGTGAACCAGGCGCTCGACGCCTTGCAACCCCGGATCGATCAAGCCCTGACGCGTGGCATCCGCTGGCACGGCGATCGCCTTCTGCCGTCGCCGCTATGGTTCGAAGGCGACCCTGCGCTTTTTGCCGATGCGGTGCTGCAGATCGTGTACAACGCCTGCGATGCCATGCCGAAGGATGGCGAACTGTCGCTGGGCGTGTCGTATCACCGCGCCGACACACGTCACGGCACCGACGAAGTGGCGTTGCGCTTCGTCGACAACGGCGAAGGGATGGATGCCGACACGCTGGCCCGTGCCCGCGAACCCTTCTTCACCACGCGCGACATTGCCGTGGCCCGAGGTTTGGGGTTGTCGGTGGTCGAAGGGTTTGCACAGCAGGCTGGCGGGCGACTGGACATTGCATCAAGTGCGGGCAAGGGCACCGAGGTGACCTTGTATCTGCCCTGCATCCGCTGACCCCCGCAGCCATCTCATGATGGCGCGCCTTGCGCGAAGCAAGGCAGGCATCGCACGAGGTGGCGTGCCGAGGGTGCACCGGCTCACCACCGATGCGCACCATACTTCATCGGTTGGGCTACATTTGTCCGACAGATTCAAAGAAGAAGCCACCCCGAAGGGTGGCTTTTTTGGCGATTCGATGCAAACGGAATCGTATCGCCTTCAACCGATGCGGTCGCGGGTACGCCCCCCTGTCATCGCGGCATAGCTGGCGGAGAAGGCGCCCACAAGCATCGCGATGAAGGCCCAAAGAGCCAGCGTCGCAGCGGCTTTTCGAGCCACATTTGCGGCTTCGCGAGCGGCTTGCTCCATCTCATCCATAGCCTGACGGGCTTGAGTGGTGATCGCCTCCACTCGTTGCTCGGCTTCAGCTTCGGTGAGGCCTGTACGCTGTGCCACCATCCGGACCACGTATGCGCGATCATCGGCATTCAACTCGCCTTCAGACAGACTGCGGACGAGCAGCCGGTTGATCTCCGCCCGGCTGTCGGCTGGGGCGCGCGACCCTGAGGTTTGATCGGGGCCTGGACGCAGCAACGCGTCGCCGTAGTAGGCGATGCGTGAGTCGGCCGAGTCGCCCGAGCCGAACTGGGCGGCAGCAGTCACACCGCTGCCCACAAGCGCAGCGCCCGTTTGCGCAGTGCTGGACACGACGGTAGCGATCGAGGATCCCAGCACGACGACAGTGACCAGTGCACTGACGGCCCAGGCGAGAAAGCCATGGGCCGTATCGCGGAAAGTGATCTCATCCACCATCAAGTCTGTCCAGCGCGAGCGCAACCGCCCTGTAACGTAACCTGCGATGCCGAAGGCAATGACCTGAGTCACCAGGAGCCAGATGATGGTGCCAATTCCCATTGTCGTGGCTTCGACGCCTTCACCTTGCCACGGCGACACCGCCAGGAAGCCCAATCCGCTACCGCCCACAAGCAGGGCTATCGACAATGCGGATCCCAGGGCCGCACCGGCAAGAATTGCCGCCCACGAGACTGCGGATCCCGCAGCCACGGCATCCATTCCACGTGCTTCAGGCAGCGGGTGGGCCGTTGCCATTTGATCGTTCTGCATGACACCTCCTTGACCACATATGTTTCTTTGTTATCCAGCAACAGCACCCAGGCCTAGAGCAGCAGCGCCAGCAGGATCAACAGAGGAATGGGAATCCCGATCAACCACAAGAGTATGTACCCCATGACGTCTCCTTTCTCGGTCATCGTTGCGACAACACATCAGCGGCAGTTGCATATTGCCACGTTGCTTTGCGCCGAGATGTCAGAACAAACCTACATGACTCGGGAAGTGACCATCATGTTCATCTGGCACCGCGTGATCTTTCTCGGCGACATCAGGATAGCCCTACACAAGCGCCTGCTGTTGTCCTATACCCCTTACAGGCGTAGACCTCCTATCATCAACACAAATTTGCTTTCTTCCGGTGTTTCGCTGTCGACCGCATTGCGCTGCATGGCTGCACGAAGAAGCCACCTGATAATTGATTCGGAAAGTATCGCTATGGCACACGCTGAACCGCAGTGGATGGAACGACCGCGAAGTCACCGCCGGCAGGCTGAGGGGGATGCTGAAGCCTCTCAGGCGTTGGGCGCACACGGCAGCACCATGGCCGGGGATGCCAAGGAGCTTTATTTTGCTTTGCAGGAGTCTGAGTCTGATTCAGCCGGCTGGGGGTGGTCGCGCCGGTTCTTGCTGGAGCAGCTGGAGCGCGCGTCGCACGCGTCTGATGATCTGCCCGATGATTATCGGGATCTCGCCTCGTGGGTGACGGCAAATTCGGCGGCGGTGGGGCAACAGTATCCCGAATATCTGGCCGACCGCAGGAGCGGAGCCGATCGCCGTTATTTTCGGACGGAGTCGCAGGCGCTGTATTTTTTGAGGGCCATTGCCCCCACCAAGCTGGTGGATGGCGCCTGGCTCCATGGTGTGGTGAGTCACTGGCGCGACGCCCGCTATGCGGAACTGATCCGGATCTACCTGGAAGAGCTCGGCAACGGCGAGGCTGACAAGAATCATGTTGTGATCTACAGGAAACTCCTTGCGACGCACGACTGCGAGCGCTGGGAGACCCTGGGGACTCCGTACTTCGTCCAGGGTGCCATTCAGCTTGCCATGGCACGGCATGCCGAAGAATTCCTGCCGGAGATCATCGGGTTCAATCTGGGCTACGAGCAGCTCCCGCTGCACTTGCTCATTTGTGCCTACGAGCTGAACGAGCTTGGCATCGACCCTCATTACTTCAAGCTTCATGTCACCATCGATAATGCGGCTTCAGGGCATGCTGCCCGAGCCGTGCGAGCGGTGAAGGATGCCATGCCCAGTGTGGGCAACAGGGCACTCTATTATCAGCGCCTGCGCAACGGCTATCGGCTGAATGCGATGGGGATCAGCACCACGGATATCATCGCGGGTTTTCATCTCGAGCAGGAGTTGCTCGAGGTCCTGGGCTCCAAAGCCGCCGCGGGCGCCAATCTCCATTCCGATTACTGCCGGATTGCGGGCAAAACCGTCAATGAGTGGCTGGCCACGCCAGGACAAATGCGCGGGTTTGTGGATTCGCTGGAACAAGCGGGATGGATACGCCGCCATGAAGATCCGGAGAATAGCCGGTTCTGGACGCTCATCGTCGGTGACAAGGCACCGATGTTTGGTGTTTTCAACGCGTATGACCGACAGGTGATCTACGACTGGATTGCCGGGAACCGCGCGTCGACCCAGCGCAGCGCGCGTACCTGGTACCGCAATCAGGAGCGGGCTCTGCGACCGAGCTCGTCCGTCACTCGCCTCAAGGCACGCCCCTTGGCGTCGGGGAGCCTTCGCGTCGACCGGCCCTGCGCCAATGTCGGCGACCTTGGCGTTGCCGACGAATGTGATGACGACACGCGCTTGTTGCAGGATGCACTGGATCAGGCGGAAAGCCGCGAGGCGGCCATGGATCTGCTGGTGCCATGGCTCTCGCCGGCGCATCATGCCAGTGCACCCGGACTTATGGCCACCCGACTTTTTTCGCAGGGGATGCGCGAATGACGAGAGCCCGCTCACGCTGGAACCGGGCGCGCAACACGAGTCGCGCCCACGAGGAAGGTACGGCGCATGCCGAGTTCGAGGAGAGCGCAGCGGTTCTCCACGAGCCCGGCACGCGGACCTTGCTGCAGCTCGGCAGGGAGCTCCAGCAATGGGGCTATCACCACGTCACCGTGACCCCGGCGACGCATGCTCGGGTCAACGCGCGGCCTGGCAACGCCTGGGCCAGGGATCTCGCGGGGGTCCTGGGCTGGAGCCGTCCCTTTCAGGCCGAGGTGGTGCCCGACGCCATCTTCGAGCTCATGCAACAGGCCGGCATCCTGCAGGCGTACGAGAAGGGTTGGCGCAGTCGGCTGCGCGCTTCGACCCTGAACGGTCGTCTGTATTTCCATTCGGCGTGGCCGACCACGGCATCCGATGCCGTGTTTTTTGGTCCCGACACGTACCGATACCTGGCAGCGTTGTCTCGTGAGCTGAATGCGCATCCCGCGCCGATTCGACGCGCCGCCGACATCGGATGCGGCGCCGGAGTCGGCGCCATCGAGCTGGCGCTGCGATTGCCAGGCGCCGAGATCCTGGCCCTTGATATCAATGACGCCGCCCTCGAATTGAGCCGTGTCAACGCCGCGCTTGCCGGAGCGGCGATAGACGTTTTGAAAAGCAACCTGTTGTGCGACGTGGCAGGCGACTTCGACCTGATTGTGGCCAATCCGCCCTACATGCTGGAGCCTGGCGAACGGGCTTACCGCCATGGCGGTGGCACACTGGGAACCGGCCTGTCGCTGGACATCGTGAAGACGGCCCTCCAGCGGCTGACGCCCGATGGCACGTTGCTGCTGTACACCGGAGCGCCGGTGGTCGATGGTGTCGACCTGTTCCGCAAGGCGGCAACAGCCATGCTTCCGGACTCATGTACCTGGACGTATCAGGAGCTCGATCCGGATGTCTTTGGCGAGGAGTTGGAGCTCGACAATTACGCCGAGGTAGACCGCATCGCGGTGGTGCTGTTGCGGCTCCGGATGGCCCCGGAGTGACGTCGAGTCCCCCGGGCTGGCACAAATACTGCATACAGGACGGTTATCGCGGTAACGGGCGCATCGATCTGGTGCGTCCTTCGAACGGCTTTACGCGTTGATGCTCCAGGGTTAACCCCAGCCGGCTGGTCGATTCCGTCGCTGGCGGAGAATATTTCTTGACAAGCGCCGGCGAGTCACTTCATATTGAATACAGCTGTATGCAGCCGTATTGTCTGGAGTGCTTGCTCATGGTTCATTCCGGTACCGGAACCCTTCCTTTGCAAAGCTATGTCACTCATGACGCCATGGGGTTGGCTGATCTGGTGCGTCGCCGAGAGGTCTCTGCCGAAGAGTTGCTGAACACTGCCCTGGCGCGAATGCATGCAGTCAATGACGACATCAATGCCGTCGTTCACGTTTGCGAAGACTCTGCCCGAGCCCAGCTCTCTCAAGGCCTTCCCAAGGGCCCCCTGAGCGGCGTGCCGTTTCTGCTGAAAGACCTTTTCATCGATCTGAAGGGCACCACAACGACCAGCGGGTCACGGTTTCTCAAGGATGTCGTGGCTCGCCACGACAGTTTCATTGCCGAACGCTACCGACAAGCCGGGCTGGTAATGTTCGGTAAAACGCACAGTTCCGAGTTTGGCTCGTCGGGCACGTCCGAGACGCAACTCTTTGGTGCAACCCGCAACCCTTGGGACCTTCGGTATAGCGCGGGAGGAAGCAGCGGCGGCTCAGCCGCTGCCATCGCAGCGGGAATGACACCGATCGCCAATGCGAGTGACGCAGCAGGCTCCATCCGGATGCCTGCAGGTTACTGTGGTCTGTTTGGCCTGAAGCCGACACGGGGAAGGGTGCCGTTGGGGCCGACCCGTTTCGAAGGGGCCGGCGGACTGGCGACCGTGCACGCCATTACCCGCTCGGTACGCGACAGCGCTGCCTTGCTGGATGCGGTGGGTGGCCCTGCCCCGGGAGATTTGTCGGGGTCGCCCGCGAAGCTTCGCCCCTATCTTGAGGAGGTGTCGGAGGATCCGCCGCCCTTGCGTATTGCGGTGTTGCAGCATTCGTTCAATGGGGCCGAACCCAGTGCCGAATGTGTGGCAGCGCTCGACGACGCGGTCAGGCTCTGTGCCGACCTGGGGCACCACCTCGAGCCTGACCAGCCGGCGATCGATGGGTACGGGTTTGAGCGAGCGCTCGGCGTGATTTTCGATGCCAGCGCTGCCGCAGGCATTCACAATCTGGAGCGTATCTTTGGCCGCAAGGCGCATGCCGACGACTTCGAACGAAACAATTGGGCGGCCGCCGCGCGAGGGTCGAAGCTTTCCGCCGAAGACTACCTTGCTGCGCGCGAGGTGATGTACCAGGTGCACCGGCAAGTTGCCGAATTCATGGAGGGCTACGACCTTGTGTTGTCGCCCACCGTGGCCCTGGATCGCTTCAAGATCGGCACCTTGTGTGCCAGCCTCCCCGAAGCCGAAATCGAAGCTGACGCCAGAAAACTGATCGCCTACACGGCGATCAACAATATGACCGGTCAGCCGGCGATGTCCGTTCCCCTGTACTGGACGAGTGACAACTTCCCGGTTGGGCTCATGTTCTCCGCGCGATTCGCCGACGAAGCCACCCTGTTCCGATTGGCCGGCCAGCTGGAGCGCGCCCGGCCCTGGATGCACAAGCTTCCAGTCAGCACGTTGAGCGCCAATCCGTAACGCAGAGGCGAAATCATCATGACCTTGTTGTCCGTTCGGGGTGTGCAAAAGGTTTATGAATCGCGGCATGGCGCTGCCACCGTTGCGCTCAAGGATATTACGCTGGACATTTCCGAGGGTGAATTTCTTGCTGTCCTGGGCCCTTCCGGTTGTGGCAAGACCACGCTGCTGCAAATCATCGCCGGGCTTGTTGAGCTTAGTGGCGGACAAGTGCTGCTGAACGGAAAAGTCGTGAATGGTCCGCCTCCGGAGATGGTGTACCTGTTTCAGCAGTACAGCAAGTCGCTGCTGCCATGGCGCAATGTGGCTCGCAATGTGGCGCTCGCGTTCGAGGCGCGGCAAAACGTTTCCAAGGCAGAACGCAAGGCGCGCTGCAATACGTACCTCGAGATGGTGGGGTTGGATGGCTTCGCTGACCATTATCCGTGGCAATTGTCTGGTGGGATGCAGCAACGGGTCGCCATTGCGAGGGCGCTTGCGGCGCAACCTCAGGTGTTGTTGCTGGATGAGCCGTTCAGTGCTGTCGACGCCCTCACCAGGCTGGAGCTGCAGAACCTGATACTTGATCTTCAGCGCAAACATGGCCTGACCATTGTATTGGTGACACATGATGTTGATGAGGCGGTCTTCATGGCAGACAGAATCGCTGTCCTGTCCAACCGTCCCTCGGTCGTTGAGCGGCTGGAAGATACCGGGCTTCCGCGTCCTCGTGAATCCATGGCAACACGAGAATTGCCACGGTTCATGCAACTGCGTGGCGATCTGGTGACTCACCTCATCACGCGGCAAAAAGAGGAGGTCGTGGATGCATGAGCGCGCGCTCGCCTGGGCCGTAGGCGGTGTCACCCTGTTGGCGCTCCTGGGTGCCTGGGAGCTGGTCGGCACGCTGGGTTGGGTCAATCCGATTCTCCTGCCGCCACCATCGCAGATCGGGCCACCGCTGTGGCAGATTCTGGCCAGTGGTTCCTTTCTGATGCCTCTGGCCGAAACGCTGGCCATGTTCGCCGCAGGCTATGGTCTGGCGTGTGCGGCAGGGGTCATCCTGGGTATCGCCATGGGATTCAGCACGCGATGCTATGGCTTGCTGGAGCCGTTGGTGGAGCTGTTGCGCCCGATTCCAAAGCCTGCCCTCGTGCCCGCGCTGGCGCTACTTCTGGGGATTGGTGCCGCAATGAAAATCACGGTTGTGGCGCTTGCCGCGCTTTTTCCCGTGCTCATCAGTACCTTGCAAGGCGTTCGCGGGGTCGACCCGGTGATGCTCAACACGGCACGCACGTTGGGCTGCAATCGCTGGCAGACGCTTTTCAAGATTGTGATTCCCGCTGCGGTGCCCATGATGTTCACTGGCATGCGCGTCAGCCTTGCCATGGGTCTGGCGCTGGTGATTCTGGCCGAAATGATGGCTGCGGAAACGGGCGTGGGCTTTCGCGTTGTCGACCTGCAGCGTTCGTTTCAAGTGCCGCCAATGTATGCCTGGATTGTCATCCTGGCCGCTGTCGGGTTGTTGTTGAACTCACTCTTCGAGTATGCCGAGGATCGCGCTGTTCCCTGGAGAGCGAAGTAGCTGTCCCCAGTTCGATTCAACGCACTTTCGCCGCACTGTTGCTTCTACATTCAGGAGTCCACATGAATACCAAGCGTTGGATACTCAAGCTGCTCGCGGTGATCTTGAGCGCCGCCCCGGTCGTCGCGCAGGCACAGGTGCCTGTACGTGTCAGTTACATCCCCATTCTGGATGTCGCACCGCTTTTTGTGGGTATCGAGAAGGGTTTCTTCAAGGAGCAGGGTCTCGATGTCACGGCCATGCCTTCCAGCGGCGGAGCGGCTGGCATTCCAGGCCTGATGGGGGGTGCCTACGACGTGATCTTCGGTAACGTGGTTTCAACGTATCTGGCACAGTCCCAAGGCTTCAATCTGCGGGTCATCGCGGCCGGCACCAAACTGACCAACGACGGCGAGATCACCACGGGTCTTGTGGCTCGAACCTCGGATCAGCTGAAAAGCGGCAAAGACCTGGAAGGCAAGACTGTGGCCGTGAATACGCGCAATGGTGTGATCTGGCTGTTTGCCCGGTCCTGGATTGCCAAGACGGGAGGGGATCCGGCCAAAGTGCGATTCCGTGAGGTGGGCTTCCCGCAAATGACGGACGCGTTGCGCGCCAAGCAAGTCGACGCGGCCTTCAACGTCGATCCTTTCTTCTCGGCTGCGATTGCCGGCGATGAATTCGAAATGATCGGTCAGCCTTACCCCGAGGTGCAGCCTGGTGTGGAAGTCGGGCAGTGGGTCATGACAGAGGAGTTCTACGAGAATCATCCGGAGATTGTGCGCAAATATACTTCGGCGTTCCGCGAGGCCACGGCCTGGTACAACGCCAATCGAAATACGCCTGAAGTGCGCAACATCATCTCCGGGTACACCAAAATGAAGCCGGAGCTGCTGGAGAAGATGGACCTCCAGGAGCTTCCCACCTACATCGACCCCACCGCCCAGCAAGCCACTGCCGATCTCATGCTTGAAAGTGGCATGCTGAAGTCGCGGCTTGATGTCAATCCGATCATCAGCCCGGAAGCGACTCAATGAGTTTGGCTTCGCGCCTGTCGAGGCTCGAGCCCCCGGTTTGGCAGTCTGCGCTCACGCGCGTCTCCAGTCGCCTGAAGGGACGAGTGTCGGGGTTCCTTCTGGTGCTGGCTTTGTTATGTTTGTGGGAACTTTCGGCCCGCGCCGGGTGGGTGGTCAGCGACAACTGGCCCGCCTTTACCCAAGTCATTGCGGAAGCGGCTCGCGGGCTTGGCGGCGAGCTCGGGCCCGCCCTATGGGGGACGTTCTATCGTATGGGCGTGAGTCTGCTGATTGGTTCTGCGGTGGGCGTCTTGTTGGGATTGGTGCTCGGTCAGTATCGCTGGCTCGACTGGGCACTGCGTCCGCCAATAGAAATTCAGCGCACGCTGCCTGCACCGGCACTGTTGCCGCCGCTCATCCTGCTGTTGGGGTTGGGTGATGCGTTGAAGATCACCGTGGTTTCATTGGCCGTGATGGCGCCGGTGTTCGTCAACACGTATGGCGGCGTCAAGGGGGTGGATAACACGCTACTCATGACGGCCCGGACTCTCTGCCTGGGGCAGTGGGCGACGATCTGGAAAGTTGTGCTGCCCAGCACGCTGCCAGCCATCTCAGCCGGCATTCGCACAGCGCTGGCCCTGGCCCTGGTGGTTACCGTGATTGCGGAGATGATCTCAGGCATGGGGGGCATCGGCGAATACATCATGACGATGGAATTCGCCATGAGGGCGGATGCCTTGTATGGTGCGGTGATCGTGCTCTCGGCAGTTGGCTATCTGATCAACCGTGGCTACTTGCTCGCAGAGCGCCGCGTGCTGCATTGGCACTTTCGGTGAGGGGCCTTTGGCCAGCGCCCGCTTCAGGGCGGCGGCCGGTGCCAATGCCCCTTCAGGGCATGGCTTGAATTGGTCGGGGCGGCGGGATTCGAACTCGCGACCCTCTGCTCCCAAAGCAGATGCGCTACCAGGCTGCGCTACGCCCCGATCGGCAGGCATTGTAGCGTACTTGCCGGGTGTCGAAGTCCGACGTGAATGTCAGCGGCTGCCGACAGACAGTGCAGGGGTGCCCATTGCTAAGATGACTATACAAAGTGACACCAGAGGGTGATTCTCATGAAGATACTTGGCAAGCGCAGCGATTCGACGGCTGCCGTGGCAGCCCGGCTGCGGCCAGGCTCGCCTCGTTGGTGGCAGGTTGTGTTGTTGGGTGCCGGCGTCGTTTTCGCCAGCGGCTTGACGCATGCTGCGCCACCGTCTCACGCTCAGGGCAAGGGCCCTCCGGCGCACGCTCAGGGCGGTGCCTCCAAAGACCGGGCCGAACACCGCGACAATCACGACAGCACTGCCTGGTATGCCGAACGACGAGATCGTCGGCAATCCAGTACCGACGTGCTGGTCGACCTCATGTTGTCCGGCATCACGCGAGACGATGCGCGGCGCTGGGCGGCCATGACGGGCTCCGTTGATGTAGCCTCCCTGCCGCCAGGCATTCAGCGCAACCTGGCTCGTGGCAAGCCGCTGCCCCCCGGGATTGCCAAAAAGGCGGTGCCTGAAGGCATGCTGGCTCGCCTGCCGCGATATGAGGGCTACCAATGGGTCAGGGCCGGCACCGATCTGCTGCTGGTGGTCACCGCCACTCAGGTGATCGCCGATGTCCTCAATGATGTCTTTCGCTAAAAGGAGAATCGACATGTCCACTACCCATGATCGTGGAACCACTCACGCTCGACGAACCCCTCGACTCACCGGGTTTCGTACCGGCACGGCTGCTCTGGCGTCGGCCTTGATCTTCGGGTTGCCTGGCCTGGCGGCCGCGCAACAGACTGCGGCCGAGCGCTATCAGGCGGAACGGGCGGATTGTCAGCAGATTGCCAGCGCCGAAAGCCGGCAGGCGTGCCTGCGTGAAGCCGGTGCCGCCATGCAAGCGGCGCGCAATGATCAGTTGCGCACGCCCACTGCCGAGGAGCAGCGTGCCAATACCTTGCGACGCTGTGAGCGTCTGCCCGTGGGTCAGCGTGCCGATTGCGTGGCACTGCACGAGTCGGCCGAGACCCGAACCCATGGCAGCGTCGAGGGTGGGGGCGTGTTCCGCGAGTTGCGCATCATCGAGCAGGGCGAGCCGGTACCCGTGTCGGAGTACAACCGCTCTTCCACCTCGCCCGGTAACCCGGTTATGCGCTGATTCGGCTCGGGCGGTTTGGTAAACTGCGAGCGCGTTGACGTGGGCGGCCTGCCGCCGCCTGCGTCGTTGCCGCCCTTAGCTCAGTTGGATAGAGCACTCGCCTTCTAAGCGAGCGGTCACACGTTCGAATCGTGTAGGGCGGACCAACCGCCCAGACTGTGCTATCATGCCGGTCTTGTTCGGCTTCCTGTTCATGGAGGCCTCAGTGGTGGCTGTAGCTCAGTTGGTAGAGTCCCGGATTGTGATTCCGGTTGTCGTGGGTTCGAGCCCCATCAGCCACCCCACTCTTGCGCCGTTTCGTGCGCTTCGTCCCATTGTCATCGTTTTCGTCGCGCCGAGTGCTGCGCACGCTGCCGTGCGTCCGGTTCAGGGCGAGATATCGCGTGTGAACGTGTAGAGAATATTGTTGCTGCCCACCGTCAGGTACACCTCGAGGGTTTCGCCGGGTGCGGGTGTTGTGAAGGCCAGCGTCACCCCTTCCCAGTTCATGAGATTGGGATTGTCGGTAATGGCCACCGCGTCGCCCGTACTGTCGATGGTGTAAGGCTGGTTGTTCCACTCCTCTGGCGGGATGCCTGCCGGGCGCGGAAACCAGTTCTGGTAGGTTTCCGACCAATAATAGGGAATGGTACTGGCGACGGTGTAGTCGGGGATGAAGTCGTCGTTGCCGCCGTTGCCCCCATCGTTACCCCCATTGCCACCGCTGCCGCCGTCGCCCGGCCAGTCGTCCGCCGAGCTGACGTGATCGGTGGCGCGATTCCAGAAATCGGGAAAGCCGTCGGAGTAATCGGCCGTGGCCAGGGCCACCGCGCCGACGAGCAGCATGACGATCAGAATGTACTCGAGGGCGGTGATGCCTCGTACGGTTCGGGGATCGCTCGGGTTGTTTGGCCGTCTGTGGCCCGGGTCGGGGTTGAACATGGGCAGTGACCAGGGTGATGGTGAGTCGCTCGGAGAAAGGGCCGGTGTCTGGCAGCGCCAGGCATGCAGGCCATTTTGCCCGATCCGGCGATGCTATGCTGGCAAATCCTTCCCACATCGCGCGAGCTCATGGATTCCTTCTTGCTGACCGTCAACGCGGCTCTGGCCACCTCCGGAGTGCAGGCCGCGGAGGCGTCGGGCACCGACGTGTTCTGGCTGGTGGCTTTTGTGCTGCTGGCGCTGGTCTTTTCTTTTCTGTGTTCCATTTCCGAAGCGGTGTTGCTGAGCCTGTCGCCGTCGTACGTCGCCGGCTTGCGAGCAAAGCGGCCGGCCCGAGCGGCGCAACTCAAGCGGTTGAAAGAAGACAATCTCGACCAGTCGCTGGCGGCCATTCTTACCGTCAATACGATTGCCCACACGCTCGGCGCCATTGGGGCTGGCGCCAAGGCCACGCTGGTGTTTGGCGATGCGTGGTTCGGTGTGTTCTCGGCCGTCATGACACTGCTCATCCTGTTCTTGTCCGAGATCGTGCCCAAAACGCTGGGCGCGCGTTATTGGCGCCAGTTGTCGGGCTTCACCGCCTGGTATGTGCTGTGGCTGGTGCGTTCGATGTACCCGCTCATCCTCGTTTCCCAGAAGCTCACTCGTTGGCTCACGGGCGAGCGCAAGGGGGCCGAATTCAGCCGGGAAGAGTTCGTGGCCATGGCCGATGTCGGTCAGGAGCTGGGTCATCTCGATGATCGCGAGTCCAAGATCATTCGCAACCTGCTGCTGTTTCGGCAGGTCAATACCGAAGCCATCATGACGCCGCGCGTGGTGATTTCGGCACTGCAGCAGGATCTCACGGTTGACGAGGCGCTCTCGGCTCGGGGCAAGGCCACATTCTCGCGCATGCCCGTGTACGAAGAAGATCTCGACTCCATCACGGGTTTCGTATTGCTCGAGGATCTGTTGGTGGCGCGCAACGAAGGCAAGGCCGATCAGCCCATTCGGGAGTGGCGTCGCGAAATCGTGGCGGTACCCTTCACCATGAAGCTTTCGCGCTTGCTCGAAACCCTGCTCACGGAGCGCCAGCACATTGCCCTGGTAGTGGGTGAGTACGGCGACACCGAAGGACTGGTATCGCTCGAGGATGTCGTGGAAACCCTGCTCGGCATCGAGATCCTCGACGAGGGCGACCGGGTGGCCGACATGCAGCAGCTGGCCCGACAAATGTGGCGTCGTCGTGCTCGCCGCTTGGGCATCGAGCTCGACGACGATGGTTGAGAAGGGTTCGATGTTTCGCGATTCCGCCCCGGAAGGGTTCGACTCCGACCTGTCGCTGGTGCGGTGGCCGCTTGTGCTGTCGGGCGTCTGGGTGGCGGCCGTGTTTGTGGCCGACCTTCACACGCCCCTCGGTTTTGCGCATGGCATGCTGTACTTGCCGGCCGTGATGCTTGTCGTCTTTTCGCGGCGGGAGCGCTGGGTCTGGGTGGTGGCTGTGCTCAGCGCGTTGCTCACCCTGTTGGGAGCCTGGCTGGCGCCTGCGCCGCCGGCGGGGATTGCCTATGAGGTGGTGTGGTCGAATCGAGCGATGGCCCTGGGCCTGTTGGCACTGGTGGCGGGGCTGGGGCACGGATTGTTGTTGTCCTTTCGCCACTGGCGAGTGGCCCGCGAGCGCGACGCGGCGGCTGCCCGTGAGGTCGAAGATCGTGCTCGCGAGGCCCTCGAACAGAGCCAGGCGCAGCAAAGGGCGTTGGCCGAGCAGGTGCAGCGCACGCAACGTCTCGAGTCGTTGGGGCAGCTCACGGGCGGCGTGGCTCACGATTTCAACAATTTGCTCACCATCATGTTGGGCAATGCCGAGGTGTTGCGTGACTCGGTCCATACCGAGGCGGGTGCCCGTCAGCATGCCGAGATGATTCTGCAAGCCGGCCAGCGTGGGGCCGAGCTCACTCGTCGCTTGCTGGCCTTTGCCCGCAAGCAGCCGCTCGAGCCGGTGATCATTGATATCGATCGCCTTCTGAACGAGCTCGATGCCCTGCTGCGGCGCACCCTTGGTGAACAGATCGACATCGAGGTGATCCGGGGTGATCGTGTGTGGCTTACACGCGTGGATCCGGCGCAACTCGAAAACGCCGTGCTCAATCTGGCGATCAACGCCCGCGATGCCATGCCCGAAGGCGGCCGACTCACGGTCGAAACCGCCAATGTGTGGCTCGACGAAACCTATGCCGAGTTGCATCCTGAAGTGGTGGCGGGGCCCTATGTGCTGCTGGCGGTATCGGACACCGGCCACGGCATTGCCACCGAGGCACTACCCCACGTCTTCGAACCCTTCTTTACCACCAAGGAGAAGGGCAAGGGCACCGGGCTTGGCCTGGCCATGGTGTACGGATTCGTGCGGCAATCGGGTGGCCACGTATCGATTTACAGCGAAGTGGGTCGCGGCACGGCGGTCAAGCTGTTTTTCCCGCGTTTCCGTGGCGCCAGTGCGGCCGAAACCGCTCAGGCCGACCAGGAGCCCGACGCTCGAGGCCATGGCGAGACGGTCCTGGCGGTCGAAGACGATCCCATGGTGCGCCGGTTTACCGTGCAGCAGCTCGAGGCGCTGGGATATCGCGTGGTGGCGGCGGCCGATGCCCACGAAGCCCTGGCCCTGTTGCGCACCGAGGCGCACGTCGACCTGCTGTTCACCGATGTGGTCATGCCCGGTGGCATGAACGGTCGCCAGCTGGCCGATGCCGCTCGGCAATTGCGGCCCCAATTGCCTGTACTGTATACCTCGGGCTATACCGATAACGCGATGGTGCATCAGGGTCAGCTGGAACCAGACGTGCAGCTCCTTTCGAAGCCGTGGCGGCGCGCCGAGCTGGCACGCAAGATTCGGCTGGCCCTGATGCCCCAGACGAGCCTGCCCTCTGGCCCACCATCCACGGAGACTTCTTCCTCGTGACCTGTCGACTGCTGATACTCGACGACGACCCCATGGTGGCTGCCACCCTGGCCATGATTGCTGAAAGTGTGGGCGCGAGCACCTGCGTCACCACCGATGCCGAGCGATTCTTCCTGTTGCTCGATGAGTTTCTGCCCAGCCATGTGTATGTCGATCTCAACATGCCCCGCAAGGATGGCCTGCAGGTGCTTGCCGAACTGGCGCAGCTGAAATCTCGCGTTCGTGTGATCGTGGGCAGCGGGGTGGGCGCGCGCGTGCTCGAAGCCGCAGCGCGGTCGGCACGTGAGCAGGGGCTGGATGTTGCCGGCGTATTGCCCAAGCCGTTTCCGCTCGCCGACTTGCGGAGTTTGCTGCGGATCGAAGTCAAGCAGCACGCGAGCCGGGCGGGGGGCGACGCCGAAGGTTCCGCCTGGCGGCCTGACCCCAAAGACGTGGCGCAAGCCATTGCGCAACGGCAGCTGCATGTGCTGTATCAACCCAAAGTGCGGTGTCATGATCGTCAATTGAGTGGCGTCGAGGCATTGGTACGTTGGCAGCATCCCGAACACGGCCTGATCTCGCCCGAACAGTTCGTGCCGGTGGCCGAAGCGGCCGATCTCATCGATGATCTCACCCTGCTGGTGCTCGACGAGGCCCTGGCCTGGTTTGCGCCATGGTCAGCGCGCGCGGCGCTGGCCGATCCGCCGGTGCTCGCCATCAACCTGTCGGCTCGCAGCTTGCACAAGCCCAATGTGGTGGAGTCGATCCTGGCACGTTGCGAGGCCTGGAGCATCATGCCCGGCCGTCTCACGTTCGAACTCACCGAAACCGCTGCCATGGAAGACCCCGTGGCGGCCTTGGCCCTGCTCACACGTCTGCGGGTGCATGGTTTTCAACTGTCGCTCGATGACTTCGGCACCGGGTACTCGTCCATGCTGCAGCTGGTACGACTGCCGTTTTCAGAGATCAAGATCGATCGCTCGTTCGTGATGACGGCACCGCATTCGCAGGAGTCGCGCACCGTCATCCGCTCCATCACCGAGCTGGGTCACAGCCTGGGCCTCGAAGTCACGGCCGAAGGTGTGGAGCACGGCGAGAGCCTCGAGTATCTGCAGCAAGTGGGGTGCGATCATGCCCAGGGGTATTGGATTGCCCGGCCGCTCACGCCTCGTCAGCTCGAGGCCTGGAGCGAAGTGCTCTGAAGGGGCTGGGCCAGGGTGGCCCCATGCACGACCCAGTGCACGATCTGGCAAGCGCCTTGCACACCCAGGCAAGGCGCTGTGAGGGTGGCGCTGATAAGCTGAAACCCACGGGCCGCGTCGTATTGCAGCCCGGCAAATCGGGTTGATCGTGTCGCCGGCGGTGTCCGCCGACGGTAGCGTGAGGCATCCGACTCGGCCGATTCACAACCCCCCTCCGGAAGCTTCGCCATGTCGCCAGAAGTTCGTCTTGCTCGTTTCATTCAGCAGTTGCCACCCGACCAGGTCCCGTCTGATGCACAAGCTACGGTGCAGCGTGTGTTGCTGGCCGTCTTCGGTACCGGGCTCGCCGGCGCGGCAGAAGACGGCATTGCCGAACTGCGGCAATTGTTGCGGCAGGCCGGGGGCGCCCCTCAGGCGCGCACCCTGGTGTTTGGCGATGCCTTGCCCGCGGCGGCGGCAGCCCAGTTCAACGCCACGATGTGCCGAGCGTTGGATTTTTGCGATGCCATGGCGCCTGGGCCCCATTTCGGCTCATCGCTGGTAGCGGCCGCGCTGGCTTGTGCGGAATGGCGTGGCGGTGTCGATGGTGCCGAGTTCATGACGGCGCTGGCCGCCGGCGCCGAGGTGGGCGCGCGCTTCAATCTCACCGAGGCACAGTACGATGGCTTCGACCCTACCGGCATCTGCGTGCCGTTTGCCGCGGCGGCAGCGGCCGCCCGCATCCTGAGGCTGTCGGAGGAGCAAACCGTGCATGCCTTGGCACTGGTGTTCAATCGCTGTGGTGGCAGTTTCCAGAGCCATGTTGACGGCTCGCTTGGGGTGCGTGTGGTGCAGGGGTGGGTGGCCGAAGCTGGCGTGCAGTGTGCGCAAATGGCGGCGCTGGGCATGACCGGGCCGCATCGCTTTCTCACCGGCCATTACGGTTATGCGCATCTCTACGGCCGCGACACGCTCGATGCCGAACACGTGGTGGCAGGCTTGGGTGATTCCTGGCGACTCGAACGCATGATGTTCAAACAGTATCCCAGCTGCGGTGTCACGCAGGGGGTCACGCACCTCACCCTGTCGCTGATGGCCGAGCATGGTATCGGCGCGGACGATGTGGTGTCCGGTGAAGTGCGCCTGCCACCCTATGCCCATCGGCTGGTGGGTCACGCCTTCGATCCGGGCCACAATCCGCGGGTCGATGCCCAGTTCAACGCCGGGTATTGTGTGGCCAATGCCCTGGTGCGAGGATCGTCGAGATTGCAGCACTTTACGCCGGCCGCCGTGCACGACGAGTCGCTACGGCCGGTGATCGCGCGGATTGCGGTGCTGGCCGACTCCGCCCTTGATGAGCGTGGCCACAGCGCGGTCGACCTGCGTCTGGTGTTGCACAACGGTCGCGAAGTGTCCAAAGGGGTGGATGTCGCCCCGGGGTACCCGGATGCGCCGCTCAGCGCCGAGCAGCATTGGCAGCGTTGGCGCGATTGTCTGGATTATGCGCCGCACCCGCCCGAAGCCGGCAGGCGCGAGCAGCTCGAAGCCATGTTGCGCGACCCCACCGCACTGGCCGATGTGCGCGAGCTGGTGGTGGCTGCGCAGACTGCGGGCTGAGTCGCTTTCAGGCGAGGCTGTCGGGTGCGAGCGTCTTGATCGCCTGATAATGAGTGAGGAAGACCTCACCATTAAGGCCTTGCAGAAAGTTGGTTTTTCGCAGCCGATCCATCACCGGGCCTTTCACTTCCGACAGATGCAGCCGAATGTTGGCTTCTTCTAGGCGCTCGGCAATGGCCTCGAGGCTCTCGAGAGCGCTGGCGTCGATGGCGTTGATGGCGGTGCATTGCAGCACCACGTGCTCCAGGTGGGGCTGTTTGGCCACGGCCTCGTTGATGCAATCTTCCAGAAAGCGCGCATTGGCGAAGTAGAGACTTTCGTCGACGCGAATGCCCAGCACCCGATCGGACGTATTCACGTCGTGGCGCAAAACGTTGCGGAAATGCTCGGTGCCCGGTACCTGACCCACGATGGCCACATGCGGCCGGCTGCTGCGAAACAGGTGCAGGGCGAGCGCGGTGGCAATACCCACGATCAGCCCGATCTCGACACCCACCCCGAGCGTGACCAGCAGGGTGATCAGCACCACGCTGAAGTCGAATCTCGAGTAATCCCAGGTGCGCCGCAGGATGCCCCAATCGATGAGCGATGCCACCGCCACGATGATGGTGGCGGCCAGGGTGGCCTGTGGCAGGAAATGCAATGCCGGCGTGAGGAGGAGGGTGGCGATGGCAATGCCCACCGCCGTGAACACCCCCGCCGCCGGCGTTTGCGCGCCGGCGTCGAAATTGACCACCGAGCGCGAGAAGCCACCGGTAATGGGCATGCCACCGCTGAACGCGGCGGACACATTGCTGGTGCCCAGGGCCACCAACTCCTGATTGGGGTCCACCCGCTGCCGGCGCTTGGCGGCGAGCGTCTGGCCTACCGAGATCGACTCCACGAAGCCCACCACGCCGATCAGCAGGGCAGGCACCAGCAAATGTTGCCACTGCGCGGCGTCGAAAGTCGGCACGGTGAAACCGGGCAGTCCGGCTGGCACCGCGCCCACGATGGCGACGCCGCGCTCGCCGAGATCGAGGCTCCAGACGGCCAACGTGGTGACGATCACGGCCATGACCGGGGCCGCCTTGCCAATGGCGTCAGCCAGGCGGGCGGGTACGCCCATGCTCAGCAGTCGGGGCTTGAGGTGTCGGCGCGTCCAGAGCAGAAAGACCAGTGTGCCGAAACCGATGATCACCGTGATCCATTGCACTTGCCCCAGACCGGCCGCCAGATCGATGAGGAGGGCAGGCAGGGTTTCGCCGTGCGCCGCCACCCCCAGCAGATGCTTGAGCTGGCTGGCAATGATGAGCAAGGCGGAGGCCGAGATGAATCCCGAGATGACCGGGTGGCTGAGAAAGTTGACGAGGAATCCCAGCCGCAGAGCGCCCAGCACCATGAGTATCAGGCCGGACAGCAAGGCGAGGACCAGTGCTGCCTCCCAGTAGGCCATCGTGCCCTGGGCGGCAATCTGCGACACCGCGGCCGCCGTGAGCAGCGACGTGACCGCCGTGGGGCCGACGGCCAGCGTGCGACTGCTGCCGAAGATGGCGTACACCACCAGTGGGATCATGCTGGCGTAGAGCCCGGCCTGTGCCGGAAGCCCCGCGAGCATGGCGTAGGCCAGGCTCTGCGGAATCAGCATGAGCGTGACAATCACGGCGGCGAGCAGGTCGCCGCCCAGCAGTTCGCGGTTGTAGTGCGGAGCCCAGTCGAGAATTGGCAGCCAGCGTCGCAACATGGGGAAGTCCTCAGGATTGGATGGATGGCGCCCGACGACGCATCAGGCTGAGCACGGGCCAGGCCAGTACGGCCAGGGCCACGCCCACGACCAAGGCCAGCGCCACCAGCAAGGCCCAGTCGAGCCATTGGTGGAAACGGCCAAACGCCGAGTCGGTGAGCCCTGGCAACACAAAGAAAGCCACGATGGCCGCCAGCACGCCGAGAGTGACGGCAGGGCGAAAGTTGCGTTGCCAGCTGTGTGGGCGCCGCCACAGGGCGTACGCGTACAGGGCCACGATGGCCAGCAGATACACGATGATTTGCAGACGATGGTCGAGCGCCATTTCCCAGGCGATATTGAGGCCGAGCCAGATTTCGTACATGGTGAGTCTCCTGAGTGCGTGGCCGCTTTACACTCGCCCGCGCAGCGTGGCCAGATAGGCCGGCTTGAGCAGGGCGTACTTGGTGAACCAGCCGAAGTAGCTGGCCGTGAGTGGCTCGATGCCGGGAATGGTGGGGGTGAGACGGCCTTCGTAGTCGAATTCGATCAGCATGGCGGCACCTTCGCGTACCAGCAGCGGGCAGGAGGTGTATCCATCAAAGGTTGTGGTCGGTTCGCGATCCGCCATGACCGACAGCAGGTTCTCTACCACCACCGGTGCGCTCTTCTTGACCGTGGCGGCCGTCTTGCCCTTGGCTGTGCCGTTGATGTCGCCCACGCCAAAGATGTTTGGCCACCGCCGATGCTGCAAGGTGGCGGCATCCACTTCAAGCCAACCGCGCGGCGACCCTTCGGCCTGCCAGGCCAGGGGGCTGTCGCGCACCACGGAGGGAGCTCGCATGGGCGGCACCACGTGCAGAAAGTCGTAGTCTTCGGTGATCGTGGAGCCGTCTTCCTGAACGAAGGTGGCGCGGCGCGCGGCGATATCCACGGCCTGCAGGGTTTGCCGATATCTGGGATCGATGCCGAGCTCCTGCCAGCGTTGCAGCACATTGTCGTTGACCACCGGCACGCCAAACACGGTGTTGTGGGGAAGGGCCGACATGAAGTCGATTTGCGAAGCGCCCAGGGTGCCCGTCTGGGCCAGCCGGTCGCGCAGCATGAAGGTCATCTTGAGCGGAGCGCCGGCACACTTGAGTGGGCCCGCGGGCAGCGTCATCAGGGCACGCCCGCCTTTCTGCCGAAAGGCGTCCATGGCGCGCCAGGTGGCCGCTGCGGCATCGGGGCTGGCGTACACGCTGGCCAGGCCGTGCTCGCCGATGGCCGCCACATCCATGCCTTCGATGGCGTTGTAGTTCAGCTCCAGACCGGGCGCCACCACCAGGAAATCGTAGGGCACGCGGGTGCCGGAGATCGTGGTGACATGCTGCGCCTCGGGGTCGATCTCGGCCGCCATGTCGGTGATCCAGTCTACGCCGGCCGGCATGAATTGCTGGTTGAGGTCGCGCACCTTGTTCACCGGCCACACGCCGGTGGCCACCAGGGTGTAGCCAGGTTGATAGTTGTGCTCGCGTTTGCCGTCGATGACCGTGATGCGAGCGCCATCGAGGTCGCGCCGCAGGCGGTTGGCCATGGCCAGACCTGCCATGCCGGCGCCCACGATCACGATACGAGCGTTGCTGCGTTGCTGCGCGCGGGGCGCCGCGGCGGGAACCAGCGCCGTGCCCACCAGAGCCAGTGCGCCGGCTCCTTGCAGGAACCGGCGTCGTGGCGAACGAAGGGGAGTGGTCATGACGGCCTCCTTTTATGGGTGTATGCCGAAGAATGCCTGATGGCATTCGCCATGTTGCGACAGTGTCCGCGAGTTCAGGTTGAGCGGTGTCAAAGCCGAGTCAGTTCTTACGTGGTAGCGCCACCGCTTGCACGCTGGCGGGGCCGAGCTTTTTTCGCAACATGATTGCATTCTAAATTAGAGAATGCTAAATTAGCAACTATTGAATTTAACGGGATTCCAACATGAACACGGAGCTGATGCCCGATCTCGTCACCTTGCGTCAGAGTGCTGCGCAAGCCTCGGCCCTGTTGCGAGCCATCGGCAACGAGCATCGTTTGCTGGTGCTCTGTCTGCTCATTCATTCCGGCGAAATGTCGGTGGGTCAGTTGCTCGATGAGGTGGGCCTCAGTCAGTCGGCGCTGTCGCAGCATCTGGCCCGCATGCGTGAAGAAGGTCTGGTTTGTGCTCGTCGCGAGTCGCAAACGGTGTATTACCGCATCGCCAATCCGGCGGTGGAGCGGGTTATTGCCACGCTCAAGGAAATTTATTGCCCCTGACCCCATCGGGGTCACTTTTAGAAGGAGTGCGATCATGTCCACCCCAACCATCTCTCCCCAAGAAGCCCGCAAACTGCTCGACGCCGGCGCCGTGCTGGTGGATATCCGCGCGGCCGACGAACACGCTCGCGAGCACATCCCGGGTGCGCGCCATGTGCCGCTGGAGCAATTGCAACAGGCAGATCTGCCCAGCGGCGAAGGTGCCGTCATCATCTACCACTGCAAGTCGGGCAACCGCACGCGCATGAGCGCTGGCCAACTCAAGCAGGCGGCCAGCTGCGATACCTACATTCTGGAAGGCGGTCTGGACGCCTGGAAGAAGGAAGGCCTCCCAGTCAAGGCCGATGCTTCGCAGCCCATGGAGTTGTCGCGTCAGGTGCAGATCTCGGCAGGTTCGCTGATTCTGCTCGGCGTGATCCTGGGTGCCCTGGTGTCGCCGTGGTTCTACATTCTGTCGGGCTTTGTTGGCGCCGGTCTGGTGTTTGCCGGCGTGAGCGGCTTCTGCGGCCTGGCCCGTGTGCTGATGCACATGCCGTGGAACCGCAAGGCGATGACGGGCTGATACTTCGCACACCGAATGCACCCGGCGTGGGGCGGTTGTCCTGGCCGGGTCATTTTGCCCCGGGCCACGCTATCGTCAGGCGGCAGCGCGGCCCGGGGCCGGTCAGTGGCGCCAGATTCATGCCCTGACGTCGGGGTCTGTTCGTGGCCCCTCAGCGGTTGAACGTGCCCTGGCCGCGGCGGTCGAGGAACTCGACATTGACGGCGCTGGCGGCGCCACCGTTGCGCTCGAAGGTCACCGCCGAGCGTGAGCCTTCCGGCGCGTTTTCGCCCGTGGGCGTATACACGTAGATGTTGCCATCCCAGTGTTGCAGCGGCCAGCGCATGCCTTTGGGGCCCACCTGCAGATGCAGAAGGCCTTCGTGGGCCACGATGTTCAACTCGCCAAAATACGCGTTGCCATAAGTGCCGACATAATCTGCCCAGGGTGCTGACGGTGTGGGGTTGGCGGGCGGTGTCTTGCCAGCCAGGCGGCCTTCCGGCGCCATCACGGTTTGCTCGAACAGGGCATTGAAGGCCGTATACCAGTCGCGCTCAGACTGGCCGTATTGCACCAGATCCATGAACATGGCGTTGAGCGCCTCGGGCGCACCTCGCGGTTGCGCGTTGGTGAGCGTGATGATGCCGATGTTGGCCGAGGGCAGGGCCGAAAAGGCAGTGGCTGCACCCAGCAGGAATGCGCCCGAATGGCTGATCATCGTGCGTCCCGAGGGCTGCACGCCGACGTTGAAGCCGAATCCATAGCTACTGACTCTGGCATCGGGGCGGTCGGGATGGCCCATGAGCATCTGCGGGGTGATGGCGGGCAAGAGGGCGCTCTGCTCGATCAGCGGCTGGCCTTGCCATTCGCCCTCCGCCAGCACGAGTCGCAACCACTTGGCCAGATCGTTGACCGAACTGCTCACGCCACCGGCTGGCGATTGGGCGTCGGGGTCGCGCTGATACAACGACTGATATTGCCCATCGACCCACACATGGGGCCAGGCCCGGTTGTCGCGCGCCATATAGTCGGCAAATCGCGAGCTGGTTCGCGTCATGCCCAGCGGTTGATACAGCTCGGATTGCGACAACGTGGCCCAATCGGTGCCCCGGTATCGGGCCACGGCGTCGGCGGCTGCGGTCAGGCCGAAGTTGGTGTAGTCGTAGGTCACGCGAAACGGCTGCAGCGGCAGCAAACGCAATCGCTCGATGATGGTGGCGCGATCAAAGCCGATGTCTTCGAGGTCGTCGCCCGCGTGGCCGGGAAGGCCGGATCGGTGAGCGTAGAGGTCGCCAAGAGTCACGTCCTGAGTGACGAGAGGGTCGGCCAGGGCAAACCCCGGCTCGATTTGCGTCATCCGGGTGTCCCAGTTCACCCACTGGCGCGATACCTGGCGGGCCAGCACGGTTGCGCCCACCGGCTTGGACAACGACGCAATCTGAAACACCGTGTCGGGATCGACGCTTCCCGGTTCGCCTTCGTGCCGAACGCCGAACCCGCGGGCGTATGCCACTTCGCCCTCGTGCACCACGGCTACGGCCATGCCGGGGATGCCGCTGCGTGCCATGATGTCTTCAGCGAGGGCGTCGAGCTGGCCGATCGCGGCTTCGATCTGGCCGGGCGGAATGGGTACCCCCGGTTGCACCGGTGGAGGTTCGGGGGCGGGTGCCGGCGGATCGATCGTTTCGCCGCCGCCACACGCGGCAAGAAACAGGGTGGCGACCGGTAGAATGCGACGAAACGCAGGTGTCATGATGAATTCAGCCAATTGGGGTTGAGCAAAAGACCTGCCTGATGAACACGGGTTCTTGTAGCCAGGTTGCCGCGGCGCGGCTGCGCGAACCGAAAGACGGCATTTTCCATGAGCAAACATCAAGCGCGCAAGCGATTCGGGCAACATTTTCTGGCCGACGACGCGGTGATCGAAAGCATTGTGCGCGCCATTGCGCCAACGGCCGACGACAACATGATCGAGATCGGCCCTGGTTTGTCGGCGCTCACCGGGCCCTTGCTGCGCAGCGTGCGTCAGTTGCACGTGATCGAGCTCGATCGCGATCTGGCCCGCCGATTGCGCCAGCAATGGCCCGCCGAGCGGCTCGATATCGTTGAGGCTGATGCCCTCACGGTGGATTTCGCGCGGTTTGGCGAGCGCCTGCGGGTGGTGGGAAATTTGCCGTACAACATTTCCACCCCCATCCTGTTCCATCTGCTGCAGCACGCCGACTGCATCCGCGACCAGCATTTCATGTTGCAGCGCGAAGTGGTGGATCGCATGGTGGCATCGCCTGGCGACGGCGCCTATGGTCGCCTGGCGGTGATGTTGCAGGCGCGCTATGCCATGGTCAAACTGTTCGATGTGCCGGCCGAGGCTTTTGAGCCACCGCCGCGGGTGGTGTCGGCCGTCGTGCGCATGCAGCCGCTGCCTGCGGCGCGCCCTCAGGCTCGCGACGCGTCGCTGTTTTCCGCGCTGGTGGCGCGCGCGTTCTCCCAGCGCCGCAAGATGTTGCGGCGGGGGCTGGGCGATTGGGCGTCGCTGGTGCCCTGGGAGGAACTGGGCGTGGCGCCCACCGACCGCGCCGAGCAGGTCTCGGTGGCGCAATTCATTGCCATGGCCGATGCCTTGCACGACGCGGGTATCCAACCCTGATCCAACCCTTTCCGCTCGCGCGGTAGACGGGTCGGCACAACACAGGAGGCAGCATGACGGTTCGTCGCACCAAGGTGGTGGCCACGTTGGGCCCCGCGACCGATTCGCCGGAGCGCATCGCGGCGCTCGTCCAGGCCGGTCTCGACGTGGCACGGCTCAATTTTTCACACGGCACGGCCGAAGAACACGCGCGCCGCGCGGGGTTGGTGCGCGCAGCGGCAGAACAGCAAGGCCGCTACGTGGCTCTCATGGGCGATCTGCAGGGCCCCAAGATCCGGATTGCGCGCTTTGCCGAAGGCAAGGTGCGCTTGCAGCCGGGCGCCGCATTTGTCCTCTCTCGTCATCATCCCGAGCATGACGGTACCGACGCCGTGGTGGGGGTGGATTATCCCGCCTTGATCGACGACTGCCGGGCAGGTGACGAGCTGTTGCTCGATGATGGCCGCATCGTGCTCGACGTGATCGATGTTCGTGACGGCGAAGTGCACACGCGGGTGCAGGCCGGCGGCGAGCTCTCCGACCGCAAGGGTGTGAACCGGCGTGGCGGAGGCCTGTCGGCACCGGCGCTCACCGACAAGGACCGAGCCGACATTCTCGTGGCGGCGCGGCTGGGCCTGGATTTTCTGGCGGTATCGTTTGTGCGTCAGGGCAGTGATATCGAGACCACGCGGCAGCTTGTGCGTGCGGCGGGCAGCGACGCCTGGTTGATCGCCAAGATCGAACGCGCCGAGGCCGTGGCCAGCGACGACACCCTGAACGACATCATCGCCGCCAGTGATGGCGTGATGGTGGCCCGTGGCGATCTCGGCGTGGAAGTGGGCGACGCCGAACTCGTGGGCATCCAGAAGCGCATCATCCAGCACGCCCGCACGCTCAACAAGCTCGTGATCACGGCCACCCAGATGATGGAGTCGATGGTGGCCAGCCCCATTCCCACCCGGGCCGAAGTGTCGGACGTGGCCAACGCCGTGCTCGATTACACCGATGCGGTGATGCTGTCGGCCGAGAGTGCGTCGGGCCAGTATCCGGTGGAGGCGGTGCAAGCCATGACGCGGGTCTGTCTGGGTGCCGAGCGTCACCCCATCAGCAGCCGCTCGCATCACCGCCTGGGCGAAGTGTTCACCCGGCGCGACGAAACCATCGCGCTGGCGGCCATGTATGCCGCCAATCATTATCCCGGCGTGCGGGCCATCGTATGCCTGACCGAAAGTGGCCACACGCCGCTGATCATGTCGCGCATTCGTTCGTCGGTGCCGATCTTTGCCTTCTCGCGGCATGCCGCCACACGCCATCGCATGGCCATGGTGCGCGGGGTGCAGGCAGTGGCCTTCGACCCGCGCGCACATTCGGCCGAGAGCCTGCCCTGGGTGGTGCTCGATTGTCTGATGCAACGTCATGATGTGGAGCCCGGCGACGCCATCATTCTCACCCACGGCGACGCCCGGGCCGAGAGTGGGGGCACCAACAGCCTCACCATCTGGAGCGTACCCGAAGCCTGACCACGCCGCGGACGCGTCAACCGAAAAACCAGTAGCACACCGCGATCGCCGCCAGGATGCCAGCCAGGTCGGCCGTCAGGGCACAGCCCACGGCATGGCGGCTGCGCTGAATCCCTACGGCGCCGAAATACACCGCCAATACGTAGAACGTGGTTTCGGTGCTGCCCTGCATGGTGGCGGCGAGCAGGGCCGGGAAGCTGTCGACGCCGTGGGTCTGCATGGTTTCGATCATCATGGCCCGCGCGCCACTGCCCGAGAACGGTTTGGTGAGGGCGGTGGGCAAGGCCTCGACGAAGCGCGTATCCCACCCCATGGCCGACACGCCCAGACGAATCAGATCGAGCAGGGCATCCAGCGCTCCTGAAGCGCGCAGCACGCCAATGGCGCACAGCATGGCCACCAGATAAGGCAGCAAACTGCGGGCGACGTCAAAGCCGTCTCTGGCGCCCTCGATGAATGCGTCGTATACCGGGACTCGTCGCCAGGCACCGACCGCGAGAAACACGATGATCAGGCCGAACAGCACCAGGTTGCCCAGCAGGGTGGAAAGGCTGGCCAGGGCGGCGCTGGTGAGCCCGGCCAGCAGCGCCATGAATCCGCCCAGCAGCAGGGCCATGACGACCAGCCATGCCAGAACCACTGGGTCGTGCAGCCTGATGCGTTGCACGGCAGCGACCACCAGCAAGGCGGTGAGGCTCGACGCGGCGGTGGCCAGCAGGATGGGCAAAAAAACCAGCGCCGGGTCGGCGGCGCCCTGCTGCAGGCGGTACATGAAGATGGTGACCGGCAACAGCGTGAGCGACGAGGTATTGAGCGCCAGAAACAGGATCTGGGCATTGGTCGCCGTATCGGGGCGCGGGTTGAGCTCCTGCAGCGAACGCATGGCGCGCAAGCCGATGGGCGTGGCCGCGTTATCGAGCCCCAGCCCGTTGGCAGCGAAATTCATGGTGATCAGACCGAGGGCAGGATGGCCCCGGGGGACTTCAGGCATGAGCCGGGCAAACAGGGGGGCCAGACCGCGCGCCAGGGCATCCACCAGCCCGGCGCGCTCGGCGATGCACAGAAAGCCCAGCCAGAGTGTGAGCGTGCCGAACAGCACGATCATGATGTCGACCGACACGCGAGCCATCTCGAACAGGGCGTCGATCATGCCGGCAAAGACTTCAGCATCGCCCAGCCACCAGCGCACCAGGGCCGAGACTGCGGCCACGAGGAAGAATCCCAGCCAGAGCGCGTTGAGCATGAATCCCCCGTTGGATGCCGGAGGATTCTAACAGTGCGGCAGATGGGCTAAGATCGGCGGGTTTGCGTTCAATAGGCCTGCGACACTCCCGTGGATAACCTGCTCCTCGATCTCCACCTTTTCATGGCCGACTACTGGCCGCACATTGCGGTGGTGCTCAGCGTGAGTGCAGGGGCGGCGGCGGCCATCCATGCCGCCATGACCAAGCGCGACGTGCGTGCCGCAATCGGCTGGGTGGCACTCACGCTGTTCTCGCCATTGTTCGGCGCCTTGTTCTACCTGGTGGCCGGTATCAATCGGGTGCGCTACAGCAAACTGGCGCAATTGCGCGATGCGGCCGATCCCTTGCTGAATCGCGACGAATTTCGCTCGGCCGACGACGACACCGACCCGGTGCCGCTGCATCTGCGTTGCATGCGACGTCTGGGCGACGAGGTCAGTCAGTTTCCCCTGCTGGCGGGCAATCGCATCACGCCGCTCTCGGGCGGCGATCAGGCCTATCCCGCCATGTTGCAGGCCATTCGTGAGGCGCAGCACACGGTGGCCCTGGGCAGTTATATCTTCGACAACGACGCCATTGGCCGTGAGTTCGTCGCCGCGCTGGACGATGCCCGTGCCCGGGGGGTCGAGATCCGCGTGCTGATCGATTCGATCGGCGCCCGCTATTCCCGGCCCACCATTCGCCGGCCGTTGCGCAAGGCCGGTATCCGCGTGGGTCTGTTCATGAGCGACATGCTGGGCTTGCGCCTGCCCTACGCCAATCTGCGCAGTCACCGCAAGGTGCTGGTGATCGACGGCAATCTGGCATTCACGGGCGGCATGAACATCCGTGCCGGATTCATGACGGCCTACAGTGGCGGCGAGCCGGCCCATGATGCGCATTTTCGGGTCGAGGGCCCGGCAGTGGCGCAACTCATGACCGTGTTTGCGCACGACTGGGAGTTCACCACCCGCGAAAGCTTGCAGAATTCGTTGTGGTTTCCGGCCACCCGCGCCTACACCGGCGGCGTTCCCGTGCGGGTGGTGGCGTCGGGGCCCGATCGCAATATCGGTCGCACCCACGACATGCTGCTGGGGGCGTTGTCGGTCGCGCAGCATCACATCCGATTGCAAACGCCGTACTTTCTGCCCGACGTCACGCTCATTTCGGCACTCACCATCGCGGCACGGCGCGGCGTGGTGGTGGATGTGGTGATCCCGGGCAGCAACAACCTCAAGCTGGTGGATTACGCCATGACGGCCCAGCTCGATCAGTTGCTGGAAAAGGGGGTACGTATCTGGCGCGTGCAGGGTGAATTCGATCACGCCAAGCTGCTCACGCTCGACAGTGCCTGGAGTTACGTAGGGTCGTCCAACCTCGACTCCCGCAGCCTGCGGCTGAACTTCGAACTCGACCTCGAAGTGCACGACGTGGCGCTGGCGCAGTGGATCGAACAGCGCATCGATGCCGCCATCGAACGCGCCCAGCCACAGTCGCTCGAGCAACTGGCCAGCCTGCCGTTTGCCAAACGATTGCGCAACAAGTTCATCTGGCTGGCATCGCCGTATTTGTAGGGTGTCATGGGGCGGCCACCCACGCTGGCCTGGCTGCCGGCACGAGGCTTGCCTGGGCCTTGCCGCCGGTTGCGGCAGGCGCCAACATGGGCTATCGCTTGATGTATGATCAATTGATGGCGCCGTGTTACGGCTCGATTTCTCTCAAGGAGGTTCCTCATGTCCCTGCGCATCAACGATATTGCTCCCAACTTCACGGTCGATTCCACCGCCGGCAAGATCACGCTGCACGACTGGATCGGCAACAGCTACGCCATCCTGTTTTCGCATCCCAAGGATTTCACCCCGGTGTGCACCACCGAGTTCGGTGCCGTGGCGCGTCTGGCGCCCGAATTTGCCAAGCGCAACACCAAGGTCATGGGCGTGTCGGTCGACAGCGTCGAAGAACACAAGAAATGGATCCGCGACATCGAGGCCTTTGCCGGCTCGCCTGCCGATTTCCCCATCATCGACGACACCTCGCTCGAAGTGGCCAAGCTCTACAACATGCTGCCGGCCGATGCCTACCTGCCAGACGGCCGTACCCCGGCCGACAGCGCCACGGTGCGCACGGTGTTCATCATCGGTCCCGACAAGAAGATCCGGCTCACCATGTCGTATCCCATGTCGGTGGGGCGCAATTTTGCCGAAATCCTTCGCGCGCTCGACGCCGTGCAGGCCACCGACGGCGTGCCCATCGCCACGCCGGCCGACTGGGTGCCCGGGCAAGACGTCATCGTGGCGCTCAGCCTCAACGACGAGCAGGCGCGCGAGAAATTTGGCGACATCGATGTCAAGCTGCCCTACCTGCGTTTTGCCAAGGCGCCGGCCAAGTAAGGGTTGTCGCTGCCGGTCGGTATCCCTCCGGGGTGCTGATGGGTAGTGAGCTCCGAGGCCCCGCTCCCGGCGGGGCTTTTTGCGTCCGGGTCGATTTGTCAGAACTCCTGCGCTCTGGCATGGTAGCGGTCGCGACGCGTCTTGCTGCTTCGGCCGGCTTGCTGGCCGCCGCGTCCCTCCCGATTACCCAGGAAGTTTCGCCGCATGTTTAGCAGATCTTCATCCAACGCCTTCAAACCCTATGCGCTGCGCACGGGCAAGCCGCAGCGGCGCGTTCCTGGCTGGCTCCTCTGGCTGCTGGTGGGCATGGTGCTGGGAGTTGGCGGCGTCATTTTCATCCAGCAGAACTACATGCCGCCGCGGCTTACGGCGCAAGAGTCGGCTCGCTTGACGCAGCACGTGACCCAAGTGCAACTGGCGCTGCGCAACACCCAAGAGCAACTCGAAGAGGCCAGCCAGGATATCCAGCGGCGCGAAACCGAGCGTCAGGCCATGGCCGAGGAGCTCGACACCGCACGCGAGGCTCTCGCGCCGCTGCAAGAAGACCTTCTGCTGTTGCTCGAGGCGCTTCCGCCCGATCCGCGTGGCGGTGATATCCAGATCCGGGCCGGGCGTTTCTACAACGACGATGATGGCGCCCTCGACTACCACGTGGTGCTCACCCGCGATGGCAATGGCCGCTTCAATGGCGGGGTGCAGTTTGCCGTGGAGGGCCGTTACCCCAGCGGTCGGGTGGGGACGGTCGAACTCGACCCGCTGCCACTGCAACTGGGCCGGTTTGATAACGTCAATGGCCAGATGCCCTTGCCGGACGGCATGCGGGCGCGTCAGATCACCATTCGGGTGCTCGATGCCTCTGGCCAGCAGCAGGCCATGCGGGTGATCAACACCCGCAACTGAAGGCGTGCTCGTGGGGCGGTGTCGTCAGTCCACCCGGCCGCTACGTTCGATGAACTCGATCTTGTAGCCGTCGGGATCTTCCACAAAGGCAATGACCGTGGTGCTGTGCTTCATGGGGCCGGCTTCGCGCACCACCTTGCCGCCGCGCTCTTTCACCTGGGCGCACAACGCCGCCGCATCAGCCACTTCGACGGCCACATGGCCATAGCCATCGCCCAGGTCGTAGTGGTCGGTATCCCAGTTGTGAGTGAGCTCGAGCACGGCGCCTTCGTTTTCTTCCTGATAGCCCACAAACGCCAGGGTGAAGCGGCCGGCGGGGTAATCTTTGCGTCGCAAGAGCGACATGCCCAATACGCGGGTGTAGAAATCGAGTGAGCGTTCGAGATCGCCAACGCGCAGCATGGTGTGAAGAATACGCATGAGTCAGGTCTCCTGAAAGGTCGGCAGACTGGCCGGGTCGACGCGCCGCAAGGCATCGCGGGCATCGCGGTAGTCGGGCAGCAGGCTCTCGACCTGAGCCCAGAAGCCCGGGCCGTGGTTCATTTCGCGCAAATGCGCCAGCTCGTGAATGATGACGTAGTCGATGACGTGTCGAGGAAAGTGAATCAGGCGCCAGTTGAGCATGATGTTGCCCTGGCTGGTGCAAGAGCCCCAACGCGTCGCCGCCGACGACAACCGCCATCGGCGGATGTCGAGACCGGTGCGGTGCAGCGCTTGCTGCAGCCTTTCGCCGATCTCGGCGGCAGCGCGCTGTTGCAGCCACGCCTGCACGCTGTCGCGGATGCGGCGGGCATCGGCCGAGGAGGGCAAGGCCAGCCACAGGGTGTCGCCATGCGAGGGAGCCTGCAGATCGCCAGCATACTGCGTGGCTGGCTCGGCGTGCAGGCGGAAAACGATATTGGCGCCGAGATAGGGCAGGGTGCCGCCGTCTTCCCAACGGGTGCGTTGCGCCTGAACCCGGGCCTGGCGCTGCTGCCAGGCCTGCAGGCGGCGCACGATCCAGTCGGAGCGATCGTGTAGCACACGATCGATTTCGGCCTGTGCCACCCATTGGGGCGCTGTCACGCGCAGGCCGTCATCGGTGATCAGCAGACCGATGGTGCGTCGGCGCGAGCGCCGCAGTTCGTAAGGGATGACCAGGTCGTTCACCACGAACTGGCGGTGCGTGCCCGGCGTGGCGGTGGCTGAGCCGGCAGAGGCGTTGTCGACCACCCGCCTTGGCGGCAGCAGCGATGGCGCGGTCGTTTCGCTGACCGGCTGCGAACGGGAGCCGTCGAACAGAGGGAGTTCGAACTGGTGCGGCTTGGGCTTACTCATAGCGATGCGGTGCCAGACGACGCATCTCGGTTTCGATCCATTGCTGCACACGCTGATTGAGCTCGGTGGCGCTGATGTCGCTCGAGGCGATCGGCTTGCCGATGACCACGGTAATGGTGCCCGGTCGTTTGACAAAGGCGTTGCGCGGCCAGCATTCGCCGGCGTTGTGGGCGATGGGCACCACCGGTACGCCGGCATGGCGCGCCAGGCGGGCGCCCCCGGCCTGGTAGCGACCTGCCTGCCCAGGGGGCACCCGCGTGCCCTCGGGAAACAGGATGGGCCAGCGGTTCTCGGCCATTTTCTGGGCGCCTTGCCGAAACACCTGATCCATGGCGCCCCGTCGATCCGTGCGATCGATGGCAATCATGTCGAGCAAGGCAAGGCCCCAGCCAAAGAATGGCACGCGGTGCAGCTCGCGCTTGTAGATGAAACACAACTGATGTGGCATGTAGGCAGGCAGCCAGAGGGTTTCCCAGGCCGACTGATGCTTGGCCAGCAGAACGGCCGGGCCATCGGGCAGGTTCTCCCAGCCTTCCACCCGCCAGCGGATGCCGCAGAACACCTTGGCGCCCCACACCGCCAGCCGTGGCCAGCCCACCGTGAAGCGATAGCGCCAGGGCTGTGGCAATGGTGCGCAGAGCGTGCAGGCGATGGCGTAGGGGATGACCGTGACGATCAGGAATACGGTGTACAGGAAAGAGCGCAACCAGGCCATCAGTGCCGCTCCAGGTATTCGGCCACCGCCGCCAGGTCGTTGAACACCGGCACACCGTCGGGCAGATCGGGATGGCTCTCGGTGGCCACGCCGTTGCCGGTGCGCACGAGCATGGGTTGCGCGCCGGCCGCCTGGGCGGCCTGGATGTCGCGCAGAGAGTCGCCCACTGCCGGCACTCGCGCCAGCGGTGTGTCCCAGCGCTGTCTGACGGCATGAAACAGGCCAGGCAGCGGCTTGCGGCACAGGCAGCCGTCGTCGGGCGCGTGCGGGCAGATCACAAAGCCGTCGACCTGGCCGCCTTCACGGCCCAGCTGGCGCCGAAACTTGGCGTGCATGCTGTTGAGGGCGGAGATGTCGAACAGGCCACGCCCCAGGCCGGACTGATTGGTGGCCACCACCACGCGCCAGCCGGCCCGGTTGAGCCGCGCGATGGCCGCCAGGCTGCCCGGCAGGGCCACCCATTCGTCGGCCGTCTTGATGTACTCGCGACTGTCGTGGTTGATCACGCCATCGCGGTCGAGAATCACAAGCCGGGTCATGGCGCGCCTCAGGCGAGTCGTCCGAGATCGGCCACCTGATTCATCAGGCGGTGCAGGGTGGCGAGCAGGGCGAGCCGATTGGCACGCACAGCGGGATCCTCGGCCATCACCATCACGTCGTTGAAGAAAGTATCGACGGCGTCACGGCTGCCGGCCAGGGCCGAGAGCGCCTGCGTGAAGTCGGCCTCGGCCAGGTGCGCCGCCACGACGGGTTCGAGCTGCCGGATCTGCTCGGCCAGCCGCTGCTCGGCCGCCTCGTGCAGCACGGCAGGGTCGAACGAGTCTGGCACCTCGTCGGCCTTCTTGAGCAGGTTGCCGATGCGTTTGTTGGCGGCCGCCAGGCTTTCTGCCTCGGGCAGTTGCCGGAAGGCACCGACGGCAGCGACCCGGGCGGGAATCTGGTGGAGGGGGGGCTGCAAGGCGAGCACGGCATCGATGATCTGGCGGTCGTGGTCGGCCAGTAGCTGATGGCGATAGCGCTCGTCGATGAACTGGCGCAGCGCAGCGCGCACGGCAGCCTGTTCGGCAACGGGGAGAATGGCGTCGCCCAGCTGAGCCAGTGCCGCGTCGAGCAGCCCCTCGATGGTGAGCCCTGGGTCGTTTGCGGCCGGATCGAGCTGGCCGGCTGCCGTGAGTTGCTCGAAGACGCTGATCACGCCCAGCGCAGCCCGGCGCAGTCCGAAAGGATCGCGGTCGCCGGTGGGGAGTTGACCGATGGCCCAGATGCCGGCCAGGGTTTCGATACGGTCAGCCAGAAAGAGTGCGGCGCTCACGCGCTGGTTGGGGGCGATGGCGTGTTCGAAGCGGATGCGGTACTGCTCGCTCAGGGCCTGTACCACCGCGGCGTCTTCGCCATCCTGCTCGGCGTAGTAGGCGCCCATCACGCCCTGCAGTTCGGGAAACTCGCCCACCATCTGCGTGACGAGGTCGGCCTTGGCCAGGCGAGCCGCGCGGGCGGCCAGACGACTATCGGCACCGATGGCTTCGGCAATCCGTTGCGCCAGTGCCGCCACGCGCTCGGCGCGCTGCCGCTGGGAGCCCAGGCGGTTGTGATACACCACGGCATCGAGCGCATCGAGGCGGCTCTCGAGGGTATGTCGACGATCGGTGTCGTAGAAGAAGCGGGCGTCGGCCAGGCGAGGCCGCACCACGCGCTGATTGCCCAGCACGATATTGGCCGGATCGTCGAGCTGCATGTTGCTGACGATGAGGAAGCGATGCGTGAGCTTGCCCGTGCTGGCGTCGAACAGCGGAAAGTACTTCTGGTTGAGCCGCATGGTGAGAATCAGGCACTCGGGCGGCACCGCCAGAAACTCCTGCTCGAATTCGCCCACGTAGATCGCCGGCCGTTCCACCAGTGCGGTTACCTCATCCAGCAGTTCGGCCACGTCGGCCTCATGGCCCAGCGAGCTGCCCAGTTCGGCGGCGCGATGGTCGAGCTGATGCCGAATGAGCGAGCGCCGGGCCTCGAACGAGGCGATGACGGCGCCGGTGTCGGCCAGCTGCTTTTCGTAGCCATCCGCGTGCTCGATGGCGATGGGAGTGACAGAAGCCTGAAATCGATGGCCTTCGGTATACCGATCGGATTGCAGACCCAGAACGCTTGCCGCCACCACCTCGCTGCCGTGCAGCGCCAGGAGTCGATGGGCCGGGCGCACGAAGCGCACGGTGGTGTCACCGTCGGCCAGCTGGTAGGTCATCACCTTGGGAATGGGGAGTTGGCCGAGCGCATGCTCCAGCGCTTCTTGCAGACCCTCGGTCAGCATGGCGCCCGGTGCACTGCCAGCGTGATAGAGGTAGTCCTGCTTGCCGTCGGACTCGCGCTCGAGATCGCCTGGGGTGAGATGCTGCCACCCTTTGGTGGCCAGCTTCTTCTGCAGCGCCGGCGTGGCGCTGCCGTCGTCGGCCAGGCCCACCTTGGCCGGCATGAGTTTCTCGCGGAACTCGCGGGTGGGCGCCTGCGCCCGCACGGCGCTCAAGCGTACCCCGAGGCGTCGGGGTGTGGCGAAGACGGTGGCGTGGCAATCGTCGGCCAGCAACTGCTGTCGGGCAAGCGACTGCTGAACGCCGTCGGCAAAGGCCTGGCCCAGCCGTTGCAGCGCTCGCGGCGGCAATTCTTCGGTAAACAGCTCGACCAGCAGGGGCGACGTGGCGGAGGAAACTTGGCCTTGGGTCATGCGAGGTCCTGGGTGGCAAGGGGACGGGCGGTTTGCAGCATGGGGAAGCCCAGGCGCTCGCGCGACTCGTAATAGGCCTGGGCCACTGCCCGGGACAGATGGCGAATGCGGCCGATGTAGGCGGCGCGCTCGGTGACGCTGATGGCACCCCGTGCATCGAGCAGGTTGAAGGTGTGGGCTGCCTTGAGCACGGATTCGTAGGCGGGCAAGGCCAGCGGCTGGTCGAGCTCCAGCAGCTGACGGGCCTGCGCCTCGTAGTCGGCGAAATGGCGAAACAGATGCTCGGCGTTGGCGTGTTCGAAATTGTAGGTGGACTGCTCCACCTCGTTCTGGTGAAAGACGTCACCGTAGGTGGTGATGTGATCGCCGTGTTGCGACCAGATCAGGTCGTAGACGCTTTCGACGCCCTGCAGATACATGGCCAGGCGCTCGAGCCCGTAGGTGATCTCGCCGGTGATCGGCTTGCAGTCGATCCCGCCCACCTGTTGAAAATAGGTGAACTGGGTGATCTCCATGCCGTTGAGCCAGACTTCCCACCCCAGGCCCCAGGCGCCCAGCGTGGGGTTCTCCCAGTCGTCTTCCACGAAACGCACGTCGTGCTCGGTGGGATCGATGCCGATGGCGCGCAGCGAGCCGAGATAGCTTTCGAGGATGTCGGTCGGGGCCGGCTTGAGCACCACCTGGTACTGGTAATAGTGCTGCAATCGGTTGGGGTTTTGCCCGAAGCGGCCATCTTTGGGCCGCCGGGACGGTTGCACGTAGGCAGCACGCCAGGGTTCGGGCCCCAGAGAGCGCAGGAACGTGGCGGTGTGCGAGGTGCCCGCCCCCACTTCCATGTCGTAGGGTTGAAGCAGGGTGCAACCCTGGTTGCCCCAGTAGTCTTGCAAACGCAATATCAGTTGCTGGAAGGTAAGCATGGCGGTTTTGGTTGTGGCCCCTGCTCGGCAGTGCGTGCCGTGCAGACAGGCCGAAATCGCAAACCCCGTATTCTACCGGCCCACGCCGCAAGCTCCAGCCGGTCGTGGGTCGGGCCAGTCGGTTGCTCCGACTTGAACCTGTCGAGTACCTTGGGCAGAATGCGCACATCCGGGGCGTGCCGGCCATGCGGCCGTGGGCTCGCCCCGACTTTTTTCGTTCTCAGGAGTCTGTTTCGTGACGCTATTGCGCCCCGTGTCGTCCCCGCCTCGCCCCGCGCGGCTCGCCCCTCCCTGGTTGTGGCGCACCTTCACGGTGTGGTGGTTGAGCCTGTTGCTGATGGTGCCCCTGGCCTCGGCCCAGAACGCCGAGAGTTCGGCGGCAGCCTCAACCACCACGGAAGCGACCGAAGCCACCGATCAGGCGTCGGTGGCCAGCCTGTTGCAGTTGCTCGAAGATCCTGCGGCTCGCGAGCAGCTGATCGATCAATTGCGCCAGGTGGCCGCGCACGACCCGACCCTGGCGCAGGCGTCGACCGACGCCGAGGCCAGGCTGGAGGCGGCCGAGGCCGATTCCTTCCCGGCCCGGGTGGCCGACGGGGCCCAGCAGTTTCTGCAGCGCCTGGCCGACGATGGGCAAACTGCCGTCGAAGTCGTGACATCGCTGGGCAAGATCAAGGAACAGCAGGTCTGGTGGGCGGCCTGGTGGGGCGGGCTGGCCAGTCTGGTCATTGTCATTGTGGCCACGCTGCTGGCCTATGCGGTGGCGCGGGCGCTGGCGCGACGCGGCTACGGGTTTCTCGATCAACGTGTGAAAGAGCAGCGCCAGCGGTTCGAGCGCGAACGTGCGGCGGCGGCTGCCGCCAGTCAGGCCACCGGGGTCAAGACGTCGGCGCGCGGCGGCATGACGTGGTTTCTGCTGCAGTGGCGGCGCATCCTGGCCATTTTCGGTGCTTTCGTCATCGATCTCATCACGGTGGTCATGGCTGCTGCGGTGGGCTACGGCGTGTCGGTCGTGACCGCCAGCGCCTTCAACGGCGTCAGCTTTCTCGAGCCACTTTTCGTCAATGCGTTTATCGCCACCGAAGTGGTCAAGGCCATCGTGCGCGGTGTTTTCGCCACCCGTTTCCCGGGTTTGCGCATGTTCGAGATGGCCGACGACGTGGCGCTCTACTGGAACCGCTGGTTCACCTGGGTGATCGGTCTGGTGGGTTACGGCATTCTGGCCGTGGTGCCCATGATCCAGGTGATGTTCACGCCCGCGGTGGGGGCACTCATCAGCCTGGTCATCATGGTGGTGGTGTACGTCTACGCGGTGCGGGTGATCTGGCGCAATCGTCAGGTACTGCGCGATCGCCTTCAGCACCATGCTTCGCGTGCCACTTCCAGCCTGTTCGGCATGCTGATTCGCGTGTTGTCGCGTAGCTGGCACGTCCTGGCCCTGGCCTACTTCACCGTCTTGCTGGTGGCCAGCCAGGTGGCACCCGAGCGGGCTTTGCCGTTCATGATCGAGGCCACGGTGCAAACCATGGTGGCAGTGGGTGTGGCGGTATTCCTGTCGGCCTTTCTCACGGCGCTGTTGTCCCGTCGTATCCACCTGAACGAAGAGTGGCGTGCCCGCCTGCCGCTGCTTGAGGCCCGGCTCAACTCTTATGTGCCGGCGTTGTTGCATGGCGCACGCCTCGTGATTCTGGTGGTGGCGGCCCTGGTGGTGCTAGACGCCTGGCGTGTGTTCAACCTGGCCGCATGGCTCGCCTCCGAAGCCGGTCGCGGCACTGTCAGCATGATCCTGCGCGTGGCCATCGTGCTGGGCCTGGCGGCCGGTGCCTGGGTGGTGCTGGCCAGCGTGATCGAGCACCGAATCAGCGCATTGCCTGGGGCCGATGGTGCCAGCGCTCGCGAGCGAACGCTGCTGTCGTTGTTCCGCAACGCAGCCCTCATCGTCATTCTCACCCTCACGATCCTGGTGGTGCTGTCGCAGATCGGCATCAACATCGGTCCGCTCATCGCTGGTGCCGGTGTGGTGGGTCTGGCCATCGGTTTGGGGTCGCAAAAGCTGCTGCAGGACATCATCACCGGCGTGTTCATCCAGATCGAAAACGGCATGAACCAGAACGATGTGGTCGAAGTGGCCGGTATCAGTGGCACCGTCGAGAAGATCACCGTGCGCTCCGTGGGCCTGCGCGGTCTCGATGGGTGCTTGCATATCGTGCCGTTCTCGTCCATCGATCGCGTGTCCAATTACATGCGCGATTTCTCGTATCACCTGGGGCACTACACAATCTCTTACCGCGAGAGCATTGAAGATGCCATGCACCACCTCGAGGCTGCCTTCAAGGAGATGATGGAAGACGAAGTGCTGGCCCCCGAAGTGCTGGAAGACATCACCATCCCAGGGGTCACCTCGCTCGACGACCGCGGCGTTACCATCCGTGTGCTGATCAAAACCACGCCCGGCATGCAGTGGGCCGTGCAGCGCGGCTATAACCGCCTGGTCAAGAAGCATTTCAATGCGGCCGGCATCGAACTGGCTTATCCGCACACCGTGTTGTATTTCGGGCAGGACAAATCCGGTTATGCGCCACCGGCGCGCGTGCGAGCCACGGTGGCCGATCCCGGCGATCTGCAAACTGCCGACCAGGATCTCCTGGCCCGGCATGGCGCCCGGGTGCCGGGGCACACCCCCACGCCCCTGCGGCCGGCCGACAAGAGCCGGTCGGCCGACGTGCTCGGCAACGAACTGGATACCGTGGTCGACGACGAAGGCGAGCGCCGCGAGCCGCCACACGACACGCCGGATCGTCCCAAGGCCTGATTCGGCGGCCGCACCGGGCAGCTCTCGCCATCGAGGTGAGCGCCGCCCGGGTCATCTTGTCGCCTGGTCCAGGCCCCTGGCGCGGCAACGCCGCCACGCCCGCCCGCCGCTGGCGGGCGTTTGGCTGTCAGGTCGTCATCACGAGCCGCGCCGCGGCCCTGCCATGGCGCATGAGCGAGGGACGGATCAGCACCAATGTGCTGGCAGGGCAAGCGCTGGCAGGGTCATCACCTCGGCGGTTCTGCCGGCCGTCGAAGCAGTGGTGGCTTCAGTTGGCGGTTGCATTGCAGACAGCAGCCGGGCGCCCACGCAGGCCAGCTGTTGCGGGTCGCCGCTGGCCAGAAATTCGCCCAGACCGGCGTCGCCACCCTGTCGCAGGATGCCGCGGTCTGCGAGCAGGCGCTGCAGTTGTCGGGCTACGGCTGTGCCCGTTTCGAGCACCGGCATGGTATTGCCCACGCATTGCCGGATCGGCGTGATCAGGAACGGAAAATGCGTACAGCCCAGCACCAGCACATCGGCGCCCGCAGCGAGCACGGGCGCCAGTGCTCGCTGCACCACCTGCAAGGCGTGAGCGTCGGCCACATGACCCGCCTCCACCGCCGCGACCCACTCAGGGCAAGGCTGCAGCATGACCCGGGCGGAGCCGGCTTCGCGTTCGATCAATTGCCGAAACCTCAGGCTCGAGAGGGTGCCCGTGGTGGCCAGAACGCCGATATGGCCGCTGCGGCTCAGCCGCGCTGCAGGCTTGACGGCGGGCTCGATGCCGACGATGGGCAGGTCGGGGTGACGATCACGTAGCACGGCGATGGCAGCCGCCGTGGCCGTATTGCATGGCACGACCAATGCCTTGACGTGGCGATGTCGAAAATAATCGGCCAGGGCCAGCGCGCGGTCGATGATGGTGTGGCGGGATTTGTCGCCGTACGGTACGTGGGCGGTGTCGGCCACATAGATCAGGCGTTCGGCGGGCAGGGCGGTGCGCACGGCCTGCCATACGCTGAGACCGCCCACGCCCGAGTCGTAGAGGCCGACCGGTCGGTCGGCTTCGGGTACGGTCACCTAGACACCCAGATAGCGGCTCAGCACATCGGGCTGGCTGGCGATGTCGGCCGATTGCCCGGTGAGCACCACCCGGCCCTTTTCAATCACCATGAGGCGATCGGAATTTGCAATGACCGTGCGATAGTTGCGATCAACCACCAGAGCGGCCAGCCCCGTCTTGCGGATCTCGGCGATGACTCGCCAGATCTCGGCCACGATCAGCGGTGCGAGGCCTTCGGTGGCTTCGTCCAGAATGATGGCATCGGGGTTGGTCATGAGGGCCCGGCCAATCGACAGCATCTGTTGTTCGCCGCCTGATAATTGATTGCCCATGTTGTCGAGACGTTCGCTGAGCCGCGGAAAGATGGCCATGATGCGGTCGAAGGTCCACTCCTGCTGACCCTGGCTGCCGGCCCGGGAAGCCATCACCAGATTCTCGCGCACGGTCAGGTTGGGGAAAATGCCACGACCTTCAGGCACGTAGGCAATGCCCAGCTTGGCAGCCTGATAGGGGTGTCCTTTGGAGAGGTCGCGTCCCTTCACGGTGATGCGCCCCTGGCGCTGACGCACATGGCCCAGCAGAGTCCGGATGAGGGTGGACTTGCCCATGCCGTTGCGGCCCAGCAGGCCCACGGTTTCGCCGGCATGCAGGGCAAAATCCACGCCGTGCAGAATGTGACTGCTGCCGTACCAGGCGTGGATGTCGCCGGCGTCGATCAGGGCGTCAGACGGTTTCGTTTTCGTGGTGTTCGCCGAGGTAGGCATTTTGCACTTCCGGGTTGTTGCGCACGGATTCGGGGTTGCCCGAAGCCAGTACGGTACCGTTGACCATGACGGTGATGCGATCAGCCACCGCAAACACCGCGTCCATGTCGTGTTCGACCAGCAAGATGGCGTGATCGCCCCGCAAGGCTCGCAACAGCTCGAGCATGCGCTCGGACTCTTCGGCGCCCATGCCGGCCAGGGGTTCGTCGAGCAGCAGCACCTTGGGTTGGGTGGCCAGGCACATGGCCACTTCGAGCTGGCGCTTCTGGCCGTGCGAGAGTGCGGATGCCGGCAGCTCGGCGGCCCGGGTGAGCCCCGCGCGCTCCATGGCGTACGCGGCGCGCTTGGTGCTGAGCTTGCACTGGCCGGCGCTTTGCCAAACCTGCCAGGGGCGCTGCTGGTGAGACTGTGCCGCCAGGCGGCAGTTCTCGAACACCGTGAGTGGCAGGAACACGTTGTTGCGCTGGTAGCTGCGGCCCAGCCCGGCCAGGGCTCGCGAGGGTTGCGGCGCCGAGGTGACATCCTTGCCGTTGAGCCAGATGCGGCCCTTGCTCACGGGCAGTTCGCCCGACAGCAGGTTGATGACGGTGGACTTGCCGGCACCGTTGGTGCCGATCACGGCATGGATCTCGGCTCTCGAGAGGTCGAGCGAGACATCCTCGACCGCACTCAGTGCGCCGAAATACCGGCACAGGCCTTCGGCCTTGAGAAGAACGTCGCTCATGTGTCGGAGTCTCCTGCGGCGGCAGCGCGGCGATCCTGATCGGGACCGCGGGCACTGCGGGATTGCCAGAAGCGGCGCAGACTGTGCAGACCCCCCACCAGGCCATTGGGCAAGACCACGACCACGGCAATGATGGTGAGGCCAAACCAGAGAATCCAGTGCTGCGAGATGTCTTGATAGATTTCGCCCAGCAGCACATAGGCAAATGAGCCGATGAGGGCGCCGGCCATGCTGCCCAGGCCGCCCAGAATGATCATCAGCAGGGCATCGCCGGATTTGTGCCACGAGGCCAGTTCGGGGTTGACGAAGCCATACTGGGTGGCAAACAGGAAGCCGGCCAGGCCGGCGAAGGCGCCGCCAATGACGAAGCTGGCCACCTTGTAGCGCACCGTGGCGTAGCCGGTGGCACGCATGCGCTGCTCGTTGTGCTTGATGCCCACGAAGGCATGACCCAGACGAGAGCGCAACACTTGCATCAGCACGGCCAGCGTGACTGCCAGGCAGGCCAGTGTGAACCAGTAGAACTGGGCGCGATCGCCCAGATCGACGATCTGATAGCCGAACAGCGTGAATTCTGGCGGGAAGTAGATGTACACGCCATCGCTGCCGCCAAAGAATTTGATGTCGTGAAAAACGAAGTACACCATCTGGCCGAAGGCCAGCGTGACCATGATGAAGTAGATGCCCTTGGTGCGCATCACCAGCGTGCCGATCACGAGCGCCAGAAGGGCCGCGGCGGCGATGGCGGCAAACAGCACCCACCATCCGTTGGCCGCCTCATATTCGGGGGTGAGGATATACACCACATAGGCCGCCGTGGCAAAGAAGGCGGCGTGTCCGAGACTGATGAGGCCGGTATAGCCCACCAGCAGCTGCAGACTCATGGCGAAGATGCCGTACACCAGAATCTTGGTGAACAGGCTCAGATAGTAGTTGCCGCTCCAGGGTTCGGGAGCAAAGGGCAACAGTGCGAGCAGGCCCAGCACCACCAGCCAGGCCCAGAAGGTTTTCGTTTTCATGGGACTAGCTGCCTTGCTTGAACAAGCCTTCGGGTTTCCAGAGGAGCACCAGTGCCATCATCACGTAGACGAGTGCGCCGGCGCCCTCTTGCCACAACACTTTGCCGAAGGTGTCGACGAAACCGATGAGCATGGCGGCCACGAAAGCCCCCTTGACCGAACCGATACCGCCGATCACCACGACAACAAAGCTGAGGATGAGCACGGAGTCGCCCATGCCGGGATACACCGACGACGTTGGTGCCGCGATCATTCCCGCCAGGATGGCGAGTGCCACGCCACCCGCAAACACGAAACGATAGAGCAGGGAAATGTTGATGCCCAGGCTCTGCACCATTTCGCGATTGGTGGCCCCCGCCCGGACCATCATGCCCAGGCGGGTCTTCTTGATCATGAAGTACATGGCAACGGCCACCACCAGACACACCGCCGACATGAACAGTCGGTAGATCGGGTAGGTCATGCCGTTGCCGATGGGTATGGTGCCGGCCAGAATGGCAGGCACACCCACGCCATACACTTCATCGCCCACCAGAATGCTGCGCATCTCTTCAAATACGAGGATCAGGCCGTAGGTCATGAGCACTTGCAACAGATGCTCGCGATCATAGAGGAAGCTGAAGAAGCCCCACTCGAGCAGATAGCCGAAGATCACCGCCAGGAGGATGCCCAGCACGATGGAGAGCCAGAAATTGCCGGTAAGGGAAGCCAGCGTGAAGGCCAGGTAGGCCCCGATCATGTAGAAGCTGCCATGGGCGAGATTGATCACGCCCATGATGCCGAAGATCAGGGTGAGGCCGCTGGCCACCAGAAACAGCAGCAGTCCGTACTGCACGCTGTTCAGGCACTGGATCAAGAAGGTGGTCAGGTCCATGCTTTATCCGTTTGCTGTCACATGCGGCAGCCGCGCGCCGGGTCGCCCAGATCGGCCACCGCGATGCCCTGCGACTTGTTCATGCCGTCTTCCACCTTGCGCAGGTAGAAGTTGTGCACGGGGTTGTGCGAGTCGGACAGCTTGAGCGGACCACGCGGGCTGTCGTAGTTGGTGTCGCTCATGCCCTCGACCAGCGCCTCGCGGTTGGAGAAGTCGCCATTGGCAGCCTTGAGGCCGGCGTGCAGGATCTGTGCGGCGTCGTAGCCCTGCACCGCGTACACATCGGGCACGCGGTCGAACTTGGCCTCGTAGGCCTTGCGGAAGTCGCGATCCTTCTGGATGTCGAGGTCGTCGGCATAGTGCAGCGTGGTGTAGAGGCCGTCGGCGGCTTCACCCTGACCCTGCAGCGTACCGTCGGTGAGGAAGCCGGCGCCGTACAGCGGGATGGAATCCTTCAGGCCGGCCGCGGCGTAGTCGCGCACGAACTTGACCGCACCACCGCCAGCGAAGAAGGTGTATACCGCGTCGGGCTTGATGTTGGCGATCTGCGTGAGCAGCGCCTGAAACTCGACGTCGGGGAAGGGCACGGTGAGGTTCTCGAGGACTTCGCCGCCATTCTCTTCAAAGCCGTCGGTAAAGCCCTGCACGGACTCATCGCCGGCCGCGTAGTTCCAGGTGACGGTGACGGCGGTTTTCTTGCCGAACTCCTTGGCAGCGGCCACGCCCATGGCGTAGCCCGGCTGCCAGTTGCTGAACGAGCTGCGGAAGATGTTCTCGGAGCACAGCGGGCCGGTGATGGCCATGGCGCCGGCGTTGGGAATGATCAGGAGGGTGTCGGTGTCGTTGGCCACCTTGGCCATGGCCAGGGCCACGCCGGAGTGCACCGTGCCCACCATCACGTCGACCGAGTCGCGGTTGACCAGGCGATTGGCGTTTTCGGGTGCCTTGGAGGGGTTGGACTCGTCGTCGAGACGGACGTATTCGATCTCCACACCCTCGAGGGTGCCGCCCTGTTCTTCGATGTAGAGCTGGAAGCCTTGATCGATGTTGTTGCCGAGGTCGGCGTAGGTGCCCGAGTAGGGCAACATCATGCCTACCTTGATCTTGTTGTGGTCGTCGGCCTGGGCCACGCCATGCGCCGTGAGCGCCAGCGAAATGCTGCCGAGCAGCGAAAGGGCTTGCTTCTGGATACTCATGATGTGTCTCCGTTCAGGTATCGTGAGAAGAGGCGCCGGCTAACCGGCAGAAGAGCGCGTGGCGGCCACGAATGCCGTCACGGCCTGGATCAGGGCCTCGGGTTGATCGCGATGCGGCGAATGGCCGCACTGTGGGATCTTCACCCTTTCGGCCTGGGGCACCCGGGTGGCAATGCCATCGATCTGCGCCATGGTGCCGTATTCGTCATCGTAACCCTGCACGGCCAGCACCGGGCAGCGGATCGATTTGAGCTCGCTTTCCACGTTCCAGGCCTTGAAGGCCGGGTCGAGCCAGATGTCGTTCCAGCCCCAGAATGCCGAGTCGGGGTCGGCATGGTAGCGGGCCAGCTTGCGTGGCAGGTCGGTGGTGAGATAGGTTTCGCGAGCCTGGGCGATGCTGTCCGTGCACACTGGCTCCACGAAGATATGGGGCGCTACCACCACCAGGCCGGCGGTGCGGCTGGGGAAGGCCGCGGCATGGAGCAAGGCGATCGACCCGCCGTCGGAGTGACCGAACAGCCAGGGGGGATCGGCGAGTGTATCGATGCCGATGGCCTGAAAGAACGCCGGCAGAAAGTCGTGTGCCTGCTGGTGCATGAAGTCGACCGGCCAGCGCAGCTCGTGCGGGCGCGGGCTGGATTGCCCATAGCCCCAACGCGAGAACACCAGGGCACGAAACCCGGCCGCGCAGGCAAGCCGATGGGGGAAGTCTTTCCAGAGAGCCAGCGAGCCCAGACCTTCGTGCAGAAACACCATGACGGGTGCCAGAGGGTCGGTGGCCCCCATCCAGGCGTACTCGATCTCGTGTTCGTAGTCGCGCCATGCCACGCGGGCGCGGCGGACATCCGGCATGGCCGTTGCCGCCTGGCTCATGCGTCTTCCCCCGCCTCGAGGGCGCGCAGTCGAAAGCGCTGAATCTTGCCCGTGGCCGTTTTGGGCAGGTCGTCGATGAACGTGATCTGGCGAGGATACTTGTGCGGCGCCAGTCGGCCCTTGACGAAGGCCTTGAGTTCGTCGTCGAGCTCGACCGTGCCGGAGTGACCGCTGCGCAGTACCACGAACGCCTTGGTGCGGGTCAGGCCCGCGTCGTCGGTGATGCCAATGACGGCGGCTTCGAGCACAGCCTCGTGTTGCACCAGCGTGGCTTCGACCTCGAACGGCGAGACATATTGCCCGCTGACCTTGAGCATGTCGTCGGAACGGCCAGCGTAGGTGTAATAGCCGTCGGCGTCACAGCTGTATTTGTCGCCGCTTTTGGTCCATTCGCCCTGGAACGTGGTGCGTGACCGCTCGCGATCCTGCCAGTACATCAGGGCCGCGCTGGGTCCCTTGATATAGAGGTCGCCGATGTCGCCGGGCGCGACCGGCAGGCCGTCTTCGCCGCGCAACTCCACTTCGTAGCCCGGTACCGGTTTGCCGGTGGTGCCGTAGCGCACGTCGCCGGGCCGGTTGGACAGGAAGATGTGCAGCATTTCGGTGGAGCCGATGCCATCGATGATCTCGCAGCCGAAATGCCGGGTGAAGCGATCGCCGATGTCGCGCGGCAAGGCTTCGCCGGCCGAGGAGCACAGACGAAGGGCCACGTCGTCTCGACCGGGCAGGGTTGGCGAGGCCAGCATGCCCGCATAGCCCGTGGGCGCCCCGCAGAATATGGTGGGCTTGTATTGGGTGAGCCGTTGAAAGCAGGCGTCGGGCGTGGGTCGGTCGGCCATGAGCACCACCGTCGCTCCGACGCTCAAGGGAAACGACAGCGCATTGCCAAGGCCGTAGGCAAAGAACAGCTTGGCGGCCGAGAAGACGATGTCGGATTCGGTGAGACCCAGCACCGGCTCGGCGTAGAGGTGGGCCGTCCACCAGGGGTTGGCATGGGTGTGTACCGTGCCTTTGGGCGTGCCCGTGGAACCCGATGAATACAGCCAGAAGGCGGCTTCGTCGGCCATGGTGCGTACGGGCTGGGCCAGCGGCGATTGCTCTGCCAGCAAGGCTGTGAAATCCACCTCGTGGGGGCCGAGCTCGCCCGTGGGCTGGGAGACGACCAGTTGCCGGACTTCGTGACGCGTGAGCTGCATGGCCTCGCGCAGCACGGGTACCAGAGCTCCCGAGACCAGGGCGGCCTGCGCCCGGCTGTGGGCCAGCATGTAGGCGTAATCCTTGGCCGTGAGCAGCGTGTTGACCGCCACCGGAACCACGCCGGCGTACAGGGCGCCGAGAAAAGCCACCGGCCAGTCGTTGCAGTCGTGCATCAACAGCAGCACGCGCTCTTCGCGACGCACGCCCAAACCTTGCAGGGCCGCGGCAACACGGCGGATCGCCTCGGTGAGCTGGTCGTAGGTGAGCTGGCCTTGATTGTCGATGTAGGCCGTGCGCTGGCTGCGCTCGGCGTTGGTGTCGATGATGTACTGGGCAAAGTTGAATTGCCGCGGGGGTTGCTGTTCGGCGTTCATGAAACCAACCTGATGAGGGACGCACAAACCCGTCGCCCGGCGACGTATCGCGGCAGGCGACCGATTGATCGTCAACTTATGCACTATCGTGCATGAAAGGTAACGATATCCGCCAGCCAAAAGGCGAGTCAAGAAAAATACTGCATTCTCGGGAAAACCCCGACCCTCGGGCCGGAAGATATCCTGGCTGGCACAAGCCGAACGCTCCCGCCTCTCGGCGGGAGCGTTCGGCTTGTGCCAGACCGAGCGTGAGAGGCGGGGGTCAGGCGGCCTGGTCGACGACCAGGATGTCGCCTTCGGCGTGGGAGATCACATGCCGGGCGACGCTGCCGATGGTGGCATCGGCAATGGGGTCATGCGTGTGTTTGCCCACCACGATCAGATCGCAGTCGTGCTCGTGTTCGTGTTGAAGCAGGCGGTAGGCAGGATCACCGGACTCGAGCTGCGGGGTGACTTCGATGCCTTCGTTGCGCGCCTGTTCCACCAGCGTGGCCATGTCGGCTTCGGCCTTGGCGCGGACCCGGTCACGCAGTTCGGTGATGGCTGCCTCGGTGAGGCCGGCGGCGTGCAATCGCCCCTCGTAGGGAATCTGATGCACATGAAGCGCCAGGAGGCTGGCGTGGGGCGAGAGGGCGCGAGCCACGCGCAGGCTGGCGAGTGAGCGAGCGGAGAAATCCACCGCGACCAGGATGCGCTGATAGGCTTCGCGCGGGGCCTGGCGAACCACCAGGATCGGCTTGCGGGTACGGGTGAGCAGGCGCTCGGGGGTGGACCCCAGCAACATGTGTCGGACAAAGCCCTGACCTCGTGCACCGAGGACGACGAGCTCGGGATCGATGTCGTTGAGGGCTTGCATCATGGCTTTGATGACCCGGCCGCTGTCGAGGCGAACCACCGGCTCGATGTCGCACTGGCGCTTGAGCGACCCGGCGAGATCGTTCACGCCTCGCTGGGCAAGTTCGTTGAGCGTTTGAATCTTGCCCGAGTGTGCGCTTTCGAGCAGGGAGTCGAGGGTGGCCAGTGCGCCTTCGTCGACCACATGTTGCAGCGTGAGCCTGGCGCCGTGCTCCTGCGCCAGCGAGGCGGCGCGCCGGGCCGCATGACGGGCGGGCGTGGAAAGATCGGATGCAACGAGTATGTTGCGAATAGCTGTCATGGCAGGACTCCTTGCCGCAGATTTGCATGAACTTTTATCTTGCCATGATTGCACCGCCGCGCCAACGACAACCGAGCGCCTGTTGATCTCGCTCAATACCATTTCGCCCATCGCCGCGACGTGCGGGATGCCGGACACACTGCCAGTCTGGGCCTACAACGCAATCCGGCGGCGATGACAGTCCGGCCACGTTGTCCGGTTTTACATTGCAGCCATGGACCACGGCAATGTCGTTGTGGTCTCAACTCACCCAACGAGGCAACTCAGGAGGATTCCCCATGAACAAGCCCGTGACTTTGTCCCGCACGCTTCTCGCCGGTATGTTTTCGGCTGCCCTGGCGGCACCGGTTTACGCCGATCATCACGGCGCTCAGGAGCCCACCTCGCCCGGCCACAATCCACCGCAGGGCGAGCCCACCCGGGAGCTTGAGCGCGAAGTGGCCGAAGCCGGGCGCGACGCCGCCCAATACGTGGGTGACGCCACCATTACCGCCGAGATCAAGGCCCGCTATGCCGCCGACGACGAGGTGAGCATGCTGGGCATCAGTGTCGAAACCGAGGAGGGCGTGGTGCAATTGTCGGGCTTTACGCCTTCGCCGGTGGAAAAGTCCCAGGCTGAACGTATTGCTCGCGACGTTGACGGCGTGACGGAAGTTCACAACGACATTGTGATCCGTGCCGAAAAGGATTGACGCACTTGACGACCGTGACGGCAGCCCCCCGGCTGGGGCTGCCGGTTGAAGGCGACACTGGCCCCAGCCTCCGGTCAGTCGTCGCTTTTTTTCTGCAATTCCTTATTGATTGAGCAGATCGGCCAGTTCGTCGGCGTGCTCTTCTTCGGTGGCGAGGATGCCTTCGAGCATGGTCCGCGTGGTGGGGTCATGGTCGCCGAAAAACTGGATCATTTCGCGATAGCTCTCGATGGCAATGCGCTCGGCGATGAGGTTTTCGCGGATCATCGTTGGCAGGTCGTCGCCGTCCATGTACTCGGCGTGGCTGCGGGCGGTAAGCCCGGCCGGATCCATCTCGGGCTTGCCGCCCAGCTGCACGATGCGCTTGGCGAGCTGGTCGGCGTGGCCGAGCTCCTCATTGGAGTGCACGAGAAATTCGGCAGCAATGGCTTCGGCCGTGATGCCGGAGGCCACGAGAGAATGCTGGCGGTAGCGCAGCACACAGACCAGTTCGGTGGCCAAAGCGGTGTTGAGCAAGCCGATGGCAACTTTCGGATCCAGGCGGTAGCTTGGCGTGAGCATGCCGTCTTCGATTTGCTGGCGCGCCTTGGCGCGCAAGGTCTGGATATCGCTCAGGAACGAGGTGTCGGAAATTCTTGGCTGTTCTGTCATTCAGATGCTCCTTGTTTTGCATGAAGAGGGTTGTCGACAGGCTGATAGAATCCTGAAGGTACATTGCCGCCGCGGCTGTCGGCGGCGTCGCAAGCTGTTGTCAGACAATGCCGACACGTCACTGTTCCGCGCGGATTGTCTGCTGCCCGCAGCTTCACTGTCTTTCTACCGGAGTGCCTCGCTTGAAAACCTCTTCCGGGGCTGCGCAGTCGGCCCGCGAGGACCATCCCATCAAGCGTAACCTGCAACGGCTTGTTCGCTGGAAGGGCCGGCCGTCGCCTGCCACGCCACGCCGGCGCCGTCGGCTGGGAGTGTCGCTGGCCCTCATCGTGGTCGGTTTCGTGCTGGGGTTTGGCTGGTTGCTGCTCAGCCACTGGCAGTCCAGTTCCAATGAGGCGGCCTTGTCCGAGTTGCGCACACAATCGCAACGTCTGCATTATTTCGACACTTTGCAGATGGAAATGCTGGCGGCAGAGTCGGGTGTACGCGGCTATTTTATTTCCGGCGACCCCATGTATCTCAATGCGCTGCAATCCAGCCGGGTGGATGCCGAGTTGGCCCTGCGTGGCCTGGCCGAATCGAGTGGCCCCGATGACACGAGTGTGGCCGAGCTGCGCGAATTGCTCGAGCGGCGCTGGCAGTGGCTGGAGCTGGCCGTCACCCGCGATATGCCCGATCTCGTGGCCGCCGTCGACGATGATGAAGGCTCGACCAACGCCCGGGCCGTGCGCGAGGTGCTGCTGGCCATGCGGGCGCAAACGGCAGAGCGTATCGACACCATGCTGGTTCAGTCGTTCGAGCGTTTTTCCGCCGCCCGCCAGCGCAATATCGGTATGGGGCTGGCCGTGCTGGTCATGTTGCTCGTCTTGATGGTGATGTTGTACCGCGAAGACCGCCTGCGCGGTCGGCTGGACGATATGCTGCACGACGAGAACGACCGGTTGCAACGGCAGGTGGCCGCCCGAACTGCGCAGCTCAGCGCCCTGGCCAGCTACCTCACCAATGTGCGCGAACAGGAAAAAACCCACCTTGCGCGCGAACTGCACGATGAACTCGGCTCACTGCTCACCGCCGCCAAACTCGATGCCAACTGGATTGCGCGCAAACTCCCTGAGGAGGCGATAGCGCCGCTGCGCTCGCGCTTCGAGCGGCTGTTCGACACGCTGACGCAGGTGATTGCTCTCAAGCGCAAGGTGGTGAACGATCTGCGTCCCCCGCTGCTGCAGGATCTGGGCCTGAACGAGGCGCTGCGCACTCTGGCCAGCGTGGGAGTGGGCGATCTGGAGGGCCGCATTGCCCTGAAGTTGCCCGATGAGCTGCCCGAGCTGCCCGAGCCGGTATCGCTGGCGCTGTATCGCATTGCGCAAGAAGCACTTACCAACGTGCGCCGCTACGCTTCGGCCACCGCTGTGGTGCTGGAGCTCAAGCACGATGCGGGTGGCTTGTTGTTGAGTGTGATCGATAATGGTGTGGGCTTCGACCCGGCGCGCCGGCGTACCGATCGGCACGGACTGGCGGGCATGGAGCACCGCGTGCAGATGCTGGGCGGCACCTGGCAACTGTTCAGCGCCCCCGGTGAGGGCACACGGATTCAGGTGTTCATACCGGAGTCGGCCTGGCAGGGCACTGGCGCGGCTCAGGGTGGATGGTGAGAGGCGGCCTGCACGAAATCGAGCAGGTCATCGAGTTGCAGGGATTTGTCGAAGAAGCGTTCCACCCCCAGATCGGCACAGCGGCGCCTGAGGATGTCGTGGCCATAGTTGGAAAACACCACCTTGCGCGGCGTGCCGTAGCGTTCGGGGTATTGGCGCAGCCCTTGCAGCACGCCCAGGCCACTGCCTTGGCGAAGCTCAAGGTCGATGATGGCCAGATCCACGGAATGCTGTTCGAGCAGGGCCAACGCTTCGGGTTGGTCGGCGGCACAGCCGAGCAGGGTGACACCGTCGATGTCTTCGAGCATGTCGGAGAGCATGTCTGCCAGCATGGCCGAATCTTCGACAAGCACAAGGCGCAATTGAACGGAGGTGGCAGAAGGCATCATCAGCTCGGTGGCGTTTCGTCGATCAGGCCGTGACGGATGGCGTAGGCGGCGAGTTCGGCATTGCTCGATACCTCGAGTTTTTCGAGCAGCCGGGAGCGATAGGTACTGATGGTTTTGGCGCTGAGGTTGAGCAGGTCGGCGATGGCGCTGACGGTCTCGCCGCGGGCGAGGCGCAAGAATACCTGAAGCTCGCGATCAGACAACTTTTCGTGGGCTGCCGCCGAGCCGCCTTCGGTGAAGTCACGTGCCAACAGTTCGGCCGTGCGGGGCGACAGATAACGGCGCCCCTGTGCCACCGTGCGGATGGCCGTGATCAGCTCCTGTTCGGAGCAATCCTTGCACAGATAGCCATCGGCGCCGTGCCGCATGAGCGACAGCGCATAGCGATCTTCCGGGAAGCCCGAGAGGATAACGACCCGGGTGTCGGTATCGCGCTGTCGCAGGTTGCGAAGAAAGTCCACGCCACTCTGCCCTGGCAGGGAAAGATCGAGCAGCAGCACGTTGGCCGGATGCTGGCGCATGAGATCCTGGGCTTCTTCGGCCGAAGCGGCCTCGAAGGCCAGCTCGAACCCCATTTCGTCGGCCAGCATCTCGCGAAAACCGGAGCGAACGATCTGGTGGTCATCAATGATGGCAATTCGCAACATTCGAGTTGGCCTCCGTGCCTGCAAACGCCAGGGTCATCGGCCTCGCATCATATTGATGACGAAGGTGGCAATGGCCATGATCAGGAAAATGAAGAACAATACCTTGGCGATGCCGGCGGCGCCAGCAGCGATGCCGCCAAACCCGAAGATGGCAGCAATAATGGCGATCACGAAGAAGATGACGGCGTAGTGCAGCATGGTGGTCTCCTGTTTATGGGCTGCTGTGCAGTCCGCGAGCCTCTACAGTACCGGGTGCCGCCGCGTCCGGCCATAGGTTGCAACCTATAGCGGTGTCGGTAAAAACTGACAGACGAACGGTCAGCGAACAGCCGACCTTCCGGCAACCCTGTTTCACACGGATTCCGATGTCCCCCTCAACCAGCGTTCGTTCGCGGCGCGTTTTCCTGGCCATGTTGATCGCTGCGGCGGCAGTCAGCCCACTGGGAATCAACCTCTACTTGCCCTCGTTGCCGGCCATGACGGTCGATCTGGGTGTCGACTTTGTGGCGGTGCAGCTCACGCTCGGGCTGTATCTTGCCGCTGTGGCCGTGGGCCAGTTGATCGTCGGGCCCTTGTCCGACCGCTTCGGCCGCCGCCCCATCATGCTGGGCGGACTGGCGTGTTTCGTGCTCGGTTCGTGGCTGTGCGTGGTGGCCGATTCGCTGGCCACCCTGTATGTGGGCCGCATGGTGCAGGCGTTGGGCGGTGCGGCCGGCATGGCGCTCAGCCGCGCGGTCGTGCGGGATCTCTATGGCCGCGAGCAGGCGGCCAGCATGTTGGGCTACGTCACCATGGCGGTGTCGCTGGCGCCGATGGTGGCACCCACCATCGGCGGCGTGCTCGAGGTGACCTGGGGCTGGCGTTCGTCGTTTGTATTCCTGGGCGCCTTCGGCCTGGTGGCACTGCTCATGGCCGCCTGGCAGCTGCACGAAACCAACCCGAGGGCCGGCGCAGTGGCCCTTTCGCAACTGCGTGCCGATTATGCCGTGGTGTTGCGCTCGCGCGAATTCTGGAGCTTTGCGCTCACCAATGCCTTTACGGCCTCGGTGTTCTACGCCTTTGTGGCAGGGGCATCGTACGTCATGATCGAGGTGCTGGGGCAGGGTCCGGTGGCCTACGGGTTGTGGTTTTCCATCGTGTCGCTCGGCTATATCGTGGGTAATTACGGCTCGGGGCGCCTGGCCACGAAGGTGCCGATCGAGCGTCTGGTGTGGACCGGTATCGTCATTGCGATCGTGAGTGTCGCGCTCATGGCCCTGGCGTTTGCCGCGGGAATCCTGCAGCCCTGGGTCTTGTTCGTGCCGGCCATGATCGCTTGTGTGGGGCACGGCCTGGTGCTGCCCAGCTGTATTGCGGGTGCCGTGAGCGTGCGTCCGGAGGCGGCCGGTGCCGCAGCCGGCCTCACCGGCACGCTGCAGATCGGGGCGGGCGCGATTGTGGCGCCGATACTGGGCGGGCTGCTGCACGATAGCCCCTGGCCGCTGGTGTGGGTGATGGGCGTGTGCGCCGTGCTGGCAGCGGTGGCTTACGGCACCCGACGCCAGGTGCGGTGAGTCCGAATGGTGGAACCCCGGGCGCCGCGTACCAGAGCCGAACAGGCATGATGGCCCGGAGCCCGTCCGCGCAAGCGCCGACGGTGAGTTTGCCATTTCTTGCTGCCTGCCTACCGTGACCACCGATATCACCCGTTTCATTGCCGAAGAATCCGTGCAGCGCCAGTACGAGCAACTGCCGGCCAACGCCGAAACCCTGCTGCGCCAGTGCCTGCTCGACACCTCCGGGACGGCCATTGCCGGTGCCAGCGAGTCCTTCGTGGCGGCGCTGCGCGACGAGCTGGGTCAGCAGGGCGGCACGCCCGAGGCCGCGGTGTTCGGCACCGCCACCCGGCTGCCCGTGCTGTCGGCTGCGCTCATCAACGGCACCAGTGCCCACGCGCTGGATTATGACGACGTCAACTTCCACATGGCGGCACACCCGTCGGTGGCTATTCTGCCCGCCGTGCTGGCGCTGGGCGAGCGCCTGGATGCCAGCTGGGCCGAGGTGGCCGTGAGCATCTTTGCCGGGTATGAAGGGGCCTGCCGCATTGGCAATCTGCTGGAACCCAGCCATTACCGCATGGGCTTTCATGGTACGGCTACCATCGGTACCTTTGCCGCGGCGCTGGCCACGGCGCGACTGCTCGGCCTGAACGTGGAGCAAACCGTCACCGCCATCGGCATCGCCGCCAGCGAGGCGGCGGGTGTGCGGGCAAATTTCGGCACGGCGTGCAAGCCCATGCATGCCGGCAAGGCTGCGCACAACGGCCTGTTTGCCGCCCTGATGGCCGCCCGCGGTTTCTCCAGCCATCCGCAGGCGCTCACCGCTGCCGCGGGCTTTGCCGAAACCCACAGCACCACCATCGATGTCGAAGCCGCACTGGCGCCACCGCCGCATGCGTGCTTTCTCTACGACCACTTGTTCAAGTATCACGCCGCGTGCTACCTCACCCACGCGGTAGCCGATGCCATTGCCGAGCTGCGCGATGCCCACCAGGTAAACGCCAACGACGTCGCGGCCCTGCACCTCACGGTATCGCCCGACCTCGACACCGTGTGCAGCATCGCCGAGCCTCAGGATGGGCTGCAGCTCAAGTTCAGCGTGGCCGGGGTGGCGGCACTGACCTTGCTGCGGGCTGACACCAGCAGCCTGGCCACTTACAACGAAACCTGGGCGCGCCACCCCGATCTGCAGGCCTTGCTGCCGCGTATTGCCATCACCTACGATCCGCAGCGGCCCAAGACGCTGGCCGATGTCACCTTGCGCCTGCGCGATGGCAAGGAGTTCTCGGCGCGCTCGGATTCGGGGGTGCCGCTGGCCGACCTCGATCGGCAACAGCAATTGTTGCAGACCAAGTTCACCAACCTGGCGGGCGGTGCGCTGGGACCACAGGCGGCGGATGCCCTGCTCGACTGCCTGGGTCAGCTGCAGGCAGACACGCCGATCCGGCGCTGGATGTCGTTGGCGGTGCCCAGGGGTTGACACCTGTGCCGCCGCTCGGGCGCAGTCGTCATGCCCTTGACGCAGGGCGCGGGGTGGCGGGTGAGGGGGAGCAAGGGAGCCGCGCGGCCCGGCGGCAGTGACCATGGGCCCTGGGGGCGAACCACCGGGGTGGCCCCTTTCGGCCGATGGGCTTTTTCCATGATCAGGCAGGTCTTGAAATCGCGCCGGATGACCCTATTTCATGGGTACATTCGTTCAACGCTTTCAAGGAGACTCGCATGGTCTACCGAACCTTGTTTCCGCGTGATGTCTTTTCCGAGTTCGATCGCCTGCAGCAGGTGATGCAGCAGGCCCTCAACAGTGGCCCGAGCATCCGCGGTCGTTCGCACGGTTACCCCGCCATCAATGTGGGGGGTACGGCAAATTCCGTCGATATCTACGTTTTTGCCCCCGGTGTCGATCCGGCCAAACTCGAAGTGCAATATGAGAAAGGCACGCTGAGCCTGTCGGGCGAGCGCACGTTGCCCGAGGTGCCCGACAACGCCAACGTGCATATCGACGAGCGTTTTGCCGGGCGATTCCGCCGCGTGGTCTCCTTGCCCGACGACGTCGACCCCAACCAGATCGACGCCAGCTATCGCAACGGCGTACTGCATGTTCGCGTGGCGCGCAGCGCCGAGTCCCGTCCGCGCCGTATTCCGGTGCAGTAAGTCACCCTTCATGAAGGCTTCACAGATCAAGGAGATGCATCATGACTGAAGATCGTGCCGTGGCTCGCTCCGGAGCCGATACCCCTGAAGAATCCAGCCTTGTCCCGTTCGTCGATGTCGTCGAGGATGGCGGCGGAATCACCCTGTATGCCGATATGCCTGGCGTGGCCAAGGATCAGGTTCGCGTGAATGTGGAGGCCGATACCCTCACCATCGAAGGCGAACTGAGCCTCGATGTGCCAGCCGGGATGGAAGCCACCCACGTCGAGGTGAGGCTGCCGCGCTATCGTCGGTCGTTCACCCTGTCGCGCGAACTGGATGTCGACAAGGTGGCCGCCGGTTTTGAGCACGGCGTGCTGACGCTGCGGATCCCCAAGGCCGAGCATGCGCAGCCGCGTCGCATCGAGGTCAATGTGGCTTGACCCGACCCGGGTGGTTCCCCGAAGGTTCTGCCCTGAGAGCTTGCAAGGAGTCCCGTCATGAAGTTCGAAAGTCTGAAAGAAAACATGGGGTCATTCTGGGAGTCGCTCACCGACGGCTGGAAGCACCTTACCCACACGGCGTCTACGGCGCTTACCCGGTTCAGGGCGGGCGACGACACCAATCTGCCGGCGCAGTCGCAGATCGACGACGCCTCGTTTGCCCCCACACGCAGCTGGGCCGTGCTGGGCGGCGACATCTTCGAGGATGACAAACGTCTGGTCATTCGACTCGAGCTGCCGGGGGTCACTCGCGACGACATTCAGCTCGAGGTGAGGGGCGAATCCCTGGTGGTGTCGGGCGAGAAGCGCTTCGCTCATGAGGCCACCGAAGGGCGGTGGCGGGTGATGCAACGGGCCTACGGTGCCTTTCGTCGCAGCGTGCCGCTGCCGGTGGCAGTGGTGTCGGATCAGGCCAGCGCCAGCTATCGCGATGGTGTGCTGCGCATCGAGCTGCCCAAGGCGCACCCCGGCGAGCCGAAGTCGATCCGGATCCCGGTTCAATGAAAGGCGCCAGCCGGGCGCTCCGTATCCTGATCGCTCCCGACTCCTTCAAGGAGTGTGCCAGTGCCCTTGCGGTGGCCGAGGCCATCGCGCGTGGCGTGCGCGCCGCGGTGCCCGATGCTCGGATCGACCTCTGCCCCTTGGCCGACGGCGGCGAAGGCAGCTTGCAGGTGTTGTCGGCAGCAGGTGACGGGGTGCGATACCGGCAGACGGTGCTCAACGCCGTGGGTGAGCCCGTGGCAGCCGAATGGGCGTTGATGCCCGACGGTACGGCGGTGGTGGAGCTCGCGCAGGCGGCCGGCCTCGAGGGCGTGCCGCTGGCGCGGCGCGATCCCTGGCACACCTCCACCCGAGGGCTGGGGCAGTTGCTGGCTGCCGTCCTTAATCATGCGGTGTCGACGGGTTTTGCAGACAGCGTCAGGCGCGTGGCGCTGTTTGTGGGTGGCAGCGCCACTCACGATGCCGGTGCGGGGATGCTGCAGGCGCTGGGCGTTCGTCTGCTCGACGCCGACGGTAACGAAGTGGGCCCGGGAGCCAGGGGCGTGAGCCGGGTTCGCCGCATCGACGCCAGCGGGCTAGATCCGCGCTGGCGACAACTGCCCGTTGTTGTGGCCACCGATGTCGATGCCCCGCTGTGCGGGCCAGACGGCGCCGCCTGGCGCTTTGCCAGGCAGAAAGGGGCGCTTGAAGCCGATATTGCCGAGCTCGACCGAATCACGGCGACCTTTGCTGCCCAATGCGAGCAGGCGTGGCCGGAAAGCGGGACGGTCAATGGCGACAGTCCAGACGCTCATGCAGTCGCGCCAACGTCAGGGGGGGTTAGTGATGCTCCACTGCGTGCCGCGAGTCGTGGGGGTGGTGCCCGCTACCTGCCTGGTAGCGGGGCAGCCGGCGGCACGGCTTTCGCGGTCATGATGGCCTTGGGCGCAAACGTGCGTTCCGGCTTCGATGTGGTGGCCGGCCAGCTCGACCTCGCTCGCCGTATTGCCGAGTGCGATCTCGTGCTCACTGGCGAGGGCGCGCTCGACGCGCAAACCGCCGGGGGCAAGGTCCCTGCGGGTGTGATCCGCCTCGCTCAGACCAGCGGCACGCCAGTGATCGCGTTGGCCGGCAGCCTGCGGCCCGGCTATGAGGTGCTGTACGATCGGGGTCTGGTTGCGGCTTTCGGGCTGGTGCCTGGGCCCATGAGCTTGCAGGATGCGCTGGCGATGGCCCCCGAACGCCTGGCGGCCGTTGCCGCCGATGCCATCCGTGTCTTTGTTGCGGGCCGTTGAAGCATGCCGAACGATCGTGTTCCCCGTATCGTCTTTCTCGATCGAGCCACCTTGTCGCAGCAAACCCGGCTGCGCTCGCCCGGCTTCGCCCACGACTGGATCGAGCACGACGGCACTGCCCCGGCCCAGGTGGGCCAGCGCATCACCGATGCCGCCATCGTGATCGTCAACAAGGTGAAGATCACCGCGGCCATGCTCGAAGGTGCTGATCATCTCAAGCTCATCGCGGTGGCTGCCACCGGTACCGACAACCTCGATCTCGCCGCCTGCCGCGATCGCGACATCGTTGTGAGCAACGTGCGCCACTATGCCGGCCATACCCTGCCGGAACACACCTTTGCCCTCATTTTCGCCCTGCGCCGCAGCCTGCTTGCCTATCGCGATTCGGTGCGCGCCGGCCGCTGGCAGGAAAGCGCACAGTTCTGTTTTTTCGATCATCCTATCCGCGACCTCGCCGGCTCTACGCTGGGCGTGATCGGTCACGGCTCGCTGGGCAGCCGCGTGGCCGACATCGGTCGTGCCCTGGGCATGCAGGTGCTGGTGGCCGGGCGCAAGGGGCAGGCGGCGCTGGCTGGGCGAGTGTCATTCGACGACGTGCTGGCGCAGAGCGACGTGCTCACCCTGCATCTGCCGCTACGCCCAGAAACCCGCCATCTGATCGGTGAGCGCGAGTTCGCTCAAATGCAGAAGCGGCCGTTGCTGATCAATGTCGCCCGGGGCGGGCTGGTAGATGAAAGCGCTCTGGTGAAGGCGCTCGACGCCGGCCAGATCTCCGGGGCCGGCTTCGATGTGGCCAGTGTGGAGCCGCCACCTGCCGATCATCCCTTGATGGGTCTGGCCGACCGAGCCAATGTGATCGTGACGCCGCACGTGGCGTGGGCCAGTGTGGAGGCTCGCCAGGCACTGGCCGATCAGCTGATCGAGAATATTGAAGCGGCCTGGCGAGGTGAGCCGCGCAACGTGGTAACGGGGTAGCCTGAATCAAGCGCTGCCGAGCTCACACTCGGCCAACCCCGATCAAGGGTTTTTCTTCCCGACACCCCTCAAATATCCAGATTGCCGGCCTGCAGCGCGTGGGTTTCGATGAAGGCTCGTCGTGGCTCCACCTGGTCGCCCATGAGCGTGGTGAAGATCTCGTCGGCGGCGATGGCGTCTTCGATCTGCACGCGCAGCAGGCGGCGTACGGCGGGATCCATGGTGGTTTCCCACAGCTGGTTGGCGTTCATTTCGCCCAGACCCTTGTAGCGCTGCTTGCTGATGCCGCGCTCGGCCTCGTTGCGCAGCCAGTGCACTGCGTCGCCGAAGGTGCTGATGGCCGAGGTGCGGGCCTTGTCGCCTTCGCCGCGGGATACGCGGGCCCCGGGGCCGAGCAGGCCCTCGAAGGTGGTGGCAGCGTTGCGCAGGGCGGCGTAGTCGCTGCCCTCCACGAAGTCGGTGTCGACGATGGATGTCTTGATGTTGCCGTGATGCTTGCGCTGGATCTGCAACACGGGCGATTCGCCGGCGTCGTCCATCATGGCTTCGACCTGGATCTGATCGGTGAGCACGGGGTTGTAGAGCCGGCGGGTGAGTTCGGCGGCGGAGTGTCGGGCAGCTTCGAGGGAGGAGAGGTCGACCACGGCACCCTGCAGGATGGCAAGCAGCACGCTGGTATCGATGCGTCGCGACAGCCGATCGATGATGGCGTTGGCCAGGTTGTACTTGCGCATGAGTTCGGCCAGGGCTTCGCCTTCGATGAGGTCGGCGCCCTCGTCGGGTTGCAGCCTGGCGCCCTTGAGCGAGAGCTGCGTCATGAACTGGATCTCTTCCTGGTCGTCCTTGAGGTAGATCTCGTCGCGACCGTGCTTGATGCGATAGAGCGGCGGCTGGGCGATGTAGACGTGGCCGCGATCGATCAGCTCGGGCATCTGGCGATAGAGCAGTGTGAGCAGCAGGGTGCGGATGTGGGCGCCGTCGACGTCGGCGTCGGTCATGATGATGATGCGGTGGTAACGCAGCTTGTCGATGTTGAAGTCGGCCGGGCCGATGCTGGTGCCGAGCGCGGTAATGAGGGTGGTGATGGCTTCGCTGGCAATCAGGCGGTCGAAGCGCGCGCGCTCCACGTTGAGCACCTTGCCGCGCAGGGGCAGGATGGCCTGGAACTTGCGGTCACGCCCCTGTTTGGCAGAGCCGCCAGCCGAGTCGCCCTCCACGATGTAGAGCTCGGACAAGGCCGGGTCCTTTTCCTGGCAGTCGGCCAGTTTGCCGGGCAGGCCGGCACCTTCGAGCACGCTCTTGCGTCGCGTCATCTCGCGAGCCTTGCGGGCGGCTTCGCGCGCGCGGGCGGCCTCGACGATCTTGCCGCAGAGTGCCTTGGCATCGGCCGGGTGTTCGAGCAGCCAGGTGTCGAGTGCCTTGGCCACGGCTTCTTCCACGGCCGGGCGCACTTCGCTCGACACGAGCTTGTCTTTGGTCTGGCTGCCGAACTTGGGTTCGGGCACTTTTACCGAGAGCACGCAGGCCAGACCCTCGCGCATGTCGTCGCCGGTGGTGTCCACCCGGGCCTTGCGCGCGATCTCGTTGTCGGTGATGTACTTGTTGAGGATGCGCGTCATGGCCGCGCGCATGCCGGTGAGGTGGGTACCACCATCACGTTGCGGGATGTTGTTGGTGAAGCACATCACCGTTTCGGAATAGCTGTCATTCCATTGCAGCGCCAGATCCACTTGCACCGGCACGCCGCCCGCCTGCGATTCGGCGTTGACGTGAAAAATCGTGGGGTGCAGCACGGTCTTGTTGCGGTTGATGTACTGCACGAAACCGGCCGTACCGCCGGTAAAGGCGAAGTTCTCTTCCTTGTCGTTGCGCTTGTCGATCAGGCGAATCTTGACACCGTCGTTGAGGAATGAGAGTTCGCGCAGGCGCTTGGCGAGAATCTCGTAGTGCCACTCGATGTTGTTGAAGATCTCGGGGTCGGCCTGGAAGTGCACTTCGGTGCCGCGAGCCTCGGTGCTGCCCGTGACCTTGAGCGGCTCGACCCGCTCGCCCTGACGGAACTCGATCTGGTGCACCTGACCGCTGCGCCGGATGGTGAGCCGCAGCCACTGCGACAGGGCGTTGACGCACGACACGCCCACGCCGTGCAGACCGCCCGACACCTTGTACGAGTTCTGGTCGAACTTGCCACCGGCGTGCAGTTCGGTCATCACGATTTCGGCAGCGCTGCGTTGAAACTCGTCGTCTTGGTGGATGTCGGTGGGGATGCCGCGACCGTTGTCGGTGACCGAGATGGAGTTGTCGCTGTGGATGGTGACCACGATGTCGTCGCAGTGACCCGCCAGCGATTCGTCGATGGCATTGTCGACCACCTCGAAGACCATGTGATGCAAGCCGGTGCCGTCGGAGGTGTCGCCGATGTACATGCCAGGACGCTTGCGCACCGCCTCGAGGCCCTTGAGCATCTTGATCGATTCGGCGCCGTATTCGGGGGAGGGGAGGTTCGGATCGGTCATGGGAACTTGTTTTCTCGTAGTGGGCGGCCTGGCCGGCAGGAGCCGGCGGCGCGCTGGAGGGCCGGCACGATGCCGGACCTGCACGGAAAGGAGAGGCGTGGCCTCAGATGCGCATGGGCATCACGACATACTTGAAGCGGTCGTTGTCGGGCAGTGTGAGCAGCGACGACGAATTGGCGTCACCCAGATAAAAACGTACCTGCTCCGTTTTCAGGTTGCCGAGCACGTCGATGAGATAGGTGACGTTGAAGCCGAGATCCACCCCGTTGCCGGGGTAATCCACCTCGAGTTCTTCAAAGGCCTCTTCCTGTTCGGTGTTGTGGGCGCTCAGACGCAGCGTGTTCTGCTCGAGCTGCAGCCGTACGCCCTTGAATTTATCCGACGTGAGAATGGCGATGCGCTGCAGACTGCGCAGCCAGGACTCGCGATCGAGGTCGATGTGGTGCGCGTGCCCGGTGGGAATGACGCGGCGGAAGTCGGGAAACTTGCCTTCCACCAGCTTGGACAGAAACTCGATGTGGCCGAACCGAAAACGGACCTGATTGGGGGCGACTTCGATATCCACCGGCTCGTCGGTGTCTTCGAGCAGACGCATGAGCTCCATGATGGTCTTGCGCGGCACGATGATTTCGGTGGGGGCCTCGGGAGTGACCTCGGTGGCAATGCTGAACATCGCCAGGCGGTGTCCGTCGGTGGTGACCGCGGTAACCTCGCCCTCCTGAAACACCAGCAGCATGCCGTTGAGATAGTAGCGAATATCCTGCACGGCCATGGCAAAGTGCACCATCGACAACAGATGGCGCAGGGTCTTCTGGGTGAGCTGCAGCGTGACGTTCCAGGTGTCCGGAGTGGCCACCGTGGGGAAGTCGTGCGCCGGCAGCGTTTGCAGGGCAAAGCGGCTGCGCCCGGCGCGGATGGCCAGCTTGCTGTCGGCGTGATCGAGGGTGACGCTGGTGGCGTCGGGCAGGGCACGCAGGATATCGAGAAACTTGCGGGCGGCCACGGTGATGCCGTGATCTTCGCCCGCCTCGCACTCGGTGTGCGTGGTGATCTGCACTTCGTTGTCGGTGGCCACGAACGACAGGCGGGGGCCACTGCGCTGCAGCAGCACGTTGGCCAGGATGGGCATGGTGTGGCGGCGTTCGACGATGCCGGCGACGGTGTTGAGAGACTTCAGCAGGGTGTCGCGCGGGGCGTGGACCAGTTGCATGATCATCCTTTCAGGGTCTGTTCAAGTACGTGCAAAGAGTGGTTGAGTTCGGCCTGCTTGGCGCGCAGTTCTGAAATCTTGCGCACGGCATGCAGCACCGTGGTGTGGTCGCGGCCCCCGAAGAGATCGCCGATTTCGGGCAGGCTCTTCTGGGTGAGCTCCTTGGCCAGGTACATGGCAATCTGGCGGGGCAGGGCGATGTTGGCCGGCCGCCGCTTGGAATACATGTCGGCCACCTTGATCTTGTAGAAGTCGGCCACGGTGCGCTGGATGTTCTCGACCGTGAGCTGGCCGTTGGACACCGACAGCAGATCCTTCAGGGCATCCTTGCACACGTCGACGGCAATGGTGCGGCCGTGAAAGCGTGCGTAGGCGATCACCTTGCGCAGGGCGCCTTCGAGCTCGCGTACGTTGCTGCGCAAATGCTTGGCAATGAAGAAAGCCACTTCTTCGGGGAGCGGCACGCCTTCCTTTTCGGCCTTGCGGATGAGAATGGCCACGCGCATTTCCAGCTCGGGCGGCTCGATCGCCAGCGTCAGCCCGGAGTCGAAGCGCGAGATCAGGCGCTCGTCGATGCCGGAGAGCTCCTTGGGGTAGGTGTCGCTGGTGATGATGATCTGCCGGCGCTGCGCCACGATGGCCTCGAAGGCATAGAAGAAGAGCTCTTGCGTGCCATCCTTGCCGGAAAAGAACTGGATGTCGTCGATCAGCAGGAGGTCGAGCGCGTGGTAGTAGCGCTTGAACTCGTCGAAGGCCTTGCGGTGGTAGGTCTTGACCACATCCGACACGAACTGCTCGGCGTGGATGTAACGCACCCGGGCATTGATGTTGTTGGCCATCACCGAGTTGCCGATGGCGTGGATCAGGTGGGTCTTGCCCAGGCCTACGCCACCGTACAGAAACAGCGGGTTGTACGAGGTGCCGGGGTTCTCGGCCACTTGCAGGGCGGCCGCGCGCGCGAGCTGGTTGGCCTTGCCGGTGACGAAGTTGTCGAAGGTGAGCTCGGCATTGAGTCGCGAACGGTCGTAAACCACATTGGCATCGGTGTGCGGGGCTGCCGCGAAGCCGCCGGTGGGCGTGGGCTGGGCGGGCGCTGGCTGAGCGCCAGGTGAAGCCCCGATCGCCGGGGCAGTGGCCCCGTTGCCCGGCGTGGCCGTGTGGCCCGGGGCCCGCGCTGGCGGCGCGCTCGACCGGCGCTGGGCCGGATCGAGCTCGAACTGCACCTGCACCGGCCGCTCGTACCATTCGGAGGCCAGGGCAGCAATGCGACCGGAAAAATTGGCGCGTGCCCAGTCCAGCTTGAAGCGATTGGGAGCGCCGACGCGCAACACCGCTTGTTCGTCGTCGAACGCAAGCGGTGTGAGCGGCCGGATCCAGGCGCTGATCTGCTGGGGGGGGATTTCCTGCTCCAGGCGCTGGACGCAGGTTTGCCAGAATTTGTCCATCAAGTCGCGTACCCTTAAACCTCGATTTTACCGTGTCCGGCCGGGGTTATCCACAGCGCAGGACGCGCCAGCCGGGGGCCGCAGGGCCCCGGCATGGCACCATCCTTCGCTGCTTGCCAGGGCCTGTGCTCATGCCCGCGTGCCACCGGTCGCCAAAAGAAAAAAGGCCTCCCCGAAGGGAGGCCTCGCGGGGTGGCGTGCCGCTCAGTTGGCGGTGTCGTCACCGCCCTCGGTGGGGTTGCCGGTGGCGTCGGCATCATCCTCGGGCTCGGCCGTGGACGTCACCGGCTCGGCATCGAGGAAGGGGTTGGCTTCGGCCTGGGCAGCTGCACGCTGCGCCACGTCGAAGTGCTCCTTGTCGCGCCGTGCGTCGTGGTAGGCCATGCCGGTACCTGCCGGAATGAGCCGGCCCACGATGACGTTCTCCTTGAGGCCACGCAGCTCGTCGCGCTTGCCCATGATGGCCGCCTCGGTGAGTACCCGGGTGGTTTCCTGGAACGAAGCCGCCGAAATGAACGAGTCGGTGGACAGCGAGGCCTTGGTGATGCCCAGCAGCACGTTCTCGTAGGTGGTCGGCCGCTTGTTGTCGGAGATCATCCGGTCGTTCTCGTTGAGCATCTCGGAGCGTTCTACCTGCTCGCCCGGAATGAACGGGGTGTCGCCGTTGTCCACGATGACCACGCGTCGCAGCATCTGGCGAACGATCACCTCGATGTGCTTGTCGTTGATCTTCACACCCTGCAGGCGGTAGACGTCCTGAACCTCATCGACGATGTAGTTGGCCAGCCGCTCGATGCCCTGCAGGCGCAGGATGTCGTGCGGGTCGGCCGGGCCGTCGACGATGAATTCGCCCTTGTTCACCACCTGGCCGTCGTGCACCAGCACCTGCTTTTCCTTCGGAATCAGGAACTCGTGGTTGTTGCCGTCGAAGTCGGTGATGATCAGGCGCTGCTTGCCCTTGGTGTCCTTGCCGAACGACAGCGTGCCGGTGACTTCGGCCAGCATGCCGGCATCCTTGGGCGAGCGGGCTTCGAACAGTTCGGCCACACGCGGCAGACCGCCGGTGATGTCGCGGGTCTTCTGCGATTCTTGCGGAATCCGGGCAAGCACCTCACCCACCTGCACCTGCTGGCCGTCGCGCACGGTGATCAGCGCACCCACCGGGAACGAGATGTTCACCGGGTAATCGCTGCCGGCGATCTTGACTTCTTCGCCTGCCTCGTTGATGAGCTTGACCTGCGGCCGCACGGTCTGGCGCGAGGTGCTGCGGGTTTTGGGCGTGATCGCCACCAGGGTGGACAGGCCGGTGACCTCGTCCATCTGGCGGGCCACCGTGACGCCTTCTTCGATATTCTCGAAGCGGATCGTGCCGGCGTACTCGGTGATGATCGGACGGGTGAGAGGATCCCACGTGGCGAGCTGGGCACCGGCCTTGATGGTGGCGCCGTCGAGTGCCAGCAGCAGGGCGCCGTAAGGCACCTTGTGACGCTCGCGTTCGCGACCGGTTTCGTCAACCACCAGCACTTCGCCCGAGCGCGAAATCACGACCGGATCGCCCTTGCTGTTGGTGACGTAACGCATCGTGCTGCTGAAGCGCACCGTACCATTCGACTTGGTTTCGATCGCCGAGACCAGCGCCGTACGCGATGCCGCACCCCCGATGTGGAAGGTACGCATCGTGAGCTGCGTGCCGGGTTCGCCGATCGACTGCGCGGCGATCACGCCGACCGCTTCGCCCACATTGACCAGGCTGCCGCGGCCGAGATCACGGCCGTAGCAATGCGCGCACAGGCCATGCCGGGTTTCGCAGGTGAGCGGGGTGCGCACGTAGACTTCGTCGATGCTCTTCTGGTCGATGAGATCCACGGCGTCTTCGTCGAGCAGCGTGCCCGCCTCGATGAGCGTTTCCTGGGTGTCGGGGTCGACGATATCGACCGCCGGCACGCGACCCAGGATGCGGTCGCGCAGCGGCTCGATGATCTCGCCACCTTCGAGCAGCGCCTTCATGGGGAAGCCACGCGTGGTGCCGCAGTCGCTTTCGGTGATCACCAGATCCTGGGTCACGTCGACCAGACGGCGGGTGAGGTAACCCGAGTTGGCGGTTTTGAGCGCCGTATCGGCCAGACCTTTACGGGCACCGTGGGTGGAGATGAAGTACTGCAGTACGTTGAGGCCTTCGCGGAAGTTGGCCGTGATGGGGGTTTCGATGATGGAGCCATCGGGCTTGGCCATCAGGCCCCGCATGCCGGCCAGCTGACGAATCTGGGCGGCCGAACCGCGCGCGCCGGAGTCGGCCATCATGTAGATGGAGTTGAACGACTCCTGCGACGACGGATTGCCGTGACGATCGGTGACGCTCTCGGTGGCCAGTTGTTCCATCATGGCCTTGCCCACCCGATCGCTGGCCTTGCCCCAGATATCGACCACGTTGTTGTAGCGCTCTTGCGAGGTCACCAGACCCGATGAGTACTGGTTGTCGATCTCTTTGACTTCGGCGTTGGCCTCGGCCAGCACACCTGCCTTGGCTTCGGGGATCAGCATGTCGTTCATGCTGATCGAGATGCCGCCGCGCGTGGCCAGGCGGAAGCCCGACTGCATGAGCTTGTCGGCAAAGATCACCGTGGCGCGCAGACCGCAACGACGGAACGAGGCGTTGATGAGCTTGGAGATTTCCTTCTTCTTGAGCGCCTTGTTGAGCGACGAGAAGGGCAGCCCCTTGGGCAGGATCTCGGAGAGCATGGCACGACCTACCGTGGTTTCCACGCGTCGCAGCACCGGCTGCCAGTTGCCATCGGCATCGCGCTCGAACTCGGGCAGGCGCACGGTCACGCGGCTCTGCAGTTCGACCTGCTTGTTCTCGTAGGCGCGTTGCACCTCGCCCACGTCGCGGAAGTACGTGCCTTCGCCCTTGCCGTTCACGCGCTCGCGTGTGGCGTAATACAGGCCCAGCACGATATCCTGCGACGGCACGATCGACGGCTCGCCGTTGGCCGGGAACAGCACATTGTTGGAGGCCAGCATCAGGGTGCGGGCTTCCATCTGGGCTTCGAGCGACAGCGGCACGTGCACGGCCATCTGGTCGCCGTCGAAGTCGGCGTTGAACGCCGCGCAAACCAGCGGATGCAGCTGGATGGCCTTGCCTTCGATCAGCACCGGCTCGAATGCCTGGATGCCCAGACGGTGCAGGGTGGGTGCCCGGTTGAGCATCACTGGATGCTCGCGAATCACTTCTTCGAGGATGTCCCACACCACCGGCTCATGGCTGTCGACCAGCTTGCGAGCCTGCTTGATGGTGGTGGCCAGCCCCATGGTTTCGAGGCGATGGAAAATGAAGGGCTTGAACAGCTCGAGCGCCATCAGCTTGGGCAGACCGCACTGGTGCAGCTTGAGCTGCGGGCCCACCACGATCACCGAACGGCCGGAGTAGTCTACCCGCTTGCCGAGCAGGTTCTGGCGGAAGCGACCACCCTTGCCCTTGATCATGTCGGCCAGCGACTTGAGCGGACGCTTGTTGGCGCCGGTCATGGCCTTGCCGCGACGACCGTTGTCGAGCAGCGAATCGACCGACTCCTGCAGCATGCGCTTCTCGTTGCGCACGATGATTTCGGGCGCCTTGAGCTCGAGCAGCCGCTTGAGGCGGTTGTTGCGGTTGATGACCCGACGATAGAGATCGTTGAGGTCGGACGTGGCGAAGCGGCCACCATCGAGCGGCACCAGCGGGCGCAGTTCGGGCGGCAGCACCGGCAACACTTCCATCACCATCCAGTCGGGTTTGATGCCCGACTTCTGGAAGCCCTCGAGCACCTTGAGGCGCTTGGACAGCTTCTTGATCTTGGCTTCGGAACCCGTGCTCTGCAGTTCGTGCCGCAGGGTTTCGACCTCGCGATCGATGTCGATGGTGCGCAGCAGCTCACGCACGGCCTCGGCGCCCATCAGTGCACGGAAGTCGTCACCGTATTCCTCGGTTTTGGCGAGGAAGTCGTCTTCGGTCATGATCTGGCCGCGCTTGAGCGGCGTCATGCCCGGCTCGATGACGCAGAACGCCTCGAAGTAGAGCACGCGTTCGATGTCGCGCAACGTCATGTCGAGCACCATGCCCAGGCGAGACGGCAGCGACTTGAGGAACCAGATGTGCGCCACCGGGCTGGCCAGCTCGATGTGGCCCATGCGCTCGCGACGCACCTTGGCCTGGGTGACTTCCACGCCGCATTTTTCGCAGATCACGCCGCGATGCTTGAGGCGCTTGTACTTGCCGCAAAGGCATTCGTAGTCTTTGATCGGACCGAAGATCTTGGCGCAGAACAGGCCGTCACGCTCGGGCTTGAACGTGCGGTAGTTGATCGTCTCGGGCTTGCGGACTTCGCCGAACGACCACGACCGGACTTTCTCGGGCGAGGCCAGGCCCACCCGAATCGCGTCGAATTGTTCGTCCTGCGTAACCTGCTTGAATAGGTCGAGCAACGCTTTCATAGATTACTTACTCCGGGTACGGTGGTCGACGGCCTAGCTGCGTTCGAGGTCCATGTCGAGGCCAAGAGAGCGAATCTCCTTGACCAGAACATTGAACGACTCGGGCATGCCGGCATCGATCATGTGATCACCCTTGACGATGTTCTCGTAAACCTTGGTCCGGCCGGTGATGTCGTCGGACTTGACAGTGAGCATTTCCTGCAAGGTGTAGGAAGCGCCGTAGGCCTCGAGTGCCCACACTTCCATTTCGCCGAAGCGCTGGCCACCGAACTGCGCCTTGCCGCCCAGCGGTTGCTGGGTCACCAGCGAGTACGGACCGGTCGAGCGTGCGTGCATCTTGTCGTCTACCAGGTGGTGCAGCTTGAGGACGTGCATGTAGCCCACGGTCACCGGGCGCTCGAAGGGTTCGCCCGTCTGGCCGTCGAACAGCGTGGCCTGGGTCTTGCCATTGGCAAGCTGCAGGCGCTCGGCCATGTCGTCGGGATAGGCGAGGTCGAGCATCTTGCGGATCTCGGTCTCGGACGCACCGTCGAACACCGGCGTGGCAAAGGGCACACCCTTCTTGAGGTTGTGAGCCATCTCGATGATCTCGTCGTCGGTGAGTTCGTCGAGCCGCGCAGAGGTGCCGGTGGTGTTGTAGATCTCGTCGAGATACGCGCGCAGCTTGGCCACTTCGACCTTGCGGGCTTCGGTGAGCATGTTCTGGATACGATAGCCGATGCCCTTGGCAGCCCAGCCCAGGTGAACTTCGAGCACCTGACCCACGTTCATGCGCGAGGGCACGCCCAACGGGTTGAGCACGACATCCACCGGCTGGCCGTCGGCCATGAAGGGCATGTCTTCGACCGGAGTGATCTTGGACACCACGCCCTTGTTGCCGTGGCGGCCGGCCATCTTGTCGCCTGGCTGCAGACGACGCTTGACGGCGAGGTACACCTTGACCATCTTGAGCACGCCCGGAGGCAGTTCATCACCCTGGGTGAGTTTCTTGCGCTTTTCTTCGTAGGCCAGATCGAACTGGTGACGTTTGGCTTCGATGGATTCCTTGGCCTGCTCGAGCGCCAGGGCGGCGCCTTCGTCGGCCAGACGAATGTCGAACCACTGCCAGCGGTCGAGATCGGCGAGGTATTCGGCGGTGATGTCGGAGCCCTTGGGCAGCCGACGCGGTCCACCATTGACCACCTTGCCCACCAGATTCTTCTCGATCCGGTCGAAGGTGTCGTTCTCGACGATGCGCAGCTGGTCGTTGAGGTCTTGACGATAGCGCTTGAGCTCGTCGTCGATGATGGCCTGGGCACGCTTGTCGCGCTCGATGCCCTCGCGGGTGAACACCTGGACGTCGATCACCGTGCCGGTCATGCCCGAGGGCACGCGCAGCGAAGTGTCTTTGACGTCGGAGGCCTTCTCGCCGAAGATGGCACGCAGCAGCTTCTCTTCGGGGGTAAGCTGGGTTTCGCCCTTGGGGGTGACCTTGCCCACGAGCGTGTCGGCCGCCTGCACCTCGGCACCGATATACACAATGCCGGAGTCGTCCAGCCGGTTGAGCTGGTTCTCGGCGAGGTTGCTGATGTCGCGGGTGATTTCTTCCGGCCCCAACTTGGTGTCACGGGCCACCACGGTCAGCTCCTCGATGTGGATCGAGGTGTAGCGATCGTCGGCCACAACCTTCTCGGAGATGAGGATCGAATCCTCAAAGTTGTAGCCGTTCCAGGGCATGAATGCAACCAGCATGTTCTGCCCCAGGGCGAGCTCGCCGAGGTCGGTGGAGGCACCATCGGCCAGGACGTCACCTTTGGCCACCTGGTCACCGCGCTTGACGGTCGGGCGCTGGTTGATGTTGGTGTTCTGGTTGGACCGGGTGTACTTGGTGAGGTTGTAGATATCCACACCCACCAGGCCGGCGATGTTCTCTTCGTCGTTGACCCGGATCACGATCCGGTTGGCGTCGACGTAGTCGACCACGCCGCCCCGGGTGGCTTGCACGGTGGTGCCCGAGTCTACGGCCACGGTGCGCTCGATGCCGGTACCCACCACAGGCTTTTCGGGCCGGAGGCAGGGCACGGCCTGACGCTGCATGTTCGAGCCCATGAGGGCGCGGTTGGCATCGTCGTGCTCGAGGAAGGGAATCAACGAGGCGGCCACCGACACGATCTGCGACGGCGCGACGTCCATGTAGCTGACCTTGTCACCCGCCGTGAGCATGGTTTCGCCAGCCTCGCGGCAAGCCACGAGATCGTCGACGAAACGGCCCTGCGCGTCGAGTGCCGCGTTGGCCTGGGCAATGACGTAGCGGCTTTCTTCGATGGCCGAGAGGTAATCGATCTGGTCAGTGACGCGGCCGTCGACGACCTTGCGGTACGGGGTTTCGAGGAAGCCGTACTCGTTGAGTCGAGCATAGAGCGCCATCGAATTGATCAGGCCGATGTTGGGGCCTTCCGGGGTTTCGATGGGGCAGACGCGGCCATAGTGCGTGGGGTGCACGTCGCGCACCTCGAAGCCGGCACGTTCGCGGGTCAGGCCGCCCGGGCCCAGAGCCGAGACGCGACGCTTGTGCGTGATCTCGGACAGCGGGTTGGTCTGGTCCATGAACTGCGAGAGCTGGCTCGAGCCGAAGAACTCCTTGATGGCCGCGGAAATCGGCTTGGAGTTGATCAGGTCGTGCGGCATCAGGTTTTCGGTCTCGGCCTGACCGAGGCGCTCCTTGACGGCACGCTCGACGCGGACCAGGCCGGCACGGAACTGGTTCTCGGCCAGCTCGCCGACACAGCGCACGCGGCGATTGCCGAGGTGATCGATGTCGTCGATCTGCCCGCGGCCATTGCGCAACTCCACCAGCACCTTGATGGTTTCGAGGATGTCGTCGTGGGTGAGCGTCATGGGGCCGCTGGTGTCGTCGCCACGACCCAGACGGCTGTTGATCTTCATGCGACCGACGCGTGAGAGATCGTAGTTTTCAGGGTTGAAGAAGAGGCGCTGGAAGAGCGCTTCGACCGCTTCTTCGGTGGGCGGCTCGCCCGGGCGCATCATGCGATAGATGGCCACACGCGCGGCCGTTTGATCGGCCGTGTCGTCGGTGCGCAGCGTGAGCGAGATGTAGCTGCCCTGATCGAGATCGTTGGTATAGAGCGTCTGGATCTCTTTGATGCCGGCTTCGCGCAGGCGGGCCAGCAGGGTCTCGGTAAGCTCGTCGTTGGCGTTGGCCAGCACCTCGCCGGTACTGTCGTCGACCACGTTGCCAGCCAGGACGCGCCCGATGAGGTAGTCCTCGGGCACGGAGATCATGTCGAGATCGGCCAGCTCGCGCAGATGGCGGGCGTTGATGCGCTTCTCTTTCTCGACCACGACCTTGCCGTCGCGGGTCGTGAGGTCGAAGCGTGCCACTTCACCCTTCCAGCGCTCGGGCATGAACTTGAGGCGACCGCCTTCGGGCTCGAGCTTGATGTCATCGAACTGGAAGTAGCGGGCGAGGATGGCTTCGTTGGTGAGCCCCAGAGCCTTGAGCAGGATGGTGACCGGCATCTTGCGGCGGCGGTCCACCCGGAAGAACAGCAGGTCTTTGGGGTCGAATTCGAAGTCGAGCCAGGAACCACGGTAGGGAATGACCCGTGCCGAGAACAACAATTTGCCCGAGCTGTGCGTCTTGCCGCGGTCGTGTTCGAAGAACACGCCAGGCGAACGGTGCAGCTGCGACACGATCACGCGCTCGGTGCCGTTGATGACGAACGAGCCGGTGTTGGTCATGAGCGGGATTTCGCCCATGTACACTTCCTGCTCTTTCATCTCCTTGACGGTCGGCTTGGTGGCCTCGCGGTCGAGCAGCACCAGGCGCACCTTGGCGCGCAGTGGCGACGCGAAGGTGAGGCCACGCTGCTGACACTCTTTCACGTCGAACACCGGATCGCCAAGCTGATAGCTGACGAATTCGAGGCGGGCCAGCTGGTTGTGGCTCACGATCGGGAAGATCGAGGAAAAGGCCGCCTGCAGGCCCTCTTCTTCGCGCTTGAGCGCAGGCGCTTCGGACTGCAGAAAACTGCGGTACGATTGGATCTGGGTGTCGAGCAGGAAGGGAACTTCCTGCACATCGTCGCGCTTCGCGAAGCTCTTGCGGATGCGCTTTCTTTCGGTGAACGAGTAGGGCATGAGCACTCCGACTCAGGTTGCTCGGGCCACGGCGAGCGGCCCCTGGGGTGATGATTCTTTATGCTTGTGCAGCGGCTCGTCTCCAAGCCGCCGCAGAAACACAAAAACCCGGCAGCCGCAAAACCGTGCGGCCACCGGGTATTTGCCACATCGAGCTTACTTGAGCTCGACCTTGGCGCCAGCTTCTTCCAGCTTCTTCTTGGCCGCTTCGGCGTCGTCTTTCGTGGCGGCTTCCTTGATGGTCTTGGGCGCACCGTCGACCATGTCCTTGGCTTCTTTCAGGCCAAGGCCGGTAAGTTCGCGCACCACCTTGATGACGCTGACCTTGTTGGCGCCGACTTCGTTCAGCACGACGTCGAACTCGGTCTTTTCTTCAGCGGCGGGAGCGCCAGCGCCAGCGGCGGGAGCGGCTACTGCCACGGCGGCGGCAGCAGCCGACACGCCAAACTTCTCTTCCATATCCTTGATCAGTTCCGACAGCTCGAGAACGGTCATGCCGGCAACGGCGTCAAGGATTTCAGCTTTGCTAAGTGCCATTTTCAAAGAACTCCAGGTATTGATTCAATCCAGGTTTGGATGTCGCTTGGTCGGACGAAGTGACAGCGGTCAGGCTGTTTCCTTCTGGTCGCGAACGGCCGCCAGGGCACGGACGAAACCGGTAGGAACTTCGTTGAGCGTACGCACGAATTGCTCGATGGGTGCCTGCATGGTGCCAAGCAGTTTGGCGAGCAATTCTTCGCGGGACGGCATGGCGGCGAGCGCCTTGACAGCATCCTGATCCAGCAAGCTGTTCGGCATGGAACCTGCCTTGATGACCAGCTTGTCGTTGGTTTTCGCGAAGTCGGCCAGGATCTTGGCGGCACCGACAGGATCGGTGCTGATGCTGTAGACCAGGGGGCCGACGAGCTGGTCGTTCAGCCCTTCGAAGGGGCTGCCGGCCAGAGCGCGGCGTGCCAGCGTGTTCTTGAGAACGCGCAGGTAAACACCGGCTTCGCGCGCTTGCTTGCGCAGCTCGGTGACGGAGGCGACGTCCAGACCACGATACTCGGCGATGACGATGGTTTGGGCGTTGGCCACTTGGGCAACGACCTCTTCGACCACCACCGCTTTCTCTTGACGATTGAGACTCACGGTTTGAACACTCCATCTAAAGACACGGGGCACATCGGGATGATGTGCCTGTGTCGACCGAATGCGGCGAACCTAAGTCGAGTTCTTGCAACAAGAAATCTTCCAAGGGAGCGCCGTCTGCGTTGGATCCGGAGAACCGGTTTTAAGGTCGGGGTGGTGCCCCGAGCCTCCAACGGTCTTTGACAGCAGCATGCAGGTTGAACGGCGGCCTGCATGCGGCCCAAAGTTGGTTTGCGGAACGCGGATCCCGGGGGATCAGGCGCTCAGCGAGGTTTGATCCACTCGAACACCCGTGCCCATGGTGGACGACACGGCCAGCTTGCGCATGTAGATGCCCTTGCTGGTGGTGGGGCGAGCCTTGTTGAGGGCGTCGACCAGGGCGCTGAGGTTGGACTTGAGTTTGTCGGCATCGAACGAGGCGCGGCCAATGGTGGCATGGATGATGCCGGCCTTGTCGGTACGGTATTGCACCTGACCGGCCTTGGCATTGCGCACCGCTTGAGCGACGTCGGGCGTGACCGTGCCTACCTTGGGGTTGGGCATCAGGCCGCGCGGACCGAGGATCTGACCCAGGGCACCGACCACGCGCATGGTGTCGGGCGAGGCAATGACCACGTCGAAATCGATCTGGCCACCCTTGATGCGTTCGGCGAGGTCTTCCATGCCGACGATATCGGCACCGGCTTCGGTGGCCTGAGCCGCCTTGTCGCCCTGAGCGAACACCGCAACACGGACATCCTTGCCGGTACCGGCGGGCAGCACGACGGAGCCACGCACGATCTGGTCGGATTTGCGGGGGTCGACGCCGAGCTGCACGGCCACGTCGATCGATTCGTCGAACTTGGCGTTGGCGGTTTCCTTGATGAGGTTGAGGGCCTCGTCGATGGGATAGAGCTTGTTGCGGTCAACCTTCGCCCGCAGGGCGGCGACGCGCTTTCCGATTTTGGCCATGATCAAGCTTCCTCCACAGTAATGCCCATGCTGCGGGCGCTGCCGGCAATGGTGCGCACGGCGGCGTCGAGATCGGCAGCCGTGAGGTCGGGTTCTTTCGTCTTGGCGATCTCTTCGACCTGGGCGCGCGTGAGCGTGCCAACCTTGTCGACGTGCGGCCGAGCCGAGCCGGACTGGATGCCGACGGCCTTCTTGATGAGAATCGACGCGGGCGGCGTCTTCATCACGAAGGTGAAGCTCTTGTCGGCGTAGGCCGTGATCACCACGGGAATCGGCAGACCCGGCTCGACGCCTTGGGTCTTGGCGTTGAACGCCTTGCAGAATTCCATGATGTTCAGGCCGCGCTGACCGAGCGCCGGGCCAATGGGGGGGGAGGGGTTGGCCTTACCCGCTGGCACTTGCAGCTTGATGAAGCCGACGATTTTCTTCGCCATGTGTTGCTCCTTGTGGGTTCTAGCGCCTGCCGTTGTGGCAGGCTCCCCAGGGTGACGGGATCGGATGCGTCAATGCACCCGGCGAGGGTTCCGGCCGCGTCATGGCGGCTGGAAGGATCAGGTTTTTTCGACCTGACCGAAATCGAGTTCGACCGGTGTGGCGCGACCGAAGATGGTGACCGAGACGCGCAGCTTGCTCTTCTCGTAGTTGACGTCTTCGACGTTGCCATTGAAATCGGTGAACGGGCCGTCTTTGACGCGGACCATTTCGCCGATCTCGAACAACACCTTGGGACGCGGCTTTTCGACGCCTTCTTCCATCTGTGAAAGAATCTTCTCGACTTCTTTCTGGGAAATGGGCGAGGGTCGGGTGCCCGAGCCACCGATGAAGCCGGTGACCTTATTGGTGTTCTTGACCAGATGCCAGGTGTCGTCGGTGAGGTTCATTTCGATCAGCACATAGCCAGGAAAGAAACGACGCTCGGTGACGGCCTTCTGGCCCCCGCGCATCTCGACGACTTCTTCGACGGGTACGAGGATTTCTCCGAATTCGGATTGCAACCCCGCCCGCTCGATCCGCTCGAGAAGCGCTTTTCTCACGCTTTTTTCCATTCCGGAATAAACGTGAACGACGTACCAGCGTTTGCTCATGTAGGGTTCCGCAGTGTGTCAGTTCCAGCCCAGGAGCATGCCGTAGAGCACCCATTCGATGACTTTGTCGGCCAGCCACAAGAACAGTGCCATGACCGCGACAAAGGCGAAAACGATCGCCGTCATCTGGGTGGTTTCTTTGCGGGTTGGCCAGACGACTCGACGAACTTCGTTGTAGGAGTCGCGGGCATAGGCCATGAAACGGCGGCCGGGCTCGCTGGTATAGGCGATGGCCAGAGCCACCAGAATGCCCACGAGCACCGAAGCCACGCGCACCACCGTGGGTTGGTCGTTGAGCCAATAAAAGCCCGCCAGACCAGCCACGAACGCCGCTACGGCCAGGATCACCTTGAAGCGATCGGCCATGCTGCCTACGGTTTGAACGCCAGGATTCGACATGATGCAACCAGACCGCGCCGCCAGATTGCGGCGGCCGGAGAAAAGATGGCAGGGGCAGAGGGAATCGAACCCCCAACCTTCGGTTTTGGAGACCGACGCTCTGCCAATTGAGCTATGCCCCTGTAACCTGCTTGGGGGGTGAGCCAGAGACTCACCCACTTGGGGTCACGCCAGGTGACCCCGTAAACGATACTTGCCGGATCGATCGCCGAATTACGCGAGGATCTTGGCCACGACGCCGGCGCCGACGGTACGACCGCCTTCACGGATGGCGAAACGCAGGCCCTCTTCCATGGCGATCGGCGCGATCAACTGCACGGTGATCGAGACGTTGTCGCCCGGCAGCACCATTTCTTTGTCGGCCGGCAGCTCGATGGAGCCGGTG
>JAWLHC010000004.1:0-331413 GCA_041690575.1 Verticiella sp.
GTGCAGCAGAGAAGCGAGATTATGAAGTGTTTTTTGAGGGCTGTCAAGTGAGCCACTGGCTCGCTCGATCGGGGCGCCGTGACCGGCTGCCGCTGCCACTGGGCCCTGCAACCACCCACAAACCGGGGCAACTGCGGCCTGGCGCAACCGGTGGAATCCACCGCCTTGCCTGCAAAAACTTCAACACTCGCTTCGCTACCCTACCGCAAGGCTGCCGAAGCAACCCGGTGCTGTTTGAGCAGCGAAGCCCCGAACTATAGCAAGAGATTTTGGGGTGTGTCAAACAAGCCCTCAGGCCCGGCCCTCAAACCTTGAAGTCTTCCTTGCTGGCACCGCGAGCCATCGCCTCCTTGAGCCAGCCCGGCTGCCGGCCGCTGCCGCTCCAGGGCTCGCCGTTGGGGCCACGATAACGCACGATGGCAGGACGACCGGCCTTGCCGCGGCCCCGCTTGACGCCCTGGATGTCGTCTGCGGTAAGGCCATATTGGTCCATCTTGGCGCGGATTTCGGCGACAACCTGGGCCACTTCCTGTTTGCGCGCCTCTTCGGCTTGCTGAAGGAGTTTTTCGGCCTGAGCCTTGAGTTCAAGATAATTGGACATATAAGTTCCGGTGGTTGTGGAAATGGGAAATACGGCCGGATCCGGCACCTGGCATCAATATAATTATCGCCAGAATGGGAACGTATCCGGCCGCTACGGCAACGGTGATTTCTCAATCAAAGCGCGCCGCCAGCGCCGACATTCTATCGAATTGCGCGAGTATGACAACGGCAGTTCTGTGAGAAATTTAAACCAATTCGTGATCGCAGGAATACCAAGTGACACCAAACGCGCACCGGGGTTCCATGTGATTTGCCAGAATCACGGCACTTGCGAACCGTTCGAGGCCTGAATTCATTCCGTGCCGAACATCGTCTCGATCCAACCGTCGAGCAGGGATCCTGACACGGCAGACGGCGGGCTCTGCATCTCATGCAAAAGTGCCCGCCGTTGCCAAACGCAACGACGGGCACTTTACAAACGGTTCGACTTGCCGAGCGGATTTACGACGGCATTCTCACCTTAGTGCTTGATCACACCTTCGGCGGCGGATTTGCCTTCTGAGGTCTTGGCGGCCACGTGCGGCTCCACCTTTTCGCTCTCAGGCAGCGGCTCCGGCATGCGTTCGAGCGCGAGCTCAAGCACCTGATCGATCCAACGCACGGGTACGATTTCGATGTCGCCCTTCACGTTGTCCGGAATTTCGGCCAGATCTTTGACGTTTTCGTGTGGAATCAGCACTTTCTTGATTCCACCTCGATGCGCAGCCAGCAGCTTCTCCTTGAGGCCGCCAATGGCCAGCACTTCGCCACGCAAAGTGATTTCACCCGTCATGGCCACTTCGGCTCTTACCGGAATGCGGGACAGCGCCGACACCATGGCCGTGGTGATGGCGATACCGGCCGACGGCCCGTCTTTGGGCGTGGCACCCTCCGGCACGTGCACGTGCATGTCGCGTTTCTCGAATACCACCGGGTCGATGCCGAGTTTCTGTGTGCGGGCACGCACCACAGTGCGTGCGGCCGCCACCGACTCCTTCATGACATCGCCCAGCGAACCCGTGTGCTGGATGTTGCCCTTGCCGGGAACATCTGCCACTTCGATCGTGAGCAGATCGCCGCCCACTTCCGTCCAGGCCAGCCCGGTGACCTGGCCGACCTGGTTCTCGTTCTCGGCCACACCGAACGAGTAACGCCGCACGCCCAGGAAGTCGTCGAGATTGTCGGATGCGACGTCGATTTTCTTGATGGACTTGTCGGACAGCAGACGTTTGACCACCTTGCGGCAGATCTTGCTCATTTCGCGCTCAAGAGCACGCACGCCGGCTTCGCGGGTGTAATACCGCACGATGTCGCGGATGGCGGATTCGGCCACATCGATTTCACCGGTCTTGAGACCGTTGTTCTTGATGAGCTTGGGCAGCAGATGATCTTTCGCAATATGGACTTTTTCGTCTTCGGTATAACCCGACAGACGGATCACTTCCATGCGGTCCAGCAGGGCGGGCGGAATGTTCAGTGTGTTGCTGGTTGCCACGAACATGACATCGGACAGATCGAAATCCACCTCGACGTAGTGATCCTGGAAGGTGTGATTCTGCTCGGGATCGAGCACTTCGAGCAGTGCCGATGCCGGATCACCCCGGAAGTCCATGCCGAGCTTGTCGATTTCGTCGAGCAGGAACAGGGGATTGCGTACGCCCGACTTGCTGAGGCTCTGCAGCACCTTGCCCGGCATCGAACCGATATAAGTACGACGATGGCCGCGAATCTCCGCCTCGTCGCGCACGCCGCCAAGCGCCATGCGTACAAACTTGCGATTGGTGGCGCGAGCAATGGACTGCCCAAGTGAGGTCTTGCCGACGCCAGGGGCCCCGACCAGACACAGAATGGGCGCCTTGACCTTGTCGACGCGCTGTTGCACGGCAAGATATTCGACGATGCGCTCCTTGACCTTCTCGAGGCCATAGTGGTCGTCGTCGAGCACTTGTTGCGCTTTGTCGATGGAATGGCTGACCCGGCTCTTCTTGCGCCAGGGCAGATTGACCAGGGTTTCGATGTAATTGCGAACCACCGTGGCTTCGGCCGACATGGGCGACATCAGCTTGAGCTTCTTGAGCTCGGCATCGGCCTTCTTGCGTGCCTCCTTGGGCATGCGCGCTGCCTCGATGCGCTTCTCGAGCTCTTCGAGATCGGCGCCCTCTTCGCCCTCGCCGAGCTCTTTCTGGATGGCCTTGACCTGCTCGTTGAGGTAGTACTCGCGTTGGCTCTTTTCCATCTGCTTCTTGACGCGCCCACGAATCCGCTTCTCGACCTGCAGGATGTCGAGCTCGGTTTCGAGCTGCGCCAGCAGTGCTTCGAGACGCTCGGTGGTGCCAAGCACTTCGAGCATTTTCTGTTTCTGCTCGAGCTTGAGAGGCAAATGGGCGGCAATGGTGTCGGCGAGCCGACCGGGTTCGTCGATACCTGCCAGCGACGTGAGGATCTCGGGAGGGATCTTCTTGTTGAGCTTCACGTACTGGTCGAACTGCGACATGATCGTGCGGCGCAGAGCCTCGGTTTCGGGGCTCTGACTCTGGTCGGGCGCCACGGGCACGAGTTCGCACTGGAAATGGCTACCGTCGTCTTCAACCTGAGTGATGCGGGCGCGCTGGCTGCCTTCGACCAGCACCTTGACGGTGCCGTCAGGCAACTTGAGCATCTGCAGGATGCTGGCCACGCAGCCCAGTTCGTAGAGATCGTCGGCAACCGGTTCGTCTTTGGCTGCCGACTTCTGGGCCACCAGCATGATGTTCTTGCCGCCTTCCATGGCGCTTTCGAGCGCTTTGATCGAGCGCGGACGCCCGACAAAGAGAGGAATCACCATGTGCGGGAAAACCACCACGTCGCGCAGGGGCAACAACGGCAGTTGGATCGGCTCGGAGGCGAGCACGGAGCTGGCTGACATGAGGAATTTCCTTAAAGCGTGTCTATTACCAGAATGGGGACAAAAAAGCGGGGTTCAACCCCCGCTGTCTGGTAACACTGGTGCGAGTAGCACCCGCCCGAAGGCGAATGCCTTCTCTGGATCGGAGGACAGGCGACGGGGCCTTGCCAACCCGCGCGGCCCTATGGGGCCACGACCGGGCTCGCTCGACGCCCGCGGTTGCCCTCATTTGCTGCCCGAGGCCGCCTTGGGGGGATCTTCGGCATAGATCAGCAAAGGGGGGCCCATGCCGTCGATGGTTTGTTCGTCGAGTACGACTTTATTGACGTGACCCGGCTCGGAAGGTAGATGGTACATGGTGTCGAGCAGGGCGGATTCGAGGATGGAACGCAACCCGCGAGCACCGGTCTTGCGACGCAGTGCCTTGCGGGCCACGGCCGACAAGGCACCGGGGCGAATGTCGAGTTCGGCACCTTCCATGGAGAACAGCTTCTGGAACTGCTTGACCAGGGCGTTCTTGGGTTCGGTGAGAATCTGGATCAACGCGGCCTCGTCGAGCTCGGCCAGCGTTGCCACCACCGGCAGACGACCTACCAGCTCGGGAATGAGGCCGAACTTGATGAGATCTTCAGGCTCGACTTCGCGGAACGTTTGCCCCACGCTGCTTTCGGACTTGGCCTTGACCGATGCCCCGAAACCAATGCCGGATCGCTCGGTACGATCGCGGATGACCTTGTCGAGACCATCGAACGCACCACCACACACAAAAAGGATGTTGGTGGTGTCGATCTGCACGAAGTCTTGATTGGGATGCTTGCGCCCGCCCTGCGGAGGCACCGAAGCCACCGTGCCCTCGATGAGCTTGAGCAACGCTTGCTGCACGCCTTCGCCCGACACGTCGCGCGTGATGGACGGGTTGTCGGCCTTGCGCGAGATCTTGTCGATCTCGTCGATGTAGACGATGCCGCGCTGGGCTTTCTCGACTTCGTAGTTGCAGTTCTGCAGGAGCTTCTGGATGATGTTTTCGACGTCTTCGCCCACGTAGCCCGCTTCGGTGAGCGTGGTGGCATCGGCCATGACGAACGGCACATCCAGCATGCGTGCCAACGTTTGGGCCAGTAGCGTCTTGCCGGAGCCGGTAGGCCCGATAAGGAGGATGTTGCTCTTGGTGAGCTCGACATCGTCCTTGGCGCTGCCCGCATGACGAATCCGTTTGTAGTGGTTGTATACCGCCACCGCCAGAATGCGCTTGGCACGATCCTGACCGATCACGTATTCGTCGAGCGTTTGCCGGATCTCGGCCGGCGTGGGCAGTTCAGCCTTGCTGCCGGCTGCCGTATCGGGCGAGAGCTCGTCGCGGATGATGTCGTTGCAGAGATCGATGCACTCATCGCAAATGAACACCGATGGCCCGGCGATGAGCTTGCGTACCTCGTGCTGGCTCTTGTTGCAGAACGAGCAGTACAACAGCTTGTCTCCGGATGTTTTCTTGTCGGCCATATTGGTCACTCCTCGTCGGAACGTGACGCCAGCACCTTGTCGATGATGCCGTAGGTGACGGCGTCGGGCGCCGACATGTAGGTATCGCGTTCGGTATCGCGGACAATCCGATCGAGATCCTGGCCGGTGCGCTCGGCAAGAATGCGATTGAGTTGCTCCCGCAGCTCGAGGATTTCGCGGGCGTGGATTTCGATATCGGACGCCTGACCCTGAGCACCACCCGACGGCTGATGAATCATGATGCGCGAATTGGGCAGCGCGAAGCGCTTCTTGGGCGCACCAGCTGCCAGCAGGAAAGCGCCCATGCTGGCAGCCATGCCGGTGCACAGCGTAGACACTTCGGGCTTGACGAAGTTCATGGTGTCGTAGATGGCCATGCCCGAATACACCGATCCGCCCGGGGAATTGATGTAGAGCGCGATATCCTTGTCGGGATTCTCGGACTCGAGAAACAGGAGCTGCGCCACCACGAGGTTGGCGGTTTGGTCGTTGACCGGCCCCACCATGAAGATCACGCGCTCCTTGAGCAGACGCGAGTAGATGTCGTAGGAGCGCTCACCCCGGCCAGACTGCTCGACGACCATGGGGATATACCCCAGACCCGACGGCACCATGGACTGTCCACCGAAGGTGGCCGCATAAAAATCATTGAAGCGTTGCATAGCCGGATTCCTGCAATTGAGACGCCGCGCGGGCTGCCGATGACCGATTACTGTTGGGCGGCGTTGTTGCCCATGAGCTCGTCGAAGCTGACGGGCTTGTCGGTGACCTTGGCGTTTTCGAGTACCAGCGCCACGACGTTGTCTTCCACCACGATGGCTTCCACTTCGGCGAGGCGCTCGCGATCGGACAGGTAATAACGCACGACCTCGGCAGGCGACTCGTAGTTCTTGGCGAAGTCTTCGATCTTGGCGCGCACCTGATCCGGCTTGGCGGCGAGTTCCTTCTGCTTGACCAGCTCGGACACGGCCAGACCCAGACGAACCCGGCGCTCGGCTTCGGCATTGAAGGCTTCGGCGGGAATGGGCATGTCGTCGGCATTGGGCAGACCGCGACGGCGGAGCTCTTCGCGCGCTGCCTTGATACGGCTTTCGGTTTCGGAGTCGATCAGCGCCTTGGGCACGTCGAACGAGACGGAACCCACGAGGGCATCCATGACGCTGGCCTTGGTGCGCTGCTGCAGACGGTTGGCCACTTCACGTTCGAGATTGGTGCGGATGTCGTCGCGCAATTTGGTGACATCGCCCTCTTCCTGACCCAACGACTTGGCAAACTCGGCATCGACCTCGGGCATGACGCCTTCGGCGACCTGCTTGATGGTGATGGTGAACTGAGCCGTCTTGCCGGCCACGGTGGCCGAGCCGTAATCTTCAGGGAAGCTGAGATCGAAGGTTTTGGACTCACCCGCCTTCATGCCACGGGCAGCTTCCTCGAACTCGGGCAGCATCCGGCCCTGACCGATGACGAACTGGAAGTCTTCGGCCGAACCGCCCTCGAAGGCGACGTCGTCGATCTTGCCTTCAAAATCGAGGGTGACCTGATCGTCATCCTGGGCGGCGCGATCGTCGCGCGGCTCATAGCTGACGCGCTGCTGGCGAAGGATTTCGAGGGTGCGATCGATTTCGGCATCGCCAACATCGGCCTGCGCACGCTCGACTTCGAGCGATGCGAGATCGGGCAGCTCAACCTGCGGAAAGACCTCGAAGGTCGCCACAAAAGCCAGGGTGTCTTCGGGGACATCCTCGGACTTGGGCTCGATGCGAGGCATGCCAGCCACGCGCAACTCGGCTTCGTTCACGGCCTTCTCGAAGGCGCTACCGACTTTTTCGTTGATGATGTCCATGCGTATGCCCGGCGCATGCGAGCGCTGGAGCATGGAGAGAGGCACCTTGCCCGGTCGGAAGCCGGGGGCCTTGGCCTGGCGCTGGACCCGCTTGAGCTGCGCCTGCACCTCCTGTTCGACGTCGGCCATGGGCACGGCGAGTTCGACACGGCGCTCGAGGCCGGCTACGGTTTCAACCACAGGCTGCATTCAAAAACCTATCTGTGTAAGTGAGTTGTGAGACGAAAATCTGATGGCCTAGTATAAAACATACCAGGGGCTCCACCGGACCGCGCCCGGCAAGCGTGCCGCCACGAAAGCGGCGAGGCACTCGCCGGGCCTGCGCACAGTGTCGCATTGCACGCGTTTACCAGGCGCTGCGCCCTCGGTTGAGCAGCCAGTAGAGCGCAATGGCGCCGAATGTGGCCGTTCCGATGCCGTTGAGCACGAAATCGCCGAATCGGAGCGTGAAATCACCGGCGCCAAAGATGAGCGTGACCGCCACCACGATGAGGTTGCGGTTGTCGGTGAAATCGACGCGGTTCTGAATCCAGATACGCGCGCCCGCCACCGTGATGAGGCCGAACACCACCACCGACACGCCGCCCAGCACCGGTCCGGGGATGGCGTGGATCAAGGCACCGAACTTGGGCGAAAAACCCAGCAGGATCGCTATCAACCCGGCCACCACGAACACCAGCGTGGAGTAGATGCGGGTCACCGACATCACACCGATGTTTTCGGCATAGGTGGTCATACCCGTGCCGCCCACGGCGCCGGATACCATCGTGGCCACGCCGTCGCCCACGAAGGCGCGCCCGAGATACCCATCCAGATTGCGCCCGGTCATGGCCGCCACCGCTTTGATGTGCCCCAGATTTTCGGCCACCAGAATCACCACCACCGGCACGATGAGCCCCATGGCCTCGAGGCGAAATTCGGGTGCCGAAAACTCGGGCAGACCGAACCATGCGGCCGTGGAAACCGGGCTGAAATCCATGGGCGGGCCCCAGCCAAAGACATTGGCAAACACGTAATAAAGAATGCATGCAATGATGAGGCCCACCAGGATGAGCAGGCGCTGCAGGGTTCCTCGTGTGTAAACGGCGACCCAACCCACGCTCAGCATGGTGAGAATGGCCATGAAGGCGTCGAAACCGCCTCCGCCCACCGCGCTGCTGGCAGCAATGGGCGCCAGATGCAGGCCAATCACGGCCACCACCGCACCGGTGACCACCGGTGGCATGAGAGCTTCGATCCAGGCGGTGCCCCCACCCGGACGCGCACTGAAGTACCACACCAGACCGCCGATGATGGCATACACCAGGCCGCAAACGATGATGGCACCCAGAGCCACGCCGATATTGGCGTTGGCGCCACTACCCGCATATCCGGTGACCGCAATGACCCCACCGATGAACGCAAAGCTCGAACCCAGATAGCTGGGCACCCGGCCCCTGACGAACAGAAAGAAGATCAGGGTGCCAATGCCCGACATCAGGATGGCGACGTTGGCATCAAACCCCATCAACAAGGGCGCCAGCACGGTGGCACCAAACATGGCCACCACATGCTGCACGCCCATGGCGAACGTTTGCGGTGCCGACAGGCGTTCATCGGGCGCCACGACAGCGCCCTCGACGGCTTCAACGCGCCGCCAGCGGGGGAATAGTGTTTGCGATGACATTGTTCTTTCTTTGAAATGGAGTTGGAATGATCGGGAAAACCGCGCCCGATTATCCCGCTTTTTTCACTGCAGTCCTTCAGGCCATGGCAAAATCGCCAGCAACGCGTTTTGTTGGCTTCCGGAGACACCAGACATGCACGAGAAAGCTTTTCAGGTTGACGGTGTGACCGTGGGCTTTACCGCCCGGCTCGGTGGCGAAACCGGACGCACGGTATTGATCATGCGAAACGACCGGCCCGAGCCTCCGTTTGTCACGCTCGACCCGGTCGATCACCATGTTGCCCACGAACTGCAGCGCATCCCCGACGACGAATTCCTTGAGCTGGCCATCATTCAGGCGCGACGCGACGGTTTGATCGAAAAGGCCCTGCATTCGGGCGGCCCGGTCGTGGCCATGTTCAAGCACGAACGTCACAGCCGGCCGGCATGATCGGCCCGGGGCGCCGATACCACTCTGGCTGCCCGGCCGCTCGACTCGCCCGAAGATAATGTTGCGGCACGCCAACCGAAAAAAATCGCAGGGCAGCGTTACGATTGTGATACCATCGTTTCACGTGTTCATGCACGGCATTGCATGCCTGATGTTTTCCATAGCGGGCATTCAACAGGTTTCTGGCAGCACACTGTCAACCCGGCTCGTCGCATGAACCACACGCGAATCGCCCGTCACGGCAATCGCCTCGGCAGTGGGCACATACCCTTGCCAGTTCACAACAACCCATAATTCCGTATCACCGCCTGCACTCTCAGGAGCCTGCCCCTGCGTCTCGCACTCGAGCCGTGGCAAGCATCCGAACCCAGGCTTGCGCCCGATCACCGGTAGCCGCACCACGATGACGACATGACGACCAGCGAGGCCAAGCTCGTGCTGGAAACCGCCCTGCTATGCGCGCAACAACCGCTGCCAATGAGCGAGCTCAAACGGCTCTTTGCCGACTCGCTTGATGCTGCGGAGATCCGGCGTCTGCTGACCGAGCTCGAAACCGACTGGCACGACCGCGGACTCGAACTGGTGAGCCTGGCCAGCGGCTGGCGGTTTCAAAGCCGAAGCCGCATGCGCCCTTACCTTGAACGCATGCACCCCGAAAAGCCGCCGCGCTATTCGCGGGCCGTGATGGAAACCCTGGCCATCATTGCCTACCGGCAACCGGTGACCCGGGGCGACATCGAAGACATCCGCGGTGTCACGGTCTCGACCCAGGTGGTTCGAAGCCTGGAAGATCGCGGCTGGATCGAAGCCATCGGCCACCGCGAAGCGCCGGGACGCCCCACCCTGTTTGGCACCACACGCCAGTTTCTCGACGACCTCGGTCTGTCGGCGCTGGATGCCCTGCCCCCCCTCGAAGCCGGCGACGCCGCCGCAGCCTTGGCCGGGCTGGATTTCGATGGCACGACCAAGGCCGACGGCGGAGACGATTCCGCCACACCTCAAGATACCCCAGACACCGGCGCCGACCGCACGAATGAAAGCGACGCGCCTACCCGCCCGAATCCGGCAACGGCCGACACGGCAAGAATCCATACCAATCCAGAGACACCCGATACACCATGACAGAGTCCTCACACGACCAATCCCCTGCTGAAGGTCGCACCGACCGCCCCCAGGAACAAACACCCCGGCCCGCCGGCGTACGTTCGCCCTACCGGCGTCGCCGCAACGAGGAGTCTGCTGCAGCGGCGCCAGCCCCTGCCGAAGCCGGCGCTCCGAAACGGCGCAAACCACGCAAGCCGAGAAAGCCGCGTGCCGCCGCTGCCGCCACCACGGACGCTGGCGTGGCCGCTCCCGCTCCCGCGACCGACCCGGGAGCGGCTGCGGCCCGTCCTGCCGGTCGCAAGCCACGCCCGGCCCGCAAGGGCCGCAAGCCTTCGGCTGCGGCTGCGGCTGCGGCCACCGACAATCGCGCCGAGCTCCCGCCCGTGGAGATCACCGAGGAAGACGAACAGCTCACCCGTCGCGTGCTGGAAGACAGCGCGCCCAGCCGGCAGCGACTGAGCAAATATCTGGGTAGCGAGGCGGTCACGCCCAAGCTGCACAAGGTTCTGGCCGAAGCTGGCATCGGCTCGCGCCGCGAGATGGAAGAACTGATCGTGGCCGGCCGGGTCTCGGTCAATGGCGAACCCGCCCACATCGGTCAGCGGGTGGCGGCCACCGATCAAGTGCGCGTCAATGGCAAGCTGCTGCAACGCCGCCAAAACGCTCGCGCGCCCCGCGTCGTGCTCTACCACAAGCCCGCCGGCGAGATCGTGTCGCACGACGACCCGGCCGGCCGGGCCACCGTGTTCAAACGTCTGCCCAAACTCAAGAATGGCAAATGGCTGTCGGTGGGCCGACTCGATCTCAACACCGAGGGTCTGCTGATCTTCACCACGTCCGGCGAACTGGCAAATCGCATGATGCATCCGCGCTACGAAATCGAGCGTGAATATGCGGTTCGCATCATGGGCGAAATGACGCCCGAGCTACGCCAGAAACTGCTCGACGGCGTCGAGCTCGACGACGGCAAGGCAGCTTTCGGCGTGCTCGACTTCATCGGCGGCGAAGGCAGCAATCGCTGGTATCGCGTCACGCTGCAGGAAGGCCGTAACCGCGAGGTGCGCCGACTGGTCGAGAGCGTGGGGCTGACCGTCAGCCGATTGATTCGCGTGCGCTTTGGCGACATCGTGCTGCCGCGCAATCTGCGACGCGGGCGATTCGAAGAACTCGATGCCACCCTGGTCAGCGCCTTGCTGGTGCAACTGGGTCTGCTGCGCGACGAAGAAGACAGCGCCGGCCGCAAGGCCCGTCAGCAACAACCGTTGTCGCACGACAGCGCACTGCCACCCGGCTTCGGCACGATGGAGCAAAACGGGATGCATGGCGCTCGCATCGGCAAGGGCGGCTCGGTGCAAGGCGGCCGCAAGACCATGGCCGGCTCACCCTCCGATCCCTTCGGTACCGGTCTGGTGTCCGGCTTGCCACCGCTCGAACCGACGCACGTGCCCCGCTCGCTCAGCATCACCGGCGGTTTTGCCAACGGTCATCCCCATGCCCCCAAGGGCGGTGGCAAAGGCAAAGGCGGCAAACCGAAGGGCAAGATGCCTCCCGGCGCCAAGGGCCCCAACGGCGCACCCGTCGGCGCCAAGGGCAAAGGGCGTGGCAAGGGCAAACCCAAGGGGCGGCCTGCCGGAGCCGGTGGCAACCGACCCGAGCGCGGCGACGAGCGTCAGCCACGCAGCGCCAAGGCGCACGAATCCCGCCTGCCCTTCGCGGCGACTCGCGGCACGCGCTGACGTGCGGGCGTTGGACGCTCGCCAGAGAAGTCCATTACAATCGTGCCGTTTTCGTGCCTGGCCGTCGGTACCTAGCGCCAGGCCTTTTCGCAAGCATCGCAGGTACAGAGCAATCTCATGAAACTTGGCAACTTGCGGGGAGCCCCCGCGCTGGCCATCCTGGCCGCCTGTTCGATTTTCAGTGGCACCGCCCTGGCGGCCGAAGAACCCATCACGGGCAGCGTCGAAGATGCCCGCGAAAAAATCTCCATGTGCATCGGCTGCCACGGCATCCCGGGCTATCGCGCGAGCTTCCCCGAGGTCTATCGGGTACCCAAGATCGCCGGTCAGAATGCCGAGTACATCGCTGCCGCCCTGCGCGCCTATGCGAGTGGCGAGCGCACCCATCCCACGATGGACGCGATCTCGCGCAGCCTGTCGGAACAAGACATCGCCGATCTGGCTGCCTACTATTCCAATCTCAGATAACCGGGGGCACTCATGAAGCACCTTACCCTTGCCCTCGCGGGCTCCCTGCTCACGTTGGGTGCCGGGCTGGCCAGCGCCGCCGACCTCCAGGCCGGGCGCGCAGCCTACGAGCGCCTCAACTGCGCCTCGTGCCATGGCGAAGACGCCAAGACATCAGTCGACCCCAGCTACCCCATCCTGGCCGGTCAGTACGCCGATTACCTCGAGGTGGCGCTGCGTTCCTATCAGCGCGGGCAAGCCGGCGCGCCGGTCAGCTCCAATGTGCGCACCAATGCCATCATGGGCGCCTTCGCCGCCCAGATGTCGGCCGACGACATCGACAACATTTCCGCCTGGCTGGCCTCGCTGCCCAGCGAACTGGCCACGCGCCGATAACCACCGAGCCGCTGCAACCACCCGCAAGTACTCACCTCGCCGGGGTGGCTCACGCTCTCAGAGCCCCTGAGCACCTCGGCGCAACCAATCGTGCACAAACGTCAGTTTGTGACGCGCAAAGTCGGACAGCACGAAGGGATAGAGATCTGACAGCCCCATGGAACGGTTGACGTGATTCACGCCCACAGAAATCGCGGCGGCGATATGAATCAGACGTTGGGCGTCTGGTTCCGAGTAGGGGTCCCAGCCGGAGCCGGGCACATCGGGCGAACTCAAACCTGAAGCCACAAAGCTGTCGGCAAGATCGGTCAGGTGCAACAGATGCGCGGCTGTCTCGGCCCAGTCTTCGTGCGGGTGCGTCGACGCATAGCTGGTGAGGTAATACTGCCTCCAGTTGGTCGGCGGACCATTTTCGTAGTGATACTGCAAGGCTCCCGGATAGTTGATCCGTTCATCGCCGAACATCGCGCGAAAGGCATCCAGAAAATCCGGCCGCAAGCTCAAACGCCACCAGAGCATGTGCGCGATTTCGTGGCGCATATGACCGATCATGGTTCGGTAGGGCTCGTCGAGCGCCACCCTGCGAGTGGCGCGCACCACAGTGTCGGCCTCGGCCACACTGATCGTGACAACGCCCTCGGCGTGACCCATGGCCACTGGAGTCGGCCCCTCGGCCAGCATGTGAAATACCGGCCGGGAGCCGGGATCTTCGGGGCGGAACCAGTGCCAGCGACCCAGATTATCCAGCGCCCAACGCTTGGCCGCTTCGGTTTGTGCCCAGTTGGGCATGGCATCGGCAATCGACAGGTCGGGCGCCAAGGCCGTCATTGCGCAGGAACGACAGAACGCACCTTCTTCAGGGGCGATCCAGTTGCAACCAATCACGTTTCGGTTGGCGCAAAATGGTGGCATGGGCAGAAAGGCCCGAGCCTGAGGGTCGTAGGCAACGGGGATGCCGTCTGCGGTGGCAAGGTTATCAAACCAGAGTGAACCGGAACCCACCGGGTTGGCAAAAACGCGCATGAGAGTGGCCGTCCAGTTGTACAAGCTACGAGTATAGGCAGCGAGAACGGTCAGCGTCGAGCACAAACCTGGTTCGACCGGCAGGCAAGCTCATACCCGAGGGCCAAAACCCCGACCATCGTTGACCAGAATCGTCCGATCGACCTGATCCACAGCCGTGCGGCCGCAAAAACCCATGGTGACGTTGAGCTCCTTGTGCAGAATCTGCAGCGCCCGGGCTACGCCTTCTTGCCCCATGGCGCCCAGCCCATAGAGCATGGCTCGGCCAATGTAGGTGCCTTTGGCGCCCAGCGCGATGGCCTTGAGCACATCCTGACCGCTGCGGATGCCGCCATCCAGGTGCACCTCCATGCGATCGCCCACGGCGTCGATGATCGCAGGCAAGGCAGTGACCGACGATTGCGCGCCGTCGAGCTGGCGTCCGCCGTGGTTGGAGACCACGATGGCATCTGCGCCCGAGGATACGGCCAGCTCGGCGTCTTCCACGGCCTGGATGCCCTTGAGAATGAGCTTGCCGCCCCAGCGCTCACGCACCCACGCGATGTCGTTCCAGTCGAGACGCGGATCGAACTGCTGGGCTGTCCAGGATGCCAGGGAACCCATGTCGTCCACCCCGTCGACGTGACCGAAGATGTTGCCGAAATTGCGCCGCTTGGTATGCAGCATTTGCCAGCACCAGCGAGGCCGGCAGGCCAGATCAAGCGCCGTACGCAATCCCAGTTTGGGTGGCACCGACAAGCCGTTGTGGATGTCTTTGTGACGCTGCCCGGCCACCTGCAGATCGAGCGTGAGCATCAGCGCCGAACAACCGGCGCGTTGCGCCCTTTGAATCAAACGCTCCATGAACTGGCGGTCTCGCATGAGATAAAGCTGGAACCAGAACGGATGCCCGTCGGTGCCCTCGGCAATGTCTTCGATCGAGCACACGCTCATGGTGGATAGCGTGAATGGCACGCCAAAATCGCGCGCCGCGCGGGCAGCAAGAATCTCGCCATCGGCGTGTTGCATGCCCGTGAGGCCGGTGGGCGCAATCGCCACCGGCATGGCCACCTCATGACCCACCATGGACGAGCGCGTGTCGCGGTGCTCGATGTTGATGGCCACACGCTGCTTGAACCACAAGCGCTCGAAATCGCTCTCGTTGGCCCGATAGGTGCTGGCCGTCCACGACCCCGTATCGACGTAGTCGTAGAACATGCGTGGCACGCGCTTGCGCGCCAGGGCCTGCAGATCGGCAATGGTCAAGGGTTGCATGGTGGGGCTGGCTCGGCTGAACTCGATGAAGAGGAAATGGCCCGGGAGCGGGCAAAAAGCGATGGTAGCGCACCTTGTGCGTCATGCCGGCCCTACTGGCGCAGGCATCGAAAGCAGGATGTCGTCTGGCCGAGTCTGCAATCGACTCATGAGCTCGTCCTGCAACGTGGCCCATTCGGGGTCACCGAAGCGGTTGCGTTGCTCGTGTGGATCGCCGCGCAGATCGTAAAGCTCTCCGGCTTGCGAGCGAGTTTCGTAAGTGAGCTTGGCATGGCGAGTTCGCACCGCACGAAGATCGAGAGCGACGCCGCAACGGGCCGGCCCCAATCGCCACTCCGACAGCGCGTGTTCGCGCGTCTGATTGCCTTCCCAGACCGGACGCAATGAACGGCTGTGCCGGGCCGCCGGCACAGCCGCATCCGCCAGGTCACCAAACGTGGCCGCGAGATCAAGCGTCGACACGGGATCGTCCACCTGGCGAGCGGCCGGCACACCCGGTCCCCGAACAATGAGCGGCACGCGCAGCAGACCTTCATAGAACATCGGGCCCTTGAGCACCAAACCGTGATCCCCCAGCCAGTCGCCGTGATCCGAGGCGAACACCACCAGCGTGTTGTCGGCCAGACCTTCGTCGTGCAGGACAGAAAGAATCCGGCCGATATTGTGATCGATCAGAGCGATCATGCCGAAATAGTTGGCGATGAGCTCACGCAGCTGATCATCTGTCTGTGGCGACATGCGCGAATAATTCTCACGCACGCGACGCTGCGCTTCATCGGCCACCGGCGTGCTCTCGAGCGCCGCACGATGCCACCAGGGCCGCCGGTCTAGGTCGCGTTGCCGATATGTCGGGAGATCCATGGCTGCTGGATCGTGCAGCAGGCTCCAGGGCAATGGCGCGTCGAAGGGATGATGGGGGTCGGCGAACGACGCCCACGTGCAGAATGGCTGCTGGCCGCCAAGTCGTCGCCCGCGACCGTGCGCTCGCAGGGATTCGATCACCCGATCGGCCACCCAGGTGGTGTTGTGCCAGGCCGGCGGCAATGCAGAATGATGAGTCTGCGCCGCTGTTACGTGAGGCCCTGCGTGCTGACGATACAGCGCGTTCTTGTGCTCCCCCATCCCATCGCGGTGATACCAGCGCTCATAGTGCAGGCCACCAGGTGGGGGATCGGGCAACCAATAGTTGTGACCCAGTTGCATCAGCTCGACATGTTCGAAGCCCATGTAGGGCCCGAACCAGTCGTCGCTAAAGGCGTGGGAGCTTTTGACGTTCTCGCAGCGGCCCGTGGGCTGCAGCGAATGGTTGCTGGAGAAATGCGCCTTGCCAATGAATGACGTGCGATAGCCCGCGGCAGCGAGCGCACCACCGAGGCCCTCCTGGGCCAGCGATTCATCCAGATCGATCCCGTTGTCGTGTGTGCCATGGCTGAGCGGCAGCAGGCCCGTGAGGATCGAGGCTCGCGCAGGCATGCACACCACATTGGGCGTGATGCACTGCCGAAACCAGGTGCCTTCACGAGCCAACTGGTCCAGATGTGGCGTGTGTACGGGACGACCCGCCACCCCGAGGCAATCGCCCCGGTGCTGATCGCTCATCAACAGCAGAATGTTGGGACGCTTGTGCAGCATGACATCTCCCTTCAGTTCTGCGGGGTATAGCCCGAGTTGCTCACGGTCTCGCCCCACGACTCATAGCCGCGCTGCAATTGCGCGGCAAACTCGTCCGGCGACATGGAGGCCGGCATCATTTCCAGCTTCTCGAGCAAGGCACTCAGGGTCGACGATGTCAGCGCCGTCGTGACGGCCTGACGCAAAGCGTCGAGATCGGCATCTGCGGTTCCCGCCCGGGCAAACACGCTGAAGCTCTCGCGCAACTGCAGTTGCGGAAAGCCGAGCTCTGCAAAAGTGGGCACATCGGGCAAGGAGTCGAGCCGTTGTGCACCGGTATGAGCGAGGAGACGCAAACGTCCGTCTCGGTGCGGCCCAACCGCCGCCGGCAACGCCGACCACAATACCGGCACGTGTCCGCCCAGAACGTCGTTGAGCGCCAGCGCACCGCCACGATAAGGCGTGTGTACCGCATCGATCCCAGCCGCTTCACCCAGCAGGAATCCAGCGAAGTGCATTGCCGTGCCCGCTCCTGGAGTGGCATAGGCGGTGCCGCCTTGCTCACTGCGCGCCCAGTTCAAATATCCATCCAGCGTATCTGCGGCTACTGCCGGCCCAGCCGCCAACGCAAAGGTGTAGTCTGCCACGGGCGCTACCGGCACGAGATCCGCCATGGGGTCGAACGGCAGATCGTGGTAGACGTGAGGGAACAAGGTCACGCTTTCGCTGGGCATCAGGATCACGGTATGACCATCGGCCGGCTCCCGCAACACGCCATCAATGGCCAACCGACCGCCGGCTCCGGGGCGGTTCTCCACCACAATGGCGTCACCCGTGGCCTCGTGCCAGGCTTCGGCCAGCCCGCGTGCCGCCGTATCCACCGACCCGCCAGGGGCGAACCCAACCAACAGGCGGATTGTGTCCTGAGCCTGCACGGCATGCACGGGAAGTGCCAGCCACGCCAACGCGCCGCACAGCGACGCGAAGTGCAATCGCGGCAAACGAATCATGATGTCTCTCCTTTCTCAAAACGTATATCGTCAGAGCCTTGGGTGCCGTCTACATCCGGCAAGGCTGTACGAGATTCTGGCGGTCAGGCGAGCGGCTGTCTGTTCCCTGGGTAACAAAAGCCTGCCAAAGACGAGACTGGGCGACGACGGCAATCGCCAACTTGCCAGAATGCCGCAACGGTCCGTACCATGCGTCGGTCGCCCCTCCTGCGCTCATCGCTCTGGCGCACCATGTGCCCTGCCCTGCCTACCTTCAACAGCCGCGCGCTCAATCGCCAATTCGTCATGGCCTTGCTCGAGGTCTTGCCCGTCGACAGCTGGCCGATACGGCGGGCCCAGGCCGGTCAACGCCTAATCAGCGCCTATGATCAGCCTGCGGCATTGCCCCTGGTGGACGAAGGCGCATTGCAGGCCGTCATCTGGCTGGACGACGGTGGCCATCGGATCGTGCCGGTGTCATACGAATCCGGCGAACTGGCCCTTTGCTCCCAGCTGTTTGCCGCCACGCCGGTCAGCGTGGATCTGCTTTGTGCGACGGAGTCCCGTTTGCGCTGGTTGCCAGTAGCGGCCATCGAGGACGCTGTGCGGCGTCACCCCAATACACTTTTATTATTGGCACAATTCATGTCCCAACGCATGCGCGAGATTCAGTACCGGGAGCGCGTCTGGCTGGAGCGCGGCGTGCGTGAGCGCGTGTGGGCCGGGCTACTGCAGGCAGCGGGGCAGTTGGGTCAAGCCGGCGTACATGGCGTTCGCTTGACGCTCACCCACGAACAGCTGGCCGAACGCTGCGGCGTGAGTCGACCCAAAGCGTCACAAGAGCTCAAGCAATTGGAAAAGGCAGGGTTGGTCAAATTGGGGCGAGGTCATATCGATGTGCGCGACATCGCTGCTCCTTTGCCCACGACCCGGCCCTTCAGCCCTCCTGGCGCCGAATCAGCTCCAGATAGCGCTCCGAGTCGGGCGGAGCATTCTGCTGCTGTGCCTCCCAAACCACCTGACCCAGCGCTTCCATGATGCGATGCGCTGCCTCGTGAGCATCGGTGCGCGCCACCAGCCGCTGATAGGCCGCCCGGATACCGGGCGGCTGATCGATCGACAGCTGCTCGGCAATGGCCAGATGCATCGACAAATGCAAAAACGGATTGGTTTGGCCGTCGTCGCCCAGATAGTTGCGCTGCACCGTATCGGGCGATTCGAGATCGGGGTGATACTCGGGATGCTCCAGCATCCAGTCGAGCGCCATGGACTCGAGTGGCGTGAGGATTTCTTCCTGCCGGTGCTTGCGCCAGGCCTCGGTAAAAAATTGGCGAACTTGTTCGCGCGAAGGGTTGAACATGGTGCTCGGCTTGGTGAAAAGTGAATAAGTCATTATAATTCAAGGCTTTTGCGCGATCGACAGGCTGCCTGTCGGGGCGGCTGACAGCAACCGGCACGCCCTCGCGCCACGCTGGCTCAACGCAGCCGAATCCAGCATCGGCACAAACAACCAGACCTCAAGCTATGGCTTTATACGTACACAAATACGGCGGCACATCGATGGGTTCCGTGGAGCGCATCAAAAATGTGGCTCGACGCGTGGCCAAGTGGCATCAGGCCGGTCACCAGGTGGTCGTGGTGCCATCGGCCATGTCGGGCGAAACCAACCGACTGCTCGGCCTGGCCCGCGACCTCGCGAGCGACCCCGACCCGCGCGAACTCGACATGCTGGCCTCAACCGGCGAGCAAGCCAGTGTGGCCCTGCTCTCGATCGCCCTGCAAGACCTCGGCGTGGCCGCCCGCAGCTACACCGGCTGGCAAGTGCCGGTGCGCACCGACTCGTCCCACACCAAGGCGCGCATCGAATCCATCGACGACACCCGCGTGCGTCGCGACCTCGATGCCGGCAAGGTAGCCATCATTACGGGCTTCCAGGGCATCGACGAACACAACAACATCACCACCCTTGGCCGGGGTGGCTCCGACACCTCGGCGGTGGCCGTGGCCGCAGCCTTTGGCGCCGAAGAGTGCCTGATCTATACCGACGTCGACGGCGTATACACCACCGACCCCCGCGTCGTGGCCGAAGCCCGCCGCATGAACGTCATCTCGTTCGAAGAAATGCTCGAGATGGCTTCGTTGGGCTCCAAGGTGCTGCAGATTCGTTCGGTAGAGTTCGCCGGGCGCTTCCGCGTGCCCGTGCGAGTGCTGTCGTCCCTTACCGACCCGCTTGGCTCGCTGCAGGAAGAGATGCGGGCCGGCACCCTGATCACCTTCGAGGAAGACGAAAAAATGGAAACCCCGACCGTCTCCGGTATCGCATTCAGCCGCGACGAATCCAAGCTCACGCTGTTGGCCGTGCCCGACAAACCCGGCATTGCATCCAGCATTCTCGGGCCCATCGCCGACGCAAACATCGACGTCGACGTCATTGTGCAGAACCAGTCGGTAGCCGGCACCACCGACTTCTCGTTCACCGTGCAACGCAACGACTTCAAGACAGCCTACGACGTTCTCAAGAACGACGTGGCTCCCGCTGTGGGCGCCCGCGAGGTGATCGTCGACGACAAGGTGTGCAAGGTATCCATCGTGGGCATCGGCATGCGCTCTCATGTGGGCATTGCCAGCACCATGTTCCGCACCCTGGCCGATGAAGGCATCAACATACAGATGATCAGCACCAGCGAAATCAAGACCTCGGTGATCATCGAAGACAAGTATATGGAACTCGCCGTGCGGGCGCTGCACAAGGCTTTCGGGCTGGATCAGCCTCCCACCCCCGCTGAGTGAGCCCATTCGCTGTGCTATAATTTAAGGCTTCAGAAGTATCCGGAAGCGTGCCCGAGAGGCTGAAGGGGCTCCCCTGCTAAGGGAGTATGCGGCCAAAACTGCATCGTGGGTTCGAATCCCACCGCTTCCGCCAGACATCAAGAAAAGCCACCCATCGCGGTGGCTTTTTTGTTGGCCTGTACGGGGTCGATCAGAGAAAAAGCTATTAAATAACAAGCTCTTGATCCCAAGTGCCACGCTGATCGCCGCATATCTCCCCACGCAGAACCACGCCCCTCCACAAGGCTTTTGTAAGCATCGGTGCAGGCATCCTAGCGGACCGCCCTCTTCGATACCTACACATGGCCACTTCCAACAAGCTTACAGACTCCATCTGCCGATCGGCACGCCCCTCCAACACAGCTAGACGACGAAGGCATGTATCTCTGGGTTTCTCCCACCGGGGCCAAGACCTGGCGCCTCGCCTATCGAGCGCACGGCAAGCAGAATACCTACAGCTTGGGGACCTACCCCGAGCTCTCACTGGCAACGGCCAGATCCCGTCGCGCAGAACTCAAAGCCAAGATGCGGGAAGGGATCTACCCTGCATCCCGCTCGCCTGTCCGCCTGAACCGCCCCGGATATTGCGGAGGCTCCAACTCTTGAGAGAATGTGAGCCATGAGCAAGAACAACGCGAACAAGTTTTCCCCGGAAGTGCGCGAGGGCGCCGTGCGTCTGGTGCAGGAGTCCCGCAGCGAGTATCCGTCGCTTTGGGTGGCAGTCGAGTTCATTGCACCGAAGATCGGTTGCTCCTCGCAGGCGCTGCTGACCTGGGTCAAGCGCCAAGAGGTCGACAACGGGGCAGCGCGCAGGGGCACCACCAGCGAGCGCGAGCGGATCAAGGAACTGGAGCGGCAGACCCACTAGTTGCGCCGGGCCAACGACATTCTGCGTACGGCCGGCGCGTTTTTCGCGCAGGCGGAGCTCGACCGCAAGCTGAAGTCGTAAGTAGCGAAATTACCGGCAACGAGAGGTCTACGGGGTCGAGCCGAGCTGCAAGGTGTTGCGGGTCGCCTCGTCGGCCTATCGACGCCATGCCGAGCGGCTGCGCGATCCGTCACGTCGCAGCGAGCGCGCCCGAGGCGACGAACATCTCATGCCGCATGTGCAGCGCATCTGGCAGGAGAACCATTGCGTCTACGGCACCGACATGGTCTGGCGACAACTGAACCGCGAAGGCATGACGGTGGCCCGTTGCACGGTCGAACGCCTGAGGCGCGCCCATGGCTTGCAAGGCGTACGGCGTGGCAAGCAGCTGCGAACGACGATTGCCGATGACGCGGCCAGTCGCCCGCTGGATCGGATCAATCGGCAGTTCCGCGCCGAGCGTTCGAACCAGCTCTGGGTCTCGGACTTCATCTACGTCTCGACTTGGCAGGGGTGGCTGTACGTGGCCTTCGTCATCGACGTCTTCGCTCGTCGTATTGTCGGCTGGCGCGTGAGCAAGTCCATGACCACGGACTTTGTGCTCGACGCGCTGGAGCAAGCCTTGTACGCCCGCCAACCCGGCAATGACGGTTCTCTGACCCGCCACTGCGACAGGGGATCGCAATATATCAGTATCCGCTATAGCGAGCGCCTGGCCGAGGCCGGCATCGAGCCGTCAGTGGGCAGCCGTGGCGACAGCTACGACAACGCCCTTGCAGAGACGATCAACGGCTTGTACAAGGCCGAACTGATTCATCGCCGTGCGCCCTGGAAAACCAGGGAATCTGTCGAGCTGGCAACCCTGGAATGGGTCGCCTGGTTCAACCAGAAACGCCTGCTCTCATCCATCGGCAATCTCCCGCCGGCCGAGGCTGAGGCAAACGACTACAACCAACTCGGCAAACCCGTCGACGAGGCCATTTTGCTTTAACCAAACAGCCTCCGCGAAACCCGGGGCGGTTCACCCAGCCTCTGCCATGGACTAGCCACGAGGAGGCCACTGCTGCGCTGCGTGCAACACCCGCAGAACAGTGACGCCGGCATCGTCGATACGGTAGACCATGATGTAGTTGGGTCGAACGACCATTTCCCGGGTACCACTCACCCGCCCCGCACGATAAAGCTTGGGACGCTGTGCCGCGACTTGAGCCTTGGCGACGAACTCTGTATCAAGCTTGCGTGCTGCAATTGGGCTACCGTTGTCAGCGATGTATTCTGCGATGCGCTCCCGGTCGGTCAGAGCCATGCTCCGCCATCGGACTGGCTTCATTGTTTCGCCTTCTCGAGCCTGGCAAAGACGCCTTGCATGTGCGCGTTCGCCTCTTCATTCGTTAGGCTCGGTCGCGGGTCGTCGATGCTGGCTTGCACCTGTTCGCGAAACCACTTGTCATAGCCGGCGGCTTCATGGGCACGCTTCATCCGCTGTGCGGCGTCCGGTCGGACACGACGCTTGTCGCTGACGTCGCTGTGATGCGTGGCGTCCAGGCCGTCGATTCGCACAATATGCAGGTCTTTCCGAAGATAATCGGTCAGAGTGTCCAGGCTGCGCCAGGTGCGTGGCCGATCCGTTTTCTGCGTCCCCAGAGGTTTCTCCATTCTGTCCATCCTGAGCAAGACACTCCACCCTCCGGGTTGGCCTACGATGGAGACGCCGCGAATGGTGCCGGCTTCAGCCATGCGTCGCGCAGTGGCCGTATCAATAGTCTGATTCATGATGGATAGCTCGCATTGCCGATATCAATAGGTATAAGTCTGCCATTTACTAGGTAAATGTCAACCAGATGGGCGGGGAGCGCTGTCTGCATGGAGCAACCGACGGGGAGCCCTAAATGCGGCAGATGACGTCATGCGGAGCTAGGTGGTGAGGTCAAGGCGTTGGACAGCGCAATGCTCTCTAACACGGTCAGCATCCGCACAGACACAACCCTCATGCGAAGCTCCCTGACCATCCAGCAAGAGGGACCGGAGTTTCGCATGCGAAACTCGACCCCTCCCATCATCACGCGATGAGATCGTCGACCGTGCCCACCTCGGCCACCAGTTCCAGGGGAAGTTCGGTGCCGCTCACGACAGTCCACTCCCAAGGCTCGCCCGGGCCGAACCCGGCCGGGATATCGTCTTCGAACACCTGCACCTTGGCGGGTAGCCCGGCCGACAGAGTCGCTACGGCGAACGTTTCCCCCACCAACAGTGCCTGGCCGCCGGCGAACTCACCCGCTTCGATGGCAGACAAGCGTTCCGCTTCCGCCAAGTATCATGAGAAGCCATCCATCGCGGTGGTTTTTTTTTTGGCCTGTATGGAGTCGATCAGAGAAAAAGCTGTTAAATAACAAGCTCTTGATCCCAACTGCCACACTGACCGCCACACATGCATCACCACGCCTCTCCACAAGGCTTTTGTGGGCATCGGTGCAGTCATAGTAGCGGACCGCCCTCTTCGATATGTCAGCGGCCAGATCCCGTCGTCCGTCAAGCGCGCCGAGCCTCCCGCCAAGTTTCGCATGCGAAACCTGAATCACGGCGCGGCCGCATTCCGCCGCTTGAATGGCGGGCGCACGTCGCGCCAACCTCGGTGGTGTTCTCAAGGGCGGCGACGACCACAATACCTTGCAGGAAATCCTGCGCGTTGGGACATCCGCAGGTGGTGCGCGCGCCAAGGCCATCCTCGCCTGGAACGAAAAGACCGGCGAATTCCGTTCCGGTCAGGTCAGAGCCGGTGAAGGCTTCACCTACTGGCTCATGAAGTTCGACGGTATCTCAAACAATCGCGACAAGGAGTTGGCCGATCCGCAGGGCTTTGGCCTTATCGAGTACGGCTTCTTCCTCATGGCCCGTGCTGCAGGCATCGACATGACCGAATGCCGGGTTCACCACGAAGGCGGCCGGTCGCATTTCATGACGCAGCGCTTCGACCGCACTGCCACCGGCCAGAAACTCCACATGCAGTCGCTTGCGGCCTTGCGCCACTATGATTTCGACGCGCGGTCTTCAACATCCTCGTCCGGAATCAGGACGATCACGTCAAGAACATCGCCTTCCTCATGAATCGGAAAGGTGAGTGGCGCCTATCGCCGGCATTTGACGTCAGCTACGCCTACAACCCGGATGGGAGCTGGACTCAGCAGCACCAGATGAGCTTCGCGGAACAGGCCGGCGTTGCCGAGACGACCGCGCAAGCTATTCACGGCGCCATGCGGCGGGAAATCGTCAGCCCAGGCTAAGTGAGTGTTTACAGACTCGGGGTCGTTACCCGAGGTGCCACTTGCAGATCAGAGCCGTCTTGTAATTCGGCTTTTCAGAGATGATGTTGGGCTTCGTGGTTGTCGTTCCTCCTGGCGCACTTCGTTCAGTTCGAACTGAGATTCAGCCGTCGCACCACTGGCTCCCAGCGCCGCGTTTCCGCTCGCACCTGTGCCTCGGCAACCTCTCGCGTGCTGCCGATCACAACCAGATCCAGCGCTTGCAGCCGGGCCTGCACTTCCGGCTCCTTCATGATGGCGTCGGCGGCTCGTTCGAGTTCGGTCACGATCTCGGCCGGCAAGTCTTTGGGTGCTTGCAGCACGAGGCTGAAACTGATGTCCAGTTCTGGCGCCTCCAGCGCCTCAGCCAGGGTGGGAACGTCCGGAGCGAGAGCGGAAGGTACGGCGGAAGACACGGCAAGCGCGGTCAACTTGCCGTCCTTCACGTGCGGCAGCACAGTGGGCGTGGCGAGGAATCCGCAATCTGCCTCGCCCGCGAGAACGCTCAAATTGGCCGGAGCAGGTCCGCGGTACGGAATATGCTGCATAGGGGCGTCGGTCTCCCACAGGAGCATCTCGGCGGCCAGATGGCCAGGCACGCCGGCACCGCCCGAAGCGTAAGTCATGGGGCTCGATTTGGCTCGGGCGACCAGCTCGGCCGCCGTCTCTACACCGTTGGCCGGGTGGCACACCAGCATCTGTGTAAAACTCGCGAGCACCGAGACGTTCATCAGTTCCGTGCGCGCATCAAACCCCAGATCGGGATAGACCAGCGGGTTCACGGTGACGACGGTATCCGGGCTGACTCCCAGGGTGTAGCCGTCGGGATCGGCCTTGGCCACCAACCCCGCGGCCAGGCTGGTGCCGACGCCGGGACGATTTTCCACGATCACGCTCTGCTGCATGCGCTGCGACAGCTGTTCGGCAAAGAGTCGGGCCGTGATATCCGAGGGCGCACCCGGGGGCGCTCCGACCAGAATTCGGATCAGTTGGTTCGGGTACTCGAGCGTTTGCGCCTGCGCTGCGCCGGAAGCCAGAGCGGCCAGCGCGAAGTTGGCGAGGAAGGAACGGGCGGAAATTTTGATCATGCGTGTCTCCTTGATTTGTAGGGTCAATATGATTCTCGCCTTGAGATTTCAGTCGGTCACTTACCGATGAAATCCGGTTGGCGCTTCTCCAATCGGGCACGGATGCCTTCCTGTTTGTCTGCCGTGGAGAACAATGCCTGGAATGAGCGCCGCTCCAAGCGCAGGCCACTCTCCAGCCCACTGTTCAGTCCTTCAAGCACGGCCTCCTTGATGAGGCGCAGTGCCAGCACGGGCAAGGCCGCAATTTCACTCGCGATCTGCAATGCTCGCGCTTCTACCAGATCGTCGCTCACCACCTCGCTGGCAAGGCCCATGGCGAGCGCCGCTTGCCCACTGAAGGGTGCCCCACGCAGCAAAAGGTGCAACGCGGCGAACTTGCCAACCGCCTGCGTCAGGCGTTGCGTAGCGCCACCCCCGGGCATGATCCCGAGGGTCACCTCAGGCTGGCCGAGGCGCGCGCCTTCTCCGACGATGAGGATGTCGGCATGCATCGCCAGTTCGCAGCCTCCTCCGAGTGCGTGCCCCTTGACTGCGGCAATCACCGGCTTGCGACAATCGCTGATGGCGTCCCAAAGCCTGTCCATCCGGCGTTCCATGATCTCCGTGGGGGTGGCGTCGATGTATTCATTCAGGTCCGCCCCGGCGCAGAAAGCCCGGCCGGTACCTGCCAGGACGATGACTCTGATCGCCGAATCGGCGTCAAGCCGGTTGAAGGCATCCGCAAGCGCTCGGCGCAGCTCGAGGCTGAGCGCGTTGAGTACGTCGGGACGGTTGAGACGAAGCAGCGCGACACCGCCCGAGAGCCGCTCCTCCAGCAAGATCTCGCTCATGCCGCCATCCCGGTGACATGGCGTTCGCTGGGTAGGCGTATACCGTTGCGTGGCAAGACATGGTTCACGGCAGCCTCCTCACAGACCCAATACCCGCTCGGCGTTGCCGTGCATGATCTTGTCCATGACCTCGTCCTTGTAGTTCAGCTCGGCCCATTCACGAAGGATGCGCGCATAGGGCAGACTCGGGTAATCGCTGCCGAACATGATCTTGTCCTGCAAGCGGCCGCGGATATCCACCTTCAGATTGCCCGGAAAGTGCTTCGGCGCCCAGCCCGACATTTCCCAGTAGACGTTGCCTTTGTGCAGGGCAACTGCAGTGGTCTCATCGACCCAGGGCCAGCCGGGGTGCGCCATGATGATTTTCAGGTGTGGAAAGTCAGCCGCGAGCTGGTCGATGTGCTTGGGATGCGCGTGGCGCAGTACGGTGCCATTGCCTCCCGCCATCCCTGCACCCATACCGGTGGTGCCCACGTCGATCATCACGGCGGCGCCGAGCGAGGCGATCTCCTCGAACAGCGGGTAGTAACGACGCTCACTCACAGCAAAATGCTGCATGATGGGATGGAAGTGAAAACCGAGGAAGCCCAGCTTCTTCACGGCTGTGCGCACCTGACCCATCGCGATCTCGCCCTTGGCGGGCTCTACCGCACCCCAGCACTGGATGATGCGGTCCGGGTGTCGTTTCCACATGTCGTGCACATATTCGTTGCTGCAGGGCGGAGCCCCGATCGTGGTCTCGAGATCCAGCGCCACCAGGCAGGCCTGTACTTCGGCGGCGGTAAATTCGGCAACGACTTCCTCCTCGCTTTTTCCCACCCACTCGCGCTTCCAATAACGCGCCAGTTCGGCGGGATAAGGGCCCTGGGAGTCCACCCAGGTGCTTGTCCCCGGATAGCAATGCAGGTCGATGATTCTCATGAAGTCCCTCTTTCACACTGATCGTTTCGGGTGAGCGCTCAGGCGGATCGTGCTTGCTGCAGTTTGGCGGCGATCCGTTCTCCCAAGGCTTTCTTGGATACCTTGCCAAAGGCGGAGACAGGGAAGTCAGGAACCACTTCCAGGTGCTCCGGCAATTTGAATTTGGCGATCTCTTTGGTCAGGAGAAACTGCACCAGCTCGGGCAGCGTCAACCCGAACCCTGTCTTGAGGGTGACAAAGGCACACATTCGCTCGCCCAACACGTCGTCCGGCATGGGCACGCATGCCACGTTCTGCACGGCCGGATGCATCAGGATCAGGTTTTCCACTTCTTCGGCGCTGATCTTCTCGCCACCTCGGTTGATCAGGTCCTTCTTTCGGCCTTCTACGATGTAGTTGCCTGATGGGTGCCTGCGCATCAGATCGCCCGAACGGTAGAAGCCTTCGGGCGTGAACTGACGAGCGTTGTACTCCGGGACCCCGAAGTAGCCTCGCAGGGTGTAGGGACCGCGCACGGTGAGTTCGCCCACCTCGCCGTCCGGCACTTCACGGCCCTCATCGTCCAGCAGCTTCACCTCGTCGTCTTCGCAAACCGGGCGGCCACATGTCTCGAGCTTCACCTCCTCCGGGTCGCTTGACCGAACGAACATCAACGTGCCTTCCGACATGCCGAAGTTCTCCTGCACGAAGACGCCAGGGATCAGCGCCTGTGTCCGTTCGCGCACTTCGGGCTGCATGCGCTGTCCGCCGCTCTGTATCACCCTGAGACTGGAGATATCGAAATGGGTCACATCGGGATCGTTGATCAGGCGGATCAACAAGGCCGGCACCACTTTCAGGTGTGTGACCCGGTGCTTCTGGATCAACGCGAACATCTCGGACGGTCGGGTATTGCCGTGCAGCACTACCTTGGCTCCCTTGAACATGAAGCCCTGGATGCCGGGACAGGCGAGCGGCAGGTTGTGCGCAATGGGCAGCACGAGCAGCAACACGGATTCCGCATCAATCTCCGTAACGTCCGCGGCTACCTTGGAGTTGTAGGCGTAATCGTTGTGCGTGCGCGGAATCAGTTTCGGAACTCCGGTGGTTCCTCCAGAGAGCTGGAAAATGCAGGGATCCATCGGATCGATGCAAACCCCCGCCAGGCGCGACTCCGGCAGGCGCGCGGGTCGATCGATGAGCTCGCGCAGCGAGTGCTCGCCCGGCCCTGCCCTGTCCAGCACCAGACGGTGCCTGAGCGAGGGGTTCTCTTCCTGTACGCGCGCAATCACAGGCGAGAAGTCGAAGTCACCGACGGTCTCTGGATAAACACAAGTGGTGGCGCCCGAAAGCCGCACGAACTGGTTGATCTCGGCAAAACGATGCGTCGCGAGTGCCGCAATGGGAATGGCGCCGATCTTCTGCAGGGCAAAGTAAAGGATCACGAACTCATGCACATTTGGCAGTGTCGGAACCACGCGGTCTCGCGGTTTGAGACCGATCTCCAGCAGGTTCAACGCCAGGTTCGTCGTGACGCGGTCGAGCTCTGCATAGGTGAATTCTCTCTCGCCGTCGATCAGCGCGACCCGTTCGCTGAAACATTCAAATATCCCATCAAACTCCTGAGCCATGGAGCGGTCCTGCCAGTAGCCTTTTTCGCGATAACGTTGAACGAAGTCGGGGGGAAACGGAACAAACCCTTCGAGCATGATGAACCTCCAGGTCAGGTCGAGCTGGTGAAGCCACCATCGATCACGATGACTTCGCCGGTGACAAACTGCATGCCTTCGATCAGTGAGAGCATGACCTCGGCCACGTCGTCGGCCGTGACGCAGCGCTTGAGCGGGGTGGCCTTGGCACGTGCGCCCATCAACGACTCATATTTGTCGCCTAGCATGCGCATCATCCAGTCACCTTCCATCCAGCCGGGAGCGACTGCATTGACGCGGATGTCTGGCCCCAGATTCCAGGCCAGCGTCTTGGTGAGATTGACGACCGCCGCCTTGCTCGCTGCGTAGGGCAGCGGCTGCGGTCCGGGACGCAAGCCGACGATACTGGCGGTGTTGACAATCGCGGGACGCATACCCTTCTTCAGCAAGGGCACAGCCGCGCGGGTCACTTGAAAGAGTCCGCGCACATTGACGGCGAAGGTGCGATCCCATTCGGTGAGGTCGAGGCTCTCGAGATCCTTGACTTTCCAGGAGGCCGTCGTGCCGGCATTGTTGACCAGCGCATCCAGGTGGTTGAATGATTCGCCGACCTGGGCCAAGGTGCGGCGCACGGTGGTCTCATTGCTCACATCGCACTGCAGCAGCAGCGCCTTGCCTCCGGCCTGCTCCACTTCTTCGGCAGTCTCGTGCGCCGCCTTGACGCTGGAGCCGTAGACAATGGCGACGTCGTAGCCGGCGCGCGCCAGGGCGAGCACCGCACTGCGACCGATACCTGTCGCGCCGCCGGTGACCAGGGCTTTCTTGCGGGGGTTCATGCTTTCTCCTTGAATCGGAATGGGTGACACTCAGGGCACCTTTGCCGTGACAGGACGGGATTCGGGAGATGTCTCCCGGTGGTCGCGCTCTTGACGTCCAAGGAGGACTCTAGGATCTCTCCACGATCACAAATAGATGGCAAAATGTTTGAAGTGATCGCTTTTTGAGACCCCCATGAAGCTCAATCAACTGCGCGACATGGTCGCGATCGTGGAGCGTGGCAGCCTGCGGGCTGCCGCGCGGCACCTCGACGTGGCGCAATCTGCGCTGACGCGCAGCATCCGGGAACTGGAGCGGGAACTGGGCAGCACCTTGTTCGAACGAGACGCCCGCGGAATGGTGCTCACGCCCATGGGCAGGCTGTTCTTCCAACGCGCCAGTTCCGCAGTGAACGAACTGCGGCGCGCGCGGGAAGAAATCGATCAGGCGCGCGGTGGAACGGTGGGTACCGTCGCCGCGGGTTTGTCGATCATGCCGCATGTGGGCATGCTGCCCGGGGCTCTGCCATTGTTTCGCAAGCGCTTTCCCGGCGTGGTGGTCAAGGTGATCGAAGACCTCTACCCGGCCATCGAGCCAGGACTCAGGGATGGCAGTATCGACTTCTATCTCGGGGCTTCACCCAACGGGCCTTTGGCGCCGGGGTTGATCAGTGAGCTGCTGTTTCACAACACGCGCCTGGTATTCGCACGCAAGGGCCACCCGCTGGCTGGGGCCCGTTCGTTGAAGGATCTGGCGCAGGCCGAGTGGCTGACGCCCTCGCTCACCACCGTTGCGGCGGAAGACCTCAACAACCTGTTCGCATCGTTTGGACTGCCGCCGCCAAAGATCAAGCTGCAGGCCCATTCCACCATGTCGGTGATTGTTGCCCTGGTCAGCACGGACCTGCTGGCGGTGCTGCCAGAGCAGTTGAGCGGGCTGCCCCTCATCCAGGGGGCCCTTGAGGTCATCAGCCTGCGCGAGCGCCTCCCGGCGCCCGACATCGTCTTTGTTCGACGTGCAGACCTGCCGCTAACACCCGCCGCGGATTACTTTGCCGACATGCTGCAACGATATTCCCGCCGCGCTTAGGCAGGCCGGCGATTCATGCCCCTTTTTGCTGCCACGGTGCAGAAGACACAACGAATCGCTGCGCAGCCGGGCGCGAAGGTACTCACCGGGAGCTAGCGCGGTCGTGTACCAGAGGGGGCGATTTCGACGCAATCACCCAGCCTCGGCCGGCACCCGATCCACCGCCCAGGATTGTTTGGCCTTTTCGTACACCTCATCGATGATGGCGCCATCAATGGGCGGGCGTACGCCGTCTTTAAGACCGTCGTCGTGGAAGATGTAGAGCCGCGACGCAAAATCGCCGAAGGCCAAGGAGCCTTCGCCGGGCAGCTCGCCGTTGCCCTGGGTAGATACCACCATGCCGTGGCCCCAATCCTGGCCGCTGTCGTTGTTGGGGTTGAAGAAGTACACCCGCATCTCGCTGTTCTGGTCGAGTGCCACGCGGATGATCGTGATGGCGTGCCAGCCCACGAAAGTACCGATGCTATCGGTGACGGCAATGCCTGCCGGTTGCGGGTGAATGACGGGTTCGTTGCCGTTGTACAGCGGGTGGTGGGTGCGATAGAAGGCCGTGACAAACTCGCGGTATTGCAGCAACTGACCCGTGGCAATATCGACGGCGATGTGGAATTCGCGACCCACCCACCAGCCGTGCAGCTCGGGGTTGATCCATTTGTGGGGGTCTTCGCCGCGGTCGGCCACACGACGACCCATTTCGGCGTAGATGCGGTCGAGGTGAGGCACCAGAAGCACCGATACCACATCGGCATCGAGCGGCACGTTGGAGGCCAGCCCGGCGGGCAGAATGCTGGAGTCGAGTTTCTGACCCTCGAAGTGCATTACGAGGCGATCGTTGTGGATCACCTGCGCCAGCAGCCAGAGGAGGTAATCGGGATCGTTGAGCGCCCACATCGAGAGCGCCCTGGCAGACTGACACGTAGGGTTGTTGCCCTGCCCCACCCCGAGTGGCTGGCCAAGAATCTGCATCACGCCGCCCACGAGGCGTTGCCGGGGCTCCACGGCCGTCCCGAAGGCCGTTGCGGTTAATTGTTGGCACATGGGGCTGAGCTCGGAACCCAGCAGTCGCCACAGCGAAGGCGCAATGGGCGGCGAGTAGAGGATGCCGCGCTCGAGCATGAGGGCCAGGCCCAGTACGGCCTGATTGGTGCCAAGATGCACGCCTTCTTCGATGAGCGCATGCACCAGGGGTTGGTAGCATCGCAAGGCGTCCAGCCCGGTACTCGACAGACCCAGCACTTGCGGCAGGAGGTCGGAGTTGGCGCTATCGAGAATGAATTGCAGGAAGGCCACTTGATAGTCGGACACCAGTCCGGTGTCGTGCATGGCACGCGCCATGCCGGAGGCTTCGTTCTGCAAGGTGCCTTTGTCGGCCGAGGCGAGACGCTGGCGATACACGTCGAGGCCGGGGTCTTCACGACTGAGATGCGTGGGGCCGAACAGCGCGCTGATGAGGCGATCGGCACCCAACAGTCGGGCTTCGCCCAGGCCGTTGTGCCCTTCGCTCATGGCCATCGAGATCTGTACGATCATCGACTTGACATGGCCCACCTGGAGTGGCCGCTGCGCCATGATGCGCCAGACTTCGTCGACCAGGCGGTTGAGGATGCCTTCGGCACCCACGGTGTTCATGATGTGCACCAGCAGGCCGTCGACCGCCGTGCCCAGGGATCCGCTGCGCACGCGCACGACTTCGGATGCCGACCCCAGAATGCGATCGAGGTTGAGCGCCATCACCTGGGTGAGGAAGTGTCGGGCGTATTCGGCCGGTAGTCCGGGCACCGAGTGCTGACGCTGGGCCACCGACAGAAACCGCAGCAGACTGAGGCACTCGAGTACGACAGTGCGCGACTCGGCATGGGTGAGCGTGTGGCCCACCAGCCCGGGCAGCAGCACGGTGGGCACGGCCCAGTCGGTACCAGCGAAGATGCCGGCACGGTCGAGACGACCGATGCGCTCTTCGAGGGCGGTCAGGCCGCCCTGGGCTTCAAGCAGGCGTCGAGCCACGTCGAGCACGCGCCCCTGATACGAGATCTTGGCAAAGCTCGATGCCGTTTCGAGCTGCTTGAGCACGTGGTCGAATTTTTCGACCAGGGACTCGAGAGTAGTTGTGTTTGCTGTCATGGTGTTGTTGACTCCCCCGCCCGGACACGCCGAAGCGCCCGGCCGTGGTGGCGGTGGCGCCCGAGCGCGAACCCTACACGTAGAAGTCGAGCTCCTCCTGTCGTTTCAGCAGGTCGCGCATTTCGTGCGGATCCTCGCCGAAGAAGTACAGCAGCCCCCAGTGAGTGCCGAAGGCCGTTCGCTTGGTCACCTTTTGCTCCTGGGGCGGTACGAGCTCGTGGAATTCGAAGTACGGGTGATCGACGGTTTCTTCGGGCATGGCGAGCTCGCTGACCACGCGGCGGCGCGGATAGACACCGAAGCAACCGGCGTGGCCCGTGGCATCCTTGACCGGTGTGGGGAAGAACGCATCGAGCTCTTCCTGGGTGGTTTTGGGGTCGAAGGCCAGCACCATCCCCTGATAGGCGTTGAAGCCGTAGGCACGCTCGAGCAGCTCGAACACGTTGAAGCCGGGCGGCCGATAGGCCACTTCGCCAAAGTACATGGTGCCGTCGCTGGTCACGAAGTACTCGGGGTGAATGAAGCCGAAATCGATATCGAACACTTCGATCAGCTTCTCGATCTCTTGCGTGATTCGGCCGCGCCATTTTTCGAGCTCGGGCGTAGCCGGCACGAAGACCGAATAGCCCAGTGTGACGTACTCGGAGATGTTGAGGAACTGGATCTTGCGATCCTTGATCCATGCTTCGACGGCGAATTCCCACCCGCTGAGATGGCTCTCCATCAGGGCGGGGAATTCGTCGTCGGAGATGGTGGCGACGTCGTCGGCGGTACGAATGACGCGATGCCCCAGGCACCCCGCTTTATCGAAGGCCTTGAAATGGATGGGATCGTTGGGATCGCCATCGAGCTTGAGCAGCGTTTGGTTGACGCGCTTGAGGAAGCGGATGACATCACTGTGATCCATGGCTTCTTCGAAGATGCCCACCCGGATGCCGCCCAGCTGGGCGCGACGCTTCATCAGGGATTTATCGCGAAAGAGCATGGATTGCGCCAGCAGTCGCGGGTTGTCGAGCAGCACCGAGTTGACGGCGCCAGCCCATTCGACGGTTTCTTCGAACAACGGGATGGCAACATCCACGCCCATCTCTTTGAGGCGGGTGGCCAGCTCATAGCTGTTGTCGTTGAGGCGTTCGAAGTTCCATGACACGAACGGGATGTCGTTGTCGCGGGCGTATTCTTCGGCCCAGGGAGGGGCGACGATGACGTAGCGACGATCGAACTGCTCGAGCGCATCGATGCAGCGCAGGCTCCAGCCCAGCACTGCCACATAGCCTTTCTCGGGGTTCTTCTCTGCCATTGGGCCTCCTGTTCGGTGATGACCGACTCGAGGCTTGGCGGCCGGCCGGCCGCGCCGAGTCGATCCGGTGAGTATGCCCCAAGGGTAACCGACATCGTGCCCTGGCGCAGGGGATGTGGACGCTGGCAGACCCCGGACCCCCACTCCCCGTGCCGGTCAGCCCGGATCCAAGGAGGAAGCCGACGAGATGGCACCGGATCCGCGGCCGGATCCCGCTGCCGAGCGCGTGCCGCCCGCTTTGCTGCGGTACATGGCGGCATCGGCATGCTGCATCAGCGTGTCGAGCGAGCTGCCATCCTGCGGAAACAGCGCGACGCCGATGCTCGCCGATACGGGCAACAGGCGGTCTTCGACGGCAAACGGGGCCTGCAGGGCGCGGTGCAGGCGACTGGCGACGCCGTTGGCGGCCTCACGGGTAGCCACCTGACGGGCCAGTACCACGAGTTCGTCACCACCCACCCGAATCGGGATATCACCGCTGCGGACGGCCATGCGCAGGCGCTGAGCGACCCCCTGCAGGACGCGATCGCCCACCGAATGACCAAAGCGGTCATTGACCTGCTTGAATTGATCAAGGTCGAGAAACAGCAAGGCGAAGGGCTCGCCTTCGATCATGGCCTCGGCCACGGCTTCGTCGAGCACCGTGCGGTTGGGCAAGCCGGTGAGCACATCATGGCGGGCGCGATGCTGGTGCAAAGCCTCGATGCGCTTGCGTTCGGTGAGATCGGTAAACGACACCAGCAGCATGTCGTCGACCAGCGAACCGGCCACGAGCGCGTCGCGCGCTTCGCCATCACGACTGTGCAGACGGATTTCCTGACTTTCGACCGCAGCAGGGTTGGATCGCAGCTGCTTGACGAGCAGCTTCCAGCGTTTCTGGACACTGGCGCGGTACTCGGGATCCGGATAGGCCCGACACACCCAGCGCCCGGTATCGAGCAGTTCAGCCAGGCTGTAGCCAAAGGTTTGCGTAAACGCACGGTTGACGAAGAACGGAACGATGCGCTCATGCATGTGGGCACAGAGGACCGGGGTGGGCACGTGATCGAGCGTTTTGCGCCAACGAGCCTCGCTGGCCCGCAGCTGCCGCTCCATTTCGTGGCGGCGCGAGACGTCGATCTGCATACCCTCCCAGGCAATACTGTCGTCGTCGGGCAGGCGATAGGGCGTCGCGGTCATGGTGCACCACAGGGTGCGCCCGTCGACCTTCAGGCGGCCCTCCCAGTGCAGCGGCTGAAACTCACGCCGGGCGCGACGGGCGATTTGCCAGAACGCTGGCTGGTCGTGGGGGTGGATGCGCTCGAAGGGCAGCAAGGGCTGCTCGGTCACTTGCTCGGCCGTCAGTGCGTTCATGCGCAGCCAGGGTTCGCTCATGAAAGCAAACCGCAACTCGCCTCGGGGCGAAGTTTTCATCACGAACGAGGCAACCGGCAGCGACTGCGTGAGCCGCAAGGCGATGGCCTCCGGTGAGCGATCTGTGTAAAAGTCCGATTGTGACACTACCTGCCTCCCGAAAGCCTGGAGCACAACCCGCCTCCCGAAAGCCTGTATGGTGAATCTCCGCCCCAAGGTGCTCGGGCAAAACTTATCTATTAAAGCATGATTCTGGAAAACCTCGTTACACGTCCGCATCGACCACCCTCCTTCAGCGACGCAGACGCGGCCACCCTGACGCTTGCCCGGTCGAACCCGCCATGAGCGCCGAGCTCGACACCTGGATCCCCTTTGCCGTGGCCATCGGCATCGGCCTGCTCATTGGCCTGGAGCGTGAACGACACAAGGGCGATGGCCCGGCACGCGAGCCGGCTGGCATCCGCACCTTCGCCATTGCTGCCCTCCTGGGAGCGCTCACGGCACAGTTGCACGTGGCCATGCTGGCGCTCGCTTTTGGCGCCGTGGCCGTATGGCTGGCCATTTCTCACTATCGACGCGGCCAGACCGACCCGGGCTTGACCACGGAAGTGGCGCTGCTCGCCACGTTGGCCCTGGGTGCCCTCACCCACACTCGCCCAGAACTGGCTGCGGGCCTGGGGGTGGCCGTGGCCATCCTGCTGGCCATCAAGCAGCCGCTGCATCATTTTGCCCGTCGTGTGCTGACCACCGACGAGACTCACGACCTGCTGTTGCTGGCGGGTGCCACGCTGATCGTGCTGCCCCTGCTGCCCAATCGCGGGCTGGGGCCGGACGACGCCATCAACCCGGCCAACGTGTGGACGCTGGTGATTCTGATCATGGCCATTGGCGGGGCCGGCCACGCCCTGTTGCGAGGCCTGGGCAGCCGGTTGGGGCTGCCTCTGGCAGGGCTGCTGGGCGGCTTTGTGTCGAGTACGGCCACCATTGCCGCCATGGGTGGACGCGCCCGAGAGACCCCGGCTCTGCACGCTCCCGCGGTGGCGGCGGCGGCGTTGTCCACCGTTGCCACGTTCGGGCAAATGGTTGCCGTATTGGCGCTGGTGGATCTGCCAACATTGCGCGTGTTGTTGCCCGCTCTGGTGGCGGGCGCTCTGGTGGCGGTACTGTACGGCGCCTGGTTCACCTGGCGCTCGTGGCGGAGCGAGGCCACGGCTCAACCCCCCCGGGGCAAGGCCTTTCGGGTGAGTCACGCACTCTTGTTGGGGCTGCTGATTGCCACCTTGCAAGCCTTGGCAGCGGTAGCCAACGACACTCTGGGCGATGCCGGGCTCACCTTGCTCAATGCCCTGGCCGGATTTGGCGATACGCATGCACCGGCTGCCGCGGCCGCGGCGTTGGCCGCCGCCGGCCGGCTCACGCCCGAGGCCGTGGCATTGCCCATTCTCGCCGCTTTCAGCACCAACAGTTTGAGCAAGATGCTGGTGGCGGCGCTGGCGGGTGGGCGACACTATTCCCTGGCCGTGATTCCTGGCCTGGTGCTGGTACTGTTGGCCACGTGGTTGGCGTGGTGGTTGACGCCGCTCGCGTGATAATGAGGGCGATGACCCCGCCCGCTCTTTCGGATGCCTTCAGGATGCCTGTCGTTATGCCCTCGATTCGCCGTTGCCTCGCCACCTATTGCCAGAGCACACCTGCCATCCTGCGCGCGCAGATCGTGATCGCCATCGCGATGCTTGTCGGGCTGGCCTTTCAGGCCAATGTCCGTGCCGCGGAAGTGTTGCACACCGAAGCCTCGCCATTCAGCCCGATCGTGGTGTACGAATCTCGTGGCGAGCGTTGCATGGCGTTTGGAAGCGTCGACGCCACCGGGCGGCAAACCTGTTTCGATCCCCGCGACCCGCAACGCATGGTGTTTCAGTACACCCGCATGGTCATGGCCTCGCTCTTGTTGCAGCCGGATCCACAGCGGATCCTGGTGATCGGTCTGGGCGGGGGCACGTTGCCCACCGCCTTCGCCGAGTTGTTCGACGAAGCGCACATCGACACGGTAGAAATCGATCCCGGTGTGCTACGGGTGGCTCGCACCTGGTTTGGCTTTCGGCCTGGCCCGCAGCAGCAGGTGCATCTGCAGGATGGTCGCGAATTTGTAGAACAGGCCGTGGCCCGCGGAGACACTTACGACCTGATCGTGCTGGATGCCTACGACATCGATTACATCCCGGAGCACCTGATGACGCGCGAGTTCCTGCAAGCCGTGCGCGACCTGCTGGCACCGGGCGGTGTGGTGGCGGCCAACACGTTCACGGCCAGCACGCTGGGCCACCGGGAGTCGGCCACCTATGCCGACGTGTTTGGCCAATATCAACAATTGCGTGCCGGAAACCGGGTGATCCTGGCACGACCCGACGGTCTGCCCGACGAGCCGACGCTGGCCCGCCGGGCCGAGGCGCTGGGGCCCCGGCTGAAACCCTACGGAGTGAACCTGCCAGGCCTGGCAGACCGCCTGGAGCCCACGCCATCATGGCCCGCCGACACACGACTCCTGACGGATTGACGCCGCAAACCAAAACGCCCACCCGGCCACTTCAGGCCTGGTGGGCGCAGCGCTACGACTCCGGGATCAGGATTGCAGGCGATCTTCCAGGGCTTGCTTCACTTCGCGCAACTCACCCGGCAGCTTGTGCTGCAACCGGGCAAAGAGCTCTTCGTGCAGACCCAGCTCGTTGCGCCAGGCATGCACGTCGATGCTGGTGATGCGCTCGTAGTTATCGCGCGAAAATTCGAGGCCCTCCCAGGAGAGGTCGTCGAAGCGTGGCGTGACGCCAAAGGCGTTGTCGCGCCCCTCGGCCTGGCCCTCGATGCGTTCGAGCATCCACTTGAGCACGCGCATGTTGTCGCCAAACCCCGGCCAGATGAAGCGGCCATTGTCGTCGGTTTGGAACCAGTTGACGCAATAGATGCGCGGCACGGTGGCGCCCTGAGCCTCGAGCTTGCGGCCCAGCTCGAGCCAGTGGGCGAAATACTCGCTCATGTTGTAGCCACAGAAGGGCAGCATGGCGAAAGGATCGCGCCGCACCACGCCCTGGGCACCCATGGCGGCTGCGGTGGTTTCGGAACCCAGCGTGGCGGCCATGTACACGCCTTCGAGCCAGTTGCGTGCCTCGGTGACCAGGGGCACGGTGTTGGAGCGCCGACCGCCGAAGATGAACGCGTCGATGGCCACACCGGCGGGGTTGTCCCACTCGGGATCGATGGCCGGGTTCTGTTGCGCTGCCACCGTGAAGCGGGCATTGGGGTGGGCCGCCTTGCGGCCACAACCGGGCGTCCAGTCGTTGCCCTGCCAATCGATGCAGTGCCCGGGCTCGGGGCCCATGCCCTCCCACCAGACGTCACCATCGTCGGTAAGCGCCACGTTGGTGAAGATGACGTTCTCGCGCAAGGTATCCATGCAGTTGCGATTGGTGGTGTCGTTGGTGCCGGGTGCCACACCGAAGTAACCGGCTTCGGGGTTGATGGCGTACAGCTTGCCGTCGGCACCAGGCTTGATCCAGGCGATGTCGTCGCCAATGGTGGTGATCTTCCAGCCGGGCAGTGCCTCGGGGGGAATCAGCATGGCAAAGTTGGTTTTGCCGCAAGCCGACGGGAAGGCCGCCGCCACATGCCGCTTGTGGCCTTGAGGCGAGGTAACGCCCAGAATGAGCATGTGTTCGGCCAACCAGCCTTCGTCGCGCCCCATTTTCGAGGCGATGCGCAGCGCCAGGCACTTCTTGCCCAACAGCGCGTTGCCACCGTAGCCCGACCCGAACGACCAGATCTCGCGGGTTTCCGGGTAATGCACGATGTACTTGGTAGGGTTGCAGGGCCAGGCCACATCGGCCTCGCCGGCGGCCAACGGCGCGCCCACCGTATGCACGCAGGGCACGAAACTGCCGTCGGTGCCGAGCACGTCGTACACCTTGCGGCCCATGCGGGTCATGAGCCGCATGTTGACCACTACGTAAGGAGAATCGGACAGTTCGACGCCCAGCTGCGCAATGGGCGAGCCCAGCGGGCCCATGGAGAACGGCACCACATACAGCGTGCGGCCGCGCATGCAACCGGCAAACAGCCCGTTGAGCGTTTGCCGCATCTCGGCAGGATCAACCCAGTTGTTGGTGGGGCCGGCGCCTTCGGGGGTGGCCGAGCAGACAAAGGTGCGGTCTTCGACCCGGGCCACGTCGGAAGGATCCGACCAGGCCAGGTAGGAATTGGGCCGCTTCTCGGGGTTGAGACGACGCAGGGTGCCCGCCTCGACCATAGCCGCACACAAGCGGTCGTATTCCTCCTGCGAACCGTCGCACCACTCGATACGGTCGGGCTGGGTCAGGGCGGCAATTTCGGCCACCCAGGCCTTGAGACCGTTGTGGCGAACCCATTCGGGTGCCTGGATATCGATGGCGGGTTGCGCGTTGGCGACTGCATTCATGGGGTGGGGTCTCCGGTGGACGGCTTGCGACCACGACACCGAATGCGATTGGCGTAGGGTCGCACGAGAGAGCAACGGCCGGTTGCCGAAATGCTGCTACCGGCGGCCGTTCGGGCGGGTAAAGGGAGTATTTTAATCCGGTTGTCACACTCACGCGCAATAGGCAGCTGCCCGCGGCTTCTGCCAAAATGCCCTTTTGCCCTATCGTGTCTCATCGGAGGACGCATGAAGCTGTACTACACCCCGGGCGCCTGCCCCCTTGCCGTACACATTGCGCTGTGCGAACTGAACCTGCCCCACGAACTGGTTCAGGTGGATCTGAAAACCAAGAAACTGGCTGACGGCACCGACTACACCGCCATCAACCCCAAGGGATATGTGCCTACGCTAGAGCTCGATGACGGCACGCGCCTGACCGAAATCCCCGCCATCGTTCAGTATCTGGCCGACACGCACCCCGAAGCCGGGCTGCTGGCTGCGCCGGGCACGATCGAGCGCACGCGCGCCATCGAATGGCTCACCTTTGCCGGCACGGAGCTGCATCGCAGCTTCAGTCCCTTGTTCAACCCGGCGGCCAGCCAGGACTGGAAAGACGCCTCGATGGCCCGGCTCGAGCAGCGCTTTGCCTATGTGAATGACTGCCTGGAAGGCAAGGATTACATTCTGGGGCCCGATTTCAGCGTGGCCGATACCTATCTGTTTACGACCGTGAACTGGACGTACCTGCGCAAGATCGACATCTCGCGATGGCCCAACCTGGTGGCATATCACCAGCGTGTGTCGCAGCGCCCTGCCGTGCAGGCTGCGCTGAAGGCGCAAGGCCTGATCTGAAGAAGGCCGCGGCTGCGGGCCGGTCAGCGGATATTGCGGGGCTTGGCTCGTTGCACAACCCAAATCCTCGGCACCGCCTATGGCAACTCGGCCGGCCAGCTCTGCAACGCAAGAGCGACTTGCCGGCCGATATCCGAAGCCTGCAGCCGGGCGCTGATCTCGCCATAAAACACGCCATCCCGAACGACGTATAAAGAGGGCAGGTGCATCACTTCGTAACGCTCAACCAGACCCCGATTTTCGGTAGCATCCACCCACACCAGACGACTCACTCCCAGATTGAGGTCGGGCAACACGGTGCGCGCTGCCCTGCAATCGGCACACCCAGGACTCACGAAAACCACCAAAGACACGCCAACGGCATCCAGCAAAAAACGATCGGCAGTACCATCATCCACGTCACAAACTTCGATCACGATTTTGACTCCTCTGATGGCTGTCCAAACTTTCCGGAGAAACGCATGACCTCCCTCAAGACCGCTCAAGGTGGCCTCCTGGTCATGGCCCTGACTCTTGCGGCACTTCCCGTCGCGGTTCACGCGGAATCAGAGCTGCGGGTCTGGGCGTTGTTCGAGAACGGCCAACTGAGGCAATACTCGACCGATGCACCCGCCACGCCGCTTGCCGAAGTCACGCTCCAAGGGCTCCCCGAAGGAAGCGCCTTGAACGGTATCGACTTTCGGGTGGCCTATGGCCAGTTGTACGGGATCTCGGATCGTGGACAACTTTGGATAATCGACACCGCTAGCGGCGCGGTCGATCCGGTGGGCACCGGCGAGATCGCCGCCCTATCAGGCCAGTCTACTGGATTCGACTTCAATCCTGCCGCCGACCGGATCCGCGTCATCACCACGGAAGGCGATAACTGGCGGTTGCACCCGGAGACCGGCGAGTTGGTGGCGACAGACCCCAAGCTCGGCTATGTTGCCAACGATCCAGCTGCTGGCCAGTCGCCCGTGGCCAGCGCTGCCGCCTATACCTACAACACCGACGACGACTCCCTCACCACCAACTTTGCCATTGATCAGGCGCTGGGCACCCTCCTGACGCAAGGGACACGCGAAGGGGCGGCCGATGCGATATCGCCCAACACCGGTCAGCTATTCACCGTGGGCCCCCTGGGCCTGGGTGCGCTTAGCCAGGTGTCATTCGACATTTCCGACATCGACAATCGAGCCCTGGCAGCCATTCGATCCGAACGCGACGAACCTACGCACCTGTATGAAATCGATCTGGTCAGCGGTGCCGCACGGGATCTGGGTCGCCTCGGCAACGGCGAGGCGGTCATCGGACTGGCGATCGAACCGTGAGTCCGGCAAGCTGGAGGACGCGGGCTGCGCGATGGTTGAGTCTACTGACATTGGCCACTGGCAGCGCCGCACCCGCCGCTTTCGCGGCCAACGTTACGGTCGAGGTCCGCATGACAGACGGCACCCCGGCGGTCGACGCGGTGGTGGCTCTCACGCCAACCGAAGCAAGGGGCCCGACCCCTCCCATGCCGATGGCCCAGATCAGCCAGCGCGACAAACACTTCATCCCGGACGTCCTGGTGATCACTCGCGGCACGGCGGTTCAGTTTCCCAATGAAGACACCGTGCGTCACCACGTCTATTCGTTTTCGCCCATCAAGCGTTTCGAGATCAAGCTCTATGTGGGGACACCGGCCGACCCTGTCGTGTTCGATGAGGCTGGCATTGCCGTGCTCGGGTGCAACATCCATGACACGATGGTGGCCTGGGTGGTGGTGCTGGACACTCCCTGGTTCGCACGCACGGGAGCCGATGGCAACGCCACCCTGCCTGACATCCCCAAGGGCAGCTATCGGCTCGAAGGCTGGCACCCGGCGTTGCCTCCGGACATCACGCTACGCGGCCATCAGATCACGGTCGAAGGCGACGAGACGCACCCACTAACGTTGTCAGCGATCCACCCATGAGCGTGACCGCCGGAGTTTCGCTTGCTTCGCGTCTCGTGCTGGTCATGGTGCTTCTGCTCCTGCTGATCCAGGCCGCGGTATTTTTCAGCACTCGCGAGGCCATGCAGCGGCAGGCCGCCACCGAGATCGAAACCAGCCTCGAGGTGGGTGAGCGCATTCTGCAGCGGCTGCTCGTACAGGACGCCGAGCGTCTGGGCGATGCCGCCTCGGTGCTGGCCAGTGATTTCGGCTTCCGGTCGGCCATCGGCACGGGCGACACCGACACCATCGAGTCGGCTCTGGAGAATAGTGCAGCTCGCATCGGTGCCAGTGTGGCCAGCTTCCTCGACCTTCGCTTCCAACTGCTGGCGGCCACGCGCGAGTCGTCGGCCACCCTCCGCGGTACGCTGGAAACCCTGGGCCCGGCGCTGGCCGAAGGTCGACATGACGATGATCTCGCCATCCTGCAAGGCGTGCCCTATCAGTTTGTCCTCGCGCCGGTTCGATCGCCGTTGCTGGTAGGCTGGGTAATGATGGGGTTCCCGGTCGATGCCACCCTGGCTCGCGACTTTGAACGATTGTCAGGCACCAGTGCGGCCTTCTTCGCTCGCATGGGCGATGAACCTTGGCAGAGTGTCGGGGCCAGTCTGGAGAGCGACAACTGGCGATACACCATACATCCCGAGCGGGGCACCTCAAAAGCGACAATCGATGGCGCCTCGTTCGCCTCGCGCATCCTCTACCTTCCCGCGGCCGGCGGCGAACTCGCGGTGGTGCTGGTGCGTTCGATCGACGAACTCATGGCGCCATTTACCCGTTTGCAACAAGTCCTTGCCGTGCTTACGCTGGTGGGTATTGTCTGCTTCACGCTGATCAGCCTTTTAGCAGCGGCTCGGGTCACCCGTCCGTTGGCCCAACTGACGCGAGCCACCAGCAGATTGGAGCAGGGCGACTTCGACGTCCGCATCGAAGGTACGGACCGGGGCGATGAGGTCGGTCGGCTGGCACGTGGCTTCCAGAACATGCAAACGGGACTGGCCAATCAACGCGAGGAAATCATGCGCTTGGCCTACTGGGACACCCTGACGGGTTTGCCCAACCGGGAACAGTTTCGTCGCTGCCTCGGCGAAGTCATTGACGCCGCCCGCTCGTCATCAAAGCCCGTCACGGTTGTGCTGCTCGACCTGGATCGCTTCAAGCCCGTCAATGATGTGCTTGGCTATGCCTTTGGTGATCGTCTGCTGCAGGCCGTGGCCGAGCGCCTGCGTGAACAGACCGGGGCATCGGCCAGAATGGTTGCCCGACTAGACGACGATCATTTTGCCATCATCTTGTTGAACACCGATGCCCGTCAGGGCGATGCCCTGGCGGCTCAGTGGCAGCAACAATTGTTATTGCCTCTGACGCTCGATGGCCACACCATCGACCTAAGCGCGAGCTTTGGCGTGGCATCGTGGCCGGAGTCTACCGACCATCCTGCCACGCTGATCAATCGCGCCGAGATTGCCATGGACGCGGCCAAGGCACGTGGCGTGGGCCATCTCGTCTACGAGCCGTCGATGGACTCGGCCAGTCTGCAAAGCCTGTCGTTGCTCACCGACCTCCGAACCGCGCTAGACACCGGCCAGCTCCAGCTGTACCTGCAACCCAAGGTGGCCGCACAATCGGGCAAGCTGGTTGGCGCAGAAGCACTGATCCGGTGGATTCATCCGGTTCGCGGCATGATCCCGCCCATGGCATTCATTCCATTTGCGGAACAGACCGGCTTCATCCGACAACTCACTCAATGGGTGTTTGACGCCGTTGCGGATGCCGCGATGGCACTCCGTGCCCACGGACTGAGCATCCCACTGTCGCTCAATTTGTCGACGCGCGATCTGCTCGACGTGCAGCTGCCCGCGCGCTTGCTGGATCGTCTGGCTCAACATCCTGTGCTGCGCCCATCCGACTTCTGTCTGGAAATCACCGAGAGCGCCATCATGGAGGATCCCAAACGTGCGCGCCATACCCTGATCGAATTGGCAGAGCACGGTTTTCGGCTGTCGATCGATGACTTTGGCACGGGGCATTCTTCACTCGCCTACTTGCAGGCGTTGCCAGTGCATGAACTGAAGATCGACCGCTCATTCTTACGCGACTTCGTCACCACCGATCGCAATCGTCTAATCGTCAAGTCAACCGTGGAACTGGCGCACGCGCTGAACCTCTCCGTGGTTGCGGAAGGTGTGGAAGATGAAACCACCATGCAAGCCTTGGCCGGATTGCATTGTGACGATGTGCAGGGGTATTGGATTACTCGCCCACTCCCGGTTGGTGCTTTCCTTTCCTGGCATGACCAATGGCGGCGCCATCCACTCAACCCAGCCCATGCGAGATGAAGAAGGCACACAACATGCCGATCACCACCAGCAACCCCGTACCGCCGTGCACACCGTGCACCGCCTCGGGAATCATGGTGTCGGCAATCATGGTGAGCAGTGCGCCCGCCGCGATGGCATTGATGAACGCCATCGCGGGCAACGGCACGGTCTCGGGCAAGGCCGCACCGACCCCGGCCGACACCGCCAGTGCCAAGGCCACCAACACCCAGATGCCCAACGTGAAACGGCGACCATAACCGGCAGCACGCAAATTGGCGGCACCCGTGAGGCCTTCGGCCAGATTGGACAGAAACACGGCCACCACAAACGCCATGCTGACCCCGCCGCCCACCAGCAGACCGATACCCAGCACCAGCGACTCGGGTACGCCGTCGAGCATCACCCCTACGACCAGGACCAGCCCGCTCTGCTCTCCGGCGGGGGTTTGGCCGTGACTGCGCCGGTGATGTCGCCCCCCCTGCCGGGTGACCAGGGCATTGGCCCCGGTATACAGCAGCGAACCCAGCAGAGCCCCCGCGATGAGCGGAACACTGCCCCCTTGATGGAAACCTTCGGCCACAAGCTCGAAGGCCACGGCCGATATGAGCAGGCCGCAGCCGAATGCGAGAACGCCGGCCACCACACGGGTCGGTGGGCGCAACACCCAGGCCAGCACGGCGCCAAGCACCAGACCCGAGGCGGCCAGTAAACCCCACAGGGCGGCATGAATGACGATAGGCACGGCAGCTCTCCGACGATAGACGCACGCATGGTGAGCCCCGAATTGTAGACGGCGAGATCGTCAGGTTTCGTTGCCGGAAGCGTGAAGGCAACAGACAACAAAAAACCCGCGAACTCGTGGAGTATTCGCGGGCTTTCGGGTAATACAAGACTGAATTCAATGCTGTGGTGCCGTCGGCGAGACTCGAACTCGCACAGCTTTCGCCACTACCCCCTCAAGATAGCGTGTCTACCAATTCCACCACGACGGCTTTGCCTGGGCCTGCTGCCCGTTGAAATGACGCTGCAACGGGCGCTGGCAGCAAGACCAAAACTATATCACAGTTTCAAGGCTGAGTGTTGCCGTTCGCCGCCGAACCGGCGCTGGAGGATTGGGCATTCGAATCGCCTGAAGTGGCACTGGCCTCGGGCACGGCGGACTCGGCCGCCGCCGGCACGGCGTCAGCTGCGCTCGGGGCCGGCGCCGCCGGAATGGCAGTGTCGGCCTCGCTGGCGGGGGCTTGCGGTACGGCCGGATCGGCATCGGCACCGGGCGCTGCGGGCACGGCCGAATCGGCGCTGTCGTCGGGAGCCAGCGGAACCGACGGGTCGGCCGCTTCGTACTCTTCCATGATGCCGATCTCGGGCTCGACGTTACGATTGCCCTGGCCGAAGTAGGCCAATGCGCCCGTGACGATGAAAAACACCACCGCCGCCCACTTGGTGGCGCGCGACAGGAAATTGGCCGCGCCGGCAGCGCCGAACAGGCTGCCCGCCGAACCGCCACCGAAGGCGGAACCCATGTCGGCACCTTTGCCTTGCTGCAGCAGCACCAGAACGATGATGGACAACGCCGAGATCACCTGCACGGCCAGCAGCAGGGTGAGAATCATTGACATAGCGGGAGACTCCAGATGACGCAGATGAGGGTTGCCGGTTGGCTGGATACGAATGGCGCACCGCGCAAAGACGGCGACGGATGCAGGCTTTGCTCTGCCAGTGGCCTCATGATGCTGCGGCCTCGCAGGCCGCGCGCATGATGCCAAGGAATTCGGTGGGATCGAGCGCCGCACCGCCGATCAGACCACCGTCGATGTCGGGCATGGCAAACAGGCTGGCGGCATTGCCCGCCTTGACGCTACCGCCATACAGCACGGCCACATCGGGAGCGCCTGCCGCAGTCAACTGTTGCCGCACCGCGGCGTGGACTTCCTGGGCCTGCTCGGGGGTGGCCGTCTTGCCGGTGCCTATGGCCCACACCGGCTCATAGGCGAGCACCATGCGAGCCAGCGACTGAGCGCCAAGATCCAGCACCGGAGCAAGCTGGGATTCGATGACCTGCAGCATTTGGCCGGATTCGCGCTGCTCGAGGGTTTCGCCGAAGCACACCACCGGCATCAGCCCGGCCTGCAGCGCTGCGCTGGCTTTGCGGGCCACCTGGTGGCTGGTTTCGGCATGATTGGCACGCCGCTCCGAGTGCCCCACCAGCACGAAGTGGCAGTCGAAATCTGCCAGCATGGCGGCGGCGAGATCTCCCGTGTGCGCACCGGCGGCGTGCTCGCTGGCATCCTGGCCACCCCAGCACAGGGCACTGCCCTGCAGGGCGTGCTGCACCTGGGCCAGATAGGGCGCCGGTGGCGCCACGCCCGCGACGACAGGGGCTTGCGGGCCACTCAGCGCGGCCAGACTGTTGTCGGACAGGCCGGCACGAAGGGCCTCGAGTCGCGCCGCATTGGCGTCGAGCGAACCGTTCATTTTCCAGTTGCCGAGCACGAAACGGCGACGCGCCTTCGGTGCGGAAGATTGCGCAGTAGTCACGGAGAGAGAATCGCGAGGTTGACAAAACCCTTGATTGTACCGGGTTTTGCCTGTGTCTGGCTCATGTGTTGCAGCCACTTGGCGACAGAAACTGGCGGGTGCGGTGAGATTCGAACTCACGGAGGGTTTGACCCCTCGCCGGTTTTCAAGACCGGTGCCTTAAACCGCTCGGCCACACACCCGGAGTGGGTACCAGCAAGCCTCAAAACCCGGGCCTTGAGATCAGCCCTGGCCAACTGGTGCGGGCCACATGATAAACGATTCGGCCAAGCAAGGCGCAAAAGCCGCCATGCGGTCAGGGCCGCAAGCGGCTAACGAGCCGGCGCGACTGCCTCGAACGAAACGCGCGGCACCGCCGCCAGGAGTCGCCGAGTGACATCGTGCGCTGGCGCCTGCAACAGGGATTCGGCCGGGCCCGCTTCGACCACCCTGCCCTGATCCATGATGACGATATCGTCGGCCAGGTACTCGACCACGCCGAAGTTGTGGGTAATGAAAAGATACCCCATCCCTCTCTCGTTCTGGAGATCGCGCAACAGGTTGAGTATCTGTGCCTGCACCGACACATCGAGGGCAGACGTGGGTTCGTCCAGCACCAGCACGGCCGGATCCACCGCCAGCGCCCGGGCAATGGCAATGCGCTGACGCTGGCCACCCGAAAACTCGTGCGGGTGCCGCATGGCAGTGTCGACCGGCAGCCCGACGCGCTCGAGCAGTTCGTCGATACGTCGTTCACGTCCGCGGCGATCGAGATCGGGACGCAGGGCCACCAGCCCCTCGTCGATGATGGCGCCAACGCGCATGCGTGGGTCGAGCGAGGCAAAGGGATCCTGAAACACGATCTGGATGCGGCGCCGCAGGGCCTGCAGCTCGGCTCCTCTGGCCTGCAGCAGATTGGCCTCGCCCAGCCTGGCCTCGCCGGCGACCAGCACCGAGGCGTCGAACAGTCGCAACAATGCCTTGCCCGTGGTGGTTTTGCCGCAGCCCGACTCCCCCAGCAAGGCCAGCGTGCGGCCAGCTTGCAGATCGAAGGACACGCCGTCGACCGCCCGCACCTCGCCCACGCGGCGACGCAACCAGCCCTTGCGGATGGGGTAATGAACCGACAGATTTCGCACCGAAAGCAACGACCCCTGACCTGGGCCAGCCGCCCGGGGCGTAGTCGGCTCGACGGCACGGGCTCCGCTGCCCTGCCGTGGCACAGCCTCGCCACGCAGCTGGGCGAACAGTTCGGCCGAGGACTCGCGGGCCAGCGGTTGACCGCGCTTGGCATAGGTGGGAATGGCGTCGAAGAGCAGGCGGGCATAGGGATGCCGTGGCCGCTGGAAGAAGTCGTCGGCCGATGCCGTTTCGACGATCTCGCCGCCGTACATCAGCGCCACATGGTGCGCCACCTGACGCACCACGGCCAGGTCGTGCGTGATGAGCAGAATGGCCATGCCGAGCTCGCGCTGCAGTTGCGCCAGCAAATCGAGCACCTGAGCCTGAATGGTGACATCGAGCGCGGTGGTTGGCTCGTCGGCAATCAGCAGGTCGGGTTCGGCTGCCAGCGCAATGGCGATCATCACGCGTTGCTTCTGACCGCCCGACAGCTGAAACGGGTAGTCGTCGATGCGCCGCTCAGCCTCGGGGATCCCCACACGGCGCAGCCATTCGATGGCCTTGTCGCGCGCGGCCCGGCCGCGCAGCGTGGTATGCGTGTAAAGGGTTTCAATGATCTGGCGCCCGATGGGCATGACCGGGTTGAGGCTGGTGGCCGGCTCCTGAAAGATAATGCCGATGCGCCCGCCCCGAACCGCACGCATGCGCGCCTCGGGCACCCGATTGAGGTCTTCGCCCTGGACCAGCACCCGGCCACCGTCGATCGCGGCGGCCTCGGGTAGCAGGCGCAGCAAGGCCAATGCCGTCATGCTTTTGCCGCAGCCCGATTCGCCGACCAGAGCGAAGGTCTGACCCCGGGCAATGGTGAGCGAGAGCTGTTTGACGACGCGTCGCAGGGCGTCTTCGGAGGCCACCGACACATCGAGGCCGTCTACCTGCAACACCGGACCGTCCTGACGGAGCGTCATGCCGTGCCCTCCACCCGGTTGCGACGACGCCGGCGCCAGCCCCACTGGCTGGCGCGCGGGTCGAACGCCGCGCGCACCGCATCGGCCACCAGATTGGCCGACAGCACCAGCGCCAGCATGAAAACGAACGCCGACAACAGGCTCCACCAGACCATGGGGTCACGCGACATCTCGGTACGCGCCATGTCGATCATCGAACCGAACGAATTCATGGAAGGATCGACGCCCACACCAAGATACGACAGCACCGCTTCGAACAGCACCAGAGAGGAGAACTCGAGCACGGCCGTGATCAGCACGATATGCATCACGTTGGGCAACAGATGGCGCGCCAGGATGCGGCCATGGCTCACGCCAAAGGCCCGAGCCGCCTGCACGTATTCGAGCTCACGCAGCTTGAGGGCTTCGGCGCGCAGCAGGCGACAGAGCCCCGCCCAGCCGGTAAAGCCAAGAATGAGGCAGAGCATGAAGAGACGCACATCGGCACGCTGGGCGGCTGTGGCGAAATCTTCGGGGTGCGTATCGATATACACCTGCAACATCAGTACGGCGGCGGCAATGAGCAGGATGCCGGGGATCGACGTCAGTGTGGTGTAGATGTACTGGATGATGTCGTCGACCCAACCCTTGAAGTAACCCGCGGCCAGGCCCAGCGTGAGGGCGAACGGCAGCATGGCGATCGTGGTGAGGCTGCCGATCACCAGCGCCGTACGTATGCTCTTGAGGCTTTGCACCAGCACATCGTTACCGGTACGGTCGGTACCGAACACGTGATAGCCGGTTGCCAGCCCGGCCACCACGCCGATCACCACGCCCAGCAGCACGAGGCTGATGAACAACGGCCGCCAGGGCGTGCGCGTAACACCCCGCCAGACATCCTGGCTGGCCTCCCGCCAGCTCACCTGCCAGCGCGCGGCCAGCATGCGAACGATCAGCGCCACAAGCAGCAACGCGACCACCAGGCCTGCCAGCAGACCGCTGCCACCCCGCCAGAGCACATCGCCCAGCCATTGCGATTCGGGATCCTCGAGGTGTTGACCGCCGTACTCGAGCCGCGGGTAATCTCGTACCGGTTCGCCATCGACCACCAGGGTTTCTTTGGTGAACTGGCGCCACGACAGGGGTGCCGACCAGGTGCGCTCGGCTCCCGGCACCGTGGCATCCAGCAAGGCATCGAGCACCGACTCGGTAACGGGCGCGTAGGCCACCGGCGTGTTGGCCGGGGCATCCGGCACCGGCGGCAAGGGCGGCCGAAAATGGATGGAATCAAGCACCCCGACGATGAGAAACGCGGTCAGTATGGGCAGCGCGGCCATGGCCGGGCCATCGTGGAACACGCGTGCCCAGGTGGCGCGGCGATCGGGTGAGCGACGCACCCGCCAGAAATACACCACCACGGCCAGAATCATGAGAAACAGCGCGGCGTCGGTCCAGAGCAAGACAAATTTGGGCATGGCGGGCTCCTACTCCAGCCGGACGCGAGGGTCGGCAATGGTGTAGGAGATATCGGCGGCGAGCAAACCCACGATATACAGTGCCGCACCGAGAAACACCATGGCCCGAACGATGGAGAAGTCCTGGGCGTTGATGGCGTCGATGGTGTAGCTGCCCAGACCGGGAATGCCGAAGAAGGATTCGGCAATGAGGCTGCCCATGAACAGCAGGGGAATCACCGCCACGCTGCTGGTAAGGATGGGAAGCGAGGCGTTGCGCAACACATGCCGAAACATCACCAGCCGTTCGGGCAGGCCCTTGGCGCGCGCCGTACGCACATAATCCTTGCCCGCTTCTTCGAGAAACAGGGTGCGGTAGAAGCGGGCCTCGGGCCCGAGCTTGGCCACCAGCGCCACGAGGACCGGCAGGGCCAGAAACCGCACCATGTCCCAGCCCCCGGCAAACCCTGAATACGGCACCAGTCGCATGACCTTGGCAAACAGAAACTGCCCCGCAATGATGTAGAACAGCGCCGAAATCGACAGCAGGACGACGCAGATCACCACACCCCAGAAGTCGATCCAGGTTGCCTTGAAATACACCAGCAGCAACGAGAACGACACACTGGCCAGCAACCCCAGCAAGAACGTGGGAATGGCCAGGGCCAGACTGGGACCGATACGCTGCGAGATCTCGTAGCTGATATCGCGACCGGCATCCGAGAAGCCGAAGTCGAAACGCAACAGGGGCACCGAGCGCTCGTAGAAGATGGTGTCGGTGACCCGGTTCAGGCCATCGGCCGCGGCATTGACGAACAGCGGCTTGTCGTACCCCTGCTGCGCTTTCCATTGTTCGATGGCTTCGGCGCTGACGCGTCGACCGCCGATGGCCAGGCGGGCCATGTCGTCGGGCGTGTTCACCGCGAAGAACAGCAGGAAGGTGAACAGATTGACACCGATGAGAATCAGCACGCCATAGATCAGGCGTCGCACGATATAGCCACTCATGGGGCATCCTCCAGGGCCGTGGCACGCTCGCGGCGACGCAGCATGCGCCAGGCCGGCCACACCAGGGCAGCGAGGGCCAACAGCAACAGGCCCACCGGCCACCAGACCGGATCGTTCCATTGCTTGATGCGCTCGAGGCGCACCTCGGGGTCGAGCTTGAGATAGGGCAAGGTGTTGCGGATCATCTGGCTGGGTCGCGCATTGCCCACCCACTGCTGATAGGCTCCACCCGACGCCGGGTAGTAGCCGAACATCCACGGCGCATCACGCTGCACGATGGCGATCATCTCGTGGATCAGGCGGGCTTTTTCCGGGCCGTCTTCGAGGAACTTCATGCGCTCGAACAGGGTGTCGAATTCGGCGTTTTGGTAGTTGGCGGCATTTTCGCCATCGGAGCTTGCCTTGGCGTTCGGGCCGTACAGCAGAAACAGGAAGTTCTCGGCATCGGGATAGTCGGCGAGCCAGCCCCAGAGGAAGATCTGCGCCACGCCGTTGCGCATCTTGTCCTGAAAACGGTTGTAGTCGGTGGCGCGCACCTCGAGCTGAATGCCCAGCCTCTCGACCTGACGCTGCAACCAGTCGTATTGCGGGCGGGCGCCGGTGGCGCCACCCATGGCATCGAGATGCAGCACCAGCGGTCGGCCCGTCTGGAGATCGCGACCGTCGGGGTAGCCGGCCTCGGCCAACAGGGCCCGCGCCTCGTCGATCGGTTTGCGCACGGCCTCGCCATCGACCACGTCGTACACCACCGGATTGATCCCCTCGGGCGGCGCCTGATACCCCAGAATCCCGGGCGGCACCGGGCCGTAGGCTACCTGCGCCTGGTTGGCCTCGAAGATGGCCACGTATTCTTCCCAATCGACAGCGATGCTGATGGCCTGCCGCAGTTTGCGGTTGCGTTCGGCCTGCTCGGCTGTGTCGCCCTCGCCCACCACCGGATCGAGCCAGTTGAAACCCATGTACCAGAGACCGGCTTCGACCGTGGTTGGCAACTGCAGGCCGCGTTCGGCATACAGCTCGGCCTTGTCGGGCGAGTCTTCGGCGGCCACCCGGAAGGCCACGCCGTATTCACCGCGTTCGATCTGCGGCACATCGTAGTAGCCCTGCAGAAACTTGCCCTGCAACGGCACGGCTTCTTTCTCGATACTGAATACCGCGCGATCGATGAACGGCAGTGGCTTGCCGCAATCTTGCAGCAAGCCGGCCTCGGCATCGTCGGCCGAGCCTGTGCAGGGATACTGCAGCGAATTGAAGTACGGGTTGCGCTCGAGCACCAGCGCCCAGTTGCGGCGGTTTTCGGCCATAAAATAGGGACCGGTACCCACCGGCCAGTCGTTGAGCGTGAGGTTGCGCTCGGCCATGCCCGGCTGATGAAAGAAACGCTCGGCCTCCCAGGGCATGGGGGCGAAGAAGGTCATGGCCAGCCAGTATTTGAATTGCGGATAACTGCCACGCAGGCGGATGCGCAGGGTGTGGTCGTTCAGGGCCTCGACGCCGGCGAAGCCCAGCTCGCGCAGATCGAGCCATTCGGCCTCGAGGCCAGCCTCGCTCGCAGCTTCATGCCGCTCCCGCAATTGCTCGCCATACTCGCGGTAGCCGATGATGTATTCGGCCATTTTGGCGTAGATCGGCGCCACGATGCGCGGGCTGGCCATGCGACGGATCTGATAGACGTAATCGTGAGCCGTGAGCTCGCGCGTGCCGGTGTGCTCGAAATCGTCGATGCCGCGGATGCCCTCGAGATCATCGGCCGAGAGATCGTGGTAGCGGAGTTGCCCCTGGGCGTTGCGCGCAAAGGCGGGATGCGGCGCGTACTTCACGCCCGGCCGGATCGGGATGTCGTACACGCTCTCGGCGATGGCTTCACCGAAAGCGTCGGATGGCAGCTCGTTGCCATCGGCGTCGAAGTGTCGGGGCTCGACCACAGCCGCCGCACCATAGGGAATCAGCTCGTAGGGCCGCTCGAGATACTGATAGGCGTACAGCGGCTGATAGATGTTGTAGGTGTAGGGGGTTTCGTCGGACGAATACGAACTGGCCGGATCGAGGTATCGCGGCGAGCGCCCCGTGAACGCGGTAAACAACGTGTTGCTGCCATACTGGGCCAGCGGATTCGGACTGTTGATCACCTGCTCGAATGCGCGCGACTGCCATGCCCAGAGGGCCATTGCTGCCAGCACGACGACTATGAGCCCGACACCGGTTGCGCGCGCTGGGCGCATGTTGCGTTCTCCGTGGTTGCCACCGGGCGGCCGCAAGGCCCGGCGAGGCATCAATATACCAAGATGAGGCGGGCCGGCGACAGACCGCCACCGAGACGGCCTGTGGCCGGCGGCAAACCGGCTATGCCAGCACGCCGATCATGAGCCAGGGGAAGGCAATGAGCAAGGCCAGCCGCACCACGTCGGCCGCGATGAACGGCAGCACGCCCTTGTAGATGGCGCCCAACGGCAGATGCTTGGCTGAGGCCTTGAGCACGAACACGTTCATGCCCACCGGGGGCGTGATGAGACCGAGCTCGACCGTGATGACGGTGATGACGCCGAACCAGATCGGGTCGAAACCGGCCGCCAGTATGGCCGGAAACACCACCGGCACGGTGAGCAGCATCATGGCCATGGCATCCATGAAGCAGCCCAGCACCAGATACAGCAACAGGATGCTGAGCAGAATCATGAGGGGTGTGAAGCCCGCCGAGGTGATGAGGTCGGTGATGAAGAACGACATGCGCGACACCGACACGAAATAGCCGAACAGCTCGGCACCCATCAGCATGAAGAAAATCACGATGGACATGGCGAGCGACTCGCCCACGGCCTCGATGATTTCGTGCAGCGTCACCTTGCGATACAGCGCGATGAGCAGCGTGGCAAAGGTGCCCACGGCGGCGGCTTCGGTGGGCGTGAAAAACCCGGCATAGAGCCCGCCCAGCACGATGATGAACACCACCAGAAACGCCCCCACCGAACGCAGGGACCGCAACTTCTGCATCCAGCTCGTGCTGGGCGATGCCTCGCCGGCGAGCTTGGGGTTGATCATGACCAACAGCCACACGGCCAGGGCATAGCCCAACAAACCCAACAAGCCGGGCACCAGTGCAGCAATGAACAGCGCCCCGACCGACTGTTCGGTGATGAGGCCGAACAGCAGCAGGGCGATACTGGGCGGAATGATGACCCCGAGGGTGCCGCCGGCGGCCAGCACGCCCGAGGCCAATGACTGGGCGTAGCCTTTTTTCTCCATCTCGGGCAGTGCCACCTTGCTGATCGTGGCGGCGGTGGCCAGCGATGAGCCCGAAATGGCCGAAAACACGCCGCTGGCCGTGACCGCCGCCATGGCCATGCCACCGCGCCAGGAGCCGAAGATGGTGCGCGACATGTCGAAGAGTTCGCCCGCCATGCGGGCCTTGGAGGCCAGCACGCCCATGAAGATGAAGAGCGGGATGGCGCTGAAGCTGAAGCTCGAAAGCACGTCGATCGGAGCCGTTTCGAGCAGCGCCAGAGCAGGCTCCCAGCCGATCAGGTAGGCAAAGCCGCCGACCCCGACCAGAGGCATGGCCAGCGCAATGGGGCAACGGATGGCCAGCAACAGCAACAGGATGACGATGCCTGCAACACCCACCATTTCAGGCGACATGGAGCTCCCCTTTCATGAGGCCCTGCAGGCCAACGAACAGTGCACGCACGGCCATGAGGCCCATGCAGAACGCGGTAAAGAATCGCACCCAGCTCATGGGGATTTCGAGGTCGGGCGTGGTTTGACCACTTGCCATGGCCGACAGGCCGGAGAGCACCAGCGCGTAGAGCATGGCCGTACCGAACACGGCAAACCCGATCAGGAAAAGACTGTCGATGCGGGCCCGCACCGACGCCTTGAGCTTCTGGGTGAAGAGTTCGACGATGACTTGTGACTTTTCCACCCCCCAGGGCATGGCTCCTGCCATGGCGATGAGAAACAGATAGCGGATGACCTCGAGCATGCCGTAGAGCCGAATGCTGTCCAGGCCGGGAATGAAGTCACCGAAGTTGCGCAGCACGATGTCGACGATGGTGACCACCATCATGCCGACCAGGGCGACGCCGGCCACGGCGAGCAAGGCACGGGCCAAGGCATCAAGGACGCGAAGTATCGAGGTCATGACGAACCCGGGAGAATGAATCGACAAGCCCGCCGGCGCCAGGACATGGCGTGGCGGGCTGGAGAGCGGCCTGTGGAAACCGGGGCCGCAACGACACAGCAGCCGACGAATCAGCTGGCGTCAATCGGGCAATTGCCGCGCGCAGCGAGGGCGGCTTCATAGACATCACGCGCCGGCATACCCTTGGAGTCGAGATCGCTCAGATAGCCGTCGGTGACCTTGGTGAGCAACGGACCCCAGTCGGGATCGTCCATGGCGTTGTCGATCGTGACGATCTCCTGGCCGTCGTCGAGCGCGTCCTGGCGACCCTTGGCATCGAGGTCGTCGAACACGATGCCCGCTTTCTTCTGCCACTCGAGCCCCGAGTGATCGTCGATGACCTGCTTGAGATCGTCGGGCAGCCGATCGTAGGTGCGGGAGTTCATGGCAGTGACGAACACGGTGGAGTAGATCGGCACTTCGAGGTGGTAATCGGTGAGCTCGTTCAGACGAAACACCAGCGCGCCTTCGAACGGCATGACGGTGCCCTCGATGACCCCGCGCTGCAGCGACTCGTAGGACTCGGGGGCCGGCATGCTCACGTTGCGTGCGCCCGCTTCGCGCAGAACCTCGCCCGCGATGGCCGAGGGGTTGCGCATGCGCACGCCATCGAGGTCGGACGGCTTCATGACGCGCTTCTCGGCCATATGAATCACGCCGGGAGCCGTAGCAAAGAAGTAGAGAGGACGGGTGTCTTGATATTCGCGATCGAGGTGCCCTTCGTCGAAGAGGGTTTGCAGGATGCAGCCCGTTTGCAGGGCCGATGCCCCCATGTCGGGCAGCTCGGCAATCTGACTGAGCGGGAAGCGGCCGGCGGTGTAACCCTGAACCACACTGACGATGTCGGCCACGCCATTGACGGTGGCCTGATACGAGCCGTCGGCCTTGGCCAGGGTTTGTGCCGGATAAAGCTCGACGGCGATGCGGCCATCGGAGGCTTCTTCGACCGACTTGGCCCAGGCTTCGAAGACGTCGGTGTGGGCCGTGGAGTTGGACGGCCAGAAATGCGCATAACGCAGGGTGTATTCGGCGGCGTTGGCCACCCCGAAGCTGGTGGCAGCAAGCACGGACGCCGCGAGTGCTTTGAGAGCAAATCGTTGCATGGATCGAGTCTCCGGTTCTTGGACATTGATGACGATCGGGCCCGGCGACGAGTCGTGAAATGCCGCGGCATGCATGGCGACACCCCTGACCGGAACGCCGGACGGGCGCTGAAATGCAGCGTGCCGCCGCAGCGGCACGACGTTTACACAGTATAACGAGAGGCTGCCGCGGAGAAAGTCAAACGGCCTAGGGATAACCCGGAAACACCTTGATACGGCTCAAGGTTCGATCACGCGCACGTAGATTTCGTCGGGCATGACCAGACCCAGCTCGAGCCGGGCACGCTCTTCGATGGCCGCCGTGCCGGTCTGGAGGTCGCGCACCTCGGCATCGAGCGCCGCATTGCGCAGCTGCAGGCCGGCATTGAGATCCTGCTGGGCCGCGACCTGCCGCTGCAGCTCGCGCACCTCGACCCAGCCGCCCTTGCCCAGCCAGAGGGGATACTGGATGAGCACCACCATGGCCAGCAATGCCAACACGACAAGACGCATGGGATCGCGAAACATGGTGGTCTCCCGAGAGAAGACCGGGACCCGCCACGGGCACCCGGCCGGCACCGACAAATCAGCGCAGGTTGTAGAAGGCGTCGCGCCCCGGATAGTGGGCAACGTCGCCGAGGTCTTCTTCGATACGCAGCAGCTGATTGTATTTGGCGATGCGATCGGAGCGCGACAGTGAGCCCGTCTTGATCTGCAGGGCGTTGGTGGCTACGGCGATATCGGCAATGGTGGTGTCTTCGGTTTCGCCGGAGCGATGCGACACCACCGCGGTATAGCCGGCGCGCTTGGCCATCTCGATGGCGGCAAAGGTTTCAGTGAGCGTGCCGATCTGGTTGATCTTGATCAGGATCGAATTGGCCACACCCTGCTGGATGCCTTCTTTCAGGATGCGGGTGTTGGTGACGAAGAGGTCGTCGCCCACCAGCTGCACCTTGCGACCCAGCTGGCTGGTGAGAACCTTCCAGCCGTCCCAGTCGTTTTCGGCCATGCCGTCTTCGATGGAAATGATGGGATATTTATCGCACCAGGCGGCCAGCAGGTTCGACAGCCCGGAAGCATCCAGTGCCACGCCGCCCTCGCCCGCCAGATGATAGCGGCCATCGCGGAAGAACTCGGAGCTGGCGCAATCCAGCGCCAGCGCCACTTGCGTGCCCGGCTCATAGCCGGCCTGCTCGATGGCTTGCAGAATGAGCTGGATGGCTTCTTCGTGGTTGCCCAGGCTGGGTGCAAAGCCGCCCTCATCGCCCACGGCGGTAGACATGTCCTTGCCGTGAATGAGCTTCTTGAGCGCATGGAAGGTTTCGGCCCCCATGCGCAGCGCCTCGGAAAAGCTGGTTGCGCCCACCGGCACAATCATGAACTCTTGGAAGTCGAGATTGTTGTTGGCGTGCGCGCCGCCGTTGATGACGTTCATCATCGGCACCGGCATGCTCATGGCGCCGCTGCCGCCAAAATAGCGGTACAGCGGCAAATTGGTTTCTTCGGCCGCCGCGCGCGCGTTGGCCATACTGACGGCCAGCAGGGCGTTGGCGCCCAGTCGCTCCTTGTTGGCGGTGCCATCCAGATCGATCAGCAGACGATCGAGAAAGGCCTGCTCCTGAGCGTCGAGGCCAACCAGGGCTTCGGCAATTTCGGTGTTGATGTTCTGCACCGCGCCCAGCACGCCCTTGCCCAGATAACGGCCGGCATCGCCATCGCGCAGCTCGACGGCCTCGCGCGCGCCGGTGGAGGCGCCCGACGGCACTGCGGCCCGCCCCATGGCACCGGATTCGAGCAGAACGTCGCACTCGACGGTGGGGTTGCCACGAGAATCCATGATTTCGCGGCCAATGATGTCGACGATGGCACTCATTGTTCAGAAGCTCCCGAGTTGATGTTCCAGAAATTGGTTGGGCTTGACGGCACGATCGATGGCCTGCAGAGAGCGCAGCAGCGGCTCCATGAAGTGCAGCGGCACGGCATTGGGGCCATCGGACAGCGCACGCGCGGGATCCGGGTGGGTTTCCATGAAGAGGCCCGCCACCCCGGCGGCCACGGCCGCGCGCGCCAGTACCGGCACGAACTCGCGCCGGCCGCCCGATGAGGTGCCCTGCCCGCCCGGCAACTGCACCGAATGGGTGGCATCGAACACGACCGGGCAGCCCGTTTGACGCATGATGGCCAACGATCGCATGTCGGAGACCAGGTTGTGATAACCGAACGATACGCCGCGTTCACACACCAGGATATTGCGGCCGTCGTGACCCGCTTCGAGCGAGGCCTCGCGGGCCTTCTGCACCACCTGAGTCATGTCTTCCGGGGCCAGAAACTGCCCTTTCTTGATATTGACCGGTTTGCCGGTGGCGGCGCAAGCCCGAATGAAATCGGTTTGCCGGCACAGGAAGGCCGGCGTTTGCAGAATGTCGACCACTGCGGCCACATCGGCGACTTGGCCGATGTCGTGCACGTCGGTGAGTACCGGCACGCCCAGTTCGGCGCGCACATCGGCCAGGATACCCAGGCCCTCGGCCATGCCAGGCCCGCGATACGAGCTGCCCGAACTGCGGTTGGCCTTGTCGAACGAACTCTTGTAGATGAAGGGAATCTGCAGCGACTGACAGAGATCGCGTAATGCGCCCGCCGTGTCGAATGCCATCTGGCGCGACTCGATCACGCACGGCCCGGCAATCAGAAAGAACGGGTGCTGCAGGCCAACCGGGTGGCCACACAGGTGCATGGCATCGGTGTCGACGCCGGCGGTCATGCCGTCTCCCTGGAGGCGCCCTGCGCGTCGCCCTGCCCCTGGCGGCGCTGCTTGTGCTCGAGCGCGGCGCGCACGTAGCTGGTGAAGAGCGGATGACCGTCGCGTGGCGTGGAGGTGAACTCGGGATGAAACTGCACGCCGACGAACCAGGGATGATCGGGCAGCTCCATCATCTCGGGCAGGCTTTCGGTGGGCGTGCGGGCACTGATCACCAGGCCCGACTCCTCGAGCTTGGGCACATAGAGGTTGTTGACCTCGTAGCGGTGACGGTGCCGCTCGCAGACCTCGGCGCCGTAGATCTGCGCGGCCCGGGTTCCCGCCTTGACCGGCACGCGCTGGGCACCCTTGCGCATGGTGCCACCCAGATTGGAGTTGGCGTCGCGGCGCTCGACCTGACCCTCGCGATCCTGCCATTCGGTGATGAGCGCCACCACCGGATGCATGGTATCGGGCTCGAACTCGGTGCTGTTGGCCCCCGACAACCCCGCCACGTGGCGGGCGTATTCCACAATGGCCAGCTGCATGCCCAGGCAGATGCCCAGAAACGGAATGCCTTTTTCACGAGCATGCCGAATGGCAGCGATCTTGCCCTCGGTGCCGCGCTTGCCAAAACCCCCGGGCACCAGAATGGCGTCGAAGCCGTTGAGCGCATCGCAGCCGTTGGCTTCGATGTCTTCGGAATCGATGTAATCGATGACGACCTTGCTGCGCGTGTGAATGCCCGCGTGGATGAGGGCCTCGGTGAGCGACTTGTAGGACTCGGTGAGATCGACGTACTTGCCCACCATGCCCACGTGAATCTCGTGCACGGGGTTCTCGCGCGCGTCGACGAGGTGATCCCACACCGAGAGATCGGCCGCCGGCGGATGCATGCCGAGCGCATCGCAGATGAGATCGTCGAGCCGCTGTTCCTGCAGCATGCGCGGGATCTTGTAGATGGAGTCGACATCCCACACGGAAATCACGGCGTCGAGCGGCACATTGGCAAACAGCGAGATCTTGGCGCGCTCGTCGTCGGGAATCTGGCGATCGGCCCGGCACAGCAGGGCATCGGGATAGATGCCGATTTCGCGCAGCTTCTGTACCGAGTGCTGGGTGGGTTTGGTCTTGAGCTCACCGGCCGAGGCGATGAAGGGCACCAGGGTGAGGTGAACAAACGCCGCATGCCCCCGGCCCATGCGCAGGCTCATCTGGCGGGCCGCCTCGAGAAATGGCAGCGATTCGATGTCGCCCACCGTTCCGCCGATCTCGCAGATGGCGATATCGGTTTCGGCACCATAGGCGGCATGGGCACCGCGCACGATGAAATCCTGGATTTCGTTGGTGATGTGCGGGATGACCTGAACGGTCTTGCCGAGGTAGTCGCCGCGGCGCTCCTTGCGCAGCACCGACTCGTAGATCTGGCCCGTGGTGAAGTTGTTGACGCGCCGCATGCGCGCCGAAATATAGCGTTCGTAGTGGCCCAGATCGAGGTCGGTTTCGGCGCCATCTTCGGTGACGAAGACCTCGCCATGCTGAAACGGACTCATGGTGCCCGGATCGACGTTGATGTAGGGGTCGAGCTTGAGCATGGTGACCTTCAAGCCCCGCGACTCGAGAATCGCGCCCAGAGATGCGGCTGCGATGCCTTTGCCGAGCGAGGACACCACACCGCCGGTGACGAATACGTATTTGGTCATTGCCTTGGACGCCGCAGGCGAAGTGCGGCGCGGAATGAAATAGGGATTATAGCCGGGCGAGCAAGCGCCATGCGGCGCCGACCCGCCCCCGTGGGCGGATTACTCCGCCTGATGAATCACACCGCCGCCGAGGCAGATATCGCCATCGTAGAGAACCGCCGATTGCCCGGGCGTGACCGCCCATTGTGGCCGCTCGAACCGAAGCCGGAACGCGTCGGCACCTTCGGCCTGCAGCTCGCAGGGGGCATCCTGTTGCCGATAGCGGGTCTTGGCGCCGTAGCGTCCGGCGGCCGGGGGCTCTCCCGCCACCCAGCTGGCGTCGCGCGCCACCAGACTGTGCTGCAGCAACCAGGGATGGTCGTGCCCCTGCACGACGTGCAAGGTGTTATTGGCCAGGTCTTTGCGTGCCACATACCACGCGTCGGCCGTGCCGTCGGCCTGCTGACGCCCCCGCACACCGCCGATACCCAGCCCCTTGCGCTGACCCAGGGTGTAGAACGCCAGCCCCATATGCTGGCCGATCTGGCGACCGTCGTCGGTCATCATGGGGCCAGGCTGCGTGGGCAGATAGCGCGACAGAAACTCGCGAAACGGTCGCTCGCCGATGAAGCAGATGCCGGTGGAGTCTTTCTTGGCCGCGTTGGGCAGACCGATCTCGGTCGCCATGCGGCGCACCTCGGTTTTGGCCAACTCGCCCAGCGGAAACAAGGTGCGCTCCAGCTGGGCCTGATTGAGCCGGTGCAGGAAGTAGCTCTGGTCTTTGGTGGCGTCGAGCGCGCGCAATAACTGCATGCGCTCGCCATGCGGGCCGACCACTCGACGCACCCTTGCGTAATGGCCGGTGGCAATATGCTCGGCGCCCAACTGCATGGCGTGATCGAGAAATGCCTTGAACTTGATCTCGGCATTGCACAGCACATCGGGGTTGGGCGTGCGGCCGGCCGAATATTCCCGCAGGAACTCGGCAAACACACGATCCTTGTATTCGGCCGCAAAGTTCACCGCCTCGAGCTCGATACCGATGAGATCTGCCACGCTGGCGGCATCGAGCAGATCCTGGCGGGTGGAGCAGTACTCGGAGTCGTCGTCGTCTTCCCAGTTCTTCATGAACAGGCCGACCACCTCGTGCCCCTGCTGTTTGAGCAGCCAGGCCGTGACCGAGGAATCCACGCCCCCGGACATACCCACCACCACGCGTTTCTTGTGCGACCCGATCGTCATGCCCCTGACATCCTTGCAATGCTCAGGGGCGATTGTAGAAGATCGACCGCTCAGTCGGCTTCGGCCACCACCGGGTTGCGCAACAGACCCACGTTTTCGATCTCGACCTCGACGGTGTCGCCCGCTTTCATGAAACGCGGCGGTGTACGCGACTGACCCACGCCGGCGGGTGTGCCCATCACGATCACGTCACCCGGCTCGAGCGTCAGACCCTCGGTGATGAGGCGCAAGGTTTCGGGCACATCGAAGATCATGTCACTGGTGTTGGCATCCTGAACGACCTCGCCATTGACGCGGCATTGAATGCGCAGCTCGCGCGCGCCGGCGGGCAACTCATCGGCTGTGATCAACACCGGGCCAAAGCCACCCGTGGCATCGAAATTCTTGCCGATGGTCCACTGGGGTGTCTTCTTCTGATAATCGCGCACCGAGATATCGTTGAAGCAGGCATAGCCGAACACCGCGTCCAGCGCGTTGTCGGTCGTGAGATGCTTGCAACGCTTGCCGATCACCACGGCCAGTTCGGCTTCCCAGTCGAAACGGTCGGACACCCTGGGCAACAGCGCCGGTTGCCCATGGGCCATCAGCGAAGTGGCACTGCGCAGGAAGAACCAGGGATACTCGGGACGCTCGCGCTTGCTCTCCTTGGCGTGATCCACGTAGTTGAGACCGAGGCAGATGATTTTGCCTGGACGCGGCACCACCGGGGCCAGCGTGAGATCGGCGAGCGCCAGACGAGGCGCATTGCCTGCCAGGGCCTGCTCGGCCGCAGCACCCAGATCGGCGCCGGCGGCCAGCGCCGCTCCGAGGTCGGACGGCAGGCTGGCGTCGGCGGCGTTGAGATCGATCACACCATCCGCCACTTGCAAGCCGATGCGGGTGTGGCCTTGATGCAGGAATGTCAGGAATTTCATGGGAGTTCTCCGAAGGTGATGGCAAACACCCGGCAGAACGACGCATCACAACTCGCCGCCACGTTCGCCCGGGCAGTTTCATATACAATTTTATTGTAGATCAATTTTTATATATATTTATGGCCAGCACCCCAACCGTCGGCAGCACCACTCGGGCGTCCACGCTCTACGAGCACTTGCGTCGCGACCTGCTGGCCGGGCAGCACGCACCCGGCGGTCGGCTTCGCCTTGAAACCCTCATGCAGCAATACGGGGTGGGTCAAACGCCACTGCGCGAAGCGCTCAATCGCCTGGTGGCCGATGGTCTGGTGGAGCGCCGCGAGCAGCGAGGCTTTGCCGTGCCTCCCATCAGTCCCGACGATCTGCGCGAAATCACCGACACCCGCTGCTGGCTCGAAAGCCTTGCCCTGCGACAATCAATCGAGCGCGGCGATGCCGCCTGGGAAGACACCCTGGTATTGGCCGCGCATCGTCTGGCGGGCGAAGCCCGTCTGCCCGAAGGTGATACCTATGCCGAAAACCCCGTGTGGGAGTCGCGCCATCGCCAGCTGCATCATGCGCTGCTGGCGGCCTGCGGTTCGCGTTGGCTACTGCGATTCTGCGAGCAATTGGCCGATCAGTGGTACCGGTATCGCCAGCTGGTGGTGGTGCGCAGCCTCAGGGAGCGCGACGTCCCGGCCGAGCATCAAGCCATCGTGTCGGCGGCGCTGGCGCGCGATGCCGAGCAGGCCTGTCACCTGCTCACCGAGCATTATCGCGCCACGGCTGCGCTGCTGCTCGACGACGTCACATCCTGGGGCCAGACGCCCGGCGCCAGATAGCTCACGGCCTCGAGCGGCAACCAGGGCCGGCCGGTTTCGAGCGCCCGAAGATAATCGTTGATGCACCAGAGCACCATGGGGCTGCGAATGCGCTCGCGGTTGGCGTAGATGGTGTTGGCATCGGCCCAGAAGACGCGCCGGATCGGGCTATCGAGCGGTTGGTCGAGGGCGTCACCCACGTCGCCCACAAAGGCGAACCGCAAGAACGCCTGGGCGCCGGCCGGCGCCAGGTAGACGCCCAGCAAGCCGCGCACCTGCAGCTCATGGGCCGTTTCTTCCAGGGCTTCGCGCCGGACGGCGTCGAGCAGCGTCTCGCCAGGCTCGAGGTGACCCGCCGGTTGATTCCAGCGCAAGCCGTCAGGCGTCTCTTCCTCCACCAGGAGGAATTGGCGGTTGCGCTCCACGATGGCGGCCACGGTGGCCGCCGGTTTCCAGCGTTCGGTGTTCATAAGGTGTTGAAGTATTCGCGACGGAGTTGGGCCACCCGCTCGGCCACCGACACGACGTCGTTGACCGCGCCGATGCCCTGCCCGCTGCCCCAGATGTCGCGCCAGGCTTTGGCTTGCTTGCGTTCAGGGCTCATATCGAGCGCGTCGGGGGCGGCGTTGGCAAGGTGGTCGGGATCGAGGCCGGCGTGCTCGAGCGAGCCGCGCAGATAATTGCCGGCCACGCCGGTGATGGCAGGCGTGTAGACGATATCCTGGGCGCGGCCGGCCACGATCGCAGCCTTGTAGGCGTCGGGGGCGTTGGCTTCGTGCGTGGCAATGAAGGCCGAGCCCACATAGGCAAAATCAGCCCCCAGCACTCGGGCGGCACGGATGGCACGACCGTTGGCGATGGCACCGCTGAGCGCCAGCGGCCCGTCGAACCATTCCCGGATCTCCTGCACCAGGGCAAAGGGGCTGAGCGTGCCGGCATGGCCGCCAGCCCCGGCGGCCACCGCCACCAGGCCGTTGGCACCTTTGGCAATGGCCTTGCGTGCGAATTCATCGTGGATGACATCATGCAGCACGGTGCCGCCCCAGGCCTGCACGGCCTGATTCACCTCCGGCCGCGCACCCAGCGAGGTGATGACCACGGGTACGCGGTGCTTCTCCAGCACCGCAAGATCAGCCTCGAGCCGGCTGTTGCTGCGATGCACGATGAGATTGATGGCGTAGGCCAGCGGCGCCACGTTCTGGCCGGCCACGTCTGATGCGAGCGCCTCGCGGATACGGCTCAGCCATTCATCGAGCTCCGCCGTCGTGCGGGCATTGAGCGCGGGCAGGCTGCCCAGCACCCCGGCCCGGCACTGCGCCAGCAACAGTTCAGGACCACTGATCAGAAACATCGGCGCGCCGATGACCGGGATTTCGAGACGACCGTACACGGCCGGCAGATGATCCATCATGGCATGCAACCTAAGTGGGATGCGAAGGGGAACCGGACGACCCGGGCGCAGCAGACGGCTGGGCTAGCGAGGGGGTGTCGGGCACGGTAGTGTCCCTCGCCGCGGCTTCGGCGGCAGCGGCCGCTTCGGCGCTGGCCGGCAAGGGGGTGGCCATGGGCCAGAAATACCAGATCGCGGCCAGAACCTGCAATGCCAGCAAGGTACCCCAGGCAACGAGATGTGCCTGGGGCGGATAGTTGCCATCGGCCATGGGCTGCCAGAACGACAGGATCCAGCCGACCCCGACCTGACAGAGAAAGATCAACAGGAATGTCATCAAGGTGAGCGAGGTGCCTACCCGGCCCAGCATGCTGTGCGGAAAACGCTCCGCCATCACGGCATACGACAGAATGCTGGCCGAACCGAACAGACCATAAGCCACCCAGAGCAGCACGGCGGGAACCGGCCAGCCCAGCAGGACCACCAACTGCACCAGCAGGAAGATGACCATGCAGCCACCGGCAAACTGAAACAACGTGAGCCCAAACCGCTCGACCATGCGCGCGGCGGCGCCCAACAGCACATTGCCGGTCACCATGGCCAGCCCCAGAATCGACACCAGGGCCGCGGTTCGATCCACCGACATACCGCGGGCTTCCATCAGGAAAGGTGCCAGCCAGAGCGATTGCACGGCGTAGAACACACCACTGGTCATGACCGCCAGCGAGGCTGCCTGCCAGAAACGGGCGCTGACCAGGATGTCGCGGGTGCCCCGCACCTGCTCGAGCAGGTGCGGTCGGTGCGTGGCCAGCGGCGCCGGACCGCGACCCCCCAACCAGATGGCGGCAGCCACGAGTACGGTGACGCCAGCGATCGATATGCTGATGACGCGCCAGTCGGAAAACTGCAGAAGCCAGTTGAGTGGCGTGCCCACCACCACGCCGCCCAGGCCACCGATGGCCATCACCAGACCATTGACGAACGGCAAGCGACGCAAGGGAAAGACGCCCGCCAAAGCCTTGAACGCCGCGTTGAGACAGGCGGCCACGCCAATACCGATGAGGATGCGGCCCAGCATCAAGCCGGCGTAGTCCTGGGCCAGACCGAAGATCACCGTGCCCACCGCCGCCAGCAACATCATGGCCGCATTCACCCGGCGTGGGCCGTACGTGTCGAGCAGGATGCCGGCCGGAATCTGCACCAGCGCAAAGGCGAGATAGTAAATACCGGTCAGCGTGCCGAGATCGGCCGCCGACATGCCCATCTCGGAGCGCAGAAACGGCGCGAAGCCGATATTGATGCTGCGAAACAGATACGAGACGAAATAGCCCAGCGCAAAAACCAGCAACACCCGCACGGCCATCGCGCGGGGGGTGACGCCAGCCGCGGTCATGCCGATTCCGGTTCGCGGCGGCGAAACACCAGACGATTGTCGGCGGAGGCGTCCGGGGCGTAGCGGTAGCCTTCGGCAGCGAAATCGCGCAAGCCGGCCACGGTATCCACCTGTTCCGTGATGGCGAAACGGGCCATTTGACCGCGGGCGCGTTTGGCGTGAAAGCTGATCACCTTCCAGGTGTCGCGTTTGTAGTCCTGGAAGACACACTCCACCACCGGCGCCTCGAGCCGGGCCGGGCGAACCGACTTGAAGTATTCGTTGGACGCCAGATTGACCACCACACGCTCGCGATGCCCTTCAAGGCGCTGGCGGATCCAGTCGGTGATGCGATCGCCCCAGAACTCGTAGAGATTCCTGGCTTTGCCCACCTGCAAGCGCGTGCCCATCTCGAGGCGATACGGGCGAATGCGGTCGAGGGGACGCAGGGCACCGTAAAGCCCACTGAGGATCACCAGATGCTGCTGCGCCCACTCGAGCCCGGCGTCTGGCAGTGACGCGGCTTCGAGACCTTCATAGACATCGCCATTGAAGGCCAGGATGGCAGGACGGGCGACGTCTGCTGGGAAACTGGGCTGCCAGGCCGCATAGCGCTCGGCATTGAGCGTGGCCAGGCGATCGCTGAGGCTCATGAGCTCGGCCACTTCGGCCACCGACTTGCTGCGCAGCACCTCGATGAGCTCGGTGGCGGCGTCGACAAACTCGGGTTGCGTGCTACGCGGCACCTGCACCGGGGATTCGTAATCCAGCTTCTTGGCCGGCGAGAGGGTAAACAGCATGACGAATTACCCCGTTCAGGCCGACGTCCAGCCGCCGTCGATGGGCAGCAACGAACCGGTGATGGACCGTGCCGCATCGGACACGAGGAACATGGCCAGTGCCGCCACTTCTTCGACCGTGACGAACTCTTTGGTGGGCTGAGCCGCCAGCAGGACGTCGCGTTTGACTTCCTCTTCGGTCAGTCCGCGCGACCTCGCCGTGTCGGGAATCTGACGCTCGACCAGCGGCGTCCAGACATAGCCCGGACAGATGGCGTTGACCGTGATGCCGTGCGTGGCCGTTTCAAGAGCGGCCGTTTTGGTGAGCCCGGCAATGCCGTGCTTGGCGGCCACGTAAGCTGCCTTGTAGGGCGAGGCCACCAGCGCATGGGCCGACGCGGTATTGATGATGCGGCCCCAGCCGCGCTGCTTCATGCCGGGTATCGCGGCCCGCATGGTGTGAAAGGCCGACGACAGATTGATGGCCAGAATGGCATCCCAGCGCTCGACCGGAAACTCTTCGATGGGCGCCACATGCTGCACACCGGCATTGTTGATGAGGATATCCACACTGCCGAACGCGGCCTCGGCCTCGGCCACCATGGCGGCAATCTGCTCGGGGTCGGTCATGTCGGCCGGCGAGTAACGCACTTGCACGCTGGTTTCACGGGCCAGCTCGGCACGCGTGCGCTCGATGACGTCGGCGTCGCCAAAGCCGTTCAGGGTGACGTTGGCACCCGCCTTGGCCAGCTCGCGCGCATAGGCGAGCCCGATGCCGCTGGTGGAGCCGGTCACCAGTGCCGATTTGCCTTGCAACATCTTTAACCTCTTGCAGCAGGCGCGGCGCCGAGGCGTCGCGCAGGATTGGGAACGAATCGTCGAGTATACCGACTCCACCGCCGCGGCCCCGCGATCGGCCGCGCCGTTCAGGGCCGCATGAGCAGCACCACGGCTTGCGCCGCGATCCCCTCGCGGCGGCCCACGTAACCCAGACCTTCTCCGGTCTTGGCCTTGATGTTCACCACGCCCGGGTCGATATCGAGGTCGGCGGCGATGTGCTGCGCCATGCGGGCCGTGTGAGGGGCGAGGCGCGGCGCTTGCGCATGAATGGTGGCATCGACGTTCACCACCACCCAGCCGTCGGCCGCCACGCGTGCCATGGCCGCCACGAGCAGCGCACGGCTGTCGGCTCCCGCCCATTGCGGATCGGTGTCGGGGAACAGGCCACCGATATCGCCCAGGGCAGCCGCGCCCAGCAAGGCGTCGGTGAGGGCATGCAACAGGGCATCGGCATCGGAGTGCCCGGCCAGGCCACGATCGTGGGGAATCTCGACACCACCGAGAATGAGGGGTCGACCGGCGACCAGGGCGTGAACATCGAAGCCCTGACCTACGCGGATCGACGGCATTGCAGCAACCATGACTCCATCCTTGAAAAATCGTCGGGCCAGGTGACCTTGAAGTTCTGGGCATGCCCCGGCACCAGCCGCGGCTGCATCCCCAATGCCTCGACCGCACTGGCTTCATCAGTGGGCACGAAACCCACCCGCTGCGCCGCCGCCAGCGCCCGGCGCAGCAACTCGACGCGAAACATCTGGGGCGTCTGGGCCAGCCAGATGTCGTCGCGCGGCAAAGTTTGTGCGGCCCGGCTCACCTGGCCATCGCGCCGGGCGCGCTTGAGGGTGTCGGCCGCCGGGAGGGCCAGCAAGGCACCGTCCGGTTCGTGGCGACAGGCGTCGATCAACGCCGAAAGGGATTCGTGCATCAGACCAGGGCGGGCCGCATCGTGCACCAGCACCCAATCGGTGTCGGCGGCATCGAGTTGCGCCAACCCGTTCGCCACGGTGTGGTGGCGCTCGGCACCACCCACGGCTACGATGCGTGTGCGCGCCAGGCCTTGCAGTGCGACGGCGGCCTGATCGTCGTCGGGCGCCACGACCACGAGCACTTCGCGGATGCGCGGTTCGACCAGCAGGGCCTGCACGGAATGACGCAACATGCTCTGACCGGCCAACACACGATATTGCTTGGCGGTGGTCGGCAGACCGGCGTCGATCGCCCGCTTGCCGACGCCAGCGGCGGGTACCAGGGCAAAAATGGCGGAAGAGTCGAAACACATGGCCGGCATCATAATCGGATTCGCCAAAAGGCGGCCGGCCGCTACGGCCGATAAAATACCGCCTTCCGAACGCCCAACCCGACCCTGCCTGTGACCTCTCTCGCCGCCGAACTCGCCCGCGCCCTACGCCCTGGCCAGCGCCTCAACCAGCCGCAGCCACCGGGCGCAGGCGACGCCTGGCTGATGGCCCGGCTGGCCCGCGAACTGGGGCACACGCTGGTCGTCTTCACCGCTGCGCCGCAAGACGCGCAGCGCCTGGCCGACGAAATCCCGCGCTTCGACCCCGAGTTGAACGTGCACCCCATGCCCGACTGGGAAACACTGCCCTACGACACGTTCTCGCCTCACCAGGATCTCGTGTCGCAGCGCCTGCAAACGCTGCATGCCCTGCTGCAGAAGCAGGTCGACATCCTGCTGATACCCGTGACCACGGCGCTGTATCGCCTGGCGCCGCCGTCCTTCCTGGCGGCCCATACCTTCTCGTTTGCTCAGGGTGAAGCGCTCGACGAAGCCGCGCTGCGCGATCAGCTGGTGCTCGCCAACTATCAGCATGTGCAACAAGTGACGGCACCGGGCGAGTTTTCGATTCGGGGCGGCTTGATCGATCTCTACCCCATGGGCTCGGTGCTGCCCTATCGCCTCGACCTGTTCGACGACACCATCGAGTCGATTCGGGCGTTCGACGTGGACACCCAGCGCAGCGTGTATCCGGTGAAAGAGGTTCGCCTGCTGCCAGGCCGGGAATTTCCGCTCGACGACGCCGCCCGCACGGCCTTTCGGGCCCGCTTTCGCGAAGTGTTCGAGGGCGATCCCTCGCGCGCCCTGCCCTACCGCGACATCGGCAACGGCATCGCCTTCCCCGGTGTGGAGTATTACCTGCCGCTGTTTTACGAAGAGACGGCCACGCTGTTTGATTACCTGCCCGCCAACACCACCACCCTGACGCTGGGCGACCCCGAATCGGCCATTCAGGCGTTCTGGCAGGATACCCAGGGGCGCTTCGAGTTCTTGCGCCACGATCGCGAGCGGCCCATTCTGCCGCCAGAGGCTCTGCTGCTGCGGGCCGAAGCCTTCTTCCTGCAGCTCAAACCGTTTGCCCGCCTGGCATTGCAGCGCGACGGCGAACATCCACGCATTGTTCCGCCGCCAGATGTCGCCGTCCATCGCCAGGCCAACGATCCGCTGGCCCGCCTGCGGCAACTGGCCGCCGCCACCGATGGCCCCCGCGTGCTGCTTTGTGCCGATGCCGCCGGGCGGCGCGAAACGCTGATGCAGATGCTGGCCGAACATCAACTGCAGCCCGAGCCGGTGGAGTCGATTGCGGCGTTTCTGGCGGGCAACCAGCGTTTTGGCATTACCGTCGCGCCCCTGTCGCTGGGTTTCGTCCTGCGCGACGATCACGTGGCGTTGCTGACCGAGAGCGATCTGTATCCGGGTCATGCCCAGCATCGCCAACGGCGGCGGCGCGAGCAGACGAGCAATGTCGAAGCCATGGTGCGCGACCTCTCCGAGCTGAGGCCAGGAGATCCGGTGGTGCACGCCCAGCATGGCATCGGGCGATATTGCGGGCTGATCAGCCTCGACCTGGGCGAAGGCGAGGCCGAATTCCTGCATCTTGAATACGCCAACACGGCCACGCTGTACGTGCCGGTGGCACAACTGCACGTGATTTCGCGCTACAGCGGCAGCGACCCCGAGTCGGCGCCGTTGCATCAGTTGGGCTCCGGCCAGTGGGAAAAGGCCCGCCGCCGCGCCGCCCGCCAGGCCCGCGACACGGCTGCCGAACTGCTCGACCTGTACGCACGCCGCGCAGCCCGTGAGGGCTTTGCCCACAAAGTGCCGCTCAGCGACTACGAAGCGTTTTCCGAGAGCTTCGGCTTCGAAGAAACTCCCGACCAGGCGGCCGCCATTGCTGCCGTGGTGCAGGATATGACTTCCGGTCAGCCCATGGACCGGTTGGTGTGCGGTGACGTGGGCTTTGGCAAGACCGAAGTGGCACTGCGGGCGGCTTTCATTGCCGTGGCCAATGGCAAACAGGTGGCGCTGCTCTGCCCCACCACCCTGCTCGCCGAGCAACATGCGGCCACCTTTGCCAACCGCTTTGCCGACTGGCCGGTTGAGGTGGCCGAGCTGTCGCGCTTTCGCTCGGTCCGCGAAGTGAATCAGACCATCGATCGCATCACCGAAGGCAAGGTCGACATCGTGATCGGCACGCACAAGTTGCTCTCCGACAAAGTGCGCTTCAAGGAACTGGGCCTGGTGATCATCGACGAAGAGCATCGCTTCGGCGTGCGCCAGAAAGAAGCGCTCAAGTCGCTGCGTGCCCAGGTGGACGTGCTGACGCTCACGGCCACGCCCATTCCCCGGACGCTGGGCATGTCGCTCGAAGGCATTCGCGATTTCTCCGTGATTGCCACGGCGCCCCAGAAACGCCTGGCCATCAAGACCTTTCTGCGACGCGAAGACGGCAGCACGATCCGCGAAGCCCTGCTGCGCGAACTCAAACGCGGGGGTCAGGTGTATTTCCTTCACAACGAAGTGGATACCATCAACAATCGGCGCGCACGCCTCGAAGAGCTCGTTCCCGAAGCGCGCATCGGTGTGGCTCATGGCCAGATGCCCGAACGCGAGCTCGAGCAAGTGATGAAGGCGTTCTATCAACAGCGGTACAACGTGCTGCTGTGCACCACCATCATCGAAACCGGCATCGACGTGCCCACGGCCAACACCATCGTCATTCACCGGGCCGATCGCTTCGGTCTGGCCCAGCTGCATCAGTTGCGCGGCCGGGTCGGGCGTTCACACCACCAAGCCTACGCCTATCTGCTGACGCCTGGCGAAGACGCCATCACCGCCAACGCCAAAAAGCGCCTGGAGGCGATCCAGTCGATGGAGGAGTTGGGCTCGGGGTTCTTTCTGGCCATGCACGACCTCGAAATTCGCGGCGTGGGCGAGGTGCTTGGCGAATCGCAATCGGGCAACATGCAGGAAGTGGGCTTTCAGATGTACACCGACATGCTGGCCGATGCCGTCCGCGCGCTGCGGCGCGGCGAGGAGCCCGATTTCGATGCCCCCCTCAATGCCGGCGAAGACATCAATCTGCATCTGCCGGCGCTGCTGCCGGGCGACTACTGTCATGATATCCACGCCCGGCTCTCGCTCTACAAGCGACTGTCGAGCTGCGACACCCCGCAGGCCCTCGACGACGTTCACGAAGAGTTGATCGATCGTTTTGGCCGGTTACCCGAGGCCGCCCAGGCCCTGCTCGAAACCCACCGACTGCGCGTGCTGGCGAGGCAAGTGGGCGTGAACAAGATCGACGCCACCGAACACACGGCCACCCTGACCTTCGTGGCCAAGCCGCCCATCGATCCGCTAAGTGTCATCGAGATGGTGCAGAAAAACCGGCACATTCAACTGGCCGGTCAGGATCGCCTGAAGATATCGATCAAGGGCGACACCCTGATGAATCGCGTGAATGCCGTCAGATCGGTGCTGAAGCAACTGAGTGCAGGGCTGGTGACTGCTGCCTGAGCGGTGTGACTGCCGCCTGAGCGGTGTGACCGCTCAGGCAGGTGGGACGGTTCAGGTGGCAAGACCGCTCAGCGACCGCCGCCGTCGCTCTGTTCGATCAGGGTTTGAGCCAGAGGCTCCAGGCGTACTTCGTAGCGCTGGCGCAACTGCACCAGCACCGCATCGGCCTCAGCCTGACCCATGGCGCGCGCCAGCCCCTGCTGTTCAGACTGCACCGCCTCGGCCGGTGGCATCTCGGCCTCGGCGATGGCGTCGATCGCGGCGATCATGTAGGCCGTGCCTGTGGCGGCTCCGACAAACTGCGGCAGGGAGGCGTCGAGCGGCACGTTGATGACGGCATCCACGACCGCACCGGGCAAGCCACCGGGATTGGCCAGCGAGACGGTTTGCGGCTCGCCGAACGAGAGGGTATCGGGCGCCGGATCGCCAGCCTGCAACTGTGCCAGGGCGGCTTCGCCTTCCTCGCGGGCCAGATCGAGCGCACGCTCGCGGCGGAGTGTTTCACGGATCTCGCCAGCCACCTCATCGAGAGGCGCGAGGTGGGCGGGGTGTACCTCGGCGGCTCGCACCGCCATCAGGCGGTCGGGGGCGAGTTCGATCACACCCGAATTACGCCCGGCCTCGAGCACGTCGCCATCGAACACCGCCTGGACGACCCGGGGATCGTCGAACGCCTCGGGGGCGTCGCTGGGCGGACCATCGCGACGCACGCCTTCGACCGTGAGCACGTCGACACCCAGGAGATCGGCTGCGGGCTGCAGACTCTCGGCCTGGTCGTAGACCACATCGGTAAAGCGACTGGCCAGTTCGCCAAAACGCTCGCCAGCCAGCTGCAGGCGGATCTCTTCGCGCAACTGATCACGCACCTCGTCAAGCGGCTCGAGCTCGCCGTCGCGGGCATCTTCGACCCAGATGATGTGCCAGCCGAAATCGGTGCGCACGGGATCCGACACCCTCCCGGGCTCGATACTGAAGGCAACTTCGTCGAACTCGGGCACCAGCGCGCCCGGGCCGATCCAGCCCAGGCTGCCGCCCTCGCGTGCCGAGCCGGAATCGTCGGACTCGGCTTCGGCCACCTCGGCGAAACGCTCGGGATTGGCCTGCAGCTCAGCCGCCAGAGCCTCGGCTTCCTGGCGGGCATCCGCCTCGTTGGCGTCGGAGGCCTCGATCAGGACGTGACGCACCAGGCGACGGGTTTCGCCGGTGAAGCGAGCCTGATTCTGTTCGTAGTATTCGGCCACATCGGCGTCATCGACCTCGACACCGTCGATGGCGGCATCGCTGTCGAGCACCACGTAGGCCACATCCACGGTCAACGGTACCTGGTACTGCTCGGGGTTGGCCTCGTAGTACGCCTGGATATCCGCGTCGCCGATCTCGACCTGGTCGAAACGATCGGCCACCAGCAACTCGGCGACCCGCACGGTTCGCTCACGCTCCAGCGCCGTGAGCAGCGACTCCACCAGCTGGCGCGAGGCCATGCCGGACTCGGCCACGGGATCGAGCACAAGCGCCTGCGACAACTCATAGCGCAGCCCTGCCTCGAAGGAAGCGGGCGTCATGCCCTGGGAGGCGAGAATCTGGTTGTAGCGCTCGGCATCGAAGCGGCCGTCGGTCTGTACTGCGGGCGTTTCGGCAATGGCCTGCCGCACGGTGTTGTCGGACACGGTGAGGTAGCCGTCGGTGACCGCCTGGGCCAACACGCGACCGTTGATCAGCTGATCGAGGACCTGTCGGCGCATGGCGGGCGTGTCGAGCATGGCGGGATCGAACGCGCTGCCGAACATTTGCCGGCCGCGGTCGAGTTGCTGACGCTGCGCGGCGTCGTACTCGGCGCGCGTAATCGGCTCGCCGGCCACTGTGGCCACGGGCTGATCGCTCTCCATGAACCGCGAATAGCCTTCGATGCCGAAAAACACAAACGAGGGCAGGATGAGAATCAGCACCAGAAACAACATCCAGCGCTTGTGGTTGCGAATCAGTTCGAACATTGACCGGGGTTCTCAGGTAGGCGCAGCCCCAAGGCTGGCAGACACTCGGACGGAGCGCATAAAAAAAGGCGAATGGGAAATTCGCCTGGTGTTGACCGACAAGACCCAAAAAGGATGCCAGCCTCGATTCTTGGCCCCTGCTGCCCTCGGAGAGCCGGGACAGGAGGCGAACGCGATGCAATTGGCAGCGAGTTGGTGGGTGCTGAGGGGTTCGAACCCCCGACCTACGCCTTGTAAGGGCGCCGCTCTACCAGCTGAGCTAAGCACCCGCTGCCCTTGGCAATCGAGCAGGAATTGTACATCAATCGCCGTGGCAGTTGACGTCAGTTGACGGCGTCTTTCAGGCCTTTGCCGGGACGGAACTTGGGCACCTTGGCCTTCTTGATCTTGATGGTTTCGCCGGTGCGAGGATTGCGGCCCGTGCGCGCGGCACGTGTGCTGACGGCGAATGTGCCGAAGCCCACCAGCGTAACCGGATGCCCTTTCTTGAGCGAGGTTTTGACGGCCCCGATCATGGCGTCGAGCGACCGCGCCGCGGCAGCCTTGGAGATGTCAGCCTGCGCGGCAATGTGTTCGATGAGCTCGGTCTTGTTCATGCAACCCCTCACAGGTGGAAGTTGAAATCGGTTGGTGGACAGCACCCCGCGCCGATCACCAGCTTGCCGGGGGACAGGCGCGTATTCAAGCATCGCCCGAGAATGACTGTCAAGTAAGGATCGGCACAACGCCCCCGGCCACGGCTCCCCCAGGGGCACCTGGTGCAAGCTTAGCCTTGGCCCAAACCCTCACCGGAAGGCGTCAGCCCCGAGCCGGCAACGGCACGCCGCAGGCGATCGCGCACGCCCGCCCACGCCGGCGCTGATGGTGGCGCCTCGAGCACGATGACATCGCTCGCCAGCCCATCGAGTTCGCGCAGCGTGGCATACAGCTCCCGTGCGTAGGCGTCGACGTCGGTCGGCGCCTGCCGCCAGTGCATCACCGGTGTGGAGGGCTCAGTCGGCGACCAGAGAGCCACCTGTTGCCCGGCGGCATGAAGCTGCTGCAATCGTTTGGCCAGCTCTTGCGCGGGCACCAGCTGCAGCATCGTGCCCGGGGCGTAGTGCGCGGCCAGCGAACCCGAGACACGAGGAGTCGCAGGCCCCTCGGTCGACATGGCGCCGGAATCATTGCCCGTCAAGGGCACGCCAAGCACCGCCGACAGCGCTGCGGCCGAGATCTGACCCGGCCGCAGAATGGCGGGAGTGTCGCGGGAGAGATCGACGATGGTGGACTCGATACCGACGTGACTGGCGCCACCATCGAGCACACAGGGCACCTGCTGGCCGAACTCGCTGCGAACATGCGCCGCCCGTGTGGGGCTGATGCGCCCGAAACGATTGGCCGAGGGCGCGGCCACGCCCATCACGCCCAGGCGCCGAGCGGCCCGCAACAGGGCCTGCGCCACCGGGTGCGACGGACAGCGCACGCCCACGGTATCCTGGCCGCCGGTGACGGCATCGGAAACGGTCGGCCGACGAGGCAGGATGAGCGTGAGCGGGCCCGGCCAGAAGTGCGCCATGAGTCGCCGCGCCGGCTCGTCGACTGGCATGGCCCAGTGCTCGACATCGGCAGCGTCGGCCACGTGCACGATCAGCGGATGATCCGCCGGCCTGCCCTTGGTGAGGAACACCTGCCGCACCGCATCCGGGTTGGCGGCGTCGGCACCAAGGCCATACACCGTTTCGGTGGGGAAAGCCACCAGCTCGCCCGCCGCCAGCCGGCGGGCCGCCTCGGCAATGGCATGTGAGGTGGGCGCTACCACGGCGCATCCCAGGGCATGCCCAGGGCGGCAAGCACCTGACCGGCGCGTTGCCGCGCCACCTCCGGGGTGTGACCCACACAGGTGATGTGGCCCATCTTGCGGCCGCGCCGCGCCTCGGTTTTACCGTAAAGATGCAAACGGACACCGGCGATGGCGAGCACGTCGGGCCAGGCCGGTTCACGCAAACGGCCGGATTCGTCGAACCACTGGTCGCCCAGCACGTTGATCATGACCGCCGGCGCCAGAAGCTCTGGCTGCCCCAATGGCAAACCTGCCAGCACACGAACCTGCTGTTCGAACTGACTGACGGAGCAGGCGTCCAGTGTGTAGTGGCCGCTGTTGTGCGGCCGGGGCGCAATCTCGTTGACGAGCAATTCGCCACTGCCCGTGATGAAACACTCGACACACAGCACTCCCTGATAATCCAGCCCTTCAGCGACCCGATGCGCCAGCGCAGGAGCCTGCTCGACGGCCTGAGACAAGACGCCATCGGCAGCGGCCGGCACTGCGCAGTGGAACAGGATGCCACTGCGGTGTTCGTTGTGCGCCACCGGGAAGTGCGTAATCTGGCCCACCGCGTCACGCGCCAGCACCACCGACACTTCGAGGGCAAGATCAGTCACGAAGGCTTCGAGCACACAAGGCTGCTCGGCCAGCTGGCGAAATGCCTCGCGGGCTTCCTGTCGGGTCTTGACACGCACCTGCCCCTTGCCGTCATAGCCCAGCCGCGCCGATTTGAGAATGCCCGGAAAGCAGTGCGCCGGCGCCTGATCGATATGTTCCGACGAATGGATCTCGGCATAGGGCACCACCTGAACACCGAGATCACGCAGCGTGCGCTTCTCGAGCATGCGGTCCTGCGCCACCGATACGGCGGCCGAGCCTGGCGCCACGCGGCATCGGGCCGCCAGATGATCGAGACTGGCTGCCGGCACGTTCTCGAATTCGGTGGTCACTGCCGCGCAACGTTCGCTGAACTGGCGCAGCGCGTCGGTGTTATCGAAGGGGGCCTGCAAATGCCAATCGGCCACGGCGCCGGCCGGACTGGCCGGGTCGGGATCCAGTACGGCAACCCGATAACCCAGCGACTGTGCGGAATGACAGAACATACGGCCGAGCTGACCGCCGCCCAGCACGCCCAACCAGGCACCGGGAGGCAAAGTGACGATGCTCATTGTGGCGGCACCACCATGGCGCGCGCGGCCTCGGTTTGTCGCTCGCGAAAGGCGTCGAGCCGTGCGGCCAGATCGGGGTCGCGCACGGCAAGATTGGCCACGACATGCAACGCGGCGTTGGCTGCGCCCGCTTCACCGATGGCGAAGGTGGCCACGGGCACGCCCCTCGGCATCTGCACGATCGAGAGCAGCGAATCTTCGCCACGCAGGTGGCGCGAAGGCACCGGCACACCGAACACCGGCACGGGGGTGAGCGCCGCCAGCATGCCGGGCAGATGTGCCGCGCCGCCGGCGCCGGCGATGATGGCCTCAAGGCCCCGACCGCGGGCCTCGGCACCATACGTGGCCATGTCGTGCGGCATGCGATGGGCCGAGACCACGCGCGCCTCGAAAGCGATGTGAAATTCCTGGAGGATGCGAGTGGCATGTTGCATGATGTCCCAGTCGCTTGCGGACCCCATCACCACTCCCACCCGCACCGTGCTGACGGCGGGTGAACTCATGTCAGAATACTCGTTGGCAGTTTTGCAAATTGGATCGGGTGTCGCCGCACAGGGCATGCCGGCGCACCGCGCCCGGCGCCGATTTTACCCGCCACGCGGTATGCTTGGCGGCCCAGGCCCTGCCGGCCGCACCGCCCCTTTCGAGTCTTGTTCATGGATATTACCGCCGAAAATTTTGAAGCCGAGGTTCTGATTGCCTCACAAAGCACGCCCGTGTTGTTGCAATTCTGGGCACCGTGGTGCGGGCCCTGCCAGAACCTCAAGCCCATCCTCGAAAAACTGGAAACCGATTACGCCGGCCGTTTCCGGTTGGCGCGGGTCAACTCCGACGACAACCCCGAACTGGCCTCCTACTTCCGGGTGCGCAGCATCCCCTACGTGGTGGCTTTCGTCGACGGTCAGCCGGTGGATCAGTTCATGGGTCTGCTGCCCGAGGGCGAATTGCGCGCCTTCATCGACCGGCTCCTGCCGCCGGCCGAAGAGGGCCTCTACACGCCACCCGAGGCCGTCACCCACGAGGCCGAGCCGCCACCCCCGCCCGAAGCCGCTCCCGCCACTGCCGAGGAGCTCGCCCTGGCCCAGATCGTAGAGGCCAGCCCTGCCAATCTGCAGGCACGACTCGATCTCGCCCGGATGCGCATCGAGCGCGAGGCCTGGGCCGAGGCCATGGACGAATTGCTCGAAATCGTGCAACGCGACCGCAGCTTTGGCGACGACGTCGGCCGCCTCACACTCATCGAGGTGTTCGACAAGGCCTCGGAGCAACCCCAACTGGTGTCGGCCTATCGGCGACGGTTGTCGAGCCTGCTGTTCTGATCGAGCCCAACGCCGCCCTCGCCCGCCAGGTTGGGGTGGCGTTTCAAGCCTGGCGCCAAAGCCTCTCGGTGCCGCGTGGCCGCCAGTGGCGAGACGCGTGCCCGCGCGTTCTTGCGGGAGGCCTTACACCGGCGCCGTGCGGCCGGTGAGCACTTCGAACGCTTCACGATACTTCGCTGCCGTTCGGCCGATGACTTCGGCGGGCAGCCGTGGCGCAGGCGGCGCCTTGTTCCACGATTGCTGCTCGAGCCAGTCGCGCACAAACTGCTTGTCGTACGACGGCGGGCTCGTGCCCGGCCGATAGGTGTCGGCAGGCCAGAAGCGTGACGAATCCGGCGTGAGCACTTCGTCCATCAGATGCAGACGACCCTCGGCATCGAGACCGAACTCGAACTTGGTATCGGCGATGATGATGCCGCGCTCTTGCGCATAAGCCGCGGCTTCGCGATAGAGTCGCAACGAGACGTCGCGAATCTCGGCCGCCCTGTCAGCGCCCAGCAGACGCTGCACTTCAGCGAAATCGATGTTCTCGTCGTGTGCTCCCACGTCGGCCTTGGCCGCAGGGGTGAAGATGGGCTCGGGCAACTGCTGGGCCTGCTGCAGCCCCACCGGCAGCGCCATGCCGCACACCTGACCCGTGGTCTGGTAATCCTTCCAGCCGGAGCCGATGAGATAACCGCGCACCACCGCCTCAACCAGAATCGGCTGGAGCCGCTTGACCACCACCGCGCGGCCGGCCACCTGATCCCGCTCGCCAGGGGCAACGACGTCTTCCGGCGCCACCCCAGTGGCATGATTGGGCACCACGTGGGCCAGGCGCTCGAGCCAGAACTGCGTCATGGCATTGAGCACGGCCCCCTTGCCGGGGATGGGATCGTCGAGAATCACATCAAAGGCCGACAGGCGGTCGGTGGTCACGATGAGCAGCTGATCATCGCCCACCGCATACATGTCGCGCACCTTGCCGCGGGCCAGCAGCGGCAAGGACCGGATCTCGGACTGATACAGCGCCTGGGTCATGAGTCGATGCCTCAGGCCACGACCTGCGCCAGCTCGCCAGAGGCGTAGCGGGCAGCTATGTCGGCCATGGGCATGGGCTTGATCTTGTCGGCCTGACCGGCCGTACCGAACTGCTCGTAGCGTTGAATGCAGATCTTCTTGGCCGCCTCACGGGCCGGCTTGAGATATTCGCGCGGGTCGAACTTGCCGGGGTTCTCGGCCATGAAACGACGAACGGCCGCGGTCATGGCCAGGCGAATGTCGGTGTCGATGTTGACCTTGCGCACGCCGTGCTTGATGGCTTCCTGGATCTCTTCGACCGGCACACCGTAGGTTTCTTTCATGTCGCCACCGTACTGACGAATGGCTTCGAGTAGATCCTGCGGCACGCTGGAGCTGCCGTGCATGACCAGATGCGTGCTGGGAATGCGGCGATGGATCTCCTTGATGCGCTCGATGGCGAGAATATCGCCCGTGGGCTTGCGCGAGAACTTGTAGGCGCCGTGACTGGTGCCGATGGCAATGGCCAGCGCGTCGATCTGGGTGCGCTTGACGAAATCGGCCGCCTGCTCGGGGTCGGTGAGCAGTTGGTCGCGCGTCATGGTGCCCTCGGCACCGTGACCGTCTTCCTTGTCGCCCTTCATCGTTTCGAGCGAACCCAGGCAACCCAGCTCGCCTTCCACGGTGATGCCCAACACATGAGCCATGTCGACGACGCGACGCGTGACTTCGACGTTGTATTCGAAGTCGGCGATGGTTTTGCCATCCTCGCGCAGCGAGCCATCCATCATCACGCTGGTGAAGCCGAGGTCGATGGCACCCTGGCACACGCCGGGCGACTGACCGTGATCCTGGTGCATCACCACGGGGATCTCGGGATAGCTGTCGACGGCCGCCGCGATGAGGTACTTCAGGAAGGTTTCGCCGGCGTATTTGCGGGCGCCGGCCGACGCCTGCATGATGACCGGACTGTTGGTGGCCTTGGCGGCCTCCATGATGGCCTGTACCTGCTCGAGATTGTTGACGTTGAAGGCCGGGATGCCGTAGCCGTTTTCGGCGGCATGGTCCAGCAACTGACGCATAGACACGAGGGCCATGGCGTGCTCCTGATAACGATGTGGGGGGACGCGGCAACGCGCTGGCAGCGGCGCACCAAAGTTGGAATCGGCCGCATTTTACCAATGAACTTCAAGGCGATGCGCCGTTAGCGTCGGACGGGTTGCGGGAGACCGACCCCGAAGAGGTGCCCGGGGGTGGCGTCGAGCCCGTTTCAGCAGTGGCCGGCGGCGGCTCGGAGACTCCGGTGTCTCGTGCCAGCGCCTCGAGCTGACGCTGCACCCGTTTGACGTATCGCAACTGCAACGTGGGGGACCGCGCGTTGTAGGCGCCCACGGCCCGCCACACCGGCCCGAGGCGGGCAAGGTTGTCGGCCAGAATCCATGCCCCCACATGCGCCGAGATACAGGGGTCGAACAGATCGTCTTCGCGAATGTTCCAGCGCGCCAGCGTGGGTAACCAGCTGGAATTGATCTGCATCAGGCCGACATCGCGCGAGCCGTTGCGGTTGGCACGATTGACCGCACGCGGGTTGCCGCCCGATTCGACCTGGGCAATGGCCTGCAACAGCCGCATCGGAACCTGAAAGTGTTGCGCGGCGCGGATCAGACAGTGCTGGACGCGATCGGACATCGACTTCCCGTGAGTCGTGCGACTCTCGCGCAGCAGCCCGGACCAGGGCGCAGTGGCGTGGGCCGGACTGCTGACGAGGGTTGCAGTCAGGAGCAGCGTGCCGGTCAGCAGCAAGCAGGCGAGCCTCATGTCAACCCCCCGAGCCCTGAATACAGCCGTACACGGCGTAGGCACGCGCCGCCGGCCCTGCTCCCGTCAGCTGCACCCGGCCGCCGTCGAGTTGCACGGCCTGAACCACATCGATGCGACTGTCGGGCGTACTGGCGAGATCGCCGCTGAAACTGCCGGAGATGGTCACCGCGCCCGAGGGATCGGCCGAGCCACTGCCCGACAGCCCACCACTGACCTGGCCCCGCACATCGATATCGGCGCCACGCAGTGCGACGTCGACATCTTCCAGTGCCAGCTCCATGAAAGGCTGCGTGCCACCAGGACACGACGGTTGCGGTACCGCATCGCCATCGGCCAGGCCGCCTTGCCGGCCCTGCACCACGTATCGGTCGAGTTCGAACCAGATGCCGGTCAGGCACACACCCAGCGTGTTCCGCGACGTACGCGCGTAGCGACCGTCTGGCGTACAGCCGTCGCCCGGGGTGACGGCCGTGTTCCAGCGCAGTCCGGTGGCGGTATCGATCTCACCTTCGACGTGCAGGGCGTTTTGCAACCAGACTTCGCGGCGGTCGCCCTGTCGGACAAACTGATGAAATGTCGTGGCTTCGAGGTCGGCCGCCACCGCCACGACCCCCGTGACGGCACCGAGCGGATTGGCCACATCGAACAGGGCTCCTCGAAGGCGGTCGGCGTTGTCGGGCGGCGCGTGGCCACCGTAACCCTGGCTGGCGAGCATGAAGGCCCCCACCATGGCGGCGCTGTACTCGGCGGCGTCGGTCTGCCGCAAGGGCACGCTGCCGTAGACAAAGGCTTGCAGGCGACAATCCGTGCCCGGACAACTGCCCACACGGTCGATGCGGACCCGAACATCACCGCCCAGAGGCGGCGTCACGACGACGGCAGCCGGCAAAGTGGCCGTGGCGCCATCGGGGTCGGTACGCTGCAGCTGGTGCGCCGCAAAATCCCAGGGTGGCGGGCCTTGCAGATAGTCGGGCGGCGCCGGCCGCGGCACCGCCGCCGGCGGGTACCCGGCAAGCGCATCGAAATGCCGAACCAGCGTGGCCTGCACGGCGCCCCGAACGGTGAGAAATACCGCAGCCGTAACCCGTGCGGCATCGTCCTCCAGATCGTTCTGGGTGCGATTGGCCAGCCAGACGGCACCGAGCATCATCAGCAGACCCACGATGGTCAGCTCGAGCAAGGTAAACCCGCTGTCGCGCCGTGGGCAGGGCCTCACGCCGCTCACCACACGGTAAAGGCGAACGTGTTGGCATCGCCCCCGCGACAGGCCGCCTGGGTGGCGATCGGGGAATAGACCAACGGCGTGGCAGCCATGGCATCCTTGACCACTTCGTTGCTGGCACCGGTGACCTCGATACGTTCGGACATTCGCTGCATCAACGATGCCAATGCCGGACAGGCGGCATCGTTCACGGCGTCGAGTGTGAGAGTAAAGGCCGCCCCCGATTCGGCTGGCGCCACGGCGATCAGTCCCGACGTGGTGCCGTTGCCGCCCAGACCATGGGCAACACGGGCGAAGGTCGCCGCATCCACCGACACCACACTCGACGTGCGCAGGGCGCGGGCGAGGTTTTCGGTGTCGATATCCGTGTACGGGTTGCTGGTTCCCTGGGCATTGGCCTTGGTGCGTGCCACGTACCGTTGCAGCTCGCCCGCCACTTCCGGCACCTTGTTTTCCACCACATAGCTGTTGATGGCCGGGATGCCAATGATCGAAATGATCAGGATGATGGCAGTGACGATCGACACCTCCACCAGGCTGAAACCCCTGGCAGCCCGCCAGCCCGGCGGCGCAGATGGCGGGCGACGGGTGCGGCCACCCGGCGATGCAGGCAGCGGACCGACGTACGGACGAGGTGAGGGAGCAGGAGCAGGAACGGGCGACATCATGACAAACCTCCGGGGTGGGGAAAAGACCGACAGGCCGCGCCGGCCTGACGGGAGCTGCAGTCATCCGGTGGCAAAGACGGCCTGCATGCCGCGCCGCAACTCGTCGATGACCGCGTAATGCCAGAACATCACGGCCAGCACCGTGGCCACGGCAACACCCAGCAGCAGCCAGCGCAGGCGGTGGGCCCGACGCAGCAAGGCGCCGAGCCATTGCCGTTCGATCCTTGCGCCAGTGCGCGCCACGCCCTCGTCGATGCCATGCACTTCGATCATGTCGCCCAGGAATCCGAGCAGATCGCGATCGAGCAAGCCGGTATCGAAGGTATCGGCGCCGGCCCAGCCATCGTCGACCCGCTCGACCATGGCCTGCAGATGCCAGCGCAACCAGCGATTGGCACCAGACCATTGCGCCAACAGCGCATCCCGCAACGACAACCCGGCGCCGCCTTGCGGGCGCAACAGACCGGCGAGCAGGGCCATGAAGCGAATACTGTGAAAATCGCGATACAAGCGCCAAAGCCACCGACGATCGAGCCAGCGACGGAAGGTGCCGGTGAGCCTGGCCAGGGAAGCCACGACCGCGAGCGCCAACGTGCCGGTGGCCACCAGCAGTGCTGGCCAATACTGCTGAAGAAGCGTTGCCAGGCCGAAGAGCCGGCGGGTGTGCGGCCCCCAATAATCGGCGGGCACCATCTGGAAGGTCTGCTGCAGCGAAGGCACCGTGAGCAGCGGGACCAACGCCAGCACCAGCAGCATCACCACCACCGCCACGACCGCCGACACCAACGTCGTCAGCAGCCCGCGATAGGCCTGGTCAAGCAGACGTGCCGTGCTGGCGAGGTCGCCCAGACCGGCGGCCAGCGCACCGCTGCCCGCCAGTTGGGCCACACGAATCAGCGAGACATCGTCGCGTGGCAAAGTGCCGGCAAACGTGCTGCCGAGATCACCCCCCTGCTTGCGGTATTGCTCGGCCCAATGGGCCGAGAGACGGCCGCGCAACGCTCGCGGACCTTGTCGCGCAGCATCATCGGCAAGAATGTCGAGTAGCGACTTGCGACCATCGGTCTGGGTCATGACGGTGCCCAGATAGTCGTAGAAATCCGCACGGTGAGGCCGAAACCGCCAGCCCGCCCATCGCCAGTAAAGGTGCTGCGCGTTCATCACAGGATCCTCCGTTGATCGTCTGGAGGCCCGAAGCGATGATCGATGTCGCGCGGGTCGATGAGGCCACAACCGGCTTTGTAGATGGCGCACTCGTGGGCCGTCTTGCCACGCATGTCGGGGTCGTGCAGGGCCGTCACTCGCTGCGCTCGCCAATGGCGACGCAACGCCAGGTTGTCGGCCCGACGCAAATGCGTCAGAAAGCCTTCGTCGGCGCCGGGCTCGATCATCTCGGCCACGACGGTGCGACCCCGATAGCCTGCCAGCTCGGGCAATTGCGGTCGACGACATGCCTCGCACCCCGCCCGATTCCGCCACCGGAGTCGGGCGGGGCCGTCGGCCCCGAATGCTTGCCAGAAGCCTGACGCAGGGCTTTGCAACGTCGGTGCAGCAGTGGCCTGGGCCCCCGGCTCGGCGAGCGCACAGTTCGGGCACAGCGCCGGCAACAGCGCCTGGTAGGCCAGGAGCTTGAGCACGCCGGGCGTGGCCAGAAAATCGCGCGACACGCCGATGAAATCCGAGGCCAGTCGATCGGGAACCAGCAAGGCACCCCCGGCGTGCACCGTGGTAAACACGCTGATGCCACTGCCGGCCAGATCCATGAAGGCCCTGCCGCTATCGCGGTCGCGCACCTCGCCCAGCAGGAGGTCGTTCATGGCCGAGCGCTTGATCGTCTTGAGCTTGGCATCGAACGCGCCACCCTCGGTGTCATCCAGCGCCCGCGCCACACTGTTCTGCAAGGCTCGCGGAATGAGGTATTCCACCGGATCTTCCAGTGTGATCACCTTGTGGCTGGCTGGCAGACGCGTCATCAGGGCGGCAATGGTGGTGGACTTGCCCGAACCCACCACGCCGGCCAGCACCACCGCCCCGCCCTCGCGAGTGGTGGCCCGCTCCAGCATGGCCGCCTGTTGCGGCAGGTAGCCCAGCTCGGCCGGACCGCCATTCACCTGAGCGTCGAGGCGGAGCAGTCGCAAGCACACCGAGGGCCCCGCATCCGTGGCCAGAGAGGCCCAACGCAGCATCACGGGCCGTCCCTTGATGTCGAGGTGGATTCGGCCCTGCTGCTCCATGCCGGGATCGAATACGGCACCGTTGCCGCCACGAACGTCCATCCAGGCCACGGCCAGAATCTCCTGAAGCGTGGCGGTGGGCATGCCGACGAAGCGAGCGGGAGCCACATACTGCCCGGCGATGGTGTAGCGCACGTCGGATTCGACGCGCCGGGACTGGATGTTGATGTGCAAGTCGCTGGCGTCGTGTTCGAAGCCCCAGGTCACCATATCGAGGAAGGCATCAGCCATGCGCGAACGCGTGCCCTCGCCGACCCTCGAATCCGCCCAGCCATCACCCGAGACCTGCCCCCGCACCACGGCCAGCAGCAAGGGGGCCGTGACTTTCAGCCTTGAAGGTTGCGCCAACGGGTGGCCACGCTCGAGCAACAGGCGCTCCAACTCATCGACCTGATCACTGTCACACCAGTCTTCGAGGGCCAAAATGGCAACCGACCCATTTGCCAGCTCGACCGGACAGTAGCGTTCCTGGCTGGCCTCCAGCCCCAGGCGCCGAGCCAGCGAGCCCACCACCGGCCACGGCAAACGGGTGTGAGTCTGACTCGGCACCGACACGGTACGTGGCACGTGCGGCGCACCAGGCCGCGTGCGTGGGCCTTCGGCGCCAGACACGGGAGCGCGCCGCTGCCAGGCGAATCGAGTCATGGATTTCATTCAGCGCCCCGACGCCAGGCCGGGAAGCGGCTGATCCAGCAGATGCGGCGACCGGACAGGCCGTTGTTCGGTCGACGCTTGGTAACACGCGGTGCGCACCTTGCCGCCGCTGACCGGACGCAAGACCACGCAACGATCCCGCACGCGCACCAGTCGGAACTCGCGCGGGCCGGAACGCGCGTTGAGGGGCAGGCTGGCGCCCGGCCGATAATGCCGCAATCGCCCGTCGACTTCGAGCAGCACCGTGTAGTCGGGATGGGTGCCGAAAAGGGCTCGCAGCACAGGTGGCGCGACGGGGGCCGCAGCCGGCCTGGCCGCGGCGTCGCCCGACGCCGCAGGGTTGTCCGGTAACGCTCGCCGAGCGTCGTCGCGCAGCCAGTCCTGCACATGTACAGCCTGCTGTTGCCAGAGCTGACCTGCCTCCGCCGTAGCCGCCACGCTGGGCGGGCACACCACGCTGCCTGCGAACCAAAGCAGGCCGACGTGGCGCAACGAACGCCGCAAGGCGCGAGCCCGACCCACTGGGCGGCGATCAGACCGGCTCCGGGCCGGACGAAGCACTTTCATAAAGAACTCCCTGGAGAGTAAGCATGAGCGCACTGCGCACGAGATCGGGCCGGGGTTCATCACCGAACTGGATGTCGAGGGCATGCCAGGCGATGCGTCGCGTCAGCGCCTCATCCAGCACACTGAGACTGCGCAAGGGCCCATACAGCAACAGTGACCGGCGCGAAGGCGGATGCCACCCGCGGGGCACCGGCGGAGCCGGCTGCCCGTCTGCCAGACGCGGTCTGAGCGCGATCGACTCGACCGCCCCGACCTCGAGCCGTTGCCAGGCCGGACGCCAGCGCAGCAATCGATCGGCGTCGGTGAACCAGCGCTCGGGATCGGGTTGCAGCTGAGCGGGCGACACACTGCGCTCGGCACCGACAAACGACCAGCTCGCGTCGAAATGATCGAGGTCGCGCCATTGCACGTGCCAGGCATCGGGCAGCGCGGCGACCAAACCCTCCTGTCGAGCCCCAGGTGTGGCGCGCCGATACGCGGCAGAGCATTGCCAACGCGACCTCTCGGTGCGTTGGCACGACACCCGTTGCACGTCCCAACCGCGCAGCGAAGCCGGCACTTGCAGCACGCCGATGACCAGCTGCTGCAACGTTTGCACCGTGGGCAACGAGGTATCCCGATACCAGTTTGCCAGCGCCTCGCGCCACACCTCGGGGCCGGGCAACGACTCGCCGACGGCTGCAGCTGGCGTTGTTGGCGCCGAGTCGAGCTGCCACCACCACCAGAGCGCTGCGAGCGGAAAGACCGACGCCAGAGCGAAGGCCGCCAGTCGCGGGGCGGCAGCCCGGGGGGTGCCCAACCCACCCCGGCTGGCATGCAAGATTGCCGTAGGGCCAACATGCGCGGCCAGGGTTGCCCAGTTCAGCGGCCGCAACTCGGCCGTGCCGCACGGCGAGCCATCACCCCAGAGGGTGAGGGTGTCGCCAAAACGTTCGTGCCAGGTGTGCCACGCCTGTGCACATTCGTCGTCGCCGGCAAGCACTCGGTCGCCGCCGGTCAGGACCTGACCGTCGCGAACCACGGCGAGCCAGAAACCGCCGAGGTCTTCGGGCAGCGGCATCGCAGCCAGATGCACACCCGGCCCGGCCAGCCGCGCAAAACCCTGAGCGGCGGCGCAGGGTGTGCGCCATGGCGGGCGCGGCGCGGCGTCGAGCCGGGTCATGCCCACCACTTCGGCCCGGCCACCCGCATGACTCCAGTGTGTGGCACCACGCTGCCTGGCCCGTCGACGCGCTTCACGCGTGAGATCGCGACCGAGGATGGCCTCCCAGTGCAGACCCAGGATGAGATCGAGGGCCGATCCGTCGCTGGCGCGAGCGGCGACGCGCACCGGCACGGGCCACCAGGCAGCGCGCTGCGGCCGGGACCTTGCCCCGAGAAACCCTGACCCAAGCATCAGAAGCCCTCCTCGACCGCAGCCGTGACGATGACGAGCGTGGTTTCGCGCCTTTGCCGTGATCGATCGGCGCCGCCCAACCACGCCGGCAGCTTGCGATCCAGCCGGCGTGAATCGGACTCGCCGATGTCGCGATCGAAGCCGGAAACGATCATGGGTTGCCCAGGCCGCAATTCCACCTGCTGGACCGTGCCGTTGCCATCCACTGTGAGCTGCTGGACCTCGACGGCGTTATCGCCACGGCCAAAGGTGACGCTGGTGAGAGGTTGGGCCACGGTGGTGTCGTAGGCGATCGATAGCAGGATTTGCCCGTCTTCCTGAGCATCGGGAATCAGCGTGAGGAACTGCCCTACCGTCTCTTCCTTCTGCGACACGGACACGCTGGGCAGCGAGGCAGCCACGCCGCCATCGGTGGCGGCCGCCACGGCGGTGGTTTGCACCTTGTCGATCCAGCTGAACGTGGTTCGAACGGCATGGGTCACCGGCCGCCGGTTCAGGGTGACCAGCGGGATGCTCACATGACGGGTGACCGAACCCACGTGATCCAGTGCCTGCACAATGGCCGACGAGCCTTGCCAGGGCCCGCCTTCCACCGTGGCTTGCAGGGAGCCCGCCAGAGCATCGGCACCCGCACCAGGAAGCGCGAGGGCCGCACCGACCCGGCTGGCGGAATACAGCAGGTTCCAGTCGATGCCGGCCTCGCCACCTTCGTCGAGCGCCACGGTCACTTCTTCGAACAAAAGGCGCACGCGACGGGTCAGGGCCCGGTTCTCGCGTTCGAGGAAGGCCGCTACGCGGGCCAGCGCCGCCGGCGTGTCGGTTACCACGACCAGCGACGAACCGTCCTGATGGGCCGCGACTTGCCCCGCCCGCGTCAGCAAGGGTTCCAGCCGCATCGTGACCGCAGTCATGACATCGTCGATCTGCGCCTCGATCTGGGTGTTCGACGCCACGGCAAAGGCGCCGGCCGCACCGCCATCGGTACGGCCGAGCCCGGCCTGCGCCCGAGACTGCAGCATCAGAGCCCGCACATTGAACACGCGGCTTTCGGTGCGGAAGAAATGCAGCTCGCCGTCGCGATAACGCCAATCGATGGCGAGGCGGGCCGCGGCCAGATCCAGCACCTTGGGCAGGGGCAGGACGTCGTCCGGGATCTGGAAGCGTGGCTGGTCGGACCCAGCCGTGACGCCACTGCCCGAGCGCCGGCCAAACGCTGCGTCGGGGAGTCGCACTTCGGGATCCACGCGAACCGCGATCCCCGTCGCTCGGGTAATACGGGCTGCCAGATCATCGATGTGGACGTCGTTATCGGGGAACATCAAGGCCGTGCGTACGTCGCCCCGCAGCGCCACAGGCAATACGACTTCACGTGCCAGAGGTTCGGGCCGCCCGGCAAGCCAGGGGCGGTCAACCTCCTGCGCGCGCCAGCGTCGTTGCCGATCGGTGAGACTGTCGGCGAACTCGGCCTGAGCCACATGCAGTTGCGCCTGCCGATCGACGCTTCTACCCGCCAGATCGGCTGCCTGTTGCAAGACACTGCAACCCGACAGGCCCGCCATGACGGGCAGCATCAGAGCCAGTCTCTGCCAGGACAGCCCACAGGGATTCCATCGCGCCAAGGTCATCATGCTCTCCGGCATCAGGAAACAGGCGGCATGGCGCCGGGTGCCACGGTGCGATCGCAGGCCTGCATCAAAGGCACGACGCGCAGGACGCGATTCGAGTAGAAGCAGGGCTGCAACGGACGTTCGGCCAACTCGGTGGCCGCCAGCAGGTCGCGAACGGCGCTGCGGAAATCCGCGCCAAACGCCGCCGCTGCCACCAGTGGAATATCGACATCCACCGTCCAGTGCTCGGGACCGAAAGTCCACCCCGCCTGACGCGCCCAGCGTTGCAACACGCGACGCATGTTCTTGTCGGCCACGGCGGCGTCGAACTCGAGCACCGCTGGCACACGCGCGATCGGCTCGACCGTGGCCGTGGCCGTGGCCGTGGGCGTGGGCGTGGGCCTTGCCGGCGACGTGGCGGCGCGTGTGGCCACCGACGGGCTTGACCCCTGCGCCGTGGCAGACCCCTGGGGGGACGACGACGCCGCCACGTCGAACGACGCCACCGGCGTCGTGGACGAGCTTTGGGCGGCAGGAATCGGGGCGGCGCGATCCGCGGGCAAAAGACTCGAGGGTGTCAGCGAACGGGCGGGAGGCTCCGTCAAGGCCAGACCACTTCGTGGGGCCTTGCCGATGTAATCGGCCCGCGCCGCCACCGAACCGATGCGCATCTCAAGCGCAGGCACGGTACCAGCCACCATGAGATAAGGGCCCTGCTGCTGCCAGGTGACCAGACGAGTGGCCGGCCCGCTTGGCTCGACCGCGGCAAAGATGGCCGGCAACACCTGATCGGGCGGATACTGCAGCCACGTATGGCGACCATCGTCGAACACTTGTACCGGCGCCACTCGGCGGTCGCCGGAGAGTCGATAGTGAAAGTCGTACGCCGATACCCCTGAAGCCTGAGCGACACCGCTTGCCGGGTTTGCCATGGCAAGCCCCTGCGGGCTCACCACCGTGAGAGCCGCAAGCGCAACACCCGCGGCCACCCGGGCCATTGCCTCACGTGTTCTGGCTGACACCATTGCCATCTCCTGAAACCGGATGCGCAAGCGGCGTCACCCGTCAGACAATGTTGCCAACAGTGAAAAATCCCAACAATATCGGAAGCTACGTAGAAGTGCGGCGCTGCGCGCGCAGTCTGGCGAGTTTCAATCCCGCCATGCCGCCTCGGCCTGCAGCAAGCGATCAGGTCGATCGGAGCAGATGGCGTCCACACCCCAGTGTCGCAACACCTCGGCGCGGGCAGGGTCGTTGACGGTGTAAGCCAGGATGCCGTACCCCTCGCGACTCACGGCTTCCACCAGCTTCGCCTCGAGTCGATCTTCGCGTACATGCAGGGTCGTGGCTTTCAGCGTGTCCAGGCGCTCTTGCCAGTCGCGGGGCACGCGGTCGACGAGCAGGCCGCGTGGCAGGGCCGGCAGTCGTTGCTGCATGACCTGCAAGGCGGGAACGGAAAAGGACGACACCAGCGGCAGGTCTTCGAGGGGTGCCGCGGAGGGATCGGGCCAGAAGCCTTGCAGAACGTTGGCCACCACGTGCGCTGTGGCGATGTCGCGCCCTGGCGTCGGTTTGATTTCGAGGTTGGGCCAGAGCCCAAGTGCCCGCAGGCGCCGCAGTGCCACCGGCAGCAGGGGCACGCCCTCACCGCGCCACTGCGGGCCCAGCCATTCGCCGGCATCAAGCTCCAGCAGCTCGGACCCATCGAGCGCCGCCACAGCACCACGGCCAGGAACCGTGCGTCCGAGCCGAACGTCGTGCAGCAACACGGGCTGACGATCGGCCGTGAGCATGACGTCGAACTCGACCCCTTTCACACCCAGCCGAGCCGCCGCCTCGAACGCGGCCAGCGTATTCTCGGGCGCCAGCACGCCGGCGCCGCGATGTCCCAGCAAACGCGGCCAGGGCCAACGTGGCGTGGCCATCACGCGGTCAGCCGCCGTTGAGCGCCGTGGAAGCCCGCTGAACGGCGTCGACCTGGGCCTTCATGGGAGGTTTGGCACCAGTAAGAGCAGCCCAGGTTTCCTCGTTCAGGATGGCCAGCACGCGCGGATACTGCGAGAGCCGCGCACCGCGGCTGTGCTGCCCTGGGGTCTGCTGCAGATTTTGCACCACTTGTTGCGCCCCCGGAATGCGGTTGTAAAAGGACACATCGGCGGCCCGGGCTGCAGCGTCGGTCAGCGGCAGGAAACCCGTACGCTGATGCCATTCGGCTGCCACGGTCGGAGTTGCCAGCCACGCAATGAAGCTGGCCATGGCTTTCTGCTCGGCATCCGGGTGACCCGCCGTGGCCCAAAGCGACGAGCCGCCCACCAGCGGTGCCCCAGCCTCCTTGGTGGATTCGGTATAGATCGGCAGCGGCGCCACCCCGGTCGAAAACGGGGCATCGACCAGGCTGGCCCAGGCGCCCGTGCCGGAAGACAGCACGGCACATTGGCCTTTGGCAAACAGTTCGTCGGCCGCGTCATCCACCGTGGCGACCACGAACAGCTTGCTGCGCGCCCAGCTGGTCATCAGCGCCATATGACGCACGTGCAGCATGTCTTTCACCAGCAACTGCACGTTGCCGCCGTCCAGCCCGTTGTTACGAGAGGCAAATGGCTGGTTGTTGATGACGGCCAGGTTTTCCTGGTGCACCCATGCCATGTGACTGGTGGCATAGGGGCACTTGGCGCCAGCGGCCTGCAGATTCAACAAACTGACCTGCAGGTCGCGCCAGGTGCTCGGCGGCTGATCCGGATCCAGGCCCGCCTGGGCAAAGAGGTCGCGGTTGTAGAACATCACCGGCACTTCGGCCATGAGCGGCAAGGCCAGCAGACGACCCCGGCTGTCGCGAACGAAACTGGTGGTTTGAGGCAGGAACCATTGCAGATCCGGCACCGGATACCTGGCCATGAGTTCGTGCATGGGCAGAATGCGGTTCTGCTTGGCCACGGCTTCGGGCGCGTGATTATCGGGCAGCTGCACCAGATGCGGCGGGCTCCCCGACTCGAGGGCCTGTGCCAGGCCGCTTTGGAGTTCGCCTGGCGACGCCGCGTGCTGCAGTCGAACCTCGACATCGTCCTGCTCGCGATTGAAGCGCGCCACCAGCGATTCGAATACCGCACGATGCGCCGGATTCAGCGCGTGCCACACCTCGACCGGCTGGGTGTCGGCTTGCGCCGCGCCGCCGATCACCAGGGCGGCGGCGGCCATGAACTTGAACCAGACTTTCACGTTGACTCCTGACGATCGTCACGAAATTCGCACGGCACTCTGGCCGCACGATAAAACAGCAGAACCGGACGGTTCACGAACCGCGGTCATGGATGGCCCAGCCAGGGGAAATCGGGCTCCGGGCGCCTGCCCGAAACGATGTCGGCCAGGGCCCGCCCCGACCCGACACCCATGGTCCAGCCCAAGGTGCCGTGACCGGTATTGAGATACAGGTTGCCGATACGCGTGCGCCCCACCAACGGTACGCTGGAAGGCGTGGACGGACGCAAGCCGGCCCAATAGTTGGGTTGCGAGAGATCGACCGCACCATCGGCGAAAAGCTCGCGCACGATCCGGCTGAGCGCTTCGCATCGCACCGTGTTGAGCCCGCGCGCATAGCCCGAGAGTTCGGCGGTGCCGGCGACACGAAGGCGGTCGCCGAGCCGGCTGAATACGACCTTGCGTGAGCTGTCGGTGAGGCTGACCTCGGGTGCGAGGGCGGGATCGAGCACGGGAAATGTGGCGGAGTAGCCCTTGGTGGGATACACCGGGCACGACACCCCCAACGGACGCACCAGAAAGGGGCTGAAAGCGCCCATGGCTACCACAAACGCATCGCCAGTCTCTCGACGATGGCGGCCCTCGGCGTCGATGACTTCCACGGCGTAGGCCCGCCCCCCTTCCGCCAGGATGCGGGTCACTTCGGTGTTGAATCGAAACTCGACGCCGGCCGCGGCTGACTGCTCTGCCAGGGCCGTGGTGAACGCATGGATATCGCCGCTCTCATCGGAGGCGGTGAAATCGCCCCCCGCGAACGTGACTTCACTGCCCTTGAGCGCAGGCTCGATCTGGAGGATTTCTTCGGCCGACACGAGGCGACGGTCGACGCCGAGGTCGCGCAGCATGCTGGCGGCCTCCTGAGCCGACTCGAAATCGCGCTGCGAGCGGAAGAACGACAAAATGCCGCGCTGCTGCTCGTGATATGAAATGCCCAGCTCGGCACGCATGGACTGCAGCGTGGTGCGACTGTACTGTGCCAATGCCAGCATGGCGCGGATGTTGATGCGCTGCCGAGCCGGCAGGCATTCGCGCAAAAAGGCAAGCCCCCACTGCCACTGCCAGGGATCAAAACGCGGTTGAAACCAGAGAGGGGCGTCTTCGCGTGTCATCCAGCGCAGAATGCGCAGAGGGGCCTGCGGGTTGGCCCAAGGCTCGGCATACGATACCGAGATTTGCCCCCCATTGGCGAAGCTGGTTTCCTGGGCCGGACCGGCCCGACGCTCGAGGACGGTGACGTCGTGCCCCGACTGGCGCAGCCACCAGGCACTTGCCGTGCCGATGATGCCACTGCCAAGCACTACAACCTTCATGAAATCCGGCTCCTTGAGGACCATCCGGAAGTGTAGCGCGGAAGCCCTCGCCTCGGACAGTCGGACGACGCCCGGGTGGCAGGCTCGCCAGGCCGGCGCGGCACCCCCGGGAGGCGAAGCGCGCGCCGCCCTATCTCACTACTCGACCATGCCGGCGGCGTCTGCCGCCGAGGTAAAGGCATCGGCAAAAAACTCGTCGTCGGGCAAGCCGCAGAAGGTGGCAAAATCGTGCCGCGCTGCAGCAACCATGGCCGGCGCGCCACAGGCATACACCTGATGGCCGGCAAGATCGGGCAGGTCGTCGATGACGGCCTGATGCACGAAGCCGGTACGGCCCTGCCAGCCATCTTCGGCCAAGGCATCGGATACCACGGGGGTGTAGTGGAAATCGGCGATGGTAGCCTGCCACTCGCGGGCGAGCGCATCGAGGTAAAGATCGCGTGGCCGGCGCCCTCCCCAGTAGAGCCTCACCGGACGGTGAATGCCGATGTGCTGCATGTGTTCGACCATGGCCTTGACCGGCGCAAATCCGGTGCCACTGGCCAGCATGATGATCGGCTTTTCCGAATCCTCGCGCAGAAAGAAGGAGCCCAGCGGCATTTCGCAGCGCATGATATCGCGCACCTTCACGGGCGGCTCGGTGGCACCAAAGAGGGAATCGGTGAACAGGCCGCCCGGCATGTGGCGTACGTGCAGCTCCACCACACCTTCGATATGCGGAGGCGACGCCATGGAATAGCTACGGCGCGCGCCACTGCGCAGGATGAACTCGAGGTATTGACCGGCGTTGAACACGATGCGCTGATTGGCCGGCAGCTGCAGGCGCACCAGCATCACGTCGTGGGCGAGCGGCTCGAGGTGCTGGATCCGCACGGGAATCTTGCGCACCTCGATACCGTCGACACCCTGCACCACGCGCGCCTCGAGCACGAGATCGGACTCGGGCGTGGCGCAGCAGAACAGAGCGAAGCCGGCGCGAGCCTCGTCGGCCGTGAGCGTGTTGGGCTGATGAGGGCCCTGATGAATATCGCCATTGACCACCTTGCCCTTGCAGGTGGAGCAGGCGCCGTTCTTGCAGCTGTAGGGCAAGGTAACCCCCGCGGCAAGCGCGGCCTCGAGGACGGTCTGACCGGGCGCGGCAAAGAACTGGCGCCCCGATGGTTGAACAGTGATGCGGTGGCTCATGAGAACTTGCGGATTTCCTTGATGCGATTGGCGTCGTCGACCAGGATCACCTTGGGCTTGAACACTGCCGCCTCGGCATCCGCCATGGGCCCGTAGGTGCAGATGATGAGATAGTCGCCAATGTGGGCCCGGCGCGCCGCCGCACCATTGAGCGAGATCTCGCCGCTGCCACGCGGGGCATTGATGATGTAGGTGGAAAACCGCTCACCATTGTTGACGTTGTAGAGCTCGATACGCTCGAACTCTTTCATGTCGGCGGCGTCCAGCAGATCCTGGTCGATGCCGCACGAGCCTTCATAATGCAGATCGGCTTGCGTCACCGTGACCCGGTGCAGCTTGGCACGCAGCATCATACGTTGCATGAGACAAACTCCTGAAATGGCGGGCGGCGATGGCGCAACCCGAGCCCGGTCATTGCCTCCCGGGGGCAACCTCTCATTTTAGTATTTTTACCCGTTGGCGCAGGCCAGGCACCTGGAATGCGGTGCCGACGCCTTCGCGGCCATGCGCATGCCGGGCAGACGACACCCCATCGTGCCCCTGCGCAAAGACGCCAGCGACAAAAAACGCCCGTGCGATCGGCGATCGTCACGGGCGCCGGTCGAACCGGTGCTGCAGGCCACAAGCCGCCCCGCACCGGGACCCCTTCGGAGACGGTTATTTCTTGATCCGGGTGGGCACGAGCGGCTTGATGGGCGCGAAGCGCTTGCGCGTGGCCACAAACTCGGGGCGCGGCTTGAGCCCATACCTGGGCGCCTCGAGCGTGTTCTCCAGGCTGTTGTACACCATGAACACATTGGAGCGCGGCCACGGCGTGATGTTGCCGTTGGAGCCATGCATGACGTTGCAATCGAAGAACAGCACCGACCCAGCCTTGCCCGTGGCCGACCGGATACCACCCTGCTCGATCAGAATCTGCAGGCTGACGGGATCGGGCACGCCATATTCCTGCTTGCGCAGGGATTCACGGTAGTGCTCGTCGGGTGTTTCGCCGATGCACGAAATGAACTGCTTGTGCGAACCGGGCACCAGCATGAGCGGGCCGTTTTCGTGCGTGTTGTCGGTGAGCAGAATGGAGCAGCTCACCGCACGCATGGCCGGCATGCCGTCTTCGACGTGCCAGGTTTCGAAGTCGGAGTGCCAATAGAACTCTTTGCCCTTGAAGCCGGGCTTGAGGTTGGCACGCGACTGATGAATATAGACTTCTGAGCCAAGGATCTGGCGCGCCACATCCACCAGGCGCGCATCACGGCTGAGACGCTGAAGCATGGGGCTCAGCTCGTGCACGGCAAAAATGGAACGCACGATATCGCTATTGGGCTCGCGAATCGCTTCTTCGCGAGGCTTGATGGCCGGGTCTTGCGTCATGCGCTTGACTTCGGCCAGCAGAGTGGCGGTTTCCTTCTCGGAGAAAAAGCTCTCCAGGAAAAGGAAACCATCGCGATCGAAGGCCGCGATGTTTTCGGCACTCGTGCCCTCGGCATAGGTACCGCCCGAATATACGACCGGATCCTGGCGGGCGATGATGGCAGCGCCACGGTCGGCTCGCGACGCGTAAATATCCTTGGCGGGTGAAATCATCAGGCTACCTCCTTGTTCTCCAGATCATCCTCGATCAACGGGTAGACGCCTTTTTCGTCGTGTACTTCCTTGCCCGTGAGAGGGGGATTGAATACGCAGATGACTCGCAGGGCTTCCTTGCCACCGCGCAGCCAGTGTTCGTCGTGCTCGTTGAGCGCGTACATCACGCCTGGTTCGAGCACATACTTCTTGCCATCGGCGATGGTTTCGATCTCGCCATCGCCATCGACCACATAAACCGCCTCGAGGTGGTTCTGGTAGTGGATATGGGTTTCGGTACCCGGACGAATGATGGTTTCGTGAAAGGAGAAACCCAGGCCGTCCTTGCGCAGCAGCATGCGGCGGCTGGTCCAGTTGGCGGTATGGATTTCGTCCGAGGTTCCGATGACATCCTTGATGTTGCGAACAAGCATTCAGTTTTCTCCTTAGCGGCTGCCAAATTTGAGGACACGGGCACCACGCTGGGTTTGCGCCTCATGGCCGTCGGCAGCCATCAGTTCGGCGACGGCGCGTTCAACGATCTCGAGACCGCGACGCAGTTCGTCTTCGGTGATGGTAAGAGCGGGCAGGAACTTGAGAACTTCGTCGTTGGCGCCCGATGTTTCGATGACCAGACCCTGCTCGAAGGCTTTGGCCGAAACCTTGCCAGCGAACTCGGTGTCTTCGCTCACCAGGCCCTGCATGAGACCGCGACCGCGGACACTCAGGCCAGCGTCGGGATACACCGCCACGATGTTCTCGAGGAATTCGCGCAGGATGCGCTCCTTGCGCTGGACATCGCTGGTGAAGGCCTGGCTGGTCCAGTACTTCTCGAGGGCTTCGGTGGCCGTGACGAACGCCAGGTTGTTGCCACGGAACGTACCCGTGTGAGCACCCGGCTGCCAGATGTCGTGCTCGGGCTTCATGAGCACCAGCGACATGGGCAGACCATAGCCCGAGAGCGACTTCGACAGCGTGATGATGTCGGGCTGGATGCCGGCCGGCTCGAAGCTGAAGAACGTGCCCGTGCGGCCGCAACCGGCCTGAATGTCGTCGACGATCAGCAGCATGTCATGCTCGCGGCACACGCGCTGCAGCTCGCGCAACCAGCGCATGGATGCGACGTTGACACCACCCTCACCCTGCACCGTTTCGACGATGACGGCAGCGGGCTTATCCACACCGCTGGAGGAATCCTCGAGCATTTTCTCGAGATAAGCGATGGTGTCGACGTCGTCGCCCATGTAGCCGTCGTACGGCATGAAGACGGTATCGTCGAGCGAGGTACCGGCGGCTTCACGGTATTTGCTGTTGGCCGTGACCGACAGCGAACCGCCGCTGAGCCCATGGAAACCATGCGTGAACGAAATGACCGTGGGGCGACCCTTCACCTGACGAGCCAGCTTGAGCGCTGCCTCGACGGCATTGGTACCGGTGGGGCCAGTGAACTGCATGGTGTAGCGCATGCTGCGCGGCTTCAGGACGACCTTCTCGAAGGTTGCCATGAAGCAGGCCTTGGCCGACGTGGCCATGTCGAGGCCGTGCACGATGCCGTCGGACTGGACGTACTCGATGAGCTTTTCTTTGAAGTATGGGTTGTTGTGCCCGTAGTTGAGCGTGCCCGCACCGGCAAAGAAATCGACGTATTCGCGGCCGGTTTCGTCGATGAGGGTTGAGCCTCTGGCCTGTTTGAAAACTACCGGAAACGAGCGGATATAGCCGCGCACTTCGGATTCCAGGCGTTCAAAAATTTTCAGGTCCATCGTAATTCTCCTAGTGGGGTCCCGCACGCCGCCTCTTGAAAGCGACGATGATGCATTCAACCGAGGCTGAACGGACCGATTCTGAGCAATTTCTCTTCCTCATGACCGGCCCCAGGGCCGAACATGGCTTGTGTAAACAGCTCGGACTCCTCGAGAGGGGTTCCGAGCGTTTGCGCCAGGCGGGCAAACATCGCCCGTGACGGCTTGTTGGACGGCGACACCGTGGTATCCACATAGCAGACACCAGATGCCGCCGGCTGCTCCAGCAGAAAGTGCAACATGCGTTGCCCCAGGCCACGGCCCCGGGCATCGGCATGAACCGCCACCTGCCAGACAAAAAAGGTATCGGGTTGCTGCGGCGGCACGTAACCCGAGATGTAGCCCACCAACTTGCCATCGAGCTCGGCGACGACGCAGGTATCGGCAAAGTGATGACACAGCAGCAGATAGGCGTAGGCCGAATTGACATCGAGCGGCGGACACGCCTGAATCAGCTGATGGACCGCGGCGCCGTCGGCCACCTTGGGCTGGCGCAGCACGATGCCGTCTTCGGAAGCAACTTGCGACATGAACAGACTCCTCAAACCGCGAGCGACGCCTCAACCGGGACATCAGGCCCGGGCACGTCGAGTATGGGTGACAGCTCGGCCGGGGTCGCCGGCACACCGGGTTCACGGCGCTCCATGAGATCGACGATGCGCTCGAGCGCGAGGGTCATGGTGGCCTGTTCGAGCTCGGGCAGATCGTTGAGCGCATCGGCCAGCGTGGTTTGCAACGGCGATGGCGCACTTTGCGCCAGCGCCACGCCCTCTTGCGTGGCCGAGACGAACACGATGCGACGATCTTCGCGACCGCGCTCGCGGCGGATGTAGCCCTTTTCTTCGAGGCGATCGAGGATACCGATGACCGTGCTCGGGCTGACGTGAATCTCGCGACTGATGGCGGTAGCCGTCATGGGGCCGCTGGCGATGATGGTGTGCAAACACACGAGCTGGGGTGCCGTGATGTGGCTGCACGCTGCCAGCTGCTTGGAATGCAGCGCAATCGCCCGCGTAATGCGGCGCAGCGCGCGCAACATGCGGAGATCGTAGCTTTGGACTTCGTGCGGGTGTTTGGCGTTTGTCATTGAGTTACCTCGGCACTGAATGATTGCACCCAGACTCATACCGGGCAGAATCACTTCATCCGAATTCATTTCAACACGAATGATACGGGCAGACGGCATCGCTGTCAAGACAGTCTTATAGAAGACTGGCCTGTCGGCAAGCACCAGAGGAAGAGACTCAATGGTTGATGTGGTGGTCGACCCGCCTCATGAACTCTTCAAGTTGAGTCCGTTCGGCCGGCTCGAGCACGCTGAACGCCGACTCCATGATGGCGTGGGCCGGCGGCCAGGCCTGCTCGTAGCGCGCGCGGCCGTGGTCGGTCAGATAGACCCGCATGATCCGGCTGTCGTCGGCGTCGGCGCGCCGCTCCACCAGTTCACGCTCCTGCATCTGGGTGATCACCCGGCTCAACACGGGCTGCCGCACGACGATGGCGCGCGCGATGTCGCCGATCTGCTGGCCATCCACGTCATAGAGTACCTGCAGGACCCGAAAATGCGCGTAGGTGAGATCGAGCTCTCGCAGCACAGTGTCGCGCAGATTCTGGTCCATGCGGAAGATCACTGACGCCATGTGAAAAGCAATGTTGCGCTGCAGGCTCCAGTCGCGCGACTGGAGCGCGCCAGCCGCCGGAGACTCCACCCCAACCGTGGTCGAGCGACGTGACGATCGACGAGCCGAGGTTGTCCGCTCGCTGAGGGTCGTGTGACCGCCGACGGAATCGGCGCCATTTCGTGCACGGCGGGCACGACGCAATACTGACGTGGAATCGGAATCTGGCGTTTTGCTCATTCGACAATCCGTACTTGCAGGAACCTGATCCGGAGCGGCCGAAACGTTTGCCGCGCCCGAGAAGTGATTCGAATATTGTTCGGACAAATATCAACTGATACCCCATTTTGGTGCCACTCTGGCACCACTAGGGGTAAACCCGTGCACCATGACAGGGAATTTCACGACCTACAGGAAAATACTAATACATATGTATTGACATGATAATCGACGGACTCCTAGACTGACCAGCAATTCGTCATCGCAACGTCTCTTCAGGAGTCTCGACATGTCTGCAACCACCGGCACCGCGCAGAAACCCTTCTTTCATCCACGTCGCCTGGGCCACGTCAATCTGTGGGTCGAAGACCTCGCACGCTCCGAAGACTTCTACAGCACCACGTGCGGTCTCGTCGTGGAGTTCACCGAACCCGACCTGATCGCCACCTTTCTGGGGACGGGTGCCACACCGCACGACCTGGGAATGATCCAGAAAACCAATGGTGTCGATCGGTATGGTCGCGACGGCCTCCTGCAGCTGCCCGGCACCATCGGCCGCGATGTGGGCCTCAATCATCTGGCATGGGAGCTGGAGAACGAAGCCGAACTGGTGGCAGCCTACAAACGCCTCAAAGATGAAGGTATCGAGACCGACATCACGGTGGACCACCAGGTGGCACACAGCGTTTACATGTTCGATCCCGACGGCAACTACAACGAGTTCTATTGCGACACGGTGAAAGACTGGCGCAACGTCCTGAGCGGGCCGATGGATCTCCTCACCACGCACTGGGACCCTCTCACCGCCGAAGGTTTCACCGAGGGACGCTACGAGGAAAAGCCCGAATGGCACGCCGTGCCAGGCGCTCCGTTGCAACCGAAGCGGGTCACGCATGCCGTGCTACAGACTACCGACCTCGAGCGCCTGGTGGATTTTTATGAACGCGTGGGCGGGCTCGACGTGGTGGCCCGCGAAGGTGATGCCGTGTATCTGCGTGGCGCGCTGACGCAATATCCCTACAACCTCGTCATCGTGAAGGCCGAGCAGCCTGCCTACCATCATGTGGCCTTCGAGCTTGCCAGCGAACAAGAGCTGACCGAGGCTCACGACAAACTCAAGCAATCGGGGGCCACGATCATTGGTCAGACCGACCTTCCCTGGAAGCGCTCGATCTTCCTGCGCGATCCGGATGGCCTGCAAAGCGAATGGTACGTGCGCCGCGATGGCAAGCGCGACCTGACAGCACGCGGCGACACGCCCCTGGCCATGGCAGTCTGATACTGCACAACAAATTGTTCTGACATTTTTATACAGGAATCACCGTGACTCAATCTCTGACAGCAATCGTGGCCGGCGGCGGCATAGGCGGTCTCGCCACAGCCGCGGCCCTGGCCCAGCGCGGCTGGCAGGTCACCGTTTACGAGCGCCAGGACGCGCTGCGCGCGGCGGGCTCAGGCATCTACATCTGGGAGAACGGCCTGCGCGTACTCGAGGCCATCGGCGCCTTCGAGGAAGCCACGCGAGGCGCCTTTCATGGCACTCACTTCGAACAGCGCGACCAGAATGGCGAGATCATCGAATCGGCACCCATCGCCGCTGGCAAGCGACTGCTCACCGTGCCGCGCAGCCAGTTGCTCAACGGCCTGCATCTTGCCTGCCAGAAGGCCGGTGTCCACATCGAAACCAGCGCCGAAGTGCTGGGCGCCACGCCGCGTGGCGAACTGCGCTTTGCCAACGGCAGCGAAGCTCGGGCTGATCTGGTCGTGGGCGTGGATGGCATCTGGTCACGGGTGCGCGATAGCCTCGGGCTGGACCCCGTGGTTCACCAGCAAACCGAAGAAGGTGCACTGCGCACGCAGATACCGGCCGAGCCCGGCGACTTCGGCCCGGAGGATCAGGGCAAATACATCGAATGCTGGAGCGGCACGCGACGCCTGCTGATAACGCCCGTGAGTGAAGAGGAAACCTACCTCGCCCTCACCTGCCTGAAAGACGACGATGCCCGACACATTCCGGTGAACCACCAGACCTGGATCGACACCTTTCCGCGCTGGCGCCACCTGATCGAGCGCGTGGGCAGCCGACCCGTGAGTTGGGGGGTGTACAGCGTGATTCACTGTCGCACGTGGTCAGCCGGCCGCACCGCGATTCTCGGTGATGCTGCCCACGCGCAAACGCCCAACCTGGGCCAGGGCGGCGGCATGGCCATGCAGAATGGCCTGGCTCTGGCCGAAGCCCTCAAGAGCGTGACCGATCCGCGCGACATCCCGGATGCGCTCGAGCGCTGGGAGCAGCAAGAGCGTCCGCTGATCGAGCACTGCCAGCGCTGGGCTTCGCTATACGGCGAAGTGACTCACCTCACCGACGATGTGCGCCGTCGCACTGTACAGGCGGCCATGAGCGACCCCTGGGTGGCTGCCCAGGTGTTTCGGGCGTCCAACAGCTCGCCCACCGGCACGGTTCCGCCAGATTCCCGTCCCTGAATCGCCAGGCCCGGCGGCTGAGCGCTCGACGGGCCGGTGTGCCGGGTTGCGACACACGCGACGCAACCCGTTCCTGCAACGCAGTCCCTACGCCAAGGATACTCATCATGTTCCGACCGATACGACAGCTGGCGGCTGGAGTCGCCACCCTGACGCTTGCCCTGGGCACAGCCTATGCCGCCGATCCGGTGCGCATCGGGCTGGGCATCTCCAAGACAGGCGATTACGCCCCGGTGTCAGCCGGGCCCATGGCCGCCTACGAGATGTGGGTGGATCAGGTCAACGACCGCGGCGGGCTGGATGTGGCTGGCGAGAAACGGCCCGTGGAGCTGGTGGTGTACGACGACCAGTCGGATCCCGCCCGTAGCGCCATGCTCTACGAGAAACTCATTACCGATGACGAAGTGGATCTGCTGCTCTCGCCCTGGGGCACCCAGAACCATTTCGCCATCGTGGGCGTGCTCGAACGCTACCAGTTCCCGATGGTGGGCAGCACCGCCTCTTCGATGCAGGTACGGTCGCTCAAGGCGCAGAACATCTGGTTCCCCACGGCCTCGATGCCGGATGCGCAGATGAACGCCGTGGTCGAATTCCTCAAGAGCCAGAACTACGAAACCGTGGCGGTCAACACCCTGCAACTGGCCTTCCCGCAAGAAAACAAAAGGGTTCTGATTCCGGCATTGAAAGAAGCCGGTATCGAGGTCGTGCTTGACCAGGAGTATGCCCCCGGTGTGCGCGACATGACCGGCATCATCAGCGCGGTGAAGAAAGCCGACCCGGACGCCGTCATCAATCTGGCCTACCCGCCCGACGGCATACTCTACATGCGCGGCGCGCGCGAGCAGAATATCGACTCGCCCTTCCAGTTCATTCTCGTGGGCCCCACGGCAGCATTCTTCGGCGACATGTTCGGCGCCAACCTCGACGGCATTGCCACCATGGGGCACTGGTCGCCCGACAAGGAAGAATGGCCCAAAGCGCGCGAATTCTTCGACGCCTACCAGGCACGCTACGACGAGGCGCCCGATTACCTGGACGCCGTGCTTGCGTACATGTCGGCCGAGATTCTGGAACAAGCGGTGGCCCAGGCTGGCCTGGACAAGGATGCCCTGCGCAACGCCATGCAAACCACCACGTTCGACACGATCAACGGTCCCGTAGAGTTCGACGGCGTGCAGAACGTCACCACACCGGCCATGTTGCTGCAGTTTCAGGATGGCATCGCCCAGATCATCTATCCGGATGACGTCGCGACGGCCGCGTTCGAACCCAAGACCCGCTGGGTGGAATAACCCCTTCCGAGCTTTTCACCATGTCGCAATTGCTGTCACCGGAACTGCTGGTCGCCGTGTTAACGCTGGCGTCCATCTACGGCCTGATCTCGTTGGGTCTCAACCTGATCTACGGCACCATGCGCCTGCTCAACGTGGCGCATGGCGAGATCATGATGCTGGGCGCCTATGTGGCTTACTGGGCCTGGGTTCTGTGGCAGGTGAGCCCTTTGCTGTCGCTGTTTGGTGCCATGCTGGCAGCGGCGGCACTGGGCTGGTTCTTTTATGGCTTCCTGTTTCAACGTCTGATGCGTTCATCCGAACTGGCGCAACGACTGGAGGCCAACTCGCTGCTGATCTTTTTCGGTCTGTCGGTGATTCTGCAGAACCTGGGCTTGCTGGCGTTCAGCGCCGATGCCCGCAGCTATAGCTACATGGAGAATCTGGTCACCATCGGCGGCGTCACGCTGGCCCAGAATCGTCTGGTCATTCTTGGCATCAGCTTGTTCGCCACCGTGGCGGTGATGGCTTTCTTCCGCTATACGCTCTCGGGCCTGGCCATCCGGGCGCTGATCCAGCAGCGCGACGCCGCAGCACTGAATGGCATCCCGGCCAATCGCATCAACCGGCTGGTGTTCTGTATCGGGTTCGCACTCGCCGGCCTGGCCGGCGCCCTGGTGAGCATGGTGGAGACCATCACGCCGTTTTCGGGGTTTCCGTTCACGATTGCCGCATTCATTGTGATCATTCTCGGCGGCTTGGGGTCCATCGGCGGCGGCCTCATCGGCGCTCTGGTGCTGGCGGCGGTCGAGGTTTACGGCTCGGCCCTCACGTCACCCGCCTACCGCTCGATCCTGCTGTACGGCGTGTTCCTGCTTGTGCTGTTCGTTCGGCCCCAGGGCCTGTTTGGCCGGAGGATTGCCTGATGTTGCGTCAACCCCTTTTCTGGCCCGGCCTGATCTGCCTGATCGTGGCACTGCTCGCACCACAGTGGCTGGGCACCTACGGTACGGGTGTCGGCCTGCAGCTGCTGGGCTGGATCGCCCTGACCTCCAGCTGGGTGGCCTTTTCCGGCATGACCGGCTATATCTCGCTCGGTCACGCCGTGTTCTACGGTCTGGGCGGCTACACCATGGCGCTGCTGTGGATGGTATGGCCGCTATGGGCCATCTTGCCGCTCGCCGGTCTGGTGGCCGCCGTACTGGCTGCCGTTGCCGGCCTACCCTCACTGCGCGTGCGTGGGCCCTATTTCGTGATCCTGACATTCGGCCTCGCCGAATTCGTGAAGTACGTGGTGGTGGCCACCGAATCGGCATTGGGCAGCAGTGGGCGCTTGCTGATCGGGACGCCAGCCACCGGCACGTTGTACTACCTCATGCTCGGCCTGGCCGTAGCCGCCGTGGGCCTCACCATCTGGATCGGTCGGTCCCGGCTCGGCGTGGCCCTGCGCGCCATTCGGGAAGACGAAACCGCGGCGGCTACCCTCGGGGTGCCCACCACCCGCGCCAAACTGATTGCTTTCGTCCTGTCGGCCGTGATCCCGGGCATGGTGGGGGCAGTTGCTGCATTGCGCACCACCTATTTTGAACCCATGCACCTGTTCAGTCCGATGACCTCATTTACCATCGTGACCATGGCCATCATCGGCGGCAGCGACAAACCGGCAGGCCCGATTCTGGGCGCCGCCTTCATCATGCTGTTGTCCGAAACGCTCTGGTCGCGCGCTCCGGAGCTCTACATGGTGATTCTGGGCGTCCTGTTGATCATCTTCGTCCTGAGTGCACCCGGCGGCCTGTATGGCAAGCTGGCCGGGCTGCGCTGGCCGTTTCGTCGGAGTCATCGCTCATGAGCCTCTTGCAAGTCAATCAGCTCACCCGACGCTTCGGCGGCCTGGTGGCTGTCAATGCGGTCGATCTGCATCTCGACGAGGGCGAGATCCTGGGCCTGATGGGCGCCAATGGCGCTGGCAAGACCACGCTGTTTTCGATGATTGCCGGCAATCAGAAACCCAGCTCCGGCACGATCCTGCTCGACAACCACGAGATCCAGGGCAAGCGCCCTGACACCGTCAATGCGCTCGGCGTTGCTCGTACTTTCCAGATTGTTCGACCCTTTGCCAATCTCACGGTGCTCGAGAACCTGATGGTCGGCGCCATGTACGGTCGCGGGCGTGAACATCGCGTCCTTCACGCCCGCAAGCAGTGCCTCGCTCTGCTCGAGGAAGTGGGGCTCGCCGATCGCGCCGACTGGGCCGCTGCCCGGCTCAACCTGGCCGGCCGAAAGCGCCTGGAAATCGCTCGTGCCCTGGCCACTCAACCACGGATTCTGCTGCTCGACGAGGTCCTTGCCGGCCTCAATGCCACGGAGGTGGGCGAGGCACTCGAGCTCATCAGCGAGCTGCGCCAGCGACGTGCCCTGAGCATCATCATCATTGAACATGTGATGCGCGCGCTCATGCGCCTGAGTGATCGTATCGTGGTGCTGCACGAAGGCAGCAAGCTGACCGAAGGAGAACCGACAACCGTGACGCAAGACCCCCGGGTCATTACCGCTTACCTCGGAGAGCCCGCCCATGACGCCGCTGCTTGAAACCCGCGACCTCGATGCCGGCTATGGCGAAGTCGGCGTCCTCAGTGGGGTCACCGTCGCGTTTGCCACCGGCGGCATCACTGCCGTCATCGGCAGCAACGGCGCCGGCAAGACCACGCTGATGCGTGCGCTGGCCGGGTTGCTGTCGCCGAGCGCCGGGTCGGTCTGGTTCGATGGCGAAGACGTCTCACGCCTCGAGGCCCACCAGCGATTGGCCCGCGGCCTGGCGCTGGTACCGGAGGGCCGGCTGGTGTACCCCGATTTCACCATCGCCGACACCTTGCGTATTGGCGCCTACACCCCGCACGCACGTCACGGCTGGCGCGAGCGCGTGGATGAAATGTATGCGCTATTCCCGCGTTTGCACGAGCGCCGCCATCACCACGCGGGCTCCCTGTCGGGTGGCGAGCAACAAATGCTGGCCCTGGCCCGCGGTCTGATGTCACGACCGCGCATGCTGTTGCTTGACGAACCCAGCCTGGGCCTGGCGCCCACCATGGCGCAAGAGGTATACCGCAGTTTGCGCAAGGTTTGCGAACAAGGTTTTACCATCGGGCTGGTAGAGCAGAATGTTCATGCCGCGCTGGACCTGGCCGATCGCGCTTACGTACTGGAAGACGGTCATGTGGTCATGGAGGGGTCTGCCGCCACCCTGCGCGACTCCGCTGAAGTGCGCTCCAGCTACCTGGGGCTCTGACCTCTGCCGCGGCAGTTTCGTCAATGCCGGTTTGCCTCAGAGGCCTCGGTCGAGAAAACACGCGGAGGCTGGCCATTCCCGGCCTAAAATACTGCGCATGACTGCCCCACCCCAACCCGCCGCCTCCCTCGGCCAGGCCGCCCCGACATCCGCCGACACCGCCAACGCCCCCTGGGTCGAACACATTGAATGGCAGGGCCTGTTCGAGCGCGCTCCGACCCACGTTCGACGGGTGGTGGCGGACATCGTGCATCGCCATACGGCCGAACTGGCAACCGCGTTTTACGACACGCTGCTGCACGAAGAGCGTGCCCTGCCATTCCTGTCTCACGACGTGGTGAGCGAGCGCTTGCACGGGTCGATGCAACGCTGGCTGCGCACGATGTTTGCCGTGCCGGCGGCCGATATCGACACCATGGTGCAGCTGCAACAGCATGTGGGGCAGGTACACGCTCGAATCCAGTTGCCCATTACGCTGGTGTCACGCGGCGCACGCATCCTGAAAGATGCCATCAGCCGTCATCTGCGCGCATCCACGCTCGATCGCGAAGGACTGTCGTTGGCGCAACAGTTCGTGGGGGGCATGTTCGATCTGGCTCTCGAGGTGATGAGTACAGCCTATCTGCGTGATGCACGGCGAGATGTGCGTGCGGGTGAGGCGTACCGCCTGTTCTCGCTCGGCCAGAACGTGGCGGCCGAGCGCGAGCGACAACGCGCGGCCCTGCTCGACTGGGCTCAGCGAGTCTTGCTGCAGATGCACCTCACGCCGGGCGAAGGCCACCTGCCCACGCTGCGACGATCGGAATTCGGCCTGTGGATGTATCACAAGGGGGGCGCCTCGTTCGAGGGATCGGACGAGCTCACGCACATTCGGGATGCGATGGAGCAGCTCGACGCCCGTGTGGTGCCGGCCCTGCTGGCCGCGGGCCGCGCCACAAACGGTCCCGAAGTGGCGCGGCTGGCCCAGCAATTTCATGAGGCCGTCGATCAGATCCAGTTCATGATGAATCGCCTGTTCGAGCGCATGGGCGAAGTGGAAAGTGGCCGCGACCCCCTCACGCAGTTGCTCAATCGTCGCTTTGTCAGCACGGTGCTGGCGCGCGAGATTGCCCTGACGCGTGACGAGCATGGCAGCTTTGCCGTGCTGATGATCGACCTCGATTATTTCAAACGCATCAACGACAGCCATGGCCACGATGGCGGCGATGCCGTGCTGCGACAAGTGGCCGAGTTGCTGCTGGCCAACTGCCGCAGTGGCGACTACGTGTTTCGCTACGGTGGTGAAGAGTTCATGGTGGTGCTGGTGGATGTCGATGCCGCGCGCTTCGGTCAGATTGCCGAGAAGCTGCGCAGCGCCATCGCCAATCATGCCTTCCGCCTGCCCGGTGGCAGCCACATCGGCCTCACCACGAGCGTGGGCGGTGCCATGTTCGATGGCCACCCCGACCCTCAACACCTGATTCAGCTCGCCGATCAACGTTTGTATGCGGCCAAGCATGACGGCCGCAACCAATGCCGACTGTCGTGACCCCGCGGGTGCCACAGTCGCTCACGCGGCCCTTTGCCATGTCCACACAGGAGACTTTCCCCGATGTTGCATGAATTGCGTATCTACCGCTGCCTGCCGGGCAAGCTGCCCGCGCTGATCCAGCGCTTCGAAAGCCGCACGCTCAAACTGTGGGAAAAGCACGGCATCCGCCACGCCGGTTTCTGGACGGTGCAGGTGGGCGAGAACAACAACGATCTGTACTACCTGCTCGAGTGGGAGAGCCTCGCCGAACGCGAGCAGCGCTGGAACGCCTTTGCCGCCGACCCCGAGTGGGCGCGCGAAAAGGCCGCCACCGAGAAGGACGGGCCTCTGGTGGAATGCATTTCCAACCAGATCCTGTCACAGCTTCCCTTCCCGGTAACAGCCAAGGGATAAGGCGCCCCGTCACGAGCCCGACGCAGCAGGCGAGGCGCGAGGCCAAACCGGCACCGCGCCGTGCGGCACGCGCTGGCCGGCGCACAGGCGCCGGCCATGCGCCCAGCTCAGTAGGTTTCGAGGTGCAGGCGCCCGAGGCGCTTCATCTCGGCGGCCACATCGGCCCAATTCATGCCGTTGTCGTGTGCCACGTCGTGGAGCACGTTCAGCACGCCCTCCTCCATCGACTTCAGGCCGCAGACATAGAAGTAGGCGTTGGGGTCTTTCAACATCTTGGCGAGATCGGCGGTACGTTCGCGCATCAGATCCTGCACGTACTGGCGCGACTTGCCCGGCGTGCGTGAGAACGCCAGGTTGGTATCGATGAAATCCTTGGGCAGGGTCATCAGCGGGCCAAAATACGGCAACTCTTCTTTGGTGCGCGAGCCGAAAAACAGCAACAGTTTGCCGCCACCCGACTCCTCGCGGTGACGCCGGCGATATTCGGTCATGGCACGCATCGGCGCCGAACCCGTGCCGGTGCAGATCATCACGAGGTGCGAGCCGGGATGATTGGGCATGAGGAAGCTGTGACCAAACGGGCCGGTGACCTGCACCGTATCGCCCTTCTTGAGGTCGCACAGGTAGTTGGAGCACACCCCGCTCACCGGGTTTCCCTGGTGATCTTCGGTGACCCGTTTGACCGTCAGCGATACGTTGTTGTAGCCGCGACGCTCGCCGTCGCGTGAGCTGGCAATGGAGTACTGGCGCGCGTGATGCGCCTTGCCTCGCTCATCGGTGCCCGGAGCAACGATGCCGATCGACTGCCCTTCCAGCACCGGAAACGGCACAGAGCCGAAATCGAGCACGATGTGATGAATGTCGCTGCTGGTGGATTCGTCGGTCAGGCGGTAGTTGCCCATGACCGTGGCCGTGACCGGAGCCTTGTGACCATACAGATTGGTGTAGGCGTGCGCGGCCGACCAGGGTGGCACCACCGAATTGACGCTCAGGCCGGCGGCGGTAGACGGCGCCGGCTCGGGCGTGTCGTCGTCTTCAGCCTCGTCGTTGGCCACTTCCAGGTCGTCAGGCAGCTCTACCTGCTCGGGCAGTTCATCCCACTGAAACTGGTCATCGATGGGATAGGCCTCTTCACGCAGCATCGTGCGCCAGTTGTCGATGGCACCCGTAGGACAGGGAGGCACGCAGGCTTCGCAGCCGTTGCAGACATCGGCGCGCACCACGTAGTTGTTGGAGTCATGAGTAATGGCATCGATCGGGCAAGCTTCTTCGCAGGTGTTGCAGCGAATGCAGATCTCGGGATCGATGAGGTGCTGTCGGATCACAGCGGAGCCGGCGTTGGCCATGCGAACCTCCTGAAACAAAAAAGCCGCGGACGGGCAGTTGCGTGATGCAGGCCCGGCCAGCGGCGCAGAGCGGAACCAGCCGCACCGCTGACCCGGGTCAGCGGTGGCAGAAGGTGGCGACACGATGGTGCCGATCCGCCTCCTGCCCCGGCCGCCCGATCAGTTGAAACGAACGTATTCGAAGTCGATGGGCTGACGGTTGATGCCCATCGGAGGCGGTGCGATCCAGTTGGCGAACTTGCCTGGTTCGACCACACGCTGCGTCATGAGCGAGGCCACGAATTCGCGGTCTTCCTGGGTGGCCAGCCACTGCGGCGACATGCGCTTGAACTCTTCTTCGGAGATTACCTTGCCTTCGGGATTGACTTTGATCCCGGCCAGCGTGCCGATCTTGCGATTGAACGCCTTGTGCGGCACGGTGAGACGGAACGAGAAGCCGGCCTTCTCGATGATCTTGTTCCAGCGGTTGACGCCAGCGATCGAATCACGGATGTAGTCGTCGCGCAGCACCTCGTTGAGGGCATTGAGCATGGGCACGTGTTTCTCGACCAGCTGACCGTCGACCACGTCGTACACCGGATAGGAATCATCCTTGAGCAGGTGATCATCGTTGCGCTTGCCTTCGTCGAAGCGACCCTTCAGGCCGGCACTGTAGAACAGGGCGGCGTTGGAGGACTGATCGGCGCCGAACAGGTCGATGGTGACGCTGAAGTGGAAGTTGAGGTAGCGCTGGAGCGTCTGCAGGTCGATGGCACCGGCCGCACGCACTTTCTCGGGATCGTCGGTCTTGATCGAGTTCATCACCTCGCAGGTGCGCTGGATCACGCGCGACACGCCCGACTCGCCCACGAACATGTGGTGCGCTTCTTCGGTGAGCATGAACTTGGTGGTGCGCGCCAGCGGATCGAAGCTGGACTCGGCCAGCGAAGCCAGCTGAAACTTGCCGTCGCGGTCGGTGAAGTAGGTGAACATGAAGAACGACAGCCAGTCGGGCGTCTTCTCGTTGAACGCCGTGAGGATGCGAGGGTTGTCCTCGTCGCCCGAACGACGCTCGAGCAGCGCTTCGGCTTCTTCGCGACCATCACGACCGAAGTAGCGATGCAGCAGGTACACCATGGCCCACAGGTGACGACCTTCTTCCACGTTCACCTGGAACAGGTTGCGCAGATCGTAGAGCGACGGGGCGGTCAGGCCGAGGTGGCGCTGCTGCTCTACCGAAGCCGGCTCGGTGTCGCCTTGCGTGACAATGATGCGACGCAGGTTGGCGCGATGCTCACCCGGCACGTCGTTCCAGGCCGGCTTGCCCTTGTTCTCGCCGAAATGAATGGTGCGACCCTCTTCGGCGGGATTGAGAAAGATGCCCCAGCGGTAGTCGGGCATTTTCACGTAGTCGAACTGGGCCCAGCCCTTGGGATCCACGCTGGTTGCCGTGCGCAGGTAAACGTCGTAACCCTGGGCGCCTTCCGGGCCCATGTCTTGCCACCAGGCGAGGTAGTTGGGCTGCCAGTGCTCGAGAGCACGTTGCAGAGTGCGGTCTTCAGCCAGATTCACGTTGTTTGGAATCTTTTCGCTGTAATTGATCGTGGACATGATGGGTACTCCCAGAAAAGTTGCTTGACCCTTCGTGCTTCGCGGTGTCGCTCAGACCCGGTTGAAGTCGAAATCGGCTTTTTCGCCCTTGCCATAAACCTTGAGGGCGCCCTTCTCGCCGACCGCGTTGGGTCGGTTGAAAATCCAGTTCTGCCACGCGGTGAGGCGACCGAAGATGCGGGTCTCCATGGTTTCGCGCTCGCAGAAACGCAGGTTGGCCTCGAGCCCGGTGAGGGCATCCGGCGACATCGCCACGCGTTCTTCCACAGCCAGACGAATTTCGTCGGTCCAGTCGAGATCGTCGGGCGAGGTGGTGACCAGCCCAAGTTCTTCGGCTGCCCGCGGATCGATGGCCTTGCCGATCTGGGCCTTGGCAGCGTCGAGCGGCTCGCTTTCTTCGTAGAACCGACGGGCCAGCCGCGATTGACCGGTAACCATGGGGTACAGACCAAAGTTGTTGTGGTGCAGTTGCAGCGAGGGCGCGTTGTCTTCGGCATCCTGCATGTAGGTGCGGTCGGCGGCAAAGGCCAGCTCGGCCAGCATGCCGGCAAAGCACGAACCCGGCTCGATCAGGGCGAACAGCGAGCGCGACGACACATCCAGGCGCGCCAGCGTGCGGCGCAGCATGCCGATGGTTTCGTTGACGAACCAGTGATCGGCATGTTGCTTGAGGGTGTCGTCCACCGCCAGCACGGCGGCGGCGTCACCTTCGGTACGCAGCTGCCACAAGCCGATGTCGAGCTCGTTGGTGCGCATATGGAGAATGGCATCGTCGAGTTCGCGAACCATTTGCAGGGGCCACCAGCTGGCGCCGGCGGCCACGATGCCGTCGACGTCGGTCGGCTGGGCCGACGAGGGCGCCTTGACCGTGAAATGGGCAACGCGCTGTTCGCGATCGATCTTGACCGTCACATATTGGTACTCGATGGCATCGTCGCTATCGGTACGCTCCAAACGGGTGAGTGCCACACCCTGCTTGGCGCCGGTCTGGCGGCCTTCGGCGGCCAAAGCGGCAGCGCGAGTCTTCACCGCCTCGGGGAACTGCCCCGACTTGGCCACTTCGTCGACCAGACGCCAATCCACCGCGCGTTGGCCCCGCACACCCTCGGAGGTGGTGCAGAAGATGTCGGCACGATCGTGACGCACCTTGCGCTTGTCGGTCACACGGGTGAGACCACCGGTACCGGGCAGCACGCCCAGCAGCGGCACTTCGGGCAACGACACCGACGACGAACGGTCGTCGATCAGCAGGATGTGGTCGCAGGCCAGGGCAAGCTCATAACCACCGCCGGCGCAGGCGCCGTTGAGCGCGGCCAGAAACTTGAGCCTGGAGTGGCGGCTGGAGTCTTCCAGACCATTGCGGGTTTCGTTGGTGAACTTGCAGAAGTTGACCTTCCAGGCGTGGCTCGAAAGGCCCAGCATGAAGATGTTGGCACCCGAGCAGAAGATCTTGTCTTTCAGGCTGGTCATCACCACCGTGCTGACCTCGGGGTGCTCGAAGCGAATGCGCTGGATGGCATCGTGCAGCTCGATATCCACACCAAGGTCGTAGGAGTTGAGCTTGAGCTTGTAGCCCGGGCGCAGACCGGCGTCTTCATCGACGTCCATGGCCAGCGTCGCGACCTCACCGTCGACCGTCAGTTTCCAGTGCTTGTACTGGCTGGGATCGGTGCGGTAATCGACCTTGGGCGTGGTGGTGGGAGGGTTTTGCGTCATGATGATCCTCTTTCGGCAGGTGACGAGCACATGCAAAGTAGTGCATTGTTTTGGTCTCGGGATGCACAATATTGCATGAGGTCGGGTGTGTCAAGACTTCGGATGCATTTTTTGCTGGCGCCACAGGAGTGAATCGACGGACTCTGATGCCGCTCGAAGGGCGGCAATCAGTCACTCATTCCCAGCGCCTGGCGCACGCGCTGGCGAAAGTCGAGAAAGCAATCGGGCAAGTCGCGCACGCCCGTATCGAAGCTGAGATCGGCCTTGGCATAGAAGGGTTCACGGCCGGTAAGAATGAGGCGGAGGTCTTCCATGGCCTCGCGACTGCCCGACATGGGCCGAAAATCGCCCTGTTCGATGACCCGGCGCATGTGTTCTTCAGGTTCGGCCTGGAGCCAGACCGTGAAGAAATGGGTCAGCAACAGGTTGAAGCTGGCGGCATCCGACACCAGACCACCTGGGGTGGCCAGCACCACATCATCGCCACCCTGCATCACGTCTTCGAGCGCGCGACGCTCGTATCGGCGATAGGCACTGGCGCCGTAAAGGGAGTGGATCTCGGAGATGCCGCACCCGGCCAGACGTTCGATCTCGCGGTTGAGCTCGACAAAGGGGTAACCGAGGTCGTCAGCCAGCATGCGTCCCAGGGTGGACTTGCCTGCTCCTCGCAAGCCGATCAGGGCAATACGGTGTTGCCGCACCGACGTATCGCGCTCGCCGTCGAACAACTCGGCCAGGCTGATTCTGGCCCGGTGGAGTTCGGCCTCATTGCGCCCCACCAGCATCTCGCGCAACAGCAACCACTCGGGCGTGGACGCGGTGACATCGCCCACCACTTCGGCCAGACTGCAGCGCAACGCCGAGGCGAGTTGATGCAGCACCAGAATGGTGGCGTTGCCGGCACCGGATTCGAGGTTGGCCATGTGCCGCTCGGAGATGCCGGCCGCCTGGGCCGCCGCCTTGCGCGTGAGGCCACGCCGGGCGCGCAGGTCGCGAATGCGATCGCCCAGCGCCGCGAGTACCGGGTCTCTCAAATTGGCGTCAGAGCGGACATCGACGGCGCCGACAGCAGAATACTTCATGATGGGCCGGGAGTTGGTGAGGTGGGGAAGTGACGTATTGGGGGTTTAGCATGCATAATATTTCATGATCAAGGCCTGCGACAAGACAGCAGGCGGAACTTTCTGGCAGGAGGATGCCCCATGAACGAACGTTTCCAGGAGCAAATGCAGTCGATCACGGCCGCCCTGGCCGGCAAGTCGCTCGATGCCGACACCGAGCGCTGGCTGAATGCCGAGTACGGCCCGGCCAGCCAGTGGTTCAAGGATACCGAAGCGCTCTGTCGTCAGGGCGCCGAAGAAGGATGGCTCTGTCAGCATGAGGCGGGAGGCCTGCGCTACGGCCGCGCCATCAAGCCGTCGGATGACTATGCCGGCTTCTCGGTCGATGTGGTCGACATGAACGACGTGCGCGGACCGCATCACTCGCATCCCAATGGCGAGATCGATCTGGTTATGCCACAAAGCGGCGACGCCCGATTCGACGGCACGCCGGCAGGCTGGAAGGTGTACCCCCCCGGCAGCGCGCACTATCCCACGGTACGCGAAGGCCGCGCGCTGGTGCTCTATCTGCTGCCCGATGGCGCCATCGAATTCACCCGCAAGGGCTGAGTCAGCGACAAACGAGCTTTGCTGGTGCGCCTGGCGCGTACCGGCAGGCAGCCACTCATCGACAACCCGACAGCGAAGGTCCGATGACCGTCGCTGTCGGTCACTTCCATTCACGAGGCCAATGACATGACCGAACTTCTTCCCAACTATCTCAGCGGCCAATGGCAAAAGGGCACTGACGCCGGCACGACGCTGCGCGACCCGGTCAAGGGCACCGAGCTGGTACGGGTGTCCAGCGCGGGCCTCGACCTGGCCGGCGGCTTTCGCTACGCCCGCGACGTGGGGGGCCCCGCTCTGCGCGCCCTCACCTATGCCCAGCGGGCCGATCTGCTGGCTCGCATCGCCGAGGTGCTGCAAGCCAATCGCGATGCCTACTACGAGATTGCCACCGCCAATTCGGGCACCACGCAAACGGACTCGGCCGTGGATATCGATGGGGGTCTGTTCACCCTGTCGTACTACGCCAAGCAGGGCAAGAAGCTGGGCGAGCGCCACTACCTGACGGACGGTGACGACGCCCGGCTGGCCAAAGACGAGGCTTTTCAAAGCCGGCACATCAAGACGCCGCTGCGCGGCGTGGCCCTGTTCATCAACGCCTTCAACTTCCCCTCCTGGGGCTTGTGGGAGAAGGCGGCGCCTGCCCTGCTGTCCGGCGTGCCGGTGATCGTGAAACCCGCCACCGCCACGGCCTGGCTCACGCAGCGCATGGTGGCCGACGTGATTGCTGCCGACATCCTGCCCACGGGCGCCCTGTCGATCGTGTGCGGCAGTCCGCAGGGGCTGCTCGACAACCTCACCGGCTTCGACCTGGTGTCGTTCACCGGCTCCACCGATACCGCTGCCATGATTCGCAGCCATGAGGCGGTCACCCGTCATCACGTGCGCGTCAATGCCGAGGCCGACAGCCTCAATAGCGCCATCCTGGCACCCGACGCCACGGCCGACAGCCCGGCCTTCGACCTGTTGGTGCGCGAAGTGGTGCGCGAAATGACCGGCAAGGCGGGGCAGAAATGCACCGCCATTCGACGCATTTTCGTGCCCGAGGCGCTGGCCGATGCGGCCGCCGACGCCATCGCGGCGCGTCTGGCCAAAGTGGCGGTGGGCGATCCGCGCAACGCGGATGTGCGCATGGGGTCGCTGGCCAGCCATGCCCAGCAGAAGAGCGTGAAAGAAGGCATTGCCCTGCTGCAGCAGCACGCCGAAACCGTGTATGCGGGCAAGGAGTCCGACCTGGTCGATGCCAACGCCGACACCGGCGCTTTCGTGATGCCGCATCTGCTGCGAGTGCGCGATGCCGATGTGGCCGAGGGCGTGCATGATCACGAAGTGTTCGGCCCGGTCGCGACGCTCGTGCCATATCGCGACGAAGCCCATGCCATCCAGCTGGCACAGCGCGGCCTGGGTTCGCTGGTGGCTTCGCTCTATGGTGAGGAGCCCGGCTGGCTGGGCCGCACGGCCGCTGCCCTGGGCGACACCCACGGACGGGTGCACGTGATTACGCCGGCCGTGGCCAAGACCCACACCGGCCATGGCAACGTGATGCCCATGTCGGTGCACGGCGGCCCGGGACGTGCCGGCGGGGGTGAAGAACTCGGCGGCCTGCGGGCCCTGGCTTTGTACCATCGCACCACGGCGATTCAGGCCCACACCGATGTGCTGGCCGCCATGCCCGACTGAGCGGGCGACAAACCGCCTCGAAGGTCGCGGGCGACGTCTGCCGATGGTGGCGGGCGCCGTCCGCCTCAGCTATCGCGCGGTTTGTCGGTGAGACCGCGCGGGCGATCCTCCTGCTGCATCGCCCGCCGTCGATCACGGTGCAGCGCCGCACGCACGATGAGAATGGAAGTGACCGGCGCCGTAATGAAAATGAAGCAGCCGATCAGGATTTCGTGCAGCACCGGCCGCTGATAGGTGAGCGAAAATGCCAACATCGACGCGGCCACCACCAGCCACGTAGCCAGCGTGTTGCCCAGCGCTGGCGCATGAATGCGCTGAAAGAAGTTGCCCAGACGCAGCAGGCCGACCGCACCGATCAGGGCCAGCAGCGAGCCACCCAGAATGAGCAGGCCTACGGCAATTTCTGCCCATAGCGGCAGGCTGACGGCCATGCCGTTCATTCGATCACCTCGCCACGCAACAGGAATTTGGCCATGGCCACCGAACCGGCAAAACCGAGCACGGCGATCAGCAATGCCACCTCGAAATACAGGTGGTGGCCAAACCGGATACCCAGAAGCAGCAGGATGAGCATGGCACTCACGTAAATCGAATCGAGCGCCACCAGACGATCCTGCGCGGTGGGGCCGAGCAGCAATCGCCACGCCGCGCACGCCACGGCCAGCGCCAGCAGGACCAGCCCGGCCGCGATGGCAAACGTGAGAAAGGGTGAGGTCATGGCAAGGTCCTCATTCCACGGCCCGGGGCGAAGCCGATTCGAAAATCTCGATCAGCAGCGACTCGTAGCGATTCTTGACGATATCGATCCATTCGTTCTCATCCTGCAGGTCGAGCACATGCAGCGTAAGAATGCGGCCATCGTCGGTCAGCCCGGCCCAGACGGTACCAGGGCAGCCCGTGAGAATGCAGGCCAGCGCTGCCAGGGCGTAGGGGTGGCGCATGTCGAGCGGAACCTCCATGAATCCGGAGTATTGACGGCGCTCGTGCCGCCCCAGAATCACCATGGCCACGGCCCAGTTCGACCTCACGATATCCACCGCTACCCGACCCAGCAATCGCAGCACCGCCATGGGCCGACGCACCACCACCGGATAGGGCCGAAGATGGCGCGTGGCCCAGGGCGCAAACCAGGCCAGCACACCACCCAGCAGCCATTGACCCGGCGCCACCGACTGATTCATCAGCAGCCACATCATCAGCAGAAACAGCGACAACCACGGCGCGGGGAACCAGCGGCGCAAGCCCATCACTCCCCTCCTTCGTCGCTTGCGCCTGGGGGCACGCTGGCCGCCTTGCGCTCGCTATACGACGGTACCGGTTCGTGCGACAGCACGGCCGACATGTAGTACTCGGGCTGGTAGAGCTCGTGCACGGTTCTCTCGAGATAACTCCAGGTGGGCCCAGCCGCGACGGTGAGCGCAAGGCACACGGTGAGCAGGCCTGCCACCGGGCCCGCCTCGGCCCACGACAGCCGCGGCGCCACACGATCGGCGGGCGCCCAGAACACACGCACACCGGCCCGCGACAGCGACAGCAAGCCGGCCAGGCTGGACACGAGCAACAGCACGATGAGGGTCCAGGAGGCGGCCACCGAGAAGCCACTTTGCTCCACGTCGAGCAGATTGGCCAGCAAGGCAAACTTGGCCAGAAACCCCACGAGCGGCGGCAAGCCAACCATCATCAACGCGCACATGACGAACGACAGGCCCAGAAACGCCATGCCCATGGGAATGGGCACCCCCACTTCGTCGACCTCAGGTGTGTCGAGGCGCCCTTCGGCCTGGAAGGTTTCCAGAGTGAGCGCCAACACGTTGGCACCAAATTGACGCGTGCGTTCGATCAGCTCCACCAGCAGGAACAAGGCAGCACATGCCAGGGTGGCACCAATGAGGTAGAACAGCGCGCTGGCGGTGACCGCCGGACTCTCGAAACCGATGGCTGCCAGCAGGATGCCCGACGATACGATCAGGCTGTAGCTGGCCAGACGATTGAGTTCTTGTGAGGCGAGCAAGCCCACGGTGCCGATGGCCAGCGTGATCATGCCGGCCAACAGCAGCCACTCGTCGCCAAAATCCGGCGCCCCGGCCGAGAGCAGCAGCCACACTCGCAACACCACATACACCCCCACCTTGCTGAGTACGGCAAAGATGGCAGCCACCGGAGGGGCCGCCGCGGTATACGCCGGCAGCAGCCAGAAATTCAACGGCCACACCGCACTCTTGGTGAAGAAGGCGACGGCCAGGATGGCGGCTCCGGCTTCGAGCAAGGGCCGGTCTTCGGGTGAGACGTCGCCAACCCGTGCGGCCAGGTCGGCGAGGTTGAGTGTGCCCATGACACCGTAGATGACGGCCACGCCAATCAGGAACAGAAACGCCCCGACCAGGTTGATTACGACGTAATGCAGGCCGGCCCTGACTCGCACGGCACCCGAGCCATGCAGCACCAGGCCATAAGAGGCGGCCAACATGATCTCGAAGAAAACGAACAGGTTGAACAGATCGCCGGTGAGAAATGCGCCGTTGATGCCCATGAGCATCAGCTGAAACAGCGGGTGAAAGTGAATGCCGGCGCGGTCCCAGCGGGCGGAGGCATACACCAAGCTGGACACTGCCAGAATGCCCACCAACGCCAGCATCAGGGCGCTGAGGTGGTCGGCCACCAGCACGATGCCGAACGGCGCCGGCCAGTTCGACACCTGGTACACCTCGATCTCACCGCCGGTCGCAAAACGCGCAATGAGCACACCGGCCACGGTCAGTGAACCGAGCGAACCGATCAGCCCGAGTACGATCTGCGCGCGACGCTCGGGCAACAGCAGCATGAGCGCGCCCATGATCATGGGCAGCAGTATGGGCACCACGAGCAGATGGTCGAACACGCTCATGCGTCGGGCTCCTTGCCGTCGACATGGTCGGTGCCCTGCAAGCCACGCGATACCAGCATCACCACGAGAAACAAGGCCATCATGGCAAAGCCGATGACGATCGCGGTGAGCACCAGCGCCTGCGGCAAGGGGTCATCGTATTGCAGCAGGCTGGCAAACCGGCCAGCCTCCTTGATGGGCGCCTGATCGATGGCCACCCGGCCCATGGCAAAGATGAACAGATTGACCGCATATGACAGGAACGACAGGCCAAGAATGACCTGATAGGTGCGCGGACGCAGCAGCAGCCACACCCCCACACCGGTCATCACGCCAATCGCCAGGGCGAGCACCGCTTCCATCAGTGCACCTCCTCGCGTAGCCCGGGTTCACCCTCGACGTGGGCGGCAGCGCGATGACTCCGTACCGACTGGTGGGCCAGTGCGGTGAGCACCAGCGTGGTGGCGCCCACCACCAGCGAGAACACACCCAGGTCGAAGAACAGCGCGCTGGCCAGCGGCACCTCGCCCAGCACCGGCAGAATCGGATGCGCGGTGTGCGAGGTGAGGAAGGGATACCCGAAGAACCAGGCACCCAGGCCCGTGCCGGCGGCGAGCAGCAGGCCCACCCCGATCCAGCGTTGCGGACGCAGGCGCATGTGTTTCTCGACCCAAAGCGTGCCACCCACCATGTATTGCAGAATGAGGGCCACGGCCACGATGAGCCCGGCCACAAAACCGCCGCCCGGCAGGTTGTGGCCCCGCAACAGCAGGTAAATGCCGATCAGGCCGAACATGGGCAGCAACAGCCGAACCAGCACCCCGGGCACCCGCAGATACCCCGCCCCGGCCATGTCTTCACCACTGTACGGGGCTGGCCGTTGCGAATCCCCGCCAAACACGCGCTGCTGCGGCGGCAGTTCCAGACTTTCGGGCGCCGGGCGGAAACGACGCAGCAGGGCATACACGATCAACGCCACGATGCCCAGCACGGTGAGCTCGCCCATGGTGTCGAAGCCGCGAAAATCGACCAGAATCACATTGACGACATTGGTGCCACCCCCCTCTGACTCGGCCCGCTCCAGGAAAAAGGGTGAGATGCTCTGCGAAAAATCCCGGGTCAGAATGGCGTAGGCCAACAGTGCCAGGCCACCACCGGACGCCACGGCAATGAGGACATCGCGCGCGCGCCGGGTGAGGCGGCGGCTGATACCCGGGCTCACCTCCGGATCGCGCCGCAAGATCGGCAGCCAGCGCAGCCCAAGCAGGATGAGCACCATGGTGACCACTTCCACCATGAGCTGTGTCAGGGCCAGATCGGGGGCGGAGAACCACACGAAGGTCACGCAGGTCACAATGCCGGCGCCACCCATGAGCATGAGCGCGGCCAATCGATGAAAGCGCGCCTGCCAGGCGGCGCCGAAGGAGCAGGCGGCCCCCACAATCCACAACAACAGGAACGCCCACTCGAGCGGTGTGGAGATCGAATCGCCGAACGTGAGGGGACGCAGCAGAAAGGGATACACACCCACCGCCAGGGTGACCCCCATGAGCCAAAGCAATTGAGGCTGCAGACGTTGCGTGTCAAGCCAATGCAGCAGGCGGTCGGCACCCGCCCCCAGCAGGTTGAGGGTCGCTTCAAAAGTGCTGCGGCCATCGAGCCGGCCCAACAGCGGCACGGCGTCGAGAGTCTTGAGTTGCAGCAACCGGTGCAAGCCGCGAAACAGCAGCCAGCCCAGCACGAGCGCCAGCACACTCATGAGCAGTGGCAAGTTGAAGCCGTGCCAAAGCGACAGCGTGAACGGTGGCAAAGGCGCCTGCACCACTGCAGTCGAAGCGACCTGCAGGATGCCCTGCACCGTGAGGCCGGGCAGCACGCCCACGATCAGGCAGATCGCCACCAGAAACTCGATGGGAAACCGCATCCAGCGAGGCGGCTCGTGCGGCTGGCGTGGCAGGTCGGTGGCCACGGGCCCGAAGAAGACGTCTACCAGAAACCGCAGCGAGTAGGTGACGGCAAAGATGCCGGCCAGCGTGGCCAGCACCGGCAGCCCCACTCGCACCCATTCACTGCCGTGCACCACGGCAGTTTCGGCAAAGAACATCTCTTTGGACAGAAACCCGTTGAGCAGAGGCACCCCGGCCATGGCGGCACTGGCCACCACGGCCAGCGTGGCAGTGACCGGCATGGCGTGCGCCAGCCCACCCAGTTTGCGGATGTCGCGCGTACCGGTCTCGTGGTCGATCACCCCGGCGGCCATGAAAAGGGACGCCTTGAATGTGGCGTGATTGATAATGTGAAACACCGCCGCCACCGCCGCCAGGGCGCTGTTGAGCCCGAGCAGCAAGGTGATGAGCCCCAGATGACTGATGGTGGAATAGGCCAGCAGGCCCTTGAGGTCTTGTTGAAAGATGGCGGCATAGGCGCCGAACAAGAGCGTGATGAGACCAATGCCGCCCACCAGCCAGAACCAGGTATCGGTGCCTGACAGCACCGGCCACAGCCTGGCCAGCAGAAACACCCCGGCCTTGACCATGGTGGCCGAGTGCAGATAGGCCGATACTGGCGTGGGTGCGGCCATGGCCCGCGGCAACCAGAAATGAAACGGAAATTGCGCACTTTTGGTAAAGGCGCCCAACAACACCAGCACCAGAATGGTGGTGTACCAGGGGTGCGCACGCACCGCGTCGCCGGAGCGCAACACCACGTCGAGCTGGTAGCTGCCTACCACCTGTCCCAGCATCAACACGCCGGCAAACAATGCCAGCCCACCGGTGCCGGTGACCACCAGCGCCATGCGGGCGCCCCGGCGGGCATCGGCATTGTGATGCCAATAGCCGATGAGCATGAACGACGCCAGACTGGTGAGCTCCCAGAACAGCACCAACTGAATCAGGTTGGCCGAAAGCACCAGGCCCAGCATGGCGCCCATGAACGCCAGCAGGAAGGCGAAAAAGCGCGGCACCGGATCCTGGGGCGACAGGTAATACCGGGCGTACACCACCACCAGCAGTCCCACGGCCAGCACCAGCACCACCATCAGCCAGGCAAAGCCATCGAGCCGCAAACCGAAACGCATGCCCAGGGCCGGCAGCCAGGCCAGCTCGAAGGTGGGCACCTCCCCGGCGGCTATGGCGGGATACAGGGGCACCACCAGCAACAGGCCCAGCACGGCGACGGCGCCCGCCAGCCAGGCTTCGGCATTGCGCGCGTTGGCGGGCAACAAACCGGCAACCAGGCTGCCGACAAAGGGCAGCAGAAGCAGCAGAAGCAAAGACATGGGGCAAACCAGGCGGGGCGCGGGCAAGGAAGATGATACCCGGATTTGTTACACCGCTTGTCGCCCGGAATCCCACGGCAATGTAGCAAAAAAACGACAAATAAGTTAAGATACGCCTCTTTTTTGCGGGTTTTCCCCAACAAAGTGCCATCGGCGCATGACCGAATTGCACCCGAACGTGGCGAGAATCCCACGCCTGGAGAGCCTATCGCCTCTGCCGACACCGCCGGCACCGCGTCCATTCACCCCTGGTCAACGAGAAAATCATGAACAACACCAGCTTTTATGAGTTGTCCACGTCGACCGCCGTTTTGTTGCTGATCGGCTTCTACGGTCTGACGTTTCTGATTGCCATGAGCATCAGCCGCAAACACGAGAACGTGGACGGCTACATGGTTTCGAACAATGCCGTCGGCTTCGGCATGGCCGCCGCCAGCATGATCGCGACCTGGATCTGGGCAGCCTCTTTCTACGCCAGTGCCACCTCAGGCTTTACCTACGGTTTGTCCGGCCCGATTCATTACGGCCTGTGGGGCGCCCTGATGATTCTGTTCATCTACCCGTTTGGCCAGCGCTTTCGCAAACTGGCCCCCAAGGCACATACCCTTGCCGAGGTGATTCAGGCACGCCACGGCACTTCGAGCCAGCTGATCCTGGCCATCTCCAACCTGGTGGGCAGTGCCATCAGCCTGATGGTGAACTTCACCGCGGCCGGCGCACTGGTCGCCGTGCTCACGCCGCTCAGCTTCATTCAGGGCGTGCTGATTGCCGGTGTTGGCGTGCTGTCGTACACGCTCTGGTCCGGCTTTCGGGCTTCGGTGCTCACCGACTTCGTGCAGCTCATTACCATGATCCTGGCCGCGGTGGTGATCATTCCGCTGATCTACTTCAATGTGGGTGGCACCACCGAACTCGTGGCCAACGCCTGGCGATTGTCGGCCGAGCAGGCAGACTTCTTCTCGCGCGAGGCCATTCTGAACCAGGGTGCGCCGTTCTTCGTGGCCGTGCTGGCGTACGCCATCGGCAACCAGACCATCGCCCAGCGTCTCTTCGCCGTGCGTGAAGACCTCATCAAGCCCACCTTTCTCACCGCCACCATTGGCTACGGTGCCGTGGTGATCGGCCTGGGCATGATCGGCCTGCTGGCCTTGTTCGTCGGCCTGCAGCCGCTCGATGGCGACATGAACAACATCATCCCGCAGATGGCCTCCAACTATTTGCCGCCGCTGCTGATTGGCGTGTTCTTCATCCTGGTGATCGGTTCGCTGTCATCCACCGCCGACTCCGATCTGTCGGCCCTGTCGGCCATCATGATGACCGACATCTATGGCAAAAATCTGGCCCGCGGTCGCGTCAACCCTCAAACCATGCTGTGGCTCGGCCGCCTAACCATGGTCGTGGCCGCCCTGATCGGCGTGCTGTTTGCCAGCCTCAAGCTGGACATCCTGGTCATGCTGGTGTTCGTGGGTGCGTTGTGGGGTGCCATCGTGTTTCCGGTGATCGTCAGTTTCTACTGGGACCGCGTGACCAACCGCGCCTTCACCACATCGGTACTGGTGGCTCTGGTGCTGTTCTGCGTGGCGCGCTTCGAGCTCATTCCCATGACGGGCATCGTGGGCAGCGCGTTCGAAATCATTGCCGCCATCGGCGGCGGCGTGGTGCTGGGGCTCATGGCCTTCGGCTTTCTGGGGCGCACGGTCGGCATGATCGTGGGTGTGGTCGCTGCGCTCGCGCTCATTCCCTACAACCTCGGCTTCCTGCGCGATTACACGGTGCTGCTGAGCTCCCTGATCGCCTATGGCACCAGCGCCGTGGTGTGTACCCTGATGAGCCTGCGCAGCCGCGAACGTTTCGACTTCGACTTGCTGGCCGAGCGCGTCGGCTCGTTTCAGCATGAAGACAAACCCAACCAAGGAGCCATCCGATGAATGCCACTCTGCTCACGCTCTATATTCTCGTCTGGCCGGTGATCTGTGCCATCCTGCTGGCAGTGCTGGTGGGCTCGGTCATTCGTGACTGGCGCTCCGCTCGCAAAGACGGGCGAGACATGGTGTAAGCCTCGCCCGGCTTGCTCCCTCACCTGCAGCCCAGCTTCCGCTCTCCACGCTTCGTCCATGAACCACCCGACTCGCCCGGCCAGTTTCCGTGAACGCCGTCGCAGCCAGGCGTTCGCGCTCTGGCTGCAACGCTTCCTGCCCAGCCGCATCCACGCGTCGCGGCGCGAGCGGGTGCTGGGCACGCTGGGAGCCGGCCTGGGCGTGCTGATCACCGCGATCATCAGCCAGCTCACCTGGGGCGGGCCGGAGCCGTGGTTTGTCGCTCCCATGGGCGCCGTGGCCATCCTGCTGTTTGCCGTGCCATCCAGTCAGCTGGCGCAACCCTGGCCAGCCCTGGCCGGCAATCTGGTGGCCGCGTTGATCGGCGTGACGTGTGCTCGCTGGATCCCGGCGCCCTGGCTGGCCGCGGCGGTGGCCATCAGCCTGGTGCTGGTGGTGATGTTTCTGCTGCATTGCCTGCATCCGCCGGCTGGCGGCATTGCCCTCATGGCGGTGCTTGGCGGGCCGGCCATCCAGGATCTCGGCTACCGTTTCGTGATCTGGCCGGTCGCGGTGAACGTACTGATGCTGCTGATGGGCGCCATTGTCTTCAACGCGCTCACGCGCCGCGACTACCCCAACCGGGTCGTCCCCAGGAGCCGACACGACACGGCCGACCTGCCGGCGGCACAGCGGCTGGGGCCCAATACCGACGATCTTCTGCAGTCGCTGGCCGAACGCGCCAAGGTGCTGGATATCAGTCTGGCCGATCTGCAGGATATTCTCGAGGCGGCCGAAGTGCGCGCGCACCAGCGTCGGCTGGGCGATCTGCGCTGCGGCGACGTGATGTCGCGCGACGTGATCGGTGTGCACCCCGATGCCATCGTGGCCGAAGCCTGGCATCGCCTGGCCCACCACAGGTTCCGCGCCCTGCCCGTGATGCACGATGATGGCCAGTTGGCGGGCATCGTGTCGCTGCGCGACTTTCTGGATGCCACGGCAGGAGAGCTCGACACCGACCCGCCCTGCTGGGCGCCCGAGCGGCGCGTGCGCGACATCATGACCGCGACCGTGCACACCGCGCGGCCCGACCAGCCCATTGCCGAGATGGTGCCCCTGTTGGGCGGCGGCGGCCTGCATCAGGTGCCGGTCGTCGATCGTGGCGAAGTGGTCGGGATCGTGTCGCAGTCCGATCTGGTCGCAGCCTTGTTCGAGCAGGGCTTGCGACGCGTCTGAAGCGCCGTCTGGCTCCTCGCGCCGCCCTGACCGGGCAACACCTTGTGGCGAGCGTGCCGCAGCCTCGATAAAATATTGCACGATAATGCTTGACAGCCCGAGCGTTTCGCCCCATAGTTCCGTTCAGATTTTCAAGTGTTGTGAAGTGAGCACCGCGTATTAACCGCTTCGGTTCTGCGAGTACTGCTGTCTATTCCTTGATTGTCTGTGTCTAGGGGCCATATCGGTCCCGTTGGTTAATTTGTTTTCATTAAGGAAAAGCAGCATGGAAACCGGCATTGTCAAGTGGTTCAACGCCGAGAAGGGTTTTGGTTTCATCGTTCCCGATGCGGGCGGCAAAGACCTTTTCGCCCATTTCTCAGAAATTCAGGGCTCGGGCTACCGCACCCTCGAAGAAAACCAGCGCGTCGAGTACGTCGCCGGTCAGGGCCCCAAGGGCCCGCAAGCCACCAAGATCACGCCCCTCTGATGGCATGATCGCAAGGCGCCCATAGCGCCTTCGGCTATTGAAGAAGCCCTCGAAGAGGGCTTTTTTCATGGGCGCTTCCTGGGGGCGCTTCAGGGCGCCAGGCTGTCACGACTACGCCGCCTCTGCCCCACCGGGCAAGGGCGGCGCCTGAACCAACGCCAGGTTTTGTGGGCGCCGCGCGTTCAATCCAGCGGTTTGAAGCCGGTTTCTTCCACGATCTCACGCCACACTTCACGCTCATTGGCCTGAATGTCGGCCAGCTCCTGCGATGTGGTGGGCGCCGCGTTGAGGCCCATCTCGGCAAATCGCTTGATCACCTCGGGCCTTTCGAGTGCCTCGCGCATGGCGGCATTGAGCTTGTCGACCACGGCGTCGTCCATGCCCGCCGGCCCGTATACGGCAAACCAGCCATCCAGGACGAAGTCGATGCCCACTTCCTCCATGGTGGGAATGTCGGGGGTGAGCGGCGAGCGCTCCGAGCCGCTGAGGGCCACGATCTTCAGACGACCGGCGTCGGCCATGGGCAGCGCCTCGGTGGCAGGCATGGTGCCCAGCGGAATCACGCCAGCGACCACATCGTTCACCGTGAGCGCCGAACCCTTATAGGGTACGTTGACCAGGTCGACGCCCAGACGGTTGCCGATGGTCTCGCCGATGAAGTGCGGGATGGTGCCGGTGCCTGGCGAGCCGAAACTGGCATCGCCGGGGTTCTTTTCGGCCCAACGCTTGAGGTCTTCGCCCGATTCCACCGGCACATCGATGCCGGCGGCCAGCACGTAGTTCAGGGTGGCCACGCGGCTGATCGGGGTGAAATCGTCGGCCGGATCAAAGCCCAGATTGGTGAACAGATGAGGGAAGAGCGTCATGGGGCCATGCGGCACCAGCATCAGGGTGGTGCCGTCGGGATCCGAGCGCTGCGTGTGCTGCACGGCCAACCGGCCGGCCGCACCGGTACGGTTCTCCACGATGTAGGGGTCGCCCGTGATGTCCTGCAACTGTTCGGCCAGGATGCGGGCACTGCTGTCGACCGAGCCACCGGCCGCGAAGCCCACCACGATGGTATGGGTTTGCTGGGCCATGGCCGGGGCCGCCAGCATGGCGCCCAAGCCGGCTACCGCCAGCAGGCGACCGAGAGGTCGAGGGGTAAAGGGCATTGTTGTCTCCTTGGTGGGAAAGATTCCGTCGATACGAGCGGAATTCTGAAAGCGGAACTTGCCGCGGTGCAGGCCCAAGCCTGAACTACGACGCCAGCCCCATGCGGGCTGCCATGCGGGAGCGCCAGACGCTGCGCGGCTCGAATCCTGGCAGGCGGCGGGCGTGGTCCTCCAACCACTGCATCAGCGTAGCATCGTCCATGCCGAAGTCCACATCCACCCGCATCGGCTGATTCACGTACCAGGGCAGATCGAGATAGAGCTCGAGACGATTGCCTTCGGGGTCGGGAGCGTAGAGCGACACGGCATTGCCATGCGTGACAGGCCTGATGTCGGGCAGGCCGGCCGCTTGCAACCGTTGATGCATCACACGCAAGGTTTGCAGGCTGTCGGCCTTAAGCGAAATCTGGTTGATGGGATTGAACGGCAAGTGCTCGGGACGCCCAGACACCAGCACGATCTGATGATGCTCGTCGGGGTCGCGACTGAGAAACACGAGGTTCATCATGCCGTTGGGGCCCGAGAGCTGACCTCGATCGGTCACCGTAAATTCGAGCACATCCACGTAAAAGCACTCCATGCGCTCGATCTGATGCACGAAGAAACCCATATGGCTGAAGCTGAGACCGGGTCGCATTGGCAGACTCTCTGTAATAAGGGTTGTGGAGAAGCGTAGGGTGGGTTGAGATACGCCGGGATCCATCCGGCCCGTATCGGTTACGCGGCCGAGGCCACGGCTGGCGCGTGGCCCGCCGGAGCGGGCCGCGTCAGCCAGCCGTTGAAGCCGTGAAGATCGGCCAAAGCGCCCACCGTGCCCGCCACGTGACGATCGGGCCGCACCAGCGCAGCGATCTGGCCATGGTCTTGCAGCCATGCGGATTCATCGGCAGCCAGCGCATGGACGGCTACGCGTCCCCTCGCCCAATGCCGCACGGCATCGGCGACGTCGGGCAAGGCGTAGATCACGAACACGGAGCCCAGCGTATCGTCGAGCCGACCGCCGTCGGCCGCCCTGGGCTGCAAGGCCAGCGTCCCCGCCAGTGGCGAGGCATCGTGCAGGCCATCGCCCAACGAGGGTTGGGGCACCGTAAAGCGCTCGGGCTGCGCCGCCATGGCGGCATCGCGCTCCCGAGCACGCTCGGGATCGAGGGTCTGGATGACGCGGCCCAATCGCACGGCCGTGGCAATGAACTCCCGCACATGCGGCGAGCGCTCGCTTTCGTAGGTGTCGAGCCAGGCATCGGGTGCCCTGCCCTGCACCACGGCGGTGAGCTTCCAGGCCAGATTGGAGACGTCGCGGATACCCGCGCACATGCCCTGCCCCAGAAACGGCGGGGTTTGATGCGCCGCATCGCCGGCAATCAGCAGACGGCCACGACGCCAGCCCCGCGCCACGACGGAGTGGAAGGTGTATACCGCGTGGCGCTCCAGCCGGGCGTCAGCCGGTGTGATCCAGCGCGACAACATTTGCCAGATGCGTTCGGGCTGGGTTTGCACCGCCGGATCTTCGTGTGGCAGCAACATCAGCTCCCAGCGCCGGCGATCGCCCACACCGCGCACATAGGTGGCCGGGCGCGCCGGATCACAGTGCTGAATGCTGTCGTCGCCCAGATCGGGACGGGGCCGCTCGAGGATGGCGTCGATCACCAGCCAGCGCTCGTGCGACTGAAGGTCGTCGAGCTCGGTGCCGATGAGGCGGCGCACCAGCGAACGGGCGCCGTCGCAGCCCACCACATGGCTGGCGCTGGCCCGCCACAGTTTGCCGTTGCGCATATCTTCGAAACGAATCACCACGTGATCGTCGAACTCGTCGATCGCAAACACCTCGTGGCGCAGGCGAACGTCGACGCCATCGCGCTCCGCGGCACGCTGACGCAGCAAGGCTTCGAGCTGCGGCTGATGAAACCGATAGCTGGCATACCAGCCTTGCGGGCCCACATCGAGCGGCCGCTGCCAATCAATCAGCATCTGCCCCTGAGGGTTGACGAAGCGCATGCCGAAGATGGGCAACACATGTGGCTCGAGGGCCGGAGCAATGCCGGCTGCCTGAAAGACACGCATGCATTCGCCATCGAAGTGCACGGCGCGGGGCAGAGCGTAGATATCAGCCTCACGCTCAAGCACCAGCACCCGCAAGCCCTGTTCGGCCAGCAGGTTGGTCAACGTGGCGCCAACCGGGCCGTAGCCGACGATGGCAACATCGTAATGAACCGGTGTGGGCGCCGCGCCAGAGGTGGCGCTGGATGACGATGGCATGTGGGAGTCCCCGTAGGATTAAACTAATCTTGTTATTTGAGATTAAATTAATTATCAGCAGGACGCAAGGCCAAAAGGTACCTTCACCCACACCCTCGGGGCTCAGTCCTGAAGCGCAGCCAGCGGTGTTGTCGTCACGACTTGCGTTGGGCCAACATGCCCCCATGTCATGACGGTACCTGTGGAGAACTTCATGAGTGATACCCGCCAACTCGTCTGCCCGCACTGCCAGGCGCGCAACCGCGTGCCTGACAGCAGACTGGCCGATGCGCCGCAGTGCGGCAAGTGCGGCAAACCCCTGTTCACGCAGTCGCCCATTGCCTGCGATGCTGCCCTGTTCGATCGCTTCTTGCAGCATGACGAGTCGTTTCTGCTGGTGGATTTCTGGGCGCCCTGGTGTGGCCCATGCCGCATGATGGCCCCGGCTTTCGAGCAGGCCGCCAGCCAGCTCGAGCCGCAGGTTCGACTGCTCAAGGTGGACACCGAAGCCGCCCCGCAACTGGCTCAGCGCTACGCGATACGCAGCATTCCGACGCTGGGCATGTTTCAGGGGGGCAAGGAGGTGGCGCGTCAGTCGGGCGCCATGCCACTGGCCGGCATCATGCAATGGGCCCGGCAGCACGTGGGCCACTGAACGCGGGCTTGAGCGCCCGCGACGTTGCCGACGCGATCGAGTGCCATCCAGCGTGATCAAGCGCGGGGACGAGACCCCGCGCTGACCCGCCGTCGCAAGGCCCGCATCAGCCAGCCCAGCACGGGCACCTTGGCGTACAGCTCTTCGGCGGCATCCCAATAATCGCGATGCACGGCAATCTGGCCGGCGTCATTCAGCTGCCAGTGGGTGGCACCATGGATACGCTGCGGCCCCTTGCCCAACATGGGAGCCGAAAAGTGCAGATCCCACGTGAGGAACACCTCGTTGTGCGCCGACACCAGGCTCAAGACGACAAAACGCGGATCGTTCAACCTTTCGAACATGTCGGCATAGATGGCCGTGATCGCGTCGGTGCCCGTGACGTCCTGAAACGGATCCTTGAACCTGGCCCCGACGGCATACCAGTGGGCCACGTCGCCGAGGCGCTCGGCAGACAATTGTTCGAAACCCAGCGCCAACTCGCATGCGCGCGCCGTTGCCAGGGGCCAGCGTGTGTGGGTCATCGCTACAGCCCCGTCGCCCGTCGAACCAGACGAAAGTAAACCCCGTAGGGCAGGCATTGCAGCCAGCCCAGCGGCCACACCAGGCGACGCGGAAAGGCAATCTCGAAGCGTCCTTTGCGCCAGCCGGTCAGCATGGCATGTACCGCCTGTTCAGGAGTTTGCAGCGCAGGCATGCGGAACGTGTTCTGCTCGGTCAGCGGAGTTTGCACGAAGCCCGGATTGACGATGGATACGCCCACGTGGTCGTCCTGAAGATCCATGTAGAGCGTTTCGGCCAGCCGTATCAGCGCCGCCTTGGTGGGACTGTATGCCAACGCCTGCGGCAAACCGCCATAGCCGGCCACGCTGGCAATCAGGCTCACATGCCCGTGACGCTGGGCGCGCAACAGGGGTACCACCACATCCAGCCATCGCCAGGCACCGGTCAGGTTGACCTCCTGCAGCTTCAAGGCTTCGTCCAGGTCGATCTCGGTACCCCGCATCGCACGGTAGTGACCCGCGGCGTACAAAGCAAAATCACACCCTTGCCACCGGGCGCACAACTGCTCGCAGGCCGCGGCGGCAGCACCCGGCTCGGTGACATCGAACGGCAGCACCAGCACGCGCTCGGCGCCGTAGCGCTCGCGCAAGGACACCAGAGCCGACTCCCGGCGAGCCGACAGCGCCACCCTGGCGCCGCGCTCCAGCAAGGCTTCGGCCAGCGCCGCGCCGATGCCGCTGGAAGCACCGACCAGCCAGACCCGTTGCTCGCGCCAGTCGGTGATCGGAGGATTCAGTGCCATGGGTCAATCCTCCCGTTTGATGAAGGTGAGCGTCACCTCGCCCAGACGGACGCCCCACTTGCTCATGGTGGCCCGGTTGAGCATGACGGTCTCATTCATGAGGAACATCCAGTCGTCGAATTGGACATCCCAGGTGGTGTCGTCTACGGCCAGACGCAAGGTGTATTGCCATTGAAAGGCGTTACCCGCCACCTCGCCCTCGGCCGTGCCCACCACATCGCCGGCCGTGCCGGTGTAGCGACCTTCGCCCTCGTGCTGCAGTCGCCAGACGCGACGCTCGCGCGTGCCATCACTGTAAACGAAGTGTTCGTCCAGCACGCCGCTATCGCCCTGCCACTTGGCATCGATCACCACGTCAAAGCGTCTGACGACCTTGCCACTGCGGTCGGTAAAGATGCCGTGCGCATCTATCGTGCCATCAAAATATTCGCGCAGGTCGAGGCGTGGAGACTCGCCGACATAATCGGCCGGACGCGGCGCACTGCAACCGACCAGAAACACCACCCAGCCCAGCAGGAGCCAGGCCCAGCGTTGGCGTCTGTCGCCACGGTGCGATTGCGATGCGATCATGGGAGGCTCCTTGCAACAGGGTCAGGGGAAAGGGATACCGACGGCGCCGTGGTCGTCGCGTGAGTCACAGGCCAGGCGTGACGCCAACGCCACAGCAACGCCAGAGCCATCAGTTTGAGCAGACAGGGCAAACCGCCGTACATCCAGGCCAGCCAGGCCAGAGCGATGGGATCGTCCGAGCCTGGTGAATAGCCGAACCACTGCAACAGGGGCAGCCCCAGCCCGGCGGCCAATGCCAGGTTGAGTTTGGCTGCGGCATTCCACCAACCGAAGTAAGCACCCTCATCGCTTTCCCCGTGCCCTGCCTCCCCGATCACCCGGGCGAGCAGAGCGGCCGGCAGCGCCAGATCGGCGCCCAGCGCCAGACCACTGGCCAGACAAATCGCGGCAAACCACAGCAGATCACCGGCCTGAAGCAGCGCCGCGCCGGCAAACGCGACGATGGCCAAGGCCATGCCCAGGGCCCAACATCGCGCCAGACCCCACCGAGGGACCAACCGAACCCAGAGCGGCAGCGACACCGCGCCGGCGCAGAAGTACAGCGCCAGCAATCCCCCTTCGGCACCGGGCGCCTGCAAGCGATCGTCAACGTAGAACAGCAACAACGTGGCGGGGATCGCAGCCGCCACCCCGTTCACGATGAACACCAGATACAGGCGGCGAAAACCCGCCGAACGCCAGGGCAAACTGCGCAACCGCCTGGCCCGAGCCGCCACACTTGCCGCCGGTGTCGCGAGCTGCCCCAGGCGCAGCCGCTGTACGCCCAGCGATCGCGGCCGCGGCGCCATGGCCCACGCCACCGCACCAAGCAGCAAGACCGCGGCAAACACGACGACCAGGGCGCTCACACCGAACAGCGAGGGCAACACGCTGGCCATCACGACCCCCACCAGCGAGGCCCCTTCCCGCCATGCCGCCCAGCCACTCTGCCCCGCGTCGCCACCGCCAAGTCGCACGGCCCACGCCTGATGCACCACGACCAGCAGGCTGTAGGCCACGCAAGTGAGCAGCAGCGTAGCCGCCGCCCACCACCACAACGTGCCGGGGCTGGCCGCCACGGAACCCGGCGGGAGAAAGATCGCGGCAAAGCCGAGCCACAGCACCACCGCCGTCAACAGCAACACGCTGACCATGCGTCGACCCGGCTGCTGCAGCAGCCGGTCGGCGAGCCCGCCGATCCAGGGGTCGCTCAAGCCGTCAGTCGCCCGCACCAGCAACATCAGCGCTCCAAGCGCAGCGAGGGGCATGCCCAGCGAATTGGCGTAATGATGGGGCAACGTGACATACAGCGGCAATGCCACGAAGGTGAGCGGCAGCCCGGGCAGTCCGTAGCTCAAACCGGCCCAGCCGCGCGGACGCGCGGCGCCCGCCATGCCGCGAGGAGTCGACGACACGTGGCGCAACGACCTCACCGCAACCCCAGCAATGCCTGGTGCAGCTCGGGCGCCGGCGACTGCTCCGACAACCAGACCGCCAGAAACGCGCGGGCGAATGCGGGATCGTCGATGCCTCCCAGCTCCTGTCCGTTGTGCAGAAACACCAATCCGCGGCCCGGACGGTGCCAGGCTGCCAGACGATCGCCGGGGCGCACGGAAGGCAACAAGGCCGTCAGCTCGACGAGCCAGCGGTCGGCAGCCGCCTCCTCGAAAGTGGTCACGCCCTCCATTTCCTGCAGTGACCGCTCCGCCAGCGTGCGGCCTCGAAAGCGACGTGCATAGGTAAGTTCGAGCACCAGATCCACGTCGGCGAAACGCGTGGCCGACACTGGCTCGCCGCTCCAGAGGCGAGCATCATAGAGATGCAGGCCCCACCAGCGAAACTCGGCTTCGCCTTGCAGCGTCATGGCATCCTGCGGTGCCCGTGGGGGTGCCGACTGAGCCGTCGACCCTGCCGGAGCCGACGATGGCGTCGCGACCGAGAACGACGACGTCGAAGCCGCTTCGACCGGCGGCATGGTGGCGATGGTGAGGCTCACCGCCAACCCGCACAAGAGCAGATCAGACCTGGTCATATTGCACTCCGTGGACGCGTCAAGGTGTACTGAATGACATCCGTGTTGCCCGAATCGAATGCCGCCTCGCAGTAGGCCAGATAGAAATCCCACGTGCGGCAGAATCGGGCGTCGAAGCCCTGTTGCCTCACATCCACTTCCTGCGAAAGAAACGCCATTCGCCAACGACGCAAGGTTTCGGCGTAATCGGCACCAAACGCCAGCTTGCGCTCCACCTGCAGGCCGGCAAGAGCGGCGGCAGCACAGAAGCGCTCGTCGCTGGGCAGCATGCCACCAGGAAAGATGTACTGCTGGATGAAATCAGTGCCGCGGGCATAGCGCTCGAAGCGATCATCGCGGATGACGATGCTCTGCACGCATGCACGCCCGCCCGGCTTGAGACTCTGCATCAGACGGTCGAAATAGGTGGGCCACCAGGCCTGGCCCACGGCTTCGACCATCTCGATCGAAATGATGGCATCAAATGGGGCGTCGTCGATCTCGCGGTAGTCCTGAAGCCTGAGATCGGCCTGGGCAGCCAACCCTTGCCTGGCCAGGCGACGTTGCGCGAAATCGAGCTGCTCCGACGAGAGCGTGATGCCGGTGATGTGGGCACCGCGCTCAGCCACCACGGCCTCTGCCACGGCGCCCCAACCACACCCGATCTCCAGGACACGATCGCCAGGCTGCACGTTCGCTTCATCGAGCGCGCGTTGCACCTTGGCCTGCTGCGCGGCCTGCAGATCTTTTGCCAGATCCCCCTGAAACCAGGCGCTCGAGTAATTCATCGACGGGTCCAGCCAGCGTTCGTAGAACGCGTTGCCGAGGTCGTAATGGGCGTGAATGTTGCGCCGACTGCCTGCGCGGCTATTGCGATTGAGCGCGTGACGCACCACGTACCACAAGCGCCCCCACCAGCTACCATCAATCGCGGCCTCGAGCCGATCCCGGTTGGCCAGCATCAAGCGCAACAGCGCGGGCACGTCGGGCGAGCTCCAGCGGCCTTCGATGTAGGCTTCGGCAAAGCCGATGTCGCCCGAGCGCAGCACGGCGTCAAACACCTCAGCGTCGTGCACCGACACACTGGCCCTCAGGCCGTCGTCGTGGCCAAAAACGTGATGACTGCCATCTGGCAGGCTCAGCTCGAGTCGCCCCACTTTCAGATGGGTCAGCAACCGCAGCATGCGTTGCGTGCCGCGCGATAGCCCCATCGGCGGGGCAGAAAAAGCGCATTCGCGCGTTGTCATCGAATTTCTCCATGAGAAGACGTACGGGCGCCATGGCCCCGGGCACCGCCATGCGTGACATGGGTATCCGCTGGAGCAGGCTGCCGAAACCAGGGCACGCGCCGCCACCAAAGCTGCAGGGCCTGCCAGTGAATGCGCATGATCACGCCCAGAGTCATCCAGGGCGAACACAGCAGAGCGTCAAATGAATGGCGTCGGGTGAGCGGCTGCAATTGACCCGACAATGCTGTGGTCATCACCTGCTGTCCACCATCCCAAAGCTCGATCCGGCTCACCAGGCGCTCGTTCCCGTCGCCCCTGGGATTGACCTGCGCGCGCCGACTGGCATCGTCGCCGGCAGGACGCCAGAAAAAACGGAAGCGGTACTCACCGCTTACCGGATTGAACGGCGACACATGCATGGCCTTTGCGGCCACGAGCTCGCGACCCCAGCCGGTGGCCGCATCCAGCAAGTACACATGCCGCTCACCAAAGGTGCTGTTGACCTCGGCAATGACCACGCGCAGGCTTGCCTCGCGATCGAGACAGAACCAGAAGCTGACGGGCTTGAACGCATAGCCCCACACCCGCGGGTAGGTTTGCAGCCAGATCTCGCCGTCGACGTCGTGTCGTCCTTCGCGGTCGAGCAGTGCCTCGCACCATCCCAACGCGTCGGCACCACCGTCGCCATGGTCGGTGTCGACGAAGGCCGTGGGCCCCCAGCGATTTCGGCGCACGCCGCGCCAGGCGTCGCGCCGCAACTGGCGCATGGGCAGGAGCCAGAACCACGTGGCGTAGCGAAAGCGATGCTCGCGCGGCGCGTGCCGCACATGCAGCACCTGCCCCCGACCCAGGCGGGCACCGGATACGCCGCCTCTTTCCTCGGCATTGTCGACAGTCCGGTTGCGAGAGTGTCTGGTCATGACATGTCTCTCAGGCTGCCAGCCGCGGGGCAGCACCCAGGCGATCGATGTGCTCCACCACCCGCCAGGCCGACTGCAGGCCATCTTCGTGAAAGCCGTAGCCTGTCCAGGCACCGCAGAACCAGGTGTTGCGTTCACCCTGCATGGCTGGCACCTTGCGCTGCGCCGCCATGGCGGCCAGATCGAAAACCGGGTGGTCGTACTGAAACCGATCGATGACCCGCGCCGGATCGGGCTGCCGCAGCGGGTTGAGCGACACCATCACCGCACCGCCAAAAGGCAGGGGCTGCAAACGGTTGAGCCAGTAGTGCAGACACACCGGACGCGCGCCATCCCCGCTGACATTGCCCGACTCGAAGTTCCAGGCGGCCCAGGCTTGTCGATGACGCGGCAAAAGGGCGGTGTCGGTATGCAGCACGGCGTCGTTGGGCTGATAGCGGATGGCGCCCAGCACCTCACGCTCGCTCACGGTGGCGTCGCTGCCCAGCAGCCGCAGCGCCTGATCCGAATGGCAGGCCAGCACCACGGCATCGAACCGCTCCTCACCGTGCGCGGTGCGCAGCCACACGTTCGCGCCATCGCGCCGCAAGCCCCGTACCGGCGTACTCAAGCGGACGTCGTGCAATCGCGTCAGCATGCGACGCACATACTCGCGACCGCCGCCCTGCACGGTGAGCCACTGCGGCCGGTCACGCACCTGCAGCAGGCCATGGTTGCGGCAAAAGCGCACCAGGGTGGCCAGCGGAAAGTCCAGCATGTGTCGCGGCGGGCACGACCAGATGCAGGCGATCATGGGCAGCAAGTACCAATCCCGAAACGCGATCGAGAAGCCGTGACGGTCGAGAAAGTCGCCCAATGACTCCAACGGTGTCGTGCCGTCGCTGCGATCAGCCTCAGCCGTGGCCAGGCGATTGAAGCGCATCACCTGAGCCAACATATGCCAGAAGGCCGGACGCGCCAGGTTGCGCCGCTGGGCGAACACGGCGGCAAGGTCGGCTCCGCTCCATTCCAGACCATCGGCTCGCGCCTGTACCGAGAAAGACATATCCGAATCGGTCACGGGGACGTCGAGCTCACGAAACAGGGCATCCAGGCCGGGATAGGTGCGCCGGTTGAACACCAGAAAACCGGTGTCCACACCATGCGTAACCCGGTTGCCATCGACATCGGGCAGGCTGACATCCACGGTATGCGTGTGACCACCCACGTAATGCGCTGCCTCGAACAGCACCACCTCGTGCTCACGCTCGGGGGCGGCCAGTGCCCAGGCCGACGCCAGTCCCGAGATTCCGCCGCCCACCACCGCGATACGGCTCATGCGGCGACTCCCGCCACGACTTCCGGGGGGAGCGCACGCCGAACAGAGGCTGGACACGCCCAGGCGGATCGCCGACAATATGCCAACACGTCCATGATTTGTCCTAGTCAAAAAGCTGATTCAACGGCATAATAGACGCCAGTTTCAAAAAACTCAAGATTTTGTCCAAGACAATTTCAATATTCCGGGTCAAAACCACACCATGACTGACCAACGCTCCGGTGCAGCCGAGCTCGACCTTGGCACCGTGCCGCTGCTCAACATTGCTGCGGTGGAACGCGACACGCGCATCGGCAAAGACACGCTGCGTGTGTGGGAGCGCCGCTACGGCTTTCCGCAACCCGCGCGCGACGCCAACGGCGAACGTCTGTATCCCATGGACCAGATCGAACGCCTGCGCATCATCAAGCGCCTGCTCGATGCCGGCCACCGACCGGGTCGCATCGTCGGTCTCGAGCTCGACGAGCTGCATGGTCTGAGCCAGAGCCTGCCCGAGGCCCGCAGCACACTCGGCGCCGCGGCGCCCGATGCCCCCGACTCCCTCAGCGATGCCGCTCGATTGCTCGCCATCCTCCGCGCCCAGGATCCGGCGCACTTGCGACGCGCCATGACGCGCACACTCTTGCGCGTCGGCCTTGATCGTTTCGTGGTCGACGTGGCCGTGCCCCTGCTGCACGAAATCGGCAACGCCTGGTCGCGCGGCGAAATGGCCATCTACGAAGAACACCTCTGCAGCGAAATGCTCGAAACCACGCTGCGGGCGGCGCTGGCATCGAGCCCCGTGCCGCCGCCCGGCAGCCGACCGCGGCTGCTACTCACCACCCTGCCGGGTGAACAACACAGCCTGGGTCTGCTGATGGCCGAGATCCTTTGCTCGGTGGAAGGCTGCGTGTGCATCAATCTGGGCAGCCAGACGCCCCTGCCCGAACTGCTGCGTGCCGTCGATGTCTACGACATCGACGCAGTGGCCATCAGCGTCTCGGCCGCCAGCCAATGGCATCACGTGGCCGACACACTGAGCGAGCTGCGCGCCTTATTGCCGGGCAAGGTGGGCATCTGGGCCGGCTCACCTCACGCCGGCATGCAACGCCGGCCCATCGCCGGGGTGGAACTGATCGACGAACTCCTGGCACTAAGGGGTTGTGTGCGGCGTTGGCAGGACGACAACCCCGACGCAGGCGGAGGCTCCTGGTAACCAGGTGCAACGTAGCACATCAACCACAGTCGCCAGACGCAAAACCCGAAATACCAACGACAAAGACAGAAGATTGCCGAAAATCAAGACAAGATGTCTCAGATGCCGTAGAATCAAGCCATACCTTCATGGCTCCTGGTAATAACAAGCACAAACTCTGGCTTTATTGAAGGTGTCATCCTCACAAACTCAGGAGATCCACATGACACAACTCTATGTGATGTTCAAGCAGTTCCTCAATGACCAGCGTGGCGTCAGCGCGGTGGAATACGCAGTGCTGGCGGCCATCATTCTGGTGGCAGTTGCTGGCGCGTTGGCAGTTTTCGGCTCCGACATCAGTGGCTGGTTCACAGACGCCTCATCCGCCGTCAATTCCGCTATCTAATAAGCGCTGAAATCAGAAGAATCATGGTAGCTGCGGACTTTCGCTACCGCCCCGTCTGCCTCCGTGACGTCGACCATCCAGGTTGATGTTTCACAGTTGACTGTGGCCATCGCGGCGGCGATTTTCGTCAAGATCGCACTTGACGATTTTCGCCGCCGCTTCATTTCCAATCGCTGGCTGCTGATACTGTTGGGCAGCTTTGTGCTGCTGGCATCCACCGCACCCGATCTGGGGCAGCCCATTTGGTGGGCGCACCTCGCCTGGGGTGTACTGGGTGCGACCGTCTTCGGACTGATGTACACGGTGGGCGGAATGGCAGCGGGCGATGTCAAGCTGGCAGGCGTGGTGTTCTTGTGGACGCCGCCATCCCACTGGGTCGGCTTGCTGATCGTCATCGCACTGGCCGGCGTGGCTGTGATTCCCATACAACAATGGCAAAACCGCCGAGACAAGCGTGCAGAGCGTTCGATCAAAGCTGAGGTACCTTACGGGGTGGCTCTGGCTGCGGGCGGGCTCTGGGCCTGTGCGGGTTGGTGGATTCGGCTCTGACATCTCGCCACCCGCCACGCTGCGTTCTTCACGTCTGGCCTAAGCCGCTCTCCGTTTTCACGTGCCGCTCCGCCCATGTCCTCCACAATCAAGATTGCTCTGCTGGTTCTGATCGCCATCGTGCTGGCGGTGCTGGCTCGCGTGGTGTACGTGAGGCAGAATCAACCCGAGCCGGCACCCATCCCGACGGTCCCGGTACGGGTCAGCGCCACCAACCTGCCCGCAGGCTTGTTGCTGCGCGACGAAGATCTGGCCTGGCGCAGCGTGCCGCAAGGTCAGGTTCCCCCCCAGGCCATTACCGAGCGCAACGCCGATCAGTGGGAGGGGGCTCTGTTGCGACGTGCCTTGCCCGCCGATACGGTCATCACCCAGGCCGACCTGCTGTCCCCGCAGTCGCCGGGATTTCTGTCGGCAGCACTGGGGCCAGACATGCGTGCCGTCTCGATTCCCATCGATGATGTCTCAGGCAACGCCGGCCTGATCCGGCCCGGCGACGTGGTCGACCTCATTCTTACCCAGGACCTGCGCGGCCGCACCGCGACGCCCGATGCCTCGCGTTCGGTCGTGAGTGAAACGGTCGTGGAACATGCCCGAGTCATCGCCGTCGGCAGCCAGATCACCGCCGACAGCCGGGATGGCAGCAGCAATCGCGCCCGCACCATCACGCTCGAGCTGGCGCCGCGCGCGGCCGAAGCGGTGGCAGTGGCTGCGCGCCTGGGCACGCTGTCGCTTGCCTTGCGCAGCTTCGCGGTGACCGACCGCGAACGCCTGACGCCTGGCGGGGCGTCGGTCACCGCATGGCAGCCCGAGTCGCCTTCGCCGGTCTGGGCCACTGACGTGTCCCGAGCGATCAGCGGCCTACCCGTGCCCACGATTGCCGAGCCCTCCGCCAGCGGCGCCGCGCCGGCACCCGCGGCCCCGGCGGCAGCTCCCAGCGAGCCTCGAGAAGTGAGAATCCTGCGGGGCTCACAAGGCGCCACGACCGTGACGAGCGCTTTCCCCACGAGTGCCGCCGGCGGCGGTGCCACGGGCAGCAGCATCGCCGCCAGCACCGAGCGAAATCTATCGAATGTCTTGCGGAGCATCCCTTCCTACAACAACCCATAATATCGTTGCGGTGCCCGCGTGATCCCGCGCAAGGGCCCGTCCGCCAAGGAACTCCATGCCAACTGTGTGTCCCGACTCCCGTTTTGATCCATCTCCACTCGTGCGGCGGCTGGGGCACGGGTGCCATTGGCTCCTGGTCAATCTTCTTCTGGCCCTCAGCCTGATCCTGCTCTTGCTGGGCACATCGATCCGCCCGGCCCACGGGCAATCGTTGACGGTCGGAGAAGGTCAGTTGTTGCGTTTGCAAGAACCGGCGGCCACCGTGTTCGTGGCCAACCCCGATATCGCCGACGTGCAGGTGCCCGACCCGTTCGGCGTCTTCCTTTTCGGCAAGCGGGCCGGAACCACCACCTTGTATGTGCTGGGTGATGATGGCCGGCCACTGCTGCAGCGACGCGTGGTGGTGCGCCACAACACCGATGAGGTCATGGCCACGCTGAAGGGGCGCTTCCCCGACCGTGAACTGGAGCTGGAGTCGGCTCCCGGATCGATGCTGGTGCGCGGCGAGGTGGACAGCGCAGAAGAGATCGAGGCCATTCTGCAAACACTGCGGCCCTACCTCGGCCCTGAAGAAACGATCGTCAACCGCATGAGCCTGGGCAACCCCACACAAGTGATGCTGCGAGTGCGGGTTACGGAAATGTCGCGCAACCTCACGCAACAACTGGGCATCAACTGGGCGGCCCTGGCGGCACCAGGAAATTTCGTGACCGGCATCATCAGCGGACGGGCGTTTCAGGAGTTGAGCAACACATTCACCCAGGGAGCGGCCGGTGGCACCTTCTCCTCGGGGGGAGTCTATAGCGGAGCCAGCGAGGGCTTCTCGTTTCTCGGTGGCTACGTGCACGGCAATACCTCCGTCCAGGCCATGGTCGACGCCCTCGACCGCGAAGGTCTGGTGAGCATTCTGGCTGAACCCAATCTCACTGCCGTCTCGGGGCAGACTGCGAGCTTTCTGGCCGGTGGCGAGTTCCCCATTCCGGTGCGGCAGGACCAGGACACGATGTCGGTCGAGTTCAAGCCGTTCGGCGTCGCGCTGGATTTCACGCCTACCGTGCTCGCCAACGACCGCATCAGCATCAAGGTGCGCCCGGAGATCAGCGAGATCGATCCCAACAACAGCGTCGTGATGGAAGGGCTCACGATTCCCGGCATTTCGGTGCGCCGCGTCGACACCACCGTGGAAATGGCCAGCGGCGAGAGCTTCGCCATCGGCGGGCTGTTGCAGAACAACAGCCGCGATGTCATCTCACAAGTGCCCGGTCTGGGCTCGTTGCCGGTACTGGGGCCGCTGTTCTCGTCGACCGACTATCGCAACAACCGCAGTGAGCTGGTGGTGATCGTCACGCCCTACCTGGTGCGTCCAGCCGGCGCCGGACAATTGCGCACACCCATCGACAGCCTGCGACCGACCAGCGAGCTCGAAACGCTGATCCATGCCCGCACCGGACTGGATCCTCTCGCCGACGATTTGCCGCGCCTGAGTGGCGCGGCGGGGTTTGTGTACTGATGGTGGCCCGACACATATTTGCGATCTCCCGAGCCGGATTGAGCCTGATCGTTGCGGGGGCTCTCGGTGCCTGCGCCTTCCCCGCGCGCGAACCGATCGAGGTACCAGAGCCGGGGGTCATCCGGTTGCAAGCCGACGCCAATGGCGAATGGCACGCCGTGGCACCCGATTGCACCCGGCTGTTGGTCGCGCCCCGTCTGCCCACCTGGCGGGGCGATCGCCCCACAGCCGCTTTCGGCTGCGCCACGTACACCAATCTGGCACGTCAGCTGGCCCGTCCGGAGGATCTTGAAGCGCCGCGCCCTTACGCCGGTCAGGATCCGACGACCGCAGCCGGTGCGATCGAGCGCTATCACGACAACGCCGTCACACCGCTCAACGACACGTCCACTCGCACGACGGCAGACTCCGGTTCGGGAGGGTTGTAATGGCACTTTTTGAACGCGCCAGCACGACGGTCGACGACGCCGAGCTCGCCGCCTTCGTGGGCGACGACACCAGCCGTCAGGCATTGGCAGCCTATGCCCGCAATGCCGGTATTGGCAGCACGGCGATTGCCGTCGGCGACGTGGACGATTCCATCCGCTATTTGCTGCAGGCCACGCGCCCACCCCGTCAGCTCGTGGTGGACATCAGCCGCTACGACATGCCGCTGTCGGAACTCGGTCGCCTGGCCGAAGTCTGCGAGCCCTCGATCCAGGTGTTTGCCATTGGCGAGCGCAACGACGTGGGCCTGTATCGAGATCTGCTGGCGCTTGGCGTGGTCGACTACCTCGTCAAGCCCATTACCGCCGATCTCGCGCGCCGGTTGCTGGTGGGCGAGTCGCCTGGCGGCGGCGTGACGACCGCCCGACTGCGTTCCGGCAAGATCATCAGCCTGGTGGGCACCCGCGGCGGCGTGGGCGTGAGCAGCATCGGCACGCATCTGGCGCGCACCTTGCTGCAGGGCAACACCCGGCGCCGCATCGCCTATATCGACCTCGATCCCCATGGCGGCGCCGCCGCGACGCAATTGGGCCTGCCGCTGCTCAACACGCTGGGCGAAGTGCTGCAGAACAGCGCTCGCGTCGACCCGCAATACCTCGAACGCACGCTGGCCACCGAAGACGAACGCCTGTTTCTCATGAGCAGCCAGCTGGAAATGGGCGTGGAGCCGCAGTGGCCGGAACAGGCGTTGAGCACCGTGATCGGCATGCTGGGTCAGCAGTTTCACTACGTGCTGATCGACCTCCCTCCCACTCTCGGTCCGCTGGCCGAAGAGGCACTGGCCATGAGCCAGATCTGTGCGGTGGTCAGTGACCTCTCGGTGCACTCCACCAACCGTCTCGATCAGTTGCTGCCCTACTGCCTCACCCGGGAGCCGGCGCCCACCCTCTACCTGTTGCTCAACCAGCCGCAACCCGAAACCCGTGGCCAGGTCGAGCGCCGCGACTTCGCGCAGCTGATCGACCAGCCCGTGACGCAGGCCCTGCCACACGACGCCCGCCACCTGGCGATGGCCGAGAATCTTGGCGAGGCGCTGCCGGTCGGCTCGCCGTTTCAGCAAGGCATCACTCGGCTGGCAGGCATGCTCACAGGCGGCACGGTGGAAGCCGGCGAAGGTGCCGAGGGTGCCCCGCGCTGGCTGCGCTGGATTCGGGGCCAGCCGAAGGAGACTGCCTGATGTTTGGCCGCAAGCCTGCCAACTCGGCGCCGCGGGCCGACCTGCCCAACCGGCAGGCCGCCAAACCTGCGCCCGCTGCCAGGCCTCGCGGCACGGCGACACCACGGCCGAGCCAGACCGCGCGCTCGGGCCCGATGGATCAGTCGGCCCAGGTGGTGCGACGCGACTACTACCCAGGCCTGCGTGCCGCCGTATTCGACGCGATCGATGTGGGTGCCACGCTCAACCGCCCGCGCGACCAGGTGCGGCGCGACATCGCCACCATCGTGGCCGAACACGTGGAGCGAGAGCGTCTGCCGGTGCCGCAGATGGAACAGGATCAGGTGGCCACCGAGATCCTCAACGACATGTTTGGTCTGGGGCCGATCGAACCGTTGCTGAGCGATGATGACGTGAACGACATCATGGTGAACGGCCCAGACCATGTGTACGTCGAACGTCGCGGCCTGCTGGAGCTGACGCCACTGAAGTTTCGTGACGATGCCCATGTGCTGAACGTGGCCCAACGCATTGCTGCCTCGATCGGCCGCCGTGTGGACGAATCCAGCCCGATGGTGGATGCCCGCCTGGCCGATGGCAGCCGGGTGAACATCATTGTGCCGCCGCTCGCACTCGACGGCGTGGTGATGTCGATTCGCAAATTTGCCCGCCGCGACCTCACCCTGCAGCGCATGGCCATGGGCGGCTCGATGTCGACGGCCATGGCGCAGTTGCTCGAAATTGCCGCGGCCTGCCGACTCAACATCATCGTGTCGGGCGGCACCGGCTCGGGCAAGACCACACTGCTCAACGCCATTTCGCGCTACATCGATACCCGCGAACGTATTGTCACCATTGAAGACGCGGCCGAACTGCAGTTGCAGCAACCCCACGTGGTTCGGCTCGAAACCCGCCCGCCCAATCTCGAGGGCGAGGGCGCCGTCACTCAGCAAGACCTGGTGCGCAACGCCCTGCGGATGCGCCCCGATCGCATCATTCTGGGCGAGACCCGCGGCAGCGAAGCCTTCGACGTGCTGCAGGCGATGAACACCGGCCACAACGGCTCGATGACCACGCTGCATGCCAACTCGCCGCGCGATGCCCTCGTGCGTCTGGAAAGCATGCTGATGATGGCGACTGCCACCCTGCCGCTGACGGCGATCCGACGCCAGATTGCCAGCGCGGTGCATGTCATCGTGCAGATCGAACGCGGACGCGACGGCAAGCGGCGGGTGACCCATATTTCCGAGCTGGTGGGTATGGAATCCGACACCATCATGCTGCAGGATCTCTTCGTGTTTCAGTTTGAAGCGAGCGCCAGCTTCGGCGAAGGCATCCGGGGTTCCTTCGAGCCGACCGGGCTGCGTCCCGGCTTCACCGAAACCGCCCGTTATTACGGCATGGAGCCGCAATTGCGCGAGGTCATGCAGCCATGATGTCGGCCAACCTGTTCGCCTTGCTGGCCTTTGCTGCCGTGATCGCGATCGGCAGCGGGTTGATCTGGTGGCAGGGGCGGCATGCGCAGCGACCGGCTGCACGCATTCGCATGCGCCTGGAAGAGGCGCGGCGAGCCAACGGACCCGTGCATCACGACGCGCTCGAACACCTCGAGCGCGCCCGCCTGCTGGCGCAGCGTCAGCGCCGCCGGGCTCGGTTGGGCCCGGTCGTGGGCGGCTGGCTCACCCGGCTGAACACGCTGGGCGGCCGGGGCGCCTGGATTCGGCTGCTGCTGGCCGCCGCGCTGGGTGCGCTGGTGGCTTCGGGCATTGTGCTGTACTTCGACTGGCACGACCTGATCGAACTCAAGGTGATGATCGGCCTGCCGCTGCTGTTCGCATTCTGGAGCTTTGCCGGCATCGTGCGCAGTTTTCGCAAGCGGTTTCTGGCGCAACTGCCCGAGGCACTCGACATGGTGCGCCGTGCCAGCCGAGCCGGGGTGCCGCCCATCCAGGCCTTGCGCAATGTGGGCAACGACATCCCGGCGCCCCTGGGCCCCGAGTTTCGGACCATCGGCGACAGCTTGTTTTTGGGCGACGACATCGACGAAGTGCTCGATGAGGCCTCCGAGCGCATCCGCATTCCGGAATTTTCCTTCTTTGCAGTGTTCCTCAAGACGCAACGTGCCACGGGCGGGCCCTTGAGCGAGACGCTCGAGAATTTGTCCGAGATCCTGCGCGAGCGCACCACACTCGATCTCAAAGCGCGCGCCCTCACCTCTGAAGGCCGCAGCACGGCGGTGGTGATGGCGGCACTGCCATTTGCCATTTTTATTCTGCTCTTTCTCGTGAACCGCGAGTACGTGATGGTGCTGTTGGTCACCGATGCCGGCCAGCGCCTGTTGATCATCTGCGCGGTCATGATCGCCATCGGCATGGCGATCATCAAGCGCTTGTCGCGGCTCGAGGATTGAGTCATGGACGCCTGGCTGCCCACCGCTGCCCTGATGGCCATCCTGCTGGTGCTGGCTGCTGGCACGTTGGGCTGGGCGGCCGTGCTGCTTTGGCGCACGCAATTCAGCGCACGCGAACGCATCCGGCAGCGCCTCACCCGCCTGCGCCCACTCGAAGACCACGAGGCCGAGGATCGCGGAACACGAGGGGCGGGTGTCGATTGGCGCGAACGTCTGGTGCGCATGCCGCTGCTCGACGACCGACAACGCCGCGAAGTCCAGCGCAAGCTGGTGTCCGCCGGCTATCGGCACCCCGATGCCATCGTGGTTCTGATGCTGTGCATCCTGTTTTCCGCACTCTCGGGAGCGTTGATTGCCACACTGTGGGCCTGGCCGCTGACCACCCGGCTGCATTGGGTGGCCGAGCCGGCCGCTGCCGTCCTTGGCCTCTGGTTGGGGGGCATCTTGCCTCGCCTTGTGCTCGAACGCATGGCCACACGACGCAAGGCGGTCATTCAGCGCACCCTGCCCGACGCCCTGGATTTGATGATCATCTGCGTGAATGCGGGCTTGGGGCTGAACGCCACGCTGCAGCGTCTGGCGCGCGACTTGCGCCAGATTTCTCCTGCGCTGGCCGACGAATTTGCGGTGACGGCAGCCGATGCCCAGTTGCGCGGCGCCACGACCGACGCCTTGCGTCAGATGGCCGAACGCATCGACTTGCCCGCCATCAACAACCTGGTGTCCACCCTGGCCATGGCCCAACGATACGGCACGCCCATCGCCCAGGCGCTTCGGGTACTGGCCGACAGTGAGCGCTCGAACCGGCTGTTGCGCCTGGAAGAGAAAGCCGGCAAGCTCAGCACCAAGATTACCTTGCCGATGATGCTGTTCATTCTGCCCACCGTGCTGATCATCGCTGCCGGGCCCGCCGTTCTGAACCTGATGGGATTCCTCAATTGATGCGTGCGATTCGTTCGTTTTCTTACTCTGGCTGGATCTACCGTGGAGCCGCCGCTTTCAGCCTGCTGATTCTGGCTGCGTGCGCTCCCATGACACCCGACATCCAGCCGACAGACGACATGGCCATCGGTGCCGGCGATCTCGCCAGCCGCATGCGTCTGGCCGACAGCGCAGCTCGCAGTGGCGACGTGACCGTGGCCACCAGCATCTACGAAGAAATCCTCAGGGCCGACCCTGACCAAGTGCCCGCAGCGCTGGGGCTGGCGCGCACCGCCATCCAGTCGGGCAGCTATGGGCGAGCGCGCGGCATCTACGAAGACCTTCTCTCTCGCAACCTTGCGCCCTTCGATGCCGAACTGGGTCTGGCGCGGCTCGACTTGCGCCAGGATCGTCTGGCGGATGCCAAACGTCGTTATCGCGCGCTGAATCAGCGCTATCCCGCACACCCGCTGGTGGCCGCCGGGTTGGGGCTCACGCTGGATCTCGAAGGTGACGCCGGCGCGGCTCAAGCCGTCTACCGATCCGCGCTGGCCCAGCACCCCGACAATCTCGATCTTCAGGCCAATCTCGGCCTGTCCTTGGCCTTGTCCGACCAGGCCGCCGAGGCCGTCAGGCTGCTTCGCGACGTCGCCGGACTGCCCAGCGCCGGCCCGAGGCTTCGCCAGAACCTTGCCCTCGCCTATGGCATGCTCGGGCGCGAAGCCGATGCCCGGGCCGTGCTTGAAATCGACCTCGGCAATCAGGCCGTGCAGCAGAACCTGCGTTTCTACCAGCTGCTGCGCGAACGCCTCGTCAGCCCGGAAGCCGCGCGCCGCACATTGGCGCGCCAGGGCACCGCACCACGGCCATGATGAGGCCACTGCCCTCCCGCGCCCGAGGTATCAGCGCGCTCGAGTTTGCCCTGGTGGCGCCGTTGGTCATCCTGGTGTTGCTCGCCACCGTGGAATACATGTTGCTCATGATGGCAGACACCACGCTCGAATCCAGTGCCGACCGGGTGACTCGACAGATTCGCTATCACTGGCCGTCTCAACAGAACTGTGCCAGTCGAATTGCAATGGAAGCCGGCATGCAGCTCGATTCGTGGGTGGCTGACAGCGGCGACCTGGTGGTAGAAAGCGAGAACGTCTGGCCCCGAGCTGCCAATCTCCCGGCAGTGGACCCGGCGTTGCTCCCTTGCACTGACGAAGCGGCAGGCCTGGTGACCTACCGATTGACGTTGGAACGTGCCGGCGTTCTCGGTGTGTTTCAATCATTCGATATTCCCGCGTTGCAGCTCGAACGCCTGATCCTGGTTCGCAACCTGCCATGAAGGCCCGCTCTTTCCAGCCGCCTCCGCCGTATGCCTTGCGGGCTCTCGCCCCTGCGCGTGGGGTCGTGGCCATCGAAGCCGCCATTGTGTTGCCGGTACTGCTGCTCATGATGCTGGCCGCGCTCGAAACCTACAGTTATCTGCGCGCAGCCGCTCTCGTGTCTCGTGGCGCCTTCGACCTGGCCCAGGCTGTTGCCCAGCACCCCAACTGGCGGGACCAGGGCAACTGCGCCCAGGCCGACGACATTTGCGCTCTTCCCGCCGTGATCCAGGACACCACGCGCCCGTTGGATTTCGGCCGCGGCGGCGCCCTCACGGTGGCCGTCCATGCGGCCGACCCCGGCCCCGTGTCGGCGCCATGGCCGGCCGGAGACCCCAGCAGCTGGCTGGTTCCGGCCGAGTGGCAGTTCGGCTGGAGCGGAACAAGCCCGGCCTCCCTGCCAACTTCCGCCAACTGGCCTCCGGCCACGGTGGGCGACACCCTGGTACGGGTGGATGTCGGTTTTTATTACGAACCTGTGCTGGTCAGTCCCGCCCTCTGGTCTGGCATCGTGGGCAGCAACGTGCTGCACCGGCACGCTCAGGTGCTCGCTCCCGCCACGGTGCGCAACATCGATGATTGATATGGCCAGTCGCCCCTGCCCCCCCTCCCGTCACCGACAGCAAGGTGCAGTGGCGATCCTGTTTCTGGTGACCCTGGTTCTCACTCTGGGCAGTTTGCTGGCAGGGCTCGACCTTGCCCGGGTTCAATTGGCTCAGGCTCGGCTGCAGGCGAGTCTCGACGCTGGCGTCGATTCGGCGCTGCAACAGTACGGTCCCGACCCGGGCCGTCCCGAGGCCGACTGGCGAGACGTGATCGAACCATGGCTGCTTTCTCTTTATCCGGCGAGCGGTTTCGTCCAGAGCGAACTGACGGGCAACCTGCCTGAACTGGACATCACGGGCGAACGGCTAGTGGCCGAGGTCAGCGGCAACATCAACCTGGTGAGTGCGGGCCTGCTCGATATTGCCAGCGCGGATCTGCTGGCACGCCGGGTGGTGACGTTTCAGTCCATTGATCGAGAAGTGGTGCTTGCCATCGATGTCTCCACACTGACCGACAGCGGGCCGGATCCGGTACGGGATGCCGCAGCCGCCCTGGCCTCGCAGCTGTTGCAGGCGGGCACCCGGGTGGCCATCGTGCCTTTTTCCGACACCGCCAACCTCGATCTGATAGACCCCAATGGCGACACTTGGCTAGACCCAGCCTGGAAGAACGAACCCTGGTTTGAGGACGTTTGGCGCGGCTGCGTGAGCGAGATCGGCATCGATCAGGCCATTCCGACCAACTTCATTGCCTGGCCGGGCAGCCCTGGCGCCCTGGCGCCCATGGCTGCCCGGGTATTTGAAACCTACGAGTTCGTCGTCGATGATTCGATCGATGGTTACCACCAGAATCTGCGGCTGTCGGACGAACCGGCCGAGATCAACGAGACCAACTCAACCGAGGTGATCGAAGCCGTGTACGACTACGACGACATCATTTCGGGAGAAGGTGGCTCCCTCACGCTCGAAATGGTTTTGCCAGCACCAGAGAATTGTCTCGACACCAATGCCATCCTCCCGTTCAGCGACAATATCTCCACCATCGCGCAAACCATCAATCAGCTCACGCCAGACCCCGATTCCAGCCTGCTGCCAGTAGGCTTGCTGTGGGCCTGGCGGGTGATGAATTCGGCGCCTCCCGGAAGCAGTCTGAACACGCCCCGGCGAGCCATCGTGCTGATCAGTGACGGCCGTAATCAGCCGGCCGACCCGAGCGACGAGACTACCGCAGTGGTCGATGAAATTTTCATCAACATCACGATTCCAACCCTTTGGTGTCCTGGCAATTCCGGCTGCACCGGGAACGTACCTGGCGGTCAGGTCGATTCCTACACGCTCACCGGCTCGATCGATGTCATCGCCAATGTCGCGCGGCAAGAGGTCACCTCGCTCAACACCGACGGGCCCGAAATCGCCACTGGCAGATCCCAGACCGCCGTATGGGATCTCAATGCCTACACCACCACCATTTGCGATAACCTCCGGCTGGGAATGGGCAGCGAAGAGATCGAGCTGCATGCGCTCACTTTCGGCACGCCGCCCGACGCCTGGGTCGTCGCCAACTGCGTGGGTTATTCGGATCCCCAGCGCAACCGCCAGTTCAACGCGAGCAATTGGGCCACCGTGGTCAACGACACGGTGGCCGACCTCACCAGCGCGCCCTGAGCAAAACGAGGCCACCACCAGGGCCATCCCTTGATCCCGATCAACCCCCGCCGCCACACCATTCGCTAACATGGTAACTATTGGCGATATACTGCGGCTGCGATAGAGTGGGAGCTGCCATGAGTCTGTATCAAGTCCAGAAATTTCTGTTCGAGCTGAACCGCAACGAGTCGGTGCAGGAGCGCTATCGCGCCAACATCGACGACCTGCTGGCCGACTACGACCTCACCCCCGAAGAAGAACGCGCCTTGCGCGACGAAGACATCGGTCTGCTGTATGTGCTGGGGGTGAACGGGCAGATCCTGATGCACTATGCCGCCTTCTTGCGGGTAGAGTGGACGGATTACCTCAACCGCATGCGTCGCGGTGTGGAGGTACACGGCCCGGTGCGTGCCGGGGTTTATGCCATGACCACCGAGCGCAACGTGGTCGAGTGAGAGTCGTCTTTACTGTCAAGGATATTCCATGAGTCTGGTTTACGCTGGCGTGTGCAGCCATGCACCCGGCATCACGGGCCGCCTCGATCGGGTGGATCCGGCCACGCGTGCCGAAATGGCCGCGGGCTATGGCCGCATGCGCGACGAGATCGCCGAGCTCAAGCCCGATGCGCTGATCGTTATCGCGGCCGAGCACTTTGCCAATTTCTTCTTCAACAACATGCCGGTGTTTGCGGTAGGCATGGCCGACCACTACACCGGCCCCATCGAAGACCCGGAATGGCTCAAGATCGAGCGCACGCAGGTGCCGGGCAATGCCGAGCTTTCCCAGCGCCTGATCAACCAGCTGCTGCCCACAGTGGATGTGGCGGTGGCCGAAGAGTGGCGCTTTGACCACGGCATCATGGTGCCGGTGCACCTGCTCACGCCCAACTACGACATCCCGATCATCCCGATGAACCTCAACTGCCAGGCGCCACCGCTCACGCCGCTGAGCCGAGCCTGGACGTTCGGCGAAGAACTGCGCAAGGCTTGCGATGCCCTGCCGGAGCGCTTTGCCGTGGTGGGCACCGGCGGCATTTCGCACTGGCCGGCCACGCCGGATTCGGGCAAGATCAACGAGGCCTGGGATCTTCAATTCGTCGACGAATGGCAGCGCAACGACAAGGCCGCCATGCTGCGCTATACCGATGAACAGATCTATGCCGAGGCCGGTCAGGGCGGCTTCGAAATCCGCACCTTCATCAGCATCGCGGCGGCCGCTGGCGGCAAGGGTCACACCTATATTTCCAAGCCGGTACCACCGGTGGCGGTAAGCGTTACCGTGGCGTCGATGGATATCGTGTAAGCCACCAAGGCGTGTGCCACCCCGGTGGCATGCGCTCGCCTCAAAAGCGAACGCACGGCACCGCCGGGATGGTGCAAAACCATCCCGCTACCGCTGCCCCATCAGGCGCGCTCAAACTCCCGCACTGGTCGCTTGGCGGTACCGACCTTGCGATGGCGGTGGCCGTCCGGCAACTCGAAGGATTCGGGGGTATACGCTCCCTCCACGCCCCGCACCTCGTCGCCCGCGATGGTGATGCGCTCCATGGTGCGCCGCTGGGGGTAGTAGTCGTGTGAGGCGTAATGCTGCACCGAGCGGTTGTCCCACATCACCACCATGTCGGGCTCCCATTTCACCCGCAATTGATACTCGGGGATGGCGGCACGCCCATACAGATACTGCAGCAGGGTGTCGCTTTCGGTGTCGTCCAGGTCGCGGATATTCACGGTGAACTGCGCGTTGACGAAAATCGAGCGCCGACCAGTCACCGGATGCACGCGCACCACCGGATGCCAGGGGTTGGGCCAACGGCGCTGCAGATCACGCAGTTTCATCTGGTGATCTTCCGAGTCGGTGAACAACGTACGAAACGGCTTGAAATCATGACGCGCCACCATGCCGTGGATGTACTGCTTCATGCGGTCCGACAAGCCGGTGTATGCCGCATTCATGCTGGAAAACAGCGTGTCGCCGCCATAGCCGGGCACCACTTTGGCGCGCAAGACCGTGGCCATGGGCGGTGCCAGCCTGAAGGTTTCGTCGGAGTGCCACTGGTCGGTGAGCGCCGGCGGATTGTCGGCGGTGTAGTCGAGCACGATGACTTCGCGCTTGTCGTCCAGGTTGGGCGAAAACGGATGGATCGACAAATCACCAAAGCGCTTGCCGAAGGCCATCTGCTGCTCCAGCGTGATGTCCTGGCCCCGCATCACAATCACTTCATGCTGCACGAAGGCACGCTCGATCGCCTCGAATTGCGCGTCGCTCAACGGCCTGGCCAGATCCACACCGCGAATCTCGGCACCGATGTTGCCGTTCAATCGCACGATCTCGTAGCCGCCCGCTTCGTATACGGGGGGCAGGGTTTCCATCGCCATGACAGGGTCTCCCGCAGCGCGCGTCGCAGGCCCATCCTGCCACGCCACCACCATTTATTTGACACTATCAATTATAGGCGCAGACATTTGACAAGGTCAACGATCACGCCAGACCGGCAATCACGTGACCCATACCTCCGGGGAAGCCGGCGTCAGGGTGCCCCACCGGCCTGTTGCGCGAGGCCTGACAGACCAGCGCCCTCGGCCGGTTCCGCCTCAACCGAATTCGTCGGGATCGGGGCCGATACGCTCGCCCCGGTCGAGGGTGCTGATGCGCTGCATGGCGGCGTCATCGAGCTGGAAGTCGAACACGTCGAAGTTGCTGCGGATACGTTCGGGCGTGACCGACTTGGGGATGACGATGCGCCCGGCCTGCAGGTGCCAGCGGATCATCACCTGAGCGGCCGACTTGCCGTACTCACGACCCAGCTCGACCAGCACGGGTTCGTCGAGCGCGCGGGCCTGCGCCAGGGGGCTCCAGGCTTCGGTGTGCAGCCCGAACCGCTGATGGCAGGCCTGCATGCGCGGCTGCTGCAAGAACGGATGCAGCTCGATCTGGTTGAGCACCGGCACCACACCGCTGGTATCGATGATGCGCTTGAGGTGCTGCTCGTGAAAGTTGGACACCCCGATAGACCGCACCAGCCCCTGCTGTTGCAGCTCGATGAGGGCCTGCCAGGTATCGACGTAACGATCCTGGGCCGGTGCCGGCCAGTGGATGAGCAGGAGATCGACGTAATCGGTGCCCAGCCGCTCGAGGCTGGCCTGCAGCGCGGCGTGGGCTTCCTTGCGCCCCTGGTCGTCGTTCCAGATCTTGGTGGTGATGAACACCTCCTGGCGCGGCAAACCGGCATCGCGCAGCCCCTGGCCTACCGCCGCTTCGTTGCGGTAGATGGCAGCGGTGTCGATCGAGCGATAGCCGGCCGCCAGCGCTTCGCGCACGGCCACCCGGGCCTCGTGATCGCGCGCTCGCCAGACGCCCAGACCGAGCTGGGGCATGGTGTGACCGTCGTGCAGGGTCATCGTGGGTTGTTGAGTCATGTGAGCTTCCGTTGACGCGATTGGGTGGAACGAGCCACCCGCTCTTCTTCGAGCATCTGCTCGGCCTCGTCGATGAGCAATTGCATGGCGTCGTGCAGACAGGCTTGCTGCTCCGGGGCGAGACGCCCCATCAGACGTTGATCGCGCGCCTCGATGATGGCCTGGATGCCTTGCCCCACCTCGCGACCTCGCTCGGTGAAAGCCACTTCGCGCACGCGCGCATCGTGCTCATGCACCGTGCGTACCACCAGACCCTTGGCCACGAGCGAATCGATGGTGCGGGTGGCCACGGCATTGTCGATGCTGGCGTCGGCAATGAGCCGTGCCAATGGCATGGGCTCATCGAGCCGCGGCAGCATCTCGGCGATCATTCGACACTCGGTGTTGGTGAGGCCGTAACGATTGGTGTAGATGAGCGTGGATGCTCGGGTATACAGCAGATGAAATCGCCGCATCTGATAGCTGAAACGGCCCTTCAGTTGCTGGCGACGCGCTGGGTCATGCACCGGTGAGGCTCCTGATCAGATAGGCCAGATACCCGATGTAACACAGTAGCAGAAAGCCACCTTCGATTCGGTTGATGCGACCCTTGCCGCGCCAGCCGATGCCCATGATCAGCAGCAGCACGGTGAGGCCAAGCATCACCGGCCAATCGCGCTGCATGATGTCGGGCTCGACCGCGGTGGGTGCCAGGACGGCGGCCACCCCCACCACGGCCAGCGTGTTGAGCAGGTTGGAGCCGATGATGTTGCCCAGCGCGATGTCGTGCTCGCCCTTGCGCGCCGCCACCACGGCCGACGCCAGCTCGGGCAGCGAGGTGCCAATGGCCACGACCGTCAAGCCGATGATCAGATCGCTCACCCCCAGGCTTTGGGCGATGGCCACCGCACCCCACACCAGCGCGCGCGAGCTGACAATGAGCAGGAGCAACCCCACACCCAGCCAGATGAGCGCGCGGCGCAGGGGCATGGGATGCGACGTCAGCTCGGTTTCGAATTCGGCACCCAGGGCGTCGTCCTTGCCACGCAGGCCCTGATAGATCGTCCACGCCATCAGGCCGAAGAACAGTGTCAGCAGCACCAGAGCTTCATTGCGGCCGAGATACCCATTGGCAAGCTGCCAACCGGCCAGCAGAGTGACGCCCAGCAGGATGGGCAGCTCGAGTCGCACCACACGGGAGTGCACGGCGATCGGCGCCAACAACGCGGTGATGCCCAGGATGAGCGCGATGTTGGCAATATTGGAACCATAGGCATTGCCCAGGGCCAGGCCAGGATTGTCTTGCGAGGCGGCGATGGTCGACACCACCAGCTCGGGCGCCGAAGTGCCAAAGCCCACCACCACCATACCGATCAACAGCGCTGGCATGCCGAAATGCCTTGCCGTGGCCGAGGCGCCATCAACAAAGCGGTCGGCGCTCCAGATGAGCACCACGATTCCAACGAGCACGGCCAGAGCGGGCAGCAGCATGCAGCACCTGAGAGAGGAGGATCTGGCGCGCGAAGGGCGCGCACCACGACGAGTGAAGATAATAAAACGGCACGGGCTGCGTGAGGCCCGTGCCGTGTCGTTGCCGGCGCACCCGGCCAGTGGTTGATCTGCCAGACCCATCGCCAATGCGTCGGGTCGGCCGGTATGGCACCACGTGGCACCGCGCGACAACGCTCAGCGTGGTTACTTCTTCGCCAGCGAGCTGGCCACATGAAAGCCCGACACCCCACCCAAACCGGGGCCGGGATGGGTGGCGGCCCCGATGTGATACAGATTCTTCACCGGCGTGGCGTGATCCTTCACACCACGCAGCGGCCGCCAGAACAAATACTGGTCGATGGAGCAGTCGCCGGAGTAGGGATCACCGCCCACCAGATTGATGTTCATGCTTTCGAGATCGGCGGGTGAAATCACCTTGCGGCCTTTGGTGGCCGAGGCCAGATTGGGCGCGTGCTGACCGATACGCTCGAGGATGCGATCGGCGTATTGTTCGGCCAATGCCGGCGTCCATTGGCCATCGGCCGGTGTGGCAATCTGGCCAGCAGCGTCGCCCTTGATGTGACGCGGGCACTCGGGGAGTTGAATCCACAGCACCGCTCCACCCTCGGGCGCACGCGAGGGGTCCACCGAGCACGGCTGGGCCACGCAGATGGTGCCCTCGGCGGGCAACAGGCCACGCTCGGCCTCGTTTACCGCGCGCGACACGCCGTCGAGCCCCGGCGTGAGGTGCAAGTACAGCACCTCGTTGAGTTTGGGGTCGTTCCAGCGCAACGGCTCCGATAGCGCCACGTGGATCTGCATATTGCCCTTGCCATACCGGTATTCACTGGCCTGACGTTTGAGCTCGGGCGTGGCTTGCTGTTCGTTCAGCAAGCGACCGTAAAGCTGGGTGGGTGTGACGTTGCAGATCACATGTTTGGCCTTGAACTCGCGGCCATCGCTGGCCCGCACACCCTGCGCCTTGCCGCCACTCACGAGGATCTCGGCCACGTCCACACCGGTGTCGAGCTGGCCACCGGCCTTCTCGATGATGGCCTGAAAGGCTTCTACCGTGCGCGCATTGCCGCCCTTGACGAGCGGCAGCCCCACGCCCTCGAGCGAGAAGCAGACGACCTGCGCCATGAGCGCCGACAGGGGCGACTCCGGCCCCAGCCCGGTGTGCAGCACCCAGGGAGCGAGCAACGCCTTCGAGAGATCGGATTCAAATCGGGCGTCGAGCCAGGCCCGAGCACTCTGCGTTGCCGGCCCGAAGAAAGCCAGGGTTTTGTGGGCGCCCTGCTTGAACACGCGCCCCAGCATCATCTTGCCAACGCTCGAGCTCCACAACTCGTTGCCCAGCAGCGAGAAGATGAGTTGAGCGTTCTCTTCCACAAAGCCCATGGCTTCGGCGTAGGCCTGGCCATCGGCTTCGCTCTGCGCCTTGAACATGGCCACGTTGGCCGCCCGGTCACGCCCCAGAATCAGGGAGCGGCCATCGGGCAGCAACACGCCGGTGGGCGTGTCGTTGTTGCCGTACTCCAGACCATTGGCGTGCAGGGCATCCTTGAGCTCGGCGTAGCCCGGCGATGTGACGAACAGCGGATGAGCCGTAGACATGGTGTCGTGCAGATAACCCGGCTCGGTGAGGGCTTCGGTGCGGATGCACCCGCCCAGCACGTTCTCGCGCTCGAGCACCAGCACTTTCTTGCCGCGCTGGGCCATCACGCCGGCGCACACCAGCGAATTGATACCACTGCCCACCACGATGGCGTCATATTGGCTCATGGGTTCTATCTCTTGGTAAGGAAATCATCAAAAACGGCAGGTTTCGCCCCCGGAGGAGCGATCGCGCCAGACTCTATCAGCTTGCCGCGCGGCGGGGCACCCCGCTATCCGGATTCCGCAGGCAGATATCCGGTGACGGCAGCCTGGCCACGCCTCAGGCACGAACCCAGGCGGTTGCGCTGGGCAACTCGCCGAAGCGCTCACGGTAATAGGCCGAAAACCGCCCCAAATGGGTAAAGCCACACTCCAGCGCCACATCGGTGACACCGCGCTCCGGATTGGCCAGCAACGCCGCACGCGCGGCGTCGAGCCGGCGCTGACGCAGCCAGGTCATGGGTGCCACCCCATGACAGCGCTGACAAATCAGGTGCAATAGCCGCGGGCTGACCCCGGCCGCGCGGGCGAGATCTTCGAGCGTGAGAGCCGCCCCCAGGTGTCGTTGCACATGGCTTTCGAGGCGCTCCAGGCGCACGGCATCGGTGCGGGGCAACGCCGGCGCCGCCGCTTCGACTGGCGGCAACACCACCGCCGGCTGATGCGACAGCAGAAACAAGGCCACCACGCGTTCAAACTGCTGCAACCACAGCGGATGCAGGGCACTGCCACTCTCGTGGCCGGGCAGGTTGAGGCATTGCTGCACCAGACCTTGCCAGATGGAAATGAGAGAATCGGGCAACTTGAAGGCCGGCGGCAGCACCAGCGACGCCTCCGGAGCCTGGCCGGCCAGGCCATGCGGCCTCGCCGCGCGGGCATCGGCCAGCACCGCCGTGAGCAGACGATGCGGCACCTTGACGATCAACTGCTCGCAGCCTCTCTGCCACAACAGGCGTACCGAGCGCTGAGGCGAAAGCACTGCCACCTCACCAGGGGCCACGCCCAGAGCCACACCGTCGCTCTCGAACTCGGCCATGCCGCGCAGGGGCATCTGCACCAGGGTGAAATCCTGGAACGCCTGCGGACGCACCTCGACCTCGGCGCCATAGCGCAGGGCCATGACGCTGACCCCGCCCAGCTCGTGCCGGAACAGGGCGGTTTCGATGGCTCCCTGGCCCCAGCGCAGGTCGTGCGCCGTGATGGCACGGCAAAGCTCACGTTGTGCCGCTTGCGGCGAACGCGAACGAAACACCGGCTTGCGGTAGAGAGTGGAGAGATCCATGGGGGAGGCGTACATACCTTGCAATGTATGCGGACTGCCCACAGCGACGCAAGCGAGTTCAAGCCTTGCAGCAAGCCCCCACATCCGATACAATGAAAGGTTACCGGAAAAGGCACCAGAAAAGACGCTTCGCGTTGCAGCGATACGCGGCAAAAGCGGGCCCGGCAAACCGATATGGCACCCCATTGAAGGGGCCACAACCTGCCGCAGCATGCCCCACCCCTTGCCGCTCCTGCCAGAGCCAGGCCATACGGCCACCACGGAGGCTTTTCCTTGCCGGCACTCGCCCGGCTGAACCCGACCGCATCGCCGCTGTCAAAGGCAGGATCACGCGCGCACCCACACCTTGCTGGCGTCAAGCCAATGAGGCCCGAGTTGCGGCTCGCTCCTCCTGCCCACCCACTGTGGCGTCGCGCGCCTTTTCTCAATGATCCCCTCTGGCGGGACACACTGGTTGAGGAACCATGGCCAAAACCACCAAGCCCTCTACTGATACTCCCTCCGAAGTGACCGCACCGGCTCCGGCCAAGGCGGCCAAGAAGGCCACCCGCACCCGTGCCACCAAGGCAGCGGCGAGCAAGACGCCAGCCACCAAAACGCCGGCGGCCACCAAGGCCACGGCCAAGACGGCCGTCAAGCGCGCCACGGCCAAAGGCGCAGTGCGCACGGCGAGCGCGGCGGAACGCAAGAAGGCCGAAGAAAAGCTGGCGGATCTCATCGTGCGCCCCACGGCCCGACGCCCCGGCCGACCGGCCAAGAGCAACCCCGACGCCGACTTCGACGACAATCTCGATCACGAAGGCGAAGGCGAAGTGATCCCGGACATCAAGATTCCCAAGGGCCGCGGCAAACGCGGCAAGGGTGATGCTCGTGATCTCATCGCCCGCGGCCCGGTGTCGCCCGAAGAGTACGAAGCCCGACGCAACAGCCTCAAGCTGCTCATCAAGCTCGGCAAGGATCGCGGCTACCTCACCTACGGCGAGATCAACGATCACCTGCCCGACGATCTGGTGGATGCCGAGGCCATCGACGGCATCATCAGCACCTTCAACGACATGGGCATCTCGGTGTACGACCAGGCGCCCGATGCCGAAACCCTGCTGATGAGCGAGAACGCGCCGGTGGCGTCGAACGACGACGACGCCGAAGAAGAAGCCGACGCCGCGCTCTCCACGGTAGATTCCGACTTCGGTCGCACCACCGACCCGGTGCGCATGTACATGCGCGAGATGGGTTCCGTGGAGCTGCTCACCCGCGAAGGCGAAATCGAAATCGCCAAGCGCATCGAAGACGGCCTCAAGCACATGGTCATGGCCATCTCGGCCTGTCCCACCACCATCGAGCAGATTCTCGGTCACGTGGAGCGCGTCAGGGCCAAAGAGGCCCAGATCGACGAAATCGTGGATGGTCTGGTCGACCCCGAAGACGGTGCCGAATACGCCGGTGCCGGCTCGCAGAGCGACGACGAAGACGACGACGCCCCGGCCGGCGGCATGACCAGCAAGCAACTCGAAGATCTGCGCGTGCAGGCACTCGGCAAGTTCGAGATCGTGCAGGCCAGCTACGAGATGATGCGCGATACCTGCGCCAAGCCCGGCGGCTACAAGTCACCCGACTACCTGGCCGCCCAGGAGGCCATCCAGACCGAGATGATGGGTATCCGCTTTACGGCCAAGATGGTCGAAAGGCTGGCCGATACCCTGCGCACTCAGGTGGAAGAAGTGCGCAGCATCGAGCGCACCATCCTGCGCATCTGCGTCAACCGCGCCGACATGCCGCGACCGCACTTCATTCAGAGCTTCCCCGGCAACGAGACCAATCTCGAGTGGGTCATCGGCGAAGTCGACGCCGGACGCCCCTACTCCGAAACGCTCTCACGCCAGGTCCCGGACATTCAGGAGCTGCAGCAGAAGCTGATCGACCTGCAATCGCGCGTGGTGCTGCCGCTCAAAGACCTCAAAGAGGTGAACAAGCGCATGGCCACCGGCGAAGCCAAGGCCCGCAAGGCCAAGCGCGAAATGACCGAGGCCAACCTGCGACTGGTGATTTCCATCGCCAAGAAATACACCAACCGCGGCCTGCAGTTCCTCGACCTCATCCAGGAAGGCAACATCGGCCTCATGAAGGCGGTCGACAAATTCGAATACCGTCGCGGCTACAAGTTCTCCACCTATGCCACCTGGTGGATTCGTCAGGCCATCACGCGCTCCATCGCCGATCAGGCCCGCACCATCCGTATCCCGGTGCACATGATCGAAACCATCAACAAGATGAACCGGATCAACCGGCAGATCCTGCAGGAAACCGGCGTGGAGCCCGACCCGGCCACCCTGGCGGCCAAGATGGACATGCCGGAAGACAAGATCCGCAAGATCCTCAAGATCGCCAAAGAGCCCATCTCGATGGAAACCCCCATCGGCGACGACGACGACAGCCACCTCGGCGACTTCATCGAAGACACCGCCACCCTGGCGCCTTCCGATGCCGCCCTGCACGGCTCCATGCGCGACGTGGTGAAAGAAGTGCTCGACTCGCTCACCCCCCGCGAAGCCAAAGTGCTGCGCATGCGCTTCGGCATCGAAATGAGCACCGACCAAACGCTGGAAGAAGTGGGCAAGCAGTTCGACGTCACGCGCGAGCGTATCCGGCAAATAGAAGCCAAGGCCCTGCGCAAGCTCCGCCACCCCAGCCGCGCCGACAAGCTCAAGAGCTTCCTCGAGGGCAGCAGCCAGTAAGCCGGAGAAAGGTAATCGTCCTCCCGGAGCGTCATCCCGGCCTCGCCGGGCGCAAAGCGCCCGGACGATAGCCGGGACCTCCTTGCAAAAGCGTCATCCCGGACGACCCGGCAACGCCGGGTCGATCCGGGACCTCCCCCATTTACGGTAGAATCCCCGCGGCGCAATGCAGGTGCGCACGCGCACCACCCTCAGGGCCTCTAGCTCATGCCTGGTTAGAGCAGTGGACTCATAATCCATTGGTGCGGGGTTCGACTCCCCGGGGGCCCACCAGAATCTTGATGAAGCCAACCTCTTGTGGGGTTGGCTTTTTTGTTGGCGGGTACCACAAGGCGACATATGTGGTTACGATGCCAGCCATCCGTGGACCACACCTGTGGCGACGCGGGCGCGTTTCTGTTATACAACCCAAACGCCAGTGAGGCACACATGCAACAGGACGTGCAACTGTTCCGAACACCCGACGGCAGCACGTACCTGGACGTCCGACTGCAAGGCGATACGGTATGGCTGACACAGGGACAGATGATGGCCTTGTTCGAACGCGATCAATCGGTTATCTCCCGCCATATCAACAATATTTTCAAAGAGCGCGAACTCCTTGCAGAATGCAATATGCAAAAAATGCATATTGCCGGATCGGACAAACCGGTGGCGCTGTATTCGCTGGATGTCATCATTTCGGTCGGCTACCGTGTGAAGTCACAACGCGGCGTGCAGTTTCGGCAGTGGGCCACCAACGTGCTGCGCCAACATCTGGTCGACGGCTACACCCTCAACCAACAACGGCTGAAGGAACGCGGCATCACATTCGAGCAGGCGCTGGATCTGCTCTCGCGCACGCTCGCCAATCAGCAATTGGTCAGTGCCGACGGTGAGGCGGTACTCGGCGTCATCACCGATTACGCCCGTAGCTGGAGTCTCCTGCAGGGCTACGATGAACAAAGCCTCACCGGGCAGACGGGCACTCAGCACGACATGCGAGCCCTGCACTTCGACGAGGTGTTGGTGGCTATCGCCCAGCTCAAGACCGAGTTGCTCGCCAAAGGGGAGGCAACCGAACTGTTCGGTCAACTACGCGGCAACGGCCTGGAGTCCGCCATTGCTACCATCGAGCAGGGCTTCGGCGATCAGCTGTTCTACCCGAACGTCGCCAGCCGGGCGGCACATCTGCTGTACCTGGTCATCAAGAATCACCCCCTGGCCGACGGCAACAAGCGCACGGGCTCCTTCCTCTTTCTGTGGTATCTGCGTCTGAATGAGCATCTGCTCGCTCGGCCTGTAGAGCACTTGATCAACGACAACACTCTGGTGGCACTGGCGCTGCTGGTGGCCGAGAGCAAGCCCGACCAGAAGGAATTGATGGTGCGACTGGTGGAGCATTTCGTCTTGCTCACAGGCGAGGAGCCTTGATACACGCCCCTCGCACACTACCCCTCCCACGGATTGACGATTGGCACTCCTGCGAGCTTGAGATCGTGTTGCCACATGCACGAAATCAGTGTTCTCCCGTCTGGCGATTTGCGATCAGAAACGCTACTCTCGCGCTGCAAGGTTACGCCTACATACATAATTCTTCCTTCGGAGGACACAATGCCTGCATCCAAAACCACATTGGGGCTGTCCGCTGCAGCCATGGCCGCCTTCATGGGCTCGGCCGGCGCCAGCACCACCCTTACCCTCAGCCACTACCTGCCACCGGTTCACGGCATCCACACTCAGTTCATCGAGCCCTGGACACAGCAGATCACCGAATGCACCAACGGCGAGGTGGAGTTCGAAATTCATCCAGGCGGCAGCCCGCTCGGCAACGTGGCTCGACAACAGGAGCAGGTGCTGGCCGGCGTGGTGGATGTGGCCCATGGCCTGCACGGCATCCCTCGCGGGCGTTTCCAGCGCACCTCGCTGATCGACCTTCCCTTCCTCACTGACGATGCCGGCGCTGCCACCTACGCGCTCTGGGAGATCTTTCCTGAATACCTGGCCGACGAATACGACGGCATGAAGGTACTGGCGCTGCACACTCACAATGGCGGTCTGGTGCACACGCGCGATCGCAAGGTCGAAACCATGCAAGATATGGAAGGCCTGCGAATTCGCACCCCGAGCCCGGCCATTTCCGAAATGCTCACATTCCTGGGCGCCACGCCACAGGGTCTGCCGCCGGCGCAGGTATACGAAAGCCTGCAGCGTGGTGTGATCGACGGCACGGTGTTTCCGTGGGATCCGGTGGCGTCGTTCGGGCTCAACGAGGTGCTCAACTATCACCTCGACACCGGCGCCTACACCGTCTCGTTCTTCTTCGTGATGAACGAAGACACCTACAACCGCCTCAGCCCCGAGGCGCAGGCTTGCGTGGATGAAGTCTCCGGCGACAACCTCGTGGGCAAGTTCGGTGACTGGTGGGATGAATGGGATGCGCCCGGCCGCCAGCAGGCCATCGATGCCGGCCACGAGATCACCGTGCTGTCCGACGAAGAGCGTGAGCGCTGGCGTGAAGCGCTCGCCCCGATGATCGACGAGTATCTCACCGGTGTGGAAGAAGACGGCGTCGACAACGCTCGCGAGATCTATCAACAGCTCCAGGCCAAGATCGCCGAGTACGAAGCGCAACAAGGCAACTGAAGTCGTTTGTCTCCGGCCCGCCCGCGTCTGGCGGGCCGGGCCACCCTCCTCCACGATCCGCTCTCTCTTTTTCTACGGAACTCGCCCGCATGAAGTCATTGCTGCGCTGGTTGCACGCCGCCGTGTCGGGGCTGGCCGCCCTGGGCGTTCTTGCCTTTGCCCTGGGCGCCCTGATTACCGTGGCCGACATCCTCGGCCGGCCCTTGGGGTTGGCTGTCATCGGTGTGGTGGATCTGGTGCAGCTGTTCGTGATGATGGGAGCGTGGTTCGTCATTCCCTACGCCTTTCTGACCGGGGCCCATGTGGGCGTCGATCTCGTGGTGAACGCGCTGCCGCAATCGCTCGGGCGTGCGGCCCGCGCGTTCGCCGCCCTGGTGTCCGTGGCGTTGCTCGCCCTCATGCTGTGGTACGGCTACGCCTCGTTTCAGACACAGTTGCTGTTCGGTGATCAGTCACAGCAGCTGGGCATTCCCATCATGTGGTACTGGCTGCCGCTGCTGGCGGGGCTTGCCGTGTCCATACTTGCCGCCCTGGCCGCCCTGATGATGGCTCTCCAACCGGAAACCGCCCCATGACCTCCGCACTGCTCGGCATCGCCGGCTTTGTTGCCGCGCTGGTTCTCATTGCTTTCGGCATGCCGGTGGCCATCGCCATGGGTGTGATCGGCGTGCTGGGTTTCTGGTGGCTCAAAGGCTGGACAAGCGCCGCCTACATTCTGGGCGGCACACCCTTCGAATCGATCTTTCCCTACTCATTCAGCGTCATCCCGCTGTTCGTGATGATGGGCGTGTTTGCCTCGCGCGCCGGCCTGTCGAAATCCCTGTTCGACATGATCAACGGATTTTGCGGTCATATGCGCGGAGGCCTGGCGGTTACCTCAGTGGGCGCCAGCGCCCTGTTCGGCGCGATCTGCGGCTCGTCGCTGGCCACCGTTGCCACCATCGGGCGGGTGGCCTTGCCCGAAATGAAGCGGCACGGCTACGACGACTCACTCTCGGCGGCCTCGGTGGCGGCCGGCGGCACCCTGGGCGTGCTGATTCCGCCCTCCATCTTGCTGGTGATCTACGGCCTGCTCACCCAAACCTCCATCGGGCAACTGTTCATTGCGGCCCTGATTCCTGGCGTTATTGCCACCCTGCTCTACGCCCTGGCCGTGGTGGTACGTGTGCGCATGAACCCGGCGCTGGCCCCCACCGTGCCCAAAACGCCCTGGCCGCAGCGCCTTGCGCTGCTGCAACGCGTGTGGAAGGTGCTGGTGCTGTTTCTGGTGGTCATCGGCGGCATCTATCTGGGCTGGTTCTCGCCCACCGAAGCCGCCGCCGTCGGCGCGGTGGGCGCCTTCATGATCGCCCTGTTGTCGGGCGCCGTGAACCGCGAGATGCTGAAAGAGTCGGTAGCCGAAACCGCTGCCCTCACTGGCATGATTTTCTTCATCCTGATCGGCGCCGGACTGTTCAACTATTTTCTCGAATCCACCGGCCTGCCTCGTTTGCTCGTGAGCCTGGCTGAAGGTTCGGCGCTCGGCCCCCTGGCCATTCTGGTGCTGATCCTGCTCTTTTACGTGTTGCTCGGCTGCTTCATGGACTCCATGTCCATGATCCTGCTCACCGTGCCGCTGCTGGCTCCCGTGGCCATCGGCCTCGACTTCAACATGGTGTGGTTTGGCATCCTGGTGGTCACGGTAGCCGAGATCGGCCTGATCACCCCGCCCATCGGCATGAACCTGTTCGTGGTGCAGGCCACGGCGCCTGGCCTCACCCAGGGCACGATGGTGCGGGGCATTCTGCCCTTCATCCTGGCCGACGTGGTGCGCATCGTGCTGCTGGTGGCGTTTCCGTTTCTGGTACTTTGGCTGCCGATGAAAATGATGTGATCAAGCAGCATGACCAAACTACAACCCCAACGTGTACCGCTGGAATGCAGCCGCTTTCTGGCCGCCGTGATCGCTCTGATCCTTGCCCTCGAACTGATCGGCGTGGTGGTGATGTTCGGTCTTTTCGAGCTCGGCTGGCTGGATCTGGAAGCCCTCAGCGGCGACTTCCTCGCCTTCTATACCGTGGGCCAGCTGGTGCAGCAGGGCGAAATCGCCCAAACCTACTACGACCCCTGGCTGTTGTCCGAAGCCTACCGTGACACCGTGGGCAAGCCACTGCTCCTGCCCTGGAGCTACCCGCCCCCCTTCACCTGGTTGATCAGCTGGACGGCATCATTGCCGGTATCGCTGGCGTTTGGTCTGTTCGTGGGCAGCACCGGGCTGCTGTTTCTGGTGTTGCTGTATCGCCTAGGCGGCACCTGGTTTCCCGCCGGGCTGATCGCCACCCTGCCGGCCCTGGTGGTGCAAACCCGCACCGGCCAAACCGGATTTCTGGTGGCCGCACTCGTGGCGGCTTTTTGTCTGGCCCTTTTACACTCGCAGCGTTTACGCGCCACCCTCAGCCTGGCGCTGCTGATCATCAAGCCCCACCTGGCGGTGGGCCTCGGCTTGCTGGTGCTCTACCTGAAACACTGGCGCGTGCTGATCGGCGCCTTCGGCCTCGCCATGGTGCTACTGGCGCTATCGCTGGTGCTGCTTGGCCCCGACACTTGGGCGGCTTTTCGGGAGAGTGCGCGCAGCTCCGGAGATCTGCTGTATCGGGGGTGGTTCCCCCTGCACCGCATGGGCTCCGTCTATGCCAGCGTCCGATCGTGGGGTGGGGATGCAGCATGGAGCCTGGCCCTGCATATCGCCCTCGCCACCGTGGTACTGGCCATGACGGTCATGGTGTGGCGACGCCAAACCGATCTCCGGCTGCGCCTGGGCTCCGCCACCCTGATCTCGCTCTCGCTCAGCCCCTACGTCTACGACTACGACCTCGCCTTGCTCGCCGTGGCCGTGGTGCTCCTGGCGCCCCACGTGTATCAGCGCGCCAGCGCTGGCGAGCGCTGGGCACTGTTTGCCCTTGCCTGGATCAGCACGCTATGGGGCATGCTGGGTTCGTTGCTTCGAGGAGTGTTGATCGACAACCCGGTGGGCCCACTATCGATCAGTGAGATGGAAACTCTGGTCCGCTCGGGCTCCAGCTGGGCGCCCCTGCAGCTTCCCACGCTATCGGGCATCGCCTTGTTTACATTGGTGGCGCTGACTCTGTTGATCTTGATGCGGCCGGTTCGGCGGCCGTTGCCGGCGGGGGTTTGAGGGGATTGGTTTGCCCTTTGTTGGCCAGGCGCGGCAACCGATCTGCCAGCAAGGTCTGGAGCGTGGGTGAACCGGTGGCTAGCGTGAAGACGTGTTGGGGTTCTGGCAGGCGCTCGGCGTAGAAAACCCCTTTCATGTGCTCCTCGTACCAGGCCGGCTCAGGATTGCCAGGGACCTCCGTCGGCTCGAAATACCGGCTCAAGATACGAGGGCCATGGTCTGAATGAATCAAGAAACTCACGGGTACATCGCCACGCAGCTTGTCGAGCTCATCGATCAGTTGCAGAACGGTTTTATGAGTGCAGATCGTTTGCTCCCAAGCCGCTGCGAACGCGGCAGCTCGCGCGCCTTCAATATCCACCCAGGCCTGGCTGGGCCCTACCCAGGCGTCCGGCGCCGACAATTCGCAATCCGCGTTCAGCACCCAGGGCGCGTGTGGCAGCAATAGGTGCATGAAGATATAGCTTGGACCCACCGGATTCGCCAAGGCTTGCGTCATGATCGCGCGGCCATCGGTACGAAGCATGTGCGCCATGTCACCGGGACGCTGCACTCCTTCTGAATGGTAGGTTGGCAGCGCTTCAAGGTGGAACTTGGCGACCAGGCTTGCCACGCCACGCGCCACGGACCAGCCACGAACTTCTAGCGCAATACGGCTGACCAAAGCGACCGACATCACCCTGAGTCGTTGCCGCAGGGTCAACTTGTCCAGATCAAGGCCGCGCAGATCTCGGACAGCGTCGTAGGTGACGCAATGGATTTGGCTGGTCTCATCGCAGAACGTGAGATAGCTGCTTTGCCAAACGTTTGTGTCCCAACCCTCTTGCACGAACTGTCTGAAAAACTGGTCAGAGGTGGCACGATATCCGTTGGCGAACCATGAACGATATGGTTCCACCAGATCTGCCGAGAATTCACTCGACATCGCTGCCATTGCGCTCAAGCTCTGTTCTGTGCGCTCCGAGATCGATCGCACCCCCTCCACCGTCTGCAGACCGCGTTCGCGGTAGGCCGCTTCGAGTTCGCTCACAATGGGCAAGTTGCGATACTCATCCGGGAAAGCATCCCAGGTTCCCAGCGCGTCAAGCACCAGATGAACCACCAGCTGGGGAGGCCCCTCTTGGCCGGAGTCGGCCTTCGCAACGTGTTGAGTCAGCGGCGCAGGAGTTTGCCATCCAATACCCAGGGCAAACACGATGGCGCTGATCAGAATCACAGAATCAGGGACTCGCGCTTTCAGCCACACGGCCAGGCCAACCGCCGCCAATGTCAGCAATGCGCCCGTCCTGGGATCCCCAACAAAAAACACATCCACCAGCGCTACCGCCAGCAGCAGCAGAGCCAGCTTGCGCAAAAGCACGGATTTCTTCGTCAGAATTGACAGGATTGCCCCGAACGCCACGCCGCTCAATAACGTGGCAGCGGTCTCAAAAGTTCGCCACGAATATCCCAGATCCCAGGCAACTGCCAGAAGCAACGCCGCTGCAACACCACACAACGGTGCACTGATCCAGGGCAGCGTTTGCGTTTGATCGAGGGTGTCGTCAGCCGAACGCCTGGATGTTCCAAACATGGAGGTTCTCTTTGGAAGGAATGATCTATATGAACGTAGCGTCCATCAGCCGCCTGAAGGGAGTCGCTCACACGCCAGCAGCAATCGCCCGCCCGCCCGCACCCGGCGCGTGGTCTGAACTCGAGCGCGCCGAGTCAGCTCCGCCATGAAGCTCTCCTCGGTGTAATCGGGAAAAAGATCCGCACGATGCTGCAACATGCCCACCACCATGGGATCCGACTTGGGCACAAATTCGATGATGACTCGAGGCGCGATATCGAACAAAGCGTCGAGCACCATTGGCAACGGGACGTTGCGTCCGATCACCAGATGATGAATCAGGGCCAGGGCCAGGACGCAATCGGCCTGCAATCGCTGGGCGAGAGCGCTGCGCTCCCTGCCCTGCCAGCCTTGTGCCGGAGATGGATTGGTGAAATCCTGCAGGCACACGGACAGCCACCCGGACGTGGAGGCTGTTCGCGAATAGGCTTTTGCCAGTGCGCCAACGTCCGTATCCAGGCAGATCGCGTGACGCGCGCCGGCCTCGAGTGCCGCGGCGGAAAACTCTCCACCATTGCCACCGATGTCGGCCAACGTACCTACCTTCCAGCGAGAGACAAAATCGACGACAAACTCTCGCTTGATGGCCAACTCTTGCGCCTGGTAGTGATTCTGCTCGTCGTAGCCGCTCCAGTACCCCGTGCGAGACAGCGGATTGCGCAAGGATGCAATCCCATCGCGCAACCCTTCGAGCATGGCGCGATACCGGGACCGCGACACCTTGGGCAACTGCTCTTTTCGAGTGGCGAGACGACTCGAGGAACGGCGCTGGACGGCCTTGTGCTGCAAGGACACGTGCAGCATGAAGTTGAGGCTTCTCACACGCCGGTGCCACGGCACCGAACGCATCAACCAATCCGACTCCACGCCGGTCAGCGTGGACCGATAGATAGGCTGGAACGGCAAACCCGCATGACTCTGCAGCAGCAGCGGAAACAGAAACTCTCGGCAGAACTGGTGATAACCCTGCCAGGGCTCCCCCTCGCGATAAGGCTGCAACGACAGCACATCGATGTGTCGCGGGCCATCCGCCGTGAACTGGATGTTGTAGGCAGACGCATCGGACAGCTGGCAGTCATGCTCCAGCGCAACAAGCTGAACGTCGAGATGATGCCGGGCTGCGTCGCGCAACTGTTCGAAGATCCACTCGTACGGGTACGTGATGAATGGAACTCGGGGATGCTCGAGCCATCGCACGAACGACTCCCCCCGGGGCCCTTGCAAGTCGACATCCTGGATTTCTCGAGCCGGCACGTCGACCGATGGCAAGATCAGTTGGCGCGTTTCGAGCGCCTGAAGCGCTCCCGTGGCCTCCACCTTTGAGAACGCTTCCGCGCCGGCTGGGGTGAGGCCTCGAATCACTCGGCTGTCATCGACAAACAGGTAACCGGCTGGGTCGCGAAAGGAGCCGTTGTCTCTTGCCAGCACGGTCATCGACCACGCATCCGGGCGAAAACCGCACGGCAGCCCGAAACGATACGTTGTCGCACGGACTTGACCCCGGCAACGATTCCCGCCACCAGAGCCACGATGCCCTGAATGATGAGACTGCCAGAGACGGGGTCGAGATAGGCATGGGCTGTGCCGGCACCAAGCACCATGAAGAAAAGCACTCGAATCCAGAATGTCATGCGCGGTAAGCTCCCGATATCAGGCAAATCATGACGCCACACACACGTTACTTGCGCCACTCATCAGCTAGGATACAACGCCTTGCGCCTGAACCAGGAGCCCCCTGCCCGGTTTCCCCAGTCACACCGCTGAATTCGACAACGTCGCCCTCATGATTTCATCGACGGCTATGGCGTGGGCTGCGCTACCACGCCCTGTGCCAGAAGCTGCCCAAATTGGGCCTGATTGATTCCCAGAAGTTCGGATAGGACGACGGCGGAATGCTCACCCAGGCGCGGCGCCACCTTTGGCTCTCGCTGAAGAGACGGCTCGAATTCAAGTGGCAATCCGGCTACCAGCATCGAGCCAACGCCTGGCTGATCCATCTGCCGAAACAGGGGATTCTCAGACGAACAATCGGAGCTTCTCACCAGCTCGGTGATGTCTTGGTAGCGGCTCCAGCACACGCCGTGCTGCTCGAATGCGGCCTCGACTTCCGCAAAGTTGCGACATCCGATCCATTCGGCCACGCGTGCGGCAATCTGATCGCGAGCCAGGAAGCGATCGCCCTCCAGATCGAGGTTCAGGCCGGTTCGGTCGGCAATGGCCTGCATCGGCGCCGCCAGGTCCATGCTGTTGCACATGGCTCGCCACTGCTTGAGCGTCAACCCGACCACCATGACGCGCTCCCGATCCGCCGTGAGAAAGTCGCGGCCAAACGCACCAAACAAATCATTGCCGTGGCGCTGGCGAGGCTGTCCCTGCTGAGCTTCGGCAATAAAGCCGAGGTTCTGCATGGTAGCCAGCGCAACGTCTTCCAAGGCCAACTTGACGTGTTGCCCTTCACCAGTGCGGCGCCGATGACGCTCGGCAGCGAGCAAGCCCACGGCGACCATCTGTCCGGTGATCAGATCCCATGCGGGCAATACGTGATTCACGGGTTCGTCGAGAGAGGCCGGCCCAGTCATGCAGGGCAGTCCCATCCGGGCATTCACGGTGTAATCCACCGCCGAGCCGCCATGGCGATCGCCCTGTAGTGTCAGCTGAATCAAATCGGCGCGTTGCGCCTTCAGGCGCTCGTGATTCAGCCATCCCCGCGGCGGGAAGTTACTGAGCAAGATGCCACTGTCGTCGCCGGGCGCGCACACCATGGCCGCAGCCAGCTCCCTACCCTGTGGCGTACTCAGATCAAGCGCCACCGAGCGTTTGTGCTTGTTGAAGCCGCACCAGAACAAGCTGGCGCCCTGCTCCGCAACCGGCCAACGCCGCCAATCCAGCCCACCCTGAATCGCGTCGATGCGTATGACATCAGCGCCCATTTGCGCCAAGGTCATTCCGCCGAGTGGTGCCGCAACGAACGCTGCGGCTTCAACGACCCTGAGGCCAGACAATATGGCTGAGGTACTCATGCCACCTTTCCTGTCGCTGCCGCCGTCAAGGCGCGCTCCATCATGCCCCGGGCGATCACTTTCAACGCCAGGGTTTCCTCGGCGCCCTCAAAGATGGAGAGCACTCGCGCATCCACAAAGTAGCGGCTCACAGACGATTCTTCGGCGTAGCCCATGCCGCCATGCAACTGTTGGGCATCGCGCGTCAGCCGTTCGGCGGAGCGGCAGGCGAGCAGTTTCACCAAACTGGCCGCCATGCGTCCCTCGCCCTGATCCACGACACCCGCAATGCGGTACGCCAGGCGCCTGCACGCGTGCAGGCGAGCGCCCATGTGCGCCATCTGGGCCTGGGTCAAGGCATAGTCGGCCAGTGGAGCACCAAACACTTTACGATCTTGCGCGTAGCGCGCAGCCGCTCGCAGCGCCGCCCGCATCACACCGCAGGCGCGGGCGGCGGTCTGCATCCGTCCGCCCACCATACCTGCGAGCGTGTAGTAGAAGCCCTTGCCCAGACCGGCCTCGCCACCCACCAGGTTCTCCTCCGGCACAAAATAATTCTCGAAGGTGAGGTCGAAGCTGTGCATCCCCCGGTAGCCGATGGTGGGAATGGCTCGCCCCACCAAGCGGCCCCCTTTGTCTTGCATAACCTGGAACTCATGTGTATCGAATGAGGGCTTTTCGGCCAGCAATACGGAAAGGCCACGATGGCCCGACGAAGGGTCGGGCGAGGTGCGAGCCACCACCATCAACACCCCCGCTTTACCGGCAAATGTGCACCAGGTTTTGGCACCGTTCAATACCCAGCCGCCAGGCACGCGGCTGGCCTTCACCTTGCATGAGGCGAGGTCGGACCCAAAATCGGGTTCGGTCATGGCGATGGCCGACAGAACCTCGCCGCTCGCCAGGCGAGGCAACCATAAGGTTTTCTGTGCCTCGGTGCCACCCGCCAGCAAGGCACGCGTTAGTATCTCGGGGCGCGTGATCAAGCTGCCAGCAGCGGCCAATGACGCCTCGGACAAAGCCTCGGTTACCACGACCATCAGCAAGGTGTCGTCGCGATCATCCGGCGCGCTCCCACCATGTTGCTCGGGAATCGCCAACCCGAAAACTCCCATGTCGCGCATGGGTTGCAATAACGATTCGGGGACGGTGAGATTCTGCCGATGGATCGCTTCGGCCATTGGCGCCACCTGCTCCGTAGCGAAGCGACGAAATGCGTCCTGGGCCATGGCGTGCTGGTCATCCAGAGCCACTTCACCCACTTGCTCTGGCGACTCGAGCACGCACTTTCCAACTGTTTGTAAAAAGACAGAGTTCCCTGCGCGGGCGCGGAGATCGAACCACCGCGGCGCCGCGCGCAAGGCATTGACGCTGGCCAGGCCGAGCCCGAGATCGAGATGGAGTGCCTCGAGCCGATCGAGAATCGACACCACGGCATCGACAACGAACACAAGTGTCAGTTGCGCTGCGAGGTCGTTGCTGCCGGCCGAGATCTCCGCCACCACGATCTCGGCGGCCATCAGCTCAGCCCCGGCCCATGCCAAATCGTAGGCAGCCACCTGATAGGCATCCAGTTTGCTGCCCCACAGGGTGCCGTCGTTGGCACAAACCTGCGCCAAGGTCAACGTGGCAGCGTCAAGGGTTGCGCGCACGTTGGCCAACACATCGATAGCCTCGAGTCGCAAGTGTTCCGTGTCGTGCATCGTCATCACGGCCTCACGCAGTGGTCGCATCAAGAACCGCCAAGGCCTTGTTTGCCGCCTCGCGCCCGGTGTAGGCACACGCTTGCGTGCCGCCATCGCCATAGTCTTTCACCGCGTCGCCAACATGCCAGAAATTGGCCAGCGGTGTGTCTTGAGGCATATCAAAACCCGCGCAAGACCGTTGCGCCGGCCAGTGATCGCGCATCACTCTCACCGACAGCATTTTGGCGTCGTCAAACCCCGGGAAGAGCTCCCGCAAATCTTCCAGCGACGCCTCAACTTCGGCCTGCTCATCGAAATCGCCCAGCGCGGGGCGCGGCACGGCATACGCGACATACTGATACCAGCCTTCTGGCGCCAGCTCGGGACACGTTGCGGTTAGCTCGCCCATGTTGCACAGACGGCGAGTCCGGCCAAAGGTGATGAGTCCGGGAACATCGAGCAACCGAGTCTGCGTGGCAAAGTTGATCACGATGTTGGCCGCTGGCCGCGGCACCGTACGTGATTGCTGCAGGTAGTCGGCGCCAAATGCCTCGGCGCCTGGCAGGTCGGCCACGGCTGCCGGGCCGATATTGCTGATCACGACATCGGCTTCCACACGCACCAACTGCCCATCGCGCTCTACGTCGAGCGCCACCACTCGGCCTTCCCGGCTATGCATGGCCTTGACTGGCGACTGCAACCAGATTTCTCCACCGTGCGCGCGCATGCCATCGCCAAGATCGTTCCAGAGCCCCACGGTGCCGCGCGGACAGAAGCCGAAGCGCTTGAACGCGCCTTTGATGGTGAAGTAAGTGAGAAAGGCACGGGCCGGCAACTCGTCGCTGTTCGCGGCAAAGATCGCGGCACAGAGATTGCGAAAGATCGCATGCACGGTTTCATTGCTGGTGTACTGCTCGAGCCATTGCTGCGTGGTCAACTTGGCTTCAGGCAGATCGCCCGCACGAGCATCGGCAAACTTGGCGCCGATTTTGGCCGCCTGCTTGGTGAAGGTGCCCAACAACATGCCCCAGCCACCCTTGGCCACATTGATGACCTTGCCATCGATGTAAAACACCGTGGCGGGATTCGGCTCACGGACGTCCAGGGGCACACCCAGCAGATCGAAAGTTTCTTCGAACACGCCGCCGCGCTCTATGGCGATGGCGCCCACGTTGACGATGTGACCATCGATCACTTCGCTGGACGCACGCCCACCGAGCCGATCCAGGCGCTCGACCAGCAAGACTTTCTTGCCCGCGGCAATCAGACGGGCAGCCGCCGACATGCCACCCGCACCTGCACCCACGACGACCGCGTCGTAACGACTGACTGCCAATGATTGCGCCATGATGTCTCCTGATGGTTGGAATGTTCTGATTGAATGTTGAAAGGCTGCGGACTGGCTGAGGGCTTGATTGCGACGGGAATTCACCGACGGCTCTGTATTGCGCCCGGACGATCGACGAAATCGGGTCGGCGCTTGTCGCGATACGCCTGGTATCCCTCCTGGAAATCTGGCCCGCATAGGCAAACCACCTGATCTTGCGCCTCACGCTTGAGTTCTTCTGCCAAACTGGCTGACGGCTGCGCCAGGCGCTGCTTCAAGCGGGCATAGACCTCGGCAGGCAAGGCGGCAAGCCGGGTTGCGCGCTCGACGGCGGCTGCCATCACATCGGCGTCGTCGCATAGATGGTCGACCAAGCCAATTTGCAGAGCTTCGTCTGCGCACACGGGCCGATCGCTCGACAACAAGCGGCGTGCGACCGGCACACCCACCCGCCGGGGCAAGGTAAGCACTTGACCCCAATCGGGCACCAGACCCAAGCGCAAGAACGGAAACAGAACCTTGGCCTGCCGCCCCATCACGATCTCGTCGCCGAGCAAGGCCAGACCTACGGCTGCGCCGGCCGCATACCCCTCCATGGCACTCACCACCGGCATGCGCAAGCCGCCCACCAAACCACAGAGGCGATGGATATGCTCCATGCGATCTGCGGCGCTGGCAGGCGTCAAGCCCACCATGCTCGGAATATCGCCTCCGGCCGAGAAAATACCGCCAACGCCACCGATCACGAGCGCTCGACAACCCGGCAGCTTCTGCAAAGCCGATAACTGATCAAGAAAACCCTGACGCACATCGTGGTCGATCGCATTCCGTTTGTCTGGCCGATTGATACGGAGTCGCGCAACCCCTGTGGCCGGCCAATCCAGCAAGACGACGGGCTCGGCCATGGTCAAACTCCCTCCAGCCCAACGATCGATACCGCACACACGTTCTGGGAAGGCTGCCCACCCAGGTTGTGAATCAGGCCCGTTCTGGGATTGGTGAGCTGCCTGGCCTCAGCTCTGCCTTGCAGTTGCAAATACATTTCGTAGAGCATGCGGATCCCGCTGGCACCGACCGGGTGACCGAAGCACTTGAGCCCGCCATCGATCTGGCAAGGAATGGACCCGTCGGCGTCGAACACACCGTCGAGCACATCGCGCACGGCGCCACCCTCCTCCGACAAACCAAGGTCTTCCATCGTGACCAGCTCGGTGATCGAGAAGCAATCGTGAACCTCAGTCATGCTGATCTCCGCCCTGGGGTTGCGAATCCCCGCTTCGGCGTAGGCTCGCCTGGCCGCGATGCGTGCGGTGTGCACATAACTGCCGTCCCACTCGCTGCCCTGGAGTTCCCAACCGTTCGACGTGACGACCTGCAGCGCCTTGAATGTGACGAGATCAGTTTTTCCCAGACTCCGGGCGATCTCGGGCGTGGTCACGATCACGGCAGCGGCACCATCGGAAACACCGCAACAATCGAACAGCCCCAGCGGCGCGGCCACAACCGGCGCCTTCAGGCACTGCTCTTCGGTGATCGGCTTGCGCAGATGCGCTTTCGGGTTCTTGGCGCCATTGGCATGACTCTTAATCGAAACATGCGAGATGGCACGCTTGAGCAACGCCGCGTCGATATCATGTTTGGCTCGGTAGGCGCTGGCCAGCTGGGCAAAATTGGCTGGCGCAACCGCGTTGGGATACCACTGGGGAATGAAGGTACCCACGGTTGCCATCGGCAAGCCGCCGTAGCCGGTGTCCTTGAGCTTCTCGACACCCAACGCCAGCGCCATATCGCAAGCGCCGGAGGCCACGGCGTATACCGCCGCCCGAATCGCTTCAGACCCCCCTGCACAGAAGTTTTCGACCCGCGTGACGCCGATATGGGGCAACCGCAACGCGATACCCATTGGCGTACCACCTCGCCCGGTACCCACATCGTCCATGTGAGTCGAGAACCAGGCCGCCCCCAGTTGCTCGGGCTCGATGCCGGCGTCGGTCATGGCCTCGCGATAGGCCTCGACCATCAGATCCTCGGGGCTGGCGTCCCAACGCTCGCCGAACTTGCTGCACCCCATGCCAAGTATGGCGACTTTGTCTTTGATGCCTTGAGCCATGAGGGCCTCCCTATGCCACGCCAGCGCGCGCTGGCGTGGCTTTCCAGAAATAGCGTTTGAAGTCTCGCAGATCGTCGATATCCTTGATCCGGAACACCATTTCCATGGCGGTCCCGGTATCCACTTCACCCACCTCGAGATCGGTGAAATCCATCAGGATGCGGCCGCCTCCCTCGAAATCGATCTGGCCATAGTGATGCGGCGGTGACGGATGCCACGACAAATACTCCGCCGACCAGCTCAGTACCGTCGCGGAGCGATCGGCGAGCTTGTATGGCACTTGCGTGTCTTGCAGCGGCGGTGTGTCGTAGCTGAGCCTTGAAGGGGGAAAATGCACACTGCCGGTGACCTCGCAACGGCCCGCCACCAGGCCCTGCAGAGCCTGCCGATGTCGCCAGGCGGTAGACAACGCGGTTTTCTTGTCTTGTTCACCTCGCATGCCACGCTCGAGTGCCAGATGGCCCTTGAACGACAGAAAACGCGTGTAGTGATGGTCTTCGACACCACGCGCAAGGTACTGCCGCACCCCACGAGCGGGTTGAAACCGACGAATCGCTTCCGTTGCTCGTAGCACCAGCGCCTGCGCGCCACTCCCAAATTGCGCCAGCACGATGATCTGGCCAGGCTCGGCCTGCTCAAGCACGTGCGCCAACAGCAACAGTCCGTGCGCGGCACCGGTGTCGCCGACCGTTCCCTGCAGATTGTCGATAACGGCTTCGACCGGAATCCCGCACGCCTTGGCCACACTTTGCCCCATCTGTCTGAACGTGGATGGGAAGATGAGGTGGTCAACCGCATCAGCCGACACCTGAGCCTGCGCCAGCGCTTGTTGTATGGCGCGCGGCACGAGCCTGGAGATGCCCTCGTCGCGCACCCATCGCTCCTCCCAGTGGTAGTCGAACGATTGCCCGGATGCCCGAAAATGATCGACGAAATCGACCGATAAGGTGGCACCCCCAAGATACTCGGCGAGAATGTTCTCGGTGCCGATCAGAACCGCAGCCGCGCCATCACCGTACTCGAACTCCTGGGCGCTACCAGGCCGCGCGCAACGGCTCTCGGCGGCCAACACCAACGTATCGCCCATCGCGCCAACGGCGGCCATGGCCTGCGTCAGTGCCGCCAGGGCGCAACGCGGTGTGCCGCCCAGGTCGAAAGCCTGAACATCCTCTTCGAGGGTGAGCGCGCCAGCAACAACCGCCGCATTCAGGCGCTCGGCAAACGGCAGCGTGTTCGAGGCCAGCATCAGGCTGCGTACATGGCGACGATCGTCTGCGGGGCCCAGGCAATCGCGGGCAGCCGCCACCGCCATGGTGATGGCGTCTTCATCCCAGTTGCCGTAGGCAATGGTGCCCTTGCGCCTGGCAAACTGCGGCGCATACCACGCATTGGCCTGCCCGACCGCCTGCAGAGAAAGCCTCAGCCGGGGGACATACCCCCCGTAGGCCGTGATTCCGATCATGACACCCCCTCTTCTTTGGATCTGCATCCCAAATGGCTTGCCAGAAAGCGCCCGCCGGCATCGACGGCCGCCAAGGCCTCTGGCAGCTCGGCGGGAAACTGTTGAAATACATGAATCATGTGGGGCCAGATTTGCAGCTCGGCCGCGCCACCGGCCGCCTGAACCCGTTGTGCAAACGCCTCGGAATCGCTCAGCACCGTTTCACGATCGCCAACTTGAAGAAGCAAAGGTGGCAACTGCGCCAATGCGTCGCGGCTGGCATAAAGCGGAGAGATCAACGGATCACGAGGATCATCGTCACCCTGCAGATACCCCTTGGCCAAGGCCAGAATCATGGGGCGCTGGTGGATGGGATCGACTGCCGAGCGAGTTTCGTAGCTTGCTCCCGTGGCCGCCAGATCGGTCCAGGCCGACATCAGTAGCGCGGCCACCGGCCGGGGTTTGGCCTGTTGGACCAAGCTCAACAACACGCTCAGCGCAAGCCCACCACCCGCCGAATCACCTGCCAGTGCCAGGGCGTCGTGGGCGTAACCTTGCGAATGCAGCCACTCCACCACCTTCAGGGCGTCTTGCAGCGGTGCGGGATAGCCATGCTCGGGCGCGAGGCGATACTCCACGCCCAGAACCTGCACCCCGGCACGGGCCGACAATCGAGCCATCAGTTCGAGATGCGATTGCACCGAGCCCAGACGAAAGCCACCGCCATGCAAGTACACAATGGCGCAGTCTTCCCGAGCACCCGGCGCCATGACCCAGGTGCACGGCACACCAGACGCCACGACCGGAGCGCACGATGCCTCGACTGGCGAGTCAAACAGGGCGTCCCAGTCGGCGCGCATCTGTGCCACTGGCGTGTCACGCCGCCAACGCCCGTAAACGGAGCGAATTTTCTCGATGACAATTTCGAGTGGCTGGGTCATGCGCCACACCCCATACCACCAGAGACTCCCAACACTTCGCCGCTGATGTATCCCGCCTCATCGGAGGCAAGAAACGCGACACTGGCGGCCACCTCGGCGGGTTCGCCCAGGCGGCCTGCCAGGGTGGCATCGGTCATGGCACGCATGAGCTTCTCGCCGCCGGCATCCACCGCCTTGCGCAAAAGCGGCGTATCGATCGGGCCTGGCGCTACCACGTTCGCCGTGATGCGCTTGCGGCCGTTCTCGCGCGCGATAGACCGCGTAAAGGCAATGACTGCACCTTTTGCCGCGGCATAAACCGAACCACCCCGAGATCCCAAGCGCCCCGCTTCGGAAGCGATGTTGATGATGCGGCCATATTGCGCCGCCTGCATACCGGGCAGAACGGCATGGGTGGTATTGAGTACGGTATCGAGGTTGATCCGCAGCAAGTGATGCCAATCGGACGGTGTGGTTTGAGTGAAGTAGGCGTGTTGGTCGACCCCGACACAGTTCACCAGCACCGCAAACGGCCCCATCCGTTCCACGGCTTCGTGGACTTGATCGTAGGCGGTTGCGTCGAGCCCAAGCGCTATCGCTTCAAATGCCCGTGCCGTCTGCTGCGCTTTGCTCTCATCAAGGTCGGCACAGATCACCCGCATGCCGTCGGCGGCCAGGCGCTTGACCACAGCAGCACCAATGCCGCTGCCGCCACCCACCACCAGCGCTTGTCGGACGTTGCTCATCGAGGCACTCATTCAGCGCCCCGTAAACCGAGGCACGCGCTTTTCGATCACTGCCGTCAACCCTTCTCGAGCGTCGGACATACCAGACAACACGGCCTGAGCCTGATTCTCTTCGGGCATGGCCGCCTCGACGCCGCGACCCAGGCCAGACCACAGGAGCCGTTTGGTATTGGCCAATGCCGCTGGAGCCCCCGCGGCGAGCTCACGCGCAAGGTTCCACGCTTCGGCCTGCAACTGGTCGTCGGCGACAACCCGGGTGACCAGGCCCATGCGTTGCGCCTCACCGGCCGGGATGACGGGGTTCAACATGAGAATTTCCATCGCCCGGCGAAAGCCCACCAACTGGGTGAGAGTGACCGACACCCCCGCATCGGGCACCATGGCCACTCGCGTTGCCCCAGCCAGGAAGGAGCTCGATTCGGCGGCAATGACGAAATCGCTCGAACACACCAAACCCATACCTCCGCCGCCCGCGGCGAACCCTTGCACTGCCGTGACGACGGGCGCGTTCAGCCGGATGAGCGCTGCTGCAGCCACCTGCAGCAACGCGGTGGCAACCCGAATGTAGTCGGGTAAGGCTTCTCCCTTGGACAAAAAGGTAGGGACATCGCCACCCGCGCAGAAATTCTTGCCTGCACCGGTTAACAGCACCACGCGCGCACGGCTATCGCCATGGATGCGCAAAACCGCTTGATGCAAAGCCTGCAGCAATTCCAGGTTCAAGCCGTTGGCGGCCTCTGGGCGACTCAGTTGGAGGTGAGCGATCCCGTCGGGCGTTAACGTCAGCAACACGGGGCCTTCGCCGATCAATACCTCGGACTCACCCCATTCGGATCGAGAAGTCATGATCGCTCCTTAGACCAGGAACGCCAGCGAAGGCAAGGCCTTGTCGTTGTTCACCAGCGTCACTTTTTTATATGCCATGCGCAGGCCTTCATCGACTCGACGCAAGGTGTACTCGGTTCGGGTTGCCCACAACACATCACCGCGCACATGGCTCTCGAAAATGAGCATGTTGCATCCGACCCGGATCTCGGTGTCATCGTCTTGCATGACCTCGATGTTGGACACCAGGCGCCGCAAGCGCGACTGCGGCGTTTGGCTGAAGCGCTTGCCTGTATGAAACTGCCGAACGCGCAATCCAATACGCGAACGATTGTCGTAAATGATCGACATCACCCGTTCAGGGTCCGGGTCGTCGCCATTGGCAGGCACCCAGTAAACACCGTCATCCGTCCAGAGGGCCTCCCAATCGTCGTAGGCATGCTCATCCTGCATTCTGGCTTCGTGGTAAATGAACTGGGTGACGGCTTCCAGTGTGTCGCGTTGTTCTGTGGTCATACCCATCACGAGGCCTCCATCAGCGCACGGTAATGGCGCCAGATGCCTCGCGTGGGGGTCTCATCCGTGGCGTCGCCAATCAGAAAACCGTTGGGATCGACCCGTTCACGGTGTTTGCCGCGCCCCAGGAATAGCCACTCGGGGTTGCGCATTTGCACCCCCATTTGTGTGCGCTCATACATCTCGGCATCGTCGGCCAGCAGGAAACCGGCGGGCCCCACCGAACCCATGGTTTGTTGTCGCATACGTCGGTTGAGGTCGGGCGCCCCCTTGAACTGCAAGGCCGTGACGTGCTGCACGGACTCGTTCACCGACAACGGCTGAATCACGAATATCTGGATCTCGGCAATAAACAGGTTGGGATAGATCATGATGTGAGGTGTGCCCTCGATCATGATGTGGCGGGCCTGCTCATCGCCGTACGCGGCGCGCATTCTTGCGGCGTATTCTGGCAGACGAGCTTCGGTGGTTCCGAACCAGGACAGCGGCACATCGCGCTTGCGAAACTCGGGCCTCAAGTCGTTTTCGGTATGCCCATTGCCGAAGTCGCGCGACACGGCGTCGGATTCGGCGCTGTACAGACTGCCAATGCCGCTTTGCGCAACCTCGAAGATCGATGCATGCACAAACGAAGGGTGATAGCCATCGGTCTCGTTCTCGACGAGGAACTTCCAGTTTGCCTTGACTTTGTGTTTCAGGAAGCCTGCCGTGAGCTCCACCTCACCCTCGGGTGAGGTGTCGCACAGCGCATCGATGGCCTGCATGGCGGCGCCCAGATGCTCCTCGAGAGTGGGGCCGTCAGTGGCCATCGATCCGAACACGAAACCCCGATAGCTCGCAACCCGTGCCACCTTGCCCAGACCATAGTCGGCGCGATCGACGCCCTCGTAGCCCGACGGAAACGGCCAGCCCTTGAGCGAACCATCGTTGGAGAATGTCCAGCCATGGTAGGGGCAGGTGAAGGATCGCGCGCTGCCCTGCTCGGTCATGCATATGCGGTTGCCCCGGTGCGGACATCGATTGTGCAGCAGGTGAATCCGACCCTGGCGATCCCGCGTCATGATGACGGGCTCGGGCCCGATGGATTTCATGACAAAGTCGTTGGCCTGCGGCACCTCGCTTTCGTGACCCACGTAAACCCAGGTTCGAAACCAGATCTTCTCGAGCTCGAGCTGATAGATATGAGGATCGGTATATAGCGATCCGTGCACGTGAGAATCCTGAACGAGATCACTCCAGTCAGGTGCGGCCATGCCCCCGTGATGAGCCCCCGTGATGTGATGCGCGCTATCCAAGGCGGTGTCTCCTAAGGCCAAGAAAAGGGTTGTGCAGCGTATCGGTTGATGAAATAATAGTCCGACGTGACGGACTATGTCAACGGATAAATCTTCGAACACAACCCCGAGGAATCCTCATGCCAATCGCTGTTTTCATCGACCCTGAGGGCCAACGGCATACCCTTCAGGTTGCCGAAGGCCGCAGCCTCATGCAGGCCGCCACCGATAACGCGGTGCCCGGCATTCTTGGCGATTGCGGTGGCGTGTGCAGTTGTGCCACGTGCCATGGGTATGTGGATGCCGAGTCCCTCGACAAGCTTCCGCCCAGGGCGGAAACCGAGGCTTACATGCTCGAGGGGGTACCCGATCTGCGTGACAACAGCCGCCTGTGCTGCCAGATACGCATGAGCGCAGCACTCGACGGGATCTGCATTCAGGTGCCCGACGAGCAAGTATGATTGACCCGATCGGGTCGCCGTTCACCTCTGGCGAAAGCGTGGCGCCCTGCGCTCTGCAAACGCCCGCACCCCTTCGACAAAACTGGCGTCACCGACCCGAATCATCTGGCGCTCTCGCTCCAGCGCCAGTTGCTCCTCGAGCGTGTTGCGCTCCGCAGCAGCAAAAATGGCGCGAGCCTCGAGGACCACTTCTGTCGGAATTTGAGCGAGCTGTTGCGCAAGGCGTCGGGTTGCGTCGTTGAGCTGCTCATCGTCGACACACGCCCAGATCAGCCCCCAGGATTCGGCCTGCACGGCAGAGAGCTTGTGCCCGCTCAGCGCTAGCCCCAGGGCTCTGGGCGCCCCCAAGGCACGGGGCAACCGCCAGGTCAGCCCCATGTCGGGTACTGCGCCGAGGGACGGGATGAACGGCAGATAGAAGTAGGCCGATCGGGCTGCCAATACCATGTCGCCAGCCAGCGCGAGACCGGCGCCGCCGCCTGCCGCCACGCCGTTCACGGCGCAAATGACCGGGATGGGCAGCTCTTGAAGCTTCAGCATTACCTGGTTCATGCCTGCCATCAAGGTACCCACATGATCGCCGAGAGGTTCGCCGGCTTGCGGGTGCGTCAAGCGTTGTTGATACTCGGCCAGATCGGCACCCACCGAAAACCCGCGCCCCCGCGCCGTAATCACCAGCACGCGTGCCGACGAATCGTTGCGCACCGTCTGGAGCCCCGACTGCAGGCCGGCCACGCAGGCGCCGTCCAGGGGGTTGAGCCTGCCCTCATCGCGCAGTGTCAGGGTGGCTACCTGCTCATCCAGGCTGAGCGAAACGGCCTCATTGATCATGAATTGCCCCGCCCTGCAGATCCCGAGAAGTAGGTTTGCACGATCTGCCCTTCGAGACGCAAGGCATGGCATCCGCCGAGCGGTGTCGGGCTATGCGTCGCCCCCGCCGCTCCCGGGTGATCGAACCCGCTGTCGCCCCAGATCACCTGATAGATGATGGTGGCCATCACGGGCACCAGCTCGGAGACATGAGTACAGCCCACCTCTCCCCGGAAAAGAGCCTTGACCTGTTTGGTGAACCCTGGCTCGATACGCAAACCCACCAGCGCCTGGTAGGAAGCTTCAGCGCCCTTGCACTCGGGGTATGGGTGCGACTCGCTGACCGCCTCTACACCCCGAATCCAGCGTTCTCGGTCCACGGTGATGCGCAAATGCATCTGATGGATGGGTTCACCGCCCCCGACCACACGATTGTCGAGCAGGGTGACGGCATCCGGCTTCGTATCCAGCAGACTTGCCTCGATGTCGATCAGCCCATCGTCCCGCTCAAAGGCGTCGCAGACGATACGACGGGTATGCAGCGGCCGGCGGGCGCAAGGCGCAGACAGGCTCGTCATGAAGACACCTCTTGAAAGATCACACCTCGGGCCACGAGGTCTTCGATCTGCGCGGGTGACAAACCGATTTCGTGCAGTACTTCGTGGGTATGCTGTCCAATCTCGGGGGCTCGGGCAGGCAGCGCCGTGGGCGTGCCCTGAAACCGGGGTGCGGGCGCCGGTTGCATCACGTTGGCGGCGGCAACGAACGTGCCACGCGCCACATTGTGCGGGTGGTCCGGGGCTTCGCGCATGGAGAGTACCGGCGCAAAACAGGCGTCGGTGCCTTCCAGCAGATCGCACCATTCGTCACGATCACGAGACGCAAACACTGCGGCCAGCTTATTTCGAAGCACCGGCCATTGCTCCTGATCCCATTGCTGCTCAAATTCGGGATCGTCGATCTGGCACAGCCGCAGCAGCTGTCGATAGAACTGGGGCTCGATGGCACCAACCGACACGAACTTGCCATCGCGGCAGGCGTACGTGCCGTAGAAGTGCGCGCCGCCATCGAGAAAATTGCTGCCGCGCTGATCGTGCCAATGACCTTTGGCCATCAAGCTGTACTGGGTTGCCATGAGCAATGCGGCACCATCGGTCATTGCCGCGTCAACCACCTGCCCCCGACCGGTATGAACCGCCTGCGCCTGGGCAGCAAGAACACCCACCGCCAGCAACATGCCGCCACCGCCGTAATCGCCGATCAGGTTCAGGGCAGGCAATGGTCTGTCGGCCGGGCCGACGGCATGCAAGGCACCGCTGAGCGCAATGTAGTTGATGTCGTGCCCTGCCGCTGAAGCCAACGGCCCAGTCTGGCCCCAACCGGTCATTCGCCCATACACCAGACGCGGGTTGCGAGACAAACAGACATCGGGACCCAGACCGAGCTTCTCGGCCACGCCGGGCCGATAACCTTCGAGCAGAATATCGGCCCGCTCCACCCATTGCAGCGCCAACTCGACAGCGGCCGGGTCCTTCAGGTTGAGTGACAACGACTGGCGACCTCGATCGACAACGCCGTCGTTGCGGACAATGTCGGCCAGCCCGCCCTGCTGAGGAGTTGGCGCTCGATCGAGGCGCACGATCCGTGCTCCCATGTCGGCAAGCAACATTCCGGCGAACGGCGCCGGACCAATGCCCGCCAGTTCGATGACAGTGAGATGCGAAAGCGGACCAGACATGACAGACGGGGCCTCCTGCGTTAGAAGGAGAAAGGCATCATTCAGGGGCGTGCAGGACGATTCGACTTTGCTGATGGGCCCAGAGGGTGGCCGGGTAATAACCCGCCCAATCGCCGGTAATTCGCAAGAACGGAACATCGGCCCAGATACCGTGATCTTTCAGGTATTCCATCGAGACCGAGCCATCTTCGGTGTATTGCTGCAGGATCGCGTCGTGTTCGCCATCGAAATCGGTAGGCGGCACTTTCATCAAAGCGCAGAGCTCACGATTGAACGCAGGCACGACCTTGACCCACCGGCTGTCGAGATACAGTGCTGCCCAGCCATGATGCATGAACACCTCGCGCGAGCCCATCATCTGCTGCATCTTTGGCGTTGAGAAGTGATTGACCACATCCGACAGACCCAGGGCCGCCGGAACCCCCAGCATGCGTGCCCCGGCCACCAACAGGGCGGCTTTGGGAATACAGAATGCCGCACCGTCGTGCACCACCGTACTTGCCTGGAAGCAAGCCGGCACCAGACGGGCACTGAAGGCGTCGTAGCGGATGTCGTCACGCACGGCAAGGAACAGGCGCATCATCTGCTCGCGCGGCGACCCGGCATCGCCGATGGCTCGCTCGACGAACTTGCTCACCTGCGGATCGTCGTAGTTGAAGAACTCGGTGGGCTCCAGATACAGACGACCAGGTTCCGGCCACCCATAGGGCGTGAATTCGGGAAAATATGGCATCATGATTTACATCCGTTTGGCGACTTCTTCGAGCATGACTTCGGTGGCTCCACCACCAATGGTCAGTATGCGCGAATCGCGCGCCATGCGCTCGACCGGCGTGCCGATGATGTAACCCATGCCACCGTGTAACTGCAGGCAAGTGTGCACGACCTCCTGCAAGGTTTCGGCGCCGAAGGCCTTGAGCATCGAGACCTCTCTCACGGTGTCCTTGCCCTGATCGATCATCTGGGCACATTGATAGGTAAGCGCCCGCACGGCCGCAGCCTTGGCGGCCGCCCAGGCCAGTTTGTTGCGCACCACAGGCTGCTCCCAGAGCGGCTTGCCAAACGCCTGCCGGTGCCGCAAGTATTCCACCGTGGATTCGATCGCTGCGGCACAAGCTCCAGAGACCAACGCCCCCACCACCAGGCGCTCGTTCTGGAAAGTGCTCATGATGTAGTAGAAGCCCTTGCCCTCTTCGCCCAATAGTGCATCAGGCGGCAGCTGAAGATCCTCGAAGAACAGTTCGGCAGTGTCCGAACTCCTCCAGCCATGCTTTTCGAACTGGCGCGCAATCTTGATGCCGGGATTGTCGCGGTCCACGATGAACAGCGAGATGCCTCGGCTACCCTTCGCGTCAGGGTCGGTTCGGGCGGCCACAATGTAGATGTCGGCATGAATGCCGTTGGTGATGAAGGTTTTGGAACCCTGCAACAACCAGCCCTCGCTCGTTCGAAGGGCGCGGGTTTTGAGACCCGCGACGTCTGACCCGGCATTCGGCTCGGTGACGCAGATGGCACCGATCTTTGATCCCGCACACGCAGCCGGCAGATAGCGCTGCTTCTGTTCATGCGTGCCACGATGAGCGATGTGCGACACCGACATGTCGCTATGCACGGTAAGTGCTGATGCCACGCCGCCATAGGATGAGCGGGCGAGCTCTTCGCCCAGCACGACCGACGCCATCGCGCCAAGACCGCCGCCCCCGTACTCCACGGGATGCCGCATGCCCAGAAAGCCGAGGCTGCCGAACCGCTCGAACACCTCGCGCGGAACACGGCCCTCCTGCTCCCAGACGTCGCCATTGGGCATGATCACATCGCGGACAAAACGACGCACCTGCTGGCGAATCATGCGCAGCGTATCGTCGAGCATGTCGGGCTCGTTGAACTCGAATTCGGTCATAACAAACCTGGTAGGTGAGTAAAGCAGGCAGCTGCTACAATTTATAGACCGCCCTGTCGGTTTATAAATTGTACAGACCTCGGAGGCGAGAGACAAGGAGTTGTTAAACTCGACGCCGGAGGAAAGATCATGCCGCGAGTGCGTTCGGACGATTACGACACCAAGATTCAGGCCATCATCGACAGTGCCGCGGCCCTGTTCGCCCAGGTGGGATACCCCTCTGCCAAGATGCAGGACATCGCCCGGGCCTGTGGCGCCACCAAGTCGATGCTTTATCACTACTTCCCGGCCAAGGACGACCTCCTGTTTGCGATGCTGCATGAACACCTGGAGCAGGTCGTGGACAGCATCGACCAGGTGCTTGCCGCCAACGCATCACCTAACGACAAGCTTCATGCGCTGGTGCAGACATATACACAAAAGTCGACGCAGTCGCGGCAGAGACACATGATTGCCATGCAGGACGTCAAGTACCTGCCACCAGACCGGCAGGAACCTCTTCTGGAACTGCAACGCGTTCTTACCGATCGCGTCAGCGAGCTTCTCCGCCAGGTGAACCCCGGACTGCCCGAGGCCACTTACAAGCCCTACACCATGATGCTGATCGGCATGCTCAACTGGACCGACATCTGGTTTCGTCCGGGAGGCCCCCTCACCGCCGAAGAAACTTGCGATCGCATGGCGCGCTTGTTCCTGCATGGCTTTCTGGCGGAGCCCGCACCGCACCAAGGGCGTTGAGCCCTGGCGTGGTGCGGTGCGGGGCCAGGCCGATAGCGGCGTGTCAGTCGATCGCGGTGTAATTGACGATCTCGGGGTCTGCCTTGAGCAGGAACAACCGAGGGGCTGCAAGGTGATTGTCGGGGCTGAAGGAGATCGGTGTCATGACGCCGGTATCGAGATCTTTCAGTTGGTTGAGCTGCTCGATCGCGCACTCCTGAGTCAGGGTTTCAGCACAGCGGTTCATGGCCTCGATCAGCGCCCGGGTGGAGGCGTAACCGGTGAACGTGTAGCGATTGACCCGCGCCTGCTCATCTTCGGAAAGATAGGTGTCGATTTTTTCCATGAAGCCGGCCGCTTCGGGGGAGTCTTCCAGATAGACGTAGTCAACCACGTGCACATTATTTGCGGCCGAACCCATCAGTTTGACTGCCGCCGGCACTCGCGACACATAGGTGACACCGACCGGGATATCGTGGCCGATCCGTTCGAGTTCGCGCACCATGGTCACGTTCTCGCCCAGCACGCCGCCGGCCATCAGCGCTTCGGCACCCGCTTCACGCACCCGCAGGATCTCCGACGAGAAGTCGGTCTGCCCTTTCTTGTAGATCTGGCGCGACACGACGTCCAGCCCCATGGATTCTGCCGCGTCGTTGAATCCGCGACGAACGTCTTCGCCGTAATCATCGTCTTGCGAAATCAAGGCCCACTTCTTGTCGGGGTACATTTCCGCCATTCGAGTCACCAGTTCCGTGACGGAATCAGCCATGTCGTACCCTACCGTAAAGACATTGTCGATGACCGGGTCGTACAAGCCTCGATGGGTAGTCACGGGCGCCATCGCCGGAAGGCCCGACTGCTGGAACAGCGGCATGGCAGCCAACGACTGAGCCGTGCCCGACACAGCGGTAAGCGCAAAGACTTCGTCGCTGTTGATCAACTTGCGGGCACTCTGGATGGTGCGCGACGGGACATAGCCATCGTCTTCCGAAATCAGCCGGATGGTACGACCACCGACCCCACCATTGGCATTGGCCTCGGCGATAGCCACTCGCACTCCCAGGTTATGCGCCACTCCCAATAGCGCTGGGGGCCCGGTGAGCGGGACAATATCGCCCAGCAGGATTTCGGAATCGGACACGCCCTGCTGCGCCGCCGCGGGAGCAAACGCCCCCGCACCCAACATACCCATCACCACAAGTGTGGAAAGTCTCCGGTTCATGAAAGCTCCTTGGTTGGTCGGCTTGCGCCGTGGTAGTGAACACTCCGGGGCATGCTCTGACGGCATCAGTAGCGCAACGGCCAGTACACCCAGGCGTGACGAAGATCGTGCCAGATACCCAGCAATCCACGCGGGTCGAAGCGCAGGAAGCCAATGATGGCCAGGCCATACAACATGGCCTTGATCTCGTGTGCGCTCGAGGTCATGAGATCCTGCAGCCGGCCGCCCAGCATTCCCATCAATTCATTGAAAAGCTCGGGCAGAGTGACGATGAAGATCGTGCCGAATACGGCGCCCAGCACCGATCCCAAGCCGCCTACGATAATGATGGCGAGCGCTTCGATGGACAACAGGAAAGGAAAGCTTTCGACGCTGATGAAGCTGAGATACATCCCCATCATGGCCCCCGCCACTCCGGTGAGTCCGGCACTGATCAGAAAGGCGAGCAGCTTGTAGCGCACCAGATTGATGCCCATGGTGCGAGCCGCGATGTCGTTATCGCGCAAGGCCACCAGCGCACGGCCGGCATAAGAGCGGCGGAAATTCATCGTGACGATCAATGCCGCAACGGCCATGAACAGGCAGAACCAGTAAAAGGCCTCATCGCTGGAAAGGTCGATACCAAGCAAGGTGGGCCGCATGACGAAGATACCGCGCCCCCCTCCCGTGAAGTCGCCGCCGGCGAGCAATGCGGCGCTGACGATATAGCTGAACGCCAGCGTGGTGATGGCCAGATACAAGCCATGCAAGCGCAACGACGGCACACCGACAATCAGACCAAAAAACGCCGGCACGATGGCGGCGGTCAGCAACGCCAATTCGGGAGGAAAGCCAAAACGGGTGACAGCGATGGCATAGGCATAGGCACCGAGCATGAGGAAGCCGACATGGCCCAGTGAGATCAGGCCGGCAAATCCGGTGAGCACCGTCAGGCCAAGCACGCCCACCAGCGTGAACAGAATGATGATCAGGTGCGACAGGGCGTAGTTGCCGATGAGCCAGGGTGCAGCCACCAGAACCACCAGCAGAACGAGAGACCATATCTTGACCGCTGGCGAATCGGTAAGAACGAGCAAGTCGCTGTACTTTTCCTTGAAAAATCCGCTACGCATCAGACCCTCTCGATTCTCTTTTCACCAAACAAACCGAACGGCCGCACCATCAGCACCACAAGGATCAGGATGAATCCTGAAATTTCCTTGAGCGTGCTCGACACGTAGCCACCGATGAGGTTCTCGAATACACCAATGATCAGACCACTGAAACCCGACCCCAGAATCGAGTCGAAACCGCCGAGCACCGTAGCCGGAAACGCCTTGAGGCCCAACTGGAAAATGGTGGGCAAAAGCCCGTAGATCACGGCAAACGCGGCTCCGGCCAGGCCGGCCAGGGCCGCCGCGGACGCCCATGCAAAAGCCTGAACCTTTGCTGACGAGATGCCCATGAGCTGCGCCACTCTTTCGTCGGCCGCCACGGCGCGCATCGCCACGCCGAACCGGCTCCGACGCAAGAAGAACCAGAAGGCCAGCAGAGCCAGAATCAGGAAAACGATGACACTGAGCTGGCCGATGCGAATCGCGATACCACCCACCTCGACCAACTGATCGGCGCCCTCCATCGTGAACTTGTGGGGCGATGCACCCCAGATCAGCGTGACCAGCGCTCGCAACACGACAGCCAGCCCCACCGTGACAAGAACGACCGACAACACGGGCTCACCCAACATCGGACGCATGATCAGTCGTTCGCAGAGCCACCCGATGATTGCGCCCAGAACGATTGCCAGCACCACGGTGGCGATGGCTCCGGTACCGAGGATGCCGGCAATCGACCAGGTGGCATAGGCGGTGATCATGCCTATCTCGCCTTGCGCAAAATTGACGATCCCGGTGGCCTTGAAAATGACCGCGAAGCCCATGGCGACCAGACCATAGATGGCTCCGGTGACAAGCCCGGAAATCACCAACTCCATGAAGTACGCCATTCAGGCCTCCCCGTAGATTATGTTGAGCTCGGTGCCGAACTTCTTGTTGATGAGACCCCGGCGCACTTTCTGTGTAGCGGTCAGTTCGCCATCGTCGTGATCCAGCTCCTTCTCGAGCAGAACGAACTTGCGAACATTCTCGACTCGGGCAAACTTGCCATTGACTTCGTCGACCACGACTTGGATCAGCTCGCGAACCTCGGCAAGCTGGGCAAGCGATTTGAAGGTTGTGTATTGCAAGTCGCGATCAGCCGCCCAGCGCCCGACATTGTCGAAATCAATCTGAATCAATCCACCGAGGAACTTGCGGCCTTCGCCCACGACAATGGCCTCGCGAATATACGGACTGTCCTTGAGGGCGTTCTCGATCTCGGAGGGTGCAATATTCTTGCCGCCGCTGGTGATGATGATCGCTTTCTTGCGGTCGACCACCGCCAGCTCATCTTCGCCTCGCCGCTCAACGATATCCCCGGTGGCCAACCACCCGTCGGCGTCGAGCACATCGGCAGTCGCCTTGTCATCAAACAGATAACCCTTGAATACGCCGGGCGAACGGACAAACACCTCGCCGTCGTCGGCGACCTTCCATTCCACACCCTCCATGGCCGGTCCACAGCTTCCGTATAGCGAGGGGCGATCCGGCACCTGTACAAAACACAGACCGCCCGACTCGGTGAGACCGTACCCCTGGCCTACCGGCAGACCGATGATGTCGAAGAACTTCAGGGTTTCCGGGGAAACCGAAGCCCCACCGCACATCCGGTTGTGCGTGCGATTCAACCCCATATGACGCTGAATGTTGCGAAACAGAACCAGGTACCAGAACGCAAATTCGAGCTTGCTGCTCCAGCGAGTGAGACGCCCCTGTGCTGACCGCTGCTCGGACAGCACCCGACCGCGCTTCATTCCCACCCGGTAGACCCAGCGCTGAAAGCGACCGCTATCCGCCATGCGAAATTCGAAACCTTGCTGCAGCTTCTCCCAGATGCGAGGTACGCCCAGAAAGAAGGTCGGGGCAATTTCTCGAATGTTGCTGGCCACGGTATCGATCGACTCGGCAAAATTCACGCAACCCCCGGACAGCAGATGCTGCACCGTGGAGTATTCACGCTCAGCCACGTGGCAGAGCGGCAGATAGCACACCGATTCGAAACGTTTACCAGCCATGTTGCGCGCCGACATGTAGGAGTAGGCGCCAAACACGAAGTTGCGGTGCGTGAGCATGACGCCTTTCGGTGGCCCCGTGGTGCCCGAGGTATAGACCAGGATGTTGACGTCGTCGGGCACGAGCGAATCGATACGGGCGTCCAGCCAGGCCTCGGCCTGCGGATCTTCGGCCACTTGTTGATCACCCAAGGCCAGGAGGTGGCCGAAGGCGTACGGCATGCCATCGGGATACTTGCGCAAGCCCTTCATGTCAACGCAAAAGACATGCTTGAGGCAAGGCAAACCGCCGCCCTGCTTCATGGCATCGAGTACCTTGTCGGTCTGCTCCTGATCTCCCGTCACTGCCAGAATGGCCTGACAATGACCAGCAATGTACTGAACCTCCGGCCATGGGTTGGTAGGGTAGATGCCCACCACTTGCACCCCGATCATCTGGGCACCCAGATCGGCATAGAACCATTCGGGCGTGTCTTCGCTGGCAATGATGATCCGATCACCGGATTGGAGCCCCAGACGCACCATACCCAGGGCGGCCCGACGGGCGTCCCGGTAATAGTCGGCCCATGTCCGGCCCCGCCAAATCCCTTGAGCTTTCTCGCGCAGGGCTACCCGATCGGCGCGCTCCTGCGCACGCCAACGCAGCAATGCCGGCAGGGTGGCCTCTCCGCGAATGAGCTGATCGTGCTCAAGCATGGCCAGCCTCCTCGCCCAGATACGCCTGCAAGACCTGCGGGCTGGCGGCTACTTCGGCGGGGGTGCCCTCGGCAATCAGTGAGCCGAAATCCAGCACGTAGACACGATCGGAGAGATCCATCACCACTTGCATGTCATGCTCGATCATCAGTACGGCAATACCGAATTCGTCGCGGATATCGAGAATGAAGCGGGCGATGTCTTCTTTCTCTTCTCGGTTCATGCCGGCAACGATCTCGTCGAGCAACAGCAACCTGGGTTCGCACGCCAGCGCGCGCCCGAGCTCCACACGCTTTTGCTGCCCGTACGCCAGCTGACTCACCGGCTTGTCGCGCAGCTCTTCGATCTCGAGAAACTCGATGATCTGTTCGATACGCTCGCGAGCAGCGATTTCTTCACGCCGGGCGCGCCCCCAATACACCATCGACTCGAGCACGGAGTATCGAAAGTGGATGTGTCGACCCACCAACAGGTTCTCAACCACGCTGCCGTGTCGAAACAAGGCGAGGTTCTGGAAGGTGCGACCCATGCCGAGACGGGCGAACTGATGAGGCTGCAACCTGGCCGTACTGTGCCCACCGAACAGAATCTCGCCCTCGGTGGGCGGCAACACCCCACTGATCAGGTTGAACGTGGTGGTCTTGCCGGCGCCATTGGGACCGATAAGGCTGACGATCTCGTCGGGCATGACCCGCAAGCTGACATCATTGACAGCCTTCAAACCGCCGAAGCGCTTGCTGATCTTGCGCGCTTCGAGTAATGGGCCGGGCAACGCAACAGATTGCGAGGCAAGGTTTTCTGCATTTGGCGCCATGCTGGGTACCGGAGAAAGATGGGTGTTGGTCAATGCGGCAACGGACAGGGGCATCAGGACAGCCAGCGTTTGCGCCGCTTGTAATGCTTGACCTCTTTCATGCTGCTTCTGCCCGGCTGCGAGCTCAGGCCAAGATAGAATTCGCGCACATCGGCATTGCGACGCAGCTGCTCGGCGGTACCGTCGAGCACCACCCGGCCGTTCTCCATGATGTAGGCGTAGTCGGCGATATCCAGGGCACGATTGGCGTTCTGCTCGACCAGAAGAATGGTCATTCCGGCATTCTCACGCAATGCGACGATACTGTTGAAGATCTCGGTCACGATCAGCGGAGCCAGGCCCAGTGAGGGTTCATCGAGCGCCAGAGTCCGGGGTTGTCCCATGAGGGCGCGCCCTATGGCCACCATCTGTTGTTCGCCACCTGACAGATACCCGGCAATGTTGTGTCGCAAGCTTGCCAACCGGGGAAACAGCGAGAAGACGTAGTCGCGTCCGCGTGCCAGCACGGCGGCGTCCTGGAGGTGCGCGCCGGCAATGAGATTTTCGTCAACCGTCAGGGTTTGAAAGAGGCGCCGCCCTTCGGGCACCTGGATCATCCCCTGCTTGACGATCGCCGGTGCCGAGGATTTCTCGCAGTGCTCGCCGTGCAACAGGATGGAGCCTTTCTCGATCTTGCCGTCTTCGGCATCGAGGACGCCACTGATGGCTTTGAGGACAGTGGACTTGCCGGCGCCGTTCGAACCCAGCAAAGCCACGATCTGGCCGGGCCGAACTTCGAGCGAAACATCGCGCACGGCCTCGATGGCGCCGCCATAAACCACCTGAAGGTTGTGTAGGGCGAGCGCGGGGGCAGGAGCAGGGGGCGCAGCGACAGCGCGGTTGGCAGACGTCATGATGGAATGCTTGCCTCCGATACGACTGCTTGGCAGTCTGTTTCCTGATTTATTATTAGACCGACGAGTCGGTCTTATCAATGTATCTTACTCTCGTCTATCGCGACCCAGTCTTGGGGAAAACCCGCAAATTCAAGCATCGGAAAACAGGGCCGCTTTCAACGACACAGACTCGTCGCTCAGCAGCCGGATATCTATCGGGCGTGGTTCGGTCAATGCCCGCCTGGCGAGCATGAACTCGGCCGGACGATTGACGGCGTCAACCGCCAACAAACACCCTTGTCGCAGGTAGAAGGCTACAAAGGCATGTGAGGCGGGATCGCCGCGGAGGGTGCATTGGTCGTACCCCTGGGCCAGGCCGGCGGTCTGCAGCTTGAGATGGTAGTGATCCGACCAGAACCACGGCACCGCATGATTGGGTTTGGGCTTGCCGGTCAACCACGCCGCCGCGGCGCGCGCCTGCTCCAGCGCATTGGGTACGGACTCGATGCGCAACAGGCCAGCATGGGAGGGGCGTTGCTGCACGGTGCAATCGCCCGCAGCCACGATCCGCTCATCGGTCGTGCAGCCGTTTGCATCCACCGGGATGCCGGCGGCAGCGCTGTCTGTCGGCACAAGACCCGCTTCGATTGCGGCCTCGATGTTCGGGATCATACCCAGCCCGGCCACCACCAGATCGACCTCGAAGCGAGTGCCATCGCTGCCAATCACGGCACGGATTCGCCCATGTTCCATTTCGACCGATGCCACGGAAAGATCGGTGTGCAACGCGACACCGGCGTTGCGATGCACGCTTTCGAAGAACCGGGCGACCTCGACCCCTGCCACTCGCGCCAGCACGCGAGGCTCGATCTCGAGCACCGTGACCCGCACACCCAGACCCACAGCGGTTGCCGCCACCTCCAGGCCCACGTAGCCAGCACCCAGGATGAGCGCGCGAGCGCCCGGTGTGAGTGCGTTCTTCAGGCTCTCGGCATCGGCCATCGAGCGCAGGTAGTGCAGGTTTTCAGGTTGCTGCGCGGAAGGCACGCCGGTCACGGCCCATGGCCGCGGGCGCCCTCCCAGGCACAAGGCCAGGGCGTCGTATGCCAAGGATCGGCCGTCGTCGAGCATCAGTTTCTGAGCCGCCCGATCAAGAGATTGCAACCTGGCCCCCGGAAGCCACTGAATCTCGGCGGCGTCGTAGACCGATTGCGGACGCAAATGAAGATCGGCGGCCTCGACCTTGCCCGCGAGCCAGGCCTTGGAAAGGGGGGGACGCTGATACGGCAGCTCTGCCTCCTGACCGAGCAAGGTGATCGGGCCGCGCCAGCCGAGCTTGCGTGCCTGCACCGCAAGCTCACTGCCAGCGTGACCCGCCCCCGCAACCAGCAGATGTTTGCAGGTTGTCTCCATTTTTCTCATAATCCTTTTTGAGGGAACATATTATAATAGTCCGTCTTGTCGGTCTTAATATATAGCGCTTTCCGGGTCAGTGCAATAGTCCCCGCCACATCACATCCAAGGAACTTCATGGCCAGAGTCAGAGCCAACGATTACGAGAAAAAGAAACGGCTGATCCTGAACAAGGCGGCGGCGTTGATCGCTCGCAACGGCTTCGAGCAGGCCACGATGATGGACGTTGCCCATGCCTGCGGCACGTCCAAGTCACACATTTATCACTACTTCCCCAGCAAGGAAGACCTGCTGTTCGAGATCGTTCATGAGCACATCACACAACAGGTGACCGACCTGCAACAGATCGTGGACAGGCCCGACTCAGCCGAAGCCCGGCTCACCCTGTTCGTTGAATGCTTCATGCAAGGTGCCGTCCGCGGTCGCGACGAGCACATCATCCTGATGAACGATGTCAAAAGCCTGCCCAAACCACAACTCCGCAAGATCCAGGCACTGGAGGTGAGGATGGCCGAGCTGCTCGAAGACGTTCTGGCCGAACTCAACCCGGAACTCATGACACCCGAGAAGGTGCGCAAACCGTATACCTTATTGCTCTATGGGATGATGATCTGGACGTTGACGTGGTATCGCAAATCGGGGGCCATCAATACCGCGGAATTGGCCGAGCGGATTGCCCACCTCCTGTTGAACGGGATCAAAGCGCCGCCTCCGGAGGCGATCGATCGCTAGACGGATGCTCGCCAGTGGCCTACCGTGCCCGGCAAAACATAGAGCATCAAGCACCAATCCCAGACAGAATCGGCAAGCCTGTGTGCCGGAAGCGGAGCTTCGTTGGCAACGCCACGCAGTCGGACCTCGTATTGGTCGAGGTACACGCTACGCTGCTCAGGTTGCAAGTGCTGATTGGCCCACCCCAATATCGGCCGCAGTAGCTTGGGGTCCCGCACTACAAGTGCCACAACAAGGACTTTAGAATCAGTAAGTCGCACGCTACCAATTCGTCGATTTCGGCCTGGACATTCTGACTGAAGCTAGGCCGTCGCAATGCCATGTTCGGCTCGCGCTCATATTTGCTTGACACTGGAGACTTTCCCTCAGTGAAATCGCTAGCATATGTCACAGGTTGAAACCCGTGGCATAGAGATCGAAAGCTATTACCTCGCAGCCACAGCTTCGGCCAGCATCCCATGATCAAGCGACAACTGTCCGGCAGGCCGCCACAGGCTCATACTGCCAAGCGACCCACCACACTACCTATCTCGACACGACAAACCGGTTCCTCCCTCGGCGCTCCGCGATACGCCAGCCTCGCCGAGTTCGCACGTATCGATCGAGATAATCACCCACGTACACCGTGCCATCAAACGTGAACACCTGCGAAGCGTCGCTTACACCAGATTGCAGGTAGACGGTGTAGTAGGTGGACCCTTTCGCGCGCGAATCGTCAATCACATCAACGAGGATATTGGTACAGATATGGCGCGTGATCACGTCGCCGGGCTTGCGGCGCATGTCCGCGAGAATCTCCGCCCTGCCGTTCAAAACCGCATCCGGCGCGAGCGGCCGACACAACACGCCATCTTCCGCAAACAAGCCTGCCAGCACCTCGTACTCACCGGCGTCGTTGCGCCGAGCAAACTCGAGCGACAGGCGGCGGCAGGCCGCCTCAATCGCGAGACGAGTGGTCTCTTCCATGATCGACCCTTACAAAGGAATGGCCAGCAGGCCTTCCATGTTGAAGTTGTCCACAATCACCCAGCGCTCCTGAAATCTGGGGCCATCGTCCGTCAGCACAATCTTGTCGCGATACTCACCGACGCTGAATATGGCGGCACGACCTTCCACATTGGATTGAATCACGGTATATGAGGCTCGGCAGGTATACACCCCATCCTGCTCATCGACGATACGAACCCCCGAGATCAGGTGGCGGTCCTGGTGAATGTTGTACAGGTTGGCCTTGCGCAAAGACAGGATGCGATCCCGCAGCATGGCATTGGAGTCGAAATACAGCCAATAACCTTCAAGGCCGGCTACATGATTCTCACGTGGTTGGATCACATACCGGCAGAACTCGGTGAAAAGCGTCGGCCACTGCTCCAGTTCGTCGTCATCGAGGATCTCGGCATAGCGGGTGTACAGGGCATCGATATCTTGTTTCAACTCGGCCGATATAATGGCAGATTGGGTCAACATGAACGTCACTCCGTTAGTGGGTCAGGCGGCAGGCACGGGAATCTGCATGATGTCGCAATAGCCTTTCCAGAAGCCGCGAATGGGCGCTTCGGACATCACGTGGTCTGAGTTGGCGGCTTCACGCCCACCCATCTCGATCAATGAATGGGTGTGATCCTCGCCTTTGCCGATGGCTGCCTGCAGCAGCTCCAGCGCTTCCACATCCTCAATCGCCACATAGCCTGCAGGGCCAAACAGGTTGCTTTGCTTGCGCCGCATCGCGCGTTGTTCGGAGGTGTCATCGACATAGCCGAAATGGGTGTAGATCAGTTCCACTTCGTCTGGCGCCTTGGGACGAATCTGCCGGATGGAGAGGGTATTGCCGACGCAGGTGAACAGGCCACTGGGAAACATCGAGATGATGTTCAGGCTGAGCCCGTCTTCGTGCTCGGGGAAGCCCTGCACCAGGCTGATGTCCTCGAGCTTGACCGACCCTTTCTGCTGCGAGCCACGCTGCGACTTGGCATCTGGCGCGTCATTCCAGATACTGATCACGGAATGAAATCCGCGACCGCCCAACTGGCACGAACCCCGATCGTTCGGTCGCATCAGGCCGAAGGTGGGCAGGAACGGGTGCAACATGGGCGCATGGTAGGCGTCGCGCGAGTTTTCCGAAAATAGCTTCCAGTTGGCCTTGAGCACATGACGGTGGTAACCGGTCACTTCGATAGGGCGCCCCACGGTGGCAGCGATGCGATCGCACACGGCCCGACCAAAGTACTCTTCGATCGGTGGCGTTTCGTCGCTGAACGTGCCGAAGATAACGTTGTTAAGCACGGCCACCCTGAGGGGCCGCATGGCGTGGTCTTCCTTGCGGAAGTCGGCGGGCATGCCGCCCACACCGCGGTCTCCACGCTGCATGGCCACACCCACCACTTTCCCGGCAGTGTCGTAGGTCCATTGGTGATAGAGACAGTTGTGCAGCATGCGGTTGCCGCGCAGCTCGCGCACGACCTGCATGCCGCGATGGGCGCAACGGTTCACGTAGGCGTGAATGTTGCCGTCCTTGCCACGCTGCACAACCACCGGCGTGGTACCCACAAAGCAGGTAACAAAGTCGCCTGGGTTCGCCACTTCGGGGATCAGAGCCAGATAGTTCCAGGTCGGCCCCCGAAAGACGCGCTCCATCTCCTGATCAAAGATCTCCTGATCGGTGAATGCCCAATAAGGTGTTCGTGTGAAGTCATGTGATGCCCAGGTGTAGCGGGCGTCCAGCGGTGCCATCTGCGTCTCGACCATGAGATCCTCCATTGAATTGATGAAAAGTCAGTGAGCGCTCGTGGCGAGATCTACGCTCTGCGCACGAAGCAAAGAAGTCACGTAATCGGCGGTGGCCAGGCATGAAGTCAGGCCGGGCGTCTCAACCGCATAAAGCGCAACCAGGTTGGGCAATCCATGATCCGCCGGCCCGTGCACCACCCAATCGCCGATAGGGTCGCCAGGGCCGGTGGCGCGCGGTCGGATGCCGGCATAGGAAGGCTGCAGCCGCGAGGCATCGAGATCCGGCCAGTAGCGACGGATGGTTTCGGCCATGGGCCCCGCCGCGGCAGGGTCCACCTCGTAGGTCTTGTGATCCACCCAGCGCAGATCGGGGCCGAACCTGCCCTGGTTGGCCATGTCGAGTGTGAACGCGCCACCTCCCCACAGGGTCTTCCCCACCGGCATGATCAGGCGCCCAAAGGGTGTGCGACCCTGATAAGAAAAGAAGCATCCATGCGCGTAGTAGATTTGCGGCAGTTTGTGCGCCGGATAGACATCGATGGTCTGACTCAAGGCCAGAGCCCCCAACCCGGCAGCGTTCACGACGTAGTCACAAACCAGCGACGAGGGCTCGCCGTCGGCATCCACTTCGACATGCCAACGATGATCCGGACGCTGTGTCAGGCTCAAGGCTCGTGACCGCACTGCCAGCATGGCACCAGCACTCTCGGCATCTCCTCGCAGGGCAAGCATCAGCCCATGCGAATCCACGATGCCGGATTCGGGGGAATACAACGCGCTCTGGCATTGCAGGGCGGGCTCCATGGCGCTCGCTTCGACACCGCTCAGCCACTGCACTTCGGTCATACCGAGTTCGTGCGCACGCAGCATCACCTTTCGCAGATAGTCCGCTTCGTCGTCGTTGGTGGCCGGCAACAGCTTGCCGGTCTTGCGATGGCCGACATTCTTCTCACGACAATATTCGTAAAGCTTTTGCCGACCGGTCACGCACATGCGCTCCTTGATGGAGCCCGGCGGATAGAGAAACCCGGCGTGGATGACTTCATTATTGCGCGAGCTGGTCTCCTCGCCGATCAAGGTATTGGCCTCCAAGATCACGACTTCGCGACCCTGGTTGGCCAGTTCTCTTGCAATGGCAAGCCCGACAACACCACCACCAATGACCAGACATTCAATGGATTCAGTAGACATGAGATCAGTTGCTATTTACATGGCGCGCGGCAGCAGCAGCGCAATGGCAGGAAACGCAAGAACGATACCCACCCGAACGATATCGATGCCCACGAATGGCAGCACACCGCGAAACATCTGGGTGAGACTGACGTCTCGCACCACACCGTTGATCACGAACACGTTGATTCCGTATGGCGGCGTGATCATGCCCAGCTCGCAGACCATCACCATGATGATCCCGAACCAGATCGGGTCGAACCCAAGCTGCGTGATCACCGGGTAGACGATGGGTATCGTGATGATGATCATGGCCACGGCATCCAGGAAGCACCCCAGTATGAGATAGGCGAGCAATAGAACCAGCAGGATGCCGAATGGACTAAGCGGCAGGTCGGTGATGGTCGCAGTGAGCTGCTGAGGCGCGCCGGTCATGACCAGGAAGTTGCCGAAAACCATGGCACCGATCAGGATCAGGAACAACGTGGCCGAGATTCGGGCACTTTCCGCAAAAGATCCCTTCAATTGCCGCCAGCCAAGGCTTCGACGCAAGGCCGCGGCCACCAGAGTGGCGGCGGCGCCCATCCCGGCCGCCTCGACCACCGTGAACAGACCGGCATAGATGCCGCCGATGACGAAGGCAAAGATGCCCAGCGCCGGCAACACACCGCGCAAGCCACGCACCTTCGCGCCCCAGGTGGCGGCATCGCCACGCGGGAAATACCCGGGCCGCCAGCGACTGAGCATCATGACAACACCGAGATACATGAACACGGCGAGAATGCCTGGCAGCAACCCTGCCATGAACAGTCGTGCAATGTCGTTGTCGGTCAGGATGCCATACAGGATCAAGGGCACCGAGGGCGGTATCAGGATGCCCAGCGTGCCCCCTGCCGCGATGGCGCCTGCCGCGTACCCCGGCTCGTAACCGCGACTTTGCATCTCCGGCATGGCAATCCGGGACATCGTTGCGGCCGACGCCACGGACGACCCGCTAATGGCGGCGAAGCCCGCACTGGCGGCAATGGAAGACAGCGCGACGCCACCACGAGCTCGACCAAACCACAAGCTGCACGCCTGAAACAACTCTTTGCTGATACCCGATTCACGGGCAAGCACACCCATGACGACGAAAAGCGGGATCACGGCAAAGTTGTAGTCGGTGATCGTGCGACTCGCGGTCAGCGCCACGAGTCGATAGGCCGAGTCGAAGCCAAGCTTCCAGGATAGCCCGACCAGCGCGATGGCGACCAGCGCGACTCCGATCGGAATTCGCAGCGCCATCAAGCCGAACAGGCTGGCGAACGCGATCAACGCCACCCACATGGCTTCAGTCATGGTGCTCTCCTTGCGTGATGGCACGACCAGAGAGGGCCACACGAGCCAGTACCAGGCAGCAGACGATCAGACCCAACGCGAGCGCCGCATAAAATGGCCACAATGGGAACATGAGATCGTAGGAGGTCTCGCCACTTCGCCGAACATCGAGGAATCGAGTGACCGAGGCCGAGGCCAACAAGGCGAGCACCAGCAGGGTTACCACGGAAGCCAGCTGGTTGAGCCGGCGTTGCGCCGGGGCTCGGAGGCGCTCCCAGAGCAAATCCACCCGAATGTGCTCATCGCGTGCGCAAGCTACCGCCAGACCCCAGGTGATAGTGGCGCCCAGCAACATGCGAACCAGGGTGTCAGAGTCGGGCACGGGCCAGTTCAGGGTGTAGCGCGTGACGGAGCTGACTGCGATCAGGAGCATGATGGCCCCGAGGAACAGCGCCGCCGCACTTTCCATCCAATGGATCATTCGGTTCACGAAATTGCTCCGTAGAGTCAGGCGCTACGCATGCCGCCGCAGCGCTCATGAAGAAAATGCGAGTCGACAACTACTCGGCAAGCGCGCCTTCATGCTTGCGCAGTTCATCGACGAGTTCCTGGTACACGACCTTGGGGTCATAGCCTTCGGCCGCCACCTGCTTTTCCCATTCAGCGCGCACCTCGGGCACATGCTCCTTCCAGGCCGCCATGATCTCCGGTGTCGGCTGGATAATGCTGCGTCCCGGATCGTTTCGCGCCAGCAACTCTTCGGCACCGGAAGTCTCGAACTCCCAGAGCGGTTCGGCAAACCGGCGGCCGGCTTCGGGCGTGCAGTTGGCGTCGATGGCAGCCTTCTGTGCGTCCGACATCCGGGCGTAACTATCCTTGTTGATCACGACGAGGTAACCCGAAACGGCGAACGGAATGTAGAGCGAATGTTTGGCCACGTCGAATACACCAAACGCCATCCCTGAACCGACCACACCGCTGGTGGCATCGACCACACCCCGACTTAGCATCTCGCGAACCTCGGGATAGGTGCCCTGCACGGTAGACGCGCCGGCGTTGCGCAGGTACAAAGCCTCCATGGCGGACGATGGTCGGACCTTCAACCCCTTGAGATCTTCCGGCATCTCGATGGGCGTGGTGGAGTGCAACATCAGGGGAGCCATCTGGTGACCCAGACACACCTTCACCTCGGGCATCTCTTCCTGCTCGTACTTCCGGTACCAAGCCGTTTGTGCGGCACTCGCCCCGCGCGTGTCGTTGATCAGCAACGGAATCTGCATGGCGCCGATCACTGGCCAGCGGCCGGGATTGAAGCCCGGGTTGATCCACGCCACATCGGCAATACCATCCTTGACGAGGTCGAAGTGATCTTCGGCCCGGCCAAGCTGGCCTGCGGGGAAGAATGAAAAGCTGATGCTGCCGTCGCTATCTTCAGTCACGGCGTCCGCCCAGGTTTGAATCGACTCCGACGCAATGGGGTGCTGCGCAGGCACCCAATAGGCAAAGCGAAGGTTGAGCGGTGAATCGGCAGCCATGGCGCTACCGGCACCAGCCGATACACACAGCAGCGCAGAACTCAGAACAGTAGCCAGACGTGCACTCATTGGTTGTCTCCAGTTAGGATCGATGGGGTAACGCCCTTTTCTTCGAGAGCAAGGGTCTTGTGGGACAGAAAGGGAAAACGCGAAACGAAAGGGCTGGACGAGGTTGTCCGACATCAATCGCGCAAATGTCTCTGTAGGAAGGCGTCCGAGGCGTGATTGGCCAAGGCCGCTGCCGCCACGTCGTAGTTGGCTCCCCCAAGCAGCGCGAAGGCATGATTCACGCCACCGTGCGTCAGAATCGCCACTTGCGGGTGCCCCCTGAGCCGCTGCAGGATGGCATCCTGCGCGCCGGCGGGCACCAGCATGTCGCTGCCTGCAACGTGCAGCAGGGCAGGCCTGTTCACCTGATCGGCAAGATTCAGCAGGCGATCGATATTCACGCCGTAGTAACTCACCACACAATCGACATCTGTATGACCTGCCATCAGCCAGACCAATCGACCGCCAAGGCAATAGCCCATCGCACCTACCCTGCCGTTGCCGCCCGCATGCTGGCGAGCGAAGCTCAGAGTGGCCCGCAGGTCTAGCAGGGCGGCCTCGTCATCGAACGCATCATTCAATTCGAGAGCCCGCTGTTGCTCCTGCGGATCGGGCGTGGCGGGATCGTCGATCAGGGCGATGCGCGCTCCGCGGCGCCAGTAGAGATCGGGCACAACCACCAGATACCCTTGCGCGGCATAGTCTTCGGCGATGCTCCGCATCACTTTATTGATCCCACAAATATATTGAAGCAGGATCAGGACAGGGCGTGGCGAGGCAGTCTCGCCGGTCACGTAAGCGTCGAACGACTGCCCGTCCGGCAGCGGGATGGATTCAAATCGGGAGTTCATCAGATGTCCTGGAGGGTAGGATGCGTAACTAGTGCGCTCAAGAAAGGTTCCCGCGATCGGCCATGACCAGCGGCTTGACCAATTGCGGCCAGGCAACAGGCTCGCTGGCGAGCTCGATGTTTTCGGCCATCGACCGGCTAGCGTCCCAGGCGCTGGCGGTGAACCGCCTGCCTGAAATGTCATCAGAATCTTCACCGGCTAGCCAGACCACAAGGTCATTCATTACGCTCGGACGAAGCAAGGTGGTTCGATCCACGCCGATGTCATCTGGCACTTGCGCTGTATCGACTGGTCCGCCCGGAATGACGGTATTGATCGTGATTCCCGATCCTTCCAGCTCGCGCGCCATGCCGGCCGACATCGACTCGAGCGCGGCCTTCGAGGGGCCATAGGAGGCGAAGCCGGAGCGCAGCATGGTCTCCCACGTGGTCGAGACATTGACGATTCGGCCCCAGCCTTGCTGCAACATATGCGGGATCGCGGCATGGCAGAGATAAAACGGACCGAGGGCATTGATCTCGATGATCTTGCGCCACTTCTCTGGCGGAACGTGCCAACTCTTCAACGGGCGCGTGATGAAATCGGGACGAACGATTTGCGCTCCGGTGCCAGCGTTATTGACGACCACATCAATGCGACCAAAACGCCCCAGCGCCTCGGAGACAATATGACTTGCCGATTCGGCCTTGCTCATATCGGCTTCCACAGCGATGGCATCACCTGACGACGACAAGCCCATCAACGTGTGTCGAAGTCCTTTAGCGTCGCGATCGGCAGCCACGATGCTTGCACCATGATCTGCAAGACCTATGGCCATGGCGGCCCCGAGCCCGTTGGCTGCACCGGTGACAATGCAAACTTTCCCGTCAAGATTCATGCCTGATTGCCTCACTTTGGATCGTGACTTCGCTGTTAAGTCACATAGTTCTCTTTATAGAACTTTATGGGCAAGACGATCGACAGTCAAACTGGGGATTACCCCAACCCAGCCTGTTTATCGAACATTCTGCTCACGCATCGGAAGGAGGTCGGAGCGGGATTCGGCATGCGCTTTGACGAGCCCCTCAGATCCGAAGCGCAGTGTGCGCAGCCATATCCTCGGCCACGAGGGAAGACACAACCGGCTCCGGCAGAAGCTGGGTTTCTTGCTGAAGATGTTTCGCGGGATAAATGACCTCGGCGAGGTAAGCCGCGACACCTGCGTGATCCCGCACCACCCGCCGTACTTCCGCGATCGGCGTACCGACATTAATCTGCAGATGCCTTGCGACGTCGGCGTCAGCCCACCCGATCGTCATGGTTTGGCGAGCCGACGCAATCCGCCCGCGTTCATGACGTTCGAGCACCGGCAGTATGGCACCCGCGACATACTTCGCTTTGTGTCGTTTAAACCACGGCTTGGCAAGATAAACGGTGAGCAGACTATATGGCGACGTCAACGTCCAGTTAATCCGTCGCGACCACCAATACTCAGCCGCCAATGGCGCACAGTCGCAATTAAATGAGGGACGACCATACCCCGATGAAAGCTCCACGACACGAGCGTGCAGACGGGACACATGCGAAATCAGCGATGACCACTCGTTGGGCAGAATCAACCAACGCTCCTGCGTAATGTCAGCAATGACGCGGGTTCCGAACCCTCTTCGTCGTTCGATCAAGCCATCCTGTTCGAGTTCGGCCAGCGCCATTCGCATGGTGACCCGAGAGACGCCATACTCTGTCATGAAGTCTTCCAGCGTTGGCAGGAAGTCGCCGAGCTTCCAATCGCCATGCTGCAGGCGGTAACGCAGCAACATGGCGATCTGTATCGATAGGGGTAGCCGGTTACGCTCATGGCCAGGTGCCATGCGCAAGGGTGTCGAGTGAGTCATGTCATTTAAGATACCACCAGCCAAAGCAGCGCCAACCGTCCAGGAGCCCCCATGCCCGATCTCATGCCCGACTTTCCTCGCCACACCCACCAGCACGACGACGTGGCGATCCACTACCGCACCGGCGGCTCCGGCCCGCCCTTGCTCCTGCTGCACGGATTTCCACAAACGCACCTCGAGTGGCGCAAGATCGCCACGCAGCTGGCGCAGCACTTCACGCTGGTGATGCCCGATCTGCGGGGTTATGGCGATTCGTTCAAGCCGCCGAGCGCGCCGGATCATTCGCCGTATTCCAAACGCGTGATGGCGAACGACATGCATGCGCTGATGCTGGCGCTCGGGCATGAGCAATACCGGGTGGCCGGACACGATCGCGGGGGTCGGGTGGCGCATCGCCTGGCGCGCGACTTCCCCGAGGCCGTGGAGCGGTTGATGGTGCTCGACATCGTTCCCACGGCCACGATGTATGCGCGCACGGACAAGGCCTTTGCCACGGCCTACTATCACTGGTTTCTGCTGATTCAGCCGGCACCATTGCCGGAGCTGATGCTCATGCACACCGCACGGGCGTATCTCGAACGTGGCATGGGCGTGCGCAACGGCGAGTTCTCGTTTGTGGAGGCCGAAGCGTTTGCCGAGTATGAGCGGTGCTTTACGGCACCCAATGCCATTCATGCCGCCTGCGAGGATTATCGAGCATCGGCGGGTATTGATCTTGAGCACGACGCCGTGCCGGAGCGGTTGCGTTGCCCGCTCCATGTGGTGTGGGGCGAGCGCGGCGTGATCGGCAAGCTGTTCGATCCCATTGCCGATTGGCAGGAAGCGAGCGCAGCAGAAGTGACGGGACGGGCGTTGCCGGCGGGCCACTTCCTGCCGGAAGAAGCGCCAGCCGGCGTACTGAAAGAAATGTTGGAGTTTTTTCAGGCATCGCCCTGAGCAGTGGGTGAGGCTGACCCGCTCTTGCCCGGCTGCACCCACCAGTAGATCAATACCAGGATGCCGATGAGCGTGGGGATGAGCAACTGCCACCAGCCGCTTCGACCCACGTCGTGCAGACGGCGCGCGCCCACGGCCAGCATGGGCAGCAGCAAGACGAGATGCACGATGCCCTGCAAGGTGTTGCCCCAACCGTCGCTGATCAGGCTGCCCAGGCCAAGTGCCACCCATGACACGATTAGCGTGAACAGATAGAACCACCAGAACTCGCTGCGTGCGGCAGTGCCGTTGAAATTGGCGTAGTTGTTGGTCAGGCAATGCTTGACGGCTTGCTGAAAGGTCATGTGAGGCTCCTGAGAACAAGGGGCGGTTGAGGGCGCCGCAAACACCCGACGGCACCGCAGGCAGCATACCGCGACCCACGGCGACGACGCGAGAAGGTTTGTCACTGACATGCCATGATCGCCCGCTACACTCCAGCGCTGCGTTCCACGAGGCTCGCCCATTTTCCGATGTTGACAATCCCCCCTGCGCGCAAGGGGCGCCGTAATGCTCACCGCCGCCCGGGCGAAGGGCTGTGGACTCGTCTGATTCGCCTGATGGCGGTGCTCATGGCTGCCGTTCTGGCGCTGGCGTGGTGGAACCACTGGGAGCGCCAGCAAGCCGAACGCAACATCATCCTCGACAACGCTCGGCAGGCGCAGCAGACGATCGCCCGGATCATTGCCGAGAACCTCTCGCAGGTTCTTGAACAGGGCGATCGACTCGCCGTCGCCGCGCGTCAGGTGTATGACCGGGATCCACTCAAGGGTTTGCAGCGTCTGGACTCGATGCGGTCGAGTTCGCCCCTGTTCCCGCGAATGGTGCTGCTCGATACCAACGCGCGCGTACTGCACGCTACCTCGCCGATGGCCGCGACCACGCTCTTCGAGCCCGAGTTGCACCGACTAACCGAGTCAACTTTCACCGGACCGATGGCGGTGGCGACACCTGCACGGGCAGGCACGACCAGCAACGCCTTGGTCTTGCCGCTTCTGTACGCCGTGCGTAGCGAGGGGGGGCAGCTGCTGGGCGCCATGATGCTGGACCTGGATCTTGGCTATTTGTTGGGCCTCTACTTTGATCTTGCGCTGGGCCCGACGACTCAGGTGCAGGTCGTGGCGGGAGCGGGCCAAGTGCTGGTGGATGCCGGGGCCTCGGGCCTGTTGCAGAACAACTCGCTCTCCCAACCGACCTTGCTGCCGCCGTCTCAGACGCACGGCAGCCGGTACGACACCACCTTGCGCCCAGGTGAGGTAGTGCAAAGCACTTGGCAAAAGTTGGCTTCCGACGATTTCTGGGTGGTCGTGCACCGCGATCTGAACGACATCCTCGGCGCCATGCCGGGGGCCAGCCGTTGGAATCTTGCCATCCTGGCTCTACTCACGCTGATGCTGACAGGGTTGTCGGCCTGGATTTTTCAGGCTTCGCGCGAGCAGCGGGACCTGGTGTCGTCGCTGCAACGCGTGGCCGACGAGAATCATGAGCTGATCAACCGGCTGGAGACGGAGAAACAAAAAGCTTTCACGATGGCAGCCCACGATCACCTCACGGGCCTGCATAACCGCCGCATGTTCAACGAACTGGCGGCCAGCCATTTGCAGCAGGCGCGACGCGGCAGCCGCCAGTACGCCCTGCTTTACCTCGACCTCGACCGCTTCAAGAACATCAACGACAGTTTGGGCCACCACGTGGGCGACCTTCTGCTCAAGACCACCGCCCAGAGGATGCGTCACACGGTGCGCAGTACCGACGTGATCGGCCGGATGGGCGGTGACGAGTTCGCCATCCTGCTGACCGACCTGGAACGCGCCGAGGACGCCGAGCACGTGGCGGCCAAGCTGGTGGCCGCCCTCGTCGAGCCATGCCGCGATCTCGATGGTCACGATTTGCAGGTGGGCACCAGCATCGGCATTGCCGTGTTTCCGCGCGATGGCGACACCATCGAAACCCTATGCCGACATGCCGATGCGGCCATGTACGAGGCCAAACGATCGGGTCGAGGAGGCCACAAGTTCTACGACCCTGCGCTGAATCGCGCTGGCGACTGGCAGTTCAATCTGGAACAACGCCTGCCGCGCGCCATTCAGCATGATGAATTGATCCTGCATTTTCAGCCAAAAGTGCAACTGACGGACTTTCGGGTGGTGGGCTTCGAAGCGCTGGTGCGGTGGGATCACCCCGAGCATGGCCTGATCTACCCGAAGGACTTCATCCCCCTGGCCGAAGACACCGGCATGATTCTGGAGCTGGGCGCCTGGGTGATCGAGGCCTGTGCCCGCCAACTGGTGCAATGGCGAAACGCCGGCCTACCGATGGTTCCGATTGCATTCAACGTGTCGTCTCGTCAGTTGCGCGACGAACATCTCCCCGAGCTGATCGCAGCCACCTTGCAACGCCACGACCTGGAGGGATGCTGGCTCGAGGTGGAGATCACCGAAACGGGCCTGGTGGAATCCACCGAGCGCGCCAGTGAGGCGCTGAGCGCGATCGCGTCGCAAGGCCTGCGCATCAGCCTGGATGATTTTGGCAATGGGTTCTGCAACCTGAGCTACATCCGCACGCTGCCCATCCACCAACTGAAGATCGATCGCTCGTTCGTGAGCGATGTGCGCAATCGTCATGATGACGCGGTGATCGTGGAATCCATCATTACCTTGGCGCACAATCTCGAGCTTGGCGTGGTGGCTGAGGGGGTGGAGACGGCCGACCAGATCGTGCACCTGAAAACCGCCGGTTGCGACCAGGTGCAGGGCTATTTCGTGAGCCGACCCGTGCCGGCCGAGAAAGCGACCAGTCAATTGCGACAAACCTGGCTGCACCCCAGGTGACAGGTTCCGGCCCGATCGACGCGGTGGCCGGCGTCGGTGTGGTCCTGGCCCGTGGCAGCGGCTCAGCTCACAATCAGCACGGGCACCAGAATCAAAAGTACGCCGATCACCGCCAGCAAGGCGAGCGCCACCTTCAGGGCAAATGCGGTGACCTTGAAAAAGGCGACAATAGCGAGGATGACAAGCACTGCCCCGATAACAGCGGCCATGATGAGGCTCCTTCGGCGGGTGGCGAGCCGCAACTCTAGCCAGCGCGGCCCGCCAGCGTCAAGCGCTTCCTTGCCGCGCCTGGGTGCCTCCCCATGACGCCTCCCTCCCGCCTGGCTCTGAGCTGGCCTCGATTGATTCTGTTCGGCCTGCTGTTTGCCGCTCTCAGCGTCGGCGTGCCCTATGCCATCCATCGCCAGCTCGGCGGAGAATGGCCGGTGCTCGACGGGCGCCTGCTGCAGCCCGCGTTCCTGGTGGCCTTGCTGGGACTGCTGGTCGTGTATTTTCTGGCCGACGGTCTGCGGCTGTGGTTCGTGCTGCGGTCCATGGGGTATCGGATACCAGGCCGCCAGATGGCGCCACTCGTTTTTCTGAACATCCTGATCTCCAACATCACACCGCTGGCCTCCGGCGGCGGGTTTGCCCAGATCTGGTACCTGCGCCGCCTGGGCGTGCACGTGGGCGCCGCCACCGCTGCCGCCACATTGCGCACCCTCCTGGCCAGCATCGGCATCTTCGTGCCGGCGCTGCTCATGCTCTGGTTCTGGCCGGAGTTGGCTGGTCGAACGCTTCACGAGGGCTGGGCCTTTACGCTGGGTTTGCTGGCATTGGGGTATCTGAGTTTTTTTGCACTCGTGCTGTGGCGGCTGCGATGGCTGCTGGCCGGGGTACGCTCCCTGCTCGATCAGCTGGCGCGCTGGCACTGGCTCTCCGAGGCTCGTGCCCTGCGCGGCTATCGCGCGGCACGTCGGGAAATGGTGCGTTTTGCCGTAGCCTTGCGGGTGTTTGCCGGTCGCCGCGGGCCAGACGCCTGGCTGGCGGTACTTGCCACCGTGACCTTTCTGCTGGCATTGTTCAGCTTCCCGGCGCTTCTGCTGTGGGGTCTGGGGCACCCGCCCGACTACCTGGCCACGCTGGCCCTGAGCACCATCACCACGTTCGTCATGTACTTTGCGCCCACGCCCGGAGCCTCCGGGGTTGCCGAAGGTCTGTTCGGCGTGCTGTTCGCCACCCGTGTTACCGCCGCCGACCTCGTGCTGCTGGTGGTGGCCTGGCGCTTCCTGACCATCCATTTGCCCATGCTGCTGGGCATCCCGGTGCTGCTGCACGCACTGGCGCGGAGAACGCTGCATGACACGTGATCACCGCCTGTCGCGCCTGCTGCAAACACTCAGCGTGGGGCTGGTGATTGCCCTGCTGGGCTACAAGATTTACCTGAACTATTTCGAGCGTGATTTTCAGGCCGTGCACACGCACCAGGTGGCCCGCATCGAATCCATCCTGGAGGGGCGCGAGGCCTTCCGGTTTGCCGTGGTCGGCAATATCAACAATTCGATCGGCATCTTCGAGCGCAAGATCATCCCGCAGCTCAATGACAGTGGCGTGGATTTCGTGGTGTCGGCCGGCAACGCGGTCAGCGGCAATGGCGAAGACAAGTACCGAGCCCTGTATCGCAGCCTGAATCATCTGCGAGTGCCCTATCTCCTGACCTTCGGCGAAAACGAATACAGCCGGCTCGGCAGCTATCGCTACTACGATCATTTCGGCCCTTACCACTTTGCCTTCCGGGCTGGCAACAGTCAGTTCCTGTTTCTCGACAGCGCGGCCGTCACCCACCCCAGCTGGCAGCTGCGCTGGCTGGAGCAACAGCTGGAGACTCTGCCGCGCCCGGAGCATGCCTTCGTGTTCAGCGGCCATCCGCTCAAACCGGTGGATCTGACCGGCCTGCTCGAGTTCGATCACGACTACCTGATGGAGTCGGTGATGCGCGAAGCGGCAGCAGGGCTGATCGAGCGACACCGGGTGGCTGCCGTGTTCTCGAGCAACCTGCCGATCTACGCGCAGCAGCGCCACGACGCCACCGATTATGTGCTCACCGGTGGGGCCGGTGGCCTGGTGCTCAGTACCGAACGCAGCTACTACCACTACGTGATCGTGGACGTGCGCGGCGAGCGAGTGGACATCACCCCGGTCGAGCTGATGATCGGTCAGCATCCGTTCTGGCGTACCGTCGAGAGCCTCTGGTTCTTCGTTCACTCCCTGTTCTACGTCGGCTACCTCAACTTCATCCTGCTCTTGAGTGTGCTGCTGGCGCTTGGCATCTGGCTGCGCCGGCTGCTCTTTACCGAACGCGACTACTACCCCGACTTCGATCTCGACACCAGTGGCTGGACGCCGCGCTCGTTTCGCGTGGCGCACTTTACCAACAACTACTTGCCATTCATTGGCGGCGTACCGATTTCGATCGACCGCCTGCGCCGCGGGCTGCTCGAGCGGGGCGACGAGGTGCTGGTGGTGGCCCCCAGCTACAGCGAACGAACCTCGCACGAAGACGGCGTCTTGCGCGTGCCTTCGCTGCGTCCGATGGGCGAGAACCGCGAATTCCGGTTGGCCAACATCTTCTCACCGCAGCTTTGGCGTCAAGTGATTCACTGGCGGCCCGACGTGATTCATGTGCACCATCCCTTCTGGCTGGGCTATGTGGGCCGGTTTCTGGCGCGACGCCTGCACGTGCCCGTGGTGTTTACCTACCACACCCGGCTGGAGCACTACGCCCACAATGTTCGTTTGCCAGGTCCGCTGTTTCGCAACCTGATTTCGCATGCCCTGGTGCGGCACTTCGCCAATCGTTGCGACGCCGTGATCGTGCCAACGGCCTCCACCGAGGAATATCTGCGGCTCATCGGTGTGAAGCGATCGGTCACGGTCCAGCCCACCGGCATCGATGTCGAGCAATTCGGCGCGGTGGATGCGGAGGCCGTGACAGCCTTGCGCAAACGGCTGAACCTCGAAGGGCGCCGGGTCCTGATCAGTGTGTCGCGTCTGAGCCGCGAGAAGAACATCGAGTTCATGCTTGAGGCCCTGGCGCCCGAGCTGCGGCGTCATCGCGATTGGTGTCTGATGCTGGTCGGAGATGGACCACTGCGCAGCACGCTGCGCGAGCGCGCAGTCGAGCTGGGCATCGATGCGCAGGTGCTGCTGCCTGGCTCGATCGCTCCGCTCGATTTGGCTTGCTACTACCACCTCGCCGAGATGTTCGTGTTCGCGTCTCGCTCCGAAACCCAGGGCATGGTGATCCTCGAGGCCATGGCCGCCGGTCTGCCTGTGGTGGTGGTGCGCTCGAGCGGCATCGACGACGCCGTGCGCGATGGCGTGAATGGCTACAAGACGCCACTCAACCGCGACGCCTGGCGCCAGCGCGTGGTGGAACTGCTGCAAAACGAAGAGCGGCGTGCGACGATGGCGCAATGCGCAAGCGATTTCGCCGCGCAGCACGATATTGCCGAGTTCGGGCGCGCCGTGCATCAGGTGTATGCCGAGGCCCTGGCAACCCGGGCCGAAGCCGGACTGCCGATGCCGGACAGACTTTGCCAATAGCGGCTAGGCGCTGCATCCGGGCCGGCATAGATTGCATACTGAACGTCGACATTTCCTGTCGACCCCCTACCGCATCGTCCCCAGGAGGGCAAATCATGAGCCTGACACCCGAGGCAATCGCCGGGCTGGTCCGCGAAGACAGCGTCAACCGGCGTGTGTATACCGATCCCGAGATCTTCGACCTCGAGATGGATCGCATTTATGGCCGCATGTGGATCTACGTGGGCCACGAAAGCCAGGTACCCAACCCGGGCGATTACCACACCACCCGCATCGGCAACCAGGATGTGATCATGGTGCGTGGCAGCGACGGCAAGGTGAACGTGATGTACAACCGTTGCCCGCACAAGGGAGCCCAGCTGGTACCCCAGGGCGACGGCAATGTGGGCAAGTTCTTTCGCTGCCCGTATCACGCCTGGACCTTCAAGCTCGATGGCTCGCACCTGGCGGCACCGCTGCGCAAGGGCCTGGTCGACACCAACTACGACCCCAAGCACCCCGATTTCTCCATGCGGCCGGTGGCCCGCGTGGAAAGCTATCGCGGCTTCGTGTTTGCCAATCAGTCGGCCGAGGGCGAAGACCTCAAATCGTTCCTGGGTGGCGTGATCACCTCGATCGACAACCTCTGTGATCGCTCGCCCGAGGGCGAGGTCGAGGTGGCCGGTGGTGTGTTCCAGGTGATGCAGCAATCGAACTGGAAGGTGTTCTACGAGAACCTGCACGACACCATGCATGCGCCGGTTACCCACGAATCCTCGTTCGTGGCGGCCCGCGAGAAAGCTCATGAACAGGGCGGCATGCCCTTCGAGTTGCTGATCATGGACGGCAACGGGGCGCCCTGGGAGTTCTGGGAAGCTCTCGAGTTGGTGGCCTACCCCAACGGCCACGGCTACATGGAAGCCATCTTCGACCCCGATGCCGCCACGCGCGATCCCGTGTCGCGCGCGCATTTCGAAGCGCTCACCAAAGTGCACGGTGAAGACAAGGCCCGCGACATCATGGGCATGAACCGTCACAACACCATCATCTACGGAAGCGGTTCGCCACACACGGTGTTTCAACAGTTTCGCGTGATCCGCCCGGTATCGGTGGATCGCACCATGATCGAGATTCAGACCTTCCGCCTGAAGGGTGCGCCACCTGAGGTGTTCGACCGGGCGCTCACCTACACCAACATCATCAACTCGCCATCGTCGAACGTCATGCCCGACGATATCGAACTGTATCGTCGTTGCCAGCAGGGCAATTCCACCAACGGCGGCGACTGGGTGAGCCATCATCGCTACGTGGGGACCGACAAGACCACCGAATTCGGCATGGTGTCCACCAACGGCACCAGCGAGCTGCCCATGCGCAACCAGTTTGCCACCTGGAAGCAATACATGACCCAACCGACCGCCCAGGAGAAAGACCATGCTGCTTGACCGGACTCTCGACGTTTCCACCACCCCGGTAGCTGGCGCCAACTTGCCGGCCGAAGCCCGCCAGGCGGTGCAGGATTTTCTCTTTCATGAGGCACGGCTGCTCGACGAAAGCCGCTACGACGAATGGCTCAAGCTGTGGGCCGACGACGGGCGCTACTGGGTGCCGCGCAAGCACGACCAGGAGAACCCCTTCGATCACGTGTCGCTGTTCTGGGAAGACGCCATGCTGCGCGAAGTGCGTGTGAAGCGCCTGGCGCATGAGCGCAACTGGTCGCAACACCCACCGACGCGCAGCAGCCGCTTGGTGGGTAACGTGATGGTGGATGGCACCGACCAGGCCGGACACCTCATCGTGCGGTCCAGCCTGCAGATGACGGAGTGGCGACTTGAGCAGCGTCAGTTCGGTGCCACGGTAATTCACAAGCTGGCGGCCACCGACGACGGCAGCTGGAAGATCGTGCTCAAGCGGGTGAACCTGGTGAACTGCGACGGTGTGTTCGGCATTCTGGAGGTGTTCTTTTGAGCCCCCCACCCGTTCTGTTGGCCCTGCATTATCAGAACGATGTGCTGCACCCGGACGGCAAGATCCGGGTGGGGCTGAACGACGACAGCAAGCGCACCGCCTTGATTCAGTCGGCAGGGCGCCTTCTGGCCGGTGCTCGCGAGCGCGATTGGCCCATCATTTTCGTGCGCATCGCGTTTCGACCCGACTACGCCGACATGCCGAAGAACATGCCGATCTTTCGCAAGACGCAAGAGCTCGGCGCCGTGCCGGAAGGAGAATGGGGCAGCGACTTCTTCCCCGAACTGGCACCTCGGCAAACACCACGCGAACTGATCGTCAAGCATACCGCCATCAGCAGTTTCTACGGCACGCCGCTGGCGCAGTTGCTCACCATGCTGCAAGCTCGTGAGCTGGTGGTGTCGGGCGTGGCCACGCATTCGGTGGTCGAGAGTACGGTACGCGACGCTGCCGACCGCGGCTTTGTCGTGCGCGTGGCGGCCGACGCCTGTGCGGCGGCCGACCCGCAAGCGCACCAGGCGGCCCTCAACAGCATGGCTCTGATCGCCGACGTCAGCGACGTCGACACGATTCTGGCCGGCAAGGAGACAACATGACGCAAGCATCCCCCGCCCGGCTCGAGGGCCGAGTGGCACTCATCACCGGTGCCACCCAGGGCCTGGGCGCCGACATTGCCCGGGTGTTGGCACAATGTGGCGCCCAGGTGGTGGTGATCGGCCGTGGCCGCGAAGCCGGCGAAGCGGTAGCCGCCGATATCGGCGAGCGTGCCCACTTCAGCGAAACGGACATCACCAGCGACGAGGCCATCGACCGCTGCATTGCCGATACCCTGGAGCGCTATGGTCGCATCGACATCCTCGTGAACAATGCCTGCAGCTACGACGACAAGGGTCTGGCCTCGAGTCGCGAGCAATGGCACCGCACACTCGATGTGAATCTGATTTCGGCAGCCATGTTCACCCAGAAGGCCACCGACAAGATGACCGACGGCGGTGTGGTGGTGAATCTGGGCAGCACGGGGGGCAAGTTTGGTGCCGCCGGGCGGGCCATCTACCCGGCGTCCAAGGCCGCCATGCTGCAGATCACCAAGAACTTTGCGGTAGACCTCGCTCCCCGTGGGATCCGGGTGGTGGCGGTGTCACCCGCCTGGACCTGGTCGCCGGCCACCGAAAGCATGAGCGGTGGTTCGATCGAGAAGGCCGATGCCGTGGGTGCGCACTTCCATCCCCTCGGCCGCGTGGGCCGCGGCGCCGAAGTGGGTCAGGTCGTGGCCTTCGTGGCCAGTCCCGAGGCATCCTGGATCACCGGCATCGACATCCCCGTCGACGGCGGCTTCTCCATCCTCGGCCCCGATCAGGGCCAATCACCTCGCAGCTGGTTCGCCAAACTCGCATAACCGCCGCGAAGCGCGTCATCCCGAACGAGGCCCTAAAGGCGTCGTCCGGGATCTACCACGCCCCAAAGAAAGAACGTCATCCCGGGCGACACCCAAAAGGCGACGACCCGGGACCTCCCACACCCCAAAGAAAGAACGTCACCCCGGGCGACACCCAAAAGGCGACGACCCGGGACCTCCCACACCCCAAGGAAAGAACGTCACCCCGGGCGACACCCTAAAGGCGACGACCCGGGGGCTTCCACACCCCAAGGAAAGAACGTCATCCCGGACGACGCCCAAAGGGCGTCGAGCCGGGATCAATCCACCCGAATCCCCAGACGCTCCACCGTCTTGCGCCAGGTCTCGGCTTCGGCCGGCAATTGCCTGGCCATCTGTTCCGGCCCTTCAAAGGTGACCACCATCCCCATGCGATGGTAGGTTTGCTGCAGCGACTCTTCCGCCAGTGCCGCCTCGAGCTGCGACGCCAGCCACTGCACCTCGGCATCCGGCGTCTCCGCTCGCGCCGTCATCGCCCACCAGTTGGGCAGCACAGTGTTCAGCAACTCGGGCTGCCCGGCTTCGCTGACTGTGGGCACATCGGGCAGCACATCGAGCCGCTCGGCGTTTACCACGGCCAACGGCCGCACACGGCCTGCATCGATCACCGATTGCAGTGTGGAATAGGCCACCACGGCAAACTGCACATCACCACTGGCCACCGCCGTGGCCATGGCCACGCCACCCTTGTAGGGAATGTGCCGACCTTCCAGGCCCAACGTGTGCAGGAACGACTGCGCGGCGATCTGCGGCGGCGTACCCACGCTGGGTGAACTGAAAGTCAGGTTGTCACCTTGTTCTTTGGCATACGCGATGAATTCATCGAGCGTGTGCACCGGCAGCTCGGCGTTCACCGCCACGATCATCGGCACCGTCACCAGTTTGGCCACCGGCCGCAACTCGTTCAGTGGATCGAGGTCATGACTGGCGAACACGAACTGGTTGATGGCCAGATTGTTGGTGGCCGCCATCAACACATGGTAACCATCGGCCGGCTGCCGCAGCACATACTGCGTACCGATCAGACCGCCCGCGCCGGGCTTGTTTTCGATCACGAAATTGGCTCCCGTACGCTCACTGACCGCCGCCGTGGCGATACGAGGCACGACGTCGGCGCTACCCGGCCCGTAGGGAACCACCACCTGCACAGGTCGCTCGGGGTACTCGGCGTTGGCGGCACCAACACCGCCCAGCGTCAGAGCACCGGCAGCCAACAAGGACGCCAGCAGCGGACGGGGACGACGACAGAAGAACGACAAGACTTGCTTGGTCATGATAATGACCCTCCTGAGTGGTCAGAACTTCGGAAAAATCTGGCGATCGGCCAGCCAGCGTGACATCGGCATGCGTTCGGCCCGACGGGCCTTCTTGAACTCGTCGTGATGCTCCTTGTTGGGCCAGACGTGCGAGTTGGTAACCGCCATGCGGGTGCGGATCTGTTCGCGCGTCACGTTGAACACCATCATGTCCTGCGCCAGCACGAGCGGACCCTTGTAGTGACGACGAATCGCCGCTTCCATCTCGGGGGCCGTATCGAAATCGTTGAAGAAGTGGAAGGCCACGGCCAGTCGCGGATCGATCAGCTCGAACACCTTGCCCGCCTCGGCCGGGTCGGAATGCGCAATGCTGCCGATGCCGATGGCTGTGCGCTCGTCGTAGCCCGAGCGTTCCATCAACTGCTCCCGGGTATTGAATGTTTCGTGCACCACCAGATCGGCATCCTTGGCGTTCTCCACAAAGAAGTAGCTCGGTGTGGTATCGCCCGAATACACGAATGACAGCCCGTTCCAGTCGAGGCGCAAGCTCACGGCGCCGTCATAGATATGCACCGCCGGGAAACTGGTGATCTTGACCCCGTTCTTGTCGTACACCACATGCACCTTCGAATAGTCGAACTCGTGCACATTCACTTCGGCGCCGATGGCTGGCAGCAGGCCGACGCGGGTGTCTGTGTCCCAGGCATAGGACTCCTTCTGCTTGGTCACAAAATGACGCATCCCGTATTTTTCTTCCGGGCCGGAGGGGCCATACACTTCGAGCGGCTTGGTGCGACCGCCCGCCCAGCTGCCAATCCACACCTGGGCAAAATCTCCCACGTGATCGGTGTGCAGATGGGTGGCAAAGTAGGCCGTCATCGACTGATAGGGAATCTCCAGGGCCCCGAAATTGGTTTGCGTGCCATAGCCGAAGTCGAACTGGAATTTATCGCCGTTACCCAGTTCGACAAGCCAGCCTGCGTTGGCCTGCGCAGGACGCAGGAAGGGCCGTCCCGTCCCCAGCGCGGTGATGCGCATCTCGTCGGGCCCCAGGGGCTCGGTATTGGGAAAGTACTGATCGCGTTGTATGGTCATGATTCACTCCGGTGCGGTTGGATGATGTTCCGGAGTGTAGGGAGCTCCCCTCGTTTTTTGCATTGACATTTCGGCAAGCAGCCTTGCCGCAACAGGTAACCCCGATGACGCAAGCCGCCGCGCCTCCTCCGCTGGATCCCGCCAAATGGCACGTGGCCAGCCGCATCCGGCTGCGTCAGCTGATGCTGGTCGATGCCCTTGGCGATGTGCGCAATCTGCGCCTGGCGGCCGATATGCTGCACACCACCATTCCCGCTGCCAGCCGCCTGCTGCGTCAACTGGAAGACACCATGGGTGTGCCGCTGTTCGAACGCCATCGCGAAGGTTTGCGACCCAATCTGCATGGCGACATCATGATCCGCTATGCCCGCAAGGTTTTGAATGATCTGGCTGCCGTGCGCGGCGAGATTCAGGCGGTGGCGCATGGCCTGTCGGGCGACCTGCGGATCGGCACCGTGCAATCCACCGCCAACCTCATTCTGCCGCGCAGCATTGCCAGCCTGGTACGGGAGTATCCGTCGCTGTCGGTATCCATCCAGGAGGGTGAGATGCACATGCTGCTCGACGGCCTGCGACGCGGCTCGCTCGACCTCGTGATCGGCCGCGGCATGACCCGGGCAAGGCTAGACGACCTCACCTATCAGATCATCACCATCGAGTACTTTTCGGTGATTGCTCCGGCTCATCATCCGCTGGCTCGAGCGCGACGTGTGACACCACAGGAATGTGTGGATCAACCCTGGATTCTGCCGCCCCGGCACATCCCGCTGCGCAACTTGATCGACAGCTTCTTCGTGCGCAAGGCCGGGCGCGCGCCTGCGCGGGTGATCGAGTCGGTGTCGGTACACACCAACCAGGCTTTGCTGCGCGAACTGAATGGCCTGGGCATCCTGCCCACCAACACCGCCTTGCGCTACCAGGATGAAGGCCAGTTGCGCGTGGTGGCACTCGATCTTGGCGAGATCGCCGGTCCGCTGGCCATCATCACCCCGGCGGGCGACACCCTGCACCGCGGTGTGCGAGCCCTGGTTCAGCGCATCGAACAGCTCGCCTCGGGCGAAGGCTAAACCGCGGTCTTCTTCAAACTCGCGATCTCGCGCGTGACGGCCACATAACGCGCCCGCGCCTCGGCATCGCTGCCAGCCACCACGGCCAGCTCGCGCTGTTCGGCCAGCAAGCGGTGCATGGCGACGCTGCGCAAGCCATCGCGCCACTCCTCCTCGGGCTCCGGCAGGTCGTCCATCAGCAACAGATACGACGCCGTTCTGGTCAGCTCGGGTTCGAGTTCGCTGCCTGCCACGGCCTCGAGCACCGCGCCGGTATGGCTGGCAGGACATTCACGCAAGATGGTGAGAAGGTCGAGCACCGGACCAAAGCCCTGGTCGCGATCGAGGTAGCGCAACTGACGGGGCTCGAACGAACCGGCCAATTGCGGATAGGCCAGCAACAAGCGCAACAGACGCTGCGGCAGGCTGAGGACCGGAGAGCGCCGGGAGCGCCCCGGCCAGGCATCCGCGGCATGCCGACGTGGCTCGCGCCCGCCAGGAGCTTCACCGAACATCGTGGGCGGGCGTTCGCCGTCTCCCCCCTCGACGGCCGGCGAGGCCGCACGAGCCACCTGAACCAGCGGCCCGCTGGGCTGCGCGGCCAGCTGTAAGGCCGCTTCAAGCTCGTCGGGCAACAGGCGCACCATCTCGGCCAGTTCGCGCACGATCTGCAGCCGCAGGCCGGTGTCGGCCATGGCCTGCAGTACCGGCCGTGACTCACGCACGCATTGGGCCCGGCCTTCGGCGTGCTGCAGATCGTGCAGCCGGCTCCATTCATCGAGCAGGAAGCGCGACAGCGGCGTGGCCTGCTGCAGCGCTTCGCGGAAGGCCTCGGCGCCGTGTTCGCGCACGTAGGAGTCCGGATCCTGATCGGCCGGCAGAAACAGAAACCGCACCGTGGTGTCGTCGCGCAACAGCGGCAGGCACGACTGCATGGCCCGCCAGGCCGCCTTGCGGCCCGCCTTGTCGCCATCGAAACTGAAGACGATCTGGTGCGTGACCCGCAGCAGCTTCTGCACGTGCTGTGCCGTGGTGGCCGTGCCCAACGTGGCGACGGCGTGGCCAATCTCCATTTGTGCCAGGGCCACCACGTCCATGTAGCCCTCAACCACCACCACCTGACCTTCCGTGCGGATGGCCTGCCGCGCCTCCCACAGGCCGTAAAGCTCGGTACCCTTGGAGAACACCGGGGTTTCGGGCGAATTGAGATATTTGGGTTCGCCGGGCGCAATCAATCGACCGCCGAAGCCCACCAGGTGGCCCCGTGCATTGCGGATTGGAAAGGTGACACGCTGCCGGAACCGATCGTAGCGCCGCCCGTCATCCGACTCGATGACCAGACCGCATTCCACCAGAAAGGCGGCATAGGTGGGGTCGTCGTAATCGGCAAAGACGCTTTTGAGCGCCTGACGATCGCCAGGTGCCCAACCCAAGCCATAGCGTGCCGCGATCTCGCCCGACAGGCCACGCTTCTTGAGATACTCCACGGCCGGCCGGGCGTCGCGCAACTGCTTGCGATAAAAGCGATTGGCCGCCTCGAGCGCCTGGCTGTGACGCTCCACCCTGGCTTCCTGCTCGCGGCGAGCTTCGCGGGCGGCGCGCTGACTGCTTTGCGGCGCCGCTTCGGGCACGCGCAAACCCACCGAATCTGCCAGTTGCCGCACGGCTTCGGGGAAGCTCGCGCCCTGATGCTCCATGAGAAAGCGCAGGGCCGTGCCATGGGCGCCACAACCAAAGCAGTGATAGAACTGTTTGGTGGGGCTGACGGTGAACGAGGGCGATTTCTCGTTGTGAAAGGGGCAAAGCCCGAGCAGGTTGGCACCCGCCTTGCGCAGGTTCACGTAGCGACCCACCACGTCGGCCACATCGACGCGCTCGAGCAACTCCTGAATGAAGGTATCGGGGATCATGGCCGCGTCCGGCGGAGGATCAGCCCTTGAGCCGGCTGGCCAGTTGCTTCGACACTTGCGCCATGTCGGCGCGCCCGGCCAGGCGCGGCTTGATGCGCGCCATGGCCTGCCCCATGGCAGCCGGCCCGCTGACACCCTCGTTGGTCAACTCCTGGACGGTAGCCTCGATGGCCGCCTCGACTTCGGCGGCATCGGCCGGTTGCGGCAGAAACTCCTGCAACACGTCGATCTCGGCACGCTCCTGAGCGGCGGACTCATCCCGTCCGGCCTGTTGGTAGGCGGCGGCGGATTCGCGTCGCTGCTTGACCTGCTTTTCGAGTATGGCGGTCACTTCGGTATCGTTCAGCTCACGCCGTTCGTCGACTTCGCGCTGCTTGATGGCAGCCTGCACCAAACGCAAGGTACCCAGGCGCGCGCTGTCGCGTGCCCGCATGGCCTGCTTGACGGCATCGGCCAACCGGATTTTGAGGGACGTGTCGGTCATGCGGATCTCCGAATAAGGAACGACAAGAGCCGCCTACGGGGGAAGCTCCCGTGGCGGCTCGAGAATGGCCTGGCAGTGACGACTACCAGGCCTTTGGCCGAAGCGTGATCAGGTTCGCGCCGTGGGGCGCGAACGGGCTCAGTAGAGCCGCGGCGGCAGCTGCTGGCTGCGCAGGCGCTTGTGATGACGCTTTACCGCGGCAGCAGCTTTACGCTTGCGCTCGGCGGTGGGCTTTTCGTAATACTCGCGAGCGCGCAGTTCGGTAAGAAGACCGGTTTTCTCGATGGTGCGCTTGAAGCGACGCAGCGCGACTTCAAATGGCTCGTTTTCTTTCAGTCGAACGGTGGGCATGCAGTGGCGCCTTCCCTTGCTTATTGAGTTGGTGAGAACATCTGGATAGCCATAAATCATAGCATGGATATGCGATACTACCAAGGTCTCCGTGTCAACCGCCCCCGCAAGGACGCCCGCATGTCGCAATCGCCTTCCCAGCCCAACCAGTTCGACAAAAAAAACGAAGCCTGGTCGGCCCGCTTCAAGGAGCCCATGTCGGACCTGGTGAAGCGCTACACCGCTTCGATCGACTTCGACCAGCGCCTGGCCGCGGTAGACATTCAGGGCTCGCTTGCCCATGCCGAGATGCTGGCCGCCACGGGCATCATCAGCGTCGACGATCAGCAGGCCATCGAGCGCGGCATGGCGCAGATCCTGCAAGAGATCGCTGCCGGCGAGCTGGTGTGGTCGCTCGACCTCGAAGACGTGCACCTCAACATCGAGAAACGCCTGGTGGAGCTGGTGGGCGATGCCGGCAAGCGCCTGCATACCGGCCGTTCGCGCAACGATCAGGTGGCCACCGACATTCGCCTGTGGCTGCGCAGCGAGATCGACACCTCGCTGGATCTGTTGCGTCAACTGCAGCACGCCCTGGCCATACTGGCGAAGGAACACGCCAACACCATTCTGCCCGGCTTCACGCATCTCCAGGTGGCCCAGCCGGTGACCTTCGGGCATCACCTCCTGGCCTATGCCGAAATGTTTGGCCGCGACGCCGAGCGCCTGACGGATTGCCGTCGCCGTGTCAACCGCCTGCCCCTGGGCGCGGCGGCCCTGGCCGGCACCTCGTTTGCCATCGACCGCGAGCGTGTCGCCCGCACCCTGGGGTTCGACGAGGTGTGCCGCAACTCTCTCGACGCGGTGTCCGATCGCGATTTCGCCATCGAATTCTGCGCCGCCGCGGCCCTGATCATGACGCACATCTCACGGCTCTCGGAAGAACTCGTGATCTGGATGAGCCCGCGGGTGGGCTTCATCGAGCTGGCCGACCGCTTCTGCACCGGCAGCTCGATCATGCCGCAAAAGAAAAACCCCGACGTGCCCGAGCTGGCGCGCGGCAAGACCGGCCGCGTCAACGGCCACCTGATTGCCCTGCTCACCCTCATGAAGGCGCAACCACTGGCCTACAACAAGGACAACCAGGAAGACAAGGAAGGCCTGTTCGATACCGCCGACACCATACGCGACACCTTGCGCATCTTCGTTGACATGATCGGTGGCATCGAAGTCAAGGCCGACGCCATGCGCGCAGCGGCCCTTCAGGGCTACGCCACGGCCACCGACCTGGCCGACTATCTCGTGAAGCGCGGCCTGCCCTTTCGGGATGCCCACGAAGTGGTCGCTCATGCGGTTCGGGTGTGCGTGGATCGCGGCTGCGACCTGGCCGACCTGAGCGTGGCCGAACTCCAGAGCTTTCATGAAGCCATCGGCAACGACGTGCATGAGGTGCTTACCCTGGAAGGCTCGGTGGCAGCCCGTGACCATGTGGGCGGCACGGCACCAGCACGCGTGCGAGAGGCCGCCGAGGCCATGCTGGCGGCCACTGCCCGCTGATCGCACGGGTCCGCCGACGGCGGTCACCGCTGTCGTTGTTTGTCATTACAATCTCCGCACAACTGCCACCAATGGCGGTGTCTGCAAGGGGCGGCTCCGAACCGAGACGCGCGCGCTCAATGCAGTCGCTGGTCGGGACTGCCCACCCTGGAGACTTGTCATGACGTTTTCAGCCATTCGTCATCTATTGCCTGCGGCCGCGCTGGTGAGCCTCGTGGCATTGCCCGCCACCGCGCAAGCATGGCCCACCCAGCCGATTCGTCTGCTGGTGGGCTCTCCGCCCGGCGCGTCATCCGACATCGTGGCACGCACCATCTCCGAGAAACTGGGCGACTCGCTCGGCCAACCGATCGAGGTGGAGAATCGTCCGGGCGCCGGCCTGAACCTGGCGGCCGGTGCCGTGGCGACGGCCACCCCTGACGGTCACACCTTCCTCGTCACGTCCGACACGGTGATCACGGTCAACCCGCTCATCTACGACAACCTCGATTTCGACGCCCGCACCGACCTCACCCCGGTCGCAGTGCTGGGGAGCTTCACCCAGATGATGTTCTGCCACGTCGATCGCGAGATCACGACCCTGCCCGAGTTGCTCGAGCGCGCCAGATCCGAAGAACTCACTTACGCCTCGGGCGGTGCCGGCGTGCCCGGCCACCTGGCTGCCGAGATGTTTCTGGCCGAAGCGGGGATCCCTCTGACGCACACCCCTTATAGCGGCCCGGCCCCGGCCATCACCGATGTACTGGCCGGCGTGGTCGATTGCGGCTTTCTCACCACGCCTCAGGTATTGACCCACGTGGAGTCCGGCCGGGTCAACGCGCTGGCGGTGTTGTCGGCCCGGCGCTCGCGCATGGCGCCGGATGTGCCGGCGGCGGCCGAAGCGGGTGTCCCCGGCATGGACGCCACGTTCTACCAGATGCTCATGGCCCCTGCCGGCACCCCGGACGCCATTCTCGAACGCGTGCAGCACGCCGTTGCCGGCGTCATGCAGGGCGAAGCCGCCCGCAAGCGCCTGGCTCGGCTCGACGTCGAAGCCATCGGGTCGACCCGCCAGGAGGCGGCCAACCTGCTCGCCGACACCTCGCCGCGCTGGGCCGAGATCATTGAACGCATCGACCTCAAGGTAGACTGAAGGCTGCTGTCATAAAACGGTCATGTTTTTGTCATAATCTCGCCAACGTCGTCAGGGCCGCACACGCGGCCCTGTTTTTCAAAGCCAGCCTACGCGTCCTCATGCCACGACGATTGTCCCTCCTGCTGCAGTTCGGTTTCCTGTTCGTGCTGGCAGGCTTGAGCGGTCTCACGCCCGCCCAGGCACTGAACATTACCGGCGCCGGCGCCTCGTTCCCTTTCCCCGTCTACGCTTATTGGGCGTACGACTATCGCGATGCCACGGGCCGACTGGTCAACTATCAATCCATCGGTTCCGGCGGCGGGGTCGCCCAGATCACGCGCGGCACGGTGGATTTTGGCGCGAGCGATGCGCCCGTGGCCGGCGACGACCTCGAAGCGCGCGGCCTCATGCAATTTCCGGCCGTGATGGGCGGCACTGTGCCCGTGATCAACCTGCCCGGTATCGCACCCGGCGAACTGAAGCTTACCGGCAAGGAACTGGCCGATATCTTTCTGGGCAAGATTCGTCGCTGGAACGACCCTGTGCTCACGACGCGCAATCCCGATCTGAATCTGCCCGACGCCGACATTCTGGTCGTGCATCGCTCCGACGGCTCGGGCACCACGTACGGCTGGACGCACTATCTGGCACAAGTGTCCGACGAGTGGCGCGACACCGTGGGCGTGGGCAAGGCGGTGCAATGGCCCGCCGGCCAGGGCGGCAAGGGCAACGAAGGCGTTGCCAACTATGTGCGCCAGCTGCAGAACACCATCGGTTTTGTCGAATACGGCTTTGCCCGGCAGAGCGGTCTGTCACACGTGTCGCTCGAGAATCGCGCGGGCAATTTCGTGCAGCCCAATGCCGAATCGTTCATGGCCGCCGCTGCCAGCGCCAACTGGAACAGCGTGCCCGGCATGGGCCTCATGCTCACGCACCAACCGGGCGAGAAAGCCTGGCCGGTCGCGGCGGCCACGTTCATCCTGGTGCCCAGCGAGCCGCCAGGTGCCGAGCGTGTGCATGCCGTGCTCGAATTTTTCGACTGGGCGTTCAAGACCGGCGACGCCACCGCCGAACGCCTGCATTACGTGCCGCTGCCCGATGCTGTCACCGACCTCGTACGCGAGCGCTGGCAGAACCAGATCACTCCGCGCAACGGTCAGCCAGTCTGGCCCTGATTCCCGACACCCGCAGGCGCCCGCCTACTCAACGTCAACACACCATGGCCCATCAATCCAATGCCTTGCTGGACGCGGCTTTTCGCCAAACCACGCGATTGTTTGCCTTTCTTGTCTTCAGCCTGCTCGCTGCCATTCTGGTGTCGCTGGTGTATGGCAGCCAGGAAAGCCTGCGCGAGTTCGGCATCAGTTTTCTGTGGACGGCAGAATGGGATCCCGTCAATGATCAGTATGGCGCCCTGATCCCGATCTACGGCACGGTGGTGACCTCGATCATTGCCTTGCTCATCGCCGTACCGGTGTCGTTCGGCATCGCGCTCTTTCTCACGGAACTCTCGCCGCGCTGGTTGCGCCGCCCGCTGGGCACGGCCATCGAAATGCTGGCCGCCATTCCCTCGATCATCTACGGCATGTGGGGGCTTTTCGTTTTCGTGCCGTTGTTTCAGCGCACGCTGCAACCCTTCCTTATCGCCACGCTCGGACAAATTCCGGGTCTGGGCATTCTGTTCAGCGGCCCACCCTTCGGTATCGGTGTGTTCACCGCCGGGCTGATTCTGGCCATCATGATCATCCCCTTCATTACCGCGGTAATGCGCGACGTCTTCGAGCTCGTGCCCCCCATGCTGAAGGAATCTGCCTATGGTCTCGGCTCCACCACCTGGGAAGTGTCGCGCAAGGTGGTGCTGCCCTTTACCCGCGTGGGCGTGGTTGGCGGCATCATGCTCGGCCTGGGCCGCGCGCTGGGGGAAACCATGGCGGTCACGTTCGTCATCGGCAATGCCTACCGCCTGTCGCCCTCGCTGTTTGCTCCGGGCAACTCGATCGCCTCCGCTTTGGCCAATGAATTCAACGAAGCGGCTGGTCTGCAGCTTTCGGCCCTCATCGAGCTGGGCCTGATTCTGTTCCTGATCACCACCGTCGTGCTGGCGCTCTCGAAAGTGCTGTTGCTGCGCCTGTCGCGCCACGACGGCGCCCGAACCTGAACCGGCTCGCTGCCGGCAAGCCTACTACCCAAGACAGACCTCATGTCCGATCTCTCCATGTCCAATCCGGTTTACCGCCGGCGCCGACTCACCAACCAGGTGATGCTCACCCTGTCGGGCATCGCCGTGCTGTTCGGCCTGTTCTGGCTGTTCTGGATCATCCTCACTCTCATCATCAAGGGGGGTGGCTCGTTCTCGCTCGCACTGTTTACCGAAAGCACCCCGCCGCCCGGCCTGGCCGGCGGCCTGCTCAACGCCATTATCGGCAGCCTCCTGATGTCGTTCGTCGGCGTGCTGATCGGCACGCCAGTGGGTGTGCTGGCCGGCACGTATCTGGCCGAATACGGCAAGACCGGCTGGCTGGCGCCCGCCACCCGCTTCATCAACGACGTGCTGCTCTCTGCGCCTTCGATCGTGATCGGCCTGTTCGTCTATACCGTTTATGTCGCCCAGGTCGGTCATTATTCGGGCTGGGCCGGAGCGGTGGCCTTGTCGATCATCGTGATCCCGGTCGTGGTGCGCACCACCGACAACATGTTGCTTCTGGTACCCAACGGCCTGCGCGAGGCTGCGGCTGCGCTGGGCTGCCCCAAATGGAAGATGATCACGCTGGTGTGCTATCGGGCCGCGATGTCCGGCATCATCACCGGCGTGCTGCTGGCCGTGGCGCGCATCGCCGGCGAAACCGCGCCGCTCATGTTTACCGCCCTGTCGAACCAGTTCCTCAGCTTCGACATGAACCAGCCACTGGCCAACCTGCCCATGGTGATCTTCCAGTACGCCGCCAGCCCGTTTGCCGACTGGCAGGCTCTGGCGTGGGCCGGCGCCGCCCTCATTACCTTGCTGGTGCTCGGCATCAATATCCTCGCCCGCACCCTGTTCCGCCAATGATTTCCGGATGCACAACATGACGCCAACCACCGTGCGCAACAAGCTCGAAGTCAAGGATCTCAACTTCTACTACGGCAAGTTTCACGCCCTGCGCGACATCAGCCTGTCGATCCGGGAGCATCGGGTCACTGCCTTCATCGGGCCGTCTGGCTGCGGCAAATCCACCCTGCTGCGTACCTTCAACCGCATGTTCGAGTTGTACCCGGGCCAGCGGGCCGAAGGCCAGATCCTGCTCGATGGCGAAGACCTGCTCACCTCGAAGCAGGACATCTCGCTGATCCGCGCCAAGATCGGCATGGTCTTTCAAAAGCCCACGCCATTTCCCATGAGCATCTACGACAACATCGCCTTCGGCGTGCGCCTGTTCGACAAGCTCAATACGGTGGATATGGACGAACGTGTGGAATGGGCGCTCACCAAGGCGGCGCTGTGGGGCGAAGTGAAAGACAAGCTGCACCAGAGTGGCAACAGCCTGTCGGGCGGGCAGCAGCAGCGTCTGTGCATCGCCCGCGGCATCGCCATCAAGCCCCAGGTTCTGCTGCTCGACGAGCCCTGCTCGGCACTCGATCCGATCTCTACGGCCAAGATCGAAGAACTGATCGCCGAGCTGAAGAACGACTACACGGTTCTCATCGTGACTCACAACATGCAGCAGGCGGCGCGCTGCTCCGACTACACCGCCTATATGTATCTGGGCGAACTGGTGGAATACGGCGAGACCGACCAGATCTTCGTCAAACCGCGCGAACAGGCCACCGAGGATTACATCACCGGACGTTTTGGCTGACACGCCACTCGCTGCTCGTACAGCAGCGCGTGGCCGTGCGGGCTGGGCCAGCCTTCGGCCCGACGCCCACCTATTTCTGCCAGAGCTTGCCCAGCCAGTCGTAGACCACGGCATTGGAATACGGCAGGTTGCCCATCTGGCAATGCATGTCGCTGCCCAGACCATCGAAACGCCAGGCCGTGGTCTGGCCGCCAGCGCCCTGACAGAACGCCTGAAACTGGTGCTCGGGCTCGCCGCCTTCGCCACTGCCGGCCATTGCCAGCGTGGGGCAGGTAATGGCCCGCAACTGGTCGTCACTCACCCTGAAGGCCTTGAGCGCATCGAGCCAGGCAAAATGGCTGCGTACACCGAAGCGTCGGCACGCCGCCTTGAAACTGTGCTTGCTGAGCGCCGGAAAATACTGCTCCGGCACCTCGTCGACTTCGTCCAGAGCCACATCTTCGGCCTCGGCCGAATCGCCCATGAAGCCCAGCAGATAGTCGCGCAGGTTGATGATGGGCGAATTGAGGATGAGCGCACGAATGCGGCGGTCGTGCGCCGCGGCACGCGCAGCAAAATAGCCGCCGAAGCTGATGCCATAGAGCGCCAGGCGGTCGGGATCGACGCCGGGCAGGGTGAGCACGTGATCGATCATGGCACCGATCGGGGCTTCGTAATCGGGCCGGAACGGCAGATCGGGATGTTCGCGCATGGTGCCCATCTGCCCCGGCCCCTCGGCCACTACCACCTGAAAGCCGCGCTCCAGGCCAGCGCAGGCCGCCTGGAAGTACAGTTCTTCGGCGGTGCCATCGAAACCGGTCACGATGAGCAGCGTGGGGCGCGTGGCCGGCTCGGGCTGCACGGCCGGCGGCCGCATCACGTAGCCGGGCAGTTGTCGGCCCTCGAAGGCATAGGTGAAGGGCGCCACCCGCCAGGTCATGTGCCGGGCCGCCCGTCCAAACGAAGCCCGGCTGGCCAGACCCCAGCGCGGACAGTCGGCACCGAAGGGATCGGCAAAATACTCGGCGCAGCGCCAGTACATGCTGGCGCGCAGCGCGTGATCACGGGCGGTCACCGGAAATTGGGTCTCGGCCTGGGCGGCCAGGGCATCGAGCTCGGTGGCCATGGCCACGAAGGGCGCCGGCCACTGCTCGGGCCGATTGCCAATGGCGCTCCGCGCGGCAAACACTTCGCCGGGAGCCGCCCCACCATAATTGCCGGCACCCAGCATACGCATCAACTGAAAATCCAGTTCACCATCGGGAAACCCGACGATACGGGTTCCTGTGCGCTCGACCTTGTCTGCCATGACGTGTTTTCCTTTGAAAACGGCGCGCGGCCGTGACAAACCTGCCGCGCTCGCGGGTTGGTAGGATGCGGAACCTGGAGCACCTTGACGCTCCGCCGAGAATCGTACCCTGCCTGAACAACTCTCGGCCATGGCGCCGCCCCGTGCCCGCCACGAGGGCGGCCTTTGGGGTATCGTTACGCCCCATGCAACCCCCGACCCCTACTCCCCCCGCCGCACCGAGCCGGTGGCGCCTGTTCGCCTGCATGCTCTATGAGGGCGTTCTGCTGTTCGGCGTGGTCTTTCTGGCCGACTATCTGCTGGACACCCTCACCCAGAGCCGGCATGCGCTGATGTGGCGGCACACCCGTCAGGCCTGGCTCTTTGTGGCCATTGGTCTGTACTTCGTCGTCAGCTGGCGCTATGGCCAGACCCTGCCCATGAAAACCTGGAACATTCTCCTGCAAGACCGTGCCGGTCGCGCTCCCGATCTGCGCACGCGCCTGGCCCGCTATGTGCTGGCGTGGATTCCGGTGCTGCTGGCAGTCGGTATCGTGTGGCTCCTGTTCCAGATTACCGGCCTGCCTGCCATCAACCTCCTCATCGTTTTCACCCCGCTGGCGGGGTTCGTATGGAGCTGGTTCGACCGCGACAACCTGTTCCTGCATGATCGCCTGCTGGGCACCCGACTGGTCAGTTCGCGCTGAACGCCAATCGCAGGTCTTGCAGTCGGCGACAGGCTGGGCAATGATTGCGGCTGACCAGCCGGGATCGTTGCCCATGACACCCACCAATCACCACCCAGGCCTGTACCAGTCGTTTCAATGGCTGGTTCCTGCGCGCTTCAGCATGGCCGAGGCCTGTTGCAGCCGTTGGGCACTCAGTGGTGCCGATGCGCGTCGCATTGCCATCTACGCCGAAAACGAACACGGCCAGCGCGAGGTCTGGACGTTCGAGCGCCTGCACGAAACCGCGCTGCGGCTGCAACACGCTTTCCGTCGCATGGGCATCAGGCGAGGCGACCACGTGGCCATCGTATTGCCACAACGTGGCGAGTTTCTGGCGGCACTTTGTGCCATCTGGCAACTGGGTGCCTGCGCCGTGCCCCTGTCGCCCTCCCTGCCGGCCAACCTGCTCGAGCGTTGCCTGCGCGATGCCCGGGCCTGCGCCGTCATCGTCGACGACTCGGCTCGCGATGCCCTGATGGCGATCCAGCATCGTTGCCAGACCCTGAAACAGATTCTCGGCGTCGACTTCACCGACGAGCAGGTCATCCCGTGGCGTGGGCTGCTGGCCAGGCAACCCGTGGAAACGCTCACCGATCAGGCCGATGCCGATCGACCTGCCCTGCTGCTGTACACCTTCGATGCCGACGGCAAGCCGCACGGGGTGATTCACGGTCACGCCGTGCTCATTGGCACCCTGCCCGGCTTCGTGGCCGCGCACGATTGGTTTCCGCAGCACGCCAGCGCCTTTCACACCGCTCTCGACTGGAGCTCGGCGCAAGGCCTGCTGCATGGCCTGCTGCCCTGTCTGTATTTTGGTCGCCCCGTGATCGCTCGCCGGGGCGCCTGGAGCGCGCCAGCGCTCGTCACCCTACTGCAGCGCTATCGTGTCAGTCATCTGCTGGCCAACCCGGTCACACTGCGGCAGCTGCAACGGCACTCGGGTGTCACCTCACCGGCCGACCTGCCCGAACTCCGTTGCATCGCCAGCAGCGGTCAACGGCTTTCACCCCGTCTGCAGCAGTGGTTTGCCCGGTACTGGGACATCGCCATCAACAACCTGTATGGCTGCACGCAGGCACCGGCCATCGTTGGCACCAGCCACGACAAATGGCCCAGTGCCGCCGGCAGCCTCGGTCGACCGTACCCCGGACACCAGGTGGTGGTCGTCGATGCCGAAGGCCGGCCCTTGCCGCCCGGACACGTGGGCGAGATCCTGGTGCTGCCCACCGACCGCCACGAGCATGTCGACCCGGCCCTGGCCCTGGGCCACTGGCCCGACCCGGACCAGGGCGGGCAGGCGGCCCGAACCGGCGATCTGGGCTGGTTCGACGACGACGGCTGCCTCTGGCTCGAAGGCAACACGGCTGAGCTGCTGCGCTTCGATGCCATCAGCCTCGACCCTCAGATCCTCGAAGATATCCTGGCCGATCATCCCGGCGTGGCGGATGTCGCGGTCACGGCTCGCTACGACGAACTCGGTCTGCAATGGCTGCGAGCCTGGGTGCAACCCGACACCGAAGCCAACGAGGACCGCCCGGCCCTGGCGACGCGCCTGCGTGAGCTCGTGGCCCAGCACTGGCCTCCGGTCGCGCAAACCACCGAGCTGCATTTCGAATGGATGGAAGCGTTGCCCCGCCTGCCGTCGGGCAGGCTGTGGCGCAGTCAGTTGCGGCCGCGCTCGCGCGACCGTCGACGGCGGCGGCGCACCGCCGCCTGAGGCCACGCCTGTGCCGCAGGCCGGCGCAAGCCGCCAACGTTACAATGGAGGGCTTCCAGGAGTTGCCATGGCCATCTACCAGTTGGGCACCAAACGCCCCGACATCCACCCCGACGCCTACGTTTTCGACACCGCCACACTCATCGGCGACATCCGCATGGCGGCCGAATCGAGCGTGTGGCCCGGTGCCGTGCTGCGGGGCGACAACGAACCCATCATGATCGGGCTCGGCAGCAACGTGCAAGATGGCAGCGTGCTGCACACCGACGAAGGCTTCGGCTTGCACATTGCCGATTTCGTGACCATCGGCCACCAGGTGATGCTGCATGGATGCCACATTGGCGAGGGCAGCCTGATCGGCATGCAGGCCATCATTCTCAATGGCGCCCGCATTGGCCGCAACTGCCTGATCGGCGCGGGTGCCCTCATCGGCGAAGGCAAGGAAATCCCCGACAACTCGCTGGTCATCGGCCGGCCCGGCAAGGTGGTGCGCACACTGTCCGACACCGATATCGAACAGATCCGCTGGGGCAACACCCATTATCGCGAACGGGCCCGCGAGTATCGGCAGCAACTCCGACGCCTCGACTGACCCCCACCCCCATGACCGCCACAGATCAACTGCAAAAATACCTCTTTGCCGACCGCACCGTGCGGGCGCAAACCGTCGACCTCACCCTGGCCTGGCAGCAGATCCAGGCCAACCACCAGTACCCGCCAGCGGTCGTACGACTGCTCGGCGAGCTGGTCGCCGCCAGCACGCTGCTATCGGCCAACCTCAAGTTCGAAGGCTCGCTCGTACTGCAGCTGCAGGGAGACGGCGACATTCCTCTCATCGTGGTCGAGTGCCGCAGCAATCTCGATGTCCGCGCCACCGTCAAGGTGCGCGAAGACACCGTACTGCCCGCCGACGGTGACCTGCAGTCGTTGATGAACCCGGGCGGCAAGGGCCGATTCAGCGTGGTACTCGATGCCGCCCGGCGTCAGCCCAATCAGCCACCCTACCAGGGCGTGGTACCCATGGTGGGCGACACGGTGGCGCAGGTGCTGGATCATTACATGGCCACGTCCGAGCAGCTGCAAACCCGGCTCTGGCTGGCGGCCAACGCCGAGCGCTGCACGGGCTTGCTGTTGCAGCGGCTGCCCGACACCGGCGGCAACGTCACGGGCCAGGTCGAATCGGGCTGGGAGCGTGCCCAGCATCTCGCCGCCACGATCCACGACGCGGAAATGCTGACCACGTCGTCCAGCACGCTGATGCACCGCCTTTTCTGGGAAGAAGACCTGATCGTGTTCGACGCCCAGTCGGTGCGGTTTCATTGCCCCTGCAGTCGCGAGCGCGTCAGCAACATGCTTCGAATGCTGGGGCACGATGAGGTGAACGACATCCTGGCCGAACAGGGCCGGGTGCAGGTCAACTGCGACTACTGCACCCGACAATACGTATTCGACCGGGTCGACTGTGCCGAAGTGTTCGCGTCCGATCAGCCGCCGAGCCTGCGGCATCACAGCAGGAAGCACCACTGAGGCGGCACCGGCCCGAAAGGCGATTGCGCAAGGGCCAGTGACGCCGCGCGTCCCACCAGACAACTCCCTGCTCGACGTCGCTGCTGCCACGGATCACACTGACGACAGCCGATCTCTGCCGAATTGTCATGCCTGGTTCACGCGCGCGCGGCGTGGCCGCCGTCGAATTCACCCTCATTGCCCTGCCCTTGCTGCTGGCGGGCCTCGCCGTACTCGAGGTGTCGCGCTGGCACACGGCAAGGCTGGTGGTGGGGCAGGCCACACTGGCTGCCGCCCGCGCCGGCCAGGACGGCTGGCAATCCCCCGAGCGCGTGCGCGAGCGGTTCGAGGCTGGCCTGCTGCCGCTCTGGGGTGGCGGTGCCGACTCCGTCGAACAAGCGGCGGCACTCGCGCGCCTGCACGCCAGGGCGAGCCAGCTGTTCGAGCGCTCCGGCGTGCCGCTGTGGCAGCTGAATCCTTCGAGCCAACGCGTGGCGCCACACTCTGCCGAATCACTGGTGCTCGAGGTGCAGTACCTGCAGCGCCCGCTGGTGCCGGGCATGAGCGCACTGCTGCAACACCTGGGTGCCGCGCCACCCGACTCGCCTGCCCGTCGGGCCATGCGCCACACGGGCTGGTTACCGATTCGGCAGAGGCTGGCGATCGAATGGCATGCCCCTCCCAGGGCACAGAACATGGCCGGCCTGCTGGCGCATCCTGCCGCCCCCGGCCTCGACAGCCCGGCGCCGCCGGGCGCCCTGACACCCGACACCAAGGGGCTGTGGTTCTTGCCCGACTGCCCCGGCACGAATTGCGGCGCCCCATCGCGCCCCGGACCGCCCCCCGCGGCGCCGCCCGACACCCCAGGCAAGCCGGATCTGTGCGGCGTGCTCCTGTGTTGCCCATGATGGCACAATAGCCCCCGAAGCCGGCCGGGCCCGGCAACTTGCAAGGACGCCTTCATGACCTCGTCAACGTCACACCGAACCCGTGCCATCCGCATCTGGGATCTTCCCCTGCGTCTGTTTCACTGGCTGCTGACCCTCTGCGTGGTCGGCGCATTCGTCACTGCCCAACTGGGTGGCCTGTGGATGGATGTGCACGTGCGCTTCGGCATTGCCACGCTGGGGCTGCTGATCTTCCGCTTGATCTGGGGCCTGATCGGCCCCTACCACGCGCGTTTCGGCAACTTTGTCAGGGGGCCCGCCGCCATGCTGCATTACGTGCGCGGCCGGCACCTCAGCGCGGGACACAGCCCTATCGGCGCCGCCGCCACACTCCTGCTGTTGCTGTCTTTGCTGGTGCAAGTGAGCACCGGGCTGTTTGCCAATGACGGCATTCTGATCGAGGGGCCACTCGCTCACTGGGTGAGCGGGGCCACCAGCGACACGCTGACGGCAGTGCATCACATCAACAAGATCGTGCTGCTCGTGCTGGTGATACTGCATCTGTTGGCCATCGCCTGGTACACCCTGGTGCGACGCCAGCCACTGGTGCGTGCCATGATCACCGGCAACAAGCCCGCCGGACAAGTGCCCGAAAGAACGCCGCCCAGCGATGACGACTGGCGGATTGCCTTGCGTGCTGCGGTCATCGCCGGGCTGGTCGCCGCTGTCCTTGCAGGGTGGCTCGGCAGCGCACTTTGACGGCTGCCCCACTCAGGTGCTGGCGCTTAGCGACGTTGCCGAAACGAATCGTGGCAAGCCTTGCAGCTGTTGGCAGTTTGCCCGAACGCCGCCCGAACCTGATCGAAGTTACCCGAATCGGCAGCGGCCATCAGGCCGGCCATGTTGTCCTGCAGGGTTGCCGCCGCCGCCGCAAACTTTTCGGAATCCTGCCAGACCTCGGGGCGGGCATTGCCCCCCTCGGTACCGGGGCCAAAAGCCTGCCAGGGCAGCGTGGCCAGCACCTGAAACACTGCCACGTCGTCACGCACTTGATCGGGATCGTAATCGGTGCGGCCACGCGCCACGTTGGCCAGCGATTGCGAATAAGCCCCCATGAGGGTGAGGGCCGATTGCCGGAACTCGACGGCGTCTTCGGCCGACTCGAACACCGGCTCGGCGGCCGCCGACGCCACCAGCCAGGGTGACGTTGCCACGCCCAGCGCAAGCAGCGCCGCACGCCAGCGGGCCGCGACGCTGGCGCGAATGAAAGCAAACCAGGGGGAAGACGCACTCGACACGAAGGAGACACGGGAAGCCATCGTTCAACTCCTCAAAGCGTTCGACAAGGAGATCGGACGATAGCAGGCCACCTCACGCGCAACAACGACAGATTTGAGGGGGCGATCAGGCCGGGGCGTGATCGCGTGCCAATGATGCCGCCAGACCAACATAGGTGCGCGGTGTGAGTTGCAGCAGGCGCGTGCGCACGTCGTCGGGCAGATCCAGACCCTGAATGAATTCTCGCAACGCGGCCTCGGTGATGCCCTTGCCACGCGTGAGCGCCTTGAGCTGCTCGTAGGGCTGGGGCAGGCCATAACGGCGCATCACGGTTTGTACTGGCTCGGCCAGCACCTCCCAGCAGGCGTCGAGGTCGGCGTCGATGGCTGCCGTGTTGACTTCGAGCTTGTCGAGGCCACGAGCGCAGGCGTCGTAGGCCACCAGGCAGTAGCCCAGACCCACGCCAAGGTTGCGCAACACGGTGGAATCGGTGAGATCGCGCTGCCAGCGCGAAATCGGGAGCTTGTCGGCCAAGTGCCGCAGCGTGGCATTGGCCAGGCCCAGGTTGCCTTCGGAATTTTCGAAGTCGATCGGATTGACCTTGTGCGGCATGGTGGAGGAGCCCACCTCGCCTTCTTTCAGGCGCTGCTTGAAATAGCCCAGAGCGATGTAACCCCAAATGTCACGATTGAGATCCAGCAGAATGACATTGGCACGGGCGATGGCATCGAACAGCTCGGCCATCCAGTCGTGCGGCTCGATCTGGATGGTGTGCCGGTTCTGCACCAGGCCGAGGTCGCGCAGCACCTTGCCCGCCACGGCTTCCCAGTTGACCTCGGGATAGGCCGAGAGATGCGCGTTGAAATTGCCGGTGGCCCCATTGAGCTTGGCCAGAGGCTGCACGGCAGAAATGACGTCGATCGCGCGCTTGAGGCGCACGGCCACATTGGCAAACTCTTTGCCCAGCGTGGTGGGCGAGGCCGGCTGACCGTGGGTGCGCGACAGCATGGGCTGGTCGGCATGGTCGATTGCCAGCTGAGCCAGACGTGAATGCAGGCTGCGCAGGGTGGGCAACACCGCGGCCTCGCGCGCCGCCGACAGCATCAGCGCATGCGAGGTGTTGTTGATGTCTTCGGAGGTGCAGGCAAAATGAATGAACTCGGCGGCAGCCGCCAGCTCGGCGTGATCGCCGACTTTCTCTTTCAGCCAGTACTCCACCGCCTTGACATCGTGGTTGGTGGTGCGCTCGATGGCCTTGATGCGTTCGGCGTCATCTTCGGAAAACTGCTCCACCAACTGCTCGAGTGCGGCGCGGGCGTCGGCAGAGAACGGCGGCAGTTCGGGCAGGCCGGCATCCGACAGCGCCGCCAACCATGCCACCTCCACCTTGACCCGGTGAAACATGAAGCCGGCCTCGGAGAGCAGCGGCCGCAGGGCTTGCCCGCGGCTGGCATAACGCCCGTCGAGCGGCGAGAGGGCATTGAGCGAACTGAGTGCAGGAGAGATTTTCATGGCAACGGGCAAGGCAGACAAGGGAGAGGCCGCAGGCCTCGACACCCCCGGCGAAACCCACACGCCTCGCGGTGTCGCCAACGGCAAAAGGACAACCTGAAATTCTACCATTCTCAGTGTTGTAAAAGCGCCTCAGGCGGCCGATATTCTCGAGGCCGGTGCTATACTCGCTGCGCTCTGTCCGCTCCCGCGCGGCGGCCGCGGCCGATTGCTCGGCAGCGGGTTCCGGTTCGGCCCGAGCGGGGGTCGAGCCCACCTCCAATGGGTTCCACATGAAGCTGATCGGCTCGCTGTCCAGTCCTTTTGTTCGCAAAGTCCGCATCGTTCTCGCCGAGAAGAAGCTCGACTACCAGCTGCAACTCGAAGACGTCTGGGCCGCCGATTCCAGCATTCAGCAGCTCAACCCGCTGGGCAAGGTGCCCTGTCTGGTCATGGACGAAGACATGCCCGCGCTGTACGACTCGCGGGTCATCGTGGAATACGTCGACAACCTCTCGCCTGTCAGCCGATTGTTGCCAGCCAACGGTCGTGAACGCATCGACATCAAGTGGTGGGAGGCCCTGGCCGACGGCGTGATGGATGCCGCCGTTCTCATTCGACTCGAGCAGTATCGCCGCACGCCAGAGCAGCAAAGCGACATGTGGATACAGCGCCAGCGTGGCAAGATCGAAGCGGCGCTGCGCGTCATGGACACGCAACTGAGCGATCGCGTGTACTGCGTGGGCCGCCCCAGCAGCAGCTACAGCCTGGCCGACATCGCCGTGGGTTGCGCGCTGGGCTACCTCGACTTCCGGCTGCCCGATATCGACTGGCGGGGCACGTGCCCCAACCTGCTGCGCCTGTTCGACAAGATCTCGCAACGACAGTCGTTCATCGACACCCAGCCTCGCTGATCGCCAACCCGGGCCGGGTGGGTCGCCTCAAGGCCGCACGGCCCGCCAGACCCTCTCCCGTTGCCTCACCGCTGCAAGGCCTGCCAGGTTTTCTCCAGCCGCTTCACCGAGACCGGCATGGGCGTGCGCAAGGTTTGCGCATACAACGCCACGCGCAGTTCTTCGAGCAGCCAACGAAACGCCTCGAGCTCCGGGTCTCTCACGCCCTTGCGCTGCGCCACGGCGCGCTGCCAGCGTTGCGTCAGTGACGCCACATCGGCCTGCAACGCGGCGTCGCGTGCCGGATCGGCCCGCAGTTTGTCGATTCGCATCACTGCCGCCTTGAGATAACGCGGCACGTGCTTGAGCTGTTCGTAGGGGGTGTCGCGCACGAAAGTGGCATGCACCAGAGCGCTGGCCTGACGCTCGATGTCGGCACGGGCATCCGGAAACCCCTTGGTCTGTGGCAGCTTGCGCTGCAGCGCCGTCCATTCGTCGAGCACCTGATGCACCAGCCGCGCAATCTCCTGGGCCAGCAAGCCCAGCCGGGTCTTGCCTTCGGCCACCCGCTGACCAAACTGTTCCGCATCGACCGGCCAGGGTTCAGCCATGCACGACGCGGCGATCGCCGCGTCGAGAATCTGATCGCGCAGCGACTCGCGGGTGCCCAGCGCCATGAAGAGCATGCTCATGGTGGTGAGGTTGTCGAGGTTCTTCTCCAGAAACTTCACCTGTTGGCGCAGCTGCAGCCGGAACAGCCGCAACAGACCTCGCCGATGTCGCTGCCGCGCGGCCTCGGGATCATCGAACACGTCGAGATCGCAGTGCGTCTCGCGATCGACCAGAGCCGGATAACCGAACACGGTTTGCCCGCCGCGCCGGATTTCCAGCAGCTCGGGCAACTCGCCGAAGCTCCAGTCGGTCAGGTTCTCGTGCGCCAGGGCCTGAGCGGCGTCGGAATCGCGCGCCGCCACTTGCTGGAAGGTCGCTTGCGCCTGGCGCCCGTGCTCCGCACGCAGCTGGGACAGATTGCGCCCCATGCCCAAGGTGCGGCCGTGCTCATCCACCAGCCGGAAATTCATGAACAAATGCGGCGGCAGGGTTTCGAGCTTGAAATCGGTGGCGGCCAACCGTTGCTGCTTGTGTTGCCACACATCGTCGATGATGGCATCGAGCAAAGGCCGGGCCGGATCCTGAGCCTCCTCGAAATGGCGATCGAAAAAGCCTGCCGCGTAGTCGGGTAGCGGCACGCAATGGCGGCGCAACTTCTGCGGCAAGGATTTCAACAGCAAGTGCACCTTCTCTTTGAGCATCCCCGGCACCAGCCACTCACCGCGTGCGGCGTCGAGCTGATTGAGCGCATATAACGGCACCGACAACGTGACCCCGTCGCGCGGCGACCCCGGCTCGAAGTGATAATCGAGTGCCAGGTCGACGCCCTGCCACACGAGCCGCTTGGGGAAGACGTCGGTGGTGACACCGGCGGCTTCGTGCTGCATCAGCTCGTCGCGCGAGAGATACAGCAAGCGCGGATCGACCTGCGACGCCTTGCGATACCACGACTCGAGCGAGCGCGTCTGGCACACGTCGGCCGGCAAGTGGCGATCGTAGAACGCATGGATCAAGGCGTCGTCGACCAGAATGTCGGGCCGGCGAGCCTTGTGCTCGAGCTTCTGGATGTCGGCCACCAGCTTGCGATTGTGGGCCAGAAACGGCAGGCGCGACTCCACCTCGGCCGGCACGAGGGCCTCCCGGATGAAGATCTCGCGCGCCTGCACCGGATCGATGCGACCGAAATTCACCTTGCGACCGTGATACAGGGGCAAGCCATACAGCGTGCCGCGCTCGTTGGCGACCACCTGGCCGCGCTTGCGATCCCAGCGCGGCTCCGACCATGACCGCTTGACCAGGCTGCCGGCCACCTGCTCGACCCAGACCGGTTCGATTCGGGCCACGCAGCGGGCAAACAGGCGGGACGTCTCGACCAGCTCGGCCGCCAGCACCCAGCGCCCGGCCTTGCGCGCCAGCCGCGAGCCCGGATGAATATGAAAGCGAATGCCGCGCGCGCCCAGATAGTGGTTGCCGTCTTCGGCGCGCATACCCACATTGCCCAGCAGACCGGCCAGCAGGGCTTTGTGCACCTGCTCGTGCGTACCCGGCGTGCTGTTGACTCGCCAGCCCGCGCTGCCCACCATGGCAGCCAGCTGGGTGTGCACATCGTGCCATTCACGCAGCCGCACTGGCGACAGGTAATGTTCTCGCAACTTCTGCACGAGTTTGCGTTGCGACGCCTTGTGCGCCACCGCCTCGTGGTACCAATCCCACAGCCGCAGATACGACACGAACTCGGATCGGTCGTCGGCGAACGCAGCATGCGCGGCGTCGGCCGCCTCCTGCGCCGCCAACGGACGATCGCGCGGATCCTGGACCGATAGCGCCGAGGCAATGATCATCATTTCGTGCAGACATTGCTGCTCGCGACCGGCCAGAACCATGCGGCCAATGCGCGGATCCACCGGCAAGCGCGCCAGTTCCCGCCCCATCTCGGTCAGCTGGTTGCGCTCGTCTATCGCGCCCAGTTCCTGCAGCATGTGATAGCCATCGGCAATGGCCCGACCCGACGGCGGCTCGACAAACGGGAAGGCTTCGATGTCGTGCAGGCGCAGCGACTTCATGCGCAAGATCACGGCGGCGAGCGACGACCGCAGAATCTCGGGGTCGGCAAAGCGTGGCCGCGCGGCAAAGTCGGCTTCGTCGTACAGGCGGATACACACGCCGGGACCCAGTCGGCCACAGCGGCCCGTGCGCTGATTGGCCGACGCCTGACTGATGGGCTCGACCCGCAGCTGTTCCACCTTGTTGCGCCAGGAGTAGCGCTTGACCCGCGCCAGGCCGCTATCCACGACGAATCGGATCCCCGGCACCGTGAGGGAGGTTTCGGCCACGTTGGTGGCCAGCACGATACGACGGGCATTGCCCACGGGCCGAAACACGGCCTCCTGCTCGGCCTGCGACAGGCGGGCAAACAGGGGCAACACCTCGGTGCCGGGCGGATGCTGCTTGCGCAAGGCCTCGGCCGTCTCGCGAATCTCGCGCTCGCCAGGCAAAAATACCAGCACGTCGCCGGGGCCGTGACGGGCACACTCGGCCACGCCGTCCACGATGGCATCGATCAGGTCGCGTTCGTCGTCTTGCGAGAGCCGTTCTCGGCCCGCGCCACCGGCACTGGCTTCCGGGTCGTCGGCCAATACCGGGCGGTAACGCACCTCGACCGGATAGAGCCGGCCCGACACTTCGATCACCGGCGCCTTGCGCCCGCCGATTGCGAAATGTTCGGCGAAGCGATCGGCATCGATGGTGGCCGAGGTAATGATGAGTTTGAGATCGGGTCGGCGTGGCAGCAACTGACGCAGATAACCGAGCAGAAAGTCGATGTTCAGGCTTCGCTCATGAGCCTCGTCGATGATGAGGGTGTCGTAGCGACGCAACAGCGGGTCGCGTTGAGTTTCGGCCAGCAACACCCCATCGGTCATCAGTTTGACCGACGTGCCCGGTTGCGTGCGATCCTGGAAGCGCACCTGATATCCCACCACCGTGCCCAGTGCGGTATCGAGCTCTTGCGCCACCCGTTTGGCCACCGACGTGGCCGCCAGCCGGCGGGGTTGCGTGTGGCCGATCATGCCCGCCACACCACGGCCCAGCTCGAGACAGATCTTGGGCAATTGTGTGGTTTTGCCCGAGCCGGTTTCGCCACTGACGATCACCACCGGATGGTCGCGCACCGCGGCCGCAATCTCGGCGCGACGCGCGCTGACGGGAAGCTCTTCGGGGTAACGAATGACAGGAACAGGATGGCGCTCGCGGGGGGCGACGGAATTCACTCGGCTCACTCGGCGACGAAAATCGATCATTATCCTACGAGAGCCCATCGGCCGCAGGCAAACCGGCCATCCCAATCCATATAAAATGTTGGCTTCCACGCCGACCCCGACCTGCCGTCATGCCTCTTGCCTCGCCCGCTGCCGACGACGACCCTGCCACCGACCCCGAAGTCGTCGCCCCGGAGACCGCGCCCGCGCAGTTCGTGCGATGGTTTCGTGAGGTGGCGCCCTATGTGCATGCCTTTCGGGGCAAGACATTCGTCGTGGGCTTCGGCGGCGAACTGGTGCAGGCGGGAGTCCTCAACAGCCTCGTGCAGGATCTTTCGCTGCTCAATGCGCTGGGTATCCGTCTGGTACTGGTGCATGGTTCACGCCCTCAGGTCAACGAACAGCTCCGGCTCAAGGGGTTTGTCCATCATTTCGACCGCGGCCTGAGCGTCACCGATGCCGACGCCCTCGAATGCGTCAAAGAGGCCGCCGGCGAGATCCTCCTCGACATCGAGGCGGCGTTCAGTCAGGGCCTGCCCAATACGCCCATGTCGCATGCCCGCATGCGGGTGATTACCGGCAACTTCGTCACGGCCCGCCCGGTAGGGGTGATCGATGGCGTGGATTACCAGCACACCGGGCAAGTGCGCAAGATCGATATCGAAGCCCTGCGCTCCGCGGTAGACCAGGGTTCGATCGTGCTGATGTCGCCGCTGGGGTTCTCACCCACCGGCGAGGCATTCAGCCTGGCCATGGAAGAACTTGCCACGCGCATCGCCGTGGGACTGCGCGCCGAGAAGCTCATCTTCCTCACCGAGAGCGACGGGGTGCGCGATGCCGACGGCGACATCGACACCGAGCTGGCGCGGGTGGATGCCGATCGCTTGCTGGCCCAGAAGGAGCTGGACACCGACACGGCCCACTACCTGGCGCATGCCTCGCGCGCGGTCAAGCAAGGGGTGGCTCGGGCCCATCTGTTGCCCTTCGCGCTCGATGGCAGCATTCTGCTCGAGATCTTCACGCACGACGGCGTGGGCACCATGGTGGTCGAAGACACACTCGACGATCTCCGCCCCGCCACCGTCGACGACGTTGGCGCCATCGTGCAGCTCATCGAACCCCTCGAACAAGACGGCACGCTGGTGCCGCGCGGCCGTCACCAGATCGAACGCGATGTCGAGAAGTTCTGGGTCACCGAGCACGACGGGCTCATCTACGGCTGCGTCGCACTCTATGTGTGGCCCGAAGACCGCATGGCCGAAATGGCTTGCCTGGTGGTGCATCCCGACTGGCAAGCCGAAGGCGAGGGCGACAAGCTCCTGCGTCACGCTGAGGCGCGCGCCCGGGCCAGCGGCGTGCGCCGGTTGTTCGTGCTCACCACTCGCACGTCACACTGGTTCATCAAACGTGGCTTCAATCCCGGCTCGCTGGCCGATCTGCCGCGCAACCGGCAAGCCCAGTACAACCGGGCGCGCAATAGTCTGGTATTCATCAAGCGCCTGTAGCGCACGGCGCCGGCACGGCAGGCCAGGCACCCAAGCGGCGCTTGCTACGCCACAAACTGTTCGACCATAATTGAAATATGGAAAGCCAAACCGTTGTCGCGGCCCTTGCCGCGCTGGCTCAGACGTCTCGCCTTGAAGTGTTTCGGCTACTGATTCAGGCCGGTGACGCAGGCCTGGCGGCGGGCCGGATCAGTCAGCTGACGGGGATCCCGCCGTCATCGCTGTCGTTCCATCTGAAAGAGCTGACGCATGCCGGCCTTACCCTGGCGCGCCAGGAGGGGCGCCATGTGTACTACCGGGCCAACTACGCCGTCATGGATCAGGTGGTGACTTTTCTGGTGCGCAATTGCTGCGGTGGTGCCTCGTGCGAACTGGCGCCATCGGGCGCGACCGCCGACAACGACACGCGGCTGGCCACGAACTTTCAACCCCAGGAGCCGCCAACCATGGCCAATATCACCATCTATCACAACCCCAGATGCGGCACGTCGCGCAATACGCTGACCCTCATTCGCGAAGCGGGTCATGAGCCCGAGGTGATCGAATATCTGACCTCACCGCCCGATCGTGCCACGCTGCAACGCATGATTGCCGATGCCGGGCTCACCGTGCGCGAAGCGCTACGCGAGAAGGGCACTCCCTGGCAAGAGCTGGGGCTCGATCAGCCCGATGTCACCGACGATCAGTTGCTCGATGCCATGATGCAGCATCCCATCCTCATCAACCGCCCCTTTGTGGTCACGCCGCGCGGCACGCGCCTGTGCCGTCCCTCCGACACGGTCAAGGATATTCTGCCCCAGGCTTGACGGCAGACGGTGCGTCCCTGGCGACGCACCTCCGGTCCGTCACCGCTCCCGCCTGTCATAGTGATTGCCCGATCCAGGGCAACCGACAGGAGGGGTGCCATGACACGCTGGCAACATGGCTGCACGGCGCTGATGCTGGCCGGAGCGGCAGCCCTAGTCGCCAGCGCGAGTCGGGCGCACACCAGCTCGGCCGAGCTGATTTTCGCCGGTCCTGCCATGCAGGCGGTGGTCTCGGTGTCACCCGCCAACCCGTCGCTGCCGCCATCACCCGAACCTGAACCCGAACCTGAATGGCCCACTTGCCCCAGCGGCCAGCGTTGGCTCGAGGGCACGGGCTGCGTCAACCCCTGCGCCCGCTTTGGTCGCAGCGTGCGCTACGACGCCGCGCTCGATGCCTGCCTCATCAGTACCAGTACCGACAACGATCTCGACACCCGCCCCTGCACCCATACCGACGGTGCGCCCAGCCACCAGATTCGCGAACGCAGCAGGCCGCTGTATTCGGTGTTTTTGCTCGACGGCACCCGCACCGAAATGGTCGGACCCTGGGGCAGCTGGAGCGCCTGGGGCACGTGTCTGCCGCCCTACGTGCCGCCACCGCCCCCCAGCCCGGACGACCCCGCCCGAATCGGCGAGACCGTCCTGATCAAGGCACTGATCTGCGGCCCGGGCGACGCGGGCTACCACGCCGTCAATCAGTTCGACTGGACCAAGGAACAGGTCATTGCCCACTACCGGGATTTTGGCACTTCCAGACGCTGCCCCGAGGCCGGGGGCTATGCACACTGGCTCACCGATTGGCACGACCGCGCCGTGACCTGGGTGCAGAACAACGGCATGTGGCACGAGTACGCGCTGGGGCAGGTGTGGAGTGAGATCGCCACTGCCATGAACACCAGTGGCTTGAGCAACGGCGAGTTCGATCCGCCACAAGGCGATGGCGGCATCGAAGCCTCGCACCAGCTCTGCGCCGCCGCTGCCCGGGAGCGCTGGCCAGGCTTCCAGGGCACCGTGCGCTATCGCATCGGCTCGGGCAACGTCTGCGAAGTCACGAGCGTGAACTGAGTCGCCCTTTCCCACCCCCTGCGGAGACAGGCATGAACTTCGACGACACCCGCGCCCGGCTCGAGGCGTTTTATCAGCACTACACCAACCCGCGACAAGTGCAGCAATCGCTGGTCATCTTCGACGGGCTGGCCCGCTCCGACGTGGAGTCGGCCTGGCTGCACACGCTGTCGTACTTCTATGCCGATGCCGCCTTGGCCAAGGCCACCGAACTCGAGTTCGGCCCCGGCAAGCTCTGGGACGCCACCTATCCGATCGAGATCTACAACGAGGCGCTCACGGGCGCCCTGGTGGTCGACCTGCTCTATCCCGAGGCACCCGACGCCACGCGCGAGCCGCTGGTGGCCCTGATCGATAGCAACCACATCAGTCCGCTCGACTGGCTGTACGCCTGGGCCGATCTGCCGCTGGGCAGCGAACCCGACTATCCGGCGTTGCTGACGCACTTGCTCGATCATCCGCACGTGCAGGGCAGCGGCTGGCTGTCCGTGCCCACCGCGGAGCTCGGCCTGGCGCCGACGGCCCTGCCCCACGCGAACTGGCTGTTGGGCATGTATGTGGGCACTTTTCAGCGAGCCCCGGAATCGGCCGGCCTGCAATACTGGAGCGAGGCGTTGGCGCATGCCCTGACGCAAACCGATGCTGCGGTACATGCCTACAAATCGGTCGCCCGTGACTTTGCCTGGGCGGCCGAGCAGAATGGCGAATGGCCCGACACGGCCAGCCACACGGAGTTCGTGAGTCAACTGTACCTGAGCGTGCTGGGCCGCAACGCAGACCCCTCGGGCCAGCAGTATTGGGCCGAAGCCCTGCAGTCGGGTCAGGTGCCACGCAGCGAATTCCTGGCCGTATTTCTCCACAGTGCCCTGCAGAACCCGGGCGATGCGGCCTGGCTCCACAGTCGCATCGCGGTCGCCGCACACGCCGCGCACCCGGAAGTGTCGGGCCCCGGCATCACCCCGCCCGACCTCGCCGCCGTTCTGCAAGGAGTGCACGACCTGGCATCTGCCCTGCAGGCCGTGGCGGCGATGCGCACCAGCCCGGCAACGCCGTCGGCTGGCGATGCAGATCACCACCCCTGGCTGCCGGTCCGGCTGCCAGCACCCGATCCGTATGCTGCCATGCCCGACGCCGCACCCGATATGGCACCCGTGCCACTGCTCCTGCCGGCAAGCACCGACGACGGGCTCAACTACAATGCGGGCTGACCCAGCAACCCTATCGAGGATCACCCATGGCAAGAATGGTTCAGTGTGCCAAGCTCAAAACCGAGGCCGAAGGGCTGGACTTCGCCCCCTATCCCGGCGAGCTCGGGCAGCGCATCTACCAGAACATTTCGAAGCAGGCCTGGCAAGAATGGATCGGCATCCAGACCCGCCTGGTCAACGAAAACCGGCTGAATCTGGCCGACGCCCGGGCTCGCAAATACCTCTCGCAACAAATGGAGAAGTTTCTGTTTGAAGACGGCTCGGTCGAAGCCCAGGGGTATGTGCCGCCTTCGCAATAAGGCCACACGTGGCGTCGTTGGCGTCACCAGGCGCACCCCCTGACGGGCCTTGCGAGGGCCAGGGGCCGAGGCGCAAGCCTCGCCCTGCCGTCAGGCGCGCCCCTTGCTCGCCGGTACGAGCCCGGCCTCAGTTGGAGACTTCGCGCTCCACCTGCTCGACCGCCGTATGGCGCACATCCTTGCCCTTGATCAGATAGATCACCTGCTCGGACATGTTCTTGGCATGATCGCCGATGCGTTCGAGCGCCTTGGCGATGAACAGCAGCTCGATGGCTCGCGATATCGTGCGCGGGTCTTCGATCATGTAGGTGATGAGGTGCCGGATGGCACCCTGCCACTCCACATCCACGCTCTTGTCCTGCTTGACCACCTCGGCCGCCACCCTGGCGTCGCCACGGGCAAAGGCGTCGAGCGTCTGGCGCATCATGGTGGTCACATACCCGGCCATGTGCCAGAGCTCGACTGCCGGCATATTGCGCCGGCCGGCCTCATGGATCATCTTGGCCATCCGGGCGATCTTCTCGGCTTCGTCGCCCGAACGCTCCATGTCGGTGATCATCTTGGTGAGGGTGATCATCATGCGCAGATCGACTGCCGCCGGCTGACGCAGGGCGAGAATGCGACCAATCGCTTCGTCCAGCTCGGTTTCGTGCCGGTTGACTTCGGCTTCGCGCTTGATCACACGGTCGAGCAGATCGATGTCGCCATTGGCCAGGCCGTCGACGGCATCCGAGATCTGGGCTTCTACCAGCCCTCCCATTTGCAGAAAGCGTGAACGGACGCTTTCGATTTCGGCGTCGAACTGCCGGTGCGTATGCTCGGTCATGACCACTCCTTGAAGTGGGCGCAGGCGCCCACAATGACTCTGAATAAACCCCCAGTGTATGACTTTTGTGTGACGATTTGATGGCCGGCCTCGCTCGCGGGAACCTGGGCGACACGACTCCTGAACCCATGCATTGAAATCTTGACATGAATCGTTCTCATTTGCGATAGAATTGCGGTTCGTGATCCTTTTCCAGGAGTTCTTCACCGTGTTGCCACTTCGTCATATCGCCGCCAGCGCGGCCGTTGCCTGCACCGCTGCCCTGCCCACCGCCCTTCAGGCTGCCGAAGAGCCGGTCACCATCTATTCGTCGCGTATCGAGCAACTGCTCAAGCCGACGCTCGATCGCTACACCGAAGAAACCGGCGTGCCGGTTCGCATGCTCACCGACAACGGCAACGCGCTCATGGAGCGCCTGGCCGCCGAGGGCGAAGGCACGCCGGCCGACCTGCTGATTACCGTCGATGTGGGCAACCTCTGGCGCGCCGCCGATCGCGGGCTGTTGCGCCAAACGCAATCCGACTCGCTCGACAACGACATCCCGCCCGCCCTGCGCGACCCCGACGGCTTCTGGTATGGCCTGTCGCGACGCGAGCGCACCATCTTCTTCAACCCCGACATGGTCGAGGCCAGCGAGCTGTCCACCTACGAAGATCTGGCCGACCCCAAATGGGAAGGCAAGCTGTGCCTGCGCACCAGCAAACAGACCTATACGCAGTCGCTCACCGCCATGTTGATTGCCGAGCATGGCGAAGAGACCACCGAAGCCATCGCCCGCGGCTGGGTCAACAACCTTGCCACCGATGTCTTCACCAGCGACACCAAGATGCTTGAAGCCGTGGCGGCCGGCCAGTGCGCCGTCACGATCGCCAACACCTATTACTACGGTCGTCTCACCAGCAAGGACCCTAGCTTTACCGAGCAGGTCTCGCTGTTCTGGGCCAATCAGGGCGAAGGCAAAGGCGGTACCCACGTCAATCTGTCCGGCGGCGGCGTCACGGCACACGCCAAGAACCCCGAAGGGGCACTCAAGCTGCTCGAGTGGCTGGCCTCGGCCGACGCTCAAACCGGCTACACTCACGGCACTTTCGAGGGTCCCGTCAACCCCGACGTCGAGCCCGATCCCATCGTGAAGTCGTGGGGCACGTTTACTCCCAACACCACCAACGCAGCGGAGATCGGCAGTCTGCAACCCGAAGCCATTCGTCTCCTGGATCGTGCCGGTTATCGCTAAAGCGTTGTCTCCCGGGGCACTGTATGCCCTGCCCATAGCCCTGCTCACGATCGTCCCGCTGGCGGTCGTGGCGGGGTATTTCTTTTCGCCCCAGGCCGAAGTCTGGCAGCACTTGCAGCAGTACGTGCTGCCCGGCGTTCTGCGCAACACGCTGCTGCTCATGCTCACGGTGGGCTCGGGCGTGTTGCTGGTGGGCGTGCCGCTGGCGTGGCTCACGGCAGCCTGCGAGTTCCCGGGCCGCCGCTTCTTTGCGTGGGGCCTGATGTTGCCCCTGGCCATCCCGGCCTATGTGCTGGCCTTCGTGCAGATCGGCATCTTCGACTTTGCCGGCCCGGTGCAAACGTTCCTGCGAACGCAATTCGGCAGCAGTGCCATGGTGCCCAATGTGCGCAGTGGCCTGCTGGCTGTCACCATCGTGTTGGTGATGGCGCTCTACCCTTATGTCTACCTGCTCGCGCGCAACGCTTTTCGCACCCAGGGTCGCCGTGCCATGGAAGCGGCGCAAACCCTCGGCCTGTCGCGCCGGCAGGCATTCTTCCGGGTGGCCTTGCCCATGGCAAGGCCCTGGATCATCGGTGGCCTCACCCTGGCCCTGATGGAGACGCTCGCCGATTTCGGCGCCGTGGCGGTGTTCAACTACGACACCTTTACCACGGCCATCTACCGCTCGTGGTTCGGTTTGTTCAATCTGCCGGCCGCCGCACAGCTCGCCTCACTGCTGGTGTTGTTCGTCTTGCTGCTGGCGGCCTTTGAACAACGGCTGCGGGGTCGCCGACGCTATCAAACCCAGATCACCCACGGTCCCCGCATCGTGCTGCGCGGCGCCTGGCGCTGGCTGGCCGTAGCGGCATGCAGCACCGTTTTCACGGCGGCTTTTCTCATCCCGGTGATTCAGCTCGTGATCTGGTCGGCCGGTGTGTGGCGCGAAGACCTCAACGCCCGATACTGGGGCTTCGTGTTCAATTCCCTGCAGCTGGCCGTCCTGGCCGGCCTGCTCGCCGTGGCCGGCGCACTGGTGCTGTCATGGCTGAAACGCCGGTATCACGATCCCGCCACGCAATGGCTGGCGCGAGTGGCCATTCTCGGTTACGCCGTGCCGGGCACCGTGCTGGCCGTGGGCGTCTTCATCCCCATCGCTTGGTTCGACGACCAACTGGTAACGGCGGCTGGCTGGTTCGGCTTCTCGGGCTATCAGATCCTCACGGGCACCCTCTTTACCATGCTGTTTGCGCTGGTGGCTCGCTTTCTGGCCGTGGCGTTTCAGGCCTCCGACAGCGCCATGCAACGCATCAGCCGCAGCCAGGAAGACGCTGCGCGCTCGCTCGGCCTGAGTGCCCTGGGCTCGCTGCGCCGGCTCCATCTGCCCTTGCTGCGGTCCGGTCTGATGGCCGGTTTTCTGCTGGTGTTCGTGGATGTTCTCAAAGAGATGCCGATCACGCTCATGACCCGCAGCTTTGGCTGGGATACGCTCGCCGTGAGGGTGTACCAGCTCACCACCGAATCGATGTGGGAGCGCGCGGCATTGCCTGCCCTGTTCATTGTGCTCGTGGGGCTGCTGCCCGTGATGCTGCTGGTTCGGCAAACCGACCGGCTGCCGGGCCGAGGCGTCTGAGGCGGCAAACAGGCGCATAATGCCGATAGGTCACACTCCGGAATAGGAATGATGCTCGATATTCGTTCGATTGCCGTTGGCTACGACACCGACGACGTCGTCACCGGTCTGTCGTTTCAACTTGCCCAGGGCGAAATCGGTTGCCTGCTGGGGGCATCGGGTTGCGGCAAGACCACGGTACTGCGCGCCATTGCCGGCTTCGAGCCCTTGCGCCAGGGCGAAATCCACCTGGCCGGCGATTGCGTGGCCACTCCCACCAGTGGCGTGCCGCCCGAAGCGCGTCGCATCGGCGTGGTGTTTCAGGATTACGCGCTGTTCCCGCACCTCACCGTGGCGGCCAACATCGCTTTCGGTCTGCGTCACCAGCCTGCCACTGCCCGGCGTCAGCGCGTGGCCGACATGCTCGACCTCGTGGGCCTTACCGACACCGCCAAGCGGTATCCCCACGAACTCTCGGGCGGACAACAGCAACGGATCGCGCTGGCACGCGCCCTGGCTCCCGAGCCCCGCCTCATGCTGATGGATGAACCCTTCTCCAATCTCGACGTGACCCTGCGCGAACGCCTTGCCGAAGAAGTGCGCGACATCCTCAAACGCGCGGGCGCCACCGCCATTCTGGTGACTCACGATCAGCGCGAGGCCTTTGCCGTGGCCGACCGGGTGGGGGTCATGGCCGATGGCAAACTGCTGCAATGGGACACCCCCTACGCCATCTATCATCAACCGGCACACCGCTATGTGGCCAGCTTCATAGGCGAAGGTGTGCTGCTGCCGGCCACGCTGATGGCCGAGCAGTGCGTGCACAGCGAGCTGGGTCAGTTGGCGCCGTTGCCGCACACCCACCTCAATGGCTATCGCAGCCTCGAGGTACTGATCCGGCCGGATGCCCTGGTGCTGGATCCCGCCAGCGAAGTGCGGGCCGAAGTGGTGTCGCGGGCCTTCCGGGGCGCGGAATTTCTCTACACCCTGCGGCTGCCCTCGGGCGGGCGCGTGCTTGCCCTTGCCCCCAGCCTGAAGCCCTACGACATCGGCGCCAGTGTGGGCGTGAGGCTGCTGGCCGAACAATCGGCCGTGTTCCCCTGCGCCGCCTGAGCCTTCTCCGCGTACAAACTTCCAAGCCCTGCCACGGCGGCTAACCCGCAGTGAGATGCGGCGCATCGATGCGCCGCACGCCTTTCTGGGTGGCCAGAAGCGCCACTTCGGCGCCCGCCAGGGCAAAGAGCCCGCAGGTGACCACGCCGGGAATATTGTTGATCTGCTCTTCAAAGACCTGGGCGTCGATGATGCGCAGGCCGTGCACATCCAGAATCTGATTGCCGTTGTCGGTTTCAAAGCCTTCGCGCAGGGCAGCGTGACCCCCCATGGCCGCCAGGCGCCGAGCCACGGCGGCGCGCGCCATGGGTATCACCTCGATGGGCAACGGAAAGGCACCAAGACTGTCCACCAGTTTGGATTCATCCACGATGCACACGAAACGTTCGGCCACCGAGGCCACGATCTTTTCGCGCGTGAGGGCGCCACCGCCCCCCTTGATCATGTACAGGTTGCCGTCGATCTCGTCGGCGCCGTCAACATAGACCGGCATGGAGTCCACCGCGTTGAGATCGAGCACGGGCAGACCGTGGCCGGCCAGACGGGCAGCACTGCGCTCCGAACTCGCCACGCAACCCATCACTTTGTCGCGCAACCGTGGCAAGCCATCGATGAAGCGATCGGCGGTGGAACCCGTACCCACGCCAATGATGGCCGGCTCGTCGAGCAGGCTTTCGACATACTGCAGGGCGGCATCGGCGGCCTGCTGCTTGAGTTGATCCTGGGTCAGCATAGAAAGTGCTCCAAAGCGTCGGAAAAATCACTGCGCTGCAGTGTCGCCGTGAGACAGGGTCAGGGCAAGGGGTCATCCGCAGACGTACGATTGCCAGGCGGCGGCGACGATTCGTCATCGGACGCACCGGCCGTGGTGTCGTCGACCGGCTCGCCCTCCGGCTGACTCCCGGGGGGCGACGAGGAGCCGGGCAGCGCTTCCACGGCTCGCAGATTGCGCAACATCACGCGTGTGCGGGTTTCGGTTTGGCCGATACGCTGGCTGGCGCTCTCGAGCGATTTTTTCACCTGCGCCAGGTTTTCGCCAAACTTGTCGAATTCGGTTTTGACCGCGCGCAGCACCTGCCACACTTCGGCCGAGCGCTGCTCGATGGCCAGCGTTCGAAACCCCATCTGCAGGCTGTTGAGCATGGCGGCCAGCGTACTGGGACCGGCCACGGTGATCCGCAGGGCCTGCAGGCGATCGAACAGGCCGGGGCGCCGCAACACCTCGGCGTACAAGCCTTCGGTGGCCAGAAACATCACGGCAAAATCGGTGGTGTGGGGCGGCGACACATACTTGCCGGCAATGCGCCGCGCTTCCACTTCGACGACGCGCTCCAGTGCCACGCTGGCCTGACGTATGGCGGCTTCATCACCCTGTTCTTCGGCCGTGAGCAGGCGCTCGAAGGACTCGCGCGGAAACTTGGCATCGATCGGCAACCACAACGGCGCTTCGGCGCTGCGCCCCGGAAGCCGGATGGCACACTCCACGACTTCAGAGCGACCCGGAATCGGCTTGACCTGCAAGCCGTATTGATCGGGCGTCATCACGTCGCCCACCAGCCGGGCCAACTGCACCTCGCCCCAGGTGCCACGCGATTTCACGTTCACCAGCACGCGTTGCAGGTCGCCGACATCGGCCGCCAGTTGACGCATATCGCCGAGGCCACGATGCACCGCCTCGAGGCGCTCCGACACGATGCGAAACGATTCGCCCAGCCGCTGCTCGAGGGTGGCGTGCAGCTTCTCGTCGACCAAGCGGCGCATGTCGTCGAGCTTGGCCGCATTTTCTTGCTGCAGACCGTGCAGACGCGCCTCGAGCGTGTGGCGCAACTCTTGCAGCCGGCGATCATTGATCTCGGTGAGCTGTTGCCATTGCTGGTGGCTTTGCTGCATGAAACGGTCGAGCGCCTGGGTCAGCTCCGAGCGGCCAGCATGCGTGTCGGTGGCCTGTTGCTGGCGCAAGGCGTCGAACTGCAATGTCATGTCGTGGCGCACGCCGGCCAGGCCCCGGGCCAGCTCTTCGCGGTGATCGCGCTGGCTCTCGTCGAGTTCGACGTGCCATTGCCGCTCGAGCCGGTCTTGTTGCTCAAGCACGCGCGTGAGGGCCTGCCCCAGACGACGATGGCGTGCCGCCGCCAACCAGGCGGCGACGATGGCCCACACCACCACGAGGCCGGCGGCAGCCAGCGCCCACTGCCAGGTGGCGATTGCAGTCAACTCCAAGGGGCTTCTCTCGTGTGTGGCTTGCGCCCCGCGACGGGGGCTTGGCCGCCATTGTAGCGGCGCGGCCCACGCGCACCACGACGGGCGCGCCAGGCTCGCCAGGCCCGCCACGCCAGCAGCACAGCGGCCACGACGGCAAACCACCAGACGTCGGCAAAATCGTTCTTGCCCGCCCGATGCAGCCAGAAGTGGACGAGGGCCAACAGCACGGCCAGGTACACGCCACGATGCAGCGCTTGCCAGCGCCGGCCAAGGCGGCGCATCCAGCCCTGGGTCGAGGTGACGGCCAGCAACAGCAACACGGCCCAGGCCGCCAACCCCACGGCGATCAGCGGCCGTTGCCAGGCATCACGGGCCACGGCCAGCCAGTCGAACCATTGATCCCACCAGAGGTAGCCGAGCCAATGCAGACAGGCGTAAAAAAAAGCGAACAGACCGCAAAGGCGACGCAAGCGCAGCCACGCCGCATTGCCGGTCACGGCACGCAATGGCGAGATCAACAATGTGACCAGAAGGATGACCAGCGTGAATGTGCCGCTGGATCGGATCAGGAACTCGGTGGGGTTGGCGCCCAGCCCGCCCATCACTCCCAATACGACCCAGCGCACCATCGGCGCCAGCCCCAGCAGCCAGACGACGGCCTTGGCCCAGCGCACCGGCACCGGACCGATCCGGCCTCCGGCCGGCCGGCCCCGCCTCGACTCAGTAGTTGGCACGCAAGTCCATCCCCTCGTACAGCCCGGCCACCTGGTCGGCATAACCGTTGAACATCAGCGTGTCTCGCCGCGGACTGAAAAAGCCGTCTTCGCCAATGCGACGCTCGGTGGCCTGACTCCAGCGCGGGTGATTCACCTGCGGATTGACGTTGGCGTAGAAGCCGTACTCGCGCGGCGCGGTCTGTTCCCAGCTGGTGAGCGGCCGTTGCTCCACGAAACGAATGCGCACCAGCGACTTGGCCGACTTGAAGCCGTATTTCCAGGGCACCACCAGACGCACCGGCGCGCCATTCTGGTTGGGCAGGACTTTGCCGTAGAGCCCGAAAGCCAGCAACGTGAGCGGGTTCTGCGCTTCGTCGAGACGCAGGCCTTCGCGATAGGGCCAATCGATCACGCGCAGCCGCAAGCCCGGCATGACCTCGGGCTGCATGTCGGTCACGAACTCGACGTAGCGGGCATTGCCGGTGGGCTGAACCGCGCGAATCAGATGCGACAGCGAATACCCCACCCAGGGAATGACCATCGACCAGCCTTCCACGCACCGCAGGCGATACACGCGTTCTTCCATCGGTGCCAGCTTGAGCAGATCGTCGATATCGAACTGACGAGGTTTGTGAACCTCACCCTCGACTTGCACGGTCCAGGGACGCACCTGCATCCGCGACGCGAAACGGGCGGGGTCGTCCTTGTCGGTCCCGAATTCGTAAAAGTTGTTGTACGTGGTGACGTCGTCCCAGGCGGTGAGCTTCTCGTCGACCGAATACTGCGGAGCGGGCGCACCCGCCAGCTCGCCTTCGGACTGCGCCGCCCGAACCGGGCTGGCCAGCCAGGCGCCACCCGCCCCCAGCGCCAGCCCGCCCAGCCCGGCCTGCATGAAATGCCGCCGCTGGCGGTAGACCGATTCGGGAGTGATCTCGCTGGCCGGCGGCGCCAGCCAGCGGTTCTTGTGAATGACCATGATGTGCTGCCTCCGTGGGCCGCCCAGGCCCTCTGGCAATCGACCGCCCGGCGCGGCAATCGTTCCGCGCCGGTTACCGCCACAACCTGCGCCCCACCTGCCTTGTCACAAGCCGTCAGGCACGGCGCGCCCGCCACACCTGCACGACGTGGGCCAGCAACATGCCAACGGCCACCAGACCGATCAGAATGGCCGCCAGCGCGTTCACCTCGGGCTTGACGCCCAATCGTACCCGCGAAAAGATCTCGAGCGGCAGCGTGGTGGAGCCCGGCCCCGACAAGAATGACGCAATGACCACGTCGTCGAGTGACAGGGTGAATGCCAGCAGCCAGCCCGCCACCAGGGCGGGTGCCAGTTGCGGCAGGATGATGCTGAAGAACACCCGCAGCGGCGACGCACCGAGGTCCATGGCGGCTTCTTCGAGGCTGCGATCGAGTTCTCGCACGCGCGACTGCACGATCACCACCACGAACGCCATACAGAATACCGTGTGGCCCACCCAGATGGTGAACGCCCCGCGCCCCTGCGGCCACCCCAGCACATTGCCCATTTCGACGAACAGCAACAGCATCGAAATGCCGAGCACCACTTCGGGCAGCACCAGCGGCGCACTGACCATCGCCAGATAGAGCGAAAACCCCCGAAACCGCCCCATGCGCGCCACGATGTAGCCCGCCCAGGTGCCGAGTATGGTGGCGGCCGTACCGGTGAAGAAGGCGATCTTGAGGCTGAGCCAGGCCGCGCTCAGCAGGGCTTCGTCGTTGAGCAGCGCACCGTACCAGCGCAACGAAAATCCACCCCATACCGTGACCAGGCTGGACGCATTGAACGAATACACCACCAGACTGAGGATGGGGATGTAGAGAAACGCGAAGCCGATCAACAGGATGGTGACATGCAGCCACCGATTGCGAGCCATCATCAGCGTCGGGCCTCCATGTCGCGAACCTGGTTGTACTGAAACAGCGCCAGCGGCACCAGCAGCACCAACACCATCACCGTGGTCACCGCAGCCGCCATCGGCCAATCGGTGTTGCTGAAGAACTCGGTCCACATCAGGCGGCCGATCATCAGCGTATTGGCGCCGCCCAGCAGCTCGGGCACCACGAACTCACCGACCACGGGAATGAACACCAGCATCGAGCCGGCGATCACCCCCCCACGCGACAGCGGCAGAGTGATCGACACAAAGGCTCGCCACGGCCGGGCACCCAGGTCGTACGCCGCTTCGAGCAGGCGCAGATCGAGCTTCACCAGATGGGCGTACAGCGGCAGCACGAAAAACGGCAGATAGGTGTAGACCAGCCCGATATAAACGGCGATGTCGGTGCGATAGATCTCGAGCGGTGCATCGATCACGCCCAGCCACATCAGCGCCTGATTCAGCAGACCCTCGTTGCGCAAGATGCCGATCCAGGCGTATACGCGCAGCAGCAGCGAGGTCCAGAACGGCAGAATCACCCCCAGCAGCAACCAGTGACGGTAACGGGGATCGGCCCGGGCAATGCTGTAGGCCAGGGGGTAGCCGATGGCGATGCAACACACCGTGGTCACCGCTGCCATCCAGAGCGAGCTGAGATAGGTGGCCACGTAGAGGCTGTCGGAAAACAGCATCGCGTAGCTGCGCAGATGCAGACCGATGGCGATGACTTCTTCTTCGACCTGCAGCAAAGGGCCGTACGGCGGTATGCCGAACCGCATTTCCGAGAAGCTGATCTTCACGACCAGCAGGAACGGCACCAGGAAAAACAGCAGCAGCCACAGATACGGTGGCGCAATGGCCAGAGCACGGGCTGAAGGCAAGCGACGACGCAGCGCATGCAACATGAACGGTCCTCCGGCGTCAGGTTCGGAGCACGGTGGCGGCATCGGCCGACCAGCGGATGAAGACCTCGTCGCCAAGCGCCGGGGCATCGCCGTCGGCCAGTATCAGGCTGGGCACGCTGGCCTGCACCAGGTTGCCGGCCGGCAAGGCAATCTGATAGAGCGTGTGACTGCCCATGTAGGCCACGTGGCTCACGGTGCCGGCCGACCAGTTATGGGCCAGCGAGGGCGGCTGACGTGATACCGCAATCTGTTCGGGCCGGATCGACGCGGTCACCGACATGCCCAGCGGCTCATTGACACCGTGATTGATGTAGAGGCGTTGAGCGAGCGCTTCGGACTCGAGCACGATGTGATCGGGCTCGTCTTCGACGATGACGCCATCGAACAGATTGGTGGTGCCGATGAAGCTGGCGACGAAACGCGAGGCGGGGTATTCGTACACATCATGGGGCGTGCCGCACTGCACGATCATGCCTTCGGTCATTACCGCCAGCCGATCCGCCATGGTCATGGCTTCTTCCTGGTCGTGCGTGACCATCATGCAGGTAACACCCACCTGCTCAAGGATGCGGGTGAGTTCGATCTGGGTCTGCTGGCGGATCTGTTTGTCGAGCGCCGACATGGGCTCGTCGAGCAACAACAATTTGGGCCGTTTGACCAGGCTGCGCGCCAGCGCCACGCGCTGTTGCTGGCCACCCGAGAGCTGGCTGGGGCGGCGTCGACCAAAGGCGGCCATCTGCACCAGCTCGAGGGCGGCAAAGACGCGGTCGTGAATCTCCTGACGCGGCACCCCTTCCTGCCTGAGGCCGAAGGCCACGTTGGCCTCCACAGTCATGTGCGGAAACAGGGCATACGACTGAAACATCATGTTGACCGGCCGGCGATACGGTGGCAGCTCGGTGATGTCTTCGCCGTCGAGCACGATGCGGCCGGCGCTCACCGGCTCGAATCCGGCGAGCATGCGCAGCAGCGTGGATTTGCCGCAGCCCGAACTGCCCAACAGGGCGAACAGCTCGTTGCGGGCCACCTGCAGGTTGACGCCCCGCACGGCCATGACATCGCCGAACTGTTTGGCCACATCGATGATCTGGACGAAGCCGTCGTCGTGCGGGTTGACTTCACGCATGATGGCAGAGCTCACGGAGGCGGAATTCATGCTGGACAGTACCCTGAAACGAAACCGCGCCCCCACGGCAAGGGGGCGCGCAAGCCGCGTGCGATTGACGCCTGGCGACGTTGCCCCACCGACCCGGTGAAGACAGTGAGTGACGTCAACGACCGGATTTGAGTTCGGCCCAGAGCCGGTTCTGCAAACGCTGTATGGCCGGCGACTGGGGCTGAATCATGAACAACGTGCGGGAGACTTCGGGCGAAGGGTAGATCATCGGGTGATTGGCCACCTCGGGGTCGACGAATTCACGCGCGCTGGCATTGGCGTTGGGGAAGAACACCGTGTTGGTGATGGCCGCGTGCACCTCGGGCGTTTCGATGTAGTTGATGAAGGCATGCGCTTCCTTCACATTGGCCGCATCGCGCGGGATCGCCATGACATCGAATGCCGCAGGCGCCCCGCCTTCGGGAATGAAATACTCGATCTCGTACTCGCGCCCGGCCTCGGCGGCGCGGCGGCCGGCGATGAACACGTCGCCGGAATAGCCATACACCATGCAGAGATCGCCCACCGCGAGTTCGTCGATATAGCCCGACGAACTGAACTGGCGGATATACGGACGGATCTGCTTGAGCACCTCGAGCGCGTCGCGGTAATCCTGCGGCTCGGAGCTGTTGGGATCGCGCCCCATGTAATGCAGGACCGCCGGAAACACCTGCGAGGCTTCGTCGAGCACCGAAATGCCACAGGCTTGCAGCTGTTTGGCGTTGTCGGGGTCGAACAGCATGTCCCACGACTGCACCGGAGCGTCGCTGCCCATGATCTCCTGCACCCGCGTGAGGTTGTAGCCCAGGCCGTTGGTGGCAAACCCCCACGGCACGAAGTATTCATTGCCCGGATCCACCTGAGCCACCAGCTCCATCATGTCGGGATCGAGGTGCTCCCAGTGGGGGATGAGCGATTTGTCGAGTTTCTGAAACAGCCCCCCCTCGCGCTGGCGCGCCGCATAGTGCGTCGACGGCACGACGACGTCGTAGCCCGACTGACCCGTGAGCAGCTTGGCCTGCAACGTGTCGTTGTTGTCGTAGACGTCGTAGCGCACCTTGATGCCGGTGGCCTTTTCGAAGCCGCTGAGGGTATCCGGGGCGGTGTATTCAGCCCAGTTGTATACGTTGACTACCTGCGCGGCAGCAGGGGCGCAAACGCCCATGGCCAGCGCCGCAGTGCCCAGAATCTGCGGAAATTTCACGACGGTTCGGCTCCAGTTGCGGTTGTGTCGTCGATGCCAGCCCGAATAATAAATTCTTTCGGCCGCCAGACGAAACCGGGAACTTGTTCACCCGTTGACGGGTCACCAGCGTTTGCTGCATTTGGAGCGCCCCACGTGGCACCGGGGCGCGAGATCGTCTTGATCGGCCCAGCGCCGCTTTGCCGGGCGCGCCCGCGCCACCCCGCACCGGAGACTCATCATGACTCGCTCCCCGATTGCCCCTCCCTCGCTTCTGGCAGTGTCATCGATGACACTGCTCGCTGCCAGCCTGCACTCCCCTCTCAGCGCCACCGAACGCACGCTCGATGTCCCGTACGTGCCCACCCCGCAGAATGTGGTCGAGCGCATGCTCGAACTGGGCGAGGTCGACGCCGACGACTACGTCATCGACCTGGGCTCCGGTGATGGCCGCATCGCCGTGACCGCGGCTGCCCGTCATGGCGCCCGCGCCATGGGGGTAGATCTCAACCCCGAGCGCATTGCCGAAGCCAACGCCAACGCCAAAGAGGCCGGCGTCACGGATCGGGTCACGTTCCGCAACCAGGATCTGTTCGATACCGAGATCCGTGACGCCACCGTGCTCACCATGTATCTGCTGCCCAGCGTCAACATGAAGCTGCGGCCGCGTCTGTTCGAAGAACTCGCGCCCGGCACTCACGTGGTATCGCATGCGTTCGATATGCAGGACTGGGAACCCGACGTGCACGAGCAGGTGAATGGCCGGGCCGTGTATCTGTGGATCATCCCGGCCGACGTGTCGGGTCGCTGGCAGATCGGTGGCGATGACCCCATCGAGCTCGAGCTCGAGCAAACCTTTCAGAAGCTGGCCGGCACCGCCATCCGAGACGGCGATACCTTGCCGGTGTCCGGTCACGTGCGCGGCCACGAGGTGGAGCTCACACTCGGCGACGACACTTGGCGCGGACGCTTCGAGAATGACGCTATGATCGGCCACGATGCCGCCTGGCACGCGGTTCGCCAATAGACCAGAATCATCCAGATACCGCGCCACCCGGGCCAACGCACGAATCCCGGGGGCGGCAACCGGAGACACTCCCCTCATGTCGCAGCCACAAGTGCAGTCCCCGCATCAGCTTTCCGTCCTCGATGGCGTCGCCATGCTGGTTGGCGTGGTCGTGGGCATCGGCATCTTCGGTTTTCCGCCTCTGGTCGCGATGAACGTCGACAGCGGCTTCATGTACATGGCCGCCTGGGTCGCCGGCGGCGTCATCATGTTGATCGGCGCGCTCTGCTATGCCGAGCTGGGGTCGGCCTGGCCCAGCTCGGGCGGCGAGTATCACTATCTCCACCGGGCCTACGGCGGTCGCGTGGGCATGCTGTTTGCCTGGGCGCGCGGCACCGTCATCCAGACCGGTGCCATTGCCGCCGTGGCCTTCATCTATGGCGAGTACGCCAACAATCTGGTGTCGCTGGGCGAGTTCGGCGTGGCCTGGCACGCGGGCCTGGCCGTTCTGGTGCTCACTCTGCTCAACCTGGCTGGCACCCGCGAATCGAAGCGTGCCCAGGTGCTCTTCACGGGGCTCGCGCTGATTGCCGTGTTGGCCGTGATCGTGGCGGGCGTGGTCGGGGCCCCCGAAGCGCCCATGGCGGCACCTGCCGAGGGCGTGGGCAACCCCGCCGGCGCGCTGGGCATGGCCATGGTCTTTGTGCTGCTCACTTACGGCGGCTGGAACGAAACCGCGTACCTGTCGGGCGAAATCCGGGATGTGCGTCGCAACCTCAGCCGAGTCCTGTTGCTGGGCACCCTGATCGTCAGTGCGCTCTATTTCCTGGCCAACCTGGCCTTCCTGCGCATCTTCGGCCTCGAGGGTCTGCGTCAAACTCATGCCGTTGGCGCCGAGCTGATGAGCCTGGTGGCCGGGCCTGCCGGGGGTTTGCTGCTCAGCCTGCTGGTTTGCTGCACGGCGCTGTCCACCATCAACGGCAGTATTTTCACGGGTGCCCGCGTGTACTACGCGCTGGGTCAGGATGTCCCGGCCCTGCGCGTGCTCAGCTCGCGCGGAGCGCGGGGCGCCAGCCCGGTAAGTGCCCTGCTGGTCCAGGGAGTCATCACGGCGGCCTTGATCGTCTTCGGCGCGTTCAGTGCCGGCAGTGGCGTGCAAACCATGGTGGCCTACACCGCACCCGTCTTCTGGCTGTTCATGTTTTTGGTCGGCGTGTCGTTGTTCGTGTTCCGTCGTCGCGAACCCGAACGGCCACGGCCCTTCCGCGTACCCTTCTACCCGATCACGCCACTTCTTTTCTGCCTCACTTGCGCCGGGCTGTTCTATTCCAGTCTCATGTATGCCGGAATTGGTGGCATCATAGGTCTTCTGGTGCTGGTCAGCGGCATACCCTTCATGCTTCGCTACGGGCGGGTTCCTGTGGCAGAATCAGCCAGCGCCAGCAGCTGAGACTCTCATGACACGCCACCGACTCTCCCGACCCGTCTTCATCGCGACTCTGGTCGGGGTGGCGGTGGTGCTGCTGGCCGGGGCCAGTGCCATCTGGTTGGGCAAGCTGCTCACCCACCACGACTGGCTCGAACAGAAACTCTCCGAGGCCGTTGGCCGCCCGGTCACGATTGGCGGCGAGCTCACCCTCAACTGGCAGGGCACGCCCGAGTCGGGCTGGCGTGGCTGGGTGCCCACCCCCGTGGTTCGGGCCGAGCAAGTGGCCATTGCCAATGCCACCTGGGCGCAACAAGACGATTTTGCTTCGGTGGGTCGTGTCGAGCTTCGGGTCCCGCTGCTGCCCCTGCTGAATCGCACCCTGGATCTCGATCACGTTGAACTCACTGACGCCCAACTGCACCTCGAACGCAGTGCCGAGGGCGAAGGCAACTGGAATTTTCTCTTCGGAAACAACGAGGGCAGTGGTTGGCAGTTGGAATTGGGCACCTTGCGACTGGGCGCCACCACGTTGCAGTACACCGACACCGGTCTCGAACTCGACCTCACTGCCAAACTCACCACGGCGCGCGCCGACCACGCCGACAATGCCACGGCGTTCAACCTCGAAGGCCGCTATCGCGAGGCCAAACTGCAAGGTTCGGGCACCGCCGGCTCACTGCTCTCGCTCAACGAGCCCGACGTCAATTATCCGATTCAGGTCGAGCTGCACGCCGGCGAGGTGGCGCTCACCGCCCAAGGGCGCGTGGGCAACTTGCGCGACGACCCCACGGTCGACCTTCAAGTGAGCGTCGCCGGCCCCAGCATGACACTGTTGTATCCCGTCACGGGGCTGGTGCTGCCGCCCACGGCGCCGTTCAAGACGCAAGGTCGACTGCAGGGCTCCCTCGGGCCCAGCCAGGCCGACTGGCACTATCGGGATTTCACCGGCCACATGGGCGACAGCGACCTCAGTGGCACCCTCACCTACAAGTCGCGATCACCACGCCCCCAACTCGAGGGGCAGGTGCAGTCGGAGCATTTGCAACTGGTGGATCTCGGGCCCCTCATCGGCCTCGAGGGCGTGGCTGCCGACCCGGCAGCGGCCGATCCCGAGGCGCGCCGCGGTCATAGCGCCGGCAACGGCCGACTCATACCGAACGTGCCGTTTCTGGCCGACCGCTGGGGCGACATGGATATCCATGTGGATTACCACGCCGGCACCCTGCAACACGGCGACGTCATCATCACCCGTCAGCTGACAGCTCAGGTTCGCCTGCAAGACCGGCAACTGGCCCTGAAACCCCTCGAGTTGACCCTGGGCGGCGGACAGGCCCGACTCGAGCTGGCGCTCGACGCGCGCGAGCGGCCGGTGGCCGGTCAACTCGACCTGCATCTGCAAGGCGTGGCGCTCGACTCACTGATCGAGAGCAGCAGGCTGGAACAGATCGGCGGCACGGTGCAGGGCAACGTCAGTCTTGCCGGCCACGGTGAATCGCTCGCCGCACTGGTCGACGCCAGCGACGGCAAGCTCGATGTTTTCCTGAACAACGGCCACGTGCGGCGCTCGGTGATCGACATGGCTGCCCTCGATGTGCTCAACATGGCTCTGAGCAAGGCGTTCGACGACGACAACGTGCCCATCACTTGCGCACACGCCGGTTTCGACGTCAAGCAAGGCGTGGCCACCAGCCGCGACTTTCAGTTGCAAACCCCCGTTGCGTATTTTCTGGTCGACGGTACGGTCAACCTCAAAACGGAACAGATCCACCTCACGGTCCACCCGCACACGATCAAGCCCCGGTTGTTCTCGTTGCGCAGCCCCCTCGACATCCGCGGCGACCTCCGCCATCCCGAGGTTCATGTCGATGAAGGCGCCCTGTTGCTGCGCGCCGGCGCCGCGGCAGCCATCGGCGCCATTGCGGCACCGGCGCTGGCACTGCTGCCCCTGACCACGCTGGGCAGCGACGCGCCGCCCCCCTGCATCGAACCCGAAGACACCACACCCGCCAAGCAGCCCTGACGCCACCACGTCCACCCCCGCGTGCCGCGCCCAGGCTGCCATCGGCCGCCGCTCACCGCGCCTTCGCCAACACCTTACAATGGCGCGGACATGTCCGCTGCCCCCCCCAATCCTCATGCCGACCCCAACGCCTGGCCCAGGCGTCTGATCACGCTCGGCCTGCTCACCGCCATCGTCGGCAGCAGCGCTCCCATCCCGCTCTATCCCATCTTCCGGCAGATGTTGGGGCTCGATGCGTCCACCATGACGCTGATTTTCGTGCTGTACGTGTTTGGTGCCCTGGTGGCGCTGCTGAGCATGGGCCAGCTCCTGGCCCGCCTGGCCAACCCCTATCGCATGCTGGTACCGGGGCTGGGTGTGGTGGCTCTGGCCGCTTTGCTGCTGGCCCAGGCCGAATCGCTGCCCATGTTGCTGATCGGGCGCTTTCTGGCCGGCCTGGGCACCGGCGCGGTCACCGTCGCGGCCAACGCCGCGCTGGTCGAACTCAGCCCCCAGGGCAACCCCCGTCACGCCGCGCTCCTGTCGAGCCTGTCGTTTGGCAGCGGCTCGTCGCTGGGGCCCATACTGACCGGCGTTGCCCTGCAACTTGCCCTGTGGCCGATGGTGCTGCCATTCGTGGTCATTGCGGCCAGCGCCCTGTTGTCGCTCATCGTTGCCGCCCAGCGCTGGAATGTGCACCGGCATCCGTCGGGGTCACCGCAAGCGGCCAAAGCCAGCGTGCCGACAGCCGCCATCCCCTGGACGGGGTTTTTCGTCTGTGCCGCCTGCATCGTGGCCTCATGGAGCATGGGCTCCACGGCCATGGCGCTGGGCCCGTTCTTTGGCGATACCATTTTCGGCAATCCCGATTACGCCACCAGTGGTTACGTGGTGTCGGGCTATCTGGTGGTGACGGTCATCAGTCAGTACCTGCACCGCCGTCAGGCCTTGCGCCGGGCGTTCACGCAAGGCTGCATCGTGGCCATTGGCGGGCTGTTCGGCCTGGGCCTGGCGGCCCATGCCGGCTGGGGCTGGCTGGCCATCCCGTGCATGCTGATCACTGCGGTAGGCCACGGCGCCAGCTTCGGCGCCTCGGCGGGCCTGCTCAATCAGATATCACCGCCGCAACACCGCGCCCGGTTGGTGTCGTGGTTCTACACCGCTGGCTACCTCGCCAACCTGATCCCTCTGGGTGTAGGCATACTGGTGGATCACACCAACTCGCTGGCGGCACTCACCACCTACCTGGCCGGCACGGCCACCCTGTTTCTCGCCATCGGGATTCTGGTCAGGCGCCTGCGCACCACGGCCCCTCAGGAGTGACATGAGCCAGACGGATCTTTCTTCGCACACGCCGATGATGCAGCAGTACCTTCGCCTCAAGGCCGAGGCGGGCTCGCTGTTGCTGCTCTATCGCATGGGCGATTTCTACGAGTTGTTCTACGACGACGCCGAGAAGGCGGCCCGACTGCTCAATCTCACCCTCACCACCCGCGGCAGCTCCAACGGGCAACCGATTCGCATGGCTGGAGTGCCCTTCCACGCCCTGGAAGGTTACTTGGCGCGCCTGGTGGCGCTGGGCGAATCGGTGGCCATTTGCGAGCAGGTGGGCGACGTGGGTGCCAGCAAAGGTCCTGTGGAACGCCAGATCGTGCGCATCGTCACGCCCGGCACCTTGACCGACGACGCCTTGCTGCCAGCCAAGGCCGATCGCGTGATAGCGGCCCTGCACGAGCTCACGCGGCGACGGCAGGTACGCTATGGCCTTGCCTGGCTCAACCTGGCCAATGGCGAATTCCGCCTCAGCGAGTGCGACAACGAGCAGCTTGCCAGCGAACTGCATCGCATCGACCCGGCCGAGCTGTTGTTGGCCGAGCGTTGTCGCTTGCCGGCCGATTGCGGCGAACTGCGGGCCACGCTGAGCACGGCGCCCGACTGGCACTTCGAGCACGATGGCGCACGCGCCCAGCTGACCGGGCATTTCGGTGTCGACAATCTCGACGGCTTCGACGTGTCCGATTTGCCGGTGGCAGTGGTCGCCGCCGGCGCCCTGTTGCGATATGTCAGTCGTACGCAGTCGCAAGCGCTGATCCACGTGCGTCAGATGCAGGCCGACCGCCCCGCACAATACGTGTGGCTCGATCCGGCCACGCGACGCAACCTCGAAATCACCGAAACCCTGCGTGGCGAGCCGTCGCCCACGTTGTTTTCGGTGCTGGATCACTGCGCCACACCCATGGGCAGTCGCCTGTTGCGGCGCTGGTTGCATCACCCGCTGCGCGACAATGCGCCGCTGCATCAACGGCAGGGGGCGATCGCCACCCTGCTGGCGCACGACGCCGAAGCGTTGGTGCGCGCGCTCTCGCCCCTGCCCGATCTCGAGCGCATGGCCAGCCGACTGGCCCTGCGCTCCATTCGCCCGCGCGAGCTGGCGAGCCTGCGCGATGCGTTGGCGCAGCTGCCCGAGCTGGCAGCCCACCTGCAAGCCTTGCAAACCGGCAGCGACTGGCACACCACGGCAACCGACAGCCGGTTGCCGGCCCTGGAGCAAGGTTTGCACCTCGACCCCACGGTGCTGGCTCATCTGCAACAGGCGATCGCGCCGGAACCGGCCGTTGCCCTGCGTGATGGCGGCGTGATTGCAGAAGGCCATGACAGTGATCTCGACGAATTGCGCGAGCTGCAGACGCATAGTGGCGAATTTCTCGCGCGTCTCGAAACGCACGAACGCGAGCGCACCGGCATTGCCAATCTGCGAGTGGAGTTCAACCGGGTGCATGGCTTCTTCATCGAAGTCACCCGGGGGCAGGCCGACAAGGTGCCCGACGACTATCGCCGCCGCCAGACGCTGAAGAACGCCGAACGCTACATCACGCCCGAGCTCAAATCCTGGGAAGACCGTATCCTCTCGGCCCAGGAGCGTGCCCTGGCTCGAGAGAAATGGCTGTACGAGCGCTTGCTCGACGCTCTGCTGACGCATGTGCCGGCGCTGGCGGATGCGGCGGCCGCCGTGGCCGAGATCGACGCCCTCACCAGCCTCGCCGTGCATGCCCGCGACCACGAATGGGTACCGCCGCAGTTGGCCGACGACGCCGAGATCCTGATCGATCAGGGGCGCCATCCGGTGGTCGAACGCAGCATCGAGCGATTCACGCCCAACGATTGTCAGTTGCACCCCGAACGACGCTTGCTGTTGGTGACCGGCCCCAACATGGGTGGTAAATCCACCTACATGCGCCAGGTGGCCCTGATGGCATTGCTGGCTCGCGTGGGCAGCTTCGTCCCGGCACGCGCCGCCACCATCGGCGCCATCGATCGCATCTTCACCCGGATCGGTGCGGCCGACGATCTGGCCGGTGGCCGCTCCACTTTCATGATGGAAATGACCGAAGCGGCCGCCATTCTGGCAGCCAGCACGCCGGCCAGCCTGGTGCTGATGGATGAAATCGGTCGGGGTACGTCCACCTACGACGGGTTGGCCCTGGCCTGGGCCATTGTCCACCGCCTGCTGGTGCACAACCAGGCGCTCACGCTGTTCGCCACGCATTACTTTGAACTCACTCGCCTGCCGCAGCAGCAACCGGCGGCCGCCAATATTCATCTGGCCGCCGCCGATGCCCCCGAAGGCGTGGTGTTTCTGCACGAGGTACGCGAAGGCCCCGCCAGCCGCAGCTACGGGATTCAGGTGGCACAGCGGGCGGGCCTGCCGGCAGCCGTCTTGCGCATGGCGCGGCGAGAACTGGAAAGGCTGGAGGCCAACTCCGGCGATTCGGCTCAACTCTCGCTGTTCGGCGCGCTCGGCGACACCCACTCGGAGCTCGATGAGACACCTGGCAAGAACGGGCGCGAAACCCACGAGGCTGCCACCGACACGCCTGTCGCGTTGCCCGACCACCATCCGGCGCTGGCCGCGCTGGCAGCGACCGATCCTGATCAACTCAGTCCACGCGCCGCGCTCGATGCCCTGTATCACCTGCGCGACTTGCTGGATGCCGACGACCTGCCCCACCGATGACCCAACCCTCCCTCGATCAGCCCTGCACCCTGCTGGGGGGGCTCAGCCCGCAGGACTTCATGCGGCGTCACTGGCAGCGCCATCCGCTGTTGATTCGACAGGCCTTGCCGCATTGGCGATCGCCGCTCAGTCCGCAAGCGCTGCGTCGGCTGGCTCGGGATCCCGAGGTGGAATCGCGTCTGGTGCGCAGTGCAGCCGACGACTGGCAACTCGACTTTGGCCCGCTGCCGCGGCTGCCGCGACGCGACCGCCCCAACTGGACCGTACTGGTTCAGGGCGCCGACCTGCATGACGACGCCGTGGCAGAACTCCGCGATGCGTTCCGATTCGTTTCGGACGCGAGGCTCGACGACGTGATGATCAGCCTGGCCGGACCGGGCGGCGGTGTCGGCCCCCATTTCGACAGCTACGACGTGTTTCTGCTCCAGGCCCACGGCCGCCGCCGCTGGCAGTACGGCCGCCAGCGCAAGCTGACGCTGCGCGAAGGCTTGCCGCTCAGGATTCTGGCGGACTTCGAACCCGAACACACGGTGGAGTTGGGGCCCGGTGACATGCTGTATCTGCCTCCCCATGTGGCGCACGACGGCGTGGCGTTGGACCCCGATTGCATGACGTATTCGATCGGGTTTCGCGCGCCCACCACGCCAGAACTGGTCTCCGTGGTGCTGGAGCTGGCCCTGGAGCGTCTTGCCGACACTCGCGCCGGCCGCCGCTATACCGACCCGGGCGAACCGGCAACCCACGAGCCGGCACGGCTGCCCGATCGCCTGCTCGGGGTGGCGCAGGAGGCCGTGGCGCAACTGCGCTTCGAGCCCGAACTCGTGGCCGATGCCATGGGCCGATGGCTGACCGAGCCCAAGGGCAGCGTGGTGTTCGACCCTCCGGATCAAATCACCGACCTGGCCACGCACTGGCCGCACCCGGGAGTGTTGCACCTGGATCGCCGTTCGCGCCTGATCTACCGCGGCAGCCAGGCCTGGATCAACGGCGAGCCGGTGGACGGCAAAGCCTCAGCCTGGTTGAAGTCGTTGGCCGACCAGCGACGTCTGATATTGCCACGACGGCCGCCGGGGCAAGCGGTTCGCCGGATGCTGCTGGAGTGGCTGGAGGCTGGCTGGGCACATCTCGACCTGACGGACGCGGCCTCGAATCCCGACGCCAAAACCTGACAGAGAGGTCATTTGTTTGTCAGTTAAGTTTCTATTTATTTCATAAAAAGAAGAAATTCCGCAGATAGTGACATATCGATAAACTTTTCCGTCAGAATGACGTCAACTAGCTTTCCTCAAACTGACAACTCCGGTAAGGTGACACCACGTTCTGCGCGAACGCGTCTTGTCCAACCCAACAGGAGACTGATCATGCGAACGACCTCATTCATTGCTGCCGCACTTCTCGCCAGCTCCGGTGCCCTGGCCGCCTGCGATGGCGGCGGCGCTGGTGACCCGGGTGCGGCCCCACCGGCCGGCTCGGCACCCGCCGGCGGCACGGGCGGCGGTCTTGGCACCTCCAGTGGTGGCGCTGCTGGCGGCGGCGGTACCGGTGGCACCATGGGTACCAACTAACTTTTCCAGAGACTCCTCCGAGCCTGCGGGCCCGTTGCCAAAGCCGGGATTTCGAGCGATAATGCTTCGTTTCGAATCTTGGCTTTGGATTTTTTTGCGTGTGCGGATCATGTTTGTGCCGATCCGCCAATGCGGAGCAGGCAAGGGCTTTTGCACCACACCCGCTCCCCCTGCCTCGCGGCAGCAAAGCCATAGGTCGGTTTTATCTCCCACCGGCGCCTTGGGCGTCTTTACACGACGAGTGCGGATCTCCTGATGCCTGTCTTTGGCCAGAAACATGGCTCGAGGCACCCTGCATCGGCACCTCACCACCGTCGTGGTCAACTCAGGAACCCGCCATGAAAGAAGGCATCCACCCCGAATACCGCGACGTCGTTTTTGCCGACCAGCAAACCGGCGCGAAGTACGTCATCCGCTCCACCGTGCACACGCGCGACTCCATCGAGCTCGACGGCAAGACCTACCCGCTGTTCAAGTGCGACGTCACCTCCGACTCCCACCCCTTCTACACCGGTGCGCAAACCCGCATCGTCGAAGCTGGCCGGGTCGAGAAGTTCCGCGCCCGCTTTGCCCGCACGGCAGGCGCCCGTGCCGCCGCTGGCAAGTAAAGCGCGGCAGCCCCAGGAGGCCCCGGCCTCTGGCACGAAAGGCAGCCATTGGCTGCCTTTTTTATTCGCTCTGCCATGAACCTGCCGCCGCCCGACGTACGCACCACGCCCGCCCGCCTCACCGCGTCTGCCGCCACCCGGCTCCCGCGGGTGGCCTTGCTCGCCCTGTGCCTGATCTACATCCTGTTCGGGCTGTTCCTGCGCGACCCCTGGAAAACCGACGACGTGATCGGACTGGCCCAGATGTCCACAGCCTGGCACCTGGGGGGCCTGGCCTGGCTCACGCCGATGGTGGGCGACACGCTGGCGGCCATCAATGGCCCGCTCATCGTGTGGGCGGGGGGGCTGAGCATGACGCTGTTCGGCGACCATGTGGGCGAGATCATTGCGGGCCGCCTGCCCAACCTGGTCTGGTTCACACTGAGCGCTGGCGCCGTCTGGTACGGCACCTATCTGCTCGGCCGTCGGCCCGATGCGCAGCCGCTCGCGCTGCCGTTTGGCGGTCAGCCCGAACCCCGCGATTATGGCCGCATGCTGGCCGACGCGGCCCTTTTGCTGTGGCTGGGAACCCTCGGCCTCGCCTGGCCCACACACGAAACCTCGGCCGTACCCGCCACGTTGGCCGCCCAGTCGGCGGCTTTCTTTGCCCTGGTACGCATGCGCGAGCGCCCCTGGACGGGCGCCGCAGTGCTGGGCATCGCTCTGGCCGGAGCGTTCCTGGCGCGCGGTTGGCCCGGTGTCCTCCCCCTGCTGCTGGCCCTGCCGCTGGTGTTGCGCTGGCGCTGGCGAGAAGAGCTGCCCGCCGTCGTGCTGGTTGCCCTGCCGCTGGCCGCTCTGCTCGGCTGGGCCTGGTGGCATACCGCCCTGCGCTGGCACCCCCATTGGATTCTGGCCTGGACCGACTGGCATCTCGATACTCTGGGCGTCATCTCCGCCACCGGCGCCCTCAGCCTGATCCGCAACATGCCGTGGTTCCTTTGGCCGCTATGGCCCCTCGCCCTGCTGGCAGTCTGGCGCTGGCGGGGCTGGTACCGGGCTTCGCATCTGCGGATCCCGCTGGGCATGGCCACGGCAGCCCTTGGCAGCCTGCTGCTGCTCCAGCACCCTGACGAGCCGGCCATGTTGGCCCTGATCACGCCGGCGGCCGCCCTGGCCGCGCTCGCGCTACCCACGTTACGCCGCGGCCAGGTCAATGCGCTCGACTGGTTCGCCCTCATGGCCTTCTCGGTGGCCGCCCTGCTGGTCTGGTTTGGCTGGACCACTGCCCTCAGCGGATGGCCCGGCCAGATTGCCGACAACATCGCTCGCCAAACCCCGGGTTTCGATCTGCCCTTCATTCCACTTGCCGTCGTGCTGGCCCTCACGGCTTCGGCGGCCTGGATCCTGCTCGTGATGTGGCGCTTGCGCACGCAACCGGCCGCCCTCTGGCGGGGCACCATGTTGTCGGCCGGCGGCGTCATGCTCACCTGGGTTCTGCTGGTCACGCTATGGCTGCCCTCCATCGATTACGCCCGGAGTTATCGACCGGTGGCGCAGTCGATTGCCGGGGCACTTGCCGAGGCGCCGCCAGGCTGCGTCGCCAGCGAGACGCTCGGGCTGGCGCAACGCGCCTCGCTGCAAGTATTCGAAGGGTTGCTGTTCGAAGACGATGACGATTGCCGCCTCATCCTGCAGCAATTGGTGCAATATGCGTTGCCGCCAGCGCCCGAAGGCGCGCGCGTGCTCTGGGAGGGCGCGCGTCCCGCAGACCGCACCGAATACTTCCGGTTGCTGCAATTGCCATGACACCCGGCGGTTTTTCGGCCGCCCTGCGGCGCCTGATCCAGCAGGCCTGGCCCGTGCTGGTGGCACAGTGGGCCAGTATCGCCTTCGGCGTGCTCGACACTGCCATGACCGGCCACGCCTCGCCCCAGGATCTCGCCGCCATGGCCCTGGCCGTGTCGATCTACATCACGGTATTCGTCGCGCTCATGGGCGTGCTCAACGCGCTCATCCCGGTACTCTCGCACCACTTCGGCGCGGGGCGCCTGAGCGCCGTCGGTGCGGCCTGGGGCCAGGGCATCTGGCTGGCGCTGGGCCTCTCGGTCGTCGGCGGCATCATCCTGCTGCACCCCGATCCCTGGCTGGCCCTGGCCGGCGATCAGATCGACGACGATGTGCGCCAGCAAGTGACGGGCTATCTGATCGCCCTCACCTGCGCCCTGCCCGCCGCCCTGGTGTTCCGTACCATGCACGCGCTGGGCTCGTCGGTGTCACGCCCCAAGGTCATCATGTGGATCAACCTGTGCGGTGTCGGCTTCAAGGCACTGTTCAACTGGCTGCTGATCTTCGGTCATTGGGGCCTGCCAGCGCTGGGCGCGGTGGGAGCGGGTATCTCCACAGCGCTGGTGTTCTGGATCAGCGCCTCGATCGGCGCCTGCGTGCTCTGGCGCGATCGCTTCTTCCAGCCCTTGCAGTTGCGCTTGCCACGGCCACACTGGCCCACCCTGCGCGAACTGCTCCGGCTGGGTCTGCCCATGGGCGGGTCGTATCTGATCGAGGTGGTGGCCTTTACCTTCATGGCGCTGATGGTGGCTCGCGAGGGGGTTGCCGCCACGGGTGCGCATCAGATCACGGCCAACCTGGCCGCACTCTGCTACATGGCCCCGCTGGCCATCAGTATCGCGAGCGCAGCCCAAACGGCCCAAACCCTGGGCGCCAGGCAATTGGCACAGGCCCACCAACTGGCCCGCGCCGGGTTGGCCCTCACCCTCGGTGCTGCGGCGATCACCCTGGGCATTCTGTTCGGCGCCGGCCAATCGATCGTAGCGCTGTATACCAGTGACCCCGAGGTGGCAGCCCTGGCCCTCAGCCTGCTCGCCATCATGCCGTTCTTTCATTTGACCGACGGCCTGCAGACGCTCGTGGTGTTTCTGCTGCGCGCCTACAAGGTAACGGTCATCCCGTTATGCGTGCAGATTGTGGCTCTGGGCGTGGTGGGCTTGCTGGGTGGCTGGTGGCTGGCCTTCGGTTCGGCGGCCGGCGCGCTTGCCCCGTTGATTGCCGTGTGGGCCCCGGCCGCGCCACCCGGCGCCGCAGCCCTCTGGATCATGGCCACGGCCGGCATGGTGATGTCGTTCGTGCTCTTGCTGCCGGTTTACTTCGTGGTCACGCGACGCTACCACGCGGCGCTCATACGCGAAGAAAGTGTTCGCGGTAGTATTTGAGTTCGTCGATCGATTCGTAGATGTCGGCCAGCGCCTCGTGTTTCGACTGTTTCACGAAGCCGCGGTAAATGTCGGGCTTCCAGCGCCGCGCCAGCTCCTTGAGGGTGCTGACGTCGAGGTTGCGATAATGAAAGAACGCCTCGAGCTGCGGCATGTAGCGCACCATGAAGCGGCGATCCTGGCTGATGGTGTTGCCACACAACGGCGACTTGCCGGCAGGTACGTATGGCTTCAGAAAATCGAGCAACTGCTGCTCGGCTTCGGCCTCGGTCAGCGTCGATGCCTTGACCTTGTCGATGAGCCCGCTCTTGCCATGGGTGGAGCGGTTCCATTTGTCCATGGCTTCGAGCAATTCGTTGCTCTGATGCACCACCAGTACCGGCCCTTCGGCCACCACCTCGAGCTGCGCGTCGGTTACTACCACGGCCACCTCGATGATGCGCTCGCGTTCGGGGTCGAGCCCCGTCATCTCCATGTCGAGCCACACCAGATGGTTTTCGTTGAGGGCCATATAATTTGAACTCCGCGGGATCGTACGAGCCCAAGATTTTCGCACATCACCGCCCATCGGATCGCTGTCATGGCATTTACCCTGCTGTTCGTCGCTGCGCTCACTGCCAGTGTTGCCCTCCGCCTCTGGCTGGCCACCCGGCAGATCCGGCACGTGGCGCGCCACCGCAATGAGGTGCCGCCCGAATTCGCCGATCGCATTCGCTTGCGCAGCCACCGGCGCGCGGCCGATTACACCGTGGCCCGCACGCGCCTGGCCATGATCGAGATCGTGTTCGATGCCGTCGTCCTGGTGCTGCTCACCCTCATGGGCGGCCTGCAGTGGCTGTCGCAATGGAGCCTGGCGGTGCCGGGCGGGCCCCTGGTGCAACAGATGGCGCTGGTGGTCATGGTGGTTCTGCTGCTGGGCGCACTGGGTTTGCCGTTTTCGTGGTATCGCCAGTTCCGGCTCGAAGCACGCTTCGGCTTCAACCGCATGTCACAGGGCCTGTTCGTGGCGGATCTGGTCAAGGGCATGCTGGTGGGCGCCTTGCTGGGTCTGCCGCTGCTCGCCGTGGTGCTGTGGCTCATGCAGACCGCCGGCGACACCTGGTGGATCTGGGCCTGGGCCGTGTGGGCGGTGTTCAATCTGGCGGTGCTCTGGCTGTTCCCCACGGTCATTGCACCCCTGTTCAATCGCTTCACGCCCCTCGAAGACGCCGAGCTGTCGCAGCGCATTCACGCGCTGGCGCAACGCTGCGGCTTTTCGCTCAAGGGCTTGTTCGTGATGGACGGCTCCAAACGATCCGCCCATGGCAATGCCTATTTCACCGGTTTCGGACGCAGCAAGCGCATCGTGTTCTTCGACACGCTGCTGAACAAACTCAACGCCGACGAGATCGAAGCCGTACTGGCCCACGAGCTCGGCCACTTTCATCACCGACACATCCTGCGCCGTATTGTCATCAGCTTTGCCGTGTCGTTCGCCTTTCTTGCCCTGCTGGGCTGGCTCGCCAGCCAGGCGTGGTTCTACACCGGTCTGGGCGTAATGCCCAACCTGTTTGCGCCCAACGACGCCCTGGCCCTGATCCTGTTCTTTCTGGTGGTGCCGGTGTTCACCGTGTTCTTCACGCCGCTGGCCAGCGGGTATTCGCGGCGCCACGAGTTCCAGGCCGACCGCTACGCCGCCAGCCAGACCCGGTCCGAGCACCTGATATCCGCCCTGGTCAAGCTTTACGACGACAACGCCGCCACGCTCACACCGGATCCTCGTCATTCCGCCTTCTACGACAGCCATCCGCCTGCCGCGGTACGCATCAGCCGACTGGCCGCCACATGAGTCGCGTCACCGGCCTGGTCGTGGCCACCTACGGACGTCACTATCAGGTCGAACTGACCGACGGCACGGTGCGGCAATGCTATCCACGCGGCAAGAAGGCCCAGGCGGCCGCCGTGGGCGACCGGGTCGAGGTGAGCCTGCATGGCACCACCGAAGGCGCGATCGAGTCGGTCAAGCCGCGCCGCAACCTGTTTTTTCGCAGCGACGCCGTGCGCAGCAAGCAGTTTGCCGCCAATCTCGATCAGATCCTGCTGGTGGTGGCACCGGTGCCGGCGTTCTCCGACGACCTGCTCGGCCGCGCTCTGGTGGCGGCGCACAGTGCCGACGTCACGCCCGGCATCCTGCTCAACAAGATCGACCTCACCGATGCCCTGGCCGAGGCGCGTCGCCGATTGCAACCGCTGCGCGATCTCGGCGTGAGCGTCACCGAAATTTCGGCGCACGACGCGCTTGCCACACGCCAGCAACTTCAGCCCATCCTCAGCGGTCGCACCACCCTGCTGCTGGGCCAGAGCGGCATGGGCAAGTCCACCCTGCTCAACGCCCTGGTACCGGGAACCGACGCGGCCACGCAGGAGCACTCGGTGGCACTGGGTGCCGGCCGGCACACCACCACGCACACCCGCCTCTATCACCTGCCTTCCGACCCGGAAGGCGGCATGCTCATCGACTCACCCGGCTTTCAGGGATTCGGCCTGCAGCACTTGTCGAGCTCGCAGATCCAGCACGGGTTCCCCGAGTTCGCCGAGCCGTCGCGCCACTGCCGGTTTCATAACTGCAGTCATCGCCACGAACCCGGCTGCGGGGTTCTGGCCGCGTTGGCCCAGGGGCTGATCGACCCCGGGCGCCACGCGCTGTACTTGCGCATTCTCGACGAGAACCTGGCGGGCGAACGCTATTGACCGGCGCGGCGGTGCTCGGCCTCCTGCAGCTCGCGCCAGAGAATCTTGCCAACCGCCGACTTCGGCAGGCTGTCGACGAACTCGACGATGCGCGGATACTTGTAGGCCGCCATCCGCTCCCGACACCAGGCGATCAGATCCTCGGCCGTGAGCGTTCCCCGCCCCTCGGCGGTGGGAATCACGAACACTTTCACGGTCTCGCCCCGATAGGCATCGGGCGCCCCGATCACGCACACCTCCTGAATCAACGGATGGGCGTACATGGCCGCCTCCACCTCAGCGGGATACACCTTCAGGCCCGAGGCATTGATCATGCGCTTGGCCCGGTCGGTGATGAAGTAGTAGCCCTCGTCGTCGGCATGGCCGATGTCGCCCGTGCGAAACCAGCGCCGACCGTCCAGCTCGATGAACACCTCGGCGGTGGCTTCCGGACGGTTCCAGTAGCCCTGAAACAGCTGCGGGCCGCGCACGACGATCTCGCCGGTTTCGCCCTGCGCCAGCCGTTGGCCCGATTCGGGGTCGACCACCGCAGCCTCGGTGTCGAAGAACGGCACGCCACCACTGCGCTGGCGCGGCCGAAACACGGGGTTGAGGTGAGTGGTGGCCGCCGTTTCGGTCAGGCCGTAGCCCTCGATGAAGGGCAACCCCCAGGCCGACTCCATGCGATCCCACACCTCACGCGGCATCGAAGCACCGCCGGCGGTAACGCGGCGCAACGCGCTCAGGTCGTAGTCGCGCCAGTCGTCCTTCGAGAAGATGTCGATGATCGCCGTGGGCGGCAGGCTGGCATGGCCGATCCGCTCGCGATGCAGCAACTGCAGGCCGAGCCGCCGATTCCAGCGCGGCAACACCACCACGGTGCCGCCGGAATAAACCGGCAAATGCAGTGCATGCATCAGCCCCGACACGTGATACATGGGCACCAGACCCAGACAGGGGGTACCCGGTGACATCACGTGCCACAGCGCCTGACCGGCGATGTTGTGCATCAGGCTGGCATGGGTGTGGATACACGCCTTGGGCTTGCCGGTAGACCCCGACGTATAGGGCAAGGCGCAGACGTCCTGGGGGTCGGCCTGGGGAGCCGGTGCACGGCGCTCGCAAGCCAGCGCCTCGTGCCAGGCCGTGGTGCCGGCTTGCGGCTCGCGCGGCGCCAGCAGCCAATCCGGCAGATCGTATTCCGGGTGTTCGGGCAGGCAATCGCGGTAGGTTGCGACCACGATGGCGTCGAGCGGCTGCTCGCCAGCGGCCGCCTGCAATTGCGGCAGGAGGTCTTGTCCGCAAATGGCAACTCTGGCGCCGCTGTCGGCCAGATAGTGCGCCACCTCGGGGGCCCGATTCATCGGGCTGACCGGCACCAGAACGGCATCGACGCGCTGAATGGCAAAATGTGCCAACATCCATTGCGCCGAGTTCTGCAGGTACACCATGACCCGATCGCCGCGTTTCACGCCCGCTTCGTGCACCAGCCAACCCGCCAATGCCTCGGCCTGTTCCACGAACTCCCGGTAAGGGATCTCATGGCCGAAAAAATTCACCACGGGCTGGTCCGGAAACCTCCGGGCGGTGTCGACCAGCATTTGCCAGAGCGTGAGCCGGGGCAGAGTGAGATGAGGCGGCAGATGACGCGGCCAATACGGCGTGGCAGAAACAACGGACATGAACGCTTTCTCGATGAACGAAAAGGGTGTCTCGCTCCCGACCCTTCACGGAAACGCGTCACCACGAATCAGGGGCGCCAGCGCGCCCCGGGATAGGGAAGCGGCGTCAGACCTCGCCCTTCAAGGACGAGGTCTGCGCCTCGACGCTATTGAAGCGTCGCTTGACGTGATCAGCGGGTGATGTTGGCCGCCTTGATCAGCTCGGCATAGACGTCGATCTCGCGATCGATACGCTCGGCCAGCGCCGTGGGCGAGCTGGTGGCAGGCACCAGACCGGCCGCCATCAGGCGCTCGCGCACGCTTTCGTCAGACAGCGCTTCGACCAGGGCGCCATGCACTTTGTCGAGCACCGGCTCCGACACGCCGGCGGGCATGACCAGCGCAAACCACGATTGCGCGCCGTAGTCGGGAATGCCGGCTTCGGCCAACGTGGGAATCTCGGGTGCCAGCGGCGTGCGCTCCGGGCTGGTCACACCCAGGGCCACCACACGGTCGCTATCGATGTGCGGCATGAACGTGGCCAGATCGATCAGGGCCGCCTCGATATGCCCCGCCATCACGTCGACCAGCGCAGGATTGCTGCCTTTGTAAGGCACGTGCTGCATGCCGATGCCGGTTTCCTGGTTGATCAGCTCGCCCGCCAGATTCATGGCCGTGCCGGGGCCGGGTGTGCCATAGCTCACTTCCCCCCGATGATCGCGGGCGTAGGTCAGGAACCCTTCGAGATTGTCGACACCCAGGTCGGCGCTGGCGACGAACACCAGCGGGTTGTCGATCACCAGACTGACCGGCGTGAGATCGCTACGCGGGTCGTAGGGCAGATTGGGCATCAGCGTGACATTGGAGGTAAGTGCGCCGGACACCCCGAAACCCATGGTGTAGCCGTCGGGATCGGAACTGGCGACCGATTCCACACCGATCACACCACCCGCGCCGGCTTTATTGTCGAGCACGATCGGTTGCCCCAGGATTTGCGCCATGCGCGGTGCAATGATGCGCGCGGCAGTATCGGTAGAACCGCCTGGCGGAAAACCGATCATGAACTGAATGGGTTTGCTGGGGTAATCGCCCTGGGCCAGGGCGGTGCCGCCCACGCTGCCAAGGCCCAGTGCCATGACGGCCGCGGCGCGACCTATGGTTTGCCACATGATGAGTCTCCTCTTGTTGATCCAAAGTTATGGTACTGCCGGCGTGAACGCCGGGTACTGCTGACCGGGTACGAGCGATTCGTACACCAGTGTCATTGCCATGCCCGCCTGCAACGACTCGACGGGCACATCCACAAGATTGCCCAGCACGCGCACGCCTTCGTCGAGATCGACCAGGGCGCACAGGTAGGGCACACGGGCTTCGTGCCCCGGCCAGGCCGAACGCGTGAGTGTCCAGGCATACAAGCGGCCTCGCCCGGATGCTGTTACCCACTCGAGATTGCGACGTCCCGTATACAGGCTGACCGGGCGCGGCGGATACTGAAAGCGTCCGGTATCGCGACAACGCTGCAGGCGATATTCCCCTTTAGCCACCCCCTCCCAGAAGGGCGCGGTATCGACATAGTGGCAGGGCACAGGCACGGGGCGGGCATTGACAGAGCTCATGTCAGATCGACTCCTGCTGCAGCACCATGGCCGACGACGTGCTCCAGTTGCGCCCGTAGGGGATCACACCGATGCCGGTGACCAGGGCATTGGTGGCGTTGGGCACCTGGCGGTCGCCACCTTCGCCCAGCAACTGCCGCGTGGCCTCCACCAGATTCACACCGCCTCCGGCCAATCCGGGTTGACCGGCGGAAATCTGGCCACCCCCGGTATTGAGCGGCAGTTCGCCTGTAAACGCCAGATCGGTATCGTGCACGAATCGACCCCCCTCGCCCGGCCCGCAAAACCCGATCTGCTCGAGTTGCAACAGGATGGCAATCAGAAAGTCGTCGTAGGGATGAAACATGCGGATGTCGCCCGGCGTGCAGCCGGCCATGGCCAGGGCCTTCGGGCCAACCTCTTCGAAGCCGGTACGAGTGATGTCGGCCAGTGGCTCGCGCAACAAATGATGGGTGCGCTCGGCGTAACCTTTGACGCGAACCGTCTGCCGGAACCCGGATTCGCGCGCCGCCTCGTCGGCCATGATGAGCATGGCGCTACCGCCATCGCACACCATCACGCTGTCGAGCAGCCGAATGGGTTCCGAGGCCTGGCGCGATGCCAGATAGTCGGCTTCGGAGAGCGGCTTGCGCAGTTTCTCGCAGGCATTGGGGTTGCGCAGGGCATGCTCGCGCTGCACCACCGCGAGCCGGGCCAGCGCCGTGTCATCGAGGCCATATTGGGCGTCGTAGCGTTGAGTGATCAGCCCGAATGCCCCGACCGGCCCGCGCAGGCCCACCGGATACACGAACTCGGGCCGGTAAGCCCCCTGCTCGGAGCGATTGACGGTGGATTGCGCATCCACAGCCACCAGCAAGACGCTGCGGCACAAGCCGGCACCGATGGCCGCCAAGGCCCGCGCGACGCCTCCAGTACACGACACACCGCCCAACTGAAGTGACTCCAGCCAGGCGGGCGAGAGCCCGAGCAGCTCGGCCATGTAGGAGGGATAGAATGGATTGGGTGCCTCGCTCATGGTACCCACCACCGCCAGGCCGTCGATGCCGGAAGGGTCGAGCCCGGTTTGTTCCAGCAGCTGGGCGTACACCTCACCCGCCAGATCGTAGGCACTGCGTCCGGTGCGGAGCCGGTTGGGCAACTCGGCATAGGCCACAATGCCAGCGGAAACATCAACGAGAGACATGGTCAGGCAAGGCGCCCCAAGGCGAATATTTGACAGTGGCAATCAGTGTATCGTGGGCTTTCGCCTCCCACAAGTTTGGAGACTTTGATGCATCGAACGCTGATAGCCGGTGGCGGCGATCTCGGTCAGCGCGTGGCCACCGCCCTGCTCGCGCAAGGTGTCGACGTGCATGCCCTGCGCCGGCGCGTGCCCCACACTGGCCCTGCCGGCTTGCACTGGCATGCCGCCGATCTCACCCAACCGGCATCGCTCGCGGGGTTGCCGACGGATGTCGATTCGATGTTCTACATCCTGACACCCGGCGCGCGCGATGCCGCTGCCTACCGTGCCGTCTTCATCGACGGTCTCGACAGGCTTCTGGATCAGGTGGGTCACCCGGATCTTCGCGTGTTCTTCGTGTCGTCCACTGCCGTCTATGGCGAACATCATGGGGATTGGGTCGACGAATCCACACCATGCCAGCCGCTCGGCCACAACGGCCGCATTCTGCTCGAGGCGGAGCACCGCTTGCGGGCGAGGCAACCGCACGCCACCGTGCTGCGCCTGGCCGGCCTGTATGGCAGCGGCTCATCCTTCCTGTTCGACCGCCTGCGGGCAGGCCAGGCGGCCGCCCCGCGTCACCCCGTGCATTGGGCCAACCGGATACACCGCGACGATGCGGCTGCGGCGCTGGTGCACCTGTGGCGATTGCCGCAAGCCGAACCGCTGTATCTGGGTTGCGACGACACGCCCCTGCCGTTGCACGAGCTGTATCAATACCTGGCCGAGCTCATCGGCGCACCGCCCGTGGCGGAAGGCCCGGCACCTGCCCTGGTGGGCAGCAAGCGACTGAGCAACGCTCGGCTCAAAGCGAGCGGTCTGAATTGGCAGTGGCCCGACAGCCGGGCCGGGTACCGCGCGCAGTGGGAGGCGCTGCAGCGGTCATGAAGGTTTCAGAAATTGATACCATGCCGCCTGAGTTCACCAGGCCCGCCATCGCGTCATGACCAAGTTCGCGCGCATGATCGACGTCCTCGATCTGTATTCCGAATCCAACGCCCTGCTCTCGGCCGAAGACATCGCCGAGCGGCTGAACGTCTCGCGCCCTACCGCGTTTCGGTACGCCCGCGAGCTGAGCGCGGCGGGGTTTCTGGCCAACTACAACGGGCGATATTCGCTGGGGGCACGGATCATCATGCTCGACTATCGCATTCGCGAGGCCGACCCGGTGTTGCGCGCCGCCCGCGCGCCCATGCAGCAGCTGGCCGCCGAAACCAGCCACGGCGTGATCCTCTGCCGCATGTATAACGACGATGTCATCAACGTTCACCACGAACTGGGCTACGACCGACGCGCCGTGAGTTTCGGCCGGGGCCGGCCACTGCCGCTGTTTCGGGGCGCAGCATCGAAAGTGATGGTGGGGTGTCAAAATGCGCGGCGCCTGCGCCGCATCCATGATCGCTACGGCGACGACCCCGATGTGCTGGCGTTTGCGCCCGACTGGACAGCCTTTCGGCGCTATTACGCCCAGATCCGGCAGCGCGGCCATTATGTGTCGATCGAAGAAGTGGAGCCCGATACCGTGGGTATCGCTGCTCCGGTGTTGCTGCCCGATACCGGCGTGGTGGCGGCGCTCTCGCTGGTGTTGTCGCGACAGCGCCTGGAGCACGTGAACCCGGAGGGCCTGGCCCAGCTCGTGGCGCGCCGGGCCCGCGCCATCAGTGGTGCCTTGCTGGCACTGTCGGCACCGACTGGCAGCGAGATGACCCCGGTGGCGGATTGAACCCGCTCAGGAACGGCAGCTGCCACCCACGGGCGGGCCATCGCCCAGCCATTCGACATCGGGCTGGCGCACGAGCTGCAAGGTGACCGTGCTGCCAATGCCCGACTGATCGGCCTGAACCAACAGGGTGTTGGGCGACTGCGCCTGAAGCCGCGCCAGCAGGTTGTCGTTTTGCAAACGCAGGTCGATGACACGAGGCTGCCCGGCCTGACGAACCCAGCACCCTTGCATCGCCACGGGCTCCTGCTGCGAGCCATCGGGCCGGATGCCGGCCAGCGTGGCACGCCAGACCTGGTTGGCGAACAAGGTCACTACAGCGCGTTGACCGACGCAGGCCTCGGCGTCAGCCAGGCAAGGCAGCACACCGCGAAATGTTTGCGCCGGCGCAGGACGAACGGCTTGTGGCAGTTGCGGCGCATCGCCACGTTGCGGCTGGGGTTCCTGAATGCCGAGCTCTTCCCAGCAGGGGTCGAGCCAATCGCGGCACACGCCGTCGTCGGTGGTGAGGCCGCCGGTAGGAATGCGGATCTGGCTGGCGGCCAGGCTGCGCGACGCATCGCGCGAGCGCAGGCGTTCGGCCTCGGCAAGGGTGATGCCTTCGGTACTGTCGCGCGCCACCGGCGTATTGGGCGCGTAGTACTGACAGGCCGAGAGCCCCAAAGCCAGTCCGGCAATCAGCCCGATGCGCAAGGATGACGCGCAGGACGCAGTGGCTCGGGACATGACGACATCTCCGGTGTATAAGAAAGGCAATATGGAATCATACTCCGAGTCGCTGGGCGCCCTCCCCCCAGTCTGGTTGTACGGTCTGGCCGCCCTGCTGGGCCTGGTGCTGGGCAGTTTTCTCACCGTGGTCATTGCCCGCCTGCCGGTCATGCTCGAGCGCGGCTGGCGGGCGGCTTGCCAGGAATTCCTGCCGCCCAACCAGGCTGCCCCGGCCGATGCTCAACCCCCGTTCAACCTCAGCGTACCCCGTTCGCACTGCCCGCACTGCAAACACACGCTGAGCTGGCACGAGCTGGTGCCGCTTTTGAGCTGGCTGTGGCAGCGCGGGCGTTGCCGGCACTGCGGCGCCTCCATTGCCTGGCAATACCCATTGGTCGAAGTGCTGAGTGTGGCAGCGGTAGTGGCCTGCGCGCATACCTGGGGTTTCAGCCTTACCGCTGTGGCCATGGCCGGGTTCTGCCTGGCGCTGCTGGCATTGGCCATGATCGATCTGCGCACGTTTCTTCTGCCCGACCAGATCACCCTGCCGCTGTTGTGGGCGGGCCTGCTGTGCAGCGTGGCCGGCCTCGTGCCCGTGGCTCCCGCCCAGGCCATCCTGGGCGCAGCAACAGGCTATGCATCGCTCTGGCTGCTGGCCGCGGCCTACCACCGCGTGACCCGCCGCGAAGGCATGGGCCATGGCGACTTCAAGCTGCTGGCCGCTCTGGGTGCCTGGCTCGGCCTGACGGCCCTGCCCACCGTGATTCTGCTGGCGTCGTTGCTCGGGCTGGTGTCGGGTGTTGCGCTCATCGTGCAAAAACGGGCCAACCGACAAACGCCGATGCCGTTCGGGCCGTGTCTCGCCGCCGCCGGCGTGGGGCATCTCTTCTTGCCACTGCTCTAGCGCCAGCTTCAAGGCAAGCCGAACGCCCCGAACCGTCTGGCCGGGCCGGCGCGCTAGAATCCCGGCCATCGCACGTCATGCGGAGCCCGCCATGCTACCCGAGATCTCCACCTGTTCGCCCCACGACCCCTGGCGCGTCGGCCTCACGGGCGGCATCGGCTCGGGCAAATCGCAGGTCGCGGATTTTCTCGCCGAGTTCGGCGCCGCCGTCATCGATACCGATGCCATTGCGCACGACCTCACTCGCCCCGGCGGCACGGCCATCGGCCCGCTGCGAGCGCTGTTTGGCGCTCATGTCATCACGTCCGACGGAGCGCTCGATCGGGCCGCCATGCGCGAACTGGTGTTTGCCGACGCCGACGCCAGGCGCCGGCTCGAGCAGCTGTTGCATCCCATGATCGCTGCCGAAGTGCAGCTGGCTGCTGCCCGCAGCCAAGGCGTCTATCAGGTCTTCGTGGTTCCCTTGCTGGTGGAGTCGGGTCGTTGGCACAATCGGGTCAATCGCATCTGTGTCGTCGACTGCGACGAAGAGACCCAGATCGAACGCGTTGGCCGTCGCAGCGGTTTGACGCCCGAGGCCACACGTCGCATCATGGCGGCCCAGGCCAGTCGCGAACAACGGCTGGCCGCTGCCCACGACGTCATTCTCAACGACGCCAACACTTCGCTCGATGCCCTGCGGCAGCGCGCGCACGACGTGCACGAACAATGGCTGATGCAAATGCGCCAACGCAGCTGACCAGGCCTCCGGCACCGCACCCCGGGTCTGCGCCCGTCGGTTGTCGTATCCTGTTGCTGTTCGGGCAATCGGCAATCGCTACAATCGAGTCCCCAACGGAGGCCTGATCGCGAGTGATCCTTTACGAATATCCCTTCAATGAACGCGTTCGCAATCTGCTGCGCCTCGAAGATCAGTATCAACGCCTGTTCTTCTTCGTTCAGCAGGAAGACCCTCGCGCTCACCATGCCGGCCTTGCCACCCTTTTCGAAATTTCGGATGCCCTGGGCCGCTCAAGCGGCAGATCCGATCCGCGCAGCGAACTGCTGCATGAGCTCGAACGCCAACGCCAGAGCCTCACGGCGTTGCGCGAACACCCCGACGTAGAAACCGACGTGCTCGACACCACCCTGGAGCGACTGCAGCGGGTGGTCGGCGAGCTGTCGGCGCAGGGCAAGCCGAGCGACGCCATGCGCCAGAACGACTGGCTGGGCAGCCTGCGCAGCCGCTTGGTGATCCCCGGCGGCGTATGCGAATTCGACATGCCGTCGTATCACGCCTGGCAGTGCCGCCCCGCCAACGAGCGTTTTGCCGATCTTCAGCAATGGTGTCAGCCCCTGCTGCCGTTGTACGAAGGCCTTTCCTTGGCTCTGGAGCTGCTGCGCCAGAACTGCGAAACCCACAACCTCGTGGCCAGCAACGGCTTGTATCAGCAATCGCCCAACGGCAAGCCCTACCAGCTGCTACGCGTCTGGCTTGCCGACGAATCCCGGACCTTCCCCGAAATCAGCGCCAACAAATACTCGATTTCGATCCGGTTCTCGCAACAGGATGGTCAGGGCAAACCACAACCCTTCAGCCAGGACGTGCCGTTTCGGCTGGATCTTTGCACCAGTCTGTAAGCTGGCGCACCCCCGCGATACCGTGCGCACCACTGCGCCGGGCCTGAGCCAGCGTGGCAACCGACTGCCCCCCGATGGCCAGCAAGGGCAAGCCGGCCGCAGCCTGCAGGCGAGCAAATCCTGACCAACCCAGGGTTTCGGCACCCGGATGCGACGCCGTGGGCAGCACCGGCCCCAAAACCGCAAAGTCGGCCACCAGCGTCCGCGCCCGCGTCAGCTCTTCCGGGTTGTGACACGACATCGCCAGCCATTGCCCGGAGGCGCGCAAGGGGGGTTTGGTGAGCGCCATGGCGTCCCGACTGCGCCAGTGCCGGCCGTCGGCTGCCTCGGCCCACGCCAGCGGGTGCACGCTGTTGACCAGCAAACGCGCGCCAGCCTGCCGCACTTGCTGCAACGTGCGCTCGAAGATCTCACGCAAATCGGCAGCCGCGGGCCCCGCATGCCATCGCGGCCCCCGAAACTGAACCAGACCGACCCCCGCCTCGAGGGCGCCTTGCAGACGTTGCCACCAGAGATCGACGTCGGCGGGGTTCGTCAGGTCTCCCACGAGATAGCGATCGGGCACACCGAGCCAGCGTACCGGCGGCAGCGTGGCTGGCAACAACTGCCCGCCACCCAGCTCAGCCTCGATGGCGCTCACGGGCTGGCGCGGATCGACCCAGCGCAAAGCCTGGCTCTCCATGCCACGCGGCGTGCCTCGCCAGCCGGTGACCCGGCAAAAGGCCAACCGCACCGTGGCATGGGGATAGGCATGAATGTAGGTGACCCACGGATCGGCGTCGGTCACCTCGATGTCGAGCTCTTCCTTGAGCTCGCGCGCCAGCGCGACCAGGGGAGTCTCGCCCGCCTCGATCTTGCCGCCGGGCAGCTCCCACCAGCCCGCCCAGGCCTTGTCGGCGGGGCGCTGACCCAGCAACAATCGGCCCTGGGCGTCGATCACCGCACCTGCCGCCACTTCGAGATAGGGGCCCGGGGGCCAGACGCCCTGATCAGCCCACATGGCGGGCCGCCCAATCCTTGGCAAACTGCCAGGCGACCCGACCGGAGCGCGAGCCGCGCTCGATCGTCCATTGCAGCGCTTCGGTGCGGGCACGCTGAATCTCGTCGGGCGGGCAGCCCAGGCTGGTGAGCCAGTGCTGCACGATATCGAGGTAGTCGTCCTGACGGAAGGGATAGAACGACAGCCAGAGTCCGAAACGCTCGGACAACGACACTTTTTCTTCCACGGTCTCGCCCGGATGCACCTCACCATCGGGCAGATGCCGCGCCTCGAGGTTGTCGTGCATATATTCGGGCATGAGGTGCCGCCGATTGGACGTGGCATAGATCAACACATTGCCACTGGTGCCGGATACCGAGCCGTCGAGCACGGATTTCAGGGCCTTGTAGCCGGCCTCTCCGGCGTCGAACGACAGATCGTCGCAGAACAGGATGAAACGCTCGGGGCGATCGGCCACCAGATCGACGATTTCGGGGAGATCGGCCAGATCGGTCTTGTCCACCTCGATCAGACGCAAACCGTGCTCGGCATGCGCTGCGAGCACCGCCTTGACCAGTGAACTCTTGCCGGTGCCGCGCGACCCCGTCATCAGTACATTGTTAGCCGGCCGCCCGGCCAGAAACTGCCGGGTGTTGCGCTCGACGACCTCCTTCTGGCGTGCGATGTGACGCAGATCGGAGAGCTCGATTCGGGCGACATGGCGCACGGGATCGAGAAAACCGCGCTGGCCGCGTCGACGCCAGCGAAACGCCGGCACCGTCCAGTCGATTGGCGGCGGCGCCGGCGGCAGCCAGGCTTCAAGTTGTTGCAGGACTCGGCTGGCCTGAGCCATCAGTTGCGATAGGTCGGAAGATGAGGAAGTCACGTCGGTCAGAGTCAGGTGCGATAGTCGGCGTTGATGGTCACGTACTCGTGCGAGAAATCGCAGGTGTATACCGTATCGGCGCACTGGCCGCGCCCCAGCTCGATACCCACCCGGATTTCGTCCTGCTGCATCACGCGCTGGCCGTCTTCTTCGCGATAGTGCGGATGACGGCCGCCGCCGGTGGCCACGTGCACGTCGTCGAGCCACAGCTCCACGCGCTCGACCTCCAGATCGTCGATACCGGCATAGCCAATGGCAGCCAGAATGCGGCCCAGATTGGGGTCGCTGGCGTAGAAGGCGGTCTTGACCAGCGGCGAGTGCGCCACCGAATAAGCCACCCGCAAGGCTTCGGCCTCGCTGGCCGCGCCGCTCACGGCAATGGTGATGAACTTGGTGGCGCCCTCGGCGTCGCGCACGATCTTCTGGGCCAGCTCGCGCGCAATATCGACCATGGCGGCGCGCAGCGGCGCCCAGGCTGCGTCGTCGGCCGACTCCACCTGCAAGCCGGATTGACCCGTAGCCATCACGATGAAGGAGTCGTTGGTGGAGGTGTCGCCATCGACCGTGATCCGGTTGAAGGAGTGATTGGCCAGATCACGCACCAGCGTTTGCAGCAAACCCGGCGCAATACCGGCATCCGTGGCCAGAAACCCGAGCATGGTGGCCATGTTGGGGCGGATCATGCCTGCCCCCTTGCTGATGCCGGTGAGCGTGATGGTGCGACCCGCCACGGTCAGACGGCGCGAGCTGACCTTGGGCAGCGTGTCGGTGGTCATGATGCCGTGCGCAGCGTCGAGCCAGGTGTTGGCACCGCGATTGGCCAGTGCCTGTGGCAAACCTGCCACCAGGCGATCCACCGGCAGAGGCTCGAGAATCACACCGGTGGAAAAAGGCAGTATCTGCGCGGCATCCACCTCCAGCAAGGCCGCCAGTTCGCGACAGGTGGTTTCGGTGGCGGCCATACCCTCGGCGCCGGTGCCGGCATTGGCGTTGCCCGTGTTGATCACCAACGCCCGAATGGCTGCCCCCTGGGCCAGATGACGCTCGCATACCTGCACGGGAGCGGCGCGAAAACGATTCTGTGTGAACACCCCGGCCACCGCCGTGCCGGGCGCCAGATCGAACACCACGAGATCGCGACGTCCGCTCTTGCGGATGCCGGCTTCGGTGACGCCGATCTGCACGCCGGGTACAGGGGAGATTTCCTCGATTGACGGAATGTGCAGATTCACTGCCATGTCGGGATCCTTGAACGAAAGATGGCGAAAGACAACAGTGGCGGCCCGGGCGGGGTCAGCGACTTGCCACGCGGGCCATGGCCCGACGAGCGACATCGAGCGTGAACGCCAGCACGTCGTCGTCGTGCGTGATCGACACGAACCCGGCTTCGAACGCCGACGGGGCAAACATCACGCCGCCCTCGAGACAGGCATGAAAGAACGTGCGGAACGCATCCTGGTCGGTATCGGCGGCTTCGGCCAACGTGGTGGGTATCTGCTCGCGGAAGTACATGCCGAACATGCCACCGAGGGCGTCGGCGGCAAACGGGACGCCGGCGTCGGCCGCCGCCGCGCGCAAGCCTGCCACCAACTGCTGCGTGCGCTGCTCGAGCTGTGGGTAGAAATCGGGCTCGGCCAGGCGCCGCAGCGTGGCCAGCCCGGCCGCCACGGCCACCGGATTGCCTGACAGCGTGCCGGCCTGATACACGGGCCCCAGCGGAGCCACCTGCGCCATGATGTCGGCCCGACCGCCAAATGCGCCGACCGGCATGCCGCCACCGATGATCTTGGCCAGGGTGGTGAGGTCGGGCGTGATGCCGGATAGCCCTTGCACCCCTTGCGGACCCACCCGAAAACCCGTCATCACCTCATCAAAGATGAGCACGGCACCGTATTGGGTGCACTGCTCGCGCAGGCCCTCGAGAAAGCCGGGACGCGGCTGCACGAGGTTCATGTTGCCCGCCACGGGTTCGACGATCACACAGGCGATCTGGTCGCCGTACTGCCGGAAGGCGGCCTCGACGCCGGCCCGATCGTTGTAATCGAGCACGATGGTGTGTTCGACGAACTCGGCCGGCACCCCGGCCGATGTGGGGTTACCGAAGGTGAGCAGGCCCGATCCGGCCTTGACCAGCAGGCTGTCGGCATGGCCGTGATAGCAGCCCTCGAACTTGACGACCTTGGGCCGGCCGGTAAAGCCCCGGGCCAGGCGGATGGCGCTCATGGTGGCTTCAGTGCCCGAGCTCACCAGCCGAACCTGCTCGAAGCCAGGCAGGCGAGCGACCAGGAGTTCGGCCAGTTCCACTTCGGCTTCGGTGGGCGCACCGAACGACAAGCCGTCCAGCGCGGCCGCGCGTACTGCCTCGATGACGACGGGATCGGCGTGCCCCAGAATGGCCGGGCCCCACGACCCGACGTAATCGACGTAGCGTTGCCCTTCAGCGTCGAAGATATGTGGCCCGGCGGCACGCGCGATGAACCGCGGCACGCCGCCCACCGAGCGAAAGGCACGCACCGGCGAATTGACGCCGCCGGGAATGGTGCGACATGCACGTTCGAAGAGCTCGGCATTGCTGGCCATGAAAAACTCCGTAGTGAGCCAAACCTGCAATGATACTCATGGTGGCGGGCCCCTGCTGCCGTGCAACCCCGACCGCAAGCGCGGACCTCAGCGCGGCGCCATGGCGGCGCACACGGCACGCGCCGCCGCCTCGATATCGGCCGCCTCGAACACACTGGTAATCACGGCCAGCGCGTCGGCACCTGCAGCGGCCACCGGCGCCGCGTTGCCTGGCCCGATCCCCCCAATCGCCGTGACCGTGGGTCGCAAGCCATCGCGGCTGGCCGCCTCGCAGAGCCGGCGTGCCTGCCGAATGGTGGCCAGCTCCACCCGCACGGCCTCCGGCTTGATGCTCGACGGGTACACCGAGCCCAACGCCACGCTGCTGGCGCCGGCCGCCAGCGCCTGCTCCACGCGAGGGAGCTCGTTGTAGCACGACACCCCCACCAGCAAGCCGGCAGCCGCCAGCTCGGCCACTTTGCCGGGATCGGCGTCGTCGCGCCCCAGGTGAACGCCATCGGCCGCCACATCGAGCGCCAATTGCCCGTCGTCGTTCACGATGAACAACACGCCCAGCTGATGACAGGCCTCGCGCAAGGCCAGAGCCTGCTCGCGTCGCTGCGCGTCGGACGCATTTTTACGGCGCAATTGCAAAGCCTGCATGCCACCCCGCACGGCCAGGGTGACAGCGGTGATCAGGCGATCGGTGTCGTCCCACTCGGGGGTGAGGCCGTAGAGCCCACTGACACCGCGCAATCCAGGCGAACGAAAAGGCATCGAAAATTCCTCTTGGAAGTGGCGCGGCCGCAAGCACCGGTTGCGCCGAGGGCGCTCAGGCCGACGACGGCTCGCTGCCGCGCATCCAGAAATGGCGGTCGGGCAGCGTGCGGCCCATACCCGGCCGGAAACCGGACTGAAGCGCGTTGCGCGTGAATTGCTGGGCATCGATGACCGCCTGGCGCAGAGGTGCCCCTTGCGCCAGCCTGGCGGTGAGTGCGGCCGACAGCGTGCTGCCTGCGCCAAGAAAGGCCCCGGGCAGGCGCTCCCACGACCAGGCTTCGGCTTCGGGCCCACCAGTGGCGAACACGTTGACGAACTTGCCATCGCCATGCGGCACGCCCGTGACCAGGGCGTTGTCGGGGCCCAGTGCCATGAAGGCCTGCAGCGCCGTTTCCATGCCTTCGCCGCCCAGCCAACCCTCGCTGAACCAGCGTTCGAGCCGCTCGTGCGACACCACCGCCACGTGCGCCTGGGATACCAGCAGGCCCAGACAGGCCTGCACGGTGGCATCGCGCCGCTCGGCGTTGTCGGGCGCGGCGATGGCCCGCTCGATTTCGCCAAGATGAACGATGGCCGGCACGGTGGCGTAATCGGCCAGCAACTGCGCCACCGCGCTGGCCGCCTCGGGCGAGGGCAGCGCCCCGACCTTGATGGCAGCGACGGTGGTGTCTTCGAGGAGGCTGCGCGCCTGGTCGTCGATGTCGTCGGCCTTGAGGGCCCGAACGCTCTCGACGGCAGCGGTGTCGCGCACCATCCAGGCCGTGAGCACCGAGAGTACCTGGGTGCCCAGCGCGGCGCCGGTGACGACATCGGCCTGCAAGCCGGTCGCGCCTGTGGGATCGGCCGGGGCAAACGTAAGCCAGAGAGGCAATGCAGATGGGGTATTCAACGGTGCTCGACAGAAAATGACATAATGAGAGGGACACGGAAGCGCGCAACATGCCCGCAAAATTCGGGCTGAGCGCCACGGCAGGCAAGGCCTGTCGTGATCCGCAATTCACCCATTTTAATCCCGAGCTCAACCACCATGCGAACCTGGATGTGCCTCATCTGCGGCTGGATCTACGACGAAGAGGCGGGCCTTCCCGAAGAAGGCATCGCAGCCGGCACCCGCTGGGAAGACGTCCCTCCCAACTGGGTGTGTCCGGAATGCGGCGCCCGCAAGGAAGACTTCGAAATGGTCGAGATCTGACCACGGACGCGCACGCCTCGCCCTCGAAGGCGCGGCCCACAACGCACTGTCCAGACTGTTTTCCCGGAGCCAGGCCATGACTGAAGCCCAAGCGACACCCAGCGACGGACTGGACCTCTCCAACCAGTTCCTCATCGCCATGCCCACCCTGGGCGAATCCAACTTTGCCGGCACCGTCATCTACGTCTGTGAACACACGGCCGAGGGAGCTCTGGGCCTGGTGATCAACCGGCCCACCGACCTCACGCTCGGTTCGCTGTTCGAGCGCATCGATCTCACGCTCGAAATCGCGCCCCTCAAGGAGCGACCCGTGTTCTACGGCGGGCCGGTGCAAACCGACCGCGGTTTCGTGCTGCACGCCCCGGTGGGCGAGTACACGTCGAGCATCCGCATCGGCGAGCTGGCACTCACCACCTCACGCGACATCCTGCAGGCAGTGGCGGCGGGCGATGGCCCCGAGAACATGCTGATCACGCTGGGCTACGCCGGCTGGGGTGCCGGCCAGCTTGAATCCGAGCTGGCCGACAACGCCTGGCTGTCGGTGTCGGCCGATCCCCGCGTCATCTTCGACACGCCGCCCACCGAACGTTACCCGGCCGCGCTGGCCCTGCTCGGTATCGACCCGGTCATGCTGGCCGACGGCGCCGGCCATGCCTGACGGCCCCGAAACCCTCATGGGTTTCGATTTCGGCACGCGCCAGATCGGCGTGGCGCTCGGCAATACCCTCACCGGCACGGCCCGTCCGTTGGCCCTCGTTGCCAGCGAACCGGTCAAACAGCGATTCGCCCGCATTGCGTCGCTGCTGCACGAATGGCAACCCGACCGACTGATCGTGGGCCTGCCGCTCACGCCCGAGGGCGGCGAGCAGACCAGCACGGCGCGCTGCCGGCGCTTTGCCAACCAGCTGCACGGCCGCTTCGGGCTGCCGGTGGCGTTGCAGGACGAACGTGGCTCCACGCTCGAGGCCCAGCAAGCCATGGCGGGGGCCGGCGGCGATGATGCCTGGGCTGCCGCCGTCATTCTGCAGCGCTTCCTCGATCAACACTGAACTGCTGCCGCACGCCGAACACGTGTCGTAAACTGCGACGCAATCCGCCAATGCCTGATCAGGCCGCCCTCATGTTTCAACTACCCGACGCCGAATCCCTGTATCAATCCCTGCGCGGCCAGGTGGCCGACGCCATCGCCCGGTTGCCCGGCAACACCGTCCATCTCGTGGGCATACTGTCGGGCGGCGCCTGGCTGGCCGAGCGCCTGCATGCCGACCTCGAACTCCCCGGTCGCCCGGGAACGCTCAATATCAGCCTGTATCGCGACGACTTCGACCGCATCGGCCTGCATCATCAAACCCGGCCCACCGAGATGCCGTTCGACGTGGAGGGCAGCCATCTGATTCTGGTCGACGACGTGCTCTACACAGGGCGTACCATTCGGGGCGCCCTCAACGAACTCTTCGATTACGGTCGTCCTGCCTCCGTGCAGCTCGCCGTACTGATCGACCGCGGCGGGCGCGAACTGCCGGTTGCCGCCAATCTCTGTGCCACGCAGCTCGCCGTCCCCTCGGGCCAGAACATCGCCCTGCAGCGCGAGGGCGAGCGCTTCTCCCTCACCCTGGAGGAAGATCATGCGTAACCCGCAGCTCAACCGCCATGGCGAGCTGGCTCACCTGCTCACGCTCGACGGTCTGCCGCGCGACATCATCACGCACATTCTCGATACGGCCGAAACCTTCGTGCCGCTGGCCGATCGCGACGTCAAGAAGGTGCCGCTGCTACGCGGCAAGAGCGTGTTCAACCTGTTCTTCGAGAACTCCACGCGTACCCGGACCACTTTCGAAATCGCCGCCAAGCGGCTCAGCGCCGACGTCTACAATCTCAACATCAATGCGTCTTCTGCCAGCAAGGGCGAGTCGCTCCTCGACACCATCAGCAATCTGTCGGCCATGCAGGCCGATCTGTTCGTGGTGCGGCATGCAGCCAGCGGTGCGCCGCACCTCATTGCACGGCACGTGGCGCCCCATGTGCATGTGGTCAACGCCGGTGACGGCTGGCATGCCCACCCCACCCAGGGCCTGCTCGACATGTACACCATCCGCCACTTCAAGCGCGACTTTTCGCAGCTGACCGTGGCCGTGGTGGGCGATGTGATGCACTCGCGTGTGGCGAGGTCCGACATCCTCGCCCTCACCACCCTGGGTGTGCCCGAAGTGCGCGTGATCGGCCCCATGACCCTGTTGCCCGGCGGTCTGGAGCACCTGGGCGTCCGGGTATTCCACGACATGCACGCTGGCCTCGAGGGGGTGGATGTGGTGATCATGCTGCGCCTGCAGAACGAGCGCATGCGCGGATCGCTGCTGCCCTCGCCGCAGGAGTACTTCAAGCACTATGGCCTTACCGAAGACAAACTCGCCCGAGCCAAACCGGATGCCATCGTGATGCACCCCGGCCCCATGAATCGCGGGGTGGAAATCGAATCCTCGGTGGCCGACGGCCATCAGGCCGTGATTCTCAACCAGGTTACCTTCGGCATTGCAGTGCGCATGGCAGTCATGAGCATTGTGGCCGGTGTCAGCAACGATTAACTCTCCTACCCTGCCATGAAGCTGCACATTCAGGGCGGCCGGGTCATCGACCCAGCCAGCCAACTCGACGCCCCGCAAGACATCTTCATTGCCGGCGATCGCATCGTGGGCATGGGTCAGGCACCCGCCGACTTCTCCGCTGATCGCACGCTCGATGCCAACGGCATGCTGGTGCTGCCCGGGCTGGTCGACCTCGCGGCCCGCTTGCGCGAACCCGGCTTCGAGTATCGCGCCACGCTCGACTCCGAAATGCAGGCCGCGCTGGCCGGTGGCGTGACCAGCCTGGTCTGCCCGCCCGACACCGACCCGACCCTCGACGAACCCGGCCTGATCGAAATGCTCAAGCATCGGGCGCGCCAACTCAACCTGGCCCGCCTCTACCCGCTGGGCGCCATGACCGTGGGCCTGCAGGGCGAGAAGCTCACCGAAATGGGCCAGCTCACCGCCGCCGGCTGCGTGGGCTTCTCGCAGGCCGACGTGACCGTGCACGACACCAACATGGTGTGGCGTGCCATGCAATATGCCTGCACCTTTGGCTACACCCTCTGGCTGCGGCCACAGGATCCATGGCTGGGACGCGATGGCGTGGCCGCCAGCGGGCCGTATGCCGGCCGCCTGGGCCTGCCGGGCATTCCCGAAGCGGCCGAAACCGTCGCCCTGCACACACTGTTCGAACTCCAGCGCCTCACCGGTGTGCGTCTTCATTTGTGCCGGATCTCCAGCGCCAGCGGGCTGGCACTGGTGCGTGCCGCGCGTGCCGAGGGCCTGCCGGTGACCTGCGACGTCGGCATTCACCACGTGCATCTGATCGATCTCGACATCGGTCACTTCGATACCCACTGCAAGCTGATGCCGCCCTTGCGCAGCCAGCGCGACCGTGACGCCATCCGGATGGCACTGCACGACGGCACCATCGATGCCATCTGCTCCGATCACACGCCGGTCGACGACGACAGCAAGCTGTTACCGTTCAGCGAGGCCGAGGCCGGTGCCACCGGGCTCGAGCTGCTGCTCTCGCTCACGCTGAAATGGGCAGAAGAATCCGGCACCCCGCTGCCCCGTGCGCTCGCGCACATCACATCGGCGCCGGCCGCCGTGCTGGGCGATCGTGCCATGGCATCGTGCGGTCGACTGACGGTGGGTGGCTGCGCCGATCTGGTGCTGGTGGATCCGCAAGACCACTGGCGCGTGTCGGCCGACACCCTGTGCAGTCAGGGCAAGCACACGCCGTTCCTGGGTTACGAACTGCCAGGCAGAGTGCAGCAAACCCTAGTGTCAGGGCGAGTGGTGTTCGATCGGCAGGGAGCCGGGGCGCACTGAGCGGAGTTGGCCACGGCCATTTTCGCCGCCGGCGGTGGCGCCACCCGGCGACCCCGCGGCCGCTGCCCAGGCTCGCCCCTGTGGCGGTTCTGTCAAAAAGCCTGGTTGACCGCAACCAGCAAGAAGAACACCACTTGCGCCAGCAAGCCCAGGATGAGGCCACCCCAGAATCCAATGATGGGCCAGCGCAACGAAAAGGGCACGAGTTTGGGGTCCACGTGCTTGAGAATCAGGTTGGCGTTGCCGGCCACGCCTTTCCGGGCCTTCGGAAACAGCAGTCGCAGAAAATAATCGAGGTAAACCCCCGCCTGCACCGGAAACTGCATGTGCTTGAACGGCACCTGATCGAGCAGCGGGTGCTGGTAGTAATCGTTGATCTCGCGCCAGCGTGAATAAAACCCCACCAGCAGCGACACGACCACGATCACGAAGGCCAGCAGCGCCATCGAGATCGATACCGAGACAACAAAGGTAAATAGCGGATTGCTGCCGATCATGCCGGGCCTCCGTGAACCTGGCGTGACACCCGCTCCAGATCGGCCTCAACCATCATCGCCACCAGCTGCTCGAGGCTGGTACGGGCCTGCCAGCCCAGCTGCCGCGCCGCCTTGTCGGGATTGCCCAGCAGAATGTCGACCTCGGCGGGGCGATAGAAGCGCGGATCCACCTTGACGAAATCCTGGTAGTCGAGCCCCACATGACCAAAAGCCAGTTCGCAGAAGCGCCGCACGCTGGTGGTATGACCGGTGGCGATGACGTAGTCGTCGGCCTGTTCCTGCTGCAGCATGAGCCACATGGCCTGCACGTAATCGCCGGCAAAGCCCCAGTCGCGCTGGGCATCAAGATTACCCAGATACAGGGCATCCTGAAGCCCCAACTTGATGCGCGCCACGGCATCGGACACCTTGCGGGTGACGAACTCGATACCGCGCAGCGGCGATTCGTGATTGAACAGAATGCCGCTGGAAGCATGCAGATTGAAGCTCTCGCGATAGTTCACCGTCATCCAGTGTGCATAGAGCTTGGCCGCACCGTAGGGGCTGCGCGGGTAGAACGGGGTGTTCTCATCCTGGCGCTCCGCCTGGATCAGGCCGAACATTTCGCTGGTGGATGCCTGGTAAACCCGGGCCTCGGGGCGCACCAGCCGAACGGCCTCGAGCACATTGACAGCCCCCAGACCCGTGACGTGACCGGTGAGCAAGGGTTGATCCCAGGAGCTCCCCACAAAGCTCTGCGCTGCCAAGTTGTACACCTCGGCGGCTTCACTGGTTTCGAGCGCCCGCAGCAGCGACGACAGATCGATGAGGTCGCCCTGCAACATGTGCACGTCTTTGTCGACACCGAGTTCGCGCAGGCGCCAGGACGTATCGGTGGCCCGACGGGCCTGAAATCCGTACACGCGATATCCCTTGTCGAGCAACAGGCGCGCCAGATAGGCGCCATCCTGTCCCGTGATTCCGGTGATCAGGGCACTTTGACTCATGATGCAGAACTTTCCTTGTGATGCCACCAGGCCAACATGGCCTGCAGCGAGTGTTCGAGTGGAAGGCGGGGTTGCCAGCCGGTGTCGCGCTGCAGGCGATCGGGGTTGCCGCACATGCGCAGCTGCTCGTTGGGACGCAGCCGGGCGGGGTCGACCTGGATATCGGCCTGCACCCGCGCCAGAGCGAGCGTTTGATGCAGCAGGGTGGACAGCCGTTGCTCGACACCCGAGCAAACGTTGTACACCGCACCCGCCTCACCTTGCAGCAGCAGATGCCGATAGGCCGACAGCACGTCTTCGACCGCGCTGAAATCACGCGTGACATCGAGATTGCCCACGACCATTCGGGCCGGCGCCTTGCCCAACCGGATCTGCACGGCCTGCCGGGCGAAGCCCGACAGCACGAAGCGTTCCGCCTGTCCGGCGCCGACATGATTGAAGGGTCGGGCAATGACCACATCGAGACCTTCCGAGAAATGCCACTGGCGACACAGGGCTTCGGCGGCCAGCTTGCTCACGGCATAGGGATTGCGCGGCTCGGGCAACCGCCTTTCGGTGACGGGCAATTGCGACTCGGGCACGGCGCCGTAGACATCGGCGCTGCTCACGAACAACAGACGACCCGCAAATTGATGCCGTTGCAGCGCCTGAAGCAGGTGGAGCGTACCGCCCAGGTTGACCGCCAGCGTGTGGGCAGGATCGGTAAACGCCGCCGGCACGAAACTTTGTGCCGCCAGATGCAGGACGGCCTGTGGCCTGGCCTCGAGCACCATGCGATCGACGGCTTCCGCATCCTGCAGATCGACGGCGCCGGGCTCGACGAGCGTGAAATGGCGATGCCAATCGAGTGCCTGCCAGTGCCGGACCAGGGCCTGCCCGACGAAGCCCGAAAGGCCAGTGACCAGCAAGCGCACAGGGTGGGCCATGCGTGTCTCCCGCTCAGCGCGCACGCGAGATTCGGACTTCGGCGCCGCGCCGCTTCACTTCGAGGCCCTCGGACGGCAGGATCTTGAGCCCTTCGAGACCCTTGATGTAGCTGGAACCCTGCATCTGCATCACCCGAATCTTGTTACGCATCACTGTGGGGCTGACCTGCGGCATACCGAACAGCCACACCTCTTCGAGCAACCGGGCCGAATTGAAATCGGCCGTGGTGCGCCCCCCGGTGCCCAGACACAGCATGTGCCCTTCTCGGCCAAACACGGGAACATGGCCGTTCGGGCACGGGAAAATCCAGTGCGAGCCTCCTTCGTAGCGCCAGCCGGTGGCGAGATCCCACCAGGCCTCGCCCTCGGGGAAATACACCTCGACTTCATCGCCCGATTCGAGCAAGGGGGCCACCAGAAGCGCGGGGCCGAGGAGATACTGGTGCGGCCAGGCCGCTGCCTCGTCGTCGTGCGGAAACGCCAGCGGCATGCTGCGCTGCACGGGCAAGCCATTGCGCGCGGCGTCTTCGATCGCGCCCAGCACATAAGGAATGAGGCGATAGCGCCATTGCAGCCAGGTGTGAATGCGGGCTTGCGTGGCTTCGTCGAAGGCGTCGGGCCGCAGCGCCGGCAGACCCTGCATCCGGAAGTGCGCGCTGAACACCGCCATCATCAGCCAACGCACGTACAGCTCGGGATCGACCTCGTCGACCGGAAAATCTTGCGAACCGAGTTCGTGCGATTGCAGCGGCAAGCCGCTGGCACCTGCCGACAGCGCCGAGGTGAGCGTGGTGGCCAGGCCTTGCCAGCTATTGGGCACGGCGGGACCGGCCACCATAGGGAAGCGGTGGCTGACTGGCGACAATGCGCGATGCCACACCACTCCCTCGGGCGGCACCTTGTGCCAGGCAGCAGCATCGAACAGGTTGCGCGTGACCAGCAACGGGTAGAGCTGACGCAATCGGGCACCAGCCGCCCGATTGCGGGGCTCGAGATCGTCGGGCAGGGTGTCGGGCAAGCTCACGGCCATGGCATCGATACCGTCGTCGAACAACTGCCGGTTGCGCTCGCACCAGGTGTTGTACACATCGCGGTGAGTGAGATCGAGCAGCGCCGCATCTTGATGACCCAGCGCCTCGCCTCCCGGCAGGGCGCTGGCCAGGCCATCGTCGCCCGTGAGCAGCCAGCCACGATCTTCGAGATCGAGCATGGCCGCGCTGTCGTTGTCGAAGGGCAGGCCGGGAAATGTGGGCAGGCATACGCGCAGGCCGGCACCGCGGGCCTCTTGCACCCACGACTTGCCATCGCCAAAACGATTGGCATCCCATTCGGACGCCTGCTTGGCGCGAACCTCCCAGGCCGGAGGGTTGTCGAGGCAGAGCGTTTCGACGCCCACGCCCAGCTCACGCAATTGGCTGGCCAGCGCCAGGGCTTCCGCCGGTGATTGGTTGGGCGCCTGACGCAACCACACGCCGAGCGACCACAGCGGCGGCTGACCGGCCCGACCGCATATCTGCGAATACTGATTGAGAATGTCGGCCGGTTCGCCCAGATAGACGAAGATCTCGGCGCCGTCGCCGGCCGCCTCCATGGTGTAGGTGTCGGAGGCATCGACATCGACATGGTGCACGACACGTTCGATGGTGTTGATGTGCATGCCCCAGCCACGCGGGCTCCAGGCCAGCGGCAGCACCCGATCGGCAGCGACGTCGCTCACCAGCGTGCGCCCGCGGCGATCGAGCGCGAGGCTGTCTTCACCCAGGCCATACAGTGGGGTTTGCTCGAGTTGGCAGTTGATGCACCAACGCGGCGTATCGCGCGTGGACACCTCCGTGGCGCTGGCCACGGCGGGCAGTTCAGCCGAACCCATTTGCAGGATGCAGTGTTCGCCCCGCCACCAACGCAATTGCAGTGGGCGCAAACCTATATCGAGCATGAGCTCGCCTTGCTGGATGCGCCAGCCCCCGGCAGTGCTGTGGATCTCGGCCTCGGCCACGGCTTCGTCGCGGGCCAGCAGCATGGCCTGGGCAGCGGCGGGGTCGGAATGGCCACCTTCGCCCAAGGTGAGACGAAACACGCCAAGGGCGCTCGCTTCGACCTCCAGCGGCCAACCTTCTTCGGTACAAAACCGGAACGTCGTGGTGTCCGCCTCGCGCTGGGCCAGATGACCGGGGTCACGATAACGGGATCGCTGTAGGGTGCTCGAGTCGCGCATTGTGCCGCCAGATTCCTGCCAAAAGCGCTATTCTGACGGATTTATCGGGTTAAATAAACCGTTGATCCAAGCAGGAGCGCGCGGGGTCACCCAAATGGGTACCCCACACGATGCGCGGCGGCGGCTGCGCTGCCTCGTTTATACCGCGTTGACGTGGCTTTGTGCATCCGTTTCAACCCGTTTCATTGCCGGCTGCCGAAACCACGCGTCACGCCTTGGCGGCAGGCGCAAAGCGCGTCACGCCGATACGCGTGCGCAGATCGCGGGTGAGCAGAGACGGTTCACCCGACACGTCGCCGGCCAGCAAATCGCCCAGCCAGCCCGACCACGCCAGACCCCGAGATCCCATCCCGCTGGCCACGGCCAGCCCGGGTGCCAGCCAGTCGACCACCGGCAGACGATCGGGCAACACAGCCCGCCAGCCAGCCCATCCGCCCGCCGGCCGGGGTGCGGGGCAACCTTCGTTGGCCGGTAGCAACCGGGCCATGCGACGCCATTGCTCAGGCCAATGCTGGGCGCGAAACGGCGCCGGATCGGGCCAGTTCACCTCGTGATCGTAAGTGCTGCCCAACACCACCGCACCGCCCGTGGTGGGCAGCACATAGCTGTCTCCCGACACCACGGCCCTGGGTGCCCCGGCGGCCAGCCTGGCGGGCGGGAGCCAGGCCACCTGCCCGGCCACCCGGTGCCAGGCTGCCACCCAACCGGGCACGGATACCTGGGGCTCGCTCGCCTGCCAAAGCGACGCCGTAGCGGGCCCGGCCGCCAGCACCAGAAGGTCCACCGCATCGCACACCGCGCCGGTCGCGTCGAGCAACACCCAACCACCGCCGACCGACGCACGCCAGCCGGCGATCGTTCGACCGGTGCGTGTGATGGCACTGGCCTGCTGCCAGCCGCACAGCAATGCGTCGGGCTGCACCAGCAAGCCGCCGGCCAGCCAGACGCCATCGCGCCCTACCGCCTGGCCCACCCGTTTGGCCCCCTCGCGGGCCGACAGAGGCTCCACCCAGGACGTTGGAAACTGCAATGCCGCAATGCCGGCCTGCCAGGCCGCGAGGCGCTCCGGCGTGCGCGCCTGCCGGGATCCCGCGACCTGAAAAGTACCGGTACGTCGCACCCAGGCATCGTCGTCGTCGAGGGCGCCGAGCCAGGGCTGCCAAAGCTGCTGTGCCCGCTGGGCACCAAGACGCAGCAGCCGGGCACGCGGAGAGTCGGTGGCATCCGGCACCGGGCCGAGTGCGGCCGCCGGATGGGCCTGGCCCGTCTCGGACGCCGGGCGCTGCAACGACCCATCGTGAATCGTGACCTGCCAGCCGCGCCGCACCAATGCCGTGGCCGCACTGGTTCCGGCCAGCCCGGCCCCGATCACGCCAGCGCGTCCCGGCGGGCGCACCCGGCTCAGGGCGGCGGCTGCCACGGGCCCGGGCGCGTGAGGCCAGTACGCTGCCGTCATGTCGCGCTCGCCGCCGAAGCCCGGACGTTGATCGACAACGAAGCCGGCATCGATCAACCTGCGCCGAACCGCACCGGTGCTGCACCAGGTGGCCAGGGTGGCGCCCGCATTGGCCAGATCCGCCAGGCTGCGCAGCACCCGCGGCGTCCACATGGCCGGGTTGCAGGCCGGCGCAAAGCCATCCAGCAGGAAGGCATCCACCGCCGCGTCGATGTGGGGCAACACGGCCTCGGCCTCACCCAGCGCCAAGGTGAGCGTCACCGCCCCGCCGTCAAATTCCAGCCGATGCAACCCCGGCGTGAGCACCGGCCATTGCGCCTGCAGGTCACTCGCCCGGGCAAGCCACGACGCCGGCAACAACACGCCATGCCAGTGCGTGAGTTCGCGGCGCGACATCGGATGGGCTTCGACCGAGACCACGTGCAGGCGCGCGCATCGGCCCGGATCGGCACGCCAGGCCTGCCACAGGGCCAGAAAATTGAGCCCCAGACCAAATCCGGTTTCGCCAATGATGAAGCGCGAGCGCCCCTGCCAGCGCTGCGGCAGGCCGCTGCCCCGCACAAAGACATGTTCGGCTTGCGCCAGCGCACCCTCGGCGCTGTGATACACGTCGCCATACCGTGCACTGACCAAACGGGAATCGGGGCGCAGGCGCGCCGGCTCGAGGGCCTGAAAAGCCATGGGATCGGTCGCAAACATGGCCGAACGATAGCGCAAAGCCCGCGAGGTTCGACGTCAGTGGGCTACACTGGCAGGCACCCCCCCAACCGCCCCAACCTGCCGTCGATATGCCTCATCCCCACGCGCTGCCGGTGTCACTATCGGCCGCCCTCGATGCCGCGGTGACTGCCGCACACACCGCCGCCAGTATCATCCAGGCCTACGCCAAGGATCGCAGCCAACTGGTGGTGGACGCCAAGGCACGCAACGACCTGGTGTCACAAGCCGATCGCGATGCCGAAGACGCCATTCTCGACATCCTGCGCGAGCGCACGCCCGGTTGTGGCTTCGTGGCCGAAGAATCTGGCGGCCAACCCGACGCCCAGGCCAACTGGTACATCGATCCGCTCGACGGCACCACCAATTTCGTGCACGCCATTCCGCACTACGCCGTGTCGATTGCGCTGGTCGCGCGCGCCGGCACCGTGCTGGCACCGCGTGACGCGCCCATGCCCGAAACCCCTGTGGTCGCCGTGGTCTACGACCCCAACCGCGCCGAGCTGTTTACCGCCGTACACGGCGGCGGCGCCTGGCTCAATGGTCATCGGGTTCGGGTAGCCCGCACGCCAGGGCTCGAAAACGCCCTGCTCGCCACCGGTTTTCCGTATCGCGACTTCTCGTTTGCCGACGAATACCTGCCCACGCTGGAACACGCCATGCGTCACAGTCGCGGCGTGCGTCGCTTCGGCTCGGCCGCCCTGGATCTGGCCTGGGTGGCTTGCGGCCGCTACGACGGCTACTGGGAAATGGGGCTGGCGCCCTGGGATGTGGCCGCCGGCACCCTGCTGGTTCGCGAGGCCGGTGGGCAGGTGCACGATCTGCGGGGCCAGCACGACTGGCCGCACGGCGGCAACGTGATTGCCGGTACCCCCGGCGTTCTGGCCGCGCTGCGCGCCGGAATCGACCCCCATCTGGCCAGCACGCCACCCACCGATCACTGAACCACGCCAGCGGCAGCTCCGCGGCAAGACCACGAGCACCGACGCCCGCCGTCAGTCGGCCATACCCGGCTAGTTGGTGCTTGCCACGGCTGTCGCCCAGGCTATGCCTGACCGTCGCCCGGATCGGCGGCCACCGCCGGCTCGTCGTCGCGCAGCGCCCGCCGCAAGATCTTGCCCACGTTGGTCTTGGGCAGCTCGTCGCGAAACTCGATCACTTTCGGGCACTTGTAGCCGGTGAGACGTTCGCGGCAGAACGACCGCAGTTCCTGCTCGGTCACGCCCGGATCCTTGCGCACGACATACAGCTTGACCGCTTCACCCGAGTGCTCATCCGGAACGCCCACCGCCGCCACCTCGAGCACACCGGGGTGCTGCGCCACTTCGCCTTCCACCTCATTGGGATACACGTTGAAGCCCGACACCAGAATCATGTCTTTCTTGCGATCCACGATGCGCAGAAAGCCATCGTCGGTCATCACCGCGATGTCGCCCGTCTTGAAATAGCCATCGGCGGTGATGGCATTGGCGGTTTCGTCGGGCAGATTCCAGTAGCCCGGCATGACCTGGGGGCCGCGAACGGCCAGCTCTCCCGGCTCGCCCTGCGGCACCGGCTGCTGGTCGCCGTCGAGCAGCACCACGTCGGTGGAGGGGATCGGCACGCCGATGGTGCCGTTGTACTCGGCCACCGTGACCGGGTTGATCGTGACTGCCGGCGAGGTTTCAGAGAGCCCGTAGGCCTCGAGCACGTGAACTCCGGTCGCTGCCTTCCAGCGCTCCGCCACTGCCCGCTGCACCGCCATGCCACCGCCCAGTGCCAGGCGCAGCTGGCTCCAGTCGACCTTGTTGAAATCGGCGTGGTTGAGCATGGCGTTGAACAAGGTGTTGACCGCCGGCAGCAGATGCGGAGGATGCTTGCGCAGCTCGCCCAGAAAGGCCGGTATGTCGCGCGGATTGGGAATCAGCACGTTGCACATGCCCATGTGCGTGCCATAGATGCCCGAGGCCATGAGCGAGAATATGTGATAGAGGGGCAAAGCCACCACCATGCGCCATTGCTGATCGTGGTCGTTTGCCCGACCCAGCAGCGGCGAGAACCACAGCTCGGCCTGCACGACGTTGGCCACCAGATTGCCGTGGGTCAGAATGGCTCCCTTGGCCCGCCCGGTGGTGCCACCGGTGTACTGCAGGAAGGCACAATCGTCGCTCTCGGGGTCGGCCGGGGTGTAGTCGGCGTCGCGCCCGGCCTTGATGATATCGCTCCAGCGCAGGGCACCAGGCAGGTGCCACGCAGGCACCAGACGCTTCACGTGGCGCACCACGGTATTGATCAGCAAGCCGCGCCAGGCGGGCATGGCGTCGCCCATGGCCAGAACCACGGTGTCGCGCATGGGGCAGTCGTTGCGCACCTCGGCCACGGTGTGAGCAAAGTTCTCGAGCACAAAGATGAACTCGGCACCGGAATCGTGCAGCTGATCGCGCAATTCCCGGGCGGTGTATTGCGGATTGACATTGACCACCACGCCACCCGCGCGCAGGATGCCCGACACGATGGTCATGTAAGGCAGCACATTGGGCATCATCACCGCCACACGCATGCCGCGCTCGAGGCCGCGCAACTGCAGCCAGGCCGCCACATCGCGCGAAAGCTCGTCGACCTCCCGGTACGTCAGCGAGGCGCCCAGGCACTGGTAGGCGGTGCGTCGAGCATGCTGACGATATGCCGCCTCGAACATGGCCACCACGGATTTGGGACGATCGTCGGGAATCTCGGCCGGCACGCCTTCCGGGTACTGCGAAAGCCACGGTCGATTCATGGCATGTCTCCTGCTTGTGTTCTGGTGGTCATGGCCGGCCCGCGGGCTCAGCTCCGGCGCCGGCCTGCGCGGCCATCATAGCGTAGCAATGCGCTACCATGCACCCATGGTATCGCCGCCACGGCGTATCCGGAGACCCTCATGCAACTCGTCGACCCTATCGTCTCGTGGCACCACGAGATCCGCCAGCTTCGGCGTGATCTCCATGCCCATCCCGAACTCGCCTACGAAGAACACCGCACCTCCTCGCTGGTGGCCGAACGCCTCGCCCAGTGGGGCATCACGGTACACCGCGGGCTCGGAGGCACCGGCGTGGTGGGCGAAATCCGCGGCCGCGAGCGCGGCCAACGCGCCATCGGCCTGCGCGCCGACATGGACGCGCTGCCCTTGCAGGAACTCAACACCTTCGAGCACGCCAGTCGTCACGCCGGCAGGATGCACGCCTGCGGTCACGACGGCCACGTGGCCATGCTGCTGGCGGCCGCCCGCCATCTGGCCGAGCAACCCAACTTTGCCGGCACGGTCTATGTGATCTTCCAGCCGGCCGAAGAAGGCGGCGGCGGCGCTGCGCGCATGATCGAAGACGGCCTGTTCACCCGCTTCCCGATGGAAGCGGTGTTCGGCCTGCACAACTGGCCCGGCCTGCCGGCAGGCACCTTCGGGCTGTGCCCGGGCCCAATCATGGGCTCGAGCAACGAGTTCGAGATCGTGCTGCAAGGCCGAGGCGCGCACGCCGCCATGCCTCACCTGGGCGCCGACCCCGTGATGGCAGCCGTGCAAATCGCCCAGAGCCTGCAAACCATCATTACCCGCAACAAGAACCCGGCCGACACCGCCGTGCTCAGCGTCACCCAGATCCACGCCGGCAGCGCCGACAACGTCATTCCCACCGAGGCCACATTACGCGGCACGGTCCGCACCTTCGAAGTGGCACCGCTCGACCTCATCGAATGCCGACTGCGCGACATCGTGCAGCACACGGCGGCTGCGTTCGATATGCAGGCCGAGGTGTCGTTCACGCGCAATTACCCCCCCACCATCAATCACGCCGCCGAAACCGCGGTGGCGGCCGAGGTGATCCGGCAGCTCGTGGGCGACGACCATCTCGACGCCAATGTCACGCCGTCCATGGGGGCGGAAGATTTCGCTTTCATGCTGGCCGAGAAGCCCGGCTGCTACATCTGGCTGGGAGCGGGCAACGGCGAGCACCGTGCGGCGGGGCATGGCCTGGGGCCGTGCATGCTGCATAATGGCAGCTACGACTTCAACGACGAGCTGATCCCGCTGGGCGCCAGTTACTGGGTACGCCTGGTGGAATACTGGTTCGGCCAGGATCACCCCACCAGCCAGTAGGTCACGAAGTACCCCCCCACCATCAGCCAGACGAACAGCAGGCTGGCCAGCAACAGCACGCGGGGGCCTGCCTGCCGCATGCGACTCACGCGTGTTTCCAGCCCCAGAGCGGCCATGGCCATGGTCAGGGCAAAGGTGTCGGCCACTTCAATTCTGGCCACCCACTCGGGCGACACCACGCCAGTCGAGTTGATCAATACCAGCGCCACAAAACCCACCACGAACCACGGAATGGGCGCGCGCGCCTGGCCTGCGCCATCGCCAGCGGTGTGACGGGCCTGCCGCGCCAGCCAGACGCCCAGAATCAGCAGCAACGGCACCAGCATGGCCACACGCGCCATCTTGACGATGGTGGCCGCATGCGTCACCTCGGGATCGATGGCGCTGGCCGTGGCCACCACCTGAGCCACTTCGTGCACGCTGGCCCCGATGAAGATCCCGAGGGCCTGGGCCTCCAGCGGCAGCCAGCCGGCGTGGTACAGCACCGGATACAGAAACATGCTGAGCGTGCCAAACAACACGACGGTCGCCACCGCCACGGCACTCTTGTGAGCGGCCGCCCGGGTGGTGGACTCGAACGCCAGCACGGCGGCCGCGCCGCAAATCGCGCTACCGGCGGCGGTAAGCAGCGCCGTATCGCGGTCGAGACGCAGGAGTCGTCCGAGCAATACGCCCAGGCCCAGCGTGCCAACCACCATGATCACCGCAACGCCCAGACCCACGCCGCCCACGGCCACCAGCTCCTGCAGCGTGAGCCGCATGCCATAAAAGGCCACGGCGATGCGCAACAGGCGCCGCGCTGCCAGATGAATGCCTTCGGCCCACCCTGCCGGCATGGCGCCCGGCAAGAGGTTGCCATAGGCAGCACCGAGCACGATGGCAAGAATCAGCGGGCTGATGCCGAGGCTGGCCAGCTGTTCGATGTCGGCCAGTTGAAAGGCGGCCAGCGCGAGCAGAAATACGAACAGCAGGCCATCGAATTTGCCACGCCAGGCTGGCGTATGCACTGCTGCGGCTTGAGCCACCGAACTCATGAAGACACTCTCAGAAAGAAACCACGGTCAACGACGCCCGTTGGGCCGCGACGGCAAGGACGGGCGGGACGCAACATCTTATGCCATGCAGAAATATCTTAATAGTCGCGATTTTGGATGACATTCATAAGCCAAGCCGATATAAAATCGTTTTACCCTTGCACAGGCGTGCGCGCGCACCGTCCGCTCGCCGATTGCCACACACCCCTCCGATGCCACCATGACACCCGACCAGCTGCTCACCTTCGCCACCATCGCAGAACATGGCAGCATCAGTCGGGCAGCGCTCGCCCTGCACTTGTCGCAACCTGCCGTATCGGGGCAATTGCGCCTGCTGCAAGACAGCTTCGGCGAAGCCCTGTATCGTCGCGCCGGGCGCGGCATCGAACTGACCGATGCCGGCCGTCAACTCGCCACCCTGGCCCGCCAGTTCCATCACACCTGGGAACGCAGCCACCGGCTGCGACAGGCGCTGGCCAATCTCGAGCACGGCCGCCTCGCGCTGGGCGCAAGCACTACCCCGGCCAGCTACGTGCTGCCGCATCTGCTGGCGCATTTCCGGCGTCGACATCCTGGCCTCGAGATTCAGCTGGTGAGCGGCAACACCGGCGACATCTGCCGCCAGCTCGATCAGTTCGACCTCGCATTCATCGAAGGACCGGTGCCTGCCGACCTTGCACCGGATGTGGCGGTTCGGCCCTGGCATCGCGACGAGCTGGTGGTGATCGTGCCGCCTGATCATCCGCTCGCCTCTGGCCCCGGATCGGCAGGCAACTCGGCGCCGCTGAACTTGACCCAACTGGCCGAATGGCCGCTGGTGCTGCGCGAGCCCGGCTCCGGCGTGCGCCAGCAGGTCCTGCAAGCCCTGCACGACGCCGGCATCCGACCCTCGATCGCGCTCGAGCTGGCTGGCGTGGAGGGCGTCAAGGAAGGTGTGCGGGCCGGTCTCGGCATCGGTTTTGTGTCGGCCATGGCCATGCAGCGACCCGATCCCGATCTGATCACGCTGCGCGTGGCCCATCCGCACTCACTGGAGCGGCATCTGAGCGTCCTGATACCCCACGCCGAAGTGGCCAGCCGCGCCGCGCGCCGCTTCACCGACGCGTGTTTCGATGCAAGCGCCTACAATGCGCCTTTTGCCGTCCGGCGCGCGCCGGCGGCGTGACTTCCTGCCCGGTGAACGTCTCATGAGTCCGCTTGCCGTCAATCCCAAGCCCGGCCGCCGCCTCGATCCCGAAGATGCGGAGCAGGCGCTCGCCCAGGTGCAGGATCTGTTGCGGCGCCAGCATCTCATCGAAGATCTCGTGCATCGTCAGGAAGAAGGCGACGAGCGGGCCGATCTGGTGCAGGCGGTATTGCACCGGCAACACAACGCCGAGCTGCAGGATTTATTGTCCGGGCTGCATCCCGCCGACATCGCCTTCATTCTCGAGGCGCTGCCGCGCACCGAGCGTCAGCAGGTATGGCAGCTGGTGCAGGCCGAGCACGACGGCGAAGTGCTGCTCGAGGTAGGCGACAGCGTGCGCGATTCGCTGATCGAGGTCATGGAGCGCGCCGATCTGGTGGCGGCCCTCGAAACCCTCGACACCGACGAACTCGCCGATCTGGCCCCCGAGCTGCCGGACGACGTGGTGGCCGAGGTACAGCAAGGCCTCACCGAGCAGGATCGCGCCCGGCTGTCCACTGCCATGAGCTACCCCGAGGACACCGTCGGGGCCATCATGGATTTCGACATGGTGCGGGTGCGCAACAACGTCACGCTCGAGGTGGTGCTGCGGTATCTGCGTCGCTTGCAGGAGTTGCCCGACCACACCGACCAGATCTTCGTGGTGGATCGCAGCGAGCGGCTGCAGGGCACGCTGTACCTCACCCGCCTGCTCACCAGCGAACCCGAGGCGTCGGTGGCCGACATCATGGACAGCGACATGCTCACGCTGCACCCCATGGACGAAGCCGACGACGCTGCCCGCGCCTTCGAGCGCTACGACCTGGTGTCGGCGCCGGTGGTCGACGATCAGGGCCGGCTGGTCGGTCGCGTGAGCGTGAACGACGTCCTCGACGTCATCCGTGAGGCCTCCGACGAGCAAGTGCTGTCGCAGGCCGGCCTGCAGGAAGAAGACATCTTCGCACCCGTGCTCAAGTCGGTGCGCAATCGCGCGCCCTGGCTGCTGCTCAACCTGTGCACGGCCGCCACCGCGGCCTTCATCGCCTCGCGTTTTGAAGACACCGTCAGCCACATCGTGATCCTGGCGTTTCTGATGTCCATCGTGGCGGGCATTGCCGGCAACTCGGGCAATCAGACCATGACCATGATCATCCGCGCGTTGGCCACCGGGCGCATCACCCCACGCAATGTCCGTCTGCTGGTCCAGCGCGAACTCGTCGTGACCTTGCTGGTGGGGGTGTGCGGCAGCGTGATCGCGGCCGGCTTTGCCATTGGCATCAGCGGCTCGCTGTCGCTGGGCGTCGTCATGATGGCGGCCATGATCTGCAATATGCTGATCGGCGCCTGCGTGGGCATCCTCGTGCCATTGTTGCGGGATCGATTTGGCAAAGACCCGGCCATCGGCTCCTCGGTTCTGCTCACCTTTGCTACCGACTCCCTGGGCTTTTTCATTTTCCTGGGGCTGGCCACACTGTTCCTGGTCTGACTGCGATTGCTTCAGCTTCTGTTACTCTAGCGCGGCTTTCGGGTCACGCATCGTGCTGACGCGTCCCGCACGCCCCGCAGCCTGGCTGCCTCACCTGCAAATTCGTTGTTTCATGGCCAATTTCAGTCTGCGAGCCAAATCGCTCATGGCGCTGGCGATCGCCTGTGCGCTGGTCCTGATCCCGGCATCCTGGCTGGGGTGGCTGGCCATGCAGTCGGTGCAGCGCCATTTCGGCGAGGCCTATGCCGAGAACCTCACGTTGCTCAATCGCGAGCAATTACTGGCTCCCATTCGACAAGACCTCACGCTGTCGCAACGACTGGCAGCCAGCCCGGTGCTGCAACGCTGGCTGGAGCAAGACACCAACCTCGACAGGCGCGATCTGTTCTTTGCCGAAGCCGAAAGCTATCGGCAGGCACTGGGCGATCATGCCTATTTCGTGATCAGCAACGACAGCCTGCAGTATTACTTCAACAGCGACGACGAGCCCTTCTCTCCGGCACCCCGCTACCAACTTGATCGCGACGACCCCGCCGACAACTGGTACTTTCGCCTGGTCGACAGCAGCGATACCTACCAGATCAACATCAACACCGATCACCAGCTCGGCATCACGCGGGTGTGGATCAACGTACCGGTACGCAACGAGGCCGGCCAAACGCTGGGGCTCACCGGCGGCAGTCTGGATCTGAGCCGGTTCCTGGCAGCGCTGGGTGAGCGGGCCCGACCTGGCGTCACGCCGATCCTCGCCCGCGCCGACGGCGCCATCCAGGCTCACCCCGATCCCGAGCGGATCGCCTTCAACACTGCCGCACAACAAGTGGAGGCGACGCAAAGCCTGGCAGGGCTGGTCGCCGACGAACAACGTCCGCAACTGCAGGCCGTGCTGCAAGCCGCGCGCGACAACCCCGACGGCGTGGCGCTCACCTCGCTCACCGTGGATGGCACCGAACAGATCGTGGCGGTCAGCCACATCCGCGACCTCGACTGGTACGGCCTCACCACGCTGGATCTGCGTGTGGCCCACGTGATCGCCCCGCACTGGTTCTGGATGGCAGGCGCCGGCCTGGTGGTGGTTCTGGCCATTCTGCTCGCCGCGTTCGGCTTTGGCGTGGAGCGTCTGGTGCTGCAGCCCATTCGACGCCTGCAATACTCGGCGCGAGCCATCGCGGACGGACATTACAGCGTGCGCCTGCCGCCGCCGTCGGACGACGAAATCGGCGATCTCAGCCGCACGTTCGGCGAAATGGCCGATCGCGTACAGCGACATACCAACGAACTCGAAGACCGGGTGCGCGAGCGCACCAGCGAACTCGAAGCGGCCAACGTGGCCATGGCACAGGCACAGAAGAAGATCGGCGACTCCATCGATTACGCCAGCCTGATCCAGCGAGCCATCCTGCCGAGCCGGCAGTTGACCCAGTCGCTGGGGCCGAATCATTTCGTGCTGTGGCGCCCACGCGACGTGGTGGGCGGCGACTTCTACATCTTTCACGAAGACGGCGATACCTGGCTGCTGGGCATCGTGGATTGCGCTGGCCACGGCGTGCCCGGCGCCCTGATGACCATGCTGGCACGGGCCGCCGTAGACCTTGCCATACAGGAGTGTGGCCCCGGCGACCCGGCGCGCCTGTTGCGCCGCATCGATACCGTGATGCGCGCCATGCTGGCCGACAGCCAGCTGCCTCGAGGCCTGGCCACCAATGCCGAGGCCGGCCTGGTGTTCGTGGATCGCCGACAACGCCTGCTGCGTTATGCCGGTGCGCGCATTTCGCTGTACGCCAGCGATGGCCAGTCGGTGGAAGAATACCGGGGCGGACGCCGCTCGCTGTGCGACCGGCGCGTGGGCGATTATCACAACACCGAATTGCCTCTACGCAGCCACACCACGTACTATCTCACCACCGACGGCTTTCTGGATCAGGCCGGAGGCGAACAGGGTTACGGCTTTGGCAACCAGCGCTTTCGCGAGCTGCTGCGTGCGCTGGCAGCTCAGCCTGTCAGCCACCAGGCCGAAGCATTCGACGCTGCGCTGCAAGCCTATCAGGGCAAGCAACCGCAACGTGACGACATCACTCTGCTCTCCTTCCGTTTCGACGCTACCACAGACACCCTCACGTGAACGCCAGCGAACTCTACGCCCTGCGCCAGCGGCTGAACGACAGCCGTACCCTGCTATGTTTCAATGGCCCGATTTCGCGAAGCCTCATCGAAGAATTCGGTAATGCCCTCAAGCGTTATCTCGAACTCGATCAGGTGCGTCCGGCCGAAGCCATGGACGTCTTCTCGGTGTACATCGAGATCACCCAGAACATCCGGCACTACACCCGCGAACGCGGCTACAACGACGAGCAATCGGCCGCCACCGTGGTGATCTCGCGCGAAGACGGCCACTATGTGGTGTCGGCCGGCAATGTGGTCGATGTGGCCGACGGCGAACAACTGGTCGAGCGCATCGCTCACTACGGCACACTCGACAAGACCCAGCTCAAGGCCGAATACAAAACTCAGCTGCGCCGGCCCCGCCACCCCGATCACCCCGAATCCGCCGGCCTCGGCCTCATCGAAATCGCACGTCGTGCGTCGGCGCCGCTGCAGGCCACCTTGAGCGAGCGCACGGCCGACCGTGCCTTTTTCAGCCTCAGTGTCGTGATATAAACACTCGCCATGCCCGCATCACACACCATGAACGACATCCGAATCGACGGCAGCCAGTCCACCCCTGCCATCACAGCCGACGCCCGACAGGGCCTGCTGCGCATGGTGGGCGAATCCTATCCCGAGAACGCCTACGAACTGTTCGGGCCAGTATTCGACTGGGTCGAAGCCTTTCTCGAAGTAGGCTCCCGGCCGCTGCGGGTCGAACTCGAACTCGTGTATCTCAATACCAGCAGCATCAAGGCGGTCATGGATGTTTTCGACATGCTCGAAAACGCCCATCAGACAGAACGCGAGGTCTCGGTCTACTGGTTTTACGATGAGGCCAACGAGCGGGTCGGTGAACTGGCCGAAGAGTTCCGCGAAGACTGCACCTTTCCGTTTCATGTCGTAGGCAAGTGAAAGACGACGAACACGCCCTCCTCGAGCAGCGGGTACGTCGCCTGCTGGCCGACCCGGCGCATCGCGATCACCCATTGACCGATGCCCTGCACGAGGTCTGGCAAACCCTCGAAAATCACCTCGAGCGCCTTGAGCGCATCACCATATTGTCAGACTCATTCCAGGCCATGGCGCGTGATCGCGAACGCGGCCTGAGTCAGCGCTTCGACCGGCAACTCCGCCGCATCAATCGCATCGTGCGGATTTCCGATCACTACCAGAAGATGCTGCGCGACCTCAATTCGCACCTGGAGGAAGCCTCGTATCGCGACATGCTCACCGGTGTGGATAATCGCCGGGCGCTGATGCACCGGATTCAGCAAGAGGTGCAACGCGCCAATCGCCAGCAGCGACCCTTCGTGCTCGCCATGGTAGATATCGACCGATTCAAGCATATCAATGATGCCTACGGCCATGACACCGGCGACCATGCCCTGATCAGGATTGCCGCCGCACTGTGCAGCGAATTGCGCGAGTACGACGCTTGCGGTCGCTGGGGGGGCGAAGAATTCCTGCTGCTGTTGCCCGACACCACCATGATCGAGGCGTATGGCATTCTCGAGCGCAAGCTCGATGCCATACGTCGGCTCGATCTGGCGTCGGATCTCACGGTGGCAGAGCATGTCACCGTGAGTGCTGGCCTCGCGCTGTATCGGCTGGAAGAACCCGTGACACGCACCCTGAGCCGGGCCGATGCGGCACTCTATGTGGCCAAGCACCGCGGCCGCGACCGCATCGCCCCCTCGCTCGACGAGGCCCGGGAAGGGGGCTGGCAAGCCGAGCAGAGCTTGCCCTCGGCCAACGAGCCCTGACTCTCTAACGGATACAACGCCTCAGTTGAGTGCGCCGTGGCAATGCTTGTATTTCTTGCCACTCCCGCATGGGCATGGCTCGTTGCGGCCGACTCGCGTAAAGCCACCACCTGCCGACCCCGCGGCCGCGGCAGCAGCCGCCCCCCCTCCAGCGCCTGCCGCCGCCGTGGCGTCGTTTTGCTGGCCGGGTTGCTCGTCGTGTTGGTATTGCAGATTCTGCACGTGCGACCGATCGGCCTCGGCCTGGGCGGCGCGAGCTTCTTCGGGCGACTGAATGCGCACGGTAAGCAGCACCCGCACGACGTCACGCCGGATACGATCGAGCATGTTGGCGAACAGCTCGAAGGCTTCGCGCTTGTATTCCTGTTTGGGGTTTTTCTGGGCGTAGCCCCGCAGGTGAATGCCCTGACGCAGGTGATCGAGCGAGGCCAGGTGCTCGCGCCACTGGCTATCGATGGCCTGCAGCATGATGGAACGCTCGAAATTGGCCCAGCTGTCGGTACCCACCCGATCGACCTTGGCCTGATAGGCCTCGCGCACTGCCGCCTGCACCCGTTCGACGATGTCGTCGTCGGTGAGGTTGGATTCGGTCTTGAGAAGATCGACAAGGGGCACATCCACGTGCCAATCGGCCAGCAATGCGGCTTGCAGCGCCTCGAGATTCCATTGTTCCTCGAGCGATTCGGCCGGCACGTGCTCGCGCACCAGTTCGAGTACGGTGGCATCGCGCAGACCGGCGATCATCTCGCCGATGTTGCCGGCCTCGAGCACCTCGTTGCGCTGACCGTACAGCACCTTGCGCTGATCGTTGGCCACGTCGTCGTACTCGAGCAGCTGCTTGCGGATATCGAAGTTGCGACCCTCGACCTTGCGCTGCGCGGTTTCGATGGAGCGCGTGACCATGCCGGCCTCGATGGGCTCGCCCTCGGGCAGCTTGAGCCGCTCCATGATGCCGCGCACACGGTCGCCGGCAAAGATACGCATGAGCGCGTCGTCGAGCGACAGATAGAAGCGTGAGGAGCCCGGATCACCCTGACGACCGGCGCGACCGCGCAGCTGATTGTCGATCCGGCGCGACTCGTGACGCTCGGTACCGATGATGCGCAGGCCTCCTGCTGCCCGCACCTGCTCGTTGAGCGGCTTCCATTCTTCGCGGACTTGCGCGATGCGCGCATCGCGCTGCTCATCGGCCAGGGCGTCGTCGGCACGCAGCAGCATGATCTGCTTTTCAACGCTGCCGCCCAGCACGATGTCGGTCCCGCGACCGGCCATGTTGGTGGCAATGGTGATACGGCCCGGCTTGCCGGCTTCGGCAATGATCTCGGCCTCGCGTGCGTGCTGCTTGGCGTTGAGCACCTCGTGCGGCAGCTTGTCTTTGGTGAGCAGATCGGACAGCAGCTCGGAGTTCTCGATGCTGGTGGTGCCCACCAGCACGGGCTGGCCGCGCTCCTGGCAATCGCGGATGTCGGCCAGGATGGCCTGATATTTCTCGGGATCGGTCTTGAACACCTGGTCGTTCTGGTCCACCCGAACCATGGGTCGGTTGGTGGGAATGATCACGGTTTCGAGGCTGTAGATCTCCTGGAACTCGTAAGCTTCGGTGTCGGCGGTGCCGGTCATGCCCGACAGCTTCTCGTACATCCGGAAGTAATTCTGGAACGTGATGGATGCCAGCGTTTGATTCTCGGGCTGGATCTTGACGTTCTCTTTGGCTTCCACGGCCTGGTGCAGACCTTCGGACCAACGCCGCCCGGCCATCAGACGACCCGTGAACTCATCGACGATCACGATCTCGTTGTTCTGCACCACATAGTGCTGATCGCGATGGAACAGCGTGTGGGCCCGAAGTGCGGCCATGAGATGATGCAGCAGCAGGATGTGGCGAGGCTCGTAGAGTGACTCGCCCGACGGCAACATGCCCAGATTGACCAGAAGCTCTTCGGCGAACTCGTGACCCTGGTCCGACAGGTGGACCTGGCGGCCCTTTTCGTCGACCCAATAGTGCCCTTCGGGCTCGGGCTCATGCGGTCGCGGTTCGTGCGGCATGGCCTTGAGCTGCGCCGGCACCGCGTTCATGCGTTGGTACATCTCGGTGTGGTCGTCGGCCTGACCCGAGATGATGAGCGGCGTGCGGGCCTCGTCGATGAGAATGGAATCCACTTCGTCGACGATGGCAAAGTTCAGGCCACGCTGCCGGCGATCCTCGACGCGATACTCCATGTTGTCGCGCAGGTAGTCGAAACCGAACTCGTTGTTGGTGCCGTAGGTGATGTCGGCCCGATAGGCCGCTTTCTTGACCTCGTTGGTCTGCTGCGGCACCACCACGCCCACCTCGAGGCCCAGATACCGATACAGTCGCCCCATCCATTCGGCGTCGCGGCTGGCAAGGTAATCGTTGACCGTGACAACGTGCACCCCCTTGCCGGTGAGGGCATTGAGGTATGCCGGCAGCGTGGCGACCAGCGTCTTGCCTTCGCCGGTACGCATTTCGGCAATGCGACCGCTGTGCAACACCATGCCGCCGATGAGCTGCACATCGAAGTGCCGCATGCCCAACACGCGCTTGCTGGCTTCGCGAACCACGGCAAAGGCTTCGGGCAAGAGATCGTCGAGCTTTGCGCCCTCGGCCAGCCGCTGGCGGAACTGCGCCGTCTTGCCGGTGAGGTCGGTGTCGGAGAGACCCTCGAACTCGGCTTCAAGGGCGTTGACGCGGGCAACCTGGTGTCGGAATTGCCGGATCAGCCGATCGTTCCGGCTGCCGAAGAACTTCTGGAGCAGATTAAAGGCCATCTATGCACAACTCCGGCACGCGGCCGGAGTTCCAATGATCAAGTCGTTCAGTTTATCACCTGTTTCCAGGGCATCATTCGAGCCGGGCCAGGGCCTGGCTCAGCGGGCTGCCGGTGCCGGCAAGATAGAGCCGGGGGTCGGCGGGCTGCCCGGCCACGAGCACCTCGAAATGCAGATGGGGCCCGGTGGAGCGGCCGGTGGAACCCACCGTGGCCACCTGCTGACCTCGCGTGACGAGTTCACCGGGCTTGACGAGCATACGCGCTGCATGCGCATAGCGGGTGACCAGGCCGTCGCCATGATCGAGCTCGATCATGTTGCCATAGCCCCGAAAGCGTCGCGCTTCGCGGACCACACCGCCGGCGGCCGCCAGAATCGGCGTGCCGTGCGGCGCGGCAAAATCGATCCCTTCGTGAAAGGACCGGCGCCGGGAGATGGGATCGAACCGGGGGCCATACGACGAACTGCGGTAGCGGTAACCGTCGACCGGCATGCGGGAGGGCGTCAACTCGTGAGCGGCCAGCAGATCGAGCATGCGCGCCTCGACCACCGCAAGATGATCGGCCCGGGCGTCGACCTGCTGCTCGAACTCGTCGAGCGCCCGGCGCAACTGTGGAAGACTCATGGGCTCCAGCTCGATCATGGGACCGCCCTTGCCGTCACGATGCTCGAACCGATACGACTCGGGCGGCACCCCCGCCATGTCGGCCAGTTGCTCGCTGAGCCAATCGAGTTGCTGCATGCGTACCTGAAGCTCGCCCAGCTTGCGCGCCAGAAGCTCGACCTGGGCCGGCTCGGCGGCAGCCGACGCGTCGTCGGCGTCACGCGGATCGCGGGTGGCGGGTTCAGCCTGCGGGCTCGTTGCAGCCGGCTCGGCGTGAGGCGTAGCCTCGAGAGGCAGGGCATCGAGCGGCGCCGACAGGCGCGCCGCGGGAGTGTCCGTTTCGGCTCTGGCCGAATGGCCGACTTGCGCCAGGCCGATGACCGCCAGGCCGATGGCCAGCGCGCGCGCCACACGACGCGAACGTGTATGCTTGTTGATGATGAATCGCACCTCGGGATCCACCTCCGAAATAAAGCGCAAGGCGCCGCGCCGCAGCAGTGCGGCGGACGCCATGGGCTGGCTGAATCAAACGCAACAGGGCTCGAGCCTGGTGGCTACGGCACAAAGGCTCTCGGCCCTGCAGCAGCAAGTGCGTGCAAACCTGCCTGGCGCGCTGGCCGAAACCTGCCAGGTACTGAAATGGCAAGAGGGCGAGCTGTGGCTGGGGGTTCCGGCGGCTGCCCATTCGGCCAAATTGCGCCAGGTGGTGCCCCGTCTGGTGCAGGGCCTGCAGCAGCACGGCTGGCAGGTTAACCAAATCCGGGTGCGGGTACAAGCCCACAGGCCCGACGAGCCGCCCCGTCCGCCACGCGACATTCAAGACATCCCCGACACCGGCATTGCGGCCTTTGCCGAACTGCAGCATCAGGTTCCGCCCGACAGTCCGCTGTACGAAGCCATCGGCCGCCTGCTGCAGCGGCGCGGCCTGTAGTGCCAACTGACGTCAGCAACGTCAGGCCATGCCCCATTCCAGGCGCACCCCGGCGGGCGCTGCGGCAGGCGACTCGAAGCTCACGGTCTCCCAGGCATCGGCCTGAGCCAGCACCGCACGAGCCAACCGGTTGTTGAGCGCATGACCCGACTTGTGGGCCACGTAGCGGCCGATCAACGGCTTGCCGATCAGATAGAGGTCGCCGATGGCATCGAGGATCTTGTGCTTGACGAACTCGTCGGCATAGCGCAAGCCATCCTGATTGAGCACGCGGTATTCGTCGAGCACGATCACGTTGTCGAAGCTGCCGCCACGAGCCAGTCCGGCGGCGCGCAGGGCCTCGACATCGTTGACGAAACCAAAAGTGCGCGCCCTTGCCACTTCGCGGATGTACGAGTGCTGCGCAAAGTCGACCTCGGCGCGCGCCGCAGTGGCCGCAATGGCCGGGTGCTGGAAATCGATGGAAAACGACAGGGCAAAGCCGTCGTAGGGCTCGAGCCGTGCCCACTTGCGCTCGCTGCCTTCGCCATCGACCACTTCGACGACACGACGCAGGCGCAGGAACTGCTTGGCGACGGCCTGCTCTTCGAGGCCAGCCGACTGCAACAGATAGATGAAGGTATTGGCACTGCCATCCATGATGGGGACTTCTTCGGCCGTGAGGTCGACGTGCAGGTTGTCGATCCCCAGTCCGGCGCAGGCCGACATCAGATGCTCGACCGTGGACACTCGCACTTCGCCCTGCTGCAGCACCGAGGCCATGCGGGTGTCACCCACCTGATCGGCGCGCGCGGGCAGATCGACCACCTGAGGCAGGTCCACCCGGTGAAACACGATGCCGGTATTGGGCGCGGCGGGCCGCAGCGTGAGCTCGACCCGGCGGCCCGAGTGCAGGCCGATGCCGGTGGTGCGAACCACGCTCTTCAGTGTGCGCTGTCGAAACATGAACTGGGGAAATTCCCTATGGAAACACAAGGCGGGATTGTACGCTTACTTGCGCCTTACATCCAGCAATTTGGCAGATTCAGGCAGACTCCGCCACAGCCCGGTAGGCGTCGGCATCGAGCAGGCCGTCGAGCCCGGGACTGGTCGGCCGGAGCTTGAAGATCCAGGCCTCATACGGCTGTTCATTGACTTGCTCGGGCGTGGCGGCCAGCGCTTCGTTGAACGCCACCACCTCGCCTGCCACCGGAGCGTGTATGTCGGAGGCGGCCTTCACGGACTCCACCACGCCGGCCACGGCACCCGCTGCGAGCTGCGCGCCCACCGGCACGTCACCGACGAAAACGAGATCACCCAGCGCCTCCTGGGCGGGGTCGCTGATGCCCACCACCACGAGATCGTCTTCGAGGCGGGCCCATTCGTGGGTGGCGGCATAACGGCGGTCGGCGGGCAGATTCATGGGCATAGTCCGGTGGCAACGCGCGGCCGTCAGGCCGCACGGAAAATCAAGAATGACGTGGCGCTCCGATAGGCCGGATTCTGTAAGCGGCAAGCACGAAGCTCGCCGCCGGCAACCATTCGTCTGGGCCGGTCATTGCTGACCGGCTCTGGCCATCTACCCGCATGCTCGGACGGGCCGCCCTGTCTGGCCGAAGCCAGGCGCATGCCTATTTGATGTTGCTCCGGATGGAGGTTGCCGCGTTTCACCCTGCCGGACTGCACAAACGGGTTGTGCGCCATGCGGTGTATCCGCACCGGAGTGACTTGCGCCACCCACCCGACAGACTCGTCTCTGTGGCCCTATTCCTCGGTTTGACGCGCCGGCCAGGCCGGCGCGCTATCCGGACGGCCGTTAGCCGCCATCCTGCCCTGCGGAGTCCGGACCTTCCTCGATCGACCAAAGCCGACCGCGGCTGCCTGGAGCACCACGCCGCCGGTATTTTAGCCGCTTTCGGGCGCTCTCCCCAGACTGGCCGAAGGCGCCTGGTCTGGCTAGAATGTACCCATGAATACACGGACCTTTCGTCGCGCAGCCGGGCTCTGGCTGGCCACCACCTTGCTGTTTTCCGGCACCAGCCTCGCCAGCGAGGCTGGCATCGTCGACACCGAGCTGGGCGACGTGAGGGTGGTGGTCTTGCAAGACTCGCTCGAGCACCCCTGGGCCCTGGCGTTCCTGCCTCAGGATGGCGGCATGCTCGTGACCGAGCGCCCGGGGCGACTCCGCCACATCGCTGCCGATGGCACTCTCGGAGATCCCATCACCGGCGTGCCCGAGGTTTTTGCACGAGGTCAGGGCGGCCTGCTCGATGTCGCCCTGGCGCCCGACTTCGACAGCACTCGCCACGTGTACCTGGCCTGGGCTCAATCGGCCGGCAACAATCAGGCGTCGACTGCGGTAGGTTACGGCCGCCTCAGCGACGACCTCACCCGCCTTGAAGACTTCACCGAAATCTTTCGGCAAACACCTGCCGAGAGCACCGGCCAGCACTTTGGTGCGCGGCTGGTGTTCGACCACACCGGCCAGTACCTCTACATTGCGCTGGGCGAACACAACCAGCGCAGCAGCGCCCAGGATCTGACCTCCCTGCAGGGCAAGGTGGTCAGGCTGCACCCTGATGGCAGCGTGCCCACCGACAACCCGTTCGTCAATGATCCCGAGGCCAGCGACGCCATCTGGTCGTACGGCCACCGCAATCCGCAAGGCGCCGTCTGGCACCCACTCGAGCACACGTTGTGGATCCACGAGCATGGTCCTCGTGGCGGCGACGAAATCAACATCCCCCAGGCCGGCCTCAACTATGGCTGGCCGCTGGCCACGCATGGTCGCAACTACACCATGCTGCCGATACCCGAAGCCCGGGGCAGCAGCATCGAGGGCGCCGAAGACCCCTGGCACGTGTGGGCCGACTCACCCGCAGTCAGCGGCATGGCGTTCTATACCGACGATCGCTTTGCCGGCTGGCATGGCAATCTCTTCGTGGGCGCCCTGAAGGATCGCGAACTCCTCCGCCTCACCCTGAACGACGGCCAGGTGGTCGCCGAAGAACGTCTGCTGGGCGAGCTGAACGCACGTATTCGCGACGTACGCGCCGGCCCCGACGGGTTGTTGTACGTCCTCACTGATGCCAGCCCCGGTGCCTTGTGGCGCCTGGAACCCGCCGGCGATCGTTGGGCCCCCTGAACCTCGGCGCGGCGGGCGTGACGCCCTTCGGGGCACCCGCCATGCGTTGGTCGCCGCCCCACATGGAGAGATGTCGCCATGCGTTTTGCCGATCACGAATGGATTGCCGCCACGCCCCGTCAAACCTGGAATGCCCTGCATGACCCGGAGATCCTGCGGCAATGTCTGCACGACTGCCAGTCGGTGCAACGCCTGTCGGCCACGGAGTATCGAATCGTCTTCGACACTTCCCGGTCGGGCGGCAACACCACGCTCGAAGGGGTGATCCTGGTCGAGGCCGCCCACGCGCCGCACCGATTGCAGGTGGCGTTCGAGGGTGCGGGGCCACACGCCGGCATGGCCATCGGCATGGCCGACATCACGCTCGAGCCGGGCACGCATGGCGGCACCCGATTCGGCTATGAGCTGCAGGCGGCCACCGGCGGCGCACTGGCACGGCTGGGCGAGGCAGAGCTCAAGCGACGCGCCCAGCGCCATCTCGGCGGCTTCTTTCTTCGGCTCAACGAGCTGGCCGAATCGGCACCGGGCGCCGACCCCACGCCTGCGCCGGCCGTGGCCACTGCCGGCGGCAAGGGTCTGGGCGCCTGGCTGGCGGCGCTCGCCGTGGTGGCGGTCATCCTCGCGTACTTTCTGGTCGTGCGGCCGTGACCGGCGATCAGGACACCCGCACGTTCGGGCGGCAAAGGCACACGCGGGGCGCTGAAACCACGTGGAGTATGCTTGCCCCATGAAGCCCGAGCCCGACTCTCCGCCCTCTTCCGATTCCTCGTCGCAAAACCCTCAGGCCCCACACGCCGCCACCGACCCCGCCGCCTATGCGGCCGAGGTGGCCGCTCCGCCTCCCGCCCGGCAGTCGCCCCCCCTCGAAGTCCCCCCCGAGCTCGCCAGCGAAGTTCCACCGCCGGTGGGCAACCGGCGCGAACTGCTGCTGGGCCTGGCGGGCATCTCCACCATCGCCATTCTGGTCGCGCTCGACTCCACCATTGTGAGCACCACGCTGCCACGAGTGGCTGACGCCCTTGACGGCATGGCGCTATACGCCTGGGTCGGTTCGGGATACCTGCTCACGACTGCCGTCACCATTCCCATCTTCGGCCGGATGGGCGACCTCTTCGGGCGCAAGCGCCTGATGCTCTGGTCCGTACTCATCGTGGCGCTGTGCTCGGTGGCTTGCGGCCTGGCCCAGGACATGCTGCAACTGGTCATCGCCCGCACTCTGCAGGGTGTTGGCGGCGGCATGATGATCGCCAGCGCCTTTGCCGCGCCCGCCGACCTCCTGCCCGACCCGCGTCGACGGGTACGCTGGATGGCGCTGCTCTCGGCGGCCTTTGCCATCGCCAGCGGCGTCGGCCCGGTATTGGGCGGCGCCATCACTCAGGCCGCCGGCTGGCGCATGGCCTTCATGGTGGTGCCCCTCGCCGCCGTGCCCGCCTTCTGGATACTCTGGCGGCATTATCCCGACCTGCGTCCTCGCCGGGTCACCTCGGGCAATCAGATCGACTGGTGGGGGGGATTGCTGCTGATGGTGGCCGTGGGTGCGCCGCTGATGGCATTGGAGCTTGGCTTTGCCAGTCAGCCGCGCCCACTGGCCGCAGGCTTGCTGCTGGCCGCAGGCATCGGCAGCGCGCTGGTGCTTCTGCCTTTTGAGCGTCGGGTGGCCGTGCCCATGTTGCCGCTGCGGGTGCTGGCCACTCGCGAAGCCCGCCTGCTGGCGCTTGCCGGGTTGATGGTAGGGGCGGCCATGTTCGTGTTGATCTATTTCGGCCCGCTGCTGCTGCAGAATGTGTTGGGCGTGAACCCGCGCGACGCCGGCTTGCTCATGACGCCGCTGGTCTTGGGCATCCCGGTGGCCAGCATTGCCAATGGTTATATCTTTCCCCGGCTCGCACAACCACAGCGCCTCATGACTTTCGGTGCCGGACTGCTGGCCGTGGGTTGCCTGGGTGTTGCCCTGCTCGAACCGGGGCTGTCGCCCTACTGGGCCACGTTGGCATTTGCCGCGTCGGGGCTGGGTCTGGGTTTGCTGTTGCCCAACCTCACGATGTTCATGCAGGTGATTTGCGAACGCCGCGACGTGGGCGTGGCCTCGGCGCTGGTGCAGACTGCCCGTGCCATTGGCAGCGCGGCCGGCATTGGTGCCGTGGGCGTGGCAGTCACTCAGGCCGGCACGCTGCAGGGCATTCGCATCAGCATGCTGGTGGGGATCGTCGGCTGTGTGGTCATGGGCATCATGCTGCTGGGCGTGCGTATGCGCAACCATGAGGAAACCCGGTCGAGCGGCGCGCGCTGACGCGCTGTCAAGGCGGCCGCAGGCGAGGCCGTCAGACCCGCTGAAGAATACCCGCCGCACCCATGCCGGTACCGACGCACATGGTGACCATGCCGTACTGCAACTGGCGCCGGCGCAAGGCATGCACCACGGTGGCGGCTCGAATGGCGCCGGTGGCACCCAGCGGATGACCCAGAGCGATGGCGCCGCCCAGCGGGTTGGTGCGAGCGGGGTCGAGCTCCAGCTCGCGCATCACCGCCAACGACTGCGCCGCAAAGGCCTCGTTGAGTTCGATCCAGTCGATGTCGGCCAGGCGCAGACCGCCGAGCTCGAGTGCCGCCGGAATCGCCTCCTTGGGGCCAATACCCATGATCTCGGGCGGCACTCCCTTGACGGCAAACGACACGAACCGGGCCAGCGGCGTCACACCCAAGGTACGCACCATGCGCTCGGACATCACCAGCAAGGCGCCGGCCCCGTCCGACATCTGCGAACTATTGCCGGCTGTCACGCTTCCGCCTGCGGCAAACACCGGCTTGAGCCGGGCCAGCGCTTCGGCGCTGGTGTCGGCACGCGGGCCTTCGTCGGCAGCCAGTTGCCGCTGCCGTTCGCGCACTTCGCCCGCCGCCAGATCGGGATGCCGCTCGACGTAATCGATGGGCGTGATTTCGTCGTCGAATTCCCCTGCCTGCTGCGCCGCGATGGCCCGCTGATGAGATTGCAGTGCGAACGCATCCTGATCGTCGCGCGACACCTGCCAGCGTTCGGCCACGCGCTCGGCCGTCAAGCCCATGCCGTAGGCAATGCCCAGGTTGTCGTCACCCTCGAACACTTGCGGATTGATCGAGGGCATCAGGCGCGTCATGGGCACCTGGCTCATCGATTCGGTGCCAGCGGCGATCAGCACATCGGCTTCGCCGACCCGAATTCGGTCGGCCGCCATGGCCAACGTCGTCAGGCCGGACGCACAAAAGCGATTGACCGTCACGCCACCCACGGATTGCGGCAGGCCGGCCAGCAGGGCGCCGATGCGCGCCACATTCATGCCTTGCGGCCCTTCGGGAATGGCGCACCCCACGAGCACGTCTTCGATCGTGGTGGGATCCAGATCGGGCACTTGGGCCAACACCGCCCGAATGGCGTGCACCAGCAAACTGTCGGGACGAACGGTGCGCAATGCGCCACGCGGCGCCCGCCCGATGGGAGTGCGGGTGGCGGCAACGATGTAGGCATCCTGGACTTGGCGTGACATGGTCAGTTCCTCCCCTTCAGTTGCGCACCGGCTTGCCGGTTTTCAGCATGCCCTCGATGCGTTCGCGGGTCTTGGCGTTATCGAGCAACGCAGTAAACGCCTGACGCTCGAGGCCGAGCATCCAGGTGTCGTCGACCAGCGAGCCGGGCTCGACGTCGCCACCACACATCACGCTGGCCAGCGTGTCGGCCAGTTGAAAGTCGTAGGGCGATATGAAACCGCCGTCGCGCAGGTTGACGAGCTGCGCCGCCAGCGTGGCTCGCCCGTCGCGACCCGCCACGGCAAAGCGCCGTGCCTGAGGCGGGCGATAGCCCGCCCCGGCCAGCGCCAGCACCTGATCGAGCGCCACCGCCAGCACATCGCGCTCCTGGCTCACAATGGGGTCGGCATCCTGCAACCAGCCCATGTCGCGCGCCTCGATGGCGGAGCCCGACACATCGGCCGATGCCGCGTGAGTGACGAAACGCTTGAGAAACTGCAGCAACGACGTATCGGGTGCCGCTTCGTGCAGCTCCGCGGCGCGGCGCGCGCCATAGGTGAGGCCCCCGGCGCCCGGCACCAGGCCCACCCCCACCTCGACCAGTCCCATGTAGGCTTCGAGCGCCAGTACACGACGGTCGGCGTATAGGGCCAGTTCGCAGCCACCGCCCAGGGCCATGCCGCACACACCGGCCACCACGGGCACCGGGCTGTAGCGCAGGCTCAGCATCAGATCCTGCATGCGACGCTGTTCCGGCTCGATGGCAGCGGCACCCCCTTGCGCGTACAGAGGTGCCAATGCCTGGAGGTCGGCCCCCGCCGAAAATGGCGCCGACGGCTGCCAGATCACCAGCCCGCGAAAGTGGGATTCGGCATGCGCCAGGGCCTGCTGCAGGCCCCGCACGACATCCGGACCCAGCACGTGCAGACGGCTTTTGATCGACACAATGAGCACCGAATCGCGCTCGCCGGCATCGTGCAAATGCCAGGCACGCACCGCATCGGTTTCGAACACGGTGCGACCGGCGCTGGCCGGCGAGGCGCCACCCACGCCGGCCACCCGCGCCGGAAACAAAAGGCGGTGGTACACGGCGA
>JAWLHC010000005.1:0-294180 GCA_041690575.1 Verticiella sp.
GTGCAGCAGAGAAGCGAGATTATGAAGTGTTTTTTGAGGGCTGTCAAGTGAGCCACTGGCTCGCTCGATCGGGGCGCCGTGACCGGCTGCCGCTGCCACCGGGCCCTGCAACCACCCACAAACCGGGGCAACTGCGGCCTGGCGCAACCGGTGGAATCCACCGCCTTGCCTGCAAAAACTTCAACACTCGCTTCGCTGCCCTACCGCAAGGCTGCCGAAGCAACCCGGTGCTGTTTGAGCAGCGAAGCCCCGAACTATAGCAAGAGATTTTGGGGTGTGTCAAACGAGCCCTCAGGGCCTTGAATGACCCGACATCAGGCGTCTCGCGGATCCTTGCCATGGGTAAAGTGCGGTTGCCGCTTTTCGAGGAAGGCGCGCATGCCTTCTTTCTGGTCTTGCGTACCAAACAGCGCATGGAAATGGCGGCGCTCAAACAGAATGCCTTCGCTCAAGGGGGCTTCCCAGGCACGATGGACGGTTTCTTTGGCCATGAGCACGGCGGGCGCGGACATCGACGCAATGACGGTGGCCACCTCCATGGCCTCGTTCATGAGGTTCTCGGCCGGCACCACGCGTGACACCAGGCCCGAACTCTCGGCTTCGGCGGCCGACATCATGCGCGCCGTGAGAATCATGTCCATGGCCTTGGCCTTGCCCACGGCACGCGGCAGGCGCTGCGTCCCGCCCGCGCCGGGGATGATGCCCAGCTTGATTTCGGGCTGGCCGAATTTGGCGTTGTCGGCCGCAATGATGATGTCGCACATCAGGGCGAGTTCGCAGCCACCGCCCAGGGCATAGCCCGACACTGCTGCGATAACCGGCTTGCGCACTCGACGCATGGTTTCCCAATTGCGCGTGATGAAGTCGGTCAGATAGACATCCATGTAGCTGCGATCTTGCATGTCGGCAATGTCGGCGCCGGCGGCAAAGGCCTTGTCGGAGCCCGTAATGATGATGGCGCCGATGGCCGGGTCGGTATCGAACTTGAGCAGGGCCTCGCCCAGTTCGTCCATGAGCGCATCGTTGAGGGCATTCATCGCCTTGGGTCGATTGAGGGTCAACAGGCCGACGCGATCGTGGACTTCCACCAGGATCAGGGGTTCGCTCATGTATTGCTCCAACGAAAGATGGGGTGGTTGACTGAGATATGATTATCCGTTTGGTTGCCCCAGACCAGGGGCAGGCACGCCGCATTGTGCCAGCAACTTGCCGGCCACGGCCCCGTGTCCTTACCTGCGCCGGCACCGGCCGGTCAACGTTACATTCACTGATACATGTCACACCGCTCCCCGCCCGGCGTCGCACCGCTACGCTATCGACTCGAACCTCATGATCTCTATGGCCATCGCTGCCGCGTGACGCTCAACGTGGCGGAGCCGGCGCCAGAGGGACAGCGGCTGATCATGCCGGCATGGATTCCCGGCAGTTACCTGATGCGCGAGTTTGCGCGTCAGGTGGAGCAATTGACGGCCACCGATGCCAAGGGGCAGCCGGTGCCGCTGACCAAGATCGATCGCAACACCTGGCAGGCTGCGCCCTGCACGGGCCCGCTTTCGGTTCAGGCCATCATCTATTGTTGGGACCTTTCCGTTCGCAGCGCGCATCTCGACGACACGCACGGCTTCTTCAACGGCACCTGTCTGTTTCTGCAGCCAACAGGCCTCGAGCACCTGCCCTGCCTGCTCGAGGTCGTACCGCCGCCGCCAGAACAGACACGCGACAATCGCGAATGGCGTGTGTACACCAGCTTGCCCGAGGCGCGGGGCGAGCCCGGTGCCGCCAGCCGTCACGGGTTTGGCTGGTATCGCGCCCCCGACTACGATGCGCTGCTCGATCATCCCATCGAGATGGGGACACCCCAGGTGGTGAGTTTCGAGGCTTGCGGCGCCTTGCACGAGATGGTGTTCACTGGCGTGGCGCCAGGCCTCGATCTCAACCGTATTGCGGCCGACACCCGCCGGATCTGCGAGGCCGAGATGGCTTTGTTCGAAACCGTGTCTCACCGCGCCCCCTTTCTGGACAGCAGCGATCGCTATGTCTTTCTCACGCAAGTCACCGGCGACGGCTACGGCGGGCTCGAGCATCGGGCATCCACCGCGCTCATGACGAGCCGGCGCGATCTGCCCGTGGTGGGCAATGATCACCAATCGGACGGTTACCGCGGGTTTCTGGGCCTGATCAGCCACGAGTATTTTCACACCTGGCACGTCAAGCGCATCAAGCCCGCCGTGTTTGCCCCCTACGACCTCGCGCGCGAAGGCCATACCCGGCTCCTCTGGGTGTTCGAGGGCTTTACCTCTTATTACGACGACCTCCTGCTACTGCGCAGTGGCGTGATCGATCAGGCCGCCTACCTCAAGCTGCTGGCACGCACCATCAGCCTGGTGCAACGCAACCCGGGGCGCCACAAGCAGTCGGTGGCCGAGAGTTCGTTTGATGCCTGGACGCGCTTCTATCGCCAGGACGAAAACTCGCCCAACGCCCTGGTGAGTTATTACACCAAAGGTGCCCTGATCGCGCTCGGACTCGACATCACCATCCGGCAGACCACCGCCGAGCGCCATTCGCTCGACGACGTGATGCGCCTGCTGTGGCAGCGCTTTGGTCGCGAGTTTTATCGGGGCGAGGGTCGAGGCGTGGGTGAATGCGACATGATCGACCTCATCGCCGAAGCCACGGGAGTCGACACCCGCGACTTCCTCGAGCGCTACGTGCACGGCTGCGACGAGCTGCCGCTGACAACGTGGCTGGACGCAGCCGGCCACGAGCTGACGTGGGAGCCGGCGAGCGAGGGGCCGGTGGCCCTGGACGCACGCACGCGAGTGCACGACCATCAGGTGGAGCTGGCAACCGTGTTTGAGGGCGGCAATGCGCATCGCGCCGGGCTGTCGGCCAAAGACGTCCTGGTAGCCATCGACGGCCTGCGCATCCAGAGCGCGGCCAACCTCGATGCCACGTTGAGTCGGCACCGCCCGGGAGACACCCTGTGCGTGCATGTTTTTCGGGGCGATGAACTGCGGTGGTTCCATGTCCCGCTCGAGGCGCCTGCCCGCACGGCCTGCCGGATCATGCCGCGCAAGGCAGCCGAGCCGCCCCTCGCGGGAGACCCGCCTCGCCGCACCTGATGCCGCATGGCTTCCGGGGCGGCTCACACGAGAGAAGCCATGAGTGGTCTGAAGGTCTTTAGGAAGTTGACACTCGTCTTGCCGCTGTTGTGGCTGGCGCCGGGATCGTCCACATCCCTGGCCGCCGTGCCGCCTGTGGTCGATGATCGTTTGCACATCTGGGTGGGATCACCCGCCGGCGATCCACCCGATCGGGTGGCCCGGTTGATCGCCCATCACCTCGAGCCACGCCTTGGCGTCCCGGTCATCGTGGAGAACCGCAGTGGCGCCGGCGGCCGGCTGGCCGCTCAGGGCATCGCGGAGGCAGCCAGCGACGAACACGTACTCCTGCTCAGTCCGCCGGCACCCATCGTGATCGCGCCGGTCGTGTTTCGCAACCTGGGCTACGATGCCCTCGACAGCCTGGTACCGGTGGCTCTGGCCGTACGCTACGAGTTCGGTTTGGCCGTGTCGCCCAATGCCAACCTGGCCCGGGCCGAAGACCTCAAGGTGTGGGCCTATACCAACCCCAAGGCTTTCAATATTGGCGTGCCCGTTGCCGGAACCCTGCCGTGGTTTGTCGCCAACCTGCTCGACCGTCAGCTACCCGAGCCAGCCCAACTGATCAACTATCGCGGGTCGTCCCGCATGCTGGCCGATCTCATGACCGACCGTCTGCCTCTCGCGGTAGACACGCTCGAGTCGCTGAAGGTGGCTGTGGCGGCAGGCAGGGCCCGCATGATCGCCACCTCCGGTGGCGAGCGCAGCGGCGAATTTCCCGACGTCCCCACTTTCCAGGAAGCCGGCTTCGACGTGGAAGCCCAAGGCTGGTATGGATTCTTCTCCTCGGCCAACATGCCGCCGGGCCGGCGTATCGAGTTGGGCGAGCGCATCGCGCAAACCGTGCGTCAGCCCGAGGTGGCCGAAGCGCTGCGCCAACTGGGTTTCGAGCCGGCAGGGCTGGGGCCTACCGATGCCTCTCTGGCACTCGACGCGTTTCGGCAGAAATGGGTTCCGCTCATCCGTTCCTCGGGCTACGAAGTGTCTTACTGAGGCGCTACGCCAGCGCATACAATTCGGGCATGAACTCGACTTCTGCTGACACTCCCGTGGTGCTGGTAACCGGCGCGGCACAGCGCCTCGGGCGCGCCATTGCACTGACGCTTGCACCGGCCGGCTGGCGCGTGGCCGTGCACTACGGTCGCTCGGCCGATGCCGCAGCCGAAACGGCGTCGGCCATCCGCGCCGCCGGCAGCGATGCTGCCTCATTCGATTGCGATCTGGCCAACGAGTCCGAGGTCGACCAGCTGCTCGACCGCGTGATCGCGCACTTCGGCCGGGTCGACGCGGTGGTGAACAACGCCGGGCGCTTCGAGTACGACGATGCCGAGAGCTTCAGTGGCGCCGAGCTGCAGCGTCACCTCGGCCCCAACCTGGTGGCGCCCATCGTGCTGGCGCGCAACCTGGCGCGCCACATCCGCCAACGCGGCCCCGACACCCGCGGGGCCGTGGTCAATCTGCTCGACCAGAAGCTCTGGAATTACAATCCCGACTTCCTGTCGTACTCGCTCAGCAAGGCGGCCCTGGAGTCGGCCAACACCATGCTGGCCCAGGCGCTGGCACCGCAGGTGCGGGTGGTCGGTGTGGCCCCCGGCCTCACCCTGCCCAGCCACATGCAGAGCCGAGAAGCCTTCGAGCGCACCCACGCGCTGGCCCCGCTGGGCCGCGCCAGCCGGCCCGAAGACATCGCCGACGCCGTACGTTTTGCCCTCACCAACCCGGCCATGACCGGCACCACATTGCTGGTCGACGGCGGCCAGCATCTGGTCGGGTTTCAGCGCGACTTCAGCATGATGTCCTGATCTCGCCCTTCGTCACGGGTAACGGGCCAGCCGGCCCGAAACCCTCGAACTTCAAGCCACCATGCCCCAACGCCGAATTTTCTTTCAGCGCCTCGCCATCGATTCGCACATTGGCATTCTCGATCACGAGCGCGGCGCCACGCAGCCTCTGCATGTCGACGCCGAGTTCGACGTGGACGCTGCTGCGCCCACGCCGCAAGACGACATCCGCGAGGTGCTCGACTATCGGCGCCTGCGCGAGACCATTGTGGATGAGTGCTCACGCACTCACGTCGACCTGATCGAAACCCTGTGTGATCGCCTGGCACACCGCCTGTTGCGCGAATATCCCGAAGTGGCGGCGTTGCGCCTGCGCATCGGCAAGCCGATGGCCTTTGCCGATTGCGCCGCCGTCGGCATCGAGGTGGCCCTGCGTCGCGAGGAGCTCACATGAAAACGTCTGCCCTGTTGCACCGCCCGGCCACCACGATGGCCGAACAGCAACGACAACAGCTCGAACGCAACAAGCTGGCCAAGCGACTCACCCGAGACACCGGCCGCGCCATCGCCGACTTCAACATGATCGAAGACGGTGACAAGGTGATGGTGTGTCTGTCGGGCGGCAAGGATTCGTATGGTCTGCTCGATATCCTGCTCACCTTGCGCGAGCGTGCACCGATCCATTTCGATCTGGTGGCGGTGAATCTCGATCAGAAGCAGCCCGGATTTCCGGCCGACGTGCTGCCCCACTATCTGCGCGAACGCGGCGTGCCGTTTCACATCGAAACGCAAGACACCTATTCCATCGTGACGCGCGTGATTCCGGAAGGCAAGACGATGTGCTCGCTGTGTTCGCGCCTGCGGCGCGGCATTCTGTACCGGGTGGCCGATGAACTGGGCGCCACCAAGATCGCCTTGGGCCACCATCGAGACGATATTCTGGCCACGTTCTTTCTCAATCTGTTCTATGGTGGCAAGCTCAAGGCGATGCCACCCAAACTGGTGTCGGACGACGGCCGCCACACGGTCATTCGGCCCCTGGCCTATGTGCGCGAAGACGACCTCGTGGCCTATGCCGAATGGCAGCAATTTCCGATCATCCCGTGCAACCTGTGCGGCTCGCAGGAGAATCTGAAGCGCCAGGAGGCCGCCCGCCTGATCGACGACTGGGAGGCCCGTTTCCCGGGGCGGGTGGAGAACATCTTCAACGCCCTGGGTCGTGTGGTGCCGTCGCACCTGATGGACCGCGAGCAGTTCGACTTCGCCGGCCTGCGCCCCACGGGCAGGCCAGATCCCGATGGCGACCGGGCCTTCGACCCGGATGACCACCCCGCCGCTGCCACACCCGATGCCAACGACGTGGCAACGCCATCGCCGGTTTCGCCCCAGATCGTGCGTTTTGTCTGATCTGCCCCTTTGCCGATAGCCATCACAGAGATACCGTCATGAGCCAATTCTGGAGCCCGATCGTTCACGAGCTCACGCCGTACGTGCCGGGGGAGCAGCCCCGCATCGAACGACTCGTGAAGCTCAACACCAACGAGAACCCCTACCCGCCGTCGGCCAATGCGCTGTCGGCGTTGCGCGCTTGCGCCGACGAGACGCTGCGGCTGTACCCCGACCCGGATGCCACCGCACTGAAAGCCGCCATTGCCGCGCGCCACAAGGTGCAGACCAATCAGGTGTTTGTGGGCAATGGATCCGATGAGGTTCTGGCCCATGTGTTCATGGGCCTGCTGAAACACGACCGGCCGCTGCTGTTTCCCGACATCACCTACAGCTTCTATCCGTCGTACTGCCGGCTCTATCAGATCGAGTGGCGCACCATTGCGCTCACGGAGAGCTTCGAGATCGATCTGGCCGATTACGACGACAGCGGTGGCGCGATCATCTTTCCCAATCCCAACGCGCCGACGGGCCGCTTGCTGCCGGTACTGGCCATCGAGCAATTATTGCAGCGCCTGCCGCATCGCCTGGTGGTGGTCGACGAAGCCTATATCGACTTCGGCGGCACCAGCGCGATTGGCCTTACGCGCCAGCACGATAATCTTCTGGTGGTACAAACCCTCTCGAAATCGCGCTCACTGGCGGGCATGCGCGTAGGCTTCGCCGTAGGCCATCCCGACCTCATCACGGCACTCGAGCGCGTGAAGAACAGTTTCAATTCCTACCCGCTCGATCGCTGCGCCATTGCCGCAGCCACGGCGGCGTTTGAAGACGACAACTGGTTTCAGGAGACGCGGCGACGCGTGATGGATTCTCGCCAGAAGCTCGCGCGAGCCCTGGAGCAGCGCGGCTTCGAGGTGCTGCCATCGGCCGCCAACTTCGTGTTTGCCCGACATCCAGGCCACGATGGCGCGGCGCTGGCCCAGGCGCTGCGCGAGCGCGCCATTCTGGTGCGTCACTTCAAACTGCCGCGCATCGAATCGTTCCTGCGCATCACGATCGGCACCGAGGCCCAGTGCGACGCCCTGCTGCGCGCGCTCGACGAGATCCTGGCCGCCTGACAGCCCCGGGGCGAACACCCACCGGCACCCGGCACCACCAGGCCGACCGTGCCTCGGCCGCTATCCCTCCGAGCTCACGCCCTCGTAGGCATAGGGGCCGGCATACTGCGCCGCAAACACCGTATGAGCCGCGACGCCACCGCCCGACGCCAGCGCGTACAGCCGGTAGCCTGCCGGCTCCAGATTGAAGGCCAGCGGCCGTTCGCCCTGCCAATCAAGCTGATGCTGGTAGGCGGTAGACGGCGCACAACTGGCCAGCGCGCCACCAAACAGACGATCGACGCTGCGGTGCACATGGCCACAAATGATCTGCTCCACACCCCCGTGGGCCCGCAGCATGCGCTCCAGTTCGTGCGCGCCGCGATGCAGACCGAGCGCGTCGAGCCCGGGCACCTCGAGGCGGAAAGGGGGGTGATGCATGGCGATCCAGAGGCGCTCGCCGGCGTGAGCCTCGAGTTGTCCGGCCAACCAATCGAGCTGGGGCGCGTCGAGAGCGCCGAACTCTTCGCCCGGCACCTGGGTATCCAGCACCAGAAGCCGCCGATCGGCCAGCATCACGGCGTACTGAACCGGGCCTTCTGCACCCAGCCAGGCGTGTTGCGGGAACGCCGCGCGCAACGCCGCTCGATCGTCGTGGTTGCCCGGTAGAAGATACAGCGGCCCGGGCCAGACCTCAAGCACGCTTGCCAGAGCCTCGTATTCCTGGGGCTGCCCCGATGCCACCAGATCGCCCGTGAGCAACAAGGCCTCGGGCCGTGGCCGGCACGCCAGCACCGACACCAGCGCTGCACGCAGCATGCCGGTGGTGTCGACCCTGCCCTGCCAGCGCTCGCCGGGGGCTACCACATGCGGATCGGACAACTGGGCAACCAGCACCATGCTCACCTCTCTGGCGCAGACTCGAGGTTGGCCCCCTGCCATTCGGGGCCAGGAACGGCGATATCCAGCATTCCGAGGATGCGGGACACGGTGTGATCCACCATCTCTTCGATGCTTTGCGGGTGATGATAAAACGCGGGCAGCGGCGGATACACGATGCCGCCCATTTCCGTCACGGCAGTCATGTTGCGCAAATGTGCCAGATTGAACGGAGTTTCGCGCACCATGAGCAACAGCCGCCGACGCTCTTTCAGCACCACATCGGCGGCGCGCGTGATGAGGTTGTCGGACAGCGCGTGGGCCACGGCCGACAGAGTGCGCATCGAGCACGGCAGGATGACCATGCCGTCGGTGGCAAAGCCTCCGCTGGCCAGCGTGGCACCCACATCCCGAAAGCCGTAGACCTCGTCGGCCAGACCGTGGAGATACTGCCGCGACTGGCCCAGCTCGTGGCGCAAGTTGAGAACTCCTGCGGGCGACACCACCAGATGCGTTTGCACATCGGTATGCTCGCGCACCATTTGCAGCAGGCGCACCGCATAGAGGGATCCGGTGGCGCCCGTAACACCCACCACCAGCCGGCGCGGCCTGGTCGTGAGGCCCGCGGCGGCAGTCATCGCGTGACGCCGGCGTCTTCGAGCAATTGCTTGAGGTCGCCCGATTCGTACATCTCGGTGAGGATGTCGGACCCGCCGATGAACTCGCCCTTGATGTAGAGCTGCGGAATGGTGGGCCAGTCGGAGTATTCCTTGATGCCCTGACGCACTTCGTCATCGTCGAGCACGTTCACGGTGACCAGCTGCTTCAGGCCACACTCCTTGAGCAGCTGGATGGCCTTGCCGGAAAAGCCGCACTGTGGAAACTGCGCGGTGCCTTTCATGAAAAGCACCACGGGATGATCGGATACCGTTTTGTTGAGGAATTCCTGCACGCTGCTCATGGCAACCTCACTGAAAAATGCGTTCGAATGCATTGAATTATAGGACGGCGCCCTGGGCGCCAACGTTAGCCTGGCCAACGAGCGCCGGTACACCGTACGATGCCGGCCAGATCGTTGCGGCTGGCCACCTGGCGCCAACCCGCACTCTGAAAAATGGCCCGCACGGCCTCGGCCTGATCGTAGCCATGCTCCAGCCACAGCCAGCCACCGGGCTGCAGATGAGCGGGCGCGTGCGCCACGATCTGGCGGATCGGGCCCAGACCATCTGCCGCATCCGTGAGCGCAAGGCGGGGCTCATGACGCAGATCGCCTTGCTCAAGGTGGCAATCGCCGGCCGGGATATACGGCGGATTGGACACCACCAGATCGAAACGGGTTCCTGCCGCCGGCGTATCCGTCAGGGCCTGCCACCAGCTACCCACCAGAAACTGAACCGGAGCATGCAGGCGGGCGGCATTGCGTCGCGCCACCGCCAGCGCGTCTTCACTGATGTCGCTGGCCCAGACCGACCACGAGGGCCGGGCCAATGCCAGAGCAATCGCGATGGCGCCGCTGCCGGTACCCAGATCGAGCACTTGGCCGTGCGTCTCGGACAAGGGTAACTCGAGCGCCAGATCCACCAGGGTTTCGGTATCGGGCCGGGGAATCAGAACGTCGGCCGTGACTTCCAGACGATGCCCATAAAACTCGCGCCAGCCTAGGATGTAGGCCAGAGGCTCGCCATCCCGGCGGCGAGATACCCACTCCTGCCAGCGAGTCAGCTGCTCGGCAGTGAGTTCTGCCTGGTCGTGCGTGATGAGCCAACTGCGCGACACGCCCAGCAGCTCCTGCATGAGCCGGTTGGCTTCGCTTCGCGGCAGGTCGCTGGCCGCCAGCAGTGCTGCCACCTGAGGCGGGGTTTCAGTCATCGCCCAACGCTGCCAGCTGGGCAGCCTGATGCTCGGCCAGCAGGGCACCGGTGATCTCGTCGAGGTCACCGTCGAGCACTTGCTGCAACTTGTAGAGCGTGAGATTGATGCGGTGGTCGGTGACCCGGCCCTGCGGAAAATTGTAGGTACGAATGCGCTCCGAGCGATCACCCGACCCTACCAGGCTCTTGCGTTGCGCGGCCTCTTGCGACTCGCGCTCACGGGTTTCGCGGTCGCGCAGTCGCGCAGCGAGCACGGCCAATGCCTTTTCGCGGTTGCGATGCTGGGAACGGTCGTCCTGGCACTCCACCACCAGACCGGTCGGCAGATGGGTCACCCGGATGGCAGAATCCGTCTTGTTCACGTGCTGGCCGCCAGCCCCGCTGGCGCGAAAGGTATCGATGCGCAGATCGTTGGGATTGATCTTGATGTCTTCCTGCTCGTCGGGCTCCGGCATCACGGCCACCGTACAGGCCGAGGTGTGAATGCGCCCCTGCGATTCGGTTTCAGGCACCCGCTGCACCCGATGGCCGCCCGACTCGAACTTGAGCTTGCCATAGGCACCCTCGCCCGCGACCCGTACGATCACCTCCTTGTAGCCACCGAGTTCGGATTCGCTGGCCGACATGATCTCGGTACGCCAACCCTGACGTTCGGCATGGCGCAAATACATGCGCAGGAGATCGCCGGCAAACAGGGCGCTTTCGTCGCCACCGGTGCCGGCGCGAATCTCGAGAAACAGGTTGCGGCCGTCGTCGGGATCGCGGGGCAGCAACAACAGGCGCAGCTCCTCGCCCAGCCGCGCCAGTTCGGTATCGCCCTCGGCCACGTCGGCCTCGGCCATCTCGCCCAGATCGGGATCACGCAACAGACTGCGCGCATCGTCAACCTGTTGCTCGAGATGAGCAAACTGCCCATAGGTGGTCACCACAGGTTCGAGCTCGGCACGCTCGCGCGACAGCTTGCGAAACGATCCCATGTCGTTGCCCACTTCAGGGGTTGCCAGCATGGCATCGACTTCGGTGAGGCGGCGCGTGAATTGTTCGAGCCGCTCTCGCATGGAGGGTTTGATCATGGACATTCCGGAAGACGCGGAGCCCGGCGCCCGGCCGGACTGGGAGACAAGACGGGATAGCGGCGCGGCGATGCGCCGGGCGCAAGGGCGCTAACGCTCGCGCAGCGTGTAGAGACGGGGCAGCCAATCGAGAAGCTGCTCGCGCTGTTCGCGATCGGAGTGATTGAGGGCCGACATGGGCCCGTGCAGGAATTTCTGGGTGAGGCCCTGCGCCAGCTGTTCGAGCACAGCCTCGGGGTTTTCGCCACGCGCCAGCGCGCGCCGAGCGCGATCGAGTTCGATCTGCTGCATGGATTCGGCCGATTGGTGCAGATTGCGGATGACCGGCACCACTTCGCGCGTGCCCAGCCAATGCATGAAATGCTGCACGCGGGTCTCGATGATGGCCTCGGCCTGCACCACCGCGGCCTGACGGGCGTCGCTGGCGCTTTGCACGAGGCGGCCCAGATCATCGACCGAATACAGATAGATGTCGTCGAGCCGGGCCACCTCGGCTTCGATGTCGCGGGGCACGGCCAGATCGACCATGACCATGGGCTTGTGGCGCCGCATGCGTGTGGCTCGCTCGACCATGCCCAGGCCGAGGATGGGCAGCGAGCTGGCCGTACAGGACACGACCACGTCGAAGTCGGCCAGATGTTGCGGCAACTGCGACAGGGCCATGGTGTCGGCATTGAAGCGATGCGCCAGCCCCTCGGCGCGCTCGATGGTGCGGTTGGCCACGGTGATGCGCTGCGGCTGACGGGCGGCAAAGTGCGTGGCACAGAGCTCGATCATCTCGCCGGCACCAATGAACAGCACCTTGCATTGGCCGAGATCGCCAAACACGCGCTCGGCCAGACGCACGGCGGCAGCGGCCATGGACACCGATTGCTCGCCAATGGCAGTTTGCGAGCGCACCTCTTTGGCCACGGCGAAGGTACGCTGGAACAATTGATGCAGCAGCGTACCGAGACTGCCCGACTCGTGCGCCACGCGCACGGCGTCTTTCATCTGGCCGAGAATCTGCGGCTCGCCCAGCACCATGGAATCGAGACCACTGGCCACCCGGAAGGCGTGCCGCACGGCATCGTGCTGGGCATGCCGATACAGATGCGGCTGCAGCGAATGGGCCTCGAGCTGATGATAATTGGCCATCCAGGCGGGCACCTGCGGCGCCACCTCCGATGTGGCCGCAAAGTAGACCTCGGTGCGATTGCACGTGGACAGAATGGCGGCCTCGCGCACATTGCCGCCAAACGCCGAGCGCAGGGCACCCAGCGCGGGCTTGAGCAGCTCGAGCGACAGAGACACCTTTTCGCGCACATCGACCGGTGCGGAATGGTGATTGAGACCGAATGTGAAAACGTCGACAGCCATGATGGTTGCGGTGGCGCCTTTTCGTTAGGGACGCAACTTCCGCATGTTGCAGATTTGCCAGCGATTATAGCGCTCAACCCGCGAAAATCTGGCTCATGGTGCTTCGCAGCCACACGTTGCCAGGGTCGCGATGAAAACGCTCGTGCCAATACTGCTTGACCGCATACGAGGGCAGATCGAACGGCACGTCGAGCAGACGGACTCCCTCCTGCTGCGCCATGATGCTCGCCAGGTGCACAGGGGCCAGGGCAATCAGATCGGTACTCGCCACAATGCCCGACAGCGCCAGAAACGACGGCACACGCAAGGCGACGTGGCGCTCGATGCCAGATTCCTCGATGGCGCGATCGAGCAACCAATGGCCGGTGCCGTGGGTATCTACCACCACGTGCGAGGCGGCAGCGAAACGCTCGCGCGTCAGCGTGCGGCCAATCACGGGATGCCGTTTGGCCACCAGACCGACGTAATGTTCGTTGAACAGCGTCTGTTGATAGAAGCCCGCCTGAATCTGCAGGGTGAAACCCATGGCCAGGTCGACCTCGCCGATTTCGAGCATGCGCGGCGTGCGAGTGTCCAGCTCCTTGACTTCGATCTGCAACCGGGGGGCCTCGGTCTTGAGCCTGGTGAGCAGGCGCGGCAGCACCACGATCTGCCCGACATTGGTCATGGCAATCCGGAACACCCGCGTCGATGCCGCGGGATCAAACGGCTGAGCGCCCGGCGCGCTGCCCTGCAACAGCTCCAGCGCCTGGCGCACGGCCGGCATGAGCGAATCCAGGCGAGGCGTGGGCTGCATGCCGCTACGCGTGCGCACCACCAGCGGATCATGAAAATGCGTGCGCAGCCGGGCCAAGCGAATGCTGATGGAAGGCTGGCTGAGGCCCACCGCCTCGGCGGCCTGCGACACGCTGTTGAGTTCGTGCAGGGCACGCAAAATCTGAAGATCTTTCAGGTCGGGGGTACTCATGGCCAATCCAGAAGTTTGACAACCCGGAGGGACGAGCGCGGCGTGCCAACGACACGCGCCACGGCGCTCCCGCTCGTTATTGTCTATGGCAATAAAGCGAATTGCCTCTTTATTATTGAACAAATAGCGTGCGCCGCCTAAAGTGCAGGGCTTGTGGCGTGCACTTTTTGACGGTGCACGCAGCCCTTGCGGAGAACCCCCCATGAAGTTGTGCCGTTTCGACGACGAGCGACTGGGCGTCGTTGATGGCGACGTCGTACGCGATGTCACCCCCGTGCTGCAGGCGCTACCGGCCTGCCGCTATCCGTTGCCGCGCGGCGATCTGCTGATCCGTCAGCTGCCGGAATTGCGAAGCGCCATCGACGCCGCTCTGGCCCATGCGCCCACACGCCCACTGGCCGGCGTGAAGTTGCTGAGCCCGGTCGCCAACCCCGGCAAGATCGTGGCCGCGCCAGTCAACTACCAGAAGCACCTGCAAGAAGCCCGTGACGACGCCGAGATCCACCACCAGAAACAGGTCGAAGACATCCAGCGCGTGGGCCTCTTTCTCAAGGCCAACAGCTCGCTGATTGGCCCGTCGCAACCCGTGGTCATCGCGCACCCCGACCGCCGCAACGATCACGAGATCGAACTGGTGTGCGTCATTGGCAAGGCGGGTCGCAACATTCCGCGCGAACACGCCCTCGAGCACGTGGCGGGCTACTGCCTGGGGCTCGACATGACCACGCGCGGGCCCGAAGAACGCAGCTTGCGCAAATCGATCGACACCTACACCGTCCTCGGTCCCTGGCTGGTCACGGCCGACGAGCTGCCAGACCCATCCGCCATCGGCATGGAGCTGAAAGTGAACGGCGAGGTGCGCCAGCACGCCAATACGCGCGATCTCATCATCGATGTGCCTGACCTCATCGCCTTTGCGTCATCGTTCTATACGCTCGAGCCAGGCGATGTGCTGTTCACCGGCACGCCCGAAGGGGTGAATCGCGTGGTGCCTGGCGACGTGATGCACGTGGCCGCCGACGGGCTGGGCAGCATGCTGGTGAAAGTGCAATGAACGCGGCCGCGGATGCCCCCATTCTGATTGCCGGCGGCGGCATTGGCGGCGTAGCCGCCGCCCTGGCGCTGGCCCGCCGGGGCATCCCGGTCACGGTATTCGAACAAGCCGACGAATTGCGCGAAATTGGTGCCGGCATTCAGCTTGGGCCCAACGCCTTTCACACTTTCAAGGCACTGGGCGTACTCGAGGCCATGCTGGCGCAGGCCGCCCTGCCCACCCACCTGGAAGCCCACGACGCCATCACCGGCGAGCAGCTCACCGCGATCCCGGTGGCCGACGAGTTCGAGCGCCGGTTCGGCTATCGCTATGGTCTGATTCACCGCGCCGACCTGCATCGCGTGCTGCTCGACGCCTGCCGCCAGTTGCCGGAGGTGACGCTGCGCGCGGGGCAGAAGGTGGCCGACTTTGCCGACGACGGCGAGCAGGTAACGCTCACTCTGGCCAGTGGTGAGCAACACACGGGGCGCGCCCTGATCGGCTGCGACGGCCTCTGGTCGACCATTCGGGAGCGCATCGTGGGCGACGGCAAGCCGCGCGTGGCCGGCCACATCGCCTACCGCGCCGTGCTGCCGGCCGACGACGTGCCGCCGGCCAATCGCCGCAACGCCATGACGCTCTGGATGGGCCCCAAGACGCATCTGGTGCACTACCCGCTACGCCGCGGCGAGGTGTTCAACCTGGTCGCCGTGTTTCATAGCGATCGCTACGAAGAAGGCTGGGACACCTTCGGTGACCCGGAAGAGTTGCAGCAGAAGTTTGCCGGTCAATGTCGCGGCGTGCTCGACATGCTCGAGAAGATCGAATCGTGGCGCATGTGGGTGCTATGCGACCGCGAACCCATCGCCAACTGGAGCTCGGGGCGCGTCACACTTCTGGGCGATGCCGCCCACCCCATGCTGCAGTATCTGGCCCAGGGGGCCTGCATGGCCATGGAAGATGCCGTTTGCCTGGCCGCACGCGTGGCGGCTCAGCCGCAGGATCTGGCCGAGGCGTTTCGACACTATCAGCAGTCCCGCTACTTGCGCACCACTCGCGTGCAGCTCACCGCCCGCCTCTATGGGCAGGTGTATCACGCCGCCGGCGCCACTCGCGATCTGCGCAACGCCTTCGTGCGCAGCCGCACGCCCCAACAGGCCGCCGACAGCATGGCCTGGATGTACGACCCCGCCGACATTCCCCAATAACCCCACCGCGACCGGCGCTTCGGCCCGGCCGCGCTTCGTTCCTGCAGAGTATTGCCGCCATGAGTGCCAATCGCATCGACGTTCATTTTCATACCGTGCCGCAGGTGTTTCGCGACGCTGCAGCCGCAGCCGGCAAGGGTGCCACCATCAGCTCGGGCTTTCCGGAGTGGTCGGTGGCCAGCTCGCTCGCGCTGATGGATCGGCACGACATTGCCACTGCCTTGCTGTCGTTGTCGCAGCCCGGCGTGCACTTTGGCGACGACGCTGCGGCACGCCAGTTGGCCCGCGCCGTGAACGACGGGCTGGCCGAAGCCATGGCGCAACATCCGCAGCGTTTCGGCGCGTTTGCCACCCTGCCCATGCCCGACGTGGAAGGCGCCTGTGCCGAAGCCATCCGCACGCTCGACGAAGCGGGCTTCGACGGCGTCTGCCTGCTGGCCAGCTACGGCGAGCGCTTTCTGGGCGACGAAGCCTTTGAACCGCTCATGCAGGTGCTGAACGAGCGCGACGCGGTGGTGTTTGTACACCCCAACTATCACCCGTCGAGCAAAGCCATCGGCCTGCCCCTGCCGGCCTTCATGATGGAGTTTCTGTTCGACACTACACGCGCCGCCGCCAACCTGATCTTTACCCGCACGCTCGATCGCTACCCGCGCATCCGCTTCATTCTGGCGCATGCCGGCGGCACCTTGCCCTACATCGGTTGGCGCATGGCCATGTCGCCACTCATCGACCCCAGGCTGGCGGCCTTCACGCCCGACGACGTGCTCGACCGTCTGGGCCGCTTCTGGTACGACACGGCGCTGTCGGCTGGGCCAGCGCACTTCGGCGCACTCGATGCCATCGCCCGCCCCGAGCGTATCCTGTTCGGCAGCGACTGGCCCTACGCGCCCGAAACCGTCACACGCCACACCGTGGCTGCCCTGGAAGACAGCCAACGCTTTACCCCCGAGCGCCAGCGCGAGATTGCCCGCGACAACGCGCTCGCCCTGTTCCCGCGGCTGGCCTGACCGGGCCAGCACGCGACCCCACGGGGCGGTCGGCCCAGCGCCGGCCCCCCGGACGTTCAAAACCTCAAGACCGGAGACACCCATGAAACCCTTTTCCCGCACGCTCACGGCACTGGCCCTGGCCAGCCTGGCCGCACATACCGCCCCGGCGCTGGCCGACGACCACGGCGATTGGCCCGATGGCGTCGTGCGCTTCGTGGTGCCCTTCCCCCCCGGCGGCGGCACCGACATGATCGCCCGCCTGCTGGCCGACGAACTGAGCAAGAAACTGGATGGTCAGTTCATCGTCGACAACCGGCCTGGTGGCAACACCACCATCGCCGCCGACCTGGTGGCGCGCGCCGACCCCGACGGCCAGACATTCCTCTTCACCACCTCACCGCACGTGATCGCCTCGATCATGTATCCCGAGAACCTGGCCTACGACCCCGAAGCCGATCTGGTGCCCGTGATTCGCGTGGCCGAAAACGGCATGATGCTGGTGGCCAACGCCGACGCTCCCGCCAAATCGGTGGATGAGCTGATTGCCTACGCCAAGGCCAACCCCAACGAAATCAACGTGGCCACCGTGGGCACCACCGGCATGAGCTACCTCTCGGCCGTGCTGTTTGCCGCCGAAGCCGACATCGACGTGGCCAATGTGCCCTACAAAGGCACCGGCCAGGTCATGCCCGACCTCCTCGGCGGCCAGGTGGATTACTTCTTCGACAACCCCGGCAGCTCGATCCAGCAGGTGAAGGCCGGCAATCTCGACGCCCTGGCCTACACGGGCAGCGAGCGCCTGGCTGCCATGCCCGACCTCCCCACTGTGGCCGAATCCGGCCTGGAAGGCTTCGAAACGGTGAACTGGTACGGCATCCTGGCCCCTACCGGCACGCCCGACGCCATCCTCGCCAAGCTCGAAACCGAGATCGGCGAGATCCTCGAGCGACCCGAGATCGTGGAGCGCTTCGAAGCCGACGGCGTGACCGTGATCAACAGCGGCCGCGCCGAGTATGGCGACTACATGCAGGCCGACTTCGCCAAGTGGAAGGCCATCATCGATGAGCGCGGGCTCAAGCCGGAATGACGCTGGCGCCGCCACCGGAATATGGTGTATGATTATGTGCTTTGGTGCTTGCGGCTTAGCCTCACAAGCATCATGGCCTGGTAGCTCAGTTGGTAGAGCAGCGGATTGAAAATCCGCGTGTCGGTGGTTCGATTCCGCCCCAGGCCACCAACAGATTCAAGCACTTGCGCCAACCCTTCGGGGTTGGCGTTTTGCTTTGTGCGTTATCAACCCTTCGGCATCGGCAATGCCGGCGGCGTGATCTCGGGCTTCAACTCGGCGCTGACGATCTCCTTGGCGTCGAGATCGAAAGCGTTGAGGTCGATACCCCGCAGCACCTGATCTTCGTACGTTTTCACGTAGAACATGCGGTTGTCGATGTCGGCCACGGTGGTCCACTGCGTGTACTCGAGCGATTGGTCATCCGCCGGCTTCTCGCGCACCCAGCCCTTGGGAATGTCGAAGTTGTTGGCGATATGCTCGGCGAGTCGCACGCTTTCCGGGCCGCTCGACACCGGGGCAACGCTCATGGTGAGGCCCAGTGCCCGCACGAAGCGCGAGGGCGGCGTGCCGTCGCCGGGAATGCCCAGCAGGCCCGAACCCTGGCCCAACGGTTCGATGGTTTCGCCATCGAGCTTCAGCGGCGGCGCATTCGTGCTCGAGAGCTTGACGTAGTTGCGCAGGTTGGTGAGGTGCCAGTCGAAGGGCGGGGAGTTGGTCATCACGCCCAGCGGGTTGTCGTAAACCTTGAGCTTGCCGTCGATGGGCTCGATCACCAGCGAGGCCCCAGTGGCATCGTGCAGGGTGTAATGCAGCGGCAGAGACATCTTCATCGTCTCTTGCACGACCTCGATGACCGTCACGTCGTCAAGCGCGTCCTTCACTTCGGCCACGGTGGCGAAGTTGGTCAGCGCCCAGGTGAGGAAATCCCACGGCGCGAGGGATTTGTCCAGATCGGCGTCCGCCGGGTCGGTGTACTCGGCAAAGCCGGGGAAATACAGCACGCCACCGGTGAGCCCTTTCTCGTTCATGCCGTCGACCAGTGCCGTCATGCCCAGGGCGTTGAGACCCACTGCCGCGTACTGGCCCTTCCAGCTCATGGCGGGCTTGCCGTCGGGTCCATCAGAGGTGAGTTCGTGGTTGCGCGGAATGACCATGGCTTTCGATTTGAGCTCGAAACCGAATTCCATGGTGCGGCCATACACGTGGCCGCCATCGCTGGTGGAAATCAGGAAGCTGGTGCAGGCCGCCGCCACGCTGGGTGCCAGCATGGCGGCCGCAAGCACGGTGGCGGCAGTTTTGCGCGCGGATACGCGCCCTTTGAAGATCGAAGACAAGGCACTGGAAGGCATATAGCGGAGTCCTTTCGTTGGGTGGGTGGATAACGCCGCAACCAGGGGCAAAGCCACATCTTGAAAGGGACTCGCCCAGGCCCTTTGGGGCGCGATGGGAGCGTAGCATGGCGACGGGTTGGCGTACCCGAACCTGCCTCAATCCACGACTTTTCCTCGAGTCGCCTTCACTTTCGACCTTCGCGTTTTGTGATCGAGGCGCCGCACCACCGAGCCGCGGGTTGGGCGTGTGGGGCGGCGCGGCTTGGCCGGCTGCATGACGTGGTGAATCATTTCTTCCAGCCGACGCAGGGCTTCGGCCCGGTTCTTCTCCAGGCTGCGAAATTTCTGCGCCTTGATGATGATGACGCCATCCTTGCTGATGCGGCGGTCGCCCAATTGCAGCAGGCGCGCCTGCACGTCTTCGGGCAATGACGAGGTGGTGATGTCAAAGCGCAAGTGAGCCGCGCTCGACACCTTGTTCACATTCTGGCCGCCAGCCCCCTGGGCTCGAACGGCGGTGATCTCGACCTCGTCGGATGAAATGGTGATGGCGGCACACATGACGATTTCCTCAGTTGTCGGCAGCGGCGGCCCGGCCCGCCTGGCGTGCAGCATCTTCGCGACGCGCGTCGTCGATCACTTGCATCACCTCGTGAACATTGGCCGGGGCGTCGGACACTTGCACCACGCCGGTCAGAGGGGTGTCGGGTTGCAGCACCCCGCGTTCGTACAACGCCCAGATTTCCTTGCCATAGGCGGTGTTACGCAATTCCGGCGCAAACTGGCCGAAATATTCCGCAAGGTTGTTGACGTCGCGCTCGAGCATGGCGCTGGCATTCTGGTTGGCTGCGGCATCGACGGCTTGCGGCAGATCGATGATCACGGGACCGTCGCGGTCGACCAGCACGTTGTACTCGGAGAGGTCGCCATGCACGATACCGGCGCAAAGCATGCGCACCACCTCGCGCAGCAGCTGCGCATGAAAGCGGCGGGCGTCGTCTGCGCCAAGCTCGATGTCATTGAGCCTGGGGGCGGGCTCACCGTCGTCGCCCGCCACCAGCTCCATCAACAACACGCCCTCGTGAAAATCGTATGGCACGGGCACCCGCACGCCCGCGTCGGCCAGCCGCCGCAAGGCATCCACCTCGGCGTGCTGCCAGGCCGACTCCTGTTCTTCTCGGCCATATTTGGTGCCTTTGGCCATGGCGCGCGCCTGCCGGCTGTTCTTGATCTTGCGCCCTTCGGTGTAATCGACGGCCTTGTGGAAGCCGCGTTTGTTGGCCTCTTTGTAGACTTTGGCGCAGCGCAGCTCAGGGCCGCACTGCACCACATACACCATGGCTTCCTTGCCGCTCATCAACTGACGCACGACGCGGTCGACCAGACCGTCGGTGACCAGGGGCTGGAGTCTGTTGGGGATTTTCACGGCGAGGCGGCGCTCCTTGGCGCGGTGCGGTAGGGTTGGCCCGCTGGCCACCGTTGGCGCGGGATTCATGGGCTGAAGCAATGACTTTCAGGTCAGTGTAGCGCTCTCGTCATCCCCCCTGGCCTCGATCCGTGTTCCGAGGGCGCCGCACCGGTTCGGCCTGTGGGCCCGAATCTGGCCGTACGCCTTGGTTGGCCCGCCATCTTCAAGTACAAAGGCGCTTTCGACTTTCTCCCAGCGCCATGTCGCCACCCTTCCGCCGCCGCTTCCAAGCGGTCGATGCCTCGTTTTTTGGCCTCGCCATTCTGGTCGGCGCGCTCGTGGGCGCGGTCGGCGGGTACTTCCATCAAACCATCGACTGGTTGTCGCAGTGGCCCGGCTGGTTGCAAGGCGAGCTGCATGGCGCCACGCTGGTCGCAGCCGGCGCGCTGGTCACCATGATATGTGCGGTGCTCTCGGTCTTTCTGGTGCGACGCTTTGCCCCCGAGGCAGCGGGCAGCGGCGTCCAGGAGATCGAAGGCGCGATGGAAGACAAGCGTGCGGTGATCTGGCACCGGGTGCTGCCGGTCAAGTTCGTGGCCGGCGTGCTGTCGATCTCGTCGGGTCTGGTCCTCGGCCGGGAAGGGCCCACCATCCACATCGGTGCGTCGATTTCCGAAGCGGTCTCGCGCGGGTTCCGGGTGGCGCTGGCCGACCGCAAGAGCCTGCTGGCCGCCGGCGCCGGGGCTGGGCTGGCCTGCGCCTTCAATGCGCCGGTGGCGGCAATGCTGTTCGTGACCGAAGAGATGCGCCGCCAATTTCCGTTTTCGTTTCGCAGTTACACGGCCGTGGCGATCGCCTGCATCCTGGCCACTGTGGCCGCGCAGTGGGTGGGCGGCTCCGCGCCAGACTTGCGGATCGCGTATGAGGCCGGCCTGGTGCCGGTGCCCTGGCTGATCGCCTTCGTGCCGCTGGGCGTGATCGTGGGCGCGCTGGGAGTGGCGCTGAATGCAGGCCTGCTGCGTTGCGCCGACTTCAGTTCTGCCTGCCACGCCCGCCTGCCCTATGCCTACCCGGCGGTGCTCGGGCTGATCGTGGGGGGGCTGCTGGTGAGCTACCCACTGGCCGTCACCGGCGGCGAATCGCTGGTGCAGCGCTTCGGCGATGTGCCTCCCGGCCTGGGCCTGCTGCTGATACTGGTGGCGGTTCGCTTCGTCACTACCACCACCAGCTATGCGTCGGGCGTGCCGGGCGGCATTTTTGCGCCCATTCTGGCGCTGGGCATGTGTACCGGCCTGGCCGTGGGCACCGTGGCGCATCTGCTGATCCCGGGTGCGGGGCTCGATCCGGTGGCCTTCGGCATCGCCGCCATGGGCGGCCTGTTCGCCGCCTCGGTGCATGCGCCCACGGTCGGCGTGGTGCTGATTGCCGAGCTCACCGGCACCTATGGCATGCTGTTGCCGCTGGCCATCGTGTGCTTTACCGCGCACATCAGCGCCAAGTGGCTGGGCGGCCGGCCGATCTACGAACAATTGCTGGAACGCACACTGGGCCAGAGCGGGCGCTGAGCCTGGGGCCACCTTTGTGTTCCTGCTCACACCCCGGAGACTAGCGGTGAGCCACAACCCCATCGACATAAGCCCTGAAGAATGGCAGGCGCGCCAGGATCTGGCCTGTGCGTATCGCCTGTTCGACCATTTTGGCTGGCATGAGTTGATCTACAACCACATTACCGTGCGCGTGCCCGGCACCACCGATCAGTTCCTGATCAACCCGTTCGGTTTGCTGTACCGCGAGGTCAAGGCGTCGAACCTGGTCAAGATCGATGTCAACGGCAACATCATCGGCCCATCCGAATTCCCGGTGAATCCGGCCGGTTTCGTGGTGCATTCGGCCGTGCACATGGCCCGGGCCGACGCCCACGCCGTGGCTCACACGCACACGACGGCCGGGCAGGCCGTGTCGTGCCAGAAGGAAGGCCTGTTGCCACTCAGCTTCACTTCGATGTTCTATACCGACCGGGTGGCGTATCACGACTTCGAAGGCATCACGCTGGATCTCGATGAACGCGAGCGCATGGTCGCCAGCCTGGGCGACAAATCGGTGATGATCTTGCGCAATCACGGCCTGTTGGCCTGCGGGCCCACGCTGGCGCACTGCTTTGTCGATCTCTACCATTTGCAGCGCGCCTGCGAGGTTCAGGTCACGGCGCTGGCCGGTGGGCGCGAGGGCGTGCTCACGGCACCGCGTGAGGCGTGCGTGAAATCCTCCCGGCAGCATGCCGCCGCCCAAAGCAAGGGCGTGGAGCCGGAGCTCGTGTTTGGTGCGATGAAGCGCTGGATGATCGAGAAAGACCCGGGGTTTCTGGCGTAAGCCGGAATCCACGGCGACGCTGTGTGGCCGCGTGGAGCCAATGCCGGGTCGAAAGGGTCGGGCGAGCGCCACCTCTGTACGGGAGAGAACCCCGAAAGTCGGTCACCGCCAGCCCGACGGGCGCCGGCGGGGACGAACGGCCTTACTGAAGCTCGTAGCCCGAGGCTTCCACCAGCGGCCCCCAGGTGGCGAGGTCTTTCTCCACCATGGCGGTGAGATCGGCGCCCGAGCCGCCTTCGGCGATGAAGCCGATGGGTGCCACGGCGCTGGCGATGGCGTCGGCTTGCGCGGCCTCGTTGAAGGCTTCGCTCAGACGCTGCACCAGGGCGCTGTCGGTGCCCTTGGCGGCATAGATGCCCATCCAGCCCGAGGCGTCGAGGCCGGGATAACCCAGTTCGTCGAAGGTGGGCACATCGGGGATAATGTCCAGACGTTCGGAGCCGGTGACGGCCAACATCTTGACTTCGCCCTTCGCTGCGTATTCCGGCAGGCCGCCGATGGCGTCGACGGCGGCAGGCACGTGGCCACCGAGCAGGTCAGTGAGCAAAGGCGCACCACCGCGGTAGGGCACGGGAGTGAGGTCGAGCCCGTTGCGATCGGCCACCGACCAGCCCACGAATTGCGGGGCGCTACCGGCGGCAGGGATGCCGTAGTGACCAAACTTCTCGGGCTGCGCTTTGACCAATGCCACGTATTCGTCGAGCGTGTCGGCCGGCGTGTTCTTGCCCACGGCCAGCACGTGCTCGAACGTGGCAATCACGGCCAGCGGTTCGAAGTCTTCAAGCGGGTCGTACACCACGCTTTTCATGGTGAGCGGCAGCGTGGTCATCATGTGGTTGTTGGCCACCAGCAGTTCGGAACCGTCGGTGGGGGCACGCAGGAAGCCTTGCGCCGCCACCTGGCCACCGGCACCGGGGCGATTCTCCACCAGCACATCCACGTCGAGCCGTTGCCGCAGCTCTTCGGCATAGACACGAGCCACGGCGTCGGCCGTGCCGCCGGCGGGGTAGCCCACGACCAGCTTGATGGGGTCGGGAATCTGCTGCGCCTGCGCAGCGAAGGCGGCACCGGCCAGTGCCAAGGTGAGTGCGGTGGGGATCAGGGTGCGGTGTCGCATGGATTTCTCCTGAGTGGAAAGGTTGCTGCTGGGGGAATCAGAGCGCCACGGCGACGCCGTGGCCCGAGAGTTCGTGGCGCCGACACAGGGCGGCGGCCACCACCACGTCTTCCAGCGCGAGGCCGAGAGACTTGAACAACGTGATGTCTTGCGAGCTGGCGCGCCCTTTCGCCGCGCCCGCCACGAGATCGGCCAACTCGATGAGCGCCGTGTCTTCGGTGAGGTGGCCGCTGGCCAGGGCATCGAGATACTCGCCGGATTCGGCGCGGGTGGAGGCTGCGCGATCCACAAACAAACGGGCGAGTTGCATGCCCACGCCGTCGATCTCGCAAGAGGCCGGCGTGCTGGAGCCCATGGCGGTCACGTGGGTACCAGGCTGCAACCACTCGCCCTTGAAAACCGGCGTACGCGAGTTGGTGGCCGTCACAACAATGTCGGCCGAGCGCACCGCGGCTTCCGCGTCATCGACCGGTATCAGCGTGAAGCCATAGCGGCCCTGCTCGGCACTGGCGAAGCGACGAGCATTGTCGGGATGGCGGCTGACCACGCGCACCTCGCGCAAGGCACGAACCTCGGCAACCGCCTGGAGCTGGCAACTGGCTTGGTGGCCCGTGCCAAACAGGGCGAGCGTGGTGGCGTCTGGCCGGGCGAGCAGGTCGGTGGCAAGGCCGGTCACGGCGGCGGTGCGCAGGGCGGTCACGCTGCTGGCGTCGAGTATGGCCAGGGTTTCGCCCGTGATGCCGCTGAGCAGCACGATGCAACCCTGGTGCGGATCCTTGCCGATAGCGGGATTGTCGGGGAACAGCGTGCCCACCTTGGCGCCATACACCGGGCCCGGATAAATCTCGGGGTCGTCCACGCTGGCCGGCATCAGGCCCAGAAAGCCCTGCGCCAACGGCGAGCGAATGATGGTACGAAGCGGCTGGTCGATGTGCCCCTGCGCCAGCGCCAGGAACGCCTGGCGCATGAGGCCAATGGCATCCGCCATGGGCAATTGGCGGTGCACCTCGTCGGCATTGGCCATGTACACGAGCGGTGCGGTCATGCCGCTTCCTCGAGCGCCGTGCTCAAGTGTTTCATGTAGGTGGCCGGGTCGGTGTTGGTACCACATAGCAACACGCCCACGCGCCGGGCCTCCAGACGTTCGCGTAAGGGGTACAACATGGCGGCGGTGGCGGCAGCCCCGGCCGGCTCCACCGCCAGCTTGAGGCGCGCAAAGAGCTGCAGCATTGCGGCGCGGATCTGGGCGTCGGAGACGGTCACAAGTTCGTCGATGTACTGACGACAGATATCGAGGCTGTAGGCGTCGGTGTGCGGCGCCATCAGGCTGTCGGCGATACTGCTCATGCCGCTCAGCTTCTGCGGCCCGCCAGCCTCGAAGCTGCGCGCCATCACGTTGGCGCCTTCGGGCTCCACGCCATACACCTGGCACTGTGGCGCCAACTGCTTGATGGCAGCCGATACGCCGGCGGCCAGGCCGCCACCGCCAATCGGCAGGATCACGGCATCCAGACCTTGGGTTTGCTGCATCCACTCGTACCCGAGAGTGGCAGTGCCCAACACGGTGGGCCAGGTGCTGAAGGGATGAATGAAGCGCATGCCGTCGCGCGCCTCGATGTCATGCACCATGGCAAAAGCTTCTTCGCCGTTTTCGCCGAACAGCACTTCGGCCCCGTATTGATGGCACAGCGCCACCCGGGCAGGGCTCGCGCCCTTGAGCATCACCGTCTTGGCCTTCACGCCCATGCGGTGGGCAGCATAGGCCACGGCGACCGCGTGGTTGCCGGCCGACACACACGTGACGCCACGCTGTCGCTCCTCGTCGCTGAGCTGGTCGAGGTTGCTGAAGGCTCCGCGGGCCTTGAACGTGCCCGAGACCTGCAGCAACTCCGCCTTGAATTCCAGCCGGGAGCCTCGCGGGCCCCAGCCTTCTTCATCGATATGGATCGGCGTTTCGCGAACCAGCGGCTTCAGGCGGGCGTGCGCCTGCGCAATGGCGTCGGGGGTGAGGGGTTGGGCGGATTGGGCAGATGTCATGACAAACCTCGAACGACAGAGACCCGGCCGGCGCGGCACTGGGCCGGCCGGTAGGCCGAAAGAAAAAGGGAAAACACCAGGGGATACCCGAGTGAGCCGAGAAAAAGCAGGGCCGCTGGCGTTATCGGACAATGGGGCGATCGGACACGCATGAGACGCTCACCATGCCCGACCCACCCGTGAAACGGCCGGGCTTCACGACTCGACGCGTTGACTCTGGATCATGGCATCGAGGAAGGCCTCGCAGCGGGCCACTTGCGCGAGCTCCACGTATTCATCGGGGCGATGTGCCTGCTCGATGTTGCCGGGCCCGCAGATCACCGAGGGCACGCCGGCCGCCTGAAACAGGCCGGCCTCGGTGCCATAGGCCACCTTGCGCACGTCGTGGTCGCGCGTCAGCGCCCGCACCAGCTGGGTGACGGCAGCCTGCTCGGCAGCATCGAGCCCGGGCGCACTGGCCAACTCCTCAAGCTCGATACGGGCAGATTCGTGCTCGCGCTTCATGCCGGGTAGCGCCTGGTCGTCGATGAAATGCTGGATGCGCGCGAGCAAGGACTCGGCCGGCGTATCGGGCAAGTTGCGGAACTCGAACTCGAACTCGCACAAGTCGGGCACGGTGTTGATGGCCACGCCGCCGCGAATCATGCTGGTTTGCGCGGTGGTGTGGGGAACGTCGAAGGCCTGATCGAACGGCCCCTGCTCGCGACAGTGATCAGCCAGATCGCGAATGGCACAAATGATGCGAGCGGCATGCTCGATCGCGTTGACACCCCGCGGCGTGAGCGAGGAGTGCGACGCGCGACCATGCACCCGACAGCGATAGGCGTTGATGCCCTTGTGGGCCACGATGGTGCGCATGCTGGTGGGCTCACCCACCACGCAACCGTCGGGGTTCACGCCGCGCCGCACGAGTTCGTCGATCATCCGGGGCGCACCCACACAGCCCACTTCTTCGTCGTACGAGAAGGCCAGGTGAAGAGGATGAGCCAGCGGCGTTTGCAGCATGGCCGGCACCTGGCTCAGCACCACACCGATGAAGCCCTTCATGTCGCACGCGCCACGCCCGTAGAGGCGTTCGTCCCGAATCTCGGCCTGAAAGGGGTCGCTGCTCCAGTCTTGCCCGTCGACCGGCACCACATCGGTGTGGCCCGACAGCACCAGGCCGCCGGTGGTCTTGCCGGATTGCGCGGGCACCGTGGCAAAAAGGTTGGCCTTGCGCCCGGCATCGTCGTGCGTCAGCACGCATTCGAGGCCCAGCGATTCGAGATACTGCGCCACGTCGTCGATCAGCTCCAGATTGGAGTGACGGCTGGTAGTGTCGTAGGCGATCAGGCGACGGATCCAGTCGGTGGCGCTTTGCGGCCAGCTGGCCGTGGCGGATTGAGGCTGCGGCATAATGAACTTGAAATTTTGTTCGGATGGCGACAGGATAGAGCGCTTTTTTCGTATTTGAAAATAGCATTTTTCAAACAAAGAAGATAAATCAGTTGTCAAAATCTACCGAACAGTCATCCTCACCCACGATGTCTTTGCCAGCCAACGAACCCCGACTCAGCAAGGCGGAGTTGGGTGCGCGCATCCGTCGGGAGCGAAACCGGCAGAGCATGACTCTGGCCGAACTGTCGCGGCGATCGGGCGTGTCGCTTGCCTCCCTCTCCAAAGCCGAGCGCGGCCAGAACGCCCTGAGCTACGACAAGTTTCTGGCGGTGAGCCAGGCGCTGCATCTCGATCTGAGCGAGCTGTTCGGTCGGCCCGAAGCCCCATCGCCGCGCAATATCGTGGTGGATCGCGCCGGCCAGGGCGTGCATTACGTGGCCAACCGCTACCACTACGGCATGCTGGCCACCGCCTGGCCCAACAAACGCATGACCCCCATGCAGGGCCGAGTGGAGCCGGGCGAGCCGATCGATGCAGCCGACTTCAGCCAGCATGCCGGCGAAGAGTTCATCTTCGTGCTGCGTGGCGTGCTCACCATGCAATTTGCCGATGGGCGATCGGAAACCCTGCACGCCCACGACAGCATCTATTTCGACAGCTCGCTGGGGCATCACTACCTGTGCGCCTCGGCGGAGCCGGTGGATATTCTCGTGGTTTGCCTCGACGCGGTGCCGGCACGGTCATCGGGCGACCGGGCCTGACTGGTCTTTCGACGCGTTGGTCGAAAGATCGCCGACATTACCGGCGTGATCGATACGAGTACGGCTCAGGTGGCCCGGGGCCGCGAGGTATCGAACGGCGCGGCCGATGCCATGACGGCCATCGGCGAGAGTGTGCAGGGAGGCGGAGGAGGTCAAGCCGGCACGCAAGCCACAGCCTCCACCTCGAACAGCATGGCATCGAGCGCCAGACGCGGCACGGGCACCAGCGTGCAGGTAGGCATGGGCCCCTGACCAAAGGCCTTGCCCAGTTCGGCGCCGTAGACCGGCAGCTTGGCCTCGGAGTGGTCCACGATGAACACCGTGAGCTTGACGATGTGCTGCATGCTGCTGCCAGCCGCCTCCACGGCCACCCTGAGATTATGGAAAGCGCGGGCGACCTGAGCCTGAAAATCGGGTTCGAGCGCGCCCTGCTCGTTTTCGCCGCTCTGCCCCGCAATGAAGACGAGGCGGGTGCCGGCGGCCACTTCGCCCACGTGCGAATAACCATTCACGGAACTGTCGTACAGGCCGGCGGGGTTGTAGAGGCGAACGGGGGATGCACTTGCCATGGTGTGGCTCCTGTCAGGGGCGTACCGGCGCGACCATCGCACCAGCGCTGACGGGCAGCATAGCCCGGCCGCCACCGTGGCGGGAAGCCTTTGGCGAGCCGGGTCGCGCGGTGGCCGTGCCGGCGCGCAGGGCTGAGTGCCTTCTCATGTTTGCCCAACTGGCGCCGCCGGCTTGCTGCGCTGCGCGTACAGAGCCAACCTTCTGGCAGTACGTTCAGGCGTGAGCGTATCGCGCACGAGGTCGGTGGCCACCGGGATCTCGTCAGCTCGATGGCAGGCCACAGCATGGCCCTGAGAGTCGTCGGTGAGCACCGGCTCCTCGGTGCGACAGCGCGCAATCACATACGGGCATCGAGTGTGGAAGCGGCACCCGCTTGGGGGGTTGGTGGGGCTGGGCAGCTCGCCCACCACGGCCTGACGTTCCAGCCTGTAATCGGGGTCCGGACGCGGTATGGCGCTGAGCAGCATGCGGGTGTACGGATGGCGCGGCGTGGCAAAGAGTGCGTCGGCCGGCGCCAGCTCCATGAGCTTGCCCAGATACATCACTGCCACGCGGTCGGCCATGTGCTTGACCACGGCCAGATCATGCGCGATGAAGAGGTAGGCCAGGCCCAGGCGCCGCTGAAGATCCTGCAACAGGTTGACGACCTGCGCCTGAATCGACACATCCAACGCCGACACGGGCTCGTCGCACACCACGAGCTGAGGCTCGAGCGCCAGCGCGCGGGCAATCCCGATGCGTTGACGCTGACCGCCAGAGAACTCGTGCGGGTAGCGATTGCCGTGATACGGCGACAAGTTCACCAGCGCCAGCAGCTCGTCGACCCGATGGTGTCGCTCCTCGGCCTTGCCCAGCCCATGCACGATCAAAGGCTCTTCCAGGATCTGTCGCACATTCATGCGTGGGTTCAACGACGCGTAAGGATCTTGAAACACCATCTGCATGGAGCGGCGCAACGCGCGAAGCTGACGCTCTCCGGAACGGGTGATGTCGGTACCCTGAAACCGGATACTGCCGGCACTGGGATCGATGAGGCGCAGTGCCAGACGAGCCACCGTGGATTTGCCCGAGCCACTTTCGCCCACCAGGGCCAGCGTTTCGCCCGGCTGGATGGCAAACGACACGCCATCCACAGCTCGCACGGTGGCGGCCCGTCGCGTGTTGAAGATGCCCTGACGGGCACGGAAGAACTTGCCCACATCGCGCAATTCGAGCAGCGGCGTGTCTGCCGGGGTCACTTTCGGCTGCGTGGTCATGCCGACACCTCCTGCACCTGCACGTGCGACGCCAGCTCCACCGGAGCGTGAATGCATGCCACACGGTGCCCCGCTTCGAGTTCGCGCAGCGCCGGATCCCGCTCACCGCAAGCCGAAGTCGCAAAGACACAACGCGGCGCAAACCGGCAACCCGGGGGCAGCGCATCGGGCGGCGGCAAGGTGCCGTCGATGGCCAGCAATCGTTCGCGACGCTCCTCGATACGCGGCATGCTGCCCAACAGCCCCAGCGTGTAGGGATGTTGGGGGTCGTCGAACAGAGTGTGCACCGGCGCCGACTCCGCCACCCGACCCGCATACATCACCATGATGTGGTTGGCCATGCCGGCCACCACACCCAGATCGTGGGTAATCAACAAGATGGCCATGCCGGTGTCGGCCTGGATGTCGCGCAGCAGATCGAGCACCTGCGCCTGCACAGTCACATCCAGCGCCGTGGTGGGTTCGTCGGCGATCAGCAGGTCGGGCTTGCCGGCCAGGGCCATGGCAATCATCACGCGCTGGCGCATGCCGCCGGACATCTGATGCGGATAATCGTGAAATCGCTGGGCCGCGGCCGGAATCTGCACACGCTCGAGCGCGGCAATCGCCCGTCGGCGCAGCTCCGCGTCGGTGGCACCGCGCTCGTGTGCCCGCATGGCCTCGATGATCTGATAACCCACGGTGTACACCGGGTTGAGGCTGGTCATCGGCTCCTGAAAGATCATGGCAATACGCCGACCGCGCAATCGGCGCATGTCGCGATAGGGCATTCCCACCAGTTCGTCGCCATGGAACCGGATGCTGCCGCCCGCCAGACGACCCGGGACCGGCACGAGCCCCATGATGGAAAGCGACAGTATCGACTTGCCACAGCCGCTTTCGCCCACCACGCCGAGAGTCTGGCCGCGCTGGAGTGACAACGAGACACCATCCACTGCCGCCAGTTCGCCCTTGTCGGTGGCGAAGACGGTACGCAGGTTGGAGACTTGGAGCAGATCGGACATAGGGTCAGTGACGCCGGGCTTTGGGGTCGAGCACGCGCTGCAACCCTTCGTGGAACATATTGAGACTGAGCACCAGCAGAATGATGGCCAGGCCGGGAAAGAGCGCCAGATGCGGGGCAAGCAGCACGGCCGTGCGGCTCTGCGCCAGCATGGCGCCCCATTCGGGCATGGGGGGTTGTGCCCCCAGCCCCAGAAAGCTCAGGCTGGCGCAGGTGAGGATGGAAATCCCCACCCGCAGGATGGCCAACGCCATGATGGGTGGTGCAATATTGGGGAACACGTGACGCCGCAAGATGCGCCAGTGGCTCATGCCGATGGCACGGCAGGCCTCGATGTAGGGCTCCTCTTTCAAGGTCAGGGTGGAGCCACGGGCAAATCGGGCAAAGATGGGAATGCTGTAGATGGCCACGGCCAGAATGGCGTTGAACAGGCTGGAGCCGAGAATGCTGATGATCACGATGGCCAGCAGCACCCCAGGAAACGCCAGCAGCACATCGATCACGCGCATGATCACGGCATCGGCGGCCTTGCCTGCGTAGCCGGAAAGAATACCCAAAGGCACACCGATGCCGGCCGCAATGGCTACGGCCAACAGGCCTTCGAGCAGGGAAATGCGCGCCCCATAGAGGATGCGCGAGAACATGTCGCGACCTAGCTCATCGGTGCCGAACCAGTGCTGCCACGACGGCTCTGCCATGATGTTGGCCAGATCCACTGCCACAGGATCGTACGGTGCGAGCCACGGCGCAAACAACCCGCCCAACACGAAAACCAGAAACAGGATCAGCCCGGGCAGGGCCAGTCGCGAGCGTCGAAATTCGCGCCAGGCCGCGCGTCGCATGTCGCGGCGGCGGTCTCCGGCGTCGTCGGATACGGTGTCGCGATTACGGGAAGCCAGAGTGGTCATGAGGTGCTGATCCGCGGGTCGAGAATGCCGTAGAGCAGGTCGGTCAGGAGATTGACGAGAATGAAGGTGCAGGCCACGATCAGAACAGCGGCCTGCACCACCGGGAAATCACGCGCCAGAATGGACTGCACCAGCAATCGCCCCACGCCCGGCCAGGCAAACACCGTTTCGACCACGACGGCCGCACCCAGCAGGTAACCCAACTGCAAGCCCGACACCGTCACGACCGGAATCACGGCGTTGCGCACGCCATGTCGCCAGATCACCAGCGATTCGCGCAAGCCCTTGGCGCGCGCGGTACGCACGAAGGGGTTGTCGAGAGCATCCAGCAGGCTGGCACGCATGATGCGCGAGATGACCGCAGCGCTGGTGGCCGACAAGGTAACCGCCGGCAGAATCAGGCTTTGCCAGGAGTCAAACCCCGCCATCGGCAGCACGGGCCACCACACCGAAAAGATCAGGATGAGCAGCAGGCCCAGAAAAAACCCGGGTGTGGAGATGGCAAGAATGGCGGCAAACAGCGTGACGTGATCAGCCCAGTGCTTGCGTCGAACCGCAGAGATGATGCCGCTCAATCCCCCGACAACCACAGCGATCACGATGGCACTCAAGCCGAGCAACACGGTGTTGCCATACCGAAAGCCGATTTCCTGCAGCACCGGCCTCCCGGTACGAAACGACTGACCGAAGTCGCCTGCCAGCGCGTTGCCCACGAAGGTGAGATATTGATGCAGCAAAGGCTGATCGAGCCCCAGCGAACGCCGTACGTCTTCCACGTCTTCAGCCGTGGCCTGATGCCCGGCGATCAGCTCGGCCGGATCACCGGGAATCAGGTGCAGCATCATGAAGACCAACACCGATACCCCAAAGAGCACCGGGATGGCTTGCAGCAGGCGACGCAGGATGAAGCCGATCATGCCGTACCCTTGAAGTTACTGCTCGATCCAGGCGTCGCTGAAGTCGGCAAACTCGTTGACGTACACCTTGAAGTCGTGAACGTTGCTGCGCGTGGCCCAAAGCTGGTCTTCATAGAACAGCGTGACGTGCGGCTTGAGGTCGTAGATGCGACTCTGCAGATCATGCAGGATCGCCTGACGCTCGGCAGGATCCACCGCCACGCGCTGCGCCTCGATCATGGCATCCACCTCGTCATCCTTCAGATTGAAGTGATTCATGCGGCCGGTACTGCCATGGCTCAGGGTTTGGGTGAAGTCCATGTCACCGCTGGGGCTGCCCTTGCCGCTGATGAAGAGCGGTGCCTCGGCCCGGGTGAGCGTGTTGAGATAGGCGCTGATCTCGGGCGAGATCAGATTGGCCTCGATGCCCACCTCAGCCAGTTGCGCCTGAATGGCCTCGCCCAATTGCCGGTCGTTGTTGTAACGACCCGTGGGCACGTAGAAGTCGACCTCGAAGCCATTCGGGTAGCCTGCCTCGGCCAGCAGCTCACGGGCGCGCTCGGGGTTGTAGGGATGGGGAGGAAGGTCGGTGGCCGAACCTGCAATCACCGACGACTCGTACGAACCGCCCAGTGTGCCGATGCCTCGCATCACGCCCTTGACCAGGCCCTCCTTGTCGACGGCCAACGCCACGGCTTCGCGCACACGGGGATCGTCGAACGGCTCCATTTCGAGGTTCATGCCCAGATAGATGGTGCGGTAGCCGGTCTTGCGAATCATCTCGACCGCATCGCTGCCCTCGAGTCGGTCGACCATGACAGTGGGCACGCCGGAGACGACGTCGGCCTGGCCGCTCATGAGCAGCAAAACGCGCGCCGAATCTTCTGGCACCACGGTAAACGTGACACTGTCGACCTTGGCCTTGTCGCCCCAGTAGTCGTCGTTACGCACGACCTTGAGACGCTCGCCCGGTTGCCAACTGTCGAAGCGGAAAGGACCGGTGCCAGAAGGCATTTCACGGACTTTCTCACCCACTTTCTGCACCTGAGCCGGGCTGAGGATCCAGGTGTTGTAAGTGCTGAGCTGCGCCAGCAGCGGAGCAAACGGCGCCTTGGTGGTGATGTCCACGGTGTGATCATCGATGACCTCGACACGCTCGACCGCTGCCAGTGCACTGCGCCGCGGTGAGCCGGTATCCGGGTTCATGAGTCGATCGTAGGTGAATTTGACAGCTTCGGCGTTGAAGTCGCTGCCATCATGAAATTTCACGCCGTCACGCAGCTTGAACCGCCACGTGCGGCCGTCGTCGCTGACGCTCCATTCGGTGGCCAGGCCGGGGATGATCTCGCCGTCTTCGTTCTGCGCCGTGAGCCCTTCATACATGGAACCCACGACCCGGAAGGTAGGGATGTCGGTGATGAACTGCGGATCGAGCGTTTGCGCATCCACGCCGCCGGCGTAGACGAGATCGCCACCCGAGGTGGCCGCTGCCACGGGGCCGGGCACGGTTGCCCAGGTCGCTGCTGCCAGCGAGGCGGCCAATATGGCCAGGGTTCGGGATAACTTCATGATCGTCGCTCCGTTGTCAGTACAAAAGGACTGCAGGGAAGAAACGCGGACGAGGCACCCGGCTTCGCCCGCCACCACCCGGCTGGCTAACGCATGCTGGCCATGACCCGGGCAAAAAATTCGTTGCAATGGTCGCGCTCGAGCCACCGCACCACCACGGTGAGCTCGTGCTCGGCATCCACCCAGATCACGTGCTGACCGCCACCCAGGGCAAACACACTGCCCGCCGGCGCCGCCGGATACAGCTGGCGATCGGTGTTGAGCCACCAGAGGGATCCGTAAATGGGGCGCACCTCGCATGGCGTGAGCAAGGCCTGAACCGCCTCGGGCGAAAGCACTGACCGCCCCTGCCATTGCCCGCCGTGCTGCACCAGCAGCCCCACACGGGCATGATCCTCGGCCGATATGAAAATGCCGCCCCCCCAATGCCCGCCACCCGTGACCGACACCATGGGCTGATCGCGGATCGTGAACACGGCGTTGTCGTAGCCATGCCACTCCCAGGAATCGGAGGCGCCGATGGGCTGCATGATGTGCTCGCGCAGCACCTCCGGCAACGGCCGCTCGAACACCTGCATCAGCGACAGCGCCAGTCGGTTCACACGCACGTCGTTGTATTCCCATCGGGTACCGGGCGGCTGCAGCTGACGGGCCGTGCCCTTGTGCGTGTTGTCGTGCTCCGGCCCAGCCTGCCGGTTGTGGTCGACCCGATCGGGGATGCCCCAGAGCGTGCCCTGCCACTCGCTGGTTTGCTGCAGCAGATGGCGCCACGAGATGGCGCGATTGTGCGCGTGGCGAAAACCGTCGTCGGTCGGGAAGCGATCCGCCGTCGCCGCCACGGGATCGTCGAGCGAAGCCAAACGCCCCTGATCGAGTGCCAGCACAGCCAGCAGCCCCAGATAGCTCTTGGCCACCGAAAAGGTCGTATCGGGCCGATGCGTGTCGCCCCAACGAGCGACACAGTGACCTTGCCGGAGGATCATGCCGGCCGCGCCGCCACGCGGGCGTACCAGGCCCCGGGGCTGATCGAAAGGGGGCTGATCGTTGACGTGAGCGGTACCCACATAGCGACCGTCGGGCAGGTAGAGTGATCGTGGCCAGTCGCACTCATGCGCGACGGCAAAGGCCATGGCTTCGGCCAGATGGGCTTCATCGAACCCGGCTTGCGCCGGGAGGCTCGAGGGCAGGGGAGCGTGGGGAAGGGGTTGCGTCATGTTGGTAGCCGCCGCATCGGGCGAGTCCCGTGTATTTTTGATTGATAAGCTTGTATCCCAAAACTATTCTATGGGTGTATAGATCAACTGACAATGCCGGAAATCGATACCCGCTTGTCGTGCTGCAATCTGCTTGCCTGGTATACCAAGCTGAACCGAGGATATCCCATGCCGATCGACACTCCCGTCATTCATCTCCCCTTGCTGCTGGCCACCACGGCCAAGGTGCTGTGTTCGGCCATTCATGTATCGGGTCGCAGCGCAGAAGACGCTTTCAAGAACAGCGCGCCGTGGGCGTTGCATCACCACCAGCTGCCCGAAGCACTGGCCGGGGCGCTTCAGTATCGGGTAGACGATGCCTCCGGCGAAGTCGAGGTATGGCTCGATTGCGATGAGGCCACCGTGGCGCGACTGATCGCGGTGTGCCGCGAAACCTGGCCCGACCTCGATGCCGACTGGCAGGCCGAGCGACACTATCTGGAAGGTCTGGGCCGAGTCACCCGACGGGCCCGTCCCGTCGGCGATCAGGGCTGCCTGATCGTGCCGCAGAACGGCGAATTCGATCTGCACATGACGCCCGCGCCCGTGCGCACCGAACTGCCCGCCGAAAGCGAGCTCGATTGGCCCCTCGGCAGCCGCAGCGTGCGCGTGGCCAGGCGCCACGACCACACTCCCTATGCCACGCTGGCCGGCGTTCTCGACGATGCCATCGCCGAACCCGATCCCTTGCATGCCGCGCTGGTGGTGGTGCACCGGGGTCGGCTGGTGGCCGAATCGTATCGACCGGGCATCGGCCCCGATACCCAGCTCGAGAGCTGGTCGATGGGCAAGAGCGTGATGTCTACCCTCATTGGCATGCTGGTACACCGTGGCGCCCTGCAGCTCGACGCTCCGGCACCGATCGCGGAATGGCAGCAACCGGGCGACCCGCGAGGCACCATCACCCTGCGTCATTTGCTCAATATGAGCAGCGGTCTGCAATGTACCGGTCACGATCAGGGCAGGGCAGCGTGGGCTCAGGGGCTGCCGGATCATTTTCTGCCCTACAGCCAGGCATTGAATGTGGCGGAGTTTGCGCTCCAGCGGCCGCTGGAGCACGAACCCAACACGGTCGGACGCTATCGCAATTGCGATCCTCTGGCGCTGGCCGTGATTTTTCGGCGCATCGTGGCCGATGAGCTGGGCCAGAACCCCCTCGTCTGGCCCCAGACCGAATTGTTCGATCGCATCGGCACCCGCCGGCAAACCCTGGAAACCGATCGCTGGGGGCATTTCATCATCAGCGGCTTCGATTACGGTACGGCACGCAATTGGGCCCGGCTGGCACTGCTCTATCTGAACGATGGTGTGACGCAGGGCGAGCGCCTGCTGCCCGAGGGCTGGGTGCGCTTTGCCACGTCGCCGGCGCCGGCCTGGAGCCGGCCCAACTACGGCGCGCAGATCTGGCTCAACACGGTGGGCGATTTCAACTTGCCTCAGGATGCTTTCTACTTTGCCGGCGGCGGCGGGCAACACGTGTTTACCGTGCCCTCTCAAGACCTGATCATCGTACGCCTGGGCCACGCGCGCGCCTATGCACAGGCCAGGGCCAATGTGAACCGGCTGCTGACGCAGATTACCGGGGCGCTGCCGCGCACTTCCTGAAGCCCGGCGCTTCGCGGTACTCTTGACCTCCCACCCGGTCTACTTTCATGGCGAGTCCCGTTAGCGCAACCCCCCTCCCCGAAGCTCCGTCCGCACCCTCCCGTCGCCGCTCGATCGTTGTGCGGCTGGTGCTGGTATGGACGATTGCCCTCGCCGCCCTGGGGATTTACTGGCACCAGCTGCTCGGGCTGCACGCCGAGACTCGCGCGCAGGCGGAGCAAGAGATTCGCAGCCATACTCTCGAAACGGCCCACACGCTGGCGCTCGAGGTGGATCGTCTGTTTCGTCAGATGGATTTCCTGACCCAACGGCTGGCGTTCGATTGGGGCACGCAGGAACCCGACGCCTTTCTGAAGAATGTGGCCTTTGCCCAGGAGGCGCTGGCCAGCGCCAGTGGCACCACGTTCGACGTGCATATCACCGATGCCAGCGGTCAGTTGGTGTTCTCGAGCGTGTTGCAGGAGCCGTTCTCGCCACCCGACGACATGAGCGCGAGCGACCGCGAGTACTTCTGGCGCCAGCGTGAGCAGGGTAATGGCGACCTCTGGATGGGTCCGCCACTGACTGGCCGGGTGACCGGGCAGAGCACCATACCAGCGTCGCGCGCCCTCTACGACGAAGGCGGCGAGTTCAGCGGTGTGATCATGATTTCGCTGTCGGCGCGCGAGCTCTCGGCTTCGCTCGACGAAATCTTCCCCGAGGCCCGCGACATTGCCGCGATTGTGCTCGACAACGGGTCCTTGCTCGCACGCACTCAGGGCGACGCCCGCCGCACCGACGACGACACCCTCAGTGCCCTGGCCCGCGCCCTGGTCGAACGTTCACCATGGGGCTCGGAAGCGGCGCAGGCCCGAGGGGTCAACGACATCGCCCGGCTTTACGCCTGGTATCGCACGCCTTCGCCCTACCCGATTGCCGTACTGATCGGGCGCGATCAGGCGGCGGCCATGCAGGCCACCGATGCCTTGATTGCCAGCTCGCTGCGCGATGGCGCGGTGGGTTCGCTGGCCCTGACGATCGCGTTGTTGCTGGCTACCTGGTTCATTTTTCGGGATCACCGCCAATACCAGCAGTTGCAGCGCCTGCGCGAGCGCCAGCAACTGGCGCTCTTTGGTGGCGGCCTGGGTGCGTGGGACTACGACGTCACGAACGATGTCGTCACCTGCGACGAGCTCTGCTTGCAGCAGCTGGGGCTCGAGTCGGCTCAGGCGCCGCGCACGCGGGCCGACTGGCTGGCTCGGGTTCACCCCGACGACCGCGCCGCCCTCGAAGCCCGGATGTTGGAACAGACTGCCGAAGACGGCCTTCCTCAACGCCGGGAAGTCCGCTTGCTGCACGCCTCGGCACAATGGCATTGGTTTGCCGTTCTGGGCAAGGTGGTGCAGGCTGACGCCAACGGCAACCCCAAGCGCCTGGCGGGCACGCTGCGCGACATCACCGAGATCGTTCGTCGCCAACAATTGCAGCGCGTGCTGCTCGACGAAAGCCAGTCGGCGATCGTGCTGCTGAGCGCAGGTCGAGAGGTGCTCGAGTTCAATCAACGCGCGCGCGAGATCTTCGGTCAGCAGGATGCCAGCCAGACGCTGCCGCCGGTTCGGCATTTTCATGTCAATGAGGCCAGCTTCGATCGCATGCAGCAACACTACGAAGTGTTGCGCGAACGGCACCATGTACGCCTCACCTGGCCACTGCTCGACGGCGAAGGGCAACGCCGCTGGTTCGACATGCACGGGGTGCTGCGCGATCCGACCGACCCCGAAAGCGACGTGGTCTGGACACTCAACGACATCACCGAGATGTATCTGGCAACCACGGCGCTGGCCCGCGAGCGCCAGCGCCTGTCTACCTTGCTCGAGCGCTACCCCGGCGGCGTGATCGTGGAAGATGAAGACGCCACTGTGGCACTGGTGAACGCTCGACTCGGCCATCTTTTCGGCGTCGACCACGACCCGCGGCAACTACAGGGGCTGAGCCACGAGGCCCTTTGCCAGACGTTGGGCGAGCCCTACGCCACCTGGCTACTGCCCGAGCCGACCTCGGGCGACACAACGCCGACCGAAGCCCGCCGCGAACGCGAAGTGGTAACCCCGGCCGGGCGGTTTCTGCAGATCGAACGTGTGCCCGTCACAGCCGAGCACGAACATCTCGGTCGTGTGTGGCTGTTTCATGACATCACCGAGCGCAAGCGCCGCGAGCGGCGCCTGGCCCGGCTGGCAAACACCGACGATCTCACGGGGCTGCCCAACCGGCGCAGCTTCATGGATCAATTGCGCCTGGCGTCAGACTCGAGCGACTGGTCGGCCGAGCGGCCCGGCGCCGTGGTGATGATCGATGTCGACCATTTCAAGCACATCAACGATACGTACGGCCACGCGACCGGCGATGCCGTGCTGCAGCATCTGGCCCACCAGCTCACTGAGCGCCTGCGCCGGGGGGACATCGCCGCCCGTCTGGGCGGAGAAGAGTTTGCCATCTTGCTGCCGCGGATCCACCCCGACGATGCCGAGGCCCTGGCCGACCGCCTGCGGGCGACGATTGCCGCACAGCCCTTCGAGCGCGACGGCGAGGCGCTGCGCTATACCATCAGCCTGGGGGTTGCGGCCATCGAGCCGGCCAACCCCGACGCCACGCTCAACCGGGCCGACAAGGCGCTCTATGAAGCGAAGCGGGCGGGGCGCAATCGAGTGCGCCGCCTCACCAGTTAAGGCTCGCCCCGACAACCCAACTGACGGCAGCCATCGGGGCAAGCCCGCAGCGGCGCGCCGCCCATACCGCGCCTACCAGCGCAACAGGCGAGGGCCCAACCAGGCACCCAACGCCAGACTGAGGCCGATGCCCAACGAGTACCACACGGCCACGAAGGCCGGCGAGGCCTCCGGGCAGGCGAGGGCATAGGCCGCTGCGCCACACCCCCCCGCCACCAGACCTGCCACGGCACCCGCCGCACGCAGCTGTACCGGAGCGAGGCCGCGCAGCGCCCAGATCAACCCCGCCAGGGTGGGCAAGGCCAGCAACAATACGAGAATCGGACACAACCACCAGCTCATGCCGAGCAGGGCATCGAGTCGCTCTCCCGGCGGTGTCTGAACCAGGCTCCAAAGACCCAGCAGCATCATGCCCGCCGGCACTGCCAGCAACCACCGCGCCGAGTGGCGCCAACGGCCCAACGGACGGGCAAGTCGTGCCACCAGCCAGGCACCACCAGCAGCCAAAGCCAGCGCATACGCCAACTTCATCCACGGCACCACGGTGGCAAAGGCACTCGCCGGCAGCAAACCGTGAAGCCACCACACCAGACCGACTGCCGCCAGCCAACCGCCTGCCATGGCCGGCGCCAGCCGCCACGCCGCCACAACCCGCGGCGCGGGCCCGGCGCCACGGCTGAGAAAATCGATCCATTCGTCGGTGTTCATGAAGATTCTCCAGACGATGTCTTGACCCAGGTGGCCAGGCGCTTGAGGCCGCGATGCACCTGCACCTTGATGGCGGCGCCGGACGCTCCGGTGCGTTCGGCCGCTTCCTGCACCGACAGACCGGATACCTTGGTCAGCCAGATGGCCTCGCGTTGCGCTGCGGGCAGGCGCTGCAGCAGCTCCGCCAGATCGCGGCCGGCATGCGGTGCGTCAACCGAGGATTCGAAGGACAGCTCGTCGTCCAGCGATACATGCAGCGCTTCGCGCCGACCGTGCCGGCGCCAGTAGTCCACCAGCTTGTGCCGCGCAATGGCCAGCGCCCAGGCCATGACCGGCGAATCGGCTTCGTGCGTGCCACGACGCAGATGGATGGCCAGCAGGGTGTCCTGCAACACGTCTTCGGCCTCCTGGGCCCGGTCGGACAGACGTCGCCGCAGCCAGGCACGCAAACGACGCGCCAGTAGGGAGAGAGCCGCCCGATAGGCAGCTTCGTCACCCGCCTGGCCCTGTTGCCAGAGCGTGTCGAGTTCGGCCTCGGCATCGCCGTCGCGGTGGGAGTTTGACATCGGTGCCTGAAAAGTCGTTGGCGTGTGCCGGAAGGTTACAGGGGATGGTGGTGTAACCGCTCGCCGCCGCCAAGCGACTATGCTGTGACATCCCCCGACCGCCCGCACGACCGACGAGGAAACACCGACCATGCACGCTACCCTGCCACTCCTGCTGAAAACCGACTTCCCGGCCATCCGGCGTCGCGCGCTCGACACCCTGCAGGTGAACCTGGGCTACCGTTGCAATCAGAGCTGCCTGCACTGTCATGTGAATGCCAGCCCGCAACGCACGGAAATGATGACGGCCGACACCATCGCTCTGGTGATCGCCGTGTTGCGCCGTCGCCGCATCGCCACACTCGACCTCACCGGCGGCGCCCCCGAGCTCAATCCGCACTTTCGCGACCTGGTACGAGCTGCCCGCGCCCTCGGCGTGCGCGTGATCGACCGTTGCAACCTCACCATTCTGAGCGAGCCGGGACACGAAGACCTGGCCGAGTTTCTGGCCGAGCACGACGTGGAGATCACCGCCTCGCTGCCTTGCTACTCGGTGGCCAATGTCGACCGTCAGCGTGGCGACGGCGTATTCGATCGCAGCATTTGGGGTCTGCAAAGACTCAACGCGCTCGGTTACGGCCAACCCGACTCGAACAAGGTGCTCAACCTCGTGTACAACCCGCAGGGGCCGGTGTTGCCACCCCCTCAGGCTGCGTTGCAGGCCGACTACGAGCGGGAATTGAACGAACATTTCGGCATCGTATTCAACGAGCTGTTCACCATCACCAACATGCCGATTCAGCGCTTCGGCAGCACGCTGATCAGCAAGGGCACGTTTGGCGACTACATGACGCTGCTGCGCGACGCCTACCGGGCCGAGAACCTGGACACCGTGATGTGCCGCCATCTGATCAGCGTCGATTGGCAAGGTAATTTGCACGATTGCGATTTCAACCAGATGCTGGGGCTGGCGGCGGCACTCGAGACGGCGGAACGCCCGCATTTGCGCGATCTGCTCGAACGCGACACGGAAGGCGCACCGATCCGGGTGGCCGATCATTGCTACGGCTGTACGGCGGGCCAGGGCAGCAGCTGCGGCGGCGCGCTGGAGCCTGCTGCTGCCACCGCCAACCTCGCCTGAGCGCCCGCCGAATGAAACGTCAACCGCGGGGCCCGGCCACAGGCCCCCACACGGGCAAGACCACCCAGCCGTCGTCATGGCGCAAGTGGTCGCTACTGCTGGCCGCGATGGTTGCGGTGCTGACCACCTATCAGGCATTCAACCTGGGCGAGTCCCTCACCCTCGACCAATTGCAGGCCAGCCGCGACGCGCTGCAAGCGTGGCAGGCAACGCATCCCTGGCAAGCGGCAGGGCTGTTCTTTCTCGTATACGTGGCCGCGACCGCCGTGTCGTTGCCGGGAGCCACCATTCTCACACTCGCCGGAGCCGCGCTGTTCGGCTTCTGGACGGGCCTGGTGCTCATCTCCTTCGCCTCCAGCCTGGGCGCTCTGCTGGCGTTCTGGGTGGCGCGGTTTCTGTTGCGCGATACCGTGCAAGCGCGTTTGGGACGCACCCTGCGCTCGGTCAATGAGGGGGTGGAACGCGACGGCGCCTGGTATCTGCTGTCGCTACGACTCGTGCCCTTGTTTCCGTTCTGGCTGATCAACCTGGCGATGGGCGTCACGCCCATGCGCGCCGCCCTGTTCTATTGGGTAAGCCAGCTGGGCATGCTGCCCGGCACGGTGGTGTACGTGAACGCCGGCACGCAGCTGGGCAGCATCACATCGGTAAGCGACATTCTCTCGCCCACACTGATCGGCAGCTTTGTGCTGCTTGGCCTGTTTCCGCTGGCGGCCCGGTTCGGCGTCAGGGCCTTCGAACGCCGCCGGGTGTATGCGGGTTGGCAACGACCCAAACGGTTTGACCGCAACTTGATCGTCATCGGCGCCGGGGCGGGCGGTCTGGTGTCGGCCTACATCGCGGCGGCCGTGCGAGCCAAGGTGACCCTGGTCGAAAAGGGCACCATGGGCGGCGATTGCCTGAACACCGGCTGCGTGCCGAGCAAGGCGTTGATTCACGCCGCCCGCCTCGTGCACCAACAGCGCCAGGCCCACCGCCTGGGGCTCGAGGCATCGCCGGTCAAGGTGAACTTTGCGGCGGTGATGCAGCGCGTGCAGCGTGCCGTGGCGGCCATTGCGCCGCACGATTCGGTGGAGCGCTACACGGCACTCGGCGTGGATGTTCGCCAGGGACACGCCGAATTGCTGGATCCGTGGCGCGTGCGCATTCGGGAAGACGACGGCACCGAGCACACCTTGAGCGCACGGCATATCGTGCTGGCGACCGGCGCCGAACCGATTGTGCCACCGTTGCCCGGCCTGGCCGACTGCCCTTACGCCACCAGCGACACCCTGTGGCAATGGCGCGAGGCGCCCCGCCGGCTCGTGGTGCTTGGCGGCGGACCGATCGGCTGCGAACTGGCCCAGGCCTTCGCCCGCCTGGGCACGACCGTCGTGCAGGTGGAAATGGGCGAACACCTCCTCGCGCGCGAGGATGTCGATGCCGGCGAATTCGTGCGCACATCACTGCAGGCCGACGACGTGCAGGTACTCACTCGGCATCGCGCCGTGCGAGTGGAGCCACACGACGATGCCTGGCAGTTGGTGGTGCACGACCTGACTGCCGACTGCGAGCGGTGCATACCCTTCGATCAGCTGCTGTGCGCCGTAGGGCGCCGTGCGCGCACCGAAGGCTTTGGTCTGGAGCGGCTCGGCATCGACCTGCGCGCCAACGGCACCATCGCCACCGACGCCTGGCTGCAAACGCGCTACCCCAACATTCTGGCGGTGGGCGACGCCACCGGACCCCTGCAATTCACACACGCTGCGGCGCATCAGGCCTGGCATGCCGCGGTCAACGCGCTGTTCGGGCGCTTCCGTCGCTTTCGCGTGGATGATCGCGTGATGCCGCGAGTGACTTTCACCGATCCCGAAGTGGCCAGTGTGGGGCTCACGGAGCAGGACGCCGCGGCACAAGAGGTGGCCGTGGAGGTCACGCGATTCGATCTGGCAGAACTCGACCGAGCCATCGTCGACGACGTGGCGAGCGGATATGTGAAGGTGCTGACGGTGCCGGGCAAGGATCGCATTCTGGGGGTCACCATCGTGGGCGCACATGCCGGCGAATGGCTGTCCGAGTATGTTCTGGCCATGAAGCATGGGCTGGGCCTGAATCGCATCCTGGGCACCGTGCATGCCTACCCCACCCTGGCCGAAGCCAACAAGTCTGTCGCGGGCAACTGGAAATCAACGCATGCTCCGCAGCGCGTGCTGCGCTGGCTCGAGCGCTATCACACCTGGGAGCGGCGCGATTGAAGCCCGAGTCTTGTCTGGCCGATACCGCCCTGATCGTGATGGCGAAGGCGCCACGCCCGGGCCTGGCCAAGACCCGCCTGATCCCGGCGCTGGGGCCGGCGGCCGCCGCCGCGCTGGCCGGGCAATTGCTGCGTCACACCGCCCGCCAGGCCGCAACGGCCGGCCTGGCCGCGGTGGAACTCTGCGTGAGCCCCGACCCCGACGACCCGGTGTTTGTCGACCTGGCCGAGCACTATGGGTTTGCCCGCCGCCGTCAGGTGGCAGGCGATCTCGGTTTGCGCATGCACGCGGCCTTCATGGCCCAACTACGGCACCAATCGCGTGTGCTGATGATCGGCACCGACGCCCCCGCGATTCAGGCAAACGACCTGCGCGACGCCGCTCACGCACTTGCCACCACCCCGGCGGTCTTCATGCCGGCAGAAGACGGCGGCTACGCCCTGATTGGTCTGCGCGACGATGCCCCGGTCAGCCTGTTTCACGATATGCCCTGGAGCACCGACGCCGTGATGCGCATCACGCGCGAACGCTTGCGCGCGCTGGGATGGCCGTGGACCGAGCTGCGCACGGTGGCCGACATCGACGAACCGGCCGACCTGGCCCACCTGCCCGCCGATTTCAGGCGCGAGGCGACGCCGCTTTGGCCGCCGACGGCGGCGCAGCCGAATCCCCCCGCGACACGAACCACTCCGAAATCAGGTCCGCATTGAACGCTTCCCCGCGCAACATGCGCGACAGCAGCTCGGCGCCCAACAATTGCGGCGAAAACACCAGATCGGGCTTGACCGTGCGAACCTTGTCGAGGTTGTGATTGTTGTTGACGACGGCAACGGTGCGGGCCTGACACCCCTCGATGGCCTTGACCGCCAGCACGATGAAGGCGTTGTCGGGGTCGTCGGCACACATGGCCAGAACGTGACTGGCCTGGCGCACGCCTGCCCGCTCCAGCACCTCGTCGCTGGCCGCATCGCCCACGATCACGTCGGTATTGGCGGGATAGGCGTGGGCCGCCTCGGGCTTGACGATCACCGTGAGGCTCTCGCCGCGCGCCGCCAGATTCTGATGGAGGGTGATGGCCAGCGGCGTGGCACCGCACAGGATGATGTGATCTTTCTTCATCGAGAGTCTCGCGTTGCGCTGCAGAATCTGCCGGAACGCGCCAGCGGCTGCCGGCGTGAGGATCGCGCCCAGCGCCGTGGTAAACACGGTGACACCCAGCAGGATGATCGACACGACGAACAGCCGTGCCGTTTCGGAAACGGGAACAATATCGCCAAAACCGACCGTGGCCACCGCCACGATGGCGAAATAGATGGCATCGGGCAGGGTGAGAATGGGAGGCGCAAACTCGTCCCCCAGATACAGCACGCCCAGCAAGGCATACCAGAACAGCGACGCCAAGGCAGACAAGGCGAACAGTGTCCCCGCCGCAACACTGCTTCGGCCAAACGCCCTGCCGTATCGCAACAGCAACAGAAACAGCAAGGCGTTGTAAATGGCGTTGGGCGGAAAATGGCCATCGTGGGTGTAGTAGGCCACCGAGATGGCTGGCGCCAGCAGCACCAGGGTAAAAGTCCACGCCACCCTGGCACGCGCCAGAAGGCCGATGGACATCAGAATGAGCGAGAGGGCTATGACGACGCGAGGCAATTGCGCCAGGCCCACGGCATTCAACACCTCGCGCCACGAGCTCTGGGTAAACCAGATCAGATGATCGCCGCCGAGCACCCCCATGACCAGGGGCGAGATGAACCAGAGGCCGCTGATGAGAACGGCAAGGGCCAGCAGCCAATGCGCTTGCGCATCGATTCTGTGCAATATGCGATGCACCGCAAACACTCCCTGTCGTGGTGGCAGACGCGAGTGTAGCGTTGTGCCGACCTTTGGGGATGCCTCCCACTGTGGCATGATGCCGCGTGACAAAAGAACCAACAGGAAACCAACGATGGCATCGAAGCTGGCAGTGGGCGCAGGCGTAGTGATCGGGCTGGCGCTGGTGGCGCTGGGCGGCAACGCCTGGTTCCAGCACCTGGAATCCACGCGTCTGGCCACGGTGGCCGCTTCTCCCGAGACGGCGTGCGTCGAGGGCTCGGGTTTGCCACCCGGCTTTCCCACGGGTCGCCACGCCGGCATGATGCACGTGCAGGGCGGCACCTTCACGCCCGGCACCACCGCCGGCTATCCCGACGAACGCCCCAACGGCACCGCGACGCTGCGCGATTTCTGGATGGATCGCACGGAAGTCACCAATGCGCAGTTTGCCGAGTTCGTGGCCGCCACGGGCTATGTCACCCAGGCAGAGCGCGAAGGCGCTGCCGCCGTTTTTCGTGCCCCGCCCAAGGGGGCCCCGGCAGGAACCCCCTGGTGGCATTTCGTGGAAGGGGCCAATTGGCAGCACCCGGAAGGGCCCGACAGCTCGATCGCCGATCTGCCTCATCAGCCGGTGGTGCATGTCACCCTGGCCGACGCCCGCGCCTACGCCAGTTGGCTGGGCCGCGCGCTGCCCACCGAAGCCGAATGGGAATGGGCCGCACGCGGCAATGGCCAGGCCGAAAACCTGGATTTCGAGCCGCGCAGCGCCGATGGCCGGCCCGAAGCCAATTACTGGCAAGGCATCTTCCCGGCGGTGAACGCCGCCGACGACGGCTACGCCGGCCGGGCACCGGTGGGCTGCTACCCGGCCAACGGCTGGGGGCTGCACGACATGATCGGCAACGTGTGGGAGTGGACCGAAGACCCCTACACGGGCGCACGCCAAGCCCATGGCCATGGCCGACCCGACGACGAATGGCAGGGCCTGGAGCGCCACAGTAACGCCCCCGTGCATGTGATCAAGGGCGGATCCTACCTCTGTGCCGACAATTACTGCAGTCGCTACCGCAGCACCTCACGACACCCGCATGAGGTCGATCTCGGCACCTCGCATGTCGGTTTCAGAACCGTCCTGCGCAGCCCCTGAACGCGTTCGCAGCAGCGGCCCTGAGCCATCGCACGACGGGGCGTTGATGGCATCGGGCGGCCTGCAGCCCGCCACGAGCGCTTCGATGTTGTCCACGGCGCGGTGCTCGATGGCCAGTCGTACCGACCGCACGGCCGAACCCAGGTGGGGCGTGAACAAGGTGGAACGCTGCGCCAGCAACGCGGGCGGGATGGCGCGGGGTCGGCCAGGCCAGGCCCAGTCTTCAAAGGCGAACACATCGGCGGCATAGCCACCCAGTGGGCCTTCGGCCAATGCGTGAGCCACCGCCGCTTCATCCACCACGGAGCCACGACCCACGTTGATCAGCAACTGCCCGTCGCGCACACTGGACAGGCGGCTGGCGTTGATCAGGTGATGCGAGCCGGCCACCAGCGGAGCCGCCAAAAAAACATAGTCGGCGTGTGCCATCGCCTGTTCGAGCGATACCGACTCGACCCGGGTGTCGGCAACATCAGGATCCACACCCCACAGGCGTTCGCAGCCGAAGCCTTGCAGACGCGACACAATGGCGCGGCCAACGGCCCCCATGCCCACCACGGCGACCGTAGCGCCGGCCAGCCCCGTGCCGTAGAGCTGCGGGCGCCAGCCCCGAAAATTGCCACTGCGCACCAGGGCGTCGCCCTGACGAACTTGCCGGGCCAGACCAATGGCCAGGCACACGGCGAGTTCAGCGGTTGGCTCGGTCAGCAGATCCGGCACGATGCTCACCCAGACGCCCACCTCGGTGCAGGCGGTCACGTCGTAGTTGTCGAAGCCCTTGAGCGCGCAAGCCACGAGCTGGAGTCGCGGCGCAGAGGCCAGAACCTCGGCGTCCACGCGATCGGTCATGAAGCCCAGCAGGGCCGTGGCGTGATCCAGGCGCTCGGCCAGCTCGGCCGGCGACCAGGGGTCCTGACTGGGGTTGATGTCAACGCTGCCCAGGGCAGCCAGGCGCGCGGCCACCTCGGCATGCACCGGGTTGGTCACGACAATATGATGCGACATGAATATCCTTCCAACGTGATCTGCGGAACTGACAGGCTTTCGGCCCGCCATGCTTTGGCCGGGAGTGAGTGAAGCGCCTTACCCTTACTTGAGTCGCTTGCGCAGGCTGGCACCGATGCCATCGACCACCACCACGCAAGCCAGAATGGTGAGCAAAATGGCCGACACCTGGTCATACTGAATGAGTCGCAAGGCCGCCATCAGCTCGAAGCCGATACCACCGGCCCCCACGATGCCCAGCACCGCCGACGCCCGGAAGTGATACTCCCAGCGGTACACGGTGATGTCGGCCAGCTGCGGCAACACCTGCGGCAACACGGCGTGGGTGATCACCTGGAAATGGCTGGCGCCCGCCGCCCGCGCCGCTTCGAGCGGCTTGGGATCCACGTGCTCGATCGCCTCGGCGTAGAACTTGCCCACCATGCCCACCGAGTGCAGGGCCAGTGCCAGCACACCCGGCAGCGCGCCAAAGCCCACGGCGGCCACGAAGATGATGCCGAGAATGATTTCGGGTACCGAACGCAGCAGGGCCAGCAGCACTCGGACCACGCGGTAGACCAGTGCATTGGGTGCCGTGTTGGGCGCAGCCAGCAAGGCCAGCGGCAGCGACAACAGCACCGCCAGTGCCGTGCCGGCGATCGACATCGCCAGGGTGTCGAACAAAGGCCGAATCCAGTTGCGCCAACGGGTGAAGTCGGGCGGCACCATCTCGGCGAAGAGTTGGCCGAGTGCCGGCAGCCCCTCATACAGGCGGGCGGGGTTGAAGAATCCCGTGGCCGCCAGAGAGGCCAGACAGACCGCCACGACCAGGGCGATCTGGCCGGCCCGGCGCCAGGCCTGGCGCCGGGCGTCCTCGAGAATGGTGGCGGCCAGTGCGGTGGTCGCGGCCGTCATCACGATTGCCCCAGATCCAGTTTCAGCAGCGTGCCCATTTCGCGCAGCACGTCGTAGCCACCGTCATCGATCGGCTCGAACTTCTCCACCCGGAAGGCCTCGAGCACTTCGGGGTCGTCCGCCTCGAGAAAGGCCGCACGGATTTGTTCGGCCAACTCGGGATCCAGGTCGCCCTGCATCACCATCGGATAATTCGGAATGGGGTCGGAGTGGGCCAGCACCTTGATGCGGGCGGAGTCGATCATGCCGCGTTCCACCAGGGTTTCGTAGATCGGCTCCGACAGGGCACCGGCCGGCACCTGTCCGGCCTGCACCGCACGTGCCACGGCATCATGCGTGCCCAGATGCACCGGCTTGTAATCCACTTCGCCTTCGAGTCCGGCCGCCTTGAGGATATGGGCACGCGGCGCCAGGTGGCTGGAGGTGGACGCCTGATCACCAAAGCCGAAACTCTGACCGGCCACATCGGCCAGCGATTGCACCGGCCCGTCTACCTGGGCAATCAGGATGGAGCGATAGGTGGGGGCGCCGCCCTCCACGCCAACTGCAAACGGCTCGATCTCGGGGGCACGCGATTTGGCCAGCACGTACGACAAGGGGCCGAAGTAGGCCACTTCGATACGGCCGAAGCGCATGGCTTCGATCATCGAGGAATAGTCGGTGGTCACCACCAGATCAATGTCCTTGTCCAGACGGTCTTCCAGATAGTTCTTGAGCGGCTGGGCGTTCTGGATCAGCGTGGCGGCGTTTTCGTCGGGCAGTAGGGCCACACGCAGGGTGTCGGGATTCTTGCCCTCGGCGTGAACCGCGCTCAGGGTGCTGGCCAGCGCCAGGGTGCTCAGGCATTGGGCGAACAGGAAGGAAAATTTCATGACATCACTCCGGAGGGTTCGAAATAGGCCGGCGCGGTCGCACTCGGCGTGTCGGTATCGGTATCCGCGTGCCTGGAAACGGCAGCAGTACCGGTCTTGCGATAGAGTTCGGCGGCGCGGTCCACCGTCAGTTGCTCGGCCGTGCCGTCAAACACCACGGCACCGCCGCTCAGGCCCAGAATCCGTTCGCCGTAACGGCGAGCGAACTCCACCTGATGCAGGCTGACCACGGCCGTGAGGCCGTCTCGCTTGCAGATGTCGTGCAACAGCGACAGCACGTGTTCGGCCGTGGCCGGATCCAGGCTGGCCACGGGCTCATCGGCCAGGAGGATGCGCGGCTGTTGCACCAGCGCCCGGGCAATACCCACGCGCTGTTGCTGGCCACCTGAAAGGTTGTCGGCGCGGTGCAAGGCGTGATCGATCAGCCCGACGCGCTCGATGGCCGCCAGCGCCATTTCCTTCTCGTCGCGCGACCACGGCCGCAGTGCGGCCAGGCTGTGGTGGTAGCCCAGGCGGCCCATGAGCACATTGGCCAGCACGCTCAGACGACCGATCAAATGATGGTGCTGAAAGATCATGCCGGTCTGACGACGGTGCAGTCGCAGGGCGCGACGACTGGCGAGATCGCCCACGCCGTCGGCCACCACGCGACCTGCCGTGGGCTTGACCAGGCCATTGAGCGAACGCAGCAGGCTGGACTTGCCAGCGCCGGAAGACCCGAGCAGCACGGTGAAGGATCCGCGCTGAAACGACAGCGAGTTGCGCTGCAGCGCCCGGGTGCCATTGGGGTAGGTCACCTCCAGGCCCTGGGTGCGCAGCGGCACGGCAGGATGTTGCGCGTTCATGACGACTCCACAGGGAGGGGCGTGATGCCCCGATGACCGTCACTATGGCGTCGCGCGATGACACTCACATTAACGAAACCGTCATGTCTGGCCATTACGGTATAGGCCATGTCTATGGATCACACCTCGAGCGCCGAGCTGCGCGCCTTCGATGCCACGGCCCGCTACGGCAGTATGTCGGCTGCGGCGCGGCAGCTCGGCTGTCGCCAGCCCACCATCTCGGCCCATATCGCCAGCCTGGAGGCCCGCCATGGCGTGGAGCTGTTTCATCGCCGCGGTCGACGCGTGGAGCTCACCGAGTTCGGCCGCTTGCTGCGCGACGCCACCCAGCGACTGGTGCAGGCCGAGGCCGACGCCACCGCCCTGTTGCAGGGCGGTCGACGCGATCACGTGGGCTTGCTGCGCCTGGCGGCCATCGGGCCTTACAACATCACACCGCTGCTGGTTCGGTTTCGTCAGCAACATCCGCGCGTGCGGGTGGCCGTCAGCCTGGGCGATTCGCGCCAGGTGGTGGAGCAGATCGCCTCGCACGAAAGCGAGGTGGGCATGGTGCTGCATGCCGTCGACGATCCGCGCTTCTTTTCGATTCCCCATCGCCGGCAGACCCTGGTGATCGTGGCGCCACGTCATCATCGCCTGGCCCACCGCGGCGCGGTGCGGCTGGCCGATCTCGACGGCGAAGAGTTCGTCCTGCGTGAAGAAGGCTCCACCACGCGCCGGGTCTTTCTGGAGGCGCTGGCGCGCGCCGGCGTGCAGATTCGATACACGCTCGAAATGGGCAGCCGCGAAGCCGTGCGCGAAGCGGTGGCCCAGGGTCTGGGGCTGGGCATCGTGGCCGATACGGCGCACGTGCCCGATTCGAGAGTGCGGTCGTTGCCCTTGGTTGACCCGCCCCTGCACACGCACCCGCATTGGGTCGGACTGCGTGAACGCCGCAGTGCCCCCCTCATCGCAGAATTTCTGGCCTTGCTGGCGCCGTCGGCGAGATAATTCCTCAGCCAGGCCGGGCCCGTTGCCCGGCACGCACCGCCGAGGAGATTGCCGACATGTCCACCGCCCCCCTCACCCCCCGCGCCGTCGATGTGGCCGACGTCCCGCTGCGACAGCGCAAATCGGTGTATCCCCCCGAATTCGCCCGCCGCATGGCCGGTCGCGACAAACAGGTGCTGGGCGACCTGTTCAAGCTCACGCAGTTTGGCGTCAATCTCACCACGCTGGCACCAGGTGCCGTATCGGCACTGCAGCACGGCCACAGCCGGCAGGATGAGTTCATCTACCTGCTCGAAGGCGAGCTGGTGCTGGTGGCGGGTGACGAAGAGATCCCCTTGCGCGCCGGCATGTGCGCCGGCTTTCCGGCCGGGGGCACCACGCACCACCTCGAGAACCGTGGCAATCAACCAGCACGCTATCTCGAAATCGGCGATCGCACCGAAGGCGACGCGGTGCACTACCCCGCCGACGACCTCAAGGCGGTACGGGTAGACGGCGCCTGGCGCTTTCTGCACAAAGACGGCAAACCGTACGCATGAGGTGCAGATGGCACCGCGCTGAGGCGTCGGGCACGGCACTGGCGCTCGACGGGAACCGCCTGCCACCTCCTGCGGCATCCCCAGTGGATGAGGCTGGCACGGCAATTGCGTACCCCTTGCTTACGATTCCGTCTGCAAGAAGGCATTCATGACCCTGTCCGACCCGTCTGTCCCGACCATAGCCACACTGCAACTCGCGTACCGGCGCGGTGACGCCGACCCGCTCGAAGTGATCGAGCGCCTGCTCGAACGCATCGAGCACGAACCCGGCAGCGAGGCCTGGATTCTGCGGCGCGAGCCGCAGGCGTTGCTGGCCGAGGCCGAAGCCGCCTGCCGACGATTGCGCGCCGACCCCACCGTCCTCGAGCGCCAACCTTTGCTGGGCATCCCCTTCGCCGTCAAGGACAACATCGATGTGGCCGGGCTGCCCACCAGCGCTGCCTGCCCGGCGTTTGCGCGGTCGACAGACCGTGATGCCACGGTGGTGTCCCGGCTGATCGATGCCGGTGCCATTCTGGTGGGCAAGACCAATCTCGACCAGTTCGCCACCGGACTCACCGGCACCCGATCGCCGCACGGCGCGGTCGGCAACCCCTTTGACACCACCCGAATGAGTGGCGGCTCGAGTTCCGGCTCGGCGGCCGCCACGGCACGTGGCTGGGTGGCTTTTGCGCTGGGTACCGACACCGCCGGGTCGGGGCGGGTACCCGCCGGCGCCTGCAATCTCGTTGGCCTCAAGCCCACACCGGGATTGATCAGTACGAGCGGCGTGCTGCCGGCTTGCCGCAGCCTGGACTGCGTGTCGGTATTTGCGCACACCGTGGCGGACGCCTGGACCGTGCTGGGCGTGATGGCGGGGCCGGACGTCAACGATGCCTGGCAGAAGCCCGTGGCGATGCTGCCGACAGCAGGACAGACCGTGCGGGTCGGCATCCCGCAGACCCCCGACTTTGCCGACGATGCCCTTGCCGCCCGAGCGTGGGACGAGGCGTTGCGCATCGTGCAAGAGCAACCCGGCGTGGTACTGGAGTCTTTCGACCTGGCGCCGTTCACAAAGGTCGCCGAACTGCTGTACGACGGACCGTGGGTCGCCGAGCGCCGTGCGGCACTGGGCGAATTCTTTCATCAACACGGCGACACGATGGATCCTGCCGTGCGAGCCGTGATTGCACGGGCCGACTCACTCAGTGCGGCGGACGCGTTTCGCGGGCAATACCGCCTGAGCGAACTGCGCCGCTCGTGCCACGACGTGATGGCATCTTTTGATGCGCTGCTCGTGCCCACTGCGCCTACCCTCTGGAGCCATGACGAGATTGATGCCGATCCGATCGGTCGCAACAGTGTGCTGGGCACCTACACCAACTTTGTCAATCTGCTCGACATGGCCGCGTTGGCGCTGCCCGGCCCCTTTCGCGCTGATGGCCTGCCCGCCGGCGTGACGCTGCTCGGGGCCGCCGGCGCCGACTGGCGTCTGGCCGAGCTGGGCCGCCGCTGGCAGGGCCCCCTGCATCGCCGGCTGGGTCTCGGCAACCTGCCGCCGCCCGGAGTCAGCGAGCCGCTGCCCATGCTGCCGCATAGCCAACCCCCCGTCACCGTCGCCGTGGTGGGCGCCCATTTGAGCGGGCAACCGCTCAACCACCAACTTACCGAGCGGGGCGCCACTTTGCTTGAGCGTGCCAACACGGCACCGACCTACCGCCTGTTCGAGCTGCCCGGCACCGAGCCGCGCAAGCCCGGCCTGGTGCAGGTGGCTCTGGGCGGCGCCGCCATCACCGTGGAGTTGTGGTCGATGCCGGCCAGTGCCTACGGCAGCTTCGTGGCCGGCATCCCCGCCCCGCTGGGTATCGGCACGCTGAGCCTGGCCGACGGTCGCCAGGTGCAAGGTTTTCTGTGCGAAGCCTTGGCAGCTCGAACCGCTTGCGACATCACCGCCCATGGCAGCTGGCCGGCTTACCTGCAATCGCTCACGGCAGCCACCCCACAATGACCCTTCAGGGCGCGCGTGACGCCGCGCGCTCGGCCTCGAGCCGTTCGGCCCGCATGGCCCAGCGCAAGGAGCCCTGCGCAATGACTCCGGCCACCACCAGCACCAGTCCGGCCGCCAGCGCCGGTGAGCCGCCCCAGCCCACACCGATGGTGGCAATGGCACCCACCATCATCTGACAAGCGCCGTACAGGCCCGACGCCGTACCCGTGAGACGAGGATCGACACTGATGGCCTTGGTCACCGCGCCAGGACCAGCAAACCCCACACTCAGGCTGTAGCAGAAGAACAACGGCACCAGATTCCACAAGGCCAGGCGGTCGAGCAGCACAAACGCCGTAAACAGTACTGCGCAGCCGGCGGCCAGCAGGTTGCCGTCGATCAGCAAGCGCTCGATGCGCACCCGACCGGCCAGCCGGCTGGTGACGGCGTTGCCCAGGGTCATGCCCAAGGCCAGCGCCATGATCACCACCCCCATTTCGGTGGTGCTGCGACCCAGTTGCTCGACCAGGATGAAAGGCGAGGCCACCAGAATCGCGTAGACCGACATGGTGGCGCAGCTGCCACCCACCGCGAGCGCCACGAAGCGACGATTGCCCAGCATGCGCCAGTAGTCGCTCGCCAGGCCGCGGGCATGCACGCGGCCGGTGGGTCGCCCGGTTTCGGCCACCCAGCGCCAGCTCAGCCACAGGTTGATGGCCCCCAGGCCCGCCAGCAACACGAACAACATGCGCCAGCCCATGGACGCCGCGATAGTGGCCCCGATCAGGGGGGCCGCGGCCGGCGCCAGCGTGGTCATCAGATTCATCAATGCCAGGCGTCGAACCGTATCGTGGCTGGTGGAGGTGTCACGCACGATCACGCGACCCAACACCAGGCCACTGCAGCCACCCAACGCCTGCAGCACGCGAGCGGCGATGAGGGTGTCGGCGCTGGGCGCCACGGCAGCGGCCACGCTGGCCAGAAAGAACACCGACATGCCCACGAGCAGAACCGGCCTGCGGCCAAAACCATCGGCCAAAGGTCCATACATCAGCTGACCAACGGCCAGCCCCAAAATGTACAGACTGATCGTGTTCTGCATCACCGCCATGCTCACACCCAGATCGCGACCCACGGTGGGCAATGCCGGCACGAAGATGTGGATGGCCAACGTGCCACTCAGGGTGATCAGCACGAGCGTCCACAAGGGTGGCGCCGGCGGGCGCGATGCAGGGGCAGCAGAATCGGACATGGCGAGCGCTACGCGACAAGACAAAGTTGCCATTGTCGCGCATTCGGGAATACCCCGAGCTCGGCACAGGGTCATGCTAACTTTGCGCCATGCCCAAGTTCCTGCACACTGCCGACTGGCAAATTGGCCGCCAGTACGGTCGCTTTGCCCCTGAAGATGCCGCCGCCCTGGCCGAGGCGCGCTTTGCCGCGGTCGAAAAGCTCGCGCGGCTGGCCACCGATCACGCCGTCGATGCCGTGCTGGTGGCCGGCGATGTGTTCGATGCGCAGGGCGTGAGCGAACGCACCATGCGGCGCCTGTTCCTCGCGCTCGAGCCTTATGCCGGACCCTGGCTGCTGCTGCCGGGCAATCACGACGCGGCACTGGCCGAAAGCGTGTGGCATCGGGCGCAACGGCTCGACATCGTGCCGCCAAATGCGCATGTACTGCTTGAGCCCGGCGTGACCGCGTTCGAGAGCGCCGGCTTCGCCGTTCTGGCCGCACCGCTCACCCAACGCCAGACCTTGCAGGATCTCACCCAGGTGTTCGACACGCTCCCCACCGACCCGGCGCTGGTGCGGGTGGGCCTGGCTCATGGCAGCGTCGAAGGCCAGCTGGCCGACGACATCGACGCCAGCAACCCGATCGCCGCCGATCGGGCCGCCCGGGCCCGCCTCGACTACCTCGCGCTGGGCGATTGGCACGGCCTGAAAGGCATCGATGCCCGCACGTGGTACAGCGGCACCCCGGAGCCCGATCGCTTCAAGAACAATGGCGCCGGACAAGCTCTGCTGGTAGACATTGCCGGGCCCGGTGCCGAGCCTCACCTCACGCCCCTGCCGGTGGCGCAATTTCAGTGGCAAGCCTGGCAGGCAACCTTGCAGGTACCGGGCGACGTCGACGTTCTCTGCGAGCGCCTCGCCGCCTTGCCGCCGCCTGCCGTGCTGGCGTTGCAGGTGTCGGGCCGGGTCGACCTCGCCGGCGAGCAGCAACTGCAGGCCGCTGTGGCGGACGCCACAGCCCGGCATCGTTGCGTGGAATTCGATCGCCGGGGCTTGCGCCTGTTGCCGACCGCCGACGATCTCGCCGCCCTGCACGCCGATGGCTACGTGGGCGAAGTGATCCGCGAATTGCGCGACGCCCAGGAGGGCCCGGACGGCGATATCGCGGGCGAAGCCCTGGCGATACTCGCCGAGACCCTGCGTCGGCAACCGGGGGCCGCCACATGATGCACCTCACCCGATTGCGGTTGCACCAGGTGAGGCGATTTCGCCAGGAGTTTTTGCTGGACGATCTTCAACCGGGTCTGAACGTGATCTGCGGCCCCAACGAGGCGGGCAAGAGCACTCTGGTGCGCGCCTTGCGTGCGCTGTTCTTCGAGCGCCACCGCTCGCGCACGGTCACCGACCTGCAACCCTGGGGCGATAGTGGCGCCGCGCCCGAGATCGAAGCCGATTTCGTCTGGCAAGACGTGCCCTGGCATCTGGGCAAGCGCTTTGTACACCGCCGCCGCTGCGACCTGCGCATCGGCACCGACACCTTCGACGGCGAAACGGCCGAAGACCGGGTGGCCGAGCTGCTGGGCTATCACTACGCCAGTCGCGGCAGCAGTCGGGCCGAGCACTGGGGCGTACCGGGCCTGTTATGGGTGGATCAGGGCAGCGGCCAGGAGCTGCGCGACGCGGCCCTGCACGCCGCACCCCACCTGCGCGCCGCGCTCGGTGGCGATCTGGCGGCCCTGAGCGGCGGCTCGGGCGACGCCGTGCTGGCCCACATCGAACATGAGCGCAGCCAGCTGCTCACCCGAACCGGCCGCCCCACCGGCGATTACGCCCGCCTCCTCACCGAACAGAGCGACGACGACACCCGCCTGCAAGACCTGCGACTTCGTAGCCGCCGGCACCGCCACGACGTCGACCGCCTCGCGCAATGGCGCCAGCAGCACCAGGCCGAGCGGCTCGATCCGCCCTGGCAGGCCATGCAGCAGGAGCTGGCCGTGGTTCGGCAGAAGCTCGATGATGTGAATCGGTGGCAGCAAGAATGGCAGCACAATGCGCAGCAGCTCGACTCGCTGGCACATCGCGCCGCGTTGCTGCAGCTTCGGCTCGACGACCATGCCCGCCAGGCCGAGCGCCGCCGCGAGCGCACACAAGCACACGAGCAGGCCCAGGCACGCGTGGCCGACGCCGCCACCGCGCTGGCGCGCGCCGAAACCCTGGCCCGCACGGCGCAGCAGCAAGAGCAGCGGTTGTCCGCTCGACTGACATCGCTGGAGCAACGCTTTGAGCATCACCGATTGCAACGCGAGCATGACCAGCTGCAGGACGCCTTGCAGCGGGCCGCCCAGACGCTGCAACAGGCCGAAGCCGCAGACGCCACGAATCGCCAGTTGCGCGAGCAGCTTGCCGCGGTGGCCATCGATGCGGATGGCGTCAAGGCGTTGCGGGATCTGGCGCGACAGCGCGACAACCTGGCGTTGCAATGGCAACAGTCGGTCACACGCCTCGACTTCGACCTGCCCACCGGTGGCGTGGCGCTCGACGGCGAGGCGTTGTCGGGGCACGACAGCCGCGAACTGAGTCAGCCGGCCACACTACGCCTGGCTGGCGGCGGCGAGCTACGCATCATTCCGGGCAACGCCGACCTGACCACGTTGCGCAGCCGCAGTCAGGCGCTCGACACTCACTGGCGACAGCAACTCGAGGCACTGGGGGTGCGCGATCTGGCCAGCGCCGAACGCCGGCTGGAGCGCAGCCACGCGCTGGGCGAAGAATTGCGGCATCACGAGCGCCTGCTGCGCAGTCTGGCCCCCGAGGGGCTCTCGCGCTTGCAGGATCATCAGGCCACGCTGCAAGGACGCCTGCGGCCGCTCGCCGATCAGCTCGGCCAGCTGGCCACGGTGGCGACGGAGGCCGCCGACGCCCCCGTCGCCGACCTCGCCCCGCTGCGGGCCGAATCCCTGGCCGCGCGCCAGGCGCGCGAGCAAGCCGAGACGTTGTGGCGCACGGCCGAGCAAACCCTGGCATTGGCCCGCCACGCGGCTCAGGCGGCAGAACAGGAATGGCAACGCGAACGGGCCCAGGCCGCCACGGTAACCGACGAGCAGTTGGCCGGTTGGCGCGCCGACTGGCAAGCCGCCACCGCCGAACAGCAACGACTGACGCAGGTGCAAAGCGACGGGCAGGCACGCATCGACGCGGCGCGTCCCGACATGCTCAAACAGGACGCCGAGCGGCTCGAGCGGTCGGCCCGTCTGCTCGAAGAGCGCTTTCAGGCGCGGGAAGTCGAAATCGCCGATTTGCAGGGTCATTTGCGAGCCGAGCAGGCCGAAGGGCTGGACGAGGCCATCGCCGAGCTGCAAGGGCGTTGCGAGCAGCGCCAGCGCCACCTCGACCAGTTGCAGCGGCGCGCCCGGGCATTGACTCTGCTCCACGAGCGCTTGAGCGCACACCGCACCGCCAGCATTCAGGCGCTGCAGGCGCCGCTGCAACAATACCTGCGACACTATCTGCACCTGCTGTTTCCCGATGCTGCCCTGCATCTGGACGAGCAGCTGATCCCCACGCACCTCGAGCGCGCCGATCTCAACGAAGGTGCCCTGGGCGAGCTCGACGCCCTCAGCTTTGGCGCCCGCGAACAACTAGGCCTGATCACACGACTGGCCTACGCCGATTTGCTGCGCGAAGCCGGACACCCCACGCTGATCGTGCTGGATGATGTGCTGACGCATGCCGACAGCGCCCGCCTGGGCACGATGAAACGCGTGCTCTACGATGCCGCCAGTCGCCACCAGATCCTGCTGTTCACCTGCCACCCCGAAGTCTGGCAAGATCTCGGCGTGGCGCCACGCGCGCTCCCCTCTCCCTGACCGTCCGGAGGTTGCATGAATTCTGGCTCCGTTGTGTTGTCCCGCTTGTCGGTATCGCTGCTGGCACTGAGCACATCCCTGACCCTTTCCACGGCCATGGCCCAGTCGTCATCACAGTCGTCGCCACCGCACCGCCCGGAGGCCCAATCGGTGCACCCCGGTACCGCCCTGGCCCCTCGGGAGCTTCCCCGCCCCGCCGAGCACCACACCCCAGATGCCCACGCTCACGGGGCGGCCACACATCACGGCAACGGCCAGGCGCCGTATGCCGGAATGCAGCAACGTGACGTCAAACGATTCTCGGCCGACGAAGCCGACGACCTGCGCGCCGGTCGTGGCATGGGTTATGCCCTGAGTGCCGAGCTCAATGGCGTGCCAGGGCCGCTGCATGTGCTGGAACTGGCCCCTGCACTGAGGCTCACCGGCGAACAGCGGCGCGAGATCACCGCGATCCAGCGCCGCATGCAAGACGACGCCCAACGCCTGGGCCGAGAATTGCTGCAAGCCGAGCAACGGGTCGACGATCTCTTCGGCTCGGACAGCAAACCGCCGCGCCCCTCGCAACTCACCGCCGCCACGGCACAGGCAGCCGCCATTGAAGGTCAGTTGCGCGCCGTTCACCTGCAGGCTCATCTCGAAACCGCCGACGTTCTCACGCCGAGGCAGATCAACGAATACAACCGCCGCCGTGGTTACCGGTAAGTTTCAGCGCAATTTGAAGCCCAGCGCCGCCCAGGCCTCGCGCAAGCGGTGCCGTCCGGTGAGCGATTGCGGCCCGGCCAGACGCTTGAGCACGCGTCCCACCCAGCTCTGCGCCATCTGTTGGCTGGCGTAGAAGTCGTTCACACGGCGCTCGTAGTCTGCCACCAGCTCGCGCTGCGGCTCCAGTGCATAGTGCTCGCGATGCAGCACCGCACTCTGCGGCAGCCGCGGCTTGGCGGTGACGCCTTCTGTCGCGTCGGGGTATCCCAGACACATGCCAAACACCGGCACCACGCCATCCGGTAGCTGCAGTTCGGCGGCCACCTTTTCGGGCTGGTTGCGGATGCCCCCGATGTAAACCCCGCCCAGGCCGAGCGATTCTGCCGCCACCATGGCGTTCTGCGCGGCCAGGGCGGCGTCCACGCAACCCAGCACACCGGCCTCCAGGTACTCCTGACCCTCGAGCGGCGCGTCATGGTCGGCCGCGAGCTGACGCAGGCGGGCGAAGTCGGCCAACCACACGAGAAACAGCGGCGCTTCGGCCACGTGGCGCTGATTGCCGGCGAACTCGGCCAGCCGGGCCTTGCGACCCGTGTCGCGCACGGCCACCACGCTCCACACCTGCAGATTGGACGACGTGGACGCCGATTGCGCGGCAGCGATCAGGGTTTGCAGCGTGGCCTCGCTCACCTCACGCGGCAGATAGCGCCGCACCGAATGGTGGGCCAGGAGGTTGGTCAGCGTGGTGTTCCAGGCGTCGGGAAACCCGGCGGGAGCCGCCTCGAGGTAACGGGTGCGCCAGGCCTCGGCCGGCGCTACCGTGGCAGCAGAATCCTCAATCACAGTCATGGCAAATTCAATCCGGTGAAAACCACCGAGTGTGCCACAGCGCCCCAGGATGCGCGGTGGCTCAACCGGCTACCGCCTGCGGCCGCCACAGCGCAAAGCCCGTACGCGGCAGTCGCAGCGACACGGCCGCCGCCAGCATCAACAGGACGCCGGCTGACCCGAAAGCTGGCCAGTGCGTGCCCCAGTGCTCGAAGCCCCAGCCGCCGAGCCAGGAACTGATGGTGGCCCCCACCTGATGCGAGAAGTAGGCCAGGCCATAAAGCATGCCCACCAGTCGCACGCCATACACATCGGCCAGAATGGCGGACGACAGCGCGATGCTGCCCGCCCACACGATGCCGCCGATGGTAGCGGCGGCATACAGCTCCCAGTGCGTACCCACCACCAGCAATGCAAAAAAGCCCAGGCCGCGCACGCCATAAATGGCGGCCAGCAGGTGTCGGCGCGGCCAGAGATCGGATAACCGACCCAGTATGAGCGTGCTGAAAATCGCGACCAGGCCGATCAGGCCGATCCCCATCGAGCCTGTGGTGGCGTCGTAACCATGATCCATCAGCATGGGGACGCCATGGGTTCCCAGCAGATTCATGCTGTAGCCACAGGCAAACATGCCCAGCAGAATCTGCCAGAAGGGCAAGGTGACCATCGCCTCGCGCAGCGCCAGCGGCTCTCGCGCCACCGACGACGACGCGGCAGCACCCGGCGACTGCCGTGCCGGCGCCGTGGCCGTGGACCCCGCGCCGGCAGACGGACTGACGTCGGCCACCGGCAGTCGATCGGCCTCGGGCGGCGCCTCGTCGCGGATCACAAACCACGCCGCCGGCGCCACCACCAACAGGAACAAACCGGCAAAGCCCAACAGGGTGGCCTGCCAGCCAAAGGCCCCGATCGCCCAGGTGAGTGCCGGCGTCAGCACGGCAATGCCGGCCATGGAGCCGGTGGACAGAAAGAACAGCGCCATGCCGCGCCGGCGAACGAACCAGCGCGTGAGCACGGGCGTGAGCGCCACCGGGCTGGTAAACCCAAGCCCCACCGACAAGCCGATACCGAAGGTGAGGAAGAATCCCAACGGGGTGAGCCACAGCACCGAACCGACGCTGCTCACCAGCACGATCAGGGCACCCAGCCACAGCACCGGTCGGGTGCCCCAGCGAGTGACCAGATGCCCGGCCACCGGCATGGCCACGCCATACGCCAGCATGCCCGCAGCAATGATGGTGGACAGCAGGCTACGACTGAAGCCGAGGTCGGCCACGATCGGCAGAAAGAACGGGCCCACACTCATGCGCATGCCCACCGTCAACAGGGTGAGCACGGCTGCAGCCGCCACAATGTTCCAACCAAAATACCAACGCGGGGGAGACACGGAAGATGTCACGAGACCATCCTTTGGGAAATGCCGGACACCGCCGCCGGCAAGGCACTGGCACAGGGAGCCGTCAACTTGAACGACAACAGGGAATCCGCACGAGTCCGGCCCAGGTTGACCGCCGCCACCGGCAAACCACGCGCCGCGGCATCACGCGCAAAACGAAAGCCCGACAGCAACATCAACGAGGAGCCCACCACCAGCACCGCATCGGCCTGCATCAGCCATGCCTGCGCCTGCGCCACGCGGCGGCGCGGCACGTTCTCGCCAAAGAACACCACATCCGGCTTGAGCACGCCACCACAGGCGGGGCATTCGGGCACCACGAAATCTCCGAAATCGACCTCGTCGAGGTCTGCGTCGCCATCAGGCGCCATGGTGGCCCTGGCCTTGAGCCATGCCGGATTACCCACCTCCAGCCATTGCTGAAAGGTGGCCCGCGGCGAGCGACGTTCGCAGCGCAGGCAGGCTACCCGGTCGATCCGACCATGCAGATCGACCACACGCGTACTGCCGGAGGCCTGGTGCAGACCATCCACGTTCTGCGTCACCAGCCCGCTCACTCGACCCGCCGCCTCGAGTTGCGCCAGCGCCTGGTGGGCGGCGTTGGCGCGGGCCCGGCCGAAGTGCCGCCAGCCCACCAGGCTGCGCGCCCAGTACCGCTGCCTGACCGCCTGGCTGCCCACAAAAGCGGCGTAGTTGACCGGGGGCGAGCGCTTCCATGCGCCTTCGAGGTCGCGGTAATCGGGGATGCCCGACTCGGTGCTGCAGCCCGCGCCCGTGAGCACGAAGAGGCGGTGATGCTGCTCGAGAAACTGGGTGAGAGTTGATGTATCCACGCAAGGATTCTACGGCGGAGTGAGGCGGGAGGGGAGCCGGCGCCTGCGCCGGCCACGGGCTCGACCGTGCCAACCATGTCGCGTGCCCTCCAGCCCGACAAACACTTGACACCGGCAAACGCCCTCGGCAAACTACATAGGTAGCTATATAAATAATGCTGGAGGAGACTGGCAATGTCCAGTACCAAACCCCTGATTGTGGGAATCGGCGGCGCTCTGCACACCGGTTCCACCACCGAACTGGCGCTACGCCATGCCTTGCGCTTCACGGGCGCCCACACCACGTTGTTCACGGGCGCAGACCTCGACCTTCCGCTGTTTGCCGCGCAACGACCACAACGCACGCCGGCGGTGAACCGGCTGCTCGATGCCCTGCGCGAGGCCGATGGCGTGATCCTGGCCACCCCGGGTTACCACGGCGGCATGTCGGGGCTGGTGAAGAACGCTCTCGACTACACCGAATTTCTGCGCGACGACGCGCGCCCGTATCTCAGCGAACGGGCGGTGGGCTGCATCTGCAACGCGGCCGGCTGGCAAGGCGCCGTCACGACACTGACCGCCACACGCAGCATCGTGCACGCCCTGCGTGGCTGGCCCACGCCGCTCGGGGTTTGCGTGGTCGGCCCCGAGAAGGCGTTCGACGGTCACGGCGAGTGCCTGCAGGTCTCGGTGGATCAACAGCTTCAACTATTGGCCGGCGAGGTATCCGAGTTTGCCCATTGGCGCGCCTCCACCCGACGAGCCGTGCCCGAAAGCCGCGCCGCCTGACCCCAGGCCCGGCCACGAGTCAGATTCGCCCCGTCTCGGGGCAATTTTTCGCCTTCTCATTCAGGAGCAGTTCATGAGCTCATCCGAACAGGTCGATGCGGCCGTCAAGGGCACGCCCTGGCCGATTCGCCGGCACGGCAACGGCGCCACCGTCCTGGTGCTGCACGGCAGCACCGGTGCCGCCGCCTGGGCCGGCACCCAGGAAGCCCTCAGCCACACCAACACGGTATTGCTGCCCACCCATCCCGGGTTTGATGGCACCACCCGCCCCGACTGGCTCGACCGCATCAGCGATCTGGCCAACGCCTATCTCGAGTTGATCGATACCCAGGGCTGGGGACGCGTGCACGTAGTGGGCCACGAACTGGGCGGCTGGATTGCCGCCGAGATGGCAGTACGACAACCCGACACCCTGGCGTCCCTGTCACTCATCAGCACCCAGGGCCTGCCGGTGGCCGCCGACGCCGTGGGCATCGATACCTTTCTCCTGACCGACGAGCAACGTTGGCTCGACAGCATCCACGACCCGGCCCTGGCGCGCGACCTCGCCGCACAGCCGCGCGACGAAGCCGAGGCCATCGCCGCCATCCGCAACCTGGAGATGGCCGCCCGACTCACGTGGCAGCCGCGCGGCTACGACCTCGACCTGGCCAAGTGGCTGCATCGGCTGAAGATGCCCGTGCAAGTGGTGTGGGGCGCCAACGACCGCATCCTGCCGCCAGCGCATGCCCAGGCATGGGCTGAGCAGCTGCCCCACGCCCGGGTGGAGCTCATCGACGCCTGCGGCCATCTGCCTCAGCTCGAGCAGCCCGCTCGCCTCAACGACTGCCTGGCCCAGTTCATCGCCCAAGCCCGGAGCGCCGCATGAAATTCTTCAACTTTCACCTGATGCCCTATCGCCACGCCGATCTCGATGCCATCGAGCGCAACGGTTCGGCGTGGGTCACGTTTTCCAACGCCAATTACGACCCCAAACTGGGCGCCGAGCTCTACCACGAGTATCTCGACCAGATGGAATATGCCGACGAACTGGGTTTCGACGGCGTGTGCCTCAATGAACATCACCAGACCGCCTACGGCCTGATGCCCACGCCAGGCGTACTGGCGGGCGCCCTGGCTCGCAGCGTGAAGCGGGCCAAGATTGCGGTGTTGGGTCGCGCCCTGCCGCTGGTGAACAACCCGCTCACCATCGCCGAAGAGTTTGCCCTGCTCGACAACCTCACTCGAGGGCGTTTCATCGCCGGCTTCGTGCGCGGCATCGGCGCCGAGTATCACGCCATGGGCATCAACCCCACCGAGTCGCAAGAGCGATTTGCCGAAGCGCACGACATGATCATGCGCGCCTGGACCGAGCCCGGCCCCATTCGTCATGCCGGCAAGTACTACCAGATGAATTACATGAACCCCTGGCCACGGCCTTATCAAACGCCGCATCCACCCGTGTGGGTGCCCTCACAAGGCTCCAGCAGCACCATTCGCTGGGCGGCCGAGCGTCGCTATACCTATTGCCAGACGCTGAGCGCGATCGACGTGGTGGCGCGCTTCTTCAACATGTATCGCGAAGAGGCACAGAAGTTCGGCTACGAGGCGCCCAACGAGCAGCTGGCCTGGTCGAATTGCATCTACATTGCCGAGACCGACGAACAGGCCGTGCGCGAAGCTCGCCCCCACCTCGAAGCCTTGATGTCGCGCCTGCTCAAGATGCCGATGGAAATGCTGCTGCCGCCGGGCTACACCAATCTGGAGGCCATGCAACGCATCAAGAGCACGCGTGCCAATGCCGGCAAGAAGCCTCAGCGCATCGAAGACATGATGGAAGCGGGCGTGGTCATCGTGGGCAGCCCGGCCACCGTTCGCGAAAAGCTCGAGGCCTTCGAGGCCAAGGCCGGCTTCGGCACGGTGCTCACCAAGACCCAGTTCGGCACCATGCCCGACAGCATGGTGCGCAACAACATGGCAGCGATGGCAGAAGAAATCTTCCCCTACTTCCGCCGCCATGATCGCAGTGCCACAACAGCCGCTGCAGCGGCGAACGTCACCCCTTGATTCACACCTCTGGAGGAACATTCATGTCCCAGCTCTCTCGCCTGCTTGGCCCGGCCGCCCTTGCCGCCGGCCTGATCGCCGCCCCGTTCGGCATGGCCCAGGCAGCTTACCCCGACGGCACGATTCGATTGATTCTGCCCTTCCCGCCGGGCGGCTCGGCCGATACCCTCGCGCGCATGCTGGCCGAACGACTCAACGAGCGCACCGAGGCCACGTTCGTGGTCGAGAACAAGCCCGGGGCCTCGGCCAACCTGGGCACCGGCTACGTGGCCAAGGCCGACCCCGACGGCCGCACCATCCTCGTGGGCGTGACCGGCGCCATGTCGATCAATCCCACGCTGTACACCGAGCTCGACTACGTGCCTACCCGCGACCTGCAGGGCATCTCGATGATGGCCACGGCCCCGGTGGTGATCGTGGCCAGCCCCGAATCCGGCATCGACTCGCTGGCCGAGATGGTGGAAGAAGCCAAGGTGGAGCCGGATCGCCTGGCCTACGCCTCCAACGGCGTGGGCACCAGCCATCAATTGTCGGGTGAGCTGTTCAACAGCATTGCCGGCATCCAGCTGCGCAATGTGCCGTACAAAGGCACGCCCGCAGCCTTGCAGGACATCGCTGGCGGCCGCGTGGAGCTGGGCTTTGTCGACCTGACCGCCTCGCTGCCCCTGATTGCCGGCGATCGCGTGACGCCGCTGGCCACCACCGGCCCCGAGCGCCCCGCCGCCCTGCCGGACGTGCCCACCGTGGCCGAATCCGGTTACCCCGACTATGAGTCGCTCACCTGGATCGGCCTGTTTGCGCCGTCGGGCATGAATGCCGACGACATCGCCACACTCAGCGAACACGTCAACGCCGTGCTGGCCGAACCCGCCATGCAGGAGAAGGCGCAGAGCTACGGCCTCAAGGTGGCCGGCAGCACCCCGGCCGACCTGCAGGCCTTTCTCGTCAGCGAGAACGAGAAGTGGAAGAAAGTGATCACCGACGCCGGGATCACGCTGCAGTAACACGAAGGTGACGCCTCTGGCGGCCCCGGCTGCCAGAGGTTGTCCGAGCGCTGCCGAGTCAGTGATGCAGATCCTGCTCCGCCAGGCGTCGGTCTTCCAGCTCCTGCGCGCTGCGTTCGCCGTAGCGCAAACGCTCCAGGTTCTCGCTCAAGCGGGCACACACTGCCAGAAACTGATCCACCTCGGCATCGCTCAGCCCCGCCACTGCCTCGTCGTAGACATCGTGCGCCGCATCGGTCATGATGTGCAGCACCTCCTCGCCATGCGGCGTGAGCCGCACCAGCCGGCGCCGGGCATCCTCGGGATCCGGCACCCGCACGATCAGACCCGCCTTCTCCATGCGCACCAGCGTGGCCGCCATCGACGGCTGCTCCACGCCGCACAACCGCGCCAGCTCCATTTGTGTGGACGTTTCCAACCGGTACAGCACCCGCAACACCGGAAACTGCGCCGGCATCACGCCGTGCGGCGTCATCTTGCTGGCCAGACCCCACACGATCTGACGCGTGAGCCGACCGGTGAGAAAGCCCAGGCCGGGCGCGCGCGCTGGTTTGGCGCGGCGCCCGGGTGGCGGCTTGCGTGAGGGGGGAGCGGTAGGGGTCATGCCTGCATTTTAGCGGTGGCCATGAGTGCACGCCGCGCGTGAGCAGATACCGAAAAAAAAGCCCGCCATCTTCCCTTGAGAATATGGGGGCCGGAAGGCCTGCAAAGCCCGCACTCAGGAGGAGTCTTCCCGAGTGCGGGCTTTCTTTACGTAGTCAGACAGTCTCGATCACGATACCGGGAAAATGCTGGACGAGAACTCGATCTCGTGTTCACCCACAATGCGCAGACCGAAGTCGCCGTTGTCGTAGCGACCAGCGCCTGGATCCACGGTATCGGCATAGAGGTAGGTGTCGCCCTCGAAGTGGAAGTAGAGCACGTCTACACCTTCTTCTTCGTAGGCAGCAGCCGCTTCAGCAAACGCTTGCTGCAAGGTGCTCGTGCCAGCCCCCAGTTCAAGCAGGTCGGTGGTGTAGGCCTCCGGCTCGGGCAACGCCACACGCGGCATCATTCCATCCACTCCACCAACAAGCGTATCGAATTCACTGTCGAAGTTGTAGATGGTGTCCATCATACCGAGGCTGGAAGATTGCGTGCCCTCGAACTCGCCGATTCCGGCTTGCAGCACGATGAAGCTGTCGCCACTGCCAAGGTATACCTCTTCGGCAACACTACCCGAAAGGCCGCCGTAGTACACACCTTCGTCTGCGATTTCGAAGCCGTCGCCCACCCAACCCAGGAAGAGCGTGCCTTCCAGCTCGGAGGCGTCGATTTCGGCAAACTTGCCGTTGTCGCCGTTGGTCCAGGTTTCGTCGGCAAGGCTGTAGCCACTGTCATTACCATAATAGACCTCACCCTCACCCATCAGGGTGAGGGTGCCGCCCTTGGCGCCAATGGTATCGGCGCTGCTGGTGTCCACATACAGATCCAGCCACGCACCCCACTCCGATTCCACGGTGACATCAGCCGCCGCATTGGTGAGATCGATAATGGTGTCGCTCATCTCGGCGATGATCAGGGTCTGACTGGCCTGCAGGTTCTCGACATTGGCATAGATCGAAAGGCAGCCACAGTCGTCGAGTCGCTCTCCCGCCATATCGGATGAACCGAACTCGAGATCGCCGATCAGACCAACCTCCAGCTCGCCGAGATCGGCCATCAGGCTCGCCAGACCACCAAACAACAGATAGTCGTAGTCGGCCACCTGGCCGGCGTCGACCACCACGTCGGGGTTGAGGAAGCCCAGCTCCTCGATGTTCTGCATCTGGTTGATGGCGTCGTAATCTTGCGTCTGGAAGGTGCTGTTGACCACGAAGGCACTGTCGTAACCGTCGCCGCCATCGACATCCATGAAGAGGTCCAGCGAGGCGAACAGCCCGGGTAGGAACTCATCGGTGAGCGGGCCCAGGAACACAAAAGCGTCGTCGCCGCTACCACCGATCACGGTATCCACCGAACCGCTCACCAACGCATCGAGATCACCGGTGGAGCCGGAGGCATCCAGGGTGGTGACCGTGTTGGCAGCCAGCATGGCGTCTACGGCTTCCGGCAGATCCTCGGCACCATCTTCCAATATCGCCAGAATAGTATCGAGCACATCGTGGCTGGCCGTGTACAGCAACATCATGTCGAGTTCGCTGTTGATGTTGACCGTTTCCACACCATCGCCGGCCACCATCACGCCCAGCATCAGGCCGTTGTCGTCGGGGTCGCCATAGAGATTCCAGGTGTCGAGGCTTTCGCCGGCCGCCACGAGCAGGCCGCCCAGACCCAGCTCCGGGTTGCCCACGTTCTCGAAGGCCATGTCGGCGCTGGTGGCGTCAGCGCGGTGGTTGGCAATGCTCACCAGTAGCGGCAATTCGCCCAGGCCGCTGATGTTGCGATAACCCAGCACGGTGTCGTCGCCCACGTTGTCGATGAGCGGGTTGGCCATGCCGATCTGCCAGAGTTCGCGAACACCCTCATAGCGGCCGGCGTTCAGAGCGGGGATCTCCAGATCGCCCAGCACACTGCCCATGAAACTGTGGTTGGGATCGTAGACCCAGCCTTCGCCGTCGGAGAACAGATTGACCACCTCGATGTTACGCACCGTGCCGCGCTGCTCGACGTTGAACTCGCCTTCTGAGGCATACACATTGAGGGTGTCCCAGCCTGCATCACCATCAAGCAAATCGAACGGATTGACGGTGGTGGCGTTCGCCCCCGTGGCCGGATTCACCGAGAAGGCATTGAACACATCGTTGTACGAGGTGCCCTCGAAGGTGTCGATCCCCGGGGTGAGCGTGAAGGTGTCGCCTTCGCGGCCGGTGGCTTCGTTGAGCCTGGCCTGGGCAGCCGCCACGGTGGCGGGGTCTTCATTCACACCGATGAGCACTTCGGCGGCGTTGTACTTGAGGGTGGGCAGAACCTGCGGGTTGGAGTTCTCCCAGAGCGAGAACTCGACGGCCACCTCGACACGGTTTTCGAGAAAAGCCGCGTCGCGGCCACCGCCGTCGACGGCGGCAGCAATCAGAATACCCACCAGCTCGGCGCGCTCGATGTTGCCTTCGTCGAGCTGGCTCACCCAGTATTCAAAGCCGTCTTCGTCGGCAGGGCGGCCCAACACGTTTTGATACAGGTATTCCACGTACCACGCGTTGGTCACCGTGGGGCCCGCAGGCACTTCGTTGCTGCCCACGCCGTCGGCGTAGATCTGCGCGGCCAGCGCCTTGAAGGCGTTCTCTTCCGCCGCGGGGTTGTCACCCTGGGCGGCAAGCAGATCTTCGTATACCTGGGCATACCACTGCATGGCCTCAAACTCGGGGGCCCGCTGAAAGTACGACAGGAACACGGCCGCAACATCGGCCTGGATTTCTTCGATTGGCAACACCGCCATGGCAATTTCCTCTTGAACGCAACACACAAACGGACACAACGGCAGCAACCAGGGGCTGGTATCTGCACGTTACGACGGATACATACCGACAAATTATAGGCAAGAGGTTGCGCCAAACAGAAGTAACTTTATACTACTTGTGATTCATTTGCCTTTGACGAAAGTTACATAAGTAACCAGAGAATTCAGGGCATGGCGAGCTATCGCATCAACGAAGGCAGCCAGGTGGCGATTGCCGGAAACCCCATGACCAGAGCGAGGCATATGAAGCCCGCCAGAACAAACAATGCGATATTGGCAAATATCTGCCACGATCCCACTTCGGGCAATAAACCCTTCACCACGAATACATTCATCCCCACTGGGGGCGTGATCAGGCCCAGCTCCACCACCAGCATCACCACGATGCCGAACCAGATCGGATCCAGCCCCAGTTGCACGATGATGGGGAAGAAGATGGGCAGGGTGAGGAACAGCATGGCCAGGCTGTCGAACACGCAGCCCAGCAAAATGTAGATCAGGCACATGGCCAGCACCACGCCGAGTGGCGACACATTCAGCGTTTGCAGCCAATCGGCCGCCTGATAGGTGAGGCCGGTCATGGTGAGGAAGTTGCCGAACACGGCGGCACCGATGGTCACCGGAATCAGGATGGCGGTAAGCTCAGCGGCCTCCCACAACGCCTCGCGCACCAGCCGCCACTGCGCCCGTCCGCGCGCGGCCATCAGGGCAAGAGCACCCGCCGCACCGATGCCGGCACTCTCGGTGGGTGTGAAGATACCCAGATACAGGCCACCAAACACGAACACGAACAGCACGAGCACGGGGAGAGTTTGCCGCAATGCACGCAAGCGCTCGCCCCAGCCAGACTGCACGGTGGCGCCCATTTTGTGCGGCCAAAGCCGCGCGCTCACCATCACTGCCACCATGTACAGCAGCATCAGCAGAATGCCCGGCAACACGCCGGCGGCAAACAACTGACCAATGTCGGTTTCGGTGAGAATGCCGAAGATCACCATGGGCACGCTGGGCGGAATCAGCATGCCGATGGTGCCGCCGGCCGCCACGGTGGCGCCGGCAAACGCCGGGTCGTAACCATGGCGGCGCATCTCGGGCACGGCCACCCGGGTCATGGTGGCCGCGGTGGCCAGCGAGCTCCCGCTCACCGCACCGAAGCCGCCGGAGGCTCCCAACGCGGCGTGCGCCAACCCCCCGCGGAAGCCGCCCAGCCAACGCTGGGCCGAGCTGAACAGGTCGTCGGCAATGCCCGACTTGAAGATGAAGGCGCCCATCAGCACGAACAGCGGGATCACCGACAGGCCGTAGCTCATGCCGATATCGAGCACCTGCTGCGAGCCCATGGCCAAGGCCGCGTCCCACCCCCGAAAACTGGCAAACCCGGCCACGCCCACCACCAGCATGGTGTAACCCAGCGGCACGCCCACGAAGGCCAGCGCGAACAGGGCAACAAATCCCAGAAAGGCGGTTTGCATGACAGATTTGCCTCGGAGCGTAACGGAACGGAACCCTCAGGAGCGGGGGTCAGGCGCCTGCGGGCGGCCGTGTCGATTTTCGGGCGCCTCGGCGCCATCAGGTTCGGCGGGCTGGGCGTGCGCAGCGTGCAGCGACGCCGTGGCGGGCGGCGCACGCAAGCCGGCCATGGCACTGGCCACTGCCGCCAGGGCCGACAGCACCGCCATGGCGTACGCCGCCGGCCACGTGGGCAGCTGCAGATAGCCGATGACGTTGCCCATTTCCCGCAGCCAGGCCGCTTCGTGCCACAGCACCCAGGCTTGTGCCGCGAGCACGGCGGCGCTGATGCCACACACCACCAGCGACTGCACACGCCGTGCCGCGCCGTGGAACCAGCCATCGAGCAAGCCGATGCTGATATGCGAACGACGCAACGTGACCACCGGCAAGCCGGCAAACACGGCAATCAGCATGGTGTACTGCGTGAGCTCGATGGCGCCGGTGAGCGGGCTGTTGAAGAAATGCCGCCCCACCACGTCGATCGTCACGATCAGCAGCATGGCGAGCAGCGCCAGCGCTGCCGCGCCCTGAAGGCCCCGCAGCAAGACGCCGCCTGCCATCATTCAGCAGCCAATTGGCGCAGCTGCTCCCGATAGAACGCGAGGGCCGCCTCGCCGTCGATGCCACGCTCGTTCATATCGGCCACCCACGCTTCGTCGAGGAAGGTAAAGGTGTTGCGCAACGATTCGTTGAGCTCGGCGCTGGCCGGCTGCACCTTCACGCCTTCGGCCTCCAGCTTCTGCCAGGCGCGCTCCTCAGCGGCATCCAGCACCGCCATGCGCCCGGCAAAGGCTTCGCCACCAAGCGCCCGCACGATGCCCTTGTCTTCGTCAGACAAGCGATCGAATGTGCGCGCATTGACGACCAACGCAAAGCTGCCGGCCGTGCTGAGGTCTTCGAAACGCAGCACGCCCTGGGTGCTGGGCGCCAGGTTGAAGCCCAGCACATCGAGCGCCGTGGCTGAACCGTAGGCGTCGATGGTGCCCTTGGAGGCCAGCTCGAAGAACCGGGCCATGGGCCCTGCCACAATGCCGGCCGTGACCTCGCCGTACTGCCGCGCCGCCGTGCTGGGCAGCGTGGCCATGCGCATCTGGGCCATCTCGTCGAGCGTGCTGGGGCAAGCCTTCACGCAGAAGAATGATTGCGGCGGGAAGGCGAACAACGCCAGCAGCTCGGTGCCCTTGTAGCGGTCGTCGTTGGCAAAGTATTGCTCATGCGTACGCCACAAGGCCTTGGAAACTGCCTCGGCCGTGCCACCCAGATCGGGCAATTCGGTGATCACGTCGGGGCGCAGGCGTTCGGGCATCATGCCGGGCGACTGCACCGCCACATCGGCAATGCCCCGCTGCACCATGTCGAACTGCGCCGGCGGCGGCGCCAGACTGCTGGAGGCAAACTCCACCTCCACCCGGCCATCGGTCTCGGCTTTCACCGCCTCGGCCCAGGGCACCAGCACCTCGGCATACAGCGGATGCATGGTGGGAAAGAACGTGCTCAACAACAGCTTCTGCTGCGCCTGCGCCGCACCGGCCGCACACCCCAGCACCCCGGCCACCGCGGCCACTTTGAAAAGCTTTGAAATCTTCATGATCGCTCCTCCATGAAATCGTACGGGCGCCGGGAGGCTCCCGTTGATACTGCTACTGCCTGCGCATCAAACATGTCATCCCGGGCCATAAAGCACGTCATCGCGACCTACCAAGAACGTCATCCGGGCAATGAAAAACGTCATCCGGCAACGAACAGCGTTGCCTGGACAATGAAGAGCGTCATCCCGGGCGTGCGGCAACGCCGCACGACCCGGGATCTCCACCAAAAAAACCAATCAGTTCTGCGCCGAAATTCCCGCTTCTTCGATCACGCCTTTCCAGTGCTCGGCCTGCTCTTCGATGTGCTTGCGGGTCTGCGCCGGATCATCAAAGCGCAAGGCGATATCGAGATCACCCTCGAAGCGCTCCTTCACGCCGGGGCGCTGCAACACGTCGGTGAGCAATTCGTTCCATTGCTCGATGATCTCGGGCGGTGTGCCCTTGGGTGCGGCAAACAGATAACCGAACGTGGACGAGTACTCCTCGGTACCGGGGATCCCGGATTCTTGCACCGTGGGCGTGTCGGGCAGCAGATCATTGCGCACCGTGCCCGACACCGCCAGCGGCACGAAAGCACCCGACTTCACGTGCGGCACCACGCCGGCCACCACCAGGAAGCCGGAGTCCACCAGCCCTGCCAGCATGTCGTTGACCGCCGGCGGGTTGCCCTTGTAGGGAATATGCGTCATGTCGAGATCGGCCGCGTCGGCAAACGACGCCATCGTGAGATGGCCCGGAGAACCTATGCCAGCGCTGGCATAGGTGAGGTTGTTCTCTTTCGCGACCGCCATGAACTCGTCGATGTTCTCCACCCCCAACTTGGGCGGCACCACGAGGGCCTGACTGAAGTCGCCGATGGGATGGATGAACTCGAGATCGTTCATCGCGTTGAAATCGGGATTGGGCGACACGTACGGCACAGCCGTGGCAGTGATGTCGAGAGCCAACAGCAGCGTATAGCCGTCGGGGTCGGCACGCGAGACGTAACCGCCGCCGATCGTGCCCGAGGCGCCGGGCTTGGCTTCCACGATGATGGGCTGATCGAGATCCTCGGTGGCTGCCTCGGCGATGAGACGAGCCATCACATCCAGCGGGCTGCCGGCGGTGGAATTGACCACCAGCGTGATGGGGCGCTCGGGATAATCGGCCTGGGCAAGGCCGGTGGCGTGCTCAGTCTGCCATGCGCTCTGCCGGTACGGCGATGAAATCGATGTGATCCACGCCACTCTTTTCATAGGCCGAGAGCACGGCCTGAGCGTCCTGGCCCAGCCAGGTGATGCCCAGCGCATCGCGCTCGCCGGCGCTATCGTCGGCATCGTGCCGAATCCAGCCAAGGTGGTAATTCATCGCGATGAAGAAATCGAGATAGACCCGGCCCTCCACACCTGAGATGCCGCGGATTTGCGGCGGCGAAAACTCGCTGAGGATCACCGGACGGTCTTGCGCGATGCGTGACGCGCCACCCAGCAGCGCGTCGTATTCCGCCCCTTCCACATCGATCTTGATCACATCCAGAGGAGGCGCGTCGCGCAACACCACGGCCAACGGCAGTGCCGCCACGCTTTGCGCCTGCACGAAGGCCTCGAGCCGGTCATCCGGACGGGAAGTGGTGCCGTTGCTGAAAGCCGTATTCAGCACCAGCAAGCCCGGCTCGCTGGCGAGGGCCAGCTGGTGCAATTGCAACCAGGAGTAGTGGTTTGCCCGCCGGCTGAGATCGAGCAAGCGTGCATTGAGCGGGTTGGGCTCAAAGGCATGTACCGTGCCTTGAGGGCCTACCTTCCGGGCGGCCAGCATGGCGAAATAGCCCACGTTGGCACCGATATCCACCACCGTCATGCCCGGCTGCACGTAATGCTCGAAAACGCGCGTCACATGGGGCTCATACGCTCCGCTGAGCACATGGCGCCCCACAGCATCATCGTTGGCAAACACATGGAGGGTGGAACCTTCGATCTCCGCACGCTCGGGCAACGAGCCCGCGTCGGGCTCCGAGAGCCCTCGCCGCGCGAACTCCAACGAACTCACGTAGGCGGCCACGACCTCGTGCAACGATTGACCGGCTCGCGAGGAGTGCCCGGTCCATTCTTCGGGCGAGGGGTTGCGCCCCAGCAGCAAGCGAAAACAATAGTAAATGTCATCGATCGTGGCTTGCGGCGAATGCGGCTGCCCCAACTGCGCGTGCACGTCGACCAAAGCGCCTGGTGCTACGTTCGGCAGGTGCTGAACCGAGGGTTCAGCGGCCTCGTGTGTGAAACCTGGGGGGGGGGGGAGAGGACACAAAAGATTTCAGCCAACGCTTCATGAAGAACTCCGGTCTTGGAAGTGTCCAGGCGCTATCGCCCTTACCGATCAATGCTCAGCATTGAAGTCCCTCGATAGGCTCCAAGCTGCACTTATCATCACTATCGTAACCTTATCTAACCACTGAGACAGAATGTCTCAAAATGGCTTGCAAAGACCTCCATCTCCAGACTGTTGACTCATGCCCGGGTCAGGGACCCTTTCCCTGCTTCCCATCGCCCACACGTGCAGTAAAATCAACCCGTCGCAGCAGCGACGCCACGGAAGAGTGCACGGCCATGCCGTGCCGCCGAAGGAGCAACGCACCCGGAAACTCTCAGGCACCCAGACCGTGCGCGTCCAGACACTCTGGAGAGAGGCGCCCTCGCGGCGTCCACCGAAGGGGATCCGGCCATGCCGGTGAAGCTCTCAGGTCACAAGACAGAGGGGTGATTGGCAGCCCGCCACCGGCGGGCCATTGCAATCTCACCCTTCAGGAGCGCACCATGCCGCGACTCGCCGTGATCGGCGCCGGAATCACCGGCGTCACAGCTGCCTACACCCTGCGTCAGCGGGGCTACGACATCCTTCTCATCGATCGTCACCCGCTGCCGGCGGCCGAAACCTCGCGCGCCAATGGCGGGCAGCTGTCGGCCAGCAATGCCGAGGTCTGGAACCGGCTCGACACCGTGGGCAAGGGCATGCGCTGGTTGTTGCGGCGCGACGCACCCTTGCGTGTGCATGCGGCGCCGAGCTGGCACAAGCTGAGCTGGATGGCCGAATTTCTGGCCCACATCCCCGACCACGACCGCAATACGATCGCCACCACCCGCATGGCGATTGCCGCGCGCGAGCATCTGTACCGCACCGCCGAGGCCGAGGGCATCGAATTCGATCTGGAGCGCCGCGGCATCCTGCACATCTATCACGACCGCGCCAGCCTCGACGCAGCCGCCGAGACCAACGCCTTGCTGATGGCCGGCGGCCTGGAACGCTACGCGGTGACCCCCGACGAGATCCGGCAGATCGAACCCACTTTGCAGGCCGAGCGCTATGCCGGCGGCTATTACACGCCATCGGATGCCAGCGGCGACATCTGCAAGTTCACCAGAGGCCTGGCGCAGGCGTGTGCCCGTCGCGGCGTGGCGCTGCATTTCGATACCTCAATCGAGCGGCTGCAGGCCGAGGGCAAGGGCTGGCGGATTCATGCTCGCCACCTGCCTCCCGGGGCCGACGCCAGTGATGGCGAGACCCTCGATCTTGCGGTTGACGGCGTGGTGGTATGTGCCGGGGTGCAAAGCCGCGACCTGGCCCGGCAACTGGGAGATCGCATCAACATCTACCCGGTCAAGGGGTATTCGATCACCGTTCATCTGGATGACGCCGAGAGCCAAGCGGCGGCACCCACCGTGAGCCTGCTCGACGACGCCGCCAAGATCGTCAGCAGCCGGCTGGGCGTGGATCGCTTTCGGGTGGCTGGCACCGCCGAGTTTCATGGCTTCAACCGCGATATCGCCGCCGACCGCATCGCGCCGCTGGAGCGCTGGACGCGCCGGCTGGTGCCGGGTCTCAACTCCGGTCATGTGGAACCCTGGGCCGGTCTTCGGCCCATGACGCCCGACATGATGCCGCGCGTGGGAGCGGGTCGCCGGCGCGGCGTGTTCTACAACACCGGGCATGGCCATCTGGGTTGGACGCTCTCGGCGGCCACCGCCGAATTGCTGGCGGCGTCGGTCGATGAACAATTTGCCATGGGTGGGCGACTGCGGCCCGTCCATGCTGTTTGAAGCCGCCCCCTGACCGGCCCGCGACTCTGCCAGCCACCGGCTGTGCGCGGGCTCTCGCGGCGCTTTGGGGGCGGTCGAAGCGACTGCGGGAGCGCTGGTCTAAACTGCGCACTGACACGCGCGGCGCTCCAATCGCCGCACGCCATCACGAGACATGAACGAGATGACGGCCCAAAGAAAGCAGCGCGCACTCCTGACCATCCGATTTCTCATCGTCCTTCTGTCCGTCGCCAGCATATTGGTCGTGGCAATCAGCGTTCTTGGGCTTAGCTTCCATTCACAGCGTGAGATACTGATCAATGGAGCGCTGAATTACAACTATGCCTACGCCACCAAAATGGCATCCAGCATCGACGACTTTCTGCTGGCCGCCCAAAACAAGCTCCGGTTCTCGGCACGGGCAATTTCTCAAAACTTTTCAGATCGCTCGACTCTCGAACGAGAAGCGAGTCGGCTTCGGGAGCAGGACAACTCTTTCAATTCCGTCGTGATCGTCGACGATGAAAGTGAAGTGCTCGCCACAAATCCGGAGCTTGGAATCACGGGGCGGCGACTGACATCGGAAAACAACCGCATATTGCAAGAAGGTCGTACGCCATTCATCAGTGCACCCTTCATGGCCACTACCGGACGCCTCCTGATTTCGATTTCTCAACCCGTATTCAATGACAACGACCGGTACCTGGGCTACATCAGTGGAACGATTTATCTCGAACAACCGAGCATCCTGAACCGCATTCTTGCGGACCATTTTTACCGCGACGATTCATATGTTTACGCCTTCGATACCACGCGGCGAATCATTTACCACCCAGACCCCACCCGAATCGGCGAAGTGGTCGAAACCAACGACGCCATCAATTCGACGGTGGCGGGAAAGGACGGCGCCCAGCGGCTGGTGAACAGTGTCGGGGTCGACATGCTGGCGGGCTTTGCGATCGTCCCCGACCTCGGCTGGGGGGTGGTGGCCCAAAGCCCCACCCGCTCGGTCCTGCAACCCCTGAAAGAACTCAACGCCAGACTGTTCTATTACTCCCTGCCCTTGCTGATTCTGGTGGCTGGCTTGATCTGGTTATTTTCCAGCCTCATTTCCCGTCCACTAACTCGCCTGGCCGACTGCGCGGAATCTCTCAGCGAGAACCGCTCCATAGAACAAATCCGAACAACGCCAGCATGGTATTTTGAACTGGCCAGGCTGAGAGAGGCCTTGCTGCTTGGCGCCACCCTGGCGAACGAGCACATCGGGAAGCTGAGGCACGACGTCCGAACCGATGGCCTCACCGGACTGTTGAATCGGCGCGAATTCGACCGGACACTGGAAGCGTGGCGAGGGGTCAAATACCAGGGCTCTCTCATCACTCTCGATATCGACCATTTCAAGCAGATCAACGATACCTACGGCCATGATGTCGGCGATACGGTGCTACAACAGGTAGCAAGGATGATTCGCTCTTTCTCGCGCGATGCCGACAAAACGTTTCGCATTGGCGGGGAAGAATTTGCCATACTGCTTGCGGAAACCGGGCCTAGCGCTGCGCATGAGATCGCAGAACGCCTCCGGAGGGAAATAGAAAGCACGACGATTGCCCCGGCTGGCAGGATCACCGTCTCGTTGGGGGTGGCACATTGGCCCACGCACGTCACCGAACTCTCAAAACTGCCGAAGCAAGCCGACCTGATGCTGTACGCGGCCAAGCGTAACGGCCGCAATCGTGTCGAAATGGCCCCAGACGCCACTCGGTCGTGAGAGCCGCCGCCAACCAACAACGCGACTCTCTGCCAACCGACTCGCGCAGAGATTCCCGCCGCAGTGCCTTCGCCGAAGGACTACCATGTTTCTCTGAGGTAGCTGCCCATGTCCTTGCTCAAACTGCATCCAGCCGCAGGCCTCGTCGAACTCCAGCTCGACCGCCCGCAACGCCTCAATGCGCTTACCATCGATCTGTGCCGGCAACTGCTTGCCGCCGCCCGGCAGGCACTGGCCGCACCGGATACCCGCGTCTTGCTGCTGAGCGGCGCCGGCCGCGCCTTTTGTGCCGGCAAGGATCGCGACGAACCCGCCACGATGGCATCCGTGGAAGTTCTGCAAGAACTGGCCGAATGCCTGGTGCTGGCGCCTCAGCCCGTGGTCGCCGCTGCCCAGGGCTGGGCGGTGGGCGGCGGCTGCGAGCTGCTGGTCAACTGCGACTTCGTGATCGCCTCCGACGACTTGCGCCTGCAATTGCCCGAAGCGGCGCTGGGCCTGGCCGGCACTGGCGGCATCGCGGCCCTGTTGCCCAAGCTGGTGGGCTTGCAACGCGCCAAGTTGCTGTTGATGCTGGGCACCACCATCGATGCCGCTCAGGCACTGGATTGGGGCCTGGTGTGTGAGGTGGTGGAAGGCAATCCGCGCGGCCGGGCGCTGGCACTGGGCGAACAACTGGCCGCGCTGGAGCCGCAGGTGGTGGCCGACATCAAGCAGTTGCTCAACCGCGAACATCTCGCCGACTTTCAGGGTGCACTGGCACGCGAGCAGGCCGTGCACGCCACCCGATGGACCTGACGGCACGAATCCTGCTTGAGCTTCGGGAAAGCACCAGGCTAGGGCATACCCCAACTTCCCCAAACAATATACTTCTTGCACCATAGCTGGTCTGCCAATACCTGAAAAATTCATAGATTCATTTCGAGGATTCTCTGTGTCTGAAGTCAAACGCAAGGTGACCGTCGTAGGTGGCGGCAATGGGTCTTTTGCCGCCGTGGTCGATGCCGTGGAGGCCGGTCATGATGTGCGCTGGTGGCGCCGCAGCCGCGAGGCCTTCGGCCCAGTACTCGACAGCGGCAAGATCACCGTGGTGGATCACGCCGGCACTCGCGAGGTGCCGGTAAAGCCCACCGACGATCTCGCCGCCGCGCTCGAGGGCGCCGAGCTCATCCTGGCGCCCATCCCCGCGCCCGGCCAGGCCGAGCTGGCCGACAGCCTGGCACCGCACCTGAAAGACGGTCAGGTGATTTATCTGCCGCCCGGCACCTTCGGTAGCTATCTGATGATGAAGCGCCTGCGCGACGCCGGCTGCAAGGCCGACATCGCCATCGCCGAAACCGGCACACTGCCTTGGCTGTGCCGCAAGCCCGACGCGAGCACGGTGCGCATCACCACGCGTGCCTCGCGCCTGCCCACCGGCGCCCTTCCCGTTCGCCTGCAGAAGCACGCGCTCGAGATCATCGGCGACGTCTTCCCGGGCGCCATCGAGCCGGTGGAAGACGCGCTCTCGGCGGCCCTGATGAACGCTGGCCCCATCATCCACCCGCCGCTCATTCTCATGAACGCCGGCCCCATCGAACACTTCGATCGCTGGGACATCCACAACGAAGGCACGCAACCTTCCGTGCGCGCCGTGCACGATGCCCTCGACGCCGAGCGCATCGCCATTCGCGAGGCACTGGGCTACGGCGCTCCCCACTTTCCCTTGGCCGATCACTACAAGACCAGCGACTGGATGTACGGCAACCTGGCGCACGACAAGCTCGTGGGCTCGGGCGACTGGCACGAGAAGCTAGACCTCCACCAACATCGCTACATGACCGAAGACATCGGCCAGGGTCTGGCCTTCATGGCCTCGGTGGGCGACTGGGTGGGCGTGCCTTGCCCGGTGGCCAAGGGCCTGCTGGCCCTGGCCGGTGCCATCAACCACTGCGACTTCCTGCAAACCGGTCGCACGCTGGGCTCGTTGGGCCTGGCGGGCGAAAGCCGCGACCAGATGACCGCCATGTTGCGCGAGGGGCTGGCATGAGCTCTGCCATCAAGATCGCCTGCCTGGGCGCCGGTCGCATGGGTCGCGGCATTGCGCATGCTGCGGCCTACGCCGGCCACCCGGTCGCCCTGCTCGACGCCAAACCCCGCGATGAGGCGGCTTTCCAGGCGCTCAAGCAAAGCGCGCTGGGCGAGATCGAAGGTGGCCTGCAGATGCTGGCCCGGCTGGGCGCCTTCGACGGCGCCAGCATTCCCGCCATCATGGCGCGCATCACGGTGCATCCCCTGGCCGAGGCGGCACAAGCGCTGGGCGAGGCCGCCATCACCTTCGAAGGCGTGCCCGAAACCCGCGAGGCCAAGGCCGGCGCTTTTGCCCTGTTCGACGAAGTGGCAGGGCCCGATGCCATTCTGGCGTCCACCACGTCCACCATGCTGTCCACCGAGCTGGCCGGCCTCACCGCCCGGCCCGAGCGCTTTCTCAATGCCCATTGGCTCAACCCGGCGTTTCTGGTGCCCCTGGTGGAGATCAGCCCCGCGCCGACCACGGATCGCGCCGTGGTGGCGTCGCTGCGCCAGTTTCTTGAAGGCATGGGCAAGGTGCCGGTGGAGTGCAAGGCGGCACCCGGTTATATCGTGCCGCGCATTCAAACGCTGGCCATGAACGAAGCGGCGCGCATCGTCGAAGAAGGCGTGGCCAGCGCCGAAGATGTGGACAAGGCCGTCACCTACGGCTTTGGTCTGCGCTTTGCGGTGCTGGGCCTGCTCGAGTTCATCGACTGGGGCGGTGGCGACATCCTGGCTTACGCTAGCCGCTACCTCACCGAGGCGACCGGGCAATCGCGCTATACCGCGCCCGAGATCATCGAGCGCAATATGGCCGAGGGCAAGGTGGGCCTGCGCTCGGGCGAAGGTTTCTACAACTACCGCGATCGCGATGTTGACGCCTTTCGGGCCGAGAAGCTGGGTGCTTTCGTACAAATGCTGCGCCAGCAAGGCCTGTTGCAACCGCCGGCCTCGTAAGCCGGCACAGAGTTTGCTTGAGTTCACAACAACAACGCCGTTCTACCCCCAACAAAGGAGTACACCCATGAAGAGAATGTTCCAACGTGCCACTCTGGCCGGCCTCATCCTCAGCGCGCTGCCCGCCGTGGCGAGCGCCGAAGACACCCTGCGTGCCGTCACGGCCTTCCCGTCGGGCCTGGCGTTCGCGCAGTCGTTCCTCGGCTTCGTCGAAGAGGTGAACCAGCGGGGCGAGGGTGTGGTGCAGATCGAATACCTCGGTGGCCCCGAAGCGGTGCCACAGAACCAGCAGATCGATGCCCTGCGCCGCGGTGTGGTCGATATGCAGTACGGCCCAGCCAGTTTCTACCTGGGCCGTATGCCCGAGGCCGATGCCTGGGTGGGTGCCACTGTATCTCCCATGGAAGCCCGCGACAACGGCGGTTTCGAGGTGATGCAGGAGGCCTTTCGCGACAAGCTTGGCGTCGAGCTCATCGCCCACATCGATGGTGGCGTGCAGTTTCATGTGTACCTGATCGAGGAGCCCAGGAAGAACGCCGATGGCACGCTCGACTTCTCCGGCCTGCAGATCCGCTCGCAGCCGATCTACAAGGCTTTCTTCGAAGAGCTGGGTGCCGTGCCGGTATCGGTGAACGTGCCCGACGTCTACACCGGTCTCGAGCGCAAAACGTTCGACGGCGCGGGCTGGCCCATCATCGGCATCAAAGACCTCAACTGGGATCGCTTCCTGCGCTATCGGATCGACCCTGGCTTCTTCGCCACCGACCTGGGTATCGCCGTCAATCCCAAGGCGTGGCAAGGCCTGAGCGACGAGTCGCGGGCGCTCATCGAAGAAGTGGCGTTGGAGTGGGAACAGCGCTCATACGACCACTTCCAGGAAGAGATCGAAGCCACCGACAAGCTCGTGCGCGACGAAGGCATGACGGTGATCACGCTGGAGGGCGACGAGCGCACCGAGTTTCTCGATGCCGCCTACGACAGTGCCTGGGCCCGCATGAAGGAATCGGGCACACCGCACTACGAGGCGCTGCGCGAGGCCTACTACGACCGTTGATCGCGGTCGCCGTGCCGGCGCTCGCACCGGGTTGGCCATGAGACATCATGGCCAACCCGGTGGGGCCCGGCAGGCACCCCGAGCTTGTCGCGACCTGGCGCCAGGCTCGTCGGGGAGGGCGGCACCGTGACCGGCGCCGTCCTCCCCGTGCTCACCTTTCTACTCTCGCTACGGCTGTTGAGCCCCCACCATGCTGCTGATTCGTCTCTACGATCGTCTGATTGTCGGCCTGGCCATCCTGGCCGCCATCACGTACGGCCTGGCCACGCTCGCCATCATCGTCGATGTGTTGCTGCGCAACTTCAACATGCGTCCCATCCAGGCCACCAGCGCGCTGGTGGAGTACGTGCTGCTGTTTGCCACCATGGCCTCGGGGCCCTGGTTGTTGCGCCACGGCGCGCATGTGGCGGTGAACAGTTTCGTCGGCATGCTGCCCACCACCCTGCATCGTTGGGTGATCAAGCTGGCGATGGTGATTTCGCTGATCACCCTGGCGCTGCTGAGCTGGCGAGCCGCTCTCATCGGCATCGAGGAGCAGGCGTTTGGCGCGATGGACATGCGCTCGATCGACATCCCGGTGTGGATTGCCTACGCCATGCTCAGTGGCGGTCTCGGCCTGATGGCCATTGAAGTGCTGCGCATGCTCGTGCGCGGCCAAAACACCATGGGCGGCGCGGCGTCGCACTAACTTTCTGGAGGCCGGGCCGCATCATGGGCTGGGAATGGTACGAAACTTTTGCGCTGATGATCGGCGCCGTATTGCTGTTGATGGCCATCGGCATGCCCGTGGCCTTCGCCTTCTTTGCCGTCAACATCGTTGGCGTTTGGGTCTTCATGGGCGGCCTGATGGGCGTGGACCAGTTCATGACCAACGCCACCGCCTCGATCACCAATTTTGCGCTGGTGCCGGTGCCGCTCTTTCTGCTGATGGGCGAGCTGTTCTTCAACACCGGGCTGGCCAAACGCGTGTTCGACGCGCTCGACAAACTGCTGGGCGGCATCAAGGGGCGGTTGTCCTATCTCACGGTGGGCGGCGGCACGCTGTTTGCCACGTTGTCGGGTTCGTCGATGGCCAATACCGCCATGCTGGGGGCTTCGCTCACCCCCGACATGATGCGGCGCGGCTACAAGAAGCACATGATCATCGGGCCCATCATCGCCACCGGCGGTCTGGCGATGATCATCCCGCCCTCCACGCTGGCCGTGCTGCTCGGTTCGTTGGGGCGTATCGACGTGGGCGCGCTGCTGATCGCGGGCCTGATTCCCGGCCTGATCCTGGCCGCCTTCTACATCATCACCATCCGGCTGCAGATCGCGCGCGACCCCCAGGCCGCACCGGGCTACGACGCCGAGCGCGCGCCCATGGGCGAGATCGTGCGCGCCATGCTGATCGACGTGGCGCCCATGGGGCTGGTGATCTTTGCCGTGGTGGGCATGATTCTGCTGGGCTGGGCCACGCCCACCGAATCGGCCGCCTTCGGTGCCGCGGCAGTGATCATCCTGGCCATCGCCAAGCGCTGCCTCACCCTGGATGCCATCATCAAGTCGTTCCGGGGCACGCTGCTGGTGTCGGGCATGATGCTGCTCATCATTCTGGGCTCCACCACCTTTTCGCAGATTCTGGCGTTTTCCGGCGCCTCGGCCGGCATGATCGGCTGGGCCACCGACCTCGAGCTGAGCCCCATCTGGATCCTGCTGGCCATGTTCGCCGTGCTGGTGGTGCTGGGCATGTTCATGGATCAGCTCTCGATCATGATGCTCACGCTGCCCATCTTCATCCCGCTGCTCGGCGAGTTCAACTTCGATCCGGTGTGGTTTGGCGTGATCATGCTCATCGCTCTGGAAATGAGCCTGATTACCCCGCCCTTCGGGCTGCTGCTCTACGTGATGGTGGGCGTGGGGCCACCGGGCACCAGCATCGGCGAAGTGGTGCGGGCCGCCCTGCCGTATTTGGCCTGCACCCTGCTGGTGGTGGCTTTGTTGATCATGTTCCCGCAACTGGCGCTCTGGCTGCCGGGGCAGATGATGCAGTAGCCGAGCGCTGCTCCACACGGGCATCTGCCGCGCTCTCGCGGCAGATGCCCGTCACTCCGATGGCGCGTGGCCCCATATGCCCAATGCTGCCCGCCCCGCTGCGGGTTGTCAGCCCCGATCGCCGCCGGGCTTTTCGAGCTCGTACACCAGGGTGTCGAAGCGGCTGACGCCGCGCTCCTGGAATTTCTGCTCCGACGACAGGCTCGAGCGACGCTCGCGCAAGGTGGCATCAGCCACGCCAGCGAACAGGCTCTGCACGTCGTCGTCCGGCACCGAGAAAGGTGGTCCGGCCATCTCCTCCTGCGGGTAATCCAGCGTGATCAACAGGCCTCGGCTCGCTGGCGCGAGGCCGCCATACACGTGCTGCACGTAACGCTGGCGCATGGCCTGGGGCAGCGCGATCAGCGCCGCGCGATCGAACGCGGCAGTACAGCTCGCCAGCGCCTCGACAGGCAGGTTGAAGATGTCGCCACACACGACCTCGATGCGCCCGCTCACATAGTGCGTGCCGGCGGCCGATTGCCGCGTTTGCCAACTCAGGTCGTTTTCCTCGAAGAACTGCTGCACCGCCAACTCGGCCAGCTCCACCCCCAGCACCGTGTGGCCGCGTTCGGCCAGCCACAGCATGTCTCGCGACTTGCCACACAACGGCACCAATACGCGAGCACTCGGCGGCACGGCCAGCTCGGGCCACCAGCGCTGCAGCGCCGGCGTAATCTGCTCCTGGTGAAATCCGATGCGGCCGCTGCGCCAGCGCTCCTGCCAGAACTCCGCTTCCATGGGTGATGGCTCCTGATGCCGTCTGAATGGGAAAGCTGATGCTACCAGCGTGGCGTTGCGCTGGGCGCGGCGCGACCGTGACAAAAATATCGAGATGAAGGTTTGCCACGTGAACAATGAGTTCGTATAATGAACTCAACTTCGACAGACGAACTTCTTACAGGGCGACGCGCAAGATCTGCACCACGGTGCACCGCCGTTTTGCCCGCGCCGGAGACCACAATGAATCGCGAAATGGCCGAGACCCTGGTGCGCACCGGGCCGCAAACCCCCATGGGTCAGTTGATGCGCCGCTACTGGGTACCGGTGGTGTTGTCCAGCGAGATCGCCGAGCCCGATGGCCCGCAGATTCGAGTGCCCATCCTCGGCGAGCGTCTGCTGGCCTTTCGCGATAGCGAGGGCAAGCCCGGGCTGATCGACGAGTTCTGTTCGCATCGCGGCGCCTCGCTGTTTTTCGGCCGCAATGAAGAAGGCGGCATTCGATGCAGCTACCACGGCGTCAAGTTCGACCGCCTCGGCCGCTGCGTCGATGTCCCCTCGGCCCCTGACGCCTGCGAGCGCATGCACATTCGCGGCTACCCGTGTGTGGAGCGCGGTGGCGTGGTGTGGGCGTATCTTGGCCCTCCCGACGTTCAGCCGCCACCGCCCGAACTCGAGTGGTGCCTGCTGCCCGAGAGCCATGTGTTCGTGTCTCGCCGATTGCAGGAGTGCAGCTATCTGCAGGCCATGGAGGGCGGCATCGACACCAGCCATGTGTCGTTCGTGCATCGCTACGAGGTGGATACCGACCCCATGCATCAGGGCTGCAAGGCACTCGACTACATCAAGGCCGACGGCAACGTGGTGTTTGAGATCGAGCCCACCGACTTTGGCCTTACGCTCTTCGGTCGCCGCAACGGCGAGCCCGATTCGTACTACTGGCGGGTCACGCAGTGGTTGTTCCCGTGGTTCACCCTGATCCCGCCGTTTGGCGAGCATTCGCTGGCCGGCCACGTGTGGGTGCCGATCGACGATCACAGCTGCTGGGCGTGGAGCATCAACTTCCATCCCGACAAGCCGCTGACCGACGAAGAGCGTCAGGCCATGGTCGAGGGCAAGGGCATTCATGTGGAATACGAAGCGCCAGACAGCTTCCGGCCCAAGGCCAACAAAGACAACGACTACCTGATCGATCGTGTGGCGCAGCGTGAAGGCCGCAGCTACAGCGGCGTCTTCGGCTTTGCCATGCAGGACGCCTCGTTGCAGGAAAGCATGGGGCCGATCCAGGATCACGAGGCCGAGCGCCTGTTGCCCACCGATCGCGGCATCGTCATGGCTCGCCGCATGCTCTATCAGGCTGCGCTCGACGTGCTCGATGGCAAGACACCACCCGCCCTGAATACGTCGGCCCAACGCGTGCGTGCCGCCGGTGTATTGCTGCCGCGCGATGCCAACCCGCGCGCCTGGGCAGAACAACACCTGGCCGACGGCCTCGACGAACCGGTTTATTCCCTCTGATCAGGCACCGTCCATCCGGGACGGCCAGCCCGACAACCCACCAAAGGAGACACCCATGACCGCCACCTTTTCCCGCTGGTTGACCAGCGCCGCTGTTGCCAGCGCCCTGATGTCGGCTCCCGCGCTGGCGTCCGACTGGAAGCCCAGCCAACCCGTGACCATCGTGGTGCCCATCACCGGCAGCACCAACGACCTGCTGGCACGCCTGGTGGCACCGCACCTGGAAGAAGCCCTCGGTCAACCGTTCATCGTGGAGAATCGCCCCGGCGCCGGCGGCAATATCGGGGCCGACTACGTGGTGCGCTCCGAGCCCGATGGCCACACGCTGCTCATCGGCTACAACGGCCCCGTCGCCATCAACAAGACGCTCTTCGCCAACCTGCCCTACGACCCGCAAACCGATCTCGCCCCCATCACCCTCGCGGTAATGGCACCGCAGTATCTGGTGGTGCATCCCGACCTGCCGGTAGAAACCTTCGACGAGTTCGTCGAGTACGTCAAAGAGCGGCCGGGTGAGCTGTCGTACGGTTCGGTCGCCGTGGGCAGCGCCTCGCACCTCACGATGGAAATGCTCAAGCGACAGGCTGGCCTCGATATGGTGCACGTGCCTTACAAGGGCGCCGCGCCGGTGCTGGTGGATCTGCTTGCCGGCACGGTGGATGCCGCCTTCCTCGTGCCCGGCAACGTGCAGCAATACATCCGCGACGACCGTCTGCGCCCGCTGGCCGTCTCGGGTCTCGAGCGCTTTGCCAGCACGCCGGATATTCCCACGGTCGACGAATCCGGCTATGAGGGCTTCAACGCCGTATCATGGATCGGCCTGCTGGCGCCGGCCGGCACACCCCCCGAAGCGATCGAGGCCTACAACCAGGCCATGGTCGAAACCTTGCAAAAGCCGGAAGTGCGTCAGCGCCTCGAAGAGATCGAGTTCGACGTGGTGGCCACCAGTTCGCAGGAGTTTGCCGACTGGATCGCCCAGGAGATCCCGCGGTGGGGCGAAGTGATCAAAGCCACTGGCGCACGAGTGGATTGATCGTCATGGGTGATCGACTGGCGGGCCGGGTGGCCCTCATTACCGGCGGCGGTGCCGGCATCGGCGCCGCCACGGCCCGCCTGTTCTGCCGCGAGGGTGCACGGGTGATGCTGGTCGACAGCAACTCCGACGCCCTGGCGGCTACCCTCGACCGCCTGCATCACGACTTTGGCCCGGACTGCGCGCGTGGCCAAACCGCCGATGTGGCCAACGCTGATGCAGCGGAAGAGGCCGCCGCAGCGGCATCTTCCGCCTGGGGCGGGCTCGACATCCTGATCAACAACGCCGCCATGCGGCGCTACAAGGCGCTGGCCGACACCACGCCGCAAGATTGGCAGGACATTGCCGCCGTGAACCTGGCCGGCGTGGCCAATTATTGCCGGGCGGCTCTGCCGGCCTTGCGCGCCAGCGGCCACGGCAGCATCGTCAACGTATCGTCGTGCTACGCCGAGACCGGCCGCAAGGCCATGGCCCTGTACGACGCCACCAAGGCCGGCCAACTGGCCATGACGCGCACGCTGGCGTTTGAAGAAGCCGAGCACGGTGTGCGGGTCAACGCCATTTGTCCCGGCTCCACGTTCACCGATTTTCACAAGGCCAGAGCGCGCGCCGCCGGCAAGGCCGAAGATCAACTGCGCCAGGAGCGCCAGACCACTTCGTTGCTGGGTCGCTGGGCCGAACCCGACGAGATCGCGTGGCCCATTCTCTGGCTTGCCAGTGCCGAGGCCTCCTACATCACCGGCACCACCCTCATGGTGGATGGCGGCCTGTCAGCCATGTAGAGCACGGCGGCACCCTCCGCGGGCGGACCGGTAGAATGGAGCCCATGATGAAGCGGGGAGAGTGCAGCGTGAATGCGTCGGACAAATCAGGAGACAGCGTGCGTGCCGTGGGCCGCGCGCTCGATATTCTCCTGGCCTTTACGCCGGCCGATCGCGAACTCACCGTGGCGCAATTGCTCAAGCGCGTCGATCTCAACCGGGCCACGCTCTATCGCCTGCTCTATACCCTGGAAGAATGGGGTTTTGTGCGGGCCGAAGGCGACCCGCAGCGGTACCGGCTCGGGCCTTCGGTGGCTCACCTGGCCCATGTGTGGAGTTCGGGCCTCGATATCGTGACCCTGGCCCAACCGGTGCTGCAAGCCGTGTGGGAACACACCGGCGAAACCGTGGCCCTTTTCGTACCCGAAGGCGATCAACGCCTGTGCGTGGCCGAAATTCCCAGCCCGCAACCACTCAACTTCAAGCGAGGGGTGGGTTACACCGAGCACATTGCGCGCGGGGCCAGCGGTCGGGCCATACTGGCGTGGCAACTGCCGGATGACGAGGCGCCTGAGCGCTATGGCGCCGATGCCGTGCTGGACGCCAGCACCTTCGCCGACGAACTGGCGCGCACCCGCAAACGCGGCTTCGGCGTCAGCTACCATGAGCTGATCGAGGGCGCCGTGGCGCTCGCGGCCCCTTTCTTCGACCGCACTGGCAAGGTGGCGGGTTCACTCGGCGTATTCGGCCCAGCCGTGCGTCTGCAGCCCGACCGGGTCGACACCATCGGCCGTTACCTGATCGAGCAGGCCGACATCCTCTCCGACCGCCTTGGCTTTCGCCCCTCGCATTGAAACCGCGCCCTCGCGGTGCCCGTCATTCCCCCTCATGCTCACCGCCAACCTGCCCCCCATCCGCCAGCGCCAACGTCGCTTCAGCCGGCGCTTTTCGCTGCCGGACGTGCCCCGCACCGAGCCCCTCGACGCCTGGCTCGTCTGTTTCGAGAATGACCTGCCCTTGCCTCAGGCGGCGTCAAGCCCGGCGCACGCCTGGCTGGCGCGCTGCCTGCTGCTGGCACGCTGCTTTCTGCAAGGAGGGCGGGCACCCGTATTCGATGCACCGAACATTCTCGGTTGCGAGCCCATCGTCAAATCGCCCGGCACCTGGCACGCGCGCTTCGAGTTGGCTCAGGTGGACGACTTGCCGGATCGCCTGTACGTGCTGGCCCTCGATCAGGCCTTCAAGCTGGCTACGTGGAGCCAGAGCCACCCGCCCGACCGGGTGGATCGCAACGCGGTGTATCGCACCCTGCAACACAACGTGCTGGGCCCCTTGCTCAAGGCCTGGCCTACCGGCAAATCGACCTGGCAGGTGCTACGTGCTGCCCATGCCCGCGGCATTCCCGTGCGCGCGGTGGATGCCGGCATCTATCAGTTGGGCTGGGGCGCACGCGGCGTGGTGTTCGATCGCAGCACCACCACACGCGACTCCGCCATCGGCGCCCGACTGGCCCAGGACAAGGCGCGCAGTGCGCGACTGCTGCGTCGCGCAGGCTTGCCGGCGCCCGAGCACCACGTGGTTGGCGACCTGCCCGCCGCCACCCAGGCGGCCAGAGCACTGGGCTGGCCGGTGGTGGTCAAGCCCACCGACCGCGATCGCGGCGAAGGTGTGCACGTGGACGTAGGAGAGCCGGAGCTCCCCGAAGCCTTTGCCGATGCGCTGGAGCGGTCACGCAACCGCCAGGTGCTGATCGAGCGGCAGGTGGTTGGCACGTGTCACCGCCTGCTGGTGGCGCGGGGTGAATTGCTGTACGCGGTCAAGCGTCTGCCCATCGGGGTGAAAGGAGACGGCCATCACACGGTCGAGGAGTTGGCCCACAAGGCCGTGGCGGCGCAAGCCGGGCGCCCCGGCTGGCTGCGCGACGACAGCCAGGCGCTGGATGCGCTGGCGGAATCGGCGCTGAGCCAGGCGGGTTATCGTCGCGGCAGTGTGCCGGCGAGCGGGGCTTTCGTGCCGTTGCGCCGTATCGAGACCACGGCCTGGGGCGGGGTGGACGAAGACGTGACCCCCACGATTCACGCCGACAACGTGCAGCTGGCCGTGGCGGCCGCAAGGCACTTTGCCCTCGATGTGGCCGGCATCGACGTGATCTCGGCCGATATCACCCGACCCTGGCATGAGAACGATGGCCTCATCAACGAGGTGAACTACGCCCCCCTGCTTGGCGGCGCCGCCATTTCCCGGGGCTATCTGCCGGCGTTTCTCGATCGCATGATCGGGGCAGGCGGACGCATTCCGATTCACGTGCATGTCGGCGACGACGCGGCCACCGTGGCCGCACAGCAGCACTGGCAGGCGATTCGTGGCACGGCTTCCATCGGGCCCACTGCCGGCATCTTCTGCGTCGACGCCGACCATGCCTGGAATGGTCACGGGCAAGTGTTACCGATGGCCGCCGTCGGCCTGGCAGCACGCGTTCAGGCGCTCTTGCTGAATTCCGATGTTCATGCGTTGCTTCTGGTGGTACAAACCGACGAATGGCTGGACACCGGTGTGCCGATCGAAGCCATCGGCTCTCTCCACATGGCCAACCTCAATTTGCGCTCTTACCGACGGCTTGACCGCATGGCGGAGCCGGCCCGCTGCCAGGCATTGGTGCGCATGCTGGCCGCCATTGCCCCGCCCGACGCCACCACCGCCTGATATTGCTCACCCCTCCTCTGCCCACCATGACACCCGACACTCGCTCCCCTGTTCGCCTGCCATTGCGCATGCTCGCTGCCCTGGCCGTGATACTCCCGTTGTCGGCCTGCATCGACGATTCCGCCGACTATGCCGTGGTCGCACCGCCCGAGGCGCGCATGTTCCTGGAGGCGCCGGTGCCGGTTCCCATGGCCGAGCCCGAAAGCGCCGATACCGCAGCGTCTTTTGCCGCCCTGGGCAAGACCGTGAGTTCCAGTGCCCCACCCTCAGCATCCGACCCCGGCTCCCAGGTAGAACGGATCGAGGAGCGTCGACACTACGCCTTGCGTTTCGACACCGAAGCACCGTTGCTCGAGGCCTATCAAACCACGCTGACGCAGTGTGCCGACCACGCCGGTTGCGTGCTCGAAGGCTCGCAATCCGACCGTCAGGCCGATGGCACGGCCAACGCCTGGATCGAACTGCAAGTGCCGCGCCAGGGCCTCGCCAACGACCCCATCGTCAATACGCTGGAGGATTCGCCGCAGCTCGTCACCAGCGAGGTCCGTCGCGACGATCGCACCGCCCGGTATCTCGACATTCAGGCCCGCCAGCAGCAACAGGAGATTCTGCGCGATCGCCTGCTCGACCTGGCCGAGCAAGGTCGCACCTTTTCCGAACGCAGCATCCAGGACCTGCTCTCGCTCGAGCGCGAACTGGCGCGAGTACAAGGCAGCATCGAATCCATGCAGGCGCAGCTCGCCGTCTTGAGCGATCGCACCGACAACGTGCGCGTGCGCGTCGATTATCAGCAACTCCGACCGTCGCCCTACGGCGACAGCGTGCTCAGCCCCCTGTGGATGGCGCTCGATCAGAGCGTGGGCGTGTTCATGCGCTCGCTGGGCAATGTGATCCTGGCGCTGGTGTTCCTCGCCCCGTGGCTGGTGATCGGCCTGCCGGTGATCTGGGCGATGCTCAAACTCTGGCGCGGGGTACGACGACTGTGGCGGCGACGCCGCACGAAAGTGGTCGAATGATCCGGGGTGTCGCCAGCGATGAATAACGCTCGCGTTATTACCGGGCGTCATAAGCACATGCCAAGCCGAGCATTGGCCGCACGGGTGCACTGCACTACGATTTGAGGCTTCCAGCGTTCCAACTCGATCGGGGCGACACCATGTCCATTTCGCAGCAACTGGCACCTTTGGGCCTCGCGCTCGCTGTCGCCACCTTCGGTGCCGGCACCACACAAGCGCAATCCACCTTCGATACCTCGCTGATGGCCGGCACCTGCTTCAACTGTCACGGCACCGACGGGAGATCGCCCGGCAGCATCCCGTCGCTGGCAGGGCGCCCGCAGGGGGCACTCGAAGCCATGCTGCTGGCCTACCACGCTGGCAACCTGCCTCCCGGCACCACCATCATGGGCCGTATCGCCAGCGGCTACTCCGAAGAAGAACTGAAGGCCCTGGCGGCCTGGTTCGCCGAACTCGACCCACGCGCGCCCAGCACCGCGCCCGCCAGCCAGGAGAACTGACATGAGCCATCGCAAGCAAGGCATGACGCGTCGCCAGGCACTTGCCGCCCTGGGCAGCCTCGGTGCCGCCAGCAGCATGCTGGTGTCAGTACCCGCCTTTGCCCGCAGCGCCGGTCACGTGGTGGTGGTGGGTGGCGGGTTTGGCGGTGCCACCGTCGCCAAATACCTCAAGCGTCACAACCCGGCCATCTCGGTCACGCTGGTCGAGCCCGCTCGCGAGTACGTGACCTGCCCCTTTACCAATCTGTACTTTGGCGGCCTGCGCACCTTCGACCAGCAGGTGCACAATTTCGATCAGCTCCGCGAACTGGGCGTGGAAGTCATCCACGAACGCGCCGATGCGGTCGATGGTGCGGCACGCACCGTGCGCCTCGCCAACGGCGACACCCTGCGCTACGACAAACTCGTGCTCTCGCCTGGCATCGATTTCCGGTGGGACACCCTCGAAGGTTACGACGAAGCCGCCGCGCTCAAGGCGCCACACGCCTGGAAGGCCGGCGAACAGACCCGCCTGCTCAAGCAGCAGCTCGATGCCATGCCCGATGGCGGGCGCTTCGTCATGGTGGCGCCGCCCAATCCCTATCGTTGCCCGCCCGGCCCCTACGAGCGGGCGAGCATGGTGGCGCACTATCTCAAGACCCACAAACCCGGCTCCAAGGTGCTGATCCTCGACGCCAAGGATGGGTTCTCCAAGCAGGGCCTGTTTACCGCCGGATGGGAGCGCTTCTATGCCGACACCATCGAATGGGTGCCGGCTTCGAAAGACGGCAAAGTGGTTCGAGTCGATGCCGACACCCTCACGGTCGAAACCGAATTCGGCGAGACAATCCGGGCCGACGTGCTCAACGTGATTCCCGCGCAAAAAGCCGGGCTCATTGCCGACCGCGCGGGCGTCACCGACGAAAGCGGCTGGGTGCCGATCGACCCCAACACCTTCGAGTCCACCCGGGTGCCGAACATTCACGTGATTGGCGATGCCACGGTGGCGGCACCCATGCCCAAATCGGGTTTTGCCGCCAACACTCAGGGCAAGGTGGCGGCAGCTGCCATTGCAGCGGCATTGGCCGGCCGCGAGGCACCGTCGGCCACGTTTGCCAACACCTGCTACAGCCTGATCGCGCCCGATTACGGCATTTCGGTGGCCAATGTGTACAACATCCAGGATGGCAAGCTCGTCGAAACCGGTGGTGGCCTGAGTCCGGCCGATGCCAACGCCGCCTTCCGCAAGCTCGAGGCGCAATACGGTGTGGCCTGGTATCAGGCCATCGCTCAAGACGCCTGGGGCACCGGCGCCTGAGGCAGCACCACCCATGCCAACCCCCACCCCTGGCCATCGGGTGACGGCATGACGCCGCTGAGCCTCGTGCTGTGGGGGGGCGCCGTCATCGGCCTGATCTTTGGCGGTGCCGCCCAGGTCAGCGGCTTCTGCCTGCATCGCGGCCTGATCCAGCATTGGCGCCGAGATGACGGCCAGAAGCTGCGCAGCTTTGCCCTGGCCCTGCTGGTGGCCCTGATCGGTACCCAGGGGTTGGCCGCCAGCGGCGGGGTCGACCTCTCGCAATCGATCTATCGCATGGCCTCGTACTCGTGGTTGTTGGTGCCCCTCGGCGGTGTGCTGTTTGGCTACGGCATGGTGTTGGCCAACGGCTGTGGCGCGCGGTCACTGGTGCTGCTGGGGCAGGGCAACCTGCGCGCGCTCCTCACGCTGCTGGCATTGGGCATTGCCGCCTACGCCACGCTCCTCGGTGTGCTGGCGCCACTACGGCTGGCAGCAGCCGAGATCACGGCGTTTCGCCCTGGCGTCTGGGGCGGCCCCTTCACGTGGCCGTACTGGCTCGCAAGCCTGGCGTTTGCCGCCACCCTTGCCATCTTTGCCTTGTGGCGGGGGCGGCTCATGGCCTGCCCACGCGACTTCTGGGCCGGGCTGATCATTGGCCTCACCATCGTTGCCGGCTGGTGGGTCACCGGTCATCTGGGCGCAGACGATTTCGATCCGCTGCCTCTGGCTTCGCTCACTTTCGTGGCTCCCATCGGCGAAACCATCCAATATCTGATGATCGCCACCGGCGCCAGCGCCAGCTTCGGCGTCACTGTCGTGGCCGGCGTTTTCCTGGGTTCACTGCTCACCGCTCTGGTGCGGCGCGACTTCCGCTGGCAGGCGTTTGACGGGCCGGGCAGCATGGGGCGCTCGCTCGGTGGCGGTGGGCTCATGGGCGTGGGCGGTGCGCTGGCGCTGGGATGTTCCATCGGCCAGGGCCTTACCGGCCTCTCCACCCTCTCGCTCAGCTCGGTGTTGGCAGCCGTCGGTATCGTGGTGGGTTCCCGGCTGGCGCTGCCGATGGCCAAGAACTGACGGCCACGATCCTGCCCACCGCAAGGTGCCATGAGGCACACCGGAACCTGGCGCCGTGCCAGGCAGTCTGACTCGTGACCCCTCCCGGGCGCCTCGGGGCACCATGCCCTGGTGGTTGCACCTTATCCGTTCCCTGGTTGAATCTTCCATGTTCCTGTTCCGCTCCCCCATCGTCAGCCCGCGACTTGCCGCTTTGCTCCTGGCCACAGGTCTTGCGGCCACTTCCGCTGCCCAGGCCCAGTCGTGGCAACGCGTGGATGCGGTTCAGCAGCACATCGGCGACGCCTCGGTGCAAACCGACGGGCTGGACATCGAACTGCCCCTGGTGGCCGAGGATGGCTCGTCTGTGCCGCTCACCGTTACCTTCGGTGGCACGCTATCGCCCACGGCGCACGTTGCCGAACTCCACATTTTCGCGCCGCGCAACCCCACGCCCGAAGTGGCGAGCTTTGCCTTCGGCCCGGAAGCCACACCACTGGCACTGGAGACCCGCGTACGATTGAGCGAATCTCAAGCCGTGATCGTGGTGGCCCGCACCTCCGAAGGCGCCGTGCATGTGGCCGAGCGCGACGTCCGCGTGACCACCAGTGGCTGTGTGGCACCCGCCGGCGGCGCCGAAGTCGCCCAGGAGATGCAGGCACGCGTGCGCATCCCCGACTCCCTGCCGGCCGGCGGCACGGGTGAGATCCTCACGCGCATCCTTCACCCCATGCATACCGGCCTGGCCGATGCACCCGACGGTCAAACGCCGCCGCAGCGCATCATCGAGTCGTTCGACGCCACCCTCGACGGCCGCAGACTGGTGCATGCCACCTACTACCGATCGCTGGCGGCCAATCCCTACCTGCGTTTTCAGTTCACGCCCACATCGGGCGGCGAGGTGGTGCTCACCTGGACGGAAGACACCGGCCGCAGCACGGAAGAGGAGGCCAGAATCACGGTGGGTTGAAACCTCGGTATCCCTCGTTGCCCGCACACCGGCTCGCGCGTCTGCCATGATCAGGCGTTATGGCCAAGGCCCGAGGAATCATTATTCAGCGCGAGCCGCTGTCGATATATTGAGCACTGCCAATCGGCATTCCCGCCTTGCCGCAGGCTGAACGGGCCAACCGCTGCACCGTGCCCGACACGCCTCGGCTCCACGCCAACTCCGCGAAGGAGCTCGATATGTCATTCTCCATATGTCATTCTCCGTTTGTGCCGGTCGCCGCGCCCTGCTGACCACTGGCGTTGCCATGGCCGCTGCCACGTTGGCGGCGCCCACCGCCCATGCCGCCTCCGACTACCCCACCCGCCCCATCACGCTGATTGTGCCCGGCCCGGCCGGCGGCACGCCGGACGTGACCGCGCGCCAGCTCGCCGAGCAGATGCATGCCCAGCTCGGCCAGCCCGTGCTGATCGACAACCGCGCCGGCGCCGCCGGTGCCATTGGCGCCACCGCTGCCGCTCAGGCCGAACCGGATGGCTACACGCTGTTGATGGGCTTTGCGCAAACCATGGCCATCAACGCCGTCACCTTCAAGGAGCTCACCTACGATCCAGTCGATGACTTCACGCCCGTCTCCCGACTGGTGGAGTTTGAACTGGGGCTGGTGGTGCCCGAATCCGTGCCGGTCAATACGGTGCCCGAACTGGTGCAGTGGCTGGAAGACAACGCCGACCAGGCCGCCTTCGGCTCGTTCGGTCCCGGCACGCCTTCACAGTTTGCCGGGCAAATGTTCACCCGCAAGGCGGGCGTCGACGCCGTGCATGTTCCCTTCAAGGGCTCGGCCCCGCTGGTGAACGAATTGCTGGGCGGCAGGGTGCACTTCGGCTTCGTGGTGCCGCAAGTGGCCATGCCGCACGTGCAGAGCGGCAAACTGCGCATGCTGGCCGTCACCGGCCAGGAACGCAGCGAGCGCATGCCCGATGTGCCCACCATGCAGGAGCTGGGCTTCGACGAAGTCGTGGCAGGTGGCTGGTACGGCGTGTTCGCGCCCAAAGGCACGCCCGATAACGTCGTGGCCAAATTGGGCACTGCCATCGATACCAGCCTGCAATCGCCAGACCTCGCCCGGCTCCTGGAGCAACAGGATCTGCGCGCCGCCTGGCTCGACGGCCCCAGCTTTGGTGAATTCCAGCAGAACGAGATCAATCGCTGGCGTGACATTGCCGAACGCACCAACTTTCAAGTGCAAGACTGAGCTCTGCGCCGGCGGCGGGCAAGTGCGGCGCCGGCGCGGCGCAAAAGCCACATACTTCACAATGTGGTTGACTTCATCGCGCCGGGCGCTACACTCGCGCACAGTCAAGGGGAGTAGCTTCTCAAGCTGACGCATCGTCATCACGGCAGCCGCGCCAACAGGCCGGCACCCGGTGCGCCAGGCAACCCAACCGTTGCAAGCAAGACCTTGCCCAAGGGGCAAGGTCCGCGCATCAAGCGCCATAAAGGGTCTGTGTCCTGCGGGATCAGACCCTTTTTGCTTGCCCGGAGCTCAAGATGCAATCCGTTGGAACCTGGTGGTTGTGGGCGGCCTTTGCCGCCATCGTGGTGGTGATGCTGCTGATCGATCTGCTCGCCGTGGGCGGCGGCAAGCAACATCGCGTCTCGTTCAAGGAGGCTGCCGGCTGGTCGGTGGCCTGGGTTAGCGTCTCGTTGCTGTTTGCCGCCGGCCTGTGGTGGCATCTCGATGGCGCCTACGACCGCGCCTTTGCCAACGACCGCATCATTGCCTTTCTCACCGGTTACCTGGTGGAGAAATCCCTGGCGGTGGACAACGTGTTCGTGTGGATGATGATCTTCAGCTACTTCGCCGTGCCGCTGGAGCTGCAGCGCCGCGTGCTGCTGTACGGCATTGTGGGCGCCATCGTGCTGCGCACGATCATGATCTTTGCCGGCACCTGGCTGATCACCGAATTCCACTGGATTCTCTACCTTTTCGGCGCGTTCCTTATCCTCACCGGCATCAAGATGGTCTGGTTTGCCGAGCACGACCCTGACCTGGCGAAGAACCCGGTGATCCGCTGGATTCAGAAGCACTACCCCATCGCCCCCGCGCTCGAAGGCGAGCGCTTCTTCGTGATGCGCCATGGCGTGCGCATGATGACCCCGCTGTTTCTGGCGCTCGTGTTGGTGGAGATTTCGGACGTGATCTTTGCCGTGGACAGCATCCCGGCGATCTTCGCCATCACCACCGACCCCTTCATCGTGCTCACCTCCAACCTGTTCGCCATCCTCGGCCTGCGCGCCATGTACTTCCTGCTGGCCGACCTGGGCGATCGCTTCGAGCTGTTGAAATACGGCCTGGCGGCCATTCTCGTGTTCATCGGCACCAAGATGCTCATCGTGGACTGGTTCAAGATCCCGGTGATGGTGTCGCTGTCGGTGGTGGGCACCATCCTGGCCTGCTCGGTGGCGGCGAGTTGGTGGTATTCGGCGAAGAAAGCAGAGCTGCTGGCGACCAAGGGCAAGTGAGCGCCTCAACCGCATTCACGGGGTCGGCGGCCCTTCCAGCCAGCGCGCAAGGCCTTGGGCCAAGTGACGGAACACCGTGACATGAGCCGGCAACTGCCTCAGGTCTTCGTGCATCGCCAACCACAGCGGCATCGATGGCGCGAACCCCTTGGGCAGCACGCGTCGCAATCCCGCGTCGCGTTCGCCTACGGCAACGGCGCAGATACCGATCCCGGCACCGGCGCGCATCATGGCCAGCTGCGCCGCGTCACTGTCGCTGCGCACGCAGAGACTTTGTAGCGAAGGCCAGGCATTGGCCTGTTCGCGACTCACGCTCAACAACGTTCGCACCCAGGGCGACACCTGCAGAACGCCAATCATGCGATGCGCCTGCAGCTCGTGGATCGAGCGCGGCTCGCCGGCCTGGTGCAAATACGCGTGATGGGCATAAAGACCCAGCGGCATTTGGCCCACGCGCTGCGCGACCAGCCCAGTCTGCCGGGGAGCCGTTAGCCGCACGGCGATATCGGACTGGCGTTGCAGCACATCGTGCAGGGCGTTGTCGACATCGATTTCCAACCGCAGCTCGGGATGCTGCTGCAACAAAGGGCTCAACAATGGCGGCAGGGCTTCCAGGCTCAGCGATTGGCCTGCAGTGACTCGCACCACACCCGCTACCGCATCGGTGCGATTCGCGGCCAGACGCTGCATGGCCGACATGCTGTGCGCCGCGGCTTCGGCAGGGGCCCGCAGGGTTTCGGCCAACGCCGTCGGCCGGTAGCCATGTTGGGTGCGCGTAAACAACGTGACGCCAAGCGCTTCCTCCAGCTCGGCGATGTGTCGGCCAACCGTCGGTTGCGTGATCTGCAAGGCACGGGCTGCAGCCGACAGCGATCCCTCACGAAGCACTGCCAGAAAACTGCGGTAGAGATTCCAGTCGACCGCATCGAGCCCACCCAGAGTGGCCATGGTGACCTCATGCATTCATGAATGACAGGTATGCATTGTCAGGTAATTCTCGAATATCTGACAAGCGGGCAAACTGTCATCACAACGTTCTTGGCACCGCGACTCGTGGTTCCCCACACTCTTCTGGAAGCCGACAACATCATGAACGCGATACCCGCTCCCAATACCTCTCGCCCCGTCGCCTCGCCCGCCCGCACCGTTCTGGTGCTAGGGGCCGCCGGCGGCATTGGCGGCGAAACCGCCCGCCAATTGCACGCAGCCGGATGGCATGTTCGGGCATGGGTTCACCATCGGCCTGTCACCGACGGCCCTGCGCCAAGCGAGCGCTGGTCGGAAGTGTCGGGCGATGCCAGATCCGCCGCCGACGTCTTGCGCGCGGCCGCCCACGTGCATGTGATCGTGCACGCCGTCAACCCGCCCGGCTACCGTCACTGGGCAGAGCACGGTCTGCCCATGCTGGATCACAGCATCGCCGCGGCCCGCGCCACCGGTGCACGATTGGTCCTGCCCGGTAACCTCTACGGCTATGGCCCCGAGGTGTACGCCAACGGCGATGGCGTAGTCGACGAATCCACCCCTCAAAATCCCATCACTCGAAAAGGCGCCGTGCGGGTTGAAATGGAACAACGCTTGCGCTCCGCTGCCGCTCAAGGTGTGCGTAGCCTGATTCTGCGTTGCGGCGATTTCTTCGGCCCCCGACCCGGCGGCAGTTGGTTGTCACAAGGCATACTGCAACCCGGTCGTCCGGTTCGCCGACTGATCTGGCCTGGTCGCCGCGGCACAGGCCACAGCTGGGCCTATCTGCCCGATGTGGCGGCCGTACTGGTGCGATTACTGGCCCGTGAAACCGAGTTGCAAGATCTGGAAGTCTTCCACTTCGGCGGCCACTGGGACGGCGACGGCAACCGCATGCTGAGCGAAATTCGCCGAGCCGTGAGCGAACACGACGGCGGCAACCCCGCGGTCTGGCCGCTGCCCTGGCCACTCATCCGTGCCGCCGGGCTCGTCTCGCCATTCATGGCCGAACTCGCCGAAATGCGCGACCTTTGGCGATATCCGCTGCAGCTCAACGATCGCCGCCTGCGTACGTTTCTCGGCGACGTTCCCATCACCACCTGGCCCGACGCGGTTTCGGCGACCCTGCGAGGCTTGGGGTGCCTCGAGCCCGCCGCTCGCCCCGGCATTGCCGGATTATCATAAGTCACAGTTCTGGACCCACCCGCTTGGAGCGCCACATGACCCTCTCGCCGTTTCACCTCGCCATCCCGGTGCACGATCTCCACGCCGCACGCGCCTTCTACCGCGACGTGCTTGGCCTGGCCGAAGGGCGATCCAGCAGTCAGTGGGTGGATTTCAACTTCTTCGGCCATCAGTTGGTGATCCACGAGCATCCGCAAACACCCTCACAGGCCCAGGCGCACACCAATCCGGTGGATGGCCACGACGTGCCGGTGCCGCACTTCGGTGTGGTGATCCCCTGGAATCAATGGGGCGAGCTGGCAGAGCGACTGCAGAATGCCGGCGTCAAATTCGTGATCGAGCCGCACGTGCGGTTTCAGGGCCAAACCGGTGAACAGGCCACGCTGTTCTTCTTCGACCCCTGCGGCAATGCGCTGGAGTTCAAAGCGTTCAAGGATCTGGGGCAGTTGTTCGCCAAGTGAGTGGCGGGCGCCGACACGACAACGGCGGCTCGAGGCCGCCGTTGTCAGTTCACACAAGGCTCGACCCTCCGATCAATCCTTGCAACGAACGTCGTACCGATCCGCATCCATCACCTTGGTCCACACCGCCACGAAGTCGCGCACGAATTTCTCGTGGGCGTCGTCTTGCGCGTAGACCTCGGCGTAGGCCCGCAGGATGGCGTTGGAGCCGAACACCAGATCGGCGCGGGTGGCCGTCCATTTCACGGCGTCGGTCTTGCGATCGCGGATCTCGTAGCGGTTGCGGCCCACCGGCTTCCAGGAATACGACATATCCGTGAGATTCACGAAGAAGTCGTTGGTGAGCGCCCCCACCCGATCGGTAAACACGCCGTGCGGGGTGCCGCCGTGATTGGTACCCAGCACCCGCATGCCACCCACCAATGCCGTCATCTCACAGGCGGTGAGGCCCAGGAGTTGGGCGCGATCGAGCATCAGCTCCTCGGGCTTGCAGTCGTAGTCTTTCTTCAGCCAGTTGCGAAAGCCGTCGGAGACGGGTTCGAGCGGCTCGAACGAGTCGACATCGGTCATTTCCGGCGATGCATCGCCGCGGCCCGGAGTGAAGGGCACATCGACCTGGAAGCCGGCCGCCTTGATGGCTTCTTCGATGCCCGTATTGCCGCCAAGCACGATCACATCAGCCACGCTCGCGCCGGTATCGGCCGCAATCTTTTCGTATACCTTGAGCACCCGCGCCAGACGCTCGGGCTCGTTGCCTTCCCAATCCTTCTGGGGTTCGAGGCGGATGCGCGCGCCGTTGGCACCGCCGCGCATATCCGAGCCGCGGAAGGTGCGGGCGCTGTCCCAGGCGGTGGCCACGCGATCGGCCAGGCTCAGGCCGCTATCGACGATCCTGGCCTTGACGGCGGCCACGTCGTAATCGCTGCGGCCAGCCGGCACGGGATCCTGCCAGATGAGGTCTTCTTGCGGCACTTCGGGGCCGAAGTAGCGCACCTTGGGGCCCATGTCGCGGTGGGTGAGCTTGAACCAGGCGCGGGCAAAGACTTCTTCGAAGTAGGCCTGATCCTGATGAAAACGCTCGGCGATCTTGCGGTATTCGGGGTCGAGCTTGATCGCCATGTCGGCGTCGGTCATGATCGGCATGCGACGGATGGAGGGATCCTCCACATCCACCGGTTTGTCTTCTTCCCGAATATCGACCGGCTCCCACTGCCAAGCGCCCGCCGGCGACTTCTGTGACGCCCATTCGTGCTTGAGCAGCATGTCGAAGTAACCGCTGTCCCACTTCGTGGGGTGTGACGTCCACGCGCCCTCGAGGCCACTGGTGACCGCATCGCGGCCGACGCCACGGGTCTTGTGGTTCATCCAGCCGAACCCTTGCTCTTCGAGATCGGCCCCATCCGGCGCCGGGCCGAGGTTGGCGGCGTCGCCATTGCCGTGGCATTTGCCCACGGTGTGGCCGCCCGCCGTTAGCGCCACGGTTTCTTCGTCGTTCATGGCCATGCGCTCAAAGGTGACGCGCATGTCGTTTGCCGTCTTCAGCGGGTCGGGCTTGCCGTCGACCCCTTCGGGATTGACGTAGATCAGGCCCATCATCACCGCGGCCAATGGATTCTCGAGATCACGCTCGCCCGAATAGCGGCTGCCTTCGGCATCGCTGGTGGCCAGCCATTCTTTCTCGGAGCCCCAGTAGGTGTCCTTCTCGGGGTGCCAGACGTCTTCGCGGCCGAACGCGAAGCCGAAGGTCTTGAAACCCATCGACTCATACGCCACGTTGCCGGCCAGAATGATGAGATCGGCCCAGCTCACCTTGTTGCCGTATTTCTTCTTGACCGGCCACAGCAGGCGGCGGGCCTTGTCGAGGTTGCCGTTATCGGGCCAGGAGCTGAGCGGCGCAAAACGCTGATTGGCCGTGCCGGCACCGCCCCGACCATCGGCAATGCGGTACGAGCCGGCCGAGTGCCAGGCCATGCGGATCATCAGGCCGCCGTAATGCCCCCAGTCGGCCGGCCACCAGTCCTTGCTGTCGGTCATCAGCTCGCGCAGATCGCGCTTGAGGGCGTCGACATCCAGCGACTTGAGCGCCTCGCGATAATTGAAGTTGGCGCCCAGCGGATTGGTCTTGGTGTCGTGCTGGTGCAGGATGTCGAGATTCAGCGTATTGGGCCACCACTCCTCGTTGGTGCGCGCGCCCGAGGTGAGACTGCCGTGCATGACCGGGCAACCGCCGGCCGGTTTTGCGTCGCTGTTCGCCATGTTGCTTTCCTTCGAGGTGCGGTTGTGGGAGATGAAGAAAGAGAAAGTATCTGTAATGACTATAGCGGATAGGGGAAGGTTCTCGCTGGCTCTTGCAGTGAGGAGTTTCACTGGGTACGCTGCACCAAAAGGGTATTCAGCAGAGCACAACTATCATTTTTCTTGCATCTGACGCCATAAGGCGGGAAGATAGAAACACATCGTCTTTGCGTTCTGGTGTCGCATACCATGCAAGCCGCTCAACCCCACCCCGACCCTGCCATTGTGCTCACAAAGGCCACTCTGCGCGCTGCCTACCAACTCGGGCTATCGCACAAGGATCTGGCCCAGGTACTGGGCGTGAGCGAGGCGTCAGTGTCCCGGCTCAAATCGAATCAGCGCGCCATCAGTCCACAATCGAAAGAAGGTGATCTGGCCCTCACCCTGATTCGCATCTTCCGTTCGCTCGACCCTCTGGTGGGCGGCGATCCGTCTCGGGGCAAGCGCTGGATGGCCAGCCCCAACCGGGCCCTTGCCGGTCAATCGCCCAAAGCCCTGATCGGCTCCGTCAATGGGCTCGCGCGCACACTGGCCTATCTGGACGGCATGCGGGCAGCCACGTGAGCCCGGGCCCGTCGGCCTTGTGGGAGGCCACGTGGTTTTCCGACCACACCCGGATCTTGACCCTGTCGCCGGCATGGCGCGGCGTCGAAACCCAGTACATCGCGGCATCGATGAAGCTGGTCAACGATAGCCATGAGCAGAACCTGCTCGAATCCATGCTAGAGAACCACAAGCCGCCGCTGCCATTTGACCCGCCCGACAAACACTACCTGCTGCTCAGTCCTTTCCGGTACTCGCCACCGCACGCATCGAGATTTCGCCGCGCCAACCAGCCCGGTGTGTGGTACGGCTCGGCCACGCTCGAAGGCGCTTGTCACGAGCTGGCGTACTGGCGTCACAGGTTTTTGACCGACAGCATCGACCTTGCCGGCGAGGCTCTCACCACCGAGCACACGTTCTACCAGACCACTGTGCGGGGCACGGCCATCGATCTCATGGCGGCGCCCTGGCGCTCACGGTCGGAATGGTGGCGACACCCGAGCGATTATTCGGCCACCCACGCGCTCGCCGATGCGGCTCAGGCAGCCAGCGTGCAGTGGATCCGATACGAGTCCGTACGAGCGCCCCGAGTGCCCCTGGCAGCCGTGTTCACGCCTGAAGCATTGCACACCAGCGCCCAGGAGGTGGAGGCTTCGCGCGAGGAATGGTTTTGCCAAACCACAGCTGCGCAGGTGTTCTTTCGGAGCAAGCGGGGACAGGGGGCGTTTTTGTGGCGGCCGGGTGACGGCGATTGAAGCGAACCGCTTGACGCGCCGGGCATGGCACAAATCATCCTCCGGTGCTAGCCTGAAGCTCAGAGCACCATGACGACACAGCCCGAACACAAAGGACGCCCTCATGACGACGGATTCCACCGAACCCCGCATCACCTCGCATCCGCACAACCGCCGAGTGCGTGTCGTCATCGACGGCAGCGCGCTCGCCGACACCACTCGCGCCATCGAACTCCGCGAACGCGGCCACCCACCGCGCCAATATCTCCCCTGCGACGACGTACGGATGGACCTGTTGACTCGCTCCGATACCGTGACCCACTGCCCATTCAAGGGCGATGCCTCCTATTTTTCGTTTGGCGAGCACAAGGATGTGGCGTGGAGCTATGAGCGGCCGAAGGAGGGAATGGAGGCGATCGAAGGAAGGTTGGCGTTTTACAAGGAGGTAGCTGAATGACGGCTATCGACTCCTTGAACCAGCGCCGGCAACGGCATCAAGCGAGCGATTCTCCCCGTAAATGGGGCATTCTCTTATAAAAATACCCCATTAAGGCGTTCGATTGCCCTGTTCACGAGCCCGCTCATGCAATCTGACATTGCTGATGCTTGCAGATCGCTCTTGGCCCCCGCCGTCACACGTTGAACAAGAAGTTCATCACATCCCCGTCCTGCACCACATACTCCTTGCCTTCAGCCCGCATCTTGCCAGCCTCCTTCGCACCCGCCTCACCCTTGTACTGAATGAAGTCGTCGAAGGCGATGGTTTGCGCGCGGATGAAGCCACGCTCGAAGTCGGTGTGGATCACACCGGCGGCCTGGGGGGCGGTGGCGCCGATGCGCACCGTCCAGGCGCGCACTTCTTTCACGCCGGCGGTGAAGTAGGTTTGCAGGCCGAGCAGGCGGAAAGCAGCGCGCACGAGGCGGTCGAGGCCGGGTTCTTCCATGCCCATGTCGCCCAGGAAGGCCGCCTTGTCGTCGTCTTCCAGTTCGGCGATTTCGGCCTCGATGGCGGCACAGATGGCCACCACCGGGGCACCCTGTTCGGTGGCGTAGGCCTGCAGGCGATCGAGCAGGGGGTTGTCGTTGAAGCCGTCGTCGCTCACGTTGGCCACGTACATGGCCGGCTTGGCGGTGATCAGGCCAAACGACTTGATCTGGAACATGTCGTCGGCATCCAGGCCGAGCGTGCGCACCGGCTTGCCTTCATTGAGATGGGCCTGACATTTCTCGAGGATGGCAACCAGACGCGCGGCTTCCTTGTCGCCCGAGCGGGCCGTCTTGCTATGGCGATGGACGGCTTTTTCCACCGTTTGTAGGTCGGCCAGAGCCAGTTCGGTGACGATCACCTCGATGTCGGAAATGGGATCCACCTTGCCCGCCACGTGAATCACATTCGGATCTTCGAAGCAGCGCACCACGTTGACGATGGCGTCGGTTTCGCGGATGTGGGCGAGAAACTGGTTGCCCAGGCCTTCGCCCTTGCTGGCGCCGGCCACCAGGCCGGCGATGTCCACAAACTCCACCACCGCCGGCACCACGCGCTCGGGCTTGACGATGTCGGCCAGCTGCTGCAGGCGCGGGTCGGGGACTTCGACCACGCCTACATTGGGCTCGATGGTGCAGAAGGGATAGTTCTCGGCCGCGATGCCGGCCTTGGTGAGCGCGTTGAACAGGGTGGACTTGCCGACGTTGGGCAGGCCGACGATGCCGCATTGCAATGCCATGGGGAAATTCCTTGGTGAGTTGCCCGCGATTGTAGCCGGGTGGGTCAGGGCAAATGCCTTCCGCCGCGTGGCCGGTCTCCATTGGGCGGCACACGCGGGCTACAATCCTGGCGGTTTCTTTCTTTCTCGACTCTCCTGCATGTTGCGCGTGCTCGCTTCCCTCCTCCTGGCTCCCGGCGCCAGGCTCCGTGCCGCACTTGGCGATGCCGTGTGGCGCCGCCGGGGGCATGGTTCTCGCGCGCGCTGCACGGCCTGACCACGGGCGTTGGTGCCCGGGGCGTTTCCCCTTCATGAGTGGCGTCGTTCAGGGCGCGGCCTCAGGCCGCGCACGACGCCCAGCGGGCTATGGCATCAGGAGCGTTGGCAATGGATCTCAACAAGCAATTCGTCAAGGCGAAGAACCCGTGTACCGACGGGTTTCGCTGGTTTCTTCGGCACTTTCGGGAAGGCGGCAACTATCAGGACTTGCTGGACGCCCTGGTGGCCGCCGGCCGGGTGGAAGACGCCTGCTGGCTGCTCGATCAGTTTGGCCCCACGGAAACCGTGCTGGAGCTGGATGCCCTCGACACCAGCTCCCTGGTGTTTGCCGGCACCGTCCACATCAAGGGTCATGCCATCGTCGACGGGCGGCTGCGTACCGGGCGCGATCTGCTCGTGGATTCGGGTTTGCGTTGTGGGGGTGCGCTGACCGTAGGCGGGTCGTTGCGGTCGGGCAGCGGGGTGCGCTGCAACGACCAGCTTGATGTGGCGAGCGACGCACGCGTGGCAGGCACCCTGCAGGTCGAAGGGTCAGTGCGAGTTGGCCATGATCTTAGGGTCGAAGACGACCTGCTGGCCGGCAAGGAGATGGCGGTGGCGGGCAATCTTTGGGCCGGCGGGTCGGTGTCGTCGTCGGGCGCGCTGCAGTGCGGCGGCAGCCTGCAGGCGCGAGGCGATGTGACCGCCGGCGGCCTGTTGCGCTGCGGCCTGGGCATGGATGTGCGCGGCGATGTGAGTGGCGCGGACCATATCCATGCCGGCTGGGGCATCCGCACCGGCGGTCACTTGCTGGCGCAGGGCGCCATTCGGTCGGGCGAAAGCCTGGCGGCCGGTGGGCGCATCGACGCCGGCCCCGGCTACGGCGTGTTTGCCGGTCTGGACATCCCGCGCGACGCCTGGGAAAGCTGCGCCCGCGTGCACTCGCGAGAGCGCCCGGCGGATCTGTTCAGTGGCCTGTGGTGCGGGCCCGATCTGGCATTGGGCTGACCTGCGGCTGCGGCACGCCTCGATCGGCCGGCCTGCGTCACCCAGCGCCGTCGCGGCCGGGCCGGCCATGGCCCCGGCATTCCCCTGTCGCCTACCCGGTGGTACATTCCGCCGCATGAACCCGCCTCGCATCGCCATTGCCGCCCTGGGTGGCACCATTTGCATGACGCCCGCCGCCGATGGCGGCGTCGTTCCTCAACTCAGCGCCGAGGATCTGGTGGCCGCCGTACCCGGCCTGGCCCAGCACGCCACCCTCCACACCGAAACCTTGCTGCAACTGCCCAGTTCGGCACTGGATTTCACCGCCATGCATCAGGTGCTGGGCTGGGCCCGGCAACAGATCGACCAGGGTGCCGAAGGCATCGTCATCACCCAGGGCACCGACACCCTGGAAGAAACGGCCTTCTTCCTTGATCTGTATTGGCAACATCCGCAACCGCTGGTGCTCACCGGCGCCATGCGCTCGCCCCAGATGGCCGGGGCCGACGGCCCGGCCAACATCCTGGCCGCGGTGCTCACCGCCGCCAGCCCCACGGCGCGGCAGCGCGGCGTGATGGTGGTGATGAATGATGTGGTGCATGCGGCGCGGCGCGTGCGCAAGCAGCACAGCCTGGCCGTGGACGCCTTCGTGTCGCCCAACGGCGGACCGCTGGGCAGCGTGGTGGAACAACAGCTGCGCTGGTTTCATCCGGTCGCCGAGCCGGCGGCCGCGTTGGCGCCCGCAACCACCGAGCCACGTGTGGCCCTGCTCGAAACTTGCCTGGGCGATCGCGGCGAGCTTCTATCCGCCGTCCTGGATCAGGGCTTCGACGGCCTGGTGATTGGCGGCTTCGGTGCCGGCCACGTGGCGCCAGCCTTCGCCGAGCAGCTCGATGCCGTGATCACCCGCATGCCGGTGGTGGTGGCCAGTCGCACCGGCGCCGGCCACACCGCCCGCGCTACCTACGGCGCCACGGGCTCAGAGATCGATCTGCAGCGACGCGGCGTGCTCATGGCCGGTGAGCTCGACCCCCGCAAAGCCCGCCTCTTGCTGTGGGGCCTGCTGGCCGCCGGCATTCCGCGGGCGCATTTGGGTCAGGCCTGGCACACCTGGGGCGAAGTCGTCGAGTAACGCCACGGCAGACGGCGATCAAGCCATGGCCGCACGCGCCGCCTTGGCCGCCGCATTCCACAGATTCCATGGCCGATGCAGTTGGCTCTCGTGCATCTCGAGCGTGGCGTCGGCCTCGGCTTCGCTGAGGTAGGTAATCTCGCCCAGGGTAGACGCCGTGGACACCAGCCGGGCGTTCTGCTCGGTATAGATGGCCCGAAACACCGCCAGCCGCACCGACGATGCCACCGCCGTGGAGCCGTGGCCTCGCATCAGCACCACGCAGTGCTCGCCCAGATCGCCCGCCAGCGCCGCACCCATGTCGCGATTGCGAATCAGCATGTCGGTGCCATCGCCAAAATGCTTGCGCAGATCGAAGATGGGCGCACCACAACCCAGAAAACCGCACATGTGAAAGATCGGCCGCAAGGGGTTGCCCTTGACCGCACTGAATGGCACGACCGATGGCGAGTGGCTGTGCACCACGGCCATCACATCCGGCCGGGCACGATAGATCTCGCCATGAATGAAACGCTCGAGATACGGTTTGCGGTCGTCGCCATGCAGCGCATTGCCATCGAGATCGAACTCCATGATGTCGACCGCTTGCACCTGCGCCGGCGCCAGATTGCGCGCCAGCAGAAAACGGTTGGGGTCCTTGTCGTGCCGGGCACTGACATGCCCGAAGGCATCCACCACGCCCTCGTTGAACAGGATGTGGTTGGCGTCGACGAGGTCCTGGAGGATCTGGGGGTCGACCTGACTGGGGCCAATGGAGGCCGAGGGCGTATCCGTCATGCAAATTCACCTGCGCGAAAAGGGTGTCTAACTGCCTGGAGAAAAGCTGCCTGACGACGGTGCGTTACATCCGTCGCAGTCGTTGCCGGTCAACATCATCGCGCACGCCGGCCATGCCAGGCAAGCGGATGCGTCCGTCTCGCACGGCCAGAGGCGTCTTCAGCAGTTGGGCCTGCATGGCGAGATACCAGGTCACCTCCGCTGGCAAAGCGGAATCGGGCAAGGTTGCTGCCAGCTGCAACGCCGCCAGAGTGCCCACGGCGCTTTCGCCGAACAAGCCCACCACGAGTCGCACATTGGCGTCGCGGGCCATCGCCGCGATGGCCCGGGTCTCTGACAGCCCGAGCCGACCCGGCTTCACACTGAGGGCCTGAGCACCGCTCTCGATATAGAGTTGCGCATCACCTCGGGAACGGGCGTCGAAGTCGACCAGAACCGGAAGCGTGCAGGCGCCCTGCAAAGCGGCAAACCATTGGCCAGGCCGCAATCGCGAGGGGTCTTCGGCCACTTCGACTCCCTCATTGGCCAGTGCCGCGACGTAATCACGAGTCTGATCCGGCGGATACGCACCATTGGCGTCGACATAGAGGCGAACCTGACCCCCTACCGCGGCACGGATGGCCCGCACGGCGTCAACATCGACGGACAACCCCTGGCCACCCTTGACCTTCAAGGTGCGAAACCCGTACCGGGCAATATGGTCCTCCGCCTCCTGAGCCATCAGCGTCGGCGCTTGCCGGGTCAGCGCCCAGGACACCTCCACCTCGCTGCTGCCATGCCAGAGAGCCGCCAACGACTTGCCGTGACGCTGCGCCAGGGCGTCCCAGAGCGCGTTGTTGATCAAGGCCTTGGCCGCATGATGCTCCGGCACCGCCTGCAGTTGCTGATGCACTTCATCGGGGTTGGACAAATCCATGGTGCGCAAACGAGGGAGAAGCACCTCGTCGAGCGCCACCTGAACGAGGCGCGGGGTGACGCCGTTCCAGGTGGGTTTGGCGGTAACTTCGGCAAAGCCTGCCGTACCGTCGTCCAGCATCAATTCCAGCGCGACAAAGCTCGCCGCCGTCTCGACGATATCGCTCCAGCGCACCGGTCGCTCATAGGGCAGGTCGTAGGTGTAGCAGCCATGGCTCGAAAGCTTCAGTGCCATGGCATCACTCTTTGCGCACGTTGGCCGACCGGATCACGCTTCCCCAGTTGTCGAACTCTTCCTTGAGGAACGCCTCATAGTCTTGCTCGATCAGATAGCTGGGCTCGATCCCGGGAGATGGTGTCGACCGTGCCCCCGGGCGCATAAGGCACGACGACATGGATGGGTTGGTTGGGCCATGTATCGGCGGCGGCCGCGGGGCCGGCAAACAGCACGGCGGCCGCTCCGGCAATCAGTAGGGATTTCATGGGGTTGGATTCCAGAAAGATCCGGACGAGGATCGTGTCGTGCCGGACATTCTTGTGAAGGCGAGCCCCTGCCCCGATCCGCTCGCGGTGATGTCAGGTCATGTCGTCAGCCACACCGCTCGACGCGTGTCACTCGCGTCCTGCCGTCAGCTTGGTGAGTTCGGCATACCGTTCACTGGCGGCCTGGATGGCGGCGGCAAACTCCTCGGGGTCGGACGTGGACACATCCACGCCCAGACTGGCGAGGCGCTCGAGCACGGCAGGTTGTTGCATGCCGTCCTGCACGGCATCGCTCAACCGTTGCACGATCTCGGCTGGCGTGCCGGCAGGAGCCACGAGGCCATACCAGGTCATGAACTCGAATTCGGGGTAACCGGATTCGGCCACCGTGGGAATCTCGGGCGCCACAGCCGCCCGCTCGGCCGACGAGACGGCAATGGCGTCGAGCCGGCCGTCGCGGGCATGGGGCAGCCCGCTCGAGGTGCCGGTAAACATGACGTCGACCTGATTGCCCACGATATCGTTCAAGGCCGGCGCCACACCGGTGTAGGGGATATGCACCATATCGATGTCGGCCATGTCCTTGAACCACTCCATGGCCAATGAGTGCGGCGTGGCGTTGCCGATCGACGCGTAATTGATGGTACCGGGGTTTGCCTTGGCCTTGGCCACCAAGGCTTCTACCGACTGAACATCGATCTTGCGCGACGTGACCATCACGAAAGGCACGTCAACCAGCTGACTGATCGGGGCAAAATCCGCCTCCGAGTCGTACGGAAGGTTGTCTTGTGTATAGGGGTTGATGGCGTGAGAGTCGGTAATCAAGCCGATGGTGTAACCGTCGGGATCGGAGTCGGCCACGTACGAGGTACCGATGATGGTGCTCCCGCCTGGCTTGTTCTCAACGATAACGTTTTGCCCCAGTGTTTTTTGCATCTCGACCGACAACAGGCGCGCGACAATGTCGGTACCTCCTCCAGGGGGATACGGCACGACCAGCGTGATGGGCCTTTGCGGCCAGTTGTCTTGCGCCAGCACTGGAGTCACCAGGCCGGCCGATGCCACCACGGTGGCACCCAGCAAGATCGGGACGAAGCGAAGGAAAGGTGTAGACGGCATGGTGTGTTGTCTCCGTTGTGGAATATTGGAATGGTCTCCGGTGCGGCGAGGCCCGAAGGATGCAGGCCATGATAGATTTCGGCGATATCGCGGTCTAATAGAAAGCAGCCATGGGGTGTATTGCGATGCTGAATATGGGAGGGTTTGATCTCAACTTGCTGCTCGTCTTCGACGCCATGATGCGCGAACGCAATGTCACCCGGGCGGGCGCCAGGCTCGGGCTGTCCCAACCTTCCATGAGCAACGCGCTCACGCGGCTGCGCAAAGCCTGGAACGATCCGCTCTTTGTCCGAACGCCCACCGGCATGGAACCCACACCGCTGGCCCTCAAGCTGGCGCAACCCGTACGCCATGGCCTGGAAGCCTTGCGGGAGGGCCTGGAACAGCCGGAAACGTTCAACCCTCTGACGGCCAAACGCCGGTTTCGCCTGGTGATGTCGGATATCGCTCAGGTCATTCTTTTGCCACTGCTCATGGAAGAGCTGTTGCACGCCGCGCCACAGGTGCGCCTGGATGTACTGCCGCTCCCGCGCGAAGCCTACGCTCGCGCCCTGGAAGAAGATCACATCGACCTGGCCATTGGTAACCTGCCGTTTCTCAATGGCGCGGGCTTCTACCAGCAGCGGCTGTTCGACGACGAATATGTGGCTGTCGTCCGTCGCGACCATCCATTGACGGAAGGTCCACTGACCCTCGAGCGCTATATCGACACACCGCACCTGGCGGTGATCAACAGTCTGGGCGACCGCATGGTGGAGCAGGGCCTGTCCGGGCTGGGCGCGCGGCGCGAGGTGGTGTTGAACGTGCCCAACTTTCTGGCCACCGCCATCATCGTGACCAACAGCGACCTGGTCGTGACCCTGCCGCGAACGGTGATCCGGATGCAGAAGCTGGAGCAGGCAGTGGCCATGTTGCCTCTGCCCTTTCCGATGGCCCGCGCCAATGTTCGGCAATTCTGGCACATTCGCCACCACCAGGAGCCCGCCAGCCAATGGCTGCGCTCAGAACTGGCGCGCCTCATGCACGAAACGATCGGACGCACCAGCGGCCCCGAAGCCCCGGATGTCACCGTCACACCCTGAGGCTCGAAGGCACCCGAACGTCAATACTCCAGCTTCACTCCTGCCGCCTTGATGCGCGCCTCGTACTGCTTGCGGTCTTCGGCCAGGAAGGCGGCAAATTCTTCCGGACCCTGATTGGCGAACGCCAGGCCCACCCCCGTGATGAAGCGATCCTGCACCTGCGGACGGGCGGCCACCTCGAGCACGTCAGTGGCGATCTTGTCGATCACGTCTTGCGGCGTGCCGCGCGGCGCCACCAGACCGAACCAGGCCACCGACTTGTAGTCGGGGTGCCCCAACTCGGCAAAGGTGGGCACGTCGGGCAGGATCTCCAGGCGCTCGGGCGACGATACCGCCAGGCCCTTGAGCCGTCCGCCGCGAACGTGCTCCTGCACGGGCGAGATGCCAGTGAGCCCAAAATCCACCTGTCCACCCTGTATGGCAACGATCACGTCGGCTACGCCCTTGTAGGGCACATGATTGAACTGCACGCCAAGCTTGCGACCCAACGCATCGGTGTCGAGGTGGGCCTTGCTGCCGACGCCATAACTGCCATAGTCGAGATCACCGGGATTCTCCTTGGCATAGGCCACGAGCGATTCGAAATCGTCGAATGGTGAATCGCCCGGAACCACGAGAATCTGCTCGGTCATGGCGACGTTGGCCACGGGCACAAAATCGTTGACCGGATCGTAGGGCAGCGTGTCGTACAGATATTGATTGGACGACACGGTGGGGTCGTTGGCCATCAGCAAGGTGTAGCCATCCGGCTTGGCCTTGGCCACTTCGATGGCGCCAATGATGGTGTTGGCACCGGGGCGGTTGTCGACAATCACCGGCTGGCCCCATTTTTTGGTGAGGCCTTCGGCCAGGCCTCGCATGAGCACATCGGTCAGGCCCCCGGCCGAAAACGGGATCACCACCCGTACGGGTTGGGTGGGAAAATCCGTGGCGGCGCTGGCCGTGCCAGCCGCAGCCAGGGCCGCGGTCGCGATAAGCGATTGCAACGTCTTGCGATACATGTCGGTCTCCTCCTGATAATGCGCCGGTCAGGAAATCTGCCGGCTCTGTTCGGCCCAGAATGGTTTGCGCAGGGCCTGTTTATCGATCTTGCGAGTACTGGGGACTCGCGGCAGCGCATCCATGAACGTGACGTCGCGAGGCTTCTTGTAGCTGGCGATCAACGCGCGACAGTGCGCCACCAGCTCATCCCTCGTGACGCTCTGGCCGGGCTTGCACGCCACGAAGGCGTGAACCGATTCTCCCCACTTCGGGTCTGGCACGCCGATCACGGCCGCCTCCAGGATGGCCGGGTGCGCCACCAGCGCCTCCTCCACTTCGCGCGAGTAGATGTTTTCGCCACCCGACACGATCATGTCTTTCTTGCGATCGACCACGAACAGAAAATGCTCGTCGTCGAAATAGCCGATGTCTCCGGTGTGCAACCAGCCATCGATCAGTGCCGCTGCCGTCGCCTCCGGGCGCTTCCAGTAGCCCTGCATGAGCGATGCCGATCGAATCAGGATTTCGCCGGGCTCTTCGTTCCCGCATTCGCTGCCACCCGGTCGGATGATGCGGATGTCGGTGCCCAGATACGGCTGACCTGCCGAAGCCAGGCGCTTGACCTCATGTGGTGCCCCATCGATCACGTGCTGATGCTTGAGCAACGCCGTACCCAGGCCGTTCTCGGTCATACCGTAGATCTGCATGAAGATGGGGCCAAACACGGCCCGCGCCCGACGCGACAGAGTCACCGTCATGGGCGCCGAGGCATAGCACACGGTGTGCAGAGAGTCGAGTCGCCACGAACCCTGTTCCACTTCGTCGAGCATCATCTGGATCATGGTCGGCGCCAGGTGGGCCGCGGTCACCTGCTCCTGCTCGATGCTGGTCAGCACGGCCTGCGCCTCGAACTCCCGATGCAGAACAATGGTGGCTCCGGTGCACAGATAGGTCAGGAGCTCGGTCGGGCCGCCGATATGAAAGAACGGCATCACGATCAGCATTCTGTCGGTGGGTTGGGCGCCGTGGGCCAACGCCTGTACGCGGGCCTGCTCGAGTTGGGCTTCGTTGCCCAGCATGGCCCCCTTGGGTTTGCCCGTGGTGCCGCTGGTATAGATGAGGAACAGTGTGTCGTCGGGTCGCGCCGGATATGTCGGCACTTCCGGGCTGCCGCGCTCGAGCAAGTGCTCGTAGGTGAGGTCGATGAGGGTGTGGCCAGCGGGCGCTTCGTCCGGGCGCAGCACCACATACGTGATGGTGTCGGGCAATCGCGCGCGCAGCTCGCCGATGCGCTCGGCGTAAATGGCCTCATAGAAAATCACGCCCGGCTCGGCATCTTGCAAGATATGGCACTGCTCCGGCGCCGACAGACGGTAATTGAGCCCCAACGCCATGAATCCCCGCCAGCCTGCCGCACCATAGATTTCGAGATACTCCGGCAGATTGCGTGACAGCACTGCCACACGATCGCCCCGATTCACCCCTAAACCTTCCAACGCATGACACAGCCGGCAGACGTTGTCGGCCAACTCGGCGTGTGTGGTCGTGTGGCCCTCAAAACGCAGAGCCGGCAAAGCGCCATAACATTGCGCGTTGCGCCGAAAGACGTCTCCCAGAATCATGGCGATACTCCCTGGCGCCGCACCAGCAGGCTCGAGACGCCCTGCTGCACGACCTCGTCGTGGTTCCTGATCAACCGAATCTCGCGTTCGAGCACACCCCGACCCGGGTCACGACTCACGCGCAAGCCGGAAATGCGGACGTCTGCGCGGATGGTGTCTCCCACGAAGAGTGGTGCCACGTAACGCCATTCCCGCAAGCCGAGATCGGCCAGGACGGCACCACCCAGATCGGGCAGATCGGCCGCCAGGCCGGTGGCAATCAGCAAGCCGTAACTGCCATGGAGTATGCGTTGCCCCATGGGGCTGCGGGCAGCGAACTCGGCGTCGGCATGGATGGGATGCCAGCCACCGCTCAACATGCACGAGAATGACAGGTCGGTCTCATTCAGGGTTCGGCCACCGCTCAAACCCTGCATGCCGATCTCGAGCTCATCGAAAGTGAGAGGCTGACGCTTCATGGTGCCAACCTCACAGGTTCCGTTCGAGAAATGCCAGGCTACGCTCGTGCGCCAGGGCGATGTCATCCGGCTCACCACGGGTATAGAAGCCATGGCCTGCCTTGTCGTAGAAGTGCAGTTCGACCCTGGGATGATCGGCCAGGCCCTTGGCAATGGCCTCCTGCGCGTCCGCAGGGATGAAGTCGTCCTTGCGACCAAAATGCAGCATCAACGGACATGCCAGTTCACTCAACTGATCGAGCTGCTTTTCGATGCCCACACCGTAAAAGGCCACGCCTGCGTCGAACCCGGGCTGGCAACACGACAGATACGTGAGTAGCCCGCCCAGGCACAATCCGGATACCGCCACCTTGCCGTCGAAGTCGGCCTGAGCCCGAATGTGCTCGGCCGTGGCATGGATGTCGGCCAGACCTTTCGACGAATCGAAGCGTTGCATCAGGCCCATGGCCTTTTGAATGTCGTCGCGCGAATGGCTCAATTCGATGCCTGGCTCGAATCGCCAGAACAGATCCGGGGCGTAAACGAGATAGCCCGCTTCGGCGAAGCGATCTGCGGCCTTGCGGATCGACGACGTGACGCCGAAGATCTCCTGGATGAACACAATGGCATGGCCATTGGGCTGGGCCGGCCTGGCCACGTAAGCACCGAAAGTGCCGCCGTCTGCTGCTCGAATCGTGTCTTGAAACGCCATGTTGCCTCCTGAATTCAGTGGGAATAATTGCCTTGCAGAATCTCGCGGGCGATCGAATTGCGATGGATCTCGACCGTGCCGTATCCCACCGACATGCCGCGAACGTCGCGGAAATGACGCTCATAGGGATACTCTTCGGCCAGGCCGTAGGCGCCGGCCAGCTGCATGGCCTCGTTGGTTACCCGCACCGCCATCTGGTTGACGTAAGCCTTGGTGATCGAGGTATCCACGATGGCTGCCTGGCCCGCATCCACCCGTGCCGCAGCGCGATAAAGCAAGGCTCGAGCCGCCTCGATATCAATGGCCATGTCGGCCAGCTTCCATTGCACGCCCTGATGTTCGGCAAGTGGGCGACCGAACTGATGTCGATCTTTCACATGCTGCACGATGCGCTCGAACGCCGCCTGCGCCACCCCCAGACAAATGGGCGGGTTCCCGGAAATTCGATCGGCATCCAGCACGCTCAACAGCTTGCGCATCTGGCCAGCCGGCAGGAACAGGGCTTCGCGAGGAATCCGGCAGTCCTGAAAGACGAGCTCGGCCATGCCGGTACCGCGCAGTCCCAGCAGATCGAGATGTCGACCAATCTGAAATCCCGGCGTGTCGCGCTCCACCAGGATGGCGCCGACGCCACGCAGACCCGGATCGTCGTTGAGCCGAACGAGCACCAGAAAGAGATCCGCAACCTGGGCGCCCGAGCACCACAGTTTGGCGCCATTCACCACATAGTGATCGCCGTCGGCCACGGCACGCGTTTTCACGTTGCCGATATCGGAGCCGGCATCGGGCTCGGACATACTCCAGGCTGCCAGGCATTCGGCACGAGACAGTCGCGGCAGATACTTCTGCTGCATGTCCGTCGTGCCAAGCCGGGTCAGGGCGCGCGTCGTGGCTCCATCGGTGAGCGAATACAGCATCGCGGTGTTGGCACACGCCCGCGCCAACTCCTCGACCACCAGCACGAGATCGAGCAGCCCCAACTCGCTGCCACCGAACACTTCGGGAATCGACAGGCCGGTGTAGCCGTGGCTCGCCAACGTTTTGACATTGTCGAGTGGCGGCCGCCGCTCGCGGTCCGCGTTCGCCGCGCCGGGCTCAAAATGCTCGCGCGCCAGTTTGCGAACCGTATCGCGCATCAGAATCTGCTCGGAAGTCAGGCCAAAGTCATGCATGCTGGAAGAATCTCGAGACGGGGTTGATAGACAACAGCGTTGACCGGATGCCGGCTGCCTAACCGGCAAATCGATCGAGGCGCGACGGTTGCGACAGGAGCTCGCGCGCCAGAATCATGCGTTGCATCTCGGCCGAACCTTCCGTAATGATTCGGCTGCGTGCATCGCGGTACATCACCTCCAGCGGCAGCTCGCGCGACAGGCCGACGCCACCATGAATCTGAATGGCGCAATCGAGGGCCCGCATCAACATCTGGTTGGCATAGAGCTTGACCGCCGACGCTTCATAGTGAAAATTGCGGCCCTGATCGGCCTTCCAGGCGGCGTGGTAAGCCATCATCCGAGCGGCGTGCAGTTCCACGCCAGCATCGGCCAGCATCCACTGAATGGCCTGGCGATCAGCCAGCGGCTTGCCGAAGGTGCGACGCGAGTTGGCGTAATGGGCGGCCAACTCGAGTGCCCTCTGGGCACGCCCCACCGCCTTGGGGCCGTGGATCAACCGACCGACGTCAAGGAATTCCCGCGCCAGCGCCCACCCCTCGCCAACGGCGCCGATACGCTGACTCGCGGGGATCTCCACATCGTCAAAGATCAGCTCCCAGGGGCGATCGGGCGACATCAGGTCGAACGCCTGCCCCAACTGGAGGCCAGGCGTACCACGATCCACCAGAAAACAGCTGATGCCGGCATCCACCCCGTTCTCCAGTGTGCGGGCAAACACTTGCACAAAATCCGCCTTGTCGGCACCGGTGATGAAGATCTTGCGACCTTGAATGCGATAGCGATCGCCGTCAGACCGGGCAACCGTCTTCATGCCGGAAGGATCCGAGCCCGCCTCGGGTTCGGTCAGGGCAAAGCAGGTGCGCTGCGTGCCTCGCACCACCGGCATGAGGTACTTTTCGCGCTGCTCACCCTCGCAGCGAAACAGCACCGGGCCGAGATACGGCGTGAGCACGGTAGGTGCTCTAAATGCTGGCACATTGCTTCGCGCCAGCTCCTCGAACACCAGGCACATTCCGAGCTTGCCAATGCCCCCGCCACCCACCGATTCCGGCAAGTCGAAGGCCCAGAAACCCAGCTCGCGGGCGCGAGACTGCAAACGATCGCGGATGTCGTCGGGAATATCCGGCTCGTTGGCATACTCCGCCTCGAGCGGCAGCAACTCTTGTTCGACAAAGCGCCGAACCGATTGCCGCAACATCGCCAGCTCTTCCGGTATTGCAAAATCCATCACAGAGGTCCTTCAAGACAGCGTCAGGCGGCCAGCGCCGCAAATCGTCAAGCATTGCGCGTCAAGCGCAGATCAAATCAGGCGGGCCGAACGCAGGGATTCAATCCGGCCGTCATCACAGCCCAGTTCCCGCAGCAATTCCTCCGTGTGCTCACCGAGCTCCGGCGGCGGCAGAAATTCGCTGCGGTTGCTGCCATCGAAGCGCATCGCGCGACGCGCCGCCCGCACTTCACCCTGGTGCGGATGCGTCATCGAATAGAAGATGTCCAGGTGCTTTACCTGCGGGTCATGGGGCAGGTCGGTCAGCTGGTTCTCGGGCGCGAACGGCACATCGTGATGCGTGAGTGCCTCGAGCCAATCGTCGCGGTTTCGCCGGGCAAAGAGAGCACTCAGTCGTTGACCGAGTTCGTGATAACGCTCGATCCTGTCCTGGCGAGTGGGGTAATCGGTGGCAAGTTCGGGGGCCTCGAGTGCCGCGACCAGGCCGAGCCAGAACTTCTCGGGTGACGACAGATGCAGGCCGATGCGCAAGCCATCGCGGCAGGTCACCACGTACGACTGCGATGTGGCAGCGCGGCCATAGCGCCCGGGGGACAGACCGCTCTGCGCCACCGTACCGAGTGGTTCGGTGAGCGTGGAGATCATGGCTTCGAGCATGCTCACTTCCACCTTGCGACCCACCCCGGTCCGCTGCCGCTCCACCAGGGCGGCCAGCACCCCCATGCAGGCGTGCATGCCGGCAAGGGCGTCGGATACCGCTGGTCCTGACACCCGCGGATCGTCACCTTCATGAAACAGTGACAGCCAGCCCGAAACAGCCTGACCCACGTTGTCGTAGGCCGGTCGGCCAGCATAGGGTCCAGTGGCCCCGAACCCTGTGATGGCGCAGTAGACCAGCGCGGGATTGACCTCATGCAGTCGCTCGTAATCCAGGCCCAGCCGTTGCTCCGCGCCCGGCCGCATGTTCATCAGCAGAACGTCGGCGTCGGACACCAGGCGATCCAGCAGTTCGCGGCCTTCAGCTTTGGCGTAATCGAGGGCCAGGCTGCGCTTATTGCGGTTGTGCGCCTGAAACTGCGGGCTGTATAGGCCGCCCCGGAAGGCACGAAACGGGTCGCCACCGTTCGGGCGCTCCACCTTGATCACGTCGGCGCCGAGCTCGCCCAGATACATGGCCGCCAGCGGGGCGGTAATGAAATTGCCCAGATCAATGACCCGTATGCCCTCAAGAATCCGCATCGTCGCCTCCCTGCGGTACGTAGTGTTCATGGGCTTCTTCGTCGGCCCGCAACCAGATCTCGGCGGCAATCGGCGTGCGCATCTCTTCGGCCAGATGGCCCACCAGGCCAACTGCCCGGCCCATCACGGCGATGCCTCGGGCCAGACGCCAATCCATGCCGAGCTCACAGCACAGGGCCCCGATCGCTCCGGTGGCATTGACCGGCAGCTGGCGTCCGTAGACTCGCGACGCCACCACCGAGAGCGAGCGCATCAAGGCAACAGGACGACTGCTGAACCCTTGTTCGGCCGCAATGTCGAACAGGCGCTCGGCGCGTGGATCCACCGGTTTGTGCAGGTTGTGCCCCAAGCCGGGGAGGTGCTGACGGCGCTCACGCGCCTGCCGCACCACGTCATCGGCCAGCGTATCGATGTCGGCTTCCGGGTTCGCTTCGAGCGTGGCGCCAAGCAGCCGGGCAGCACCCTCTGCCGTCCCGGCAAATTTCGACCCCAGACCCAGCAGGCCGGCGGCGACCGCGCCCTGCAGGGATTCGGGCGCACCCATGTGCGTCAGGCGCGAGGTGATGGCCATTGGCGTGAGGCCATGCTCCACGAGCGTGACCAGAATGGCGTTGAAGACGACCGACTCTCGAGCGTCTGGCGGACGACCCATCAACTCGAGGAATGCCATATCACCGAGATTGATATGGCCCAGCAAATCCTTGCACAGGTCGTAACCCTGGACCTCGATCCGGTCCGGCGTACTCCACGCCATCTGGCTGCGAATGGGCGTGCGTTGCTGACTCACATGGACTCCTTGACTAGCCACTGCGCCCCCGGGGCTCAGCAGCGCTGAACAGGAGTACAAGATACGGTCAGGCTTTCGCCGTCGTCCAATAGGCAGCCGCCATGCGCATCATTTGCGAACTTGATGATCTGCGCGCGGGCCAAAGCGCAGGCCAAAAAAAACCCATCACAACCCGGTTGCGATGGGGTAGAAAAACAGTCGATCGGTAGGGCCGATCGAGCAGGCTCGCCGTCGGAGCGGCGAACGTCGCTCAGATCTTGAACGTCTCCAGGGTCGCCGGATGGAACATCTCTTCCACGCTCACCTTGCGCGACGACAGGCCCTGGCTGTGATGATGGTGCAGGAAGGTCTCGAGGGTCTTGCGATTGGGCTGCACGCCGTACGACCAGTAATCCTCGCCCATCAGCTGCCGGGCCGCGGCCAACTGCTCTTCGATGAACGGTAGCGTGACCTTGGTGGCCGACGTGTCGGCCAGGTGCTCGATGGCGGCCGCCTTGGACGCCTCGAAGGCCTTGTACACCGCGGCGGGCAGCCAGGGGTGCTGCTCCACCAGAGTTTTGCGGATGCCCACCAGGTGCATGATAGGGAAGATGCCGGTGCGACCGTAGTAATCCTTGGCGGCCGCAGTGGGGTCGGGGAACAGCCAGCCGATGTCGGGGTTGCGCGCCGCGGCGCCATGCGGCGGGCGCGGTGCGATGAAGGCATCGATGTCACCGCGGTCGAGCATGTCGGAGATGGTGAGGTGCTCGGGCGCCGACTCGAGCTTGACCCCGGCCGGCAGGTTGAGGTTGATCTTCTCGGGGCGGCCCGGGGTTTCGATGCCACCGCGCACCCAGGTCACGTCTTCCGGGGCCACGCCGTACTCATCGTGCAGCAGCGCCCGCGCCCAGACGATGGCGGTAAGCTGATACTCGGGCACGCCGATGCGACAACCTTTGAGGTCTTCCGGACGCTTGATGCGGTCGCGGCGCACGTAGATCGACGTGTGACGGAACGCGCGCGACACGAATGCGGGGATGCCCACGTACGGGCAATCGCCGTTGGCGGTTTTCACGGTAAAGCTCGACAGCGACAGTTCGCTGATGTCGAAGTCCTGGTTGCGAAACACCCGGAAGAAGATCTCTTCGGGCGACAGCGTCATATAAACCGGGTCGACACCATCGATCTGCACCTTGTCATCGAGCAGTGGACGGTTGCGGTCGTAGTCGCCAATGGCGACAGAAAGCGAAAGCTTGGACAAATCGGGTCTCCTCGAAGCAATCAAAGAACTGGCAGGCGCCTGGTGGCGGCCTGCCCGTCGGGATGACGATGGGATTATTGCGCACTGACGGAGTAGGAGTCTTCGAGTTTGGCCGTACCGCCTTGCCACACGTAGCCGGTTTCGAAGTCGCGCCAGTCGGTCGTCTTGGGCACGATGGCCTGAAAGGCGCACACCCACTCGGGGATGGCTTCGCTGCCGGTACCGATGGCCGGCTTGCCGTTCTGGAAGCTGCGCGCGGCCTCCACCATCTGCTTGCGAAACTCCACCACAGCGAGGTCGCTGGCGCCGAGCTTGTCGCGCGCGCGGTCCACGATGGGCCCCATGCTCACCCACATGGCCACATCCTGATTGGGGAAGCCCTTGATGCCGGTGAAATTGCCGGCTCGCATGGCCTGGCGATCCTGCCAGAAATGGTTTTCGCGCGTGCGGTAGGGACGGTATTCAGGATCGAGATCCACGCCCACCGTCTGGCCCAGAAACTTGCGCCAGGTTTCCACTTCGGGCGTTTGCGAGCCATGGCCCCAGGCGATGAAATAGAAGTTCGTGGAGGTGTCGTCGCGCGGCACGTTCACGTTGGCCACGTTGTACAGGTTGTTGGGCGGAATGAGCACCGTGAAGGGCGCCACGAAAACGGTAGTACGCACGTATTCGTTCTCGTTGGCCTTGACGATGGGGCGACGCAACGCAGCGTAGCGGAAGCCGTAACCGCTGCGCTCCACCTGCATGCGCGGTGCCTTGTCGGTAGAGGGGCGCAACCAGTTGCTCTCGGTGGCTTTGGCGCTATCTACCCGTGCCGGCACCATGTCGGACGAGTGCAGGCTGGAGCTGTGCGCCGAATCGATGGCGCCCTCCAGAATCTGCGCCCAGTTGGCCGGCACCACCACCTTGGCAATGGAAACCCGGGTGTCTTCGGTGGGTGCCCAGCGCGGCGGCTCGAACTCGGGTCGGGTGTCGGCCGGACCAAAGTATGACCACACCATGCCACCCCATTCCACCACGGGGTAGGACTTGTGCTGCACCTTGTCTTTCAGGCCGCTTGAGGCGGGCTCGGAAACCATCTCGAGCACATTGCCATCCACGTCGAACTTCCAGCCATGGTAGAGGCAGCGCAGACCCCCGTCTTCGTTGCGGCCCAGCGCCAGCGACGGCCCGCGGTGCGGACAAGCCTCTTCGAGAATACCCACCCGGCCATCGGAATCGCGAAACACCACGAGGTCTTCGCCATAGATACGGGCACGCACGGGATCGCCATCGGGTTCGGCCACTTCTTCGATCAGGCAAACCGGCGTCCAGTGACGCCGCATGATCTGGCCCATGGGGGCATCGCCCTCCACGCGGCACAACAGATCGTTCTCTTCGGCGGTAATCATGACTCACTCCTTGGATTGGGGCCCCGCTGAGAGCGGAGCCCGGTCGACAGGCGAGATTATACTTAGCTATCTAATCAAATGACAACGTGCACAAGGTGCTACTTGAACATCAGCATCAGTGCCAGCATGCCGAGAAACCAGAACAGCACCCTGCGGAACGCCACTTCGCTCAATCGGTGACGCAAACTCTTGCCCAGCCGCATCCCCATGAACATCGGGATCAGGCCGACCAGCGACACCCCGGCCTCGAACCAGCCCAGACGGCCATGCCAGGCCAACGAAGCATAGAGCGGCACCATGGCAAACAGGTAGATCACGCTGATGCTGCCAATGAACACTTCGCGCGGCAACTTGAGCGCCAGCAGGTAGGAAATGATCAGCGGCCCGGCCATGGAGGAGATGCCCCCCATGATGCCGGCCAGGGCGCCCACAATCGGGCTGCCCCATTTTTCCTGACGCGGTGACAAGGCCACCTTCGGCTGAAACGCCATGAGGAACACGGCGATCAGCACGGCGCTGGCCACCAGCACATTGAGCGCTTTCAGGCTGAGCGACAACGCCAGCGGAACCGTAATGAGCGTGCTGATGAGCACGGTTATCAGCAAGGGGGTAAAGCGCAAGGCATGCGCCCTGGCGCTGCCGCTGTCGATGGCCTGCCAGACGTTCGACATGAGCACCGGCACGGCCATGAGCGCGATGGCCGTGGGCGCCGGAATCACCAACGACATGAGCGGCACGGCCAGCAGGGGCAAACCCACGCCCAGCGTGCCCTTGATCAAGCCACCCAGAATGAAGGCCAGCAAAATGATCAGGAGCGCACCGGGCCCGGGCAGGGCGTCGACCCATTGCAGCCAGATCGACGATTCGGCCGCCATTATTCAGGCTGAATGCCGGCTGCCTCGATGGCTGCAGCATACCGCTCGGATTCCAGCTTCATGGCGTCGGCATAGTCGGCCGCCGGCGCACCCACCGGATCGATGCCGAGCTTGCGCATGGCGTCGATCACGCTCTGCTCCTTGACGATCTCGGCCACTTCGGCGGCCACCCGATCGATCGCCACTTGCGGCGTACCACGCGGCGCGAGTATGCCCACCGTGGGCGCGAAGTCGTACCCCTCGACCCACTCGGCGATGGCCGGCACGTCGGGGGTTTGGTCGTAGCGGTTTTCGGAGTTGACCGCCAGCAGCTTGACTTCGTCGTTGGCCACAAAGCCCGAGAGCGACGGCAGGGCCGAGAACACCACCGGCACCTGATTGCCGATGAGCGCCGGCACCGACTGACCCGAGCCACGGAAGGGCACGTGCGTGATGTCGAGATCCAGCGCCGCCTTCAGGGCTTCCATCGACAAATGATGGCTGCTGCCCACCCCCGACGAACCATAGTTGTATTGCCCCGGATTGGCCTTGATCAGCTCGACGAACTCTTCGAAGGTGTCGGGCTCGAACTCGCCATTGCCTGCCAGAAACAGCGGTGCCACGGCCACCAGCGACACCGGCATGAAATCGGTTTCGGCATCGTAGGCAAGGTCTTTATAAATGTGCGGATTGATCGAGAACATCGAGCCGTCGGTCACGAGGAAGTTGTAACCATCGGCGTCGCCGTTGAGCAGCGAGTTGGCGGCCACCACACCGTTGGCGCCGGGGCGGTTGTCGACCACCACGGCCACACCGAGGCGATCGCCCAGTTCCTGGGCGGTGAGACGAGCCACGGTATCGGGCAGACCGCCGGCCGAGTAAGGCACGACGAAGCGGATATTGCGATCGGGGTAATCGGCCGCTTGCGCCAGAGCCGCACCAAACAGGGCGGTGGCGCCAAATACGGTGCCCAGCGCACCAGCCGCGGCGCGGCGCAGGGAAAGCATGGGAGTGGACATGGCTTGTCTCCGTTCTTGATGGGGGGTGACAGAACAACCCGACACCGCTACGGGATACTGGCGGAAATCCGGGCTTGCATTCATATTATTAGATATCTAAGATAAATGCATCCGGAATTATCCCTATGAGTCGTACATGAGCCAAGCCAATTTCAGTCCGGCCCTCTCGCTGGAGGTCAGTGATGCCCGCGAGATCGCCCGGGGCATCCATCGGTTCGAGCTGCGTCACCCCGAGGGTCAGGAACTCCCCGAGTTCACGCCGGGCTCGCACATCGAAGTGCAAACGCCGGCCGGCCTGGTGCGCAAGTATTCCCTCAGCAACTGTGCCACCGAACGCGATCGCTACGTGATTGCGGTCAAACGCGAACCCGACAGCCGTGGTGGCTCGGCGAGCATGGCCGAGCAACTCGAGGTGGGCCACATGCTGCCGGTCGGGCTGCCCGACAACGCTTTCGAGCTCTCGCCCAAGGCACGCCACCACCTGCTCATTGCCGGTGGCATCGGCATCACCCCCATCCTGGCCATGGCCCGCTGGCTGCGGGAAACGGGCGAAGCGAAGTTCAAGATCGTTTACTGCTCGCGCGATGCCGACAGCACCGCCTTTCTCGACGAACTCGGTGGTGACGACTGGCGTGGCCTGGTCACCATTCACCACGATGGTGGCGACCCCGACGAAGCGTTCGACCTCTGGCCCCTGCTCGAGAATCCCAAGGGCGGCCACGTCTATTGCTGTGGCCCACGCGGTCTGATGGAATCCGTGCGCGACATGACCGGCCACTGGCCGGGGGGCAGCGTGCATTTCGAGAGTTTCGGTGCCGAGACGCGCGACACGCGCAACAACACCCCGTTTACGGTGGAACTCGCGCAGCAAGGCGTGAGCCTCGAGGTGCCGGCCGACCGCAGCATCCTCGACGTCGTGCGTGAACATGGCGTGCAGGTGTCGAGCTCCTGCGAGAGCGGCACCTGCGGCTCCTGCCGCACCCGCTTGCTGGCCGGCGAGGCCGATCACCGTGACATGGTCCTGATGGCCGATGAGCAAGACGACCAGATCATGATCTGCGTGTCGCGCGCCCGTTCGCCCCAACTCACGCTGGACCTCTGATCATGGTCCAAGCGGAGCCCCTGCGCCTGGGCGTGGCCGGCCTGGGCCGTGCCTTCACGCTCATGATTCCCACCTGGCGCGACGATCGCCGCATTCGCCTGGTGGCGGCCACCGACCCGCGCGAGTCGGCCCGGCGCCAGTTCGAAACCGACTTCGACGGTCGGGCGCATCCGAGCCTGGAGGCGCTGTGCGCAGACCCCGAGGTGGAGTGCATCTACGTTGCCACACCCCATCAGATGCACGCCGACCACGTGCGTCTGGCAGCCCGCCATGGCAAACATGTGCTGGTGGAAAAACCCATGGCGATACAACTCGAAGACTGCCTGGCCATGGTGCAAGCCTGCGAAGACGCCGGCGTGACATTGCTGGTGGGCCACAGCCACAGCTACGACGCGCCGGTGCTGCAGGCGCAACGACTGATTGCCAGCGGCCGTTTTGGCGCGGTGCGCATGATCCAGGCGCAGTATCACACCGACTTTCTCTACCGCCCACGACGCCCGGAAGAGCTGGACACCGCCCTGGGTGGCGGTGTCGTGCACAACCAGGCCGCCCATCAAATGGATATCGTGCGCCTGCTGGGCGGCGGCGAGCTGCGCACGGTACGCGCCATGACCGGCGCCTGGGACGCGGCCCGCCCCACCGAAGGGGCGTATGCCGCGCTGCTGCAGTTTGCCAACGGCGCCTTTGCCTCGCTGCTCTACAGTGGCTTTGCGCACTTCGACAGCGATGAATGGCACGGCTGGGTGAGCGAGATGGGGCGGCACAAATCGCCCGACCACTACGGCAAAGCCAGGCGCAACCTCGGCACCCCCGAGACCACTGCCGCCGAAGCCGCCCTCAAGGCCGAGAGCAACTTCGGCGGCAGCCGCTATCGGGCACCGGAAGGCGGCGCACCGTTTCACCAGCACTTTGGTCACACCATCGTCAGCTGCGATCGGGCCGACCTCCGTCTCACACCAGAGGGGGTGATGGTGTATGCCGACCAGGATCGCTGGCTGCACGACGTTGCCGTGCCACCGGTCACGCGGCAGGAAGTGGTGGATGAGCTGTGGCAGGTACTGCGCGAAGGAGCGGCACCGCGGCACGATGGTCGTTGGGGCATGGCCACCACGGAGGCCTGCCTGGCCTTGCTAGAATCGGCGCGCCTGCAAACCGATATCGCGCTCCACCATCAGGTGGCCGCGCCGCCTCCTGCGCCATAAACCATGAAACCCCCGGCCGACGACACACGCGTCATCCTCCAGCACTGGCGTGACGCCGTGCCCGATGACCGCCTGGCTCACCTCATCAAGGACGCCACGCGGGCCCTGGTGCGCGCGCTGCAAGTGCGCCTGGCCGAGCACGATGTGGCTTTCGGACACTGGACCTTCCTGCGCGTGCTCTGGGAAACCGACGGCCTGACCCAGCGTCAGCTCAGCCAGCAGGCCGGCGTGATGGAGCCCACCACCTACGCCGCGGTCAAGTCCATGGAGGCACTCGGTTACGTGGAGCGGCGTCAGCTGCCCGGCAACCGCAAGAACGTGCATGTGTTTCTCACCGAAAGCGGCCGGGCACTGAAAGAAAAGCTCGTGCCCCTGGCCGAAGAGGTCAATGCCGTGGCCATCGGCGGCGTGAACCGCGACGACATACGCACCACCCGCAACGTGCTGCTGGCCATGATCACCAACCTGGCGCGCGACGAGGACGCGCTGGAAGCACAGGACCGACGCATGCCGTCCACGCGCGACCTGGTGAATCGCACGCGCTAGCGCGGAGCACCCGGCAGTAACCGCTCACCCCGCAAACCACATCACCGACCACACCACCAGCAATGGCCCCGCATTGAAGCCGGCGTGCACGAGCATGGCAAGCCCCATGCCGCCTCGCACGCGCAGCCAGCCCAATGCGAGGCCGGTGGCCCACTGCGGCAAGACGAGCAAGGGCCAGAGCCACCAGGGCGCCGCGAGCGACGAAAAGTTGAACAGGTGCAAGCCGGCGAATCCGGCGGTCAGGGCATGAAACACCCACGGGAAGGCACGCACGTAGCGACGATTCCAACGGAACGACCAGCGCACGCCCGGCAGGAGCGGCGTTCTCGCGGAACTTGCCGCAGGGGCGCTTTCACCTGCCCCGCGCGCTGCCTCGCCACGAGATAGGGGCCTGGGCATGGCTACCAGCGCCAGCAACAAGGCCAGGAAAGCCGTGACCCAGAGATCCCGGCCAAACCAGGCCAGTGCCACAAAGCCGGGCACCAGCCACAGGGCGGCCCCAGGTCGTCGCATACCGAATCGAAAGATCAGCTCTTCCACGATCGGCGCCCACACCAGGGCCAGCACCCAGGGAATCTGCATGGGGTCGAAGCGATGCTCGGCCCCCGCTTGCCAAGCCGCCCCGGCGGCCAGGGGCCCGAACACCAGAAAGTTGCATAGCCAGAGCAGCAGCACCCAGCGAATGATGCGTCCGACCTGGATGCCACCGATCCAGTCGGCAGCCAAAGGGGCCATGGCATGCCGCGGCAATCGCGGCGATAGACGAGGATGCCGCACGAAACGCACAAAATCCCGCAATTCGCTGCGCCAGCCGCTGACCAGCGGCGCCTGGCGTCGCTTGCTTGTTGTCACTTGGGAAACTCCTTGACCACCGGGATCGGCCCGCGCGGGCTGCAACCTGGAAGGGGAATGAACATCAGGCCACGAACCGCGCACGTGGCCGCAACATGACGGGACTCAGGCGTTGCTCCTGCACATGCGCCACCCAGCCGGCACAACGCGACAACGCAAACAATGGACCCAACGTGCGACGTGGAAGTTGCATGGCGATGGCCAGCGTGGCCGCGGCCAGCTCGTGCCGGGGTCGCCAACCGTATTCGACCTCCATGCGTTCAACGAACGCGTAGATGGCCTCGAGCCGGGCCGACTGCAGCGGCCGCTGCTTCACCATCTCGAGCAGTAGACGTGCCCGCGGGTCGCCCTGGGGATACAGTGGGTGCCCAAATCCGGGTTGCGCCGTGCCCAGCCGGCTGGCCTGCGCAGCGTGAGCCAAGAGCTGATCCAGCGTGCGCGCCTGATCGAAGAAGTCTTCCACGCGGTCGTACAGCCGCCCGATCTGCACGCCCGACGTTGCACAGATGGCCGAGGCGAGGCAGCCATGCAGGGGGGCGCCGCTGGAGGCCGCCACCCGCGCCGCCAGCGTACCGGGCGAGAGCTCGTGATCCGCAAACAACACCAGCATGGCCTCGAGCGCGCTCCGATTATCGTCGCTTGGTGCCACGCCCAGCGCGTCGAGTATGCCGACACTGATCGGCGTACCCGGCGCCAACGCCTGATATCGACCCTTGGGGCCCGCCCAGCCGAAGGCTCCAACCAGGGTGCAGAGTATCTGCCGGGCGGCTGTCAGCAACTGCCCGCTGCGCATGCGATCTTCGATGCTGCCACGCTGCAGGCCGAGCTGCAGCACGGTGGTGGCAAACGCTTCGAGCAAGGAATCGCCCGCCCGCGCGCCTACGAAAGCGTCAAGCGCCCGGATGTCTTCGTCGGCGATCGTCTGCTGCCAGACATTCGGCCCGTCATGCCACATCCCCGTCCAGAGCAATTCAGCCACCGATTCGAACGATGCGCCGGTTTGCACCAGGCGTGTGGCCAGACGCCCTCGGTAACTCGGTCCCTGCGGCGTGATCTCGGTCACCGAGGTGGGGATGATGGGCTCGCCCCAGTTCATGGCGGACGCCGCCACGGCGCCATGGCCGGCCCGTGCTTCCGAGCGCGCACGCACGCGGTCGACGTCTTCGGCCAGGTAGAGCTTGCCGCGCTGATCGGGTTGCCGGATGCTGCGGATCAGCCCTCGGCTGACATAGGCATACAGGGTTTGCTGTCGAACCTTGAGAACGGCCATGGCCTCGGCGGCCGTGAGGTAATCCTTGCGGGGTGATTGACTGGCGGCGGACACCCTGACTCCTGTAGCGGTGAGCAAATGACGCGCTCCCGAGGGGGCGCGTCTGGCGATCATATTGAATGTTTATTCAAGATTGATCAACTCAACAAAAGTCATTAGCTTGTCGCCTGACGCAACCCGAGGCAGGCCGCGAAGGCACCCGGGGATCGTGTTTCATGTCACACCAAAGGAGAAGACAACATGCGCAAGCGATTGCTTCAGGCCGTCGGCGGCCTCACCCTGGCCATGGGCCTCGCGCCAGGATGGGTGCTGGCCGACCACCATGGCGCCGATAACTATCCGGATGGCGTCGTCACGCTGATCGTTCCGTTCACGACCGGAGGCAGTAACGACGTGCTGGCCCGAACCATCGGCCAGAAATTGTCTGAAGACTGGGGCGAAGCCGTGGTCGTTGAGAATCGCCCGGGTGCCGCCGGCAACATCGGCGGCGATGCGGTCGCCAAGGCCGACCCCGACGGCCAGACGCTGCTGATTGCAGCCAACAACTTGCTCACCATGAACCCGCATATCTACAGCAACATGCCGTTCGATGCGCAAGCCGATTTCGCCCCCATCACCGTGCTGGGCTGGGTGCCAGTGGCACTGGTGGTGAACCCGAACGTGCCGGTGAACACCGTGGCCGAACTGATTGAATACGCCAAGGCCAATCCGGGCGAACTCAACTACGCCTCGTCGGGCGCCGGCTCGCCACAGCACATGTCGGCTGAACTGTTCAAGTCCATGGCCGGCGTAGACATGCTGCATGTGCCCTACCGTGGCGCCGCTCCTGCCATTACCGACCTGCTCGGCGGCCAGGTTGATGTCCTGTTTGGCCCGATCAATTCGCTGTTGCCGCACGTGCGCAGTGGCGACCTCAAGGCCCTGGGCGTGACCGGCCCTGAAGAAATTCCGCAGTTGCCCGGCGTACCACCCATTGCAGATACCGTGGAAGGCTACAACAGCGATATCTGGATCGGCCTGGTGGCTCCCGACGGCACGCCGGATGCCGTGATCGAGAAAATCAACCAGGGTGTGGTCGCCGCGCTGCAGATGGAAGACGTCCGCAAATCGCTCGCCAACCAGGGCATCACCCCCGACGGCACCTCGGTCGCCGAATTCCAGGAGCTCCTCGCAGCCGACTACGAGCGCTGGGGCGAAGTGATCGAAGAAGCCGACATCCGCATCGACTGACCCCCGCGTCGCACTGTCGCCGCCATTGCGCCGCGTCATCCGGCCGGCGCCCTCGAAAGAGCGTCATCCCGGACGGCGCCCACAGGGCGTCGATCCGGGACCTCCCCCAAAAACCAGTTCCCCCCATGACCACACCCTCACACCCCGACGTCGCTCCCATTGCCGCCAGCACTGCCGAGTGGCGCGACCAGATGGCCGACATGGCCCAGCGCACTACCCCCAGCTTCTTTCACATTCGTGCCCAGTTGCCGAGAACGGGACGCACCAACCAGGTCCTGGGCGCCTCACGCCACCTGAACGTGGTGCTCAAGACTTACGCCAGCGGCGGCGAGAACGAGCTGCACGCCCACACCAACGAAGACCACCTCTTCGTCGTCCTGCAAGGTGGCGCCACCTTCTACGGCCCCAACGGCGAAACGCGCGAGGTCGGCCGCAACGACTGCGTGCTGATACCCGCCGGGAGCCTCTATCGCTTCATCGCCCATGAAGCCGAACCGCTCGTGCTGCTGCGAGTGGGCGCTGCCATCGACCCCGACGGCGATCTGCTCGCCCGGATCGACGCCGATGGCAAACCCATGGATGGTTATTCCAAAGCCAATCTGGACACCGGCTACGTGCTGCACGAGAACCGATGGTTCGAATGAACGAACCAAGGCCCTCGTGCAGGCATGCGCCCGAGGGCCCGCAAATGACGACGGGAATCTGCCTAGCGCCGCAACGCCAGATTCACGTTCTTGAGCCGCGTGAATTCGAGCAACTCTTCTCGTGACTCCTCACGGCCCACGCCCGACATCTTGTAGCCACCAAATGGAGCACCGGGGATGTGGATGGAGCACTCGTTGATCCAGATATAACCCGACTGGATGCGCTGCGCCGCGCGGTGGGCGGTGGTGATGTTTTCGGTCCAGATGGAGCCGGTGAGCCCAAACTCGAGCGCATTCACTTGCTCGAACATCGTATCCTCATCGCGCCAGCGCAACACCGACAGCACCGGCCCGAAGATTTCCTCACGGGCAATGCGCATATCGGGCGTGACGTCGGCAAACACGGTGGGTTCGATGAAAAAGCCCCTGGCCAGGGCCGGATCGTCGGGGTGAGCACCACCGCACACCACTCTGGCGCCCTCTTCCCGGGCGCTGGCGATGAAGGCCAGACTGCGTTCGTATTGCTGACGATTGATCATCGCGCCCATGGTCGTGCTCATATGGGTGGCGATACCGGGCTTGTGGCGCTGCGGCATACGCTCGGCCAGCGCCTCGAGAAAGCGATCGTAAAGCGTCTCGTGCACGAAGAGACGGCTGGTGGAGCCACACGACTGGCCGCACCAGGTGAAGTTCATGCCCCGGATGGCGCCATCCACTGCAGCATCGAAATCGGCGTCGGGATACACCACCATGGCATTCTTGCCACCCAATTCCAGCAACGCGGGCTTGAGGGTTTCGGCGGCCGCCCGGGCCACCGACTGGCCGGCCGGCACGCTGCCGATCAGACCGATCGCGGCCACGTCCTTGTGCGCCGCCAGGGCCGCGCCGGCGTCGCGGCCGCCGACCACCCCGTTGAGCACACCAGGCGGAAACAGGTCGTGCAACAGCTCGAGCAGTCGGATCGACGATAGTGGTGCCTGCTCGGGCGGCTTGATCACCACGGTATTGCCGGCCGCCAGCGGTGCGGCGATCTTGCCGGCAGCAAACATGAATGGGTGATTGAAGGGATAAATGCGGCCCACCACGCCAAGCGGCTCGCGCAGGGTGTAGTTGAGCGAACCATTGGGAGTGGGCAGGGTTTCGCCCTTGATCTCGAGCACCAGCCCGGCAAAATACTCGAGCTGGGTGGCCGCGATTTCGGCGTCGAAGCGCATGGCCTTGACCGGGTTGCCGCAATCGGCAGCATCGATCAGGGCCAGTTCATCGGCGTGTTCGCGGATGCGCGCTGCGGCATCGCGCAATGCCCGTGCCCGTATCAGTGGCGGCGTAGCCGCCCAGGCAGGAAAGGCCTGGCGGGCAGCCGCCACGGCGGCATTGATTTCGTTGCTGCCCCCCACCAGCACCTTCGCCAATGGTTCGCCGGTCGAGGGGTTATGGCTGGTCAGCGAGTCGACACCTGTCGGCTCATGCCATTTGCCGGCCCAATAGAGCCCGCGCTCGCGCGGCAACACGTCAGCCACACGGCCGCTGAGATCCTGATCATCGGGGCCAATCTGCAAACTCATGGTGTCTCCTGGTCAATCATCGTAGGTGCGGGTCATGCCGGAACTCATGGCGGGGTTGTAGCCCGAGGCGATACGCACGTCGACCACCACAGCCTCGCCCGCCTTCGCTGCCGTCACGGCCTCGGCGAGAATGGCTGGCAGCGCATCGACATCGCTGACCGGCCCCACGCCCGTGAGCCCCTGACCCCTTGCCAGCATGGCCAGATCCGGATCGGGGTCGCCGATGCGCTGACCCACCCATCGGTTCTCTACGGGTCGGCCACGTTGCAATGCCACGCGTTCCTGATGCAATTCGTCGTTGAAGAAAGAACGATTGTTGCAGATGATGGCCAGCATGGGCAGGCGCAGATTGGCCGCCGTCCAGAGGGCAGTCAAGCCCATCAGGCAATCGCCATCGCCCAGCAGCGCCACCGGCAGGCGTTCATCGCCCTGCATGGCCAGGGCTGCGCCCACCAGCATGCCCGGGCCCGAGCCGATCCCGGCACCGCCGTCGTAGCCCAGATAATCGCGGGGATGGCGAAAATGCATCATATCGGCACTCCAGCCCAACGGCACGCGCACCAGCGTCATGGGCTGGGTCTGGCGCAGCTCATCCAGGCAGCGTGCCAGCCAGGCCAGGGTGATCACGCCGTCGTCGGGCCTCTCCGGGGGTGGCTGGGCCGGGCCGGTTGCTGCGGGCCATGCCACACGTGGGCCGGCCGTACCAGAACCGTCGGCCAGTTCGCGGTTGAGCGCAGCCACCGTACGGTCGGGGTCGGCCATGAGATATACGTCGGTGGGCGGCAGGCCCTGATGATCCAGACTCCAGCCGTTGTGCAGCACCTGGTCGGGCGACACCTGCAGAATGCGGGCACGCACCGGCTCGTGACCGTATGCCTGCTTGAGCGTGCCGGCCAGGTCGACCCAGTCGAGACTGAGAATGACGTCGGCGTTTCGCAGCTGCTCGGCCGCTTCCTGCCCGAGAAAGATGCCGGCCGGGGCCGGATGCTGCGGATGATCGGTGGGAAACCCGACGCCGGTCTTGAGATCGGTGAGTACGCGGGCGCCCAGCCTTTCGGCCAGCGCGATCCGATCGTGCCAGGCCGCCTCGCTGCCACCCACGCGGCCCACCAGGAGGAGGGGCCGCTCGGCGCCCATCAGACAATGCTGCAATCGTTGCAGGCTGGCCGGATCGGGCGCACCAGGCGCCGGCACCGGATAGCGGCTGACATCCGGCGTGGTCACCGTATCGGCCAGGCGCTCCTCCTGCATCGGCACATCGAGACACACGTAGGTCGGCCCCATGGGCTGAGTCAGCGCAATCTGATGAGCGCGCAGGAGCGCCTCCTGTGCCCCTGCCACGGATACGGCCTGGCCGTCCCACTTGATATAAGGCCGGATCATGGCGGCCTGGTCGAGCGAGGTGTGCAGCCAGTCGATCCAGGGGCGCCGCCGAGCCGCGTCGATCGGCCCGGTGGCGCCCAGCATCAGCACCGGCACGCGATCGCACCAGGCGTTGTACACCGCCATCGCGCCATGCATGAGGCCCACATTGCTGTGCATCACCACGGCCAGCATGCGGCCGCTGGCCTTGAAATAGCCGTGAGCAATGGCCACGGAATGTTCTTCGTGCAGCACGGTGATCATCTCTGGGCGGGTATTGCCCAGGTGGTTCACCAGGCTGTCGTGCAGGCCCCGAAAGCTCGACCCGGGATTGAGCACGATGTAGGGTATGTCGAGCTCGCGAATCAGGTCGGCGATGGCATCGCTGCCCCAGCGCTCGTTGGATTCGTTGGGCACCAACGCATTGACGCGCGGCTGGGCGGGCGGCTTGACGGACATGATCACTCCTCGACGACGAACGGCAGCGCCCCTTTCGCGAAACCAGAGCACCGGGCCCACATCGTAGGGAGTCAACCCATCTTTATCAATCTTGATTAATTAATCAATACAAGGAGATTGCTGATGAGCAAGGTAGAGATCCGACGGGTATACGATGACCCCGAAAGGGGTCGCAACGAATATCGCGTTCTGGTCGACCGGCTCTGGCCGCGAGGCGTACGCAAGACAAGCCTCGACTACGACCACTGGTGCAAGGTGCTGGCACCCTCGGCCGAACTGCGCCGCTGGTTCGGCCATCGCAAGTCGCGCTGGGATGAATTCAAGAAGCGTTACCGCGAGGAGTTGAAAGCCGACGAGGTACGGGAAGCCATCGACGACATCCTGCAGCATGCCGGCAAGAAGACGCTCGTGCTGCTGTTTGCCGCCAAGGACACCGAGCACACGCATGCGCTGGTCTTGCAGGACGTGTTCGCGAACGCTCGTCAACATTGACGTGCGCGCGACCGAACGCCAGCACCAGCAGCGGGAATACCGCCCATGATGACGGCAGCGCCTTCAGGCAAATTGCGCCGCTGCGCGAGCCGGACGCAACACCTTGCTCACGACGTACCGGAAGCCTCATCGTCGCCCGCGGCTGCGGCGTTGTCGCCGTCAGTGGCAGCCCGCGCCGCAGCGGCCCGCCGCGCCTCACGCGCCTGTTCGCGCGCCAGTTGCTGGGCGGTAGGCGGGTTGTCGGCATGAAGCTGCCGCATGCCCGCCTGGATATCGCCTGCCACGATGCGGGGCATGACCGCCCGGCAACGGGCAAGCGCCGACTCGATGGCAATCAATGCCTCGGCACGCGGCGGGTGCAGCACGTAATCGGCCACCCCCTGCGCCAGACCCAGCTGGCGCGGATGATCGATACCCAGCCGCAAACGCCAGAAATCGGGCGTGCCCAGTGCCGCCTGAATGTCCTTCAGGCCGTTGTGGCCGGCATGGCCGCCACCTCGCTTGAGCTTGACGTACCCGGGCGGCAGATCGAGCTCGTCGTGCGCCACCAGAATCTCTTCGGGTGCGATCTTGTAGAAGCGCGCCAGCGCACCCACCGCCTGCCCCGAACGGTTCATATAGGTGGCCGGCTTCACCAGCCATACCGTATCGGTACCGACTCTTGCCTTGGCCACCCAGCCAAAAAAGCCCTTCTCGAGCTGAAACATGGCATGCCAATCGTTGGCGAGGGCGTCCAGAAGCCAGAACCCGGCATTGTGCCGGGTTCTTTCATACTCTGGCCCGGGGTTGCCCAGGCCGGCAATGAGGCGAACGGGAGTGTGCGACATGAGTAACACCCGGGAGTGGCAGGCCGTCGCCCCGACGACTCTCGGGGCGACGGCAGCGTGCCGATTGCCGAACCGATTTACTCGGCGTCGCCTTCGGCGGCGTCTTCGTCATCACCACCACCGGTGGTGGACGAACCGCCCACCAGCTGGGCCGTCGCCAGTGCCGGGTTGGCTTCACCGCCGTGCGGTACATAGGTCACGCCACGCGGCAGCTTGACCTTGTCGAGGTGCAGCGAGTCGCCCACGATCAGGCCGCTGAGATCCACTTCGATGTACTGCGGCAGATCGGCCGGCAGGCAGGTGATTTCGAGTTCGGTGAACACGTGGCTGATCACGGCGTGCGTCAGCTTGACCGCCGGCGAGTTGTCGCCGTTGACGAAGTGCAGCGGCACCTTGGTGTGCAGCATCTGGCCAGCCGCGACGCGCTGAAAATCGATGTGCAGCACTTGCTGCTTGTAGGGGTGCCATTGCACCGAACGCAGCAGCACTTTTTCGGTGCTGCCCTCGAGTTTCATGTCGAGGATGGAAGCGTGAAACTCTTCGCGGCGCAGGGCGTGGAAGATCTCGTTGTGGTCGAGGGCGATGTTGGTCGGGGTCTTGTCGGCACCGTAAACGATGGCCGGCACCTGGCCCGCGCGGCGCAGGCGGCGGCTCGCACTCGATCCCTGGGCGCTACGCGAAGTGGCGTTGAATTGCATGGAACTTCTCCGTTGATGGCGGCTTGGCCGCCGGGTCAAAACGGGCACCGACACCCTGCCGGTACCCGCCCGGGTCGGCCGCGACCAGCCATACCCGGAAAAAACTGTGGAATTACTCGACGAACAGCGAGGATACGGATTCGGCGTGCGAAATACGCAACATGGTTTCGCCAAGCAGTGATGCGGTGGAGAGCTGGCGGATCTTGCCGCACTGACGCGCCGGCTCGGTGAGCGGGATGCTGTCGGTGACCACCAGGCTGTCGAGCGTGGACTCGGTGATGCGTTCGACCGCATTGCCCGACAGCACGGGGTGCGTACAGTAGGCGTCAACGTTGAGTGCGCCCTGCTCCTTGAGTGCCGCGGCTGCCTTGCACAGCGTGCCGGCGGTATCCACCATGTCGTCCATGATGATGCAGTTGCGGCCCGCCACATCGCCGATGATGTTCATCACTTCGGACACATTGGCCCGCGGCCGACGCTTGTCGATGATGGCCAGGTCGACTTCGAGGCGCTTGGCCAGCGCCCGCGCACGCACCACGCCGCCGATGTCGGGGGACACCACGACGAGGTTTTCCATGTTGCGCTTCCAGATGTCGTTGAGCAGGATCGGAGCCGCGTAGATGTTGTCGACGGGGATATCGAAGAAGCCCTGAATCTGGTCGGCGTGGAGATCCATCGTGAGCACACGATCGACACCCGCCACCTGCAGCATGTTGGCCACCACCTTGGCCGAGATCGACACCCGTGCCGAACGCGGCCGGCGATCCTGGCGGGCATAGCCAAAATAGGGCATGGCCGCCGTGATGCGCCCTGCCGAAGCCCGGCGCAGGGCATCGACCATCACCATGATTTCCATCAGATTGTCGTTGGTGGGCGCACAGGTGGGCTGCAGGACGAAGACGTCTTTACCGCGCACATTCTCGTTGATTTCGACCATGACTTCGCCGTCGGAAAAGCGGCCGACCGTCATGTTGCCCAAGGGCATGTCGAGATGGTTGGCCACATCCACTGCCAACCGGGAGTTGGCGGTGCCGGTGAAGATCATGAAGTTGTGTCGCGTCATCGCGCATTGCCCCTTACCAGCCGCACCAACAACAAGGCTGTTGAGCACGTTTGCACTCAACAGCCTTGAAGATTCGGCACGCTATCCATGGAAACCGACATTTTCTTTCCGGATGAACCTGGCAGACAAAGCCTGACGACATGGAGTGACCCGATCGACAGAAACACCCAGGATGATCGGGAAAGAAAATGGCTGGGGAGGAAGGATTCGAACCCTCGCATGCCGGAATCAAAATCCGGTGCCTTAACCAACTTGGCTACTCCCCAACAGATGGGGCCTGAACGGCCCACGACTGCAATGGGTGCGATGACAGACCAGCACACGCAGCTACCGATCCAATCGCGGTTGCCGCTTGCTTCGACTGGCGAATTGTAGCGGCGATTTCGGCCTGAATGGAAGTGGCTTGTTGCGCCGACGCACACTCGATGAAGAGACATGCACCAGAGCCGGTGAGCCGCACCGACGACCCCGGACGACCGGACCGCGCGAGCGCATCAACCGCCACTTGCCGGGCCACCGCCACCTCGGGATACCGGCGCAACACCACCGGCTCGAGATCGTTGCGGCCCCACAAATCGGGCCCGCCTGCGAGCGGCTCTTGCGGGCTGCCAACAGACGCCCCCGCATGATTGCTGGCCTCACGGCCTTTAACCCTGCAGGAAGGAAAGTCCGTAATTATCACAGGCCTTGAATCCCGTGTCAAATCAGGGTCGGCAAAGATACTGGCGGTGGCCACCATGGCACGGGGTTGCAGCACGACGTACCAGGCGGCAGGCAGCTCGATGGCCGTGAGCGCTTCACCCACCCCTTCGGCAAAGGCATTCTGGCCAAATACGAAGAAGGGCACGTCGGCCCCCAACGTGAGCGCCAGGGCCAGCAATTGATCGCGTTGCAACCGGGTATCCCACAAGCGGTTCAGCGCCAGCAGCACGGTGGCAGCGTCGCTCGAACCGCCGCCCAGGCCGCCACCGGCTGGAATCTGCTTGTGCAGATGAATGTCGACCCCGGCGCGACTGCCCGTGGCCTGTTGCAGCGCTTGCGCGGCACGCACCGTGAGGCATTCGTGCGACGGCACGCCCGGCAGCGGCGTGACGCGTTGAATGCGGCCGTCGGTGCGAGCCTCGAGATGGAGCGTGTCGGCCAGGTCGATCAGACGAAACACGGTTTGCAGGCGATGATAGCCATCGCTGCGGCGACCCATCACGTGCAGGAACAGATTGAGCTTGGCCGGCGCCGGGAGGTCCCGCAGGGATTTCATGCACCCTGGCCCGGGGCCACTGCCCGCAGCACCAGCCGAATCTGAATCTCGGTGCCGTCGGAGGTGGTGCGATTGAGCTGTAGCCTCAGGGGGCCTTCGGCATCGGCATCTTCGACCCTTACCTGCCAGCCAGCCTGCTGGAAGCGCACCGGTTGCGCGCGCTCGTTGCGCTGTTCGACGTGGGCGGGCGGATCGTCGCTCAGCTCGCCGGCGAGCCAGTCGCGCAGATTGGCCACCGGCAAGGGCGCGCCCAGAATCCGCCCGGCCAGGGCATCCGGACTGGGCGCGGTGGTTTGGCTGCCATCGGATTCGGTGAGGGTGGTTTGCCCATTGGCGGCCACCTCGATGCGTGCCAGCACCGCACCCACAGGTGACGTGAGATCGAGCCGCAAGCGAGCATCGTGATCGAGCCAGGCAAACCCGCCCTGCACGACCTCGACTCCTTGTCCGGGCGGTTGGTAGCGGAGGGCAAACCTGCCGGTGCGCGAGAGGCTGCGACCGGTTCCGGCGGCGCGGGGCTGCAACGCCTGCGGTGTGGCACAGGCCGAAAGCGACAGGGCCACCAGCCCGGCCAGACACAAACGACGGTTCATCGCGCGGCCTCCGGCAAATCGACGTCCAGGCGTTGCAGTGTGTCGGCCAGGGCGGAATCATCGGGTGATTTGGCGGCCACCTCGCGCCAGATCATGCGAGCGCGATCACGCTGACCGTCTTGCCAGAGCACTTCGCCCAGATGCACGCCGATCTCGGCATCGGGCATACGCTCCCAGGCCTGCTCGAGATAGCGCACGGCACCGGCGAGATCGCCCTGCCGGTAGAGCACCCAGCCCATGCTGTCGAGAATGGCGGGATCGTCGGGGCGCAAGGACAGCGCCCGCTCGATGAGCTCGCGGGCTTCGTCGAGACGGATGCCACGATCGGCCAGCGTGTAGCCCAGCGCGTTGTAGGCGTGTGCGGCGTCGCGATCGGCCTCTATCACCTGTCGCAGCTGGTATTCGAGATCGTCGAGCCGATCCTGACGCTCGTAGAGCAGGGCGAGGTCGTAGCGCAATTCCGTGCTTTCGGGATACTGCATGAGCGCTTGCTCGAGCGCGCGCACTGCCGCCGGAAGTTGATCGGCCTCGCGCAGCAGCTGGGCGCGCGTGAGCGCGACCACGACACCCTCGCGTTCGTCCTGGATGTCGATGGCGTCGAGCTCGCGCAAGGCGTCATCGAGGCGGTCTTGTTTGGCGCGAATGACGGCCTTGCGCAACCCTGCCTGCACTTGGGCTTCGGGTGAGACCACGGTATCGAGCATGCGCCAGGCCTCGTCGAGCCGGCCGGCTTCCTCGAGAATTCGGGCACGCAGCATTTCGGCATCAGGCAGGCTCGAAGCCGGGTCGTAGTGGCGCGGCCCGGACTGGCGACGGTCGGTTTCAACGGCAATGTACTCGTCGAGCCAGCGCAGGGCTTCGTCGGTGCGGCCCGCCTGTTGATTGACGTAGCCCCGCAAATAAAGGAGCTCGAAATCCTCGGGGTGGGCGCGCATCATGGCCTGCAGCTCGTCCAGGGCGGCATCGGCGCGACCCTGCTCCATGAGGGCACTGATGTAGCCCAGCCGAACGCCGCGAGCCTGGGGGTTGCGCTCGATGAAGCGCTCGATTTCGGCCAGCGTCGCCTCGGGTTGCACGGCCATGCCAAATTCGAGCACCATTTCGGCGGCAATATCCCAGTCGGGACGTGCTGCGCGAGCCGCACGCGCCTCGTTCAGCGCAGTGGCGGCATCGCCCGCCTGCCATGCCGCCTGCGCCAGGGCTGCCCTCGCTTCAGGCAGCTTCTGCCAGGATTGGCCCTCGATGAGCTCGCGCATGACGTCGTAGGCAGCTTGCTGGTTCGACAGGCGCGACAAGATGGCCTGTGTTTGCAGAATGGCTTCACCCTTGTCGGGCGTGGCGGCAATCTGTTCGACGAGCATCGCGGCGAGGTTGTCGGTGTGGCCATTGGAGGCTGCCAGCATCACCTCAGCCTGCCGGGCCTGCGGGTCGCCTGGCGAGAGCTCGAGCCACAAGCGGGCCGCATCCCAGGCGCGTGGCAGGTTGTCGGACGCCAACGCAAACTCGAGTGCACGCTGGGCCAGGCGGGGATCGCGCGTGTTGCGCGCCACCTGCATGCTGGTGTTGATGGCAGCCGCCCAGGCACCACGCTGCGCGGCGAAGTCGGCTGCGAGAATCTGATACAACAGCTCGCCGGTGAGCTCCGTGGCGGGCAGGCCGGCCACCCGCGGAGGCGGCGCGCCATCCACCGGCACCGGGCGGGAAAGTCCCGGAGCCAGCATGTCTTGAGCACCGTTACCGCCCCCGTCGGGCGCGGGCTGTGCAAGAACGCCGGGAGCCGAGGCAACGATCAGGGCGAGACCCAGTGCCGCGCAGAGCGTGGTGTGAAACAGCCGCATGAATACATTCCGCAAATAGCCGGTCGACCGCGCGCCGACCCGGAGCCTGCATTGTCCCATGTTACCAAGTCTGCGCGGTTTGCTATGCTGCGAGGCTGTTGCGCGCTGCCTGCCGGCGCCACCCACCCGGCATTGCCTGAATCGCCCCGACGGCTCACCGCAGCCAGTCGGCATTCGTCACGAATTTCGCCCCTTCATGCCAGAGCTTCCCGAGGTCGAGGTCACCCGTCTGGGCATCGCGCCCCATATCGAAGGCCGTGCGTTGCTGCGCACCGTGGTGCGCAACGCCAGCCTGCGCTGGCCCGTGCCGGCCGACGTCGACATTCGCACACGCGGTCAAGTTCTGCGCAAGGCCGAACGCCGGGGCAAATACCTGTTGTTGCGCTTCGACCAGGGCACCCAGCTGATTCATCTGGGCATGTCCGGCTCCCTGAGAGTGGTTGACGACGCCGCTCCCCCCGCCCTGCACGATCACGTCGACTGGGTCTTTGACCAGTGCACGCTGCGGCTGCGCGATCCACGCCGATTTGGCGCCGTGTTGTGGCACCCGATAGCCAATGGCCCGGTGCTGGCCCATCCGCGCCTGGCCAACCTGGGTGTCGAGCCTTTTGATCCGGCGTTCAACCCCGACTTGCTGCATCAGGCCGTGCGCGGGCGCGAAGCCAGCATCAAGAGCCTGCTGCTGGCCGGCCACATTGTGGTGGGGGTGGGCAACATCTACGCGTCCGAAAGCCTGTTTCGAGCTCGAATCCATCCGCTCACGCCTGGCCGGCGTGTCAGCCTTGCCCGCTGCGAGCGCCTGGTGGCGGCCGTGCGCGGCACGCTGGCCGACGCCATCGCCGCCGGCGGCAGCTCGCTGCGAGACTTCGTGCACAGCGACGGCAGTTCGGGCTATTTTCAGCTCGACAGTGCGGTTTACGGGCGTGCGGGCCTGCCGTGCCGGCGCTGCCCCAGCGGCATCATCCGCAAGGTGGTGCAACAGCAACGCGCCACCTACTATTGCCCCCGCTGCCAGGCATGACCCAACCGTTCGCCCACCGCATCATGCAATGGCAGCAAAGCCATGGCCGCCACACCCTGCCCTGGCAGAACACCACCGACCCCTATCGGATCTGGTTGTCGGAGATCATGCTCCAGCAAACCCAGGTAGCCACGGTGTTGCCCTATTACGCGCGCTTCCTGCAACGCTACCCCACCGTTGCCGATCTGGCCGCCGCCTCGCTCGACGATGTGATGGCGTTGTGGGCCGGCCTCGGCTATTACAGCCGGGCACGCAATCTGCATCGGTGTGCTCGCGCCGTGGCAGAGCAGCATGGTGGCGAGTTTCCGCGCTCGGCAGCCGCGCTGGCCGAACTGCCTGGCATCGGGCGTTCTACGGCAGCGGCCATCGCCGCCTTTGCCTGGGGCGAACGCGCTGCCATCCTGGACGGCAACGTACGCCGAGTGCTGGCACGGCACGACGGCATCGCGGGCGACCCGGCATCGACTGCCGTGCAGCGCCAGCTCTGGGCGGCGGCCGATGCCGCCCTGCCCGAGCTGCAACACCAGACCGACGCCCATGCCGCCATGGTGCAGTACACCCAGGGCCTGATGGATCTCGGCGCCACGGTGTGCACGCGCGGCATGCCAGCCTGTGAGCGCTGCCCGGTGGCAGCCACCTGCACCGCACTGCGCGAGGCCCGTCAACTCGAACTGCCGGGCAAGCGCCAGCGTCGCGCGCCCGCCGAACGCCAGATCCACTGGTTGTGGCTGCGCACTCACAGCCACACATTGCTCGAGCGCCGCGCGCCGGCCGGCATCTGGGGGGGGCTCTGGAGCCTGCCCGAACTTGCCCACCCGCCTGATCATGGCGATTTGCAACAGCTGGGGTTCACACCGGCACACCCCCCCGCCGCATTGCCGGCGGTGCAGCACACGTTCACGCACTTCCGCCTGGTGGCAACGCCCTGGCAAGTGCACGGCGACATCTGCGCGGTACACGACGAGGGACGCTACATCTGGGTGGCGCACGACAATCTGGCTGACGCGGCCCTGCCGGCCCCTGTGCGCACGCTGTTGCTCAGTTGTAGCGCACGCGATGCCGATAAATCGTCATGAGCAGACCGGCGGCGGCACCAACCGTCAACAACGACGTACCGCCATAGCTCATCAATGGCAAGGGCACACCGACGACGGGCAGCACACCCACCACCATGCCGATGTTCACGAAGGCATAAATGAAGAACACCGAACTGATGGCCGCTGCCAGCAAACGGGCGTAGGTGCCGGAGGCCTGTGCGGCGATCATGAAGCCTCGCCATACCAGCAGGCAGTAGAGCACCAGCAGAACCACCCCACCCACCAGGCCTTGTTCCTCGGCGTGAACGGCAAAGATGAAGTCGGTGGTGCGCTCCGGCACGAAATCGAGCTGCGATTGCGTGCCATTCATGAACCCTTTGCCGGCAACGCCGCCCGAGCCAATGGCAATCGACGATTGAATGGTGTGAAACCCACGGCCCAGCGGATCGGAACTGGGGTCGAGCAAGGTGCACACGCGGTTCTTCTGATAGTCGTGCAGCACCACCCAATCCGTGTCTGGCGCGCATAGCGGCTTCTGAAACACCAGCAAGGCCACCACCAGACCGGCGCCCAGCATGCCCACGGGCACCATGAGCCGGGCAGACAGGCCGGCGAAGAAAATGACCGAAAAGCCGGCACCAAAAACCAGCAGAGCCGTGCCGAGATCGGGTTGCTTCACGATCAGCAAGAAAGGCAAGGCCAGCAAGACCCCCGCCACCATGAAATCCGTCCAGCGCAGCGTGCTCTCGCGACGATGAAAATACCAGGCCAGCATCATCGGCATGGCGATTTTCATCAATTCCGAAGGCTGCAGGCTGACCACGCCGAGATCGAGCCAGCGTTGCGCGCCCTGCCGAGTGTCGCCCAGCAGCTCCACCAGCACCAGCAACAGCAGGCCTGCGCCGAACAAAAGCACACTGATCCGCTGCAACACCTGGGGTGACGCCTGAGCCACCAACCACATGACCAGGGCCGCCAGGCCGAAATTGCGCACTTGCGAGTCGAACCGCCCGATACCGCCGCCGGCTGCCGAATACAGCGTCGCCAGACCCACAGCGGTCAGTGCGCACAGAATGAGCAGCAGCCAGGGGTCGAACACCCAGATACGGCCGGCGGCAGCCCGCAGCCATCGCGGCATCATGGCCGATCCTCCTCGTTGGCGTCGCTATCGAGCACTTCGGGGGCTCCCAGCGTGCGCACACTGAAGCGGGCTCTTGGCGGGCCGCCGGCAGCGCGGGCCGCCTCGGCTTCGGGATGTTGCCCTGGCGTGGCGGGACGCAGAAAGGACTCGGCCACAGGCTGAGGCGGCGGCGCGGGGTCGACTGACCGTCGCGCCAGAATGCGCGGTGCCTGCGCCGCCTCTTCGGCCTGCGCCTGCAACAGGCGGATCGATTCGGGGTGACGCTCGAGCAACCAGTAATCGAAGATGGCGCGTGCCACCGGTGCAGCCGTGGCACCCCCCCACCCGCCGTTCTCGACCAGCACGGCCAGTGCAATGGCCGGCTGGTAAGCCGGCGCGAAGGCCATGTAGACCGCGTGATCGCGCAACCGCTCGGCCACTTCGTCGGCATCGTAGTCGGCGCCCTCCAGGCTGTACACCTGGGCCGTGCCGGTCTTGCCGGCCACGGCATAGGGCGCGTCTTCGAAGGCGCGTCGCGCCGTGCCGCGTCGATTCACGTCAACCAGCGCCTCGCGCACGATATCCACGTGCTCCGACTGCAGGGGGATGGTGTAGCTTGCGCCGGGTACGGTCAGCATCTCCGGTTCGCCATCACGTCCGGCAACGCTCTTGACCACGTGTGGCCGCATGTAGTTGCCGCCATTGGCCAGGACGGCCGTGGCCTGCGCCAGCTGCAGTATGGTGAAGGCGTTGTAACCCTGGCCCACGCCCACCGACACGGTTTCGCCGTTGTACCATCGCTGCTGCTCGGGTTCACGAAAGTGCTGACGCTTCCATTCGGTAGAAGGCAGGATGCCGGCACGCTCACCATCGAGGTCGATGCCGGTGATCTGGCCAAATCCGAAGGGCTTCATGAAATCGTGAATGCGGTTCACGCCCATCTCGCTGGCCAGGCTGTAATAGTAGGTATCCGACGACACCACCAGCGAGCGATGCATGTCGGTGCGACCATAGGCCACACTGCCGGCATTGCGAAATCGATGCCCGGCCAGCTCGAAATAGCCTGGATCGTAGATGGTCTCGTCGGCCTCGCGAACCCCCAGTTCGAGTGCCGCCAGCGCCATGAAGGGTTTGAAGGTGGAGCCGATGGGATAGGTGCCCGACAGCGGGCGATTGAGCAGGGGCTTGTCGAGCGATTCCGACAAGGCACGCCAGCTGGCGGTGTCGATCCCGTTGACGAACAGATTGGGGTCGAACGAAGGCTGCGATACGAAGGCCAGAACGTCACCGGTGGCCGGCTCGATCGCCACCACGGCGCCGCGCTGGTCACCCAGCGCCTGCTCGGCCACCCGCTGCAGGTGGATATCGAGTGACAACCGCAGATCGCGCCCCGCCTGGGGCTCCTCCCGGTGCAACACCCGAACCGGCCGGCCGCGGGAGGTTACTTCCACCGCTTCGGCACCCACCTTGCCGTGCAACACCGCCTCGTACGACTTTTCCACCCCCTGCTTGCCGATGTGCTGGGTGGCCCGATAATTGGCCGATAATCCGTCGCGCTCGAGGCGTTCGGCATCGGCAGCAGAAATCCGGTTGATGTAGCCGATCACGTGCGCGCCCACCGCACCGTGTGGATACTCGCGCATCCAGCGAGAGCGCAGGTCGACGCCCGGAAAGTGAAAGCGCTCGGCGGCAAATCGTGCCGCCTCGAGTTCGCTGAGATGGGTCCGCAGCGGGATGCTTTCGAAGCGACTGGATTCATTGCGCAAACGCCGAAAGCGCGAACGGTCGGCGTCACTGATGGCAACCAGCCGAGACAACCGGTCGATGGTTTCGTCGATGTCGGACACCTCGAAAGGCACCAGCTCGAGCGTCCAGGTGGACACGTTGCGCGCCAGGGCCACGCCGTTGCGATCGAAGATCTCGCCGCGTCGCGGCGCGATGGCCCGCACCGAGATGCGATTGTTCTCGGCTCGCGTGACATAAAGACTGTGCTGTTCTACCTGCAGCCACCACAGTCGAGCACCCAGACCGGCGAACGCCAGCAACACCAGCAGCCCGGCCAGCACCAGACGCAGGCGAAACTGCCGCGATTGTTCGCGTGCCTGATTGAGATCGACCATAAACCCGCAAGACCTCGAAAATTCAGCTCACGTCACGTCCGGCTGCCAGCCATTGGGGCAGTTGCAGCACCCAGGCCAGCACCGGCCAGATCGCCGCACCGGTCAGACAATCGGCCACCCACCACCAGCTGTACGGCGTGCCCTGCAACCAGGTGGCCAGGGTAGAAGACACGCCAAAGGCCACCAACAGAATGGGCAGGATGTGCAGCGCCTGGGCCACGAGGCCGAAGCGCAACAGCCGGATGCGCAACATGCCCAGCCAGTACAGCATCACCACATAGGCCAGGGCGTTCTCGCCCAGCAGGGCGGCATGGTGCACATCGAGCAACAACCCGCCGACGAACCCCAGCAGCATGCCCACTCGGTGCGGGGCGTGCAAGCCCCAGAACAGCAACACCAGGGCAAACCAGTCGGGCACACCGGGCCAGCGGCCCCACGGCAGAAGGTCGAACAGCCAGGCCAGGACCAGGGTCGCGGCAATGAACCAGACATTGGCCGCCCGCAGCAAGCGCTCGGGCGCCATCAGCCGACGCGGCGGAACTCGGGGATTGGCAGCGGTGGACATGATTACCTGACAAACATTGACATCGGAACTCAGGGCGACGGGGGGGAGGTTGCCGAGCCGCCGGCAGCGCCGCCCGTCGCGGAAGACGCCGGCGCGTCCTGCCCGGCGCTCACCTGAGGCGGGGCAGGCGGGCCGATCAGGGTTGGCTCGGCACCGGGCGGCACCGGTTCGCCGTCGGCGTCGCGGATGACCGGGTCCACCCCTTCGGTGAGCTGCACCAGAAAGTGCCGGTGGTGATCGAGCTCGGCAACCGGCTGGGCCACCACGCTGGCATACCCGCTGACCGGATCGGCCACCACCTCTTCCACCCTCGCCACCGGCACCCCTGGCGCAAACCAGCCACCCAGCCCACTGGTCACCAGCAGATCGCCCGCCAGCAGATCGGCGTCGGCGGGGACATAGCGCAGCTCGAGCTTGCCCGGTGTGGCGTCGGCATAGGCAATGGCGCGCAAGCCGTTGCGCAGCACCTGCACTGGCACTGATACCGTGCGATCGGTGAGCAGCGCCACTTCGGCGTTGATCGCACCGGCGCGCACCACCTGGCCCACCAGCCCTCGCTCATTGATCACCGGCATGCCGGCACGAATGCCAACGTTGTAGCCCTTGCTGATGATGAGCCGCTGATCGAACTGCGTCCGGATTTCGTAGAGCAGCTCGACCAGCACGGTAGGCGCGCCCGTGCGGTCGTCGCTGACGCCGAGCAAGCGTCGCAGCTGGCGGTTCTCTTCGGCCAGGCGCGCGGCATGGGTGGCCAACTGCGCCAGTTCGATGCGGCGCCGACTCTCGGCTTCGTCTTCGGCGCGGATGCGGGCCGCCGTATCGAGCCAGTCGGCGACTTGTCGTGCGCCGTCTCGAGGCACACGCATCACCGTCTGGAAGGGGTGCAAGCCCACACCGATGTAGTAGCGGGCCACATCCAGCACCTGCCAGCGGGAATCGACCACCATCAGGGTCAGCGCCAGCACGCCCAGCGCAACCAGCCGGGCCCAACCCGGAGGGCCGTGTCGGAACAGCGACGGGGCGGTACCGGGCATAAGACCGTGTTACCCGCTCAGTCGTTGATGAAGACCGGACCGAGCTTGTCCATGTGTTCGAGGGCATCGCCACAACCTCGCACCACGCAGGTGAGAGGGTCGTCGGCCACGACCACGGGCAGACCGGTTTCTTCCTGGAGCAGGCGATCGAGATCGCGCAGCAGGGCACCGCCGCCGGTGAGCACAATGCCTTTTTCGGAGACATCGGCACCCAGCTCCGGGGGCGTTTGCTCGAGGGCGATCTTGACGGCCGAAACGATCTGGTTGAGCGGGTCGGTGAGGGCCTCGAGAATCTCGTTGGACGACACCGAAAAGCTGCGCGGAATGCCTTCGGACAAATTGCGGCCCTTGACTTCCATCTCGCGCACTTCGGAGCCCGGAAAGGCCGAGCCGATCTCCTTCTTGATCAGCTCGGCGGTGGGCTCGCCGATCATCATGCCGAAGTTGCGCCGGATGTAATTGACGATGGCCTCGTCGAACTTGTCGCCGCCGACACGCACCGAGCCTTTGTAGACCATACCGCCCAGCGAGATCACGGCCACTTCGGTAGTGCCGCCACCGATATCGACCACCATCGAGCCGCTGGGTTCGGACACCCCCAGCCCGGCGCCGATGGCCGCGGCCATGGGCTCCTCGATGAGGTAGACCTGGCTGGCGCCGGCGCCCATGGCCGACTCGCGAATGGCTCGACGCTCGACCTGTGTGGAACCGCAAGGCACGCACACGATGATGCGCGGGCTGGGCGCGAGAAGGTTCTTGGGATGCACCATGCGGATGAACTGCTTGAGCATCTGCTCGGTGACGGTGAAGTCGGCGATCACGCCGTCTTTCATGGGCCTGATGGCCTCGATGTTGCCGGGCACGCGGCCCAGCATCGACTTGGCCTGATGGCCTACCGCCTGAATGGTTTGTTTGCCGTTGGGGCCGCCTTCGTGACGGATGGCAACGACCGATGGCTCATCGAGCACGATACCCTTGCCGCGCACATAAATGAGCGTGTTGGCGGTACCGAGATCGATCGCCAGGTCGCTGGAAAAGTAACTGCGCAGGAATCCGAACATGAGGGGGGAGCTGGTGTGAGGATCGGCGCCGGGCCGTGATCATGACGACACGGAGATGAGGCTGTGCATGATACGGCAAGGGCCCGACCGGCAATTCGAAGAAGTGACCTGGATTTGGCTGCCAGAGGCGCGGGCTGCGGCGCCACTCGCGCAACGCGCCGAAACCGGGCGCTGCCAACCTGCCCGAGATCGGACAGGCTGCGCCTGGAGCAACCACAACGCTGCGATCAGCCAATGGAAAATGATAACTTATAATCCTAGCAAATCTGCGGCAAAGCGCCAGCCCCGCGGCACACGCACCGGGCGCATGCCATATCGCCCGGCGACATCCGGCGCCGGGGCATCTCCAGGTCACATCATGCTCACCGAATCGGAAGTTACCCGCCTCGCCCGGCTGGCACGCATCGAGGTTGCCCCAGAGGCCACGCCCCACACGCTCGACGCCCTCAATCGCGTCTTCGGCCTGATCGAGCAACTCCAGGCTGTCGACACCCGGGGTGTCGAGCCGCTTGCCCATCCACTGTCGGCCATCGGCAACGTGGCCCTGCGTCTGCGCGACGATATCGTTACCGACGCCGGCTCGACCGAACAGCGCGAACGCCTCATGGCCAATGCGCCCGCCGCGGCGCAAGGCCTGTTCCTGGTACCCCGAGTCATCGAATAACCGCCAGCACGCCGGGCGGCGGCATCGCCCCTTCCCGGCAACGACCGGCTTCCACATTCTCGCCATGACACTCCCCCTGCATACCGAATTCGACGGCATCGCCCACCTGCGCGAGGCTTTGGCCAGGCGCCAGGTATCGGCTCGCGAACTGGCCGAAAGCGCCCTGCAAGCCGGCAACGCTCGCGGCGACCTCAATGCGTTTCTGCACGTCGATCCGGCGCTCACCCTGGCCGAAGCCGACGCCGCCGATCGCACCCTCTCCGAGGGGCGTGCGGGCCCGCTGGCCGGCATTCCCATTGGCCACAAAGATGTTTTCGTCACCACGGGCTGGCGCACCACGGCCGCCAGCCGCATGCTCGAGCACTACACGAGCCCCTTCGATGCCACGGTGGTGGAGCGTCTGCGCGATGCCGGCGCAGTGTCGCTGGGCAAGCTCAACTGCGACGAGTTCGCCATGGGCTCGTCGAACGAGAATTCGGCCTGGGGGGTCACTCTCAACCCCTGGGACCCCAATGCCGTCCCGGGCGGTTCTTCCGGTGGTTCGGCTGCCGCCGTGGCGGCCGACCTGGTGCGGGCCAGCACCGGCACCGACACCGGCGGCTCCCTCCGCCAGCCGGCGGCCCTGTGCGGCGTCAGCGGCATCAAACCCACCTATGGCACGGTGTCGCGCTACGGCATGATTGCCTACGGCTCCAGCCTCGATCAGGCCGGCCCCATGGCCCGGCGCGCCATCGATCTGCTCGAACTGCTCGACCCCATGAGCGGGTTCGACCCACGTGATGCCACCTGCGTCGAGGCCTGCCATGGTCAGGCCAATGCGCCGGGCCGCATCCGGCAGGATTTCACCCAACTTCAGCAGTCCGGCACCGAGAGCCAGCCGCTGGCCGGGCTGCGCATCGGCGTGCCCGCCGAATTCTTCGGCGAGGGTCTGGACGCCGAAGTGGCCAGCGCCATCGAAGCCGCCCTGGTTCAGCTCGAATCCCTGGGCGCCACGCGCGTTCCCGTGTCGTTGCCACGCACCGAGCTGTCCATCCCGGCCTATTACGTGATTGCCACCGCGGAGGCCTCGAGCAACCTGTCGCGCTTCGACGGCGTTCGTTATGGTCATCGTGCCAGTCAATATCGCGACATCGCCGAGATGACCGCCCGCTCGCGCGCCGAGGGTTTTGGGGCCGAAGTCCAGCGTCGCATCCTCACCGGCACCTATGTGCTTTCGCACGGCTACTACGATGCCTACTACTTGCAGGCGCAGCGCATTCGCCGACTGATCGCCCAGGATTTTCAGAGTGTGCTGGGCACCCAGTGCGACCTCATCGCCGGGCCGGTCGCTCCCACGGTGGCCTGGAACCTCGGCGAAAAAGCCGACGATCCGGTGGCCATGTACCTGGCCGACATCTACACGCTGGCGGTCAACCTCGCCGGCTTGCCGGCCATGTCGGTGCCCTGCGGCTTTGGCCAGGGCCCCCACCAGCGCCGCCCGGTGGGCCTGCAGCTCATCGGCAACTATTTCGACGAGGCGCGGCTACTGCATGCCGGCCACGCCTACCAGCAGGCCACCGACTGGCACCTGCGTCGTCCGGAGCAAGTGTGATGCAATGGGAAACCGTCATCGGCCTGGAGATCCACGCCCAGCTCTCCACCGCCGCCAAGATCTTCTCGGGCTCCACCACAGCCTTTGGTGCGGGGCCCAACACGCAGGCCAACGCCGTGGATATGGCCTTGCCGGGCACGCTGCCGGTGCTCAACCGGGGCGCGGTGGAGCGCGCCATCCGCTTTGGCCTGGCCGTGGGCGCCACCGTGGCGCCCGTCTCGGTGTTTGCCCGCAAAAACTACTTCTACCCCGACCTGCCCAAAAACTACCAGATCAGCCAATATGAGCTGCCGGTGGTGCAGGGCGGCACGCTCACGTTCTGGGTGGGCGACACCGAAAAAACCATCAACCTCACCCGCGCCCACCTCGAAGAAGACGCCGGCAAATCCCTGCACGACGACTTCACCGGCCCGCATGGCGAACCGGCCTCGGGCATCGACCTCAACCGCACCGGCACGCCCCTGCTCGAGATTGTGTCAGAGCCCGAAATGCGCTCGGCCGAAGAGGCCGTGGGCTATGCCCGCGCCATGCACACCCTGGTCACCTGGCTGGGCATCTGTGACGGCAACATGCAGGAGGGATCTTTCCGGGTCGACGCCAACGTGTCGGTGCGCCCGGTGGGTCAACAAGAATTCGGCACCCGCGCCGAGGTCAAGAACGTCAACTCGTTCCGCTTTCTCGAGCGCGCCATCCAGTATGAGGTGCGTCGTCAGATCGAGCTCATCGAAGACGGCGGCACGGTCATCCAGGAAACCCGCCTGTACGACCCCGATCGCGACGAAACCCGCAGCATGCGCACCAAGGAAGATGCGCACGATTATCGCTACTTCCCCGATCCCGATCTGCCACCGCTATGGATCGAGCCGGCCTGGATCGAGCGCGTGCGCGCCGACATGCCCGAACTGCCCGACGCCCAGCGTGCCCGCTTCGAGCAGCAATACGGCATTACCGCCTACGATGCCTCGCAACTCACCGCCAGCCGGGCCCTGGCCGCCTATTTCGAAGCGGTGGCTGGCGCCTTGCCCGAAGGTCAGGGCAAACTGGCCGCCAACTGGGTGATGAGCGAAGTGAGCGCCGGCCTCAACCGTCACGAACTCGATATCACCGCCTGCCCGGTCAGTGCTGCTGCACTGGCACAGCTGATCCGCCGCATCCATGATGGCACCCTGTCGAACAAGATGGCGCGCGAAGTGTTCGCCGCCATGTGGCAAGGCGAACACGGCAGCGACGCCGATGCCATCATCGAAGCTCGCGGGCTCAAGCAGATCTCCGACACCGGCGCCATCGAAGCCCTCGTGGATGAAGTGATCGCCGCCCACCCTGCCATCGTGGAAGAATACCGCGCCGGCAAGCAAAAAGCCTTCAACTCGCTGGTGGGACAAGTGATGAAAGCCGCCCGCGGCAAGGCCAACCCGCAGCAAGTGAACGAGCTGCTCAAGCAGAAGCTCTGAGCCCGCCCTGCCGCTGAAGAATCGCTCCCGCCCATGGCGGGAGCAGACACCCAACGAGCAAGACACCTTCGCCGGGCCACTGACCCGGCGCGATGCCCCTACCGTTGCAACAACTCGTAGGCCACCGGATCATCCGCGCACGGCCCCAGGCCACACTCGAGCGTGGTGGACACCAGATTGCCCACCGTGAGCGCGAAGAACAGCCACATGGCCACCACGGCCAGACCGGCGGCTTCGCGCACCGTGGCCTGATCGGTGCGATGCCGGTCGATGATGAGCATGATGGCGCAAAACACGATCACGGCAATAAAGGCGATCAGCGCCCAGGTATAGAAATGCATGCCCAGAAACGGTGAGCCAAAGCCGGGGTCGCCCGGGGCAATGTGCAGCAGTACCTGCCGCCCCGACGCCACCATGCCGCCCACCGCACCCAGCAGCACCAGCCCGTAGTGCAACGACGAGGCGCCAAAGCGCACATTCAGAAAGAAGCCGATGCCCACCAGTACGAAGGCCGCGCGTTGCAGCAGGCACAGGGGGCAAGGCAGCTCGTTGAACGCAAACTGCCAGACAAAGGCAAACAGCAGGATGCCGCTCACGCCATACAGCGCCAGCACGTTGAGAGCGTGAGACCAGTCGAAGGAATCGGCACGCGATGTGGAGGTATTCATGGCGAGCCCCTTACAGCGAAATTGGCAGTGCGTCGGTCATGTGGTAGTTGAGCCACGCGAGGTACACCACGAAGGTGGCCGCCCAGGCCCAGAGGCTGGGTGCGCGCCTGCCACGAATGCCGAGAAAGATGGCAATCGATGCCAGAAGAAAGGGAAGCATCATGACCATGCCGGGACTCCTCCGAGATTGAATGTTTGTGATCAATCCCGGCATTGAAGCCATTTGTCACGAGTTCGGCAAGGGTAAGGTCAGCGAGTGTCGATCCAGCGCAACAGATTGAGGACGACCGAGCGGCCCGCGGGATCGAGTCGCATGAAGCGCTCGAGGGCTTCGCGAGCATCGGGCGTTTGATATACCTGCATGGCCTCCACCAGATGGTGGGGGTCTTTCGCCATCTCGAAGGTGGAAGGCACCGGCGAACCCTGACCCCGTGCGAGCCAGTCGGGCGACACCCGAAAATAATCGGCCAGACGCTGAATGGTGTCGACGGCAGGACGGTAGGCGTCGCCACGCTTGAGCATGCGATTGATGGTGGATTGCGGCACCCCGGTTTCTCGCGCCAGATGACTTTGCTTGCTGATGCCGCGGCCATGCATCAAACGCTCGAGCCGGGAGGCCAGATTTTCCATGCGCGCACTATACGAATGCGGCACGAATGCCAGCAATGTTCTATGCTGTAACGAATATATGATTATCCTTTACAGCATCGACAGTCGTGTCACAGCGCTCCCCTCTTCTGTCGCCTCCGGCCTCCAGCACGATCGCAGCGTGGTCGTTTCACCCGGCCAGTCACCGCCTGCAGTGTGGCCACGCTCACGTCACGCTCACGCCCACTGAATGCCGGCTGCTGGGCGTTCTGTTGCAATGGGCACCGGGGGCCGTGGTGCCCCGGCAGGCGCTGCTCGAGGTGCTGCCGGGCCCACCCCGTGCGCAAGGCGAGGCCGACGAGTCAATCCAGGGCGCGTCACCACGCCATCGCGCACTCAACATGGCGGTGAGTCGCTTGCGTCACAAGGCTCGGCAGGCGGGCGCCATACTGCCCCTGCAGACCGTGTCGCGCGAAGGCTACGCCTTGCTCACTCCGATCATCACGCCCCACACTCAAAAAAACAGCCCGGTCGGTGCCGGGCTGCGTTGACGCTCACGGGCAAGATCCAGCTTACCGCTTCATCATGTCGAAGAACTCGGCATTGTTCTTGGTGGCGCGCATCTTGTCGAGGATGAACTCCATCGACTCCACTTCGTCCATGTCGTGCAGGAACTTGCGCAGCACCCAGATCTTCTGCAGCAGCTCGGGCTTGATCAACAGCTCTTCACGGCGGGTGCTGGATTTGTTGAGGTTGATGGCCGGGTAGATACGCTTTTCGGCCAGACGGCGCTCCAGATGCACCTCGGAGTTGCCAGTGCCCTTGAACTCTTCGTAGATCACTTCGTCCATCCGGCTGCCGGTTTCGACGAGGGCCGTGCCGATGATGGTGAGCGAACCGCCCTCCTCGATGTTGCGCGCCGCCCCGAAGAATCGCTTGGGCCGCTGCAGGGCATTGGCGTCCACACCCCCGGTGAGCACCTTGCCGGAGGCTGGCACCACCGTATTGTAGGCACGTGCCAGACGAGTGATGGAATCGAGCAGAATCACGACGTCCTGCTTGAGTTCGACCAGGCGCTTGGCCTTCTCGATCACCATTTCGGCCACTTGCACGTGGCGCGTGGCCGGCTCATCGAATGTGGAAGCCACCACCTCGCCGCGCACCGAGCGCTGCATTTCGGTGACTTCTTCGGGACGCTCGTCGATCAGCAGCACGATCAAGAAGGCATCGGGATGATTGGCGGTAATGGCGTGCGCAATGTGTTGCATCATCACCGTCTTGCCCGATTTGGGCGGCGACACCAGCAGCGCACGCTGCCCCTTGCCAAACGGCGCAATCATGTCGAGGATGCGGCCGGTGTAGTTCTCTTCGCTCTTGATGTCGCGCTCGAGGCGCATCGGCTGATTGGGGTGAAGCGGCGTCAGGTTCTCGAACATGATGCGGTGCTTCACCGCCTCGGGTGCCTTGCCGTTGACCTTGTCTACCTTCACCAGGGCAAAGTAGCGCTCGCCATCCTTGGGCACGCGCACCTCACCTTCGATCGAATCGCCCGTGTGCAGATTGAACCGACGAATCTGCGATGGCGAAATGTAGATGTCTTCGGTGCTGGCGAGGTAGGAGGTTTCAGGCGAGCGCAGGAAGCCGAACCCGTCGGGCAGCACCTCGAGCACGCCATCGCCAAAGATCTGCTCGCCCTGCTTGGCGCGCCGCTTCATGATGGTAAACATGAGCTCCTGCTTGCGCAGGCGGTTGGCATTCTCGATGTCAAGCGAGGCAGCGAGCTCCAGCAGTTGCGAGACGTGCTGGGTTTTCAGTTCGTTGAGGTGCATACGGGGGATGGGGAGAACTATCGGGAGGGAAGGGATGCCGCGCCCGACGGGGATGCCGGGCGACACGGCCAAACCGGACGACGATCAGATGGCGTCGTCGAGGAATTGCGTGAGCTGTTGCTTGGACATGGCACCCACACGCGTTTCGGTGGGCTTGCCATCCTTGAACAGCATGAGCGTAGGCACGCCACGAATGCCGAACTTGGCAGCGGTAGCCTGGTTGTCGTCGACATCGAGCTTGACGATGCGAACCTTGTCGTTGTACTCGCCTGCCACCTGTTCCAGGATGGGGGCAATCATCTTGCAGGGGCCGCACCAGGTGGCGGTGAAATCCACCAGCACGGGCTTGTCGGCCTGAAGGACGTCAGCCTCGAAGCTGTTGTCGCTGACATGTTGCACGGTATCGCTCATGGTGATTCCTCTGAGACGGGAGGCCGACGCCAGGGCGCCAGACCAATGAAAATGACGGGTGGGAGACTGCAGGATACGGAGACGGGTGGAGAGGATGCCAGGCCAGTAGCGCGCAGACGGCTCTGGGCACCAAACGATGCCGGGGGTCGCAAGCTTCACGACCCAGACGACCAGGAGGCCGATGGTGGCAGACCACGGGAATTCGAACCCTGGCAGCCGCACACACTCAGGAAGGCAGAACGGCGTACCGCCGCAACTTTGCCTGGGGCCGGAAGAACCCGACTGCCTTGCTTACACAATATTAAAGGATAACCCGAATCGGGTGAAGCTTGCAGGGCACGGCAGGGGCTGTCGATAAAATGCAACGCGATCAGGTAGTCGGGAGACAGCTCGAATCTTGACGGAAAGGGTTGGCTGTCTGGTCAAGGTCTTCAGCCAATGCCGGCATGCGCACGATCATGTCGCCGGTATGGTCAACTTCGCCAAGCCCCAGGCCAGCAGGCACGCATGGTCTGCGTTACCTGGCAAGGCGACGGTCCAGACTCAAGAGCCCAAAAGCGAGTTCGCAAGGCGTAACAACCATGCGTATTCCCCGCACAGACCCAGCTGGGTGCTTGTGATTAACTTTCCCCCAACCACCAATTAGGTCCGTAACTTGCGTATAATTTGAATTGTGAATTTGGATCATGAAAGCCGTCTTTGTCGAACTGCCTGCGTTCTCTCGCTACCGGCTCAATTATCTGGACGACGAGAGTTTTCGCGGTCTGCAAGCGGCCATGATACGGAACCCCGAGGCTGGAGAGGTCATCGAGGGCACGGGCGGCCTGCGCAAGTTGCGGTATGGCGATCCACGCCGGGGCAAAGGAAAGCGAGGCGGCTTGCGGGTGATTTACTACTGGTGGGGTAGCAGCTCGCAATTCTGGCTGTTCACCTTGTATGACAAGGATGAAATGGCCGACTTACGCCCAAGCGACAAGACGGCACTCAAGCGCCTGTTGAAAGCCGAGCTGGAAGCAAGACGATGAAAAAGCGGAACCTTTTTGCCGAACTTTCCGAGGGCTTCGACGCCCTGGCTCACGAGCGTGCCGGAAAGCGCACGCTACGCACGCACCAGGTAGATATCAATCCGGCGCCAGACGTAACCGCGGACGAACTGGTGGCCCTTCGTGAGCGCCTGCAACTGTCGCGACAGGTATTCGCCCGTTATCTGCGCACCAATCCCCGCACTCTGGAAAATTGGGAACAGGGTCGAGCCAAGCCAAACGCCCAAGCTGCCTTGCTGATCCGCTTGGTCGAGAAATTCCCCGACACGGTGGAACGGCTAGCCGCCGTATGAACGAATGAAGCCCCGCGGCTACCCATATCGCGGGGCTTCTCTCCGGCCAGACGGCACCGCCACCGCTTACCGCGGCAGCAAGCTCTCACCCATGAGCTGTTCATCGATGGCGCGCGCGGCCTGGCGGCCTTCGCGGATGGCCCACACCACCAGCGACTGGCCTCGGCGCGAGTCGCCGGCGGCAAACACCTTGTCGCGCGAGGTGCGGTAGTCGTCGGTGTTGGCGCGAGCATTGCCGCGGTTGTCGCGCTCCACGCCAAAAGCCTCGAGCATCTTCTGCATGGGCGAGACAAAACCCATGGCGAACAGCACGAGGTCGGCCTTGATCTCGAACTCGGAGCCTTCGATCTCCTGCATCTTCATCTGGCCGGTGGCTTCGTCGCGCACCCATTCGACCCGGGCACATACCATCTTGTTCACCTTGCCGCCCTTGCCCTGGAACGACTTGGTGGTGATGGCCCAGTCGCGATCCACGCCTTCTTCGTGCGAGGACGACGTGCGCAGCTTGGCAGGCCAGTAGGGCCATGTGAGGTCCTTGTTCTCTTCTTCGGGCGGCTGCGGCATGAGTTCGATCTGGGTGACCGATTTCGCGCCCTGGCGGTTGCTGGTACCGACGCAGTCGGAGCCGGTGTCACCACCGCCGATCACCACCACGTGTTTGCCGGTGGCCATGATCTGACCTTCGATGCGATCACCGGCCACCACCTTGTTCTGCTGGCGCAGGAAATCCATGGCAAAGTGCACGCCCTGCAGCTCGCGGCCGGGCACGGGCAGGTCGCGCGGGGCTTCGGCGCCACCGGCGATCAGCACGGCGTCAAACTCGGCCTCGAGCTCGTCGGGGGTGCGGATGGTGAGTGCATGGTTGAGCGTGGCGGCGTAGGCTTCACCGTCGGCCCGATCGCCGATGAAGGTGGAAGTGAGGAATTCCACGCCTTCGTCCTGCATCTGTGCCACCCGACGGTCGATCTGGTGCTTGTCGAGCTTGAAGTCGGGAATGCCATAGCGCAGCAGGCCACCGATGCGGTCGTTCTTCTCGAGCACGGTTACGGCATGACCGGCTCGGGCCAGCTGTTGGGCGGCGGCCATGCCGGCCGGGCCCGAGCCCACCACGGCCACCTTGCGGCCGGTCTTGTGGGGCGCGCGCTGGGCGGTGATCCAGCCCTCTTGCCAGCCGCGATCGGCAATGGCGTGCTCGATGGATTTGATGCCCACCGGATCGTCGTTGATATTGAGCGTACAGCCGGCCTCGCAGGGGGCCGGACAGATGCGCCCGGTGAACTCGGGGAAATTGTTGGTGGAGTGCAGCACCTCGAGCGCTTCGCGCCACTGGTTGCGGTACACCAAGTCGTTCCAGTCGGGGATGATGTTATTGACCGGGCAGGCACTGCTGCAGAAGGGGATGCCGCAATCCATGCAGCGTGCGCCCTGAATGGCGGCATCCTCGGGGGTGAGTTGCACAACAAACTCGTGCCAGTGCTTGAGCCGTTTGGCCGGCGCTTCGGCCGGCTCGCTCAGGCGTTCAAACTCCAAAAATCCGGTGATCTTGCCCATGATGAATTCCTGTGGTTCGCAGGCCCTGCCTCACCGTACCAACGATGAGGCAGGGGCCGTCGACAAGCGCTGATTGGCGACGAGTCAGGCCGCGGCTTTGGCGGGATTGGCGGCCTGCCACATCTCGCCGAGTGCGCGCCGATAATCGTGCGGCATGACCTTGACGAAATGCTGGCGGGCGGTGTCCCACTGGCTCATGATTTCGCGCGCGCGGAAGCTGCCGGTATGGCGGAAGTGGTTTTCGATGAGCGTGCGCAGGATCTCTTCGTCGGTCTGACGATCGGCGCCGCGGCGCGGCGCGTGCCACTCCTGCACCTTGCCCTGCTTCTGCTGTTCGGCTGCCGGCAGCACGGGATCGAGCTGCACCATGGCCATGTTGCAGCGGCCGCGGAACTCGCCCCGCGGGTCGTACACATAGGCCACGCCGCCCGACATCCCCGCCGCGAAGTTGCGGCCGGTGCTGCCCAATACCACCACGGTACCGCCGGTCATGTATTCGCAACCATGATCGCCGGTACCCTCCACGACTGCCGCCGCGCCCGAGTTGCGCACGGCGAAGCGTTCGCCGGCCACGCCATTGAAATAGGCCTGACCCGCCAGGGCGCCATAGAGCACGGTGTTGCCCACGATGATGTGCTCGGGGCCATAGCCCTTGAAGTCGTTGGGCGAGCGCACGATGATGATGCCGCCCGACAGACCCTTGCCGACGTAGTCGTTGCCGTCGCCCACGAGATCGAGCGTGATGCCGTGCGCCAGGAAGGCGCCGAAGCTCTGCCCGGCCACGCCATTGCACTGAATATGGATGGTGTCGTCGGGCAGGCCATCGTGACCATGGCGCGAGGCCAGCTCGCCCGACAACATGGCACCGATGGTGCGGTTGCGGTTACGCACCGGCACGATGAACGACACCTTCTCGCCATGCTCCAGCGCGGGCTTGCTGCGCTCGATCAGTTGCAGGTCGAGGGCTTTGTCCAGACCATGATCCTGAGTTTCGATCTGACGGATGACAGCCTCGTCGCCCTGCAGCGGCTGATGGAACACGCGGCTGAAATCGAGCCCGGCGGCCTTCCAGTGGTCGATACCGGCACGCATGTCGAGCAGCTCGGTATGGCCGATGAGATCGTCGAACTTGCGAATGCCCAGCTGTGCCATCAATTCGCGCACTTCTTCGGCCACGAAGAAGAAGTAGTTCACCACGTATTCGGGCTTGCCCTGGAATTTCTTGCGCAACACCGGATCCTGGGTGGCCACCCCCACCGGGCAGGTGTTGAGGTGGCATTTGCGCATCATGATGCAGCCCTCGACCACCAGCGGCGCCGTGGCAAAGCCAAACTCGTCGGCGCCCAGGAGGGCAGCGATGAGCACGTCGCGACCGGTTTTCATCTGGCCGTCGGCCTGCACCCGGATGCGGCTGCGCAACTGGTTGAGCACCAGGGTTTGCTGGGTTTCGGCCAGGCCCAACTCCCAGGGCGTACCGGCATGCTTGATCGACGACAACGGCGATGCGCCAGTGCCGCCGTCGTGACCGGCGATTACCACGTGGTCGGCCTTGGCCTTGGAGACGCCAGCGGCCACGGTGCCCACGCCCACCACCGACACCAGCTTGACCGAGATGTCGGCGCGCGGGTTCACGTTCTTGAGATCGTGAATGAGCTGGGCCAGATCTTCGATGGAATAGATGTCGTGATGCGGCGGCGGCGAAATGAGCCCGACGCCGGGCACCGAGAAGCGCAGCTGCGCGATGTACTCGGACACCTTGTGGCCGGGTAGCTGACCGCCCTCGCCGGGCTTGGCGCCCTGGGCCATCTTGATCTGGATCTGATCGGCACTGCGCAGGTACTCGGCGCTCACGCCGAACCGGCCCGACGCCACCTGCTTGATGCGCGATCGCAGCGAATCGCCACGACGCAGCGGCACGTCGGCCTCGATGCGCTCGGCCCCCAGCAGCGTGGCCAGGCTGTCGCCATCCTTGATGATGCTCTTGCCCGCCTTGAGCTCGGGGCGATAGCGGATGGGGTCTTCGCCACCCTCGCCGGTATTCGACTTGCCGCCGATGCGGTTCATGGCCACGGCCAGTACCGAATGGGCCTCGGTGGAGATCGAGCCCAGCGACATGGCACCCGTGGCAAAGCGTTTGACGATCTCGCTGGCGGGTTCCACTTCCTCGAGCGGAATCGCCTGGGCCGGATCGAAACGGAACTCGAACAGCCCGCGCAGCGTCATGTGCCGCTTGCTCTGATCGTTGATGATCTGGGCGTATTCCTTGTAGTTGCGGTAGTTGTTGCCGCGCGTGGCGTGTTGCAGTTTGGCAATGGCGTCGGGCGTCCACATGTGCTCTTCGCCGCGCACGCGGAAGGCGTATTCGCCGCCCGCGTCGAGCTGATGTGCCAGCACCGGGTCGTCGCTGAACGCCGCGCGATGCAGGCGCAGGCCTTCTTCAGCCACCTCGAAGATGCCGATGCCTTCGATGTTGGTGGCCGTACCGGTGAAGTATTGATCCACCAGGGCCTTTTGCAGACCCACGGCTTCGAATATCTGTGCGCCGGTGTACGACATGTAGGTGGAGATGCCCATCTTGGACATCACCTTGTTGAGACCTTTGCCGATGGCCTTGATGTAGTTCTTGATGGCCTTGTCGGCCTCGGCCCGGGCGTCGGCATTGCCGCTGCGGGCGCCGCACATGTCTTCGAGCGCTTCCATCGCCAGGTAGGGGTGCACGGCTTCGGCACCATAGCCAGCCAGCAGGGCGAAGTGATGCACCTCGCGCGCCGAACCGGTTTCTACCACCAGACCCGTGGCGGTACGCAGACCGGCACGGATCAGGTGCTGGTGAATGGCCGAGGTGGCCAGCAGCGCGGGAATGGGCACCCGGTCGGCATCCACTCGGCGATCGGACACGATCAGCACGTTGTAGCCTTCGCTGACCGCGTCGGCGGCCTGGGCACAGAGTGCCGCCACGCTGGCTTCGATACCTTCGCGGCCCCAGCCCACCGGATAGGTGATGTCGAGCTCGTAGCTGCGGAACTTGCCGTGCGTGACGCGCTCGATGTGGCGGATCTGCGCCATGCCGGCGAGATCGAGCACCGGCTGTGCCACTTCGAGGCGCAGCGGCGGATTCACGTTATTGATATCGAGCAGGTTGGGCTTGGGCCCGATGAACGAGACCAGCGACATCACCAGCTGCTCGCGGATCGGATCGATCGGCGGGTTGGTAACCTGGGCAAACAGCTGACGGAAGTAGTTGTAGAGCGGCTTGGGCCGATCGGACAGCACCGCCAGCGGCGAGTCGTTGCCCATCGAGCCGGTGCCTTCTTCGCCATTGCGGGCCATGGGCTCGAGCACGAACTTGTAGTCTTCCTGCGACCAGCCGAAGACCTGCTGGCGATCGAGCAGCGACACCGTAGAGCGGGCTTCGTCGAGATCGCTCTGATCGGGCGAAGGCAGCGAATCGAGCTTGATGCGCAAACGCTCGATCCATTGACGATAGGGGCGCGACGCGGCCACCTGGTTCTTGAGCTCGTCGTCGTCGATGATGCGGCCCTGCTCGAAGTCGATCAGGAACATCTTGCCTGGCTGCAAGCGCCACTTCTTCACGATGCGGTTTTCGGGCACGGCCAGGGTGCCGGCCTCGGAGGCCATGATCACCATGTCGTCGTCGGTAACGACATAGCGCGCCGGGCGCAGGCCATTGCGGTCGAGGGTGGCGCCGATCTGCCGGCCATCGGTGAACACCATGGCGGCGGGGCCATCCCAGGGTTCCATCATGGCCGCGTTGTATTCGTAGAAGGCGCGGCGGTGGCCGTCCATGTCGTCGTGCTGTTCCCAGGCCTCGGGAATCATCATCATCATGGCCTGGGCAATGGGGTAGCCCGCCATCACCAGCAACTCGAGGCAGTTGTCGAAGATGGCCGTGTCGGACTGGCCCTCGTAGGCGATGGGATAGAGCTTGGCGAGGTCTTCGCCCAGCACGGCCGACTTCATCATGCCTTCGCGGGCACGCAACCAGTTGAAGTTGCCCTTGACGGTGTTGATCTCGCCGTTGTGCGCCACCAGGCGATAGGGGTGAGCCAACGGCCAGGCAGGGAACGTGTTGGTGGAGAAGCGTTGATGCACCAGCGCCAGCGCCGAGATGGCGCGCGGATCGGCGAGATCCTTGTAGTACACCCCCACCTGATCGGCCAGGAGCAGACCCTTGTAGACGATGGTGCGGCTCGAGACCGACGGCACGAAATATTCTTTGCCGTGGGCGAGCTTCATCTTCTGGATGGCGTGGCTCGCGGTCTTGCGGATGACGTAGAGTTTTCGCTCGAGCGCATCGGGCACCATGATGTCGGGCCCGCGCCCGATGAACAGCTGACGGATCACCGGCTCACGCGCTTTGACCGTGGGCGACATCGGCATGGTGTCGTCAACCGGCACATCACGCCAGCCCAGTACCACCTGCCCTTCGTGGCGCACGGCGCGCTCGAACTCGTGCTCGCAGGCCAGCCGCGAGGCGGTTTCTTTCGGCAGGAAGACCATGGCCACGCCATACTCTCCGGGCGGCGGCAGCGTGACGCCCTGCTGGGCCATGTCTTCGCGGTAGAGCTCGTCGGGGATCTGCAGCAGGATGCCCGCACCGTCGCCCATGAGCGGATCGGCGCCCACCGCACCGCGGTGGTCGAGATTCTCGAGGATCTTCAGGCCCTGCTCGATGATGGTGTGGCTGCGCTTGCCCTTGAAGTTGGCAACGAAGCCCACGCCACAGGCATCGTGTTCGTTGGCGGGGTCGTACAGGCCCTGGGGCGCCGGCAGACCAATGCGTGAGGCATCGATCACCGCGCTCGCCGGGGCGAGTGTTGACGGCATATTGGTGTTGGACATGGCCGCTCCATAACTGCGCTTTGATGTCAAGGGCGCCAACCATACTGTCTGTTGCGCCAGACGGCAAGCCCGAATATTTTGGTGCGTCCCTAGTTTAAGAAACGCCCCTGACAATTCTTGCCGAAAGACATTATTATCTATCACATTGATTCAAAAAGACTTCTATTTTTAACAACCTTACATATGCACTGTTTAGGTGCGTTATCTGATTTGTGCGTCCCCATTTAATGACGGTCATTGTGGCGCGGTTTTCTCACGAATTGTTACCTATTTCCGGACGTGACCAGGCCGCTGGCAAGGTCGCTCACTGGCCACTACCGACCGTGGCGGCACATCGGCCTCACCACCGTCGCAGCATCCGGCCAGGAGTGGATCCGGAGCGATTGTCGGCACGCTGGTACCATCACGGGTCCGTCATCCTGTCTCCAGGACTGCCATGATTGGCCGCCTCTCCGGCACTTTGCTGGAAAAGAACCCGCCCCAGGTCTGCCTGGACGTCAACGGCGTGGGCTACGACATCGACGTGCCCATGAGTACCTTCTATCAGCTGCCCGACGTGGGGCGGGCGTGCACCTTGCACACCCACCTGCTGGTGCGCGAAGACGCACACATCCTGTTCGGCTTTGCCTCGCCTGCCGAGAGAGCCACGTTTCGCCAGCTCATCCGCATCAGCGGCATCGGCGCCCGCATGGCGCTGGCTGTGCTGTCCGGGCTGAGCGCAGCCGATCTGGCGCAGGCCGTCACCCAGCAAGACACCTCACGACTGGTGCGCATTCCGGGCATCGGCAAAAAAACCGCCGAGCGTCTGCTGCTGGAGCTCAAGGGCAAACTGGGCGCCGACCTCGGCACTCCCGTGGCGCCCGAGGGTGCGGCCAGGGCCGACATCCTGCACGCGCTGGCGGCGCTGGGCTATTCAGAAAAAGAGGCCGCTGCGGCGGTCAGGGCGCTGCCGACCGACGTGTCGGTGAGCGATGGCATCAAGCAGGCGCTCAAGACACTGGCGCGCTAGCCGATTGCCCAGGCAAGTGCGTTAAGCTTGCGGCAACGCACGGCACCCGCCCAGCGCGCGCGCCGAACCGCTGGTTTCCCGTTTCCCATTCCTCCCCGATCCGCTCCCCATGAAAGACGACAATCCCGACGACGCTCTGGCCTATCATCGCACTCCCTTGCCAGGCAAGATTTCGGTCGTCCCCACCAAGGCGCTCGACGACAACCGGCAACTGGCACTGGCCTATTCGCCCGGCGTGGCCCATGCCAGCATGGCCATTCATCGCGAGCCCGATCAGGCCCGTCTGTACACCTCGCGAGCCAATCTGGTGGGCGTCATCACCAACGGCACGGCGGTGCTGGGGCTGGGCAATATCGGCGCCCTGGCGTCCAAGCCCGTGATGGAGGGCAAGGCCTGCCTGTTCAAGAAGTTTGCCGGCATCGACGTCTTCGACCTCGAGATGGCCGAACACGACCCCGACAAGCTCATCGATGCCATCGCCATCCTCGAGCCCACTTTCGGCGGCATCAATCTCGAAGATATCAAGGCACCCGAGTGCTTTTACATCGAGAGTCGGCTGGTCGAGCGCATGAACATCCCCGTCTTTCACGACGACCAGCACGGTACGGCCATCGTCACCTCGGCCGCGCTGCTCAACGGGCTGGAACTCGCCGGCAAGGCACTGGGCGACATTCGCATTGTCTGTTCCGGGGCCGGGGCGGCCGCCATTGCCTGCCTCGATCTGCTCGTGAGCCTGGGCATGAACCGCGAGCAGATCCTGTTGCTCGACTCCCGCGGCGTGGTGTATCAGGGTCGCGACGACCCCATGGAGCCCAACAAGGCCCGCTTCGCCACGCAACACGCAGCCCGCACGCTGGAAGAAGCCATTGCCGGTTCCGATGTGTTTCTGGGTTGTTCCGCGCCCGGCCTGCTCACGGCTCATATGGTGCAGTCGATGGCCGACGATCCCGTCATCCTGGCACTGGCCAATCCCGAGCCCGAGATCCGTCCCGAAGTGGCTCAGGCCATTCGCTCCGACTGCATCGTGGCCACCGGCCGGTCCGACTACCCCAACCAGGTCAACAACGTGCTGTGCTTCCCGTTCCTGTTCCGGGGTGCACTCGATTCAGGTGCGTCGCGCATTACACCGGCCATGAAGGTTGCCGCCGTGCATGCCATTGCCGAACTGGCCCGGCGAGAAATCCCCGACGCCGTGGCCCGCGCCTACCCGGGGCGGGTTCTGGGCTTTGGTCGCGACTACATCATTCCCACGCCGTTCGACCCCCGCCTGGTGGTGGAAGTGGCCACCGCCGTGGCAGAAGCCGCGCAGGCTTCCGGCGTGGCGCGCCACCCCATTGCCGACATGGCAAGCTATCGCAGCGCCCTCGAGGCTGGCGACCTCACCTACGCGCTCACCTGAGCTCGGTGGCCCGTGCTCCGTCCCGGGCAAGGCCGGGGACGTCGACATCGAACCCCGCCCACCTGCCGGCTCAACCTGGGCATCGGGCAACCCTCGTGGTCAAACGCTCACGTCGCGGCGTGCAGATCCGCCTGTATCCGGTCGGCTGCGGCCTGTAACGCCTGGCGAAGCGCCGGGGCCCCGGTATCTTCCAGTTGCGCCAGGGTACCCACCAGTGCCAGCGCCGCCAGCGCGTCGCCTGCGCTGTCGCACAACGGGACCGCCGCGGCACCCACCGCCGGCTCCAGCTCACCCAACGACAGATAGAAACCCTCGCGCCGAATCTCGGCCAGGTGTCGCCGGAACTCGGGCCAGTCGTTGCCCAGACCGGCCTCGGCAATCTCCTGCGGATGCTGCCGGTGCACCCGAATCAACTGAGGGCGCGGCAGCCAAGCCAGCAGCACCTTGGGCGCAGCCCCTCGAAACAGGGGTCGGATACGTCCTCGCCCGTAAGCCAGCTCGAGATCGATATGGGCGCCGGTGCGAAAGGTATCCACCACCTGGCCGTTGAACATGGCCGAGAGCACCACGTCGAGCCCGGTATCGGCTGCCAGTGAGGCCAGATGGGGCGCCGCCGCCTGCAATACCGGATCGGTCTGTCGCAATTGGTGGTCGAGCACCACGATGCGCGCGCCCAGCGCGTAGCGACCGGCAGCCACTTTCTGCAGAAAGCCCGCGGCCACCAGCTCGCGAATATAGCGATACCCGGTCGGTCGGGTGTAAGACAGCGCCGCGATCAGTTCGTCGGTTTGCCACACCGGATGCTCCGGCGTGAAGACGTCGAGAATGGCAAGGGCGCGGGCTACGCTGGTCATCTGGAATCTCCGAACGGCGCGACCTTAGCACAGGGCGGGTCGGGAGCCACCGCCGCACCGAAACGCTCATAAGTTTGTGCGATAGCCAAATCGGCAAACAGCATTTCCGAAATCTCTCTGGATTTCCTAGAATTCCATCAATCTCACTTATTGCTGGAGCCGAAAATGACCTCTACCCTCTCGCGTGGTGGCCCACTCGCCGGTGTTCGTGTCGTCGAACTGGCCCACATCATGGCGGGCCCGGTGGGCGGACTCTTGCTGGCCGACATGGGTGCCGACGTGATCAAGGTGGAACGCCTGCCCGGGGGCGACGACACCCGTCGCACCACACCGCCCGCCATCCGCGGCGAATCGGCCTCGTTCATGATCGTCAACCGCAACAAGCGCGGCATCGCCGTCGACCTCAAGCATCCCGATGGTCTGGCGGCCGTCAAACGCCTGCTCACCGACGCCGACATCGTGATCGAGAATTTCCGCCCCGGCACGACCGAAAAGCTGGGCATCGATTACGCCACGCTGCAGGCGCTCAATCCCGCGCTGGTGTATTGCCGAATCACGGGTTTCGGCCTCAACGGACCCTACGCCCAGCGCGCGGGCTACGATCTCATCGCCCAGGGCATGTCGGGCCTGATGGGCCTCACCGGAGAAGGCCCCGGTCGCCCGCCGGTCAAGGTGGGTGTGCCTGTGGGCGACGTGACCGCCGGCATTCTGGCGGCCACCGGCGTGTTGGCGGCGTACATCGAACGCCTGCGCACGGGCCGAGGCCAGTTTCTGGATACTTCTCTGCTCGAAGCCTCGGTGATGCACACCTACTGGCCGGCCGCCCTGGCGCTGGCCACGGGCGTGTCGGCTGGCCCCATGGGCTCGGCCCATCCGGTGGCCGCCCCCTATCAGGCTTTTCAAACACGCGACGGCTGGATCAACATCGGTGCCATCGGTCAGGCCAACTGGCGCCGCATTACCGAAGTGCTGAATCGTCCCGAATGGCTGGAAGACCCGCGCTTTCGCGAGAATGGCGATCGCGCCCGTCATCGCGAGGCACTCGAAGCCGTGATGACCGAGATCCTGCACACCAACGACACCGAGTACTGGGTAACGGCGTTCGAGCGGGCTGGGGTGCCAGCCGGACCCGTCAAAACCATGACTCAGGTCCTCGAAGACCCCCAGGTACGCGCCCGCGAGATGGTGATCGAGGTCGACCACCCCGTGGCGGGTCAGGTAGAAGCGTTGGGATGCCCCATCAAGTTTGCCGCCGGCACCGGTGTCAGCCGCCGTGGCGCGCCCTTGTATGGTGAGCACACCGCCGAAGTGCTGTCTGAAGCGGGCTACGATGCCGATACCATTGCGGCGCTGGTCAAGGCCGGCGCCGTGCACGTGCACGACAGCCCACACACCGACTGACTCATGGAACTGCGCCAGCTGCGCTACTTTCTCGCCATTCTCGAAGCCGGCAGCCTGTCGCGGGCGGCCGGCCATCTGCACGTGGCACAGCCCGCACTCACTCAGCAAATCAAGAAACTCGAAGCCGAACTCGACAGCCGGCTCCTGGTGCGCACCACCCGAGGTGTCACACCCACCGCTGCCGGGCGCCGGCTGGCTGGGCACGCCCGCGAGATCTTGCAGCAGATCGAGCGAGCGCGGCGTGACGCCCAGGTAGAAGCCGGCGATCTGGCCGGTGTCGTGGCCGTCGGCCTGCCATGGAGTCTTCATCAATGGCTGGGTCTGCCCCTCATCGACCGGGTACAGCGTCAGCTACCGCAGGTTCACCTGCGCATCCAGGACGGGCCGAGCTGGTGGCTGGCCGAGCAACTCGCCGAAGGCAAGCTCGATTGCGTGATCGTGTTCGATACACCCGCCGACCGCGGCCTGGCCCTGCAACCCCTGTTCTCCGAACCGCTCTGTGCCTTCGGCCGCATCGGTACGTTGCCCGAATCGGCCATGCTCACCCCCGCGGCGCTGGCCGTTCTGCCGCTATGGCTGCTGAGCCGACCCAACAGCATTCGTTCGCAGATCGATCGCCTGTTCGAGCGTGAAGCGCTCACACCACGGGTATCGGGCGAAATCGATGCGCCGGCCCTGCTGCTGGCTGCGGTGGCCGCCGGCCACGGCGTCACAGTGTTGCCGGCGAGCAGTGCCGCGACCCCTCACGTTCAGGGCAAGATCGAATCCCGCGGTATTGCCGCACCCGGCCTGGTGCGACGCGCCAGTCTGGGCACCTCGCGGCTCTACCCGGTGACACCGGCCGCCGAAGCCGTGCAGCAATGCCTGCTCGACCTGCTGGTCGAGCATCGCGCGCAGGCAAGCTGGCCCGCCATGACCGATGATCAAGCCAACTGAGTGGGGCGCGGGCTTTCGTCGTCTTTTTCCAACAGCTTGTGCGCCAGGCGCTCGAGCAGAGTCAGGCGCAGCGCCTGACTGGCCGGATCGGCCCAGAGGTTGCGCGACTCGAGGGGATCGGCCGCGAGATCGTAGAGTTCGCCCCATTCTGTATCGCGATAGAGCGTAAGACGATGGGTGCTCGTGACCAGCGTGCGTGCCCGCACCGGCCGGTCGAACCCCAGATAGGCACGCTGATTGTCTTCTTCAATCAATACGGCGTCGGTTGTTTCGGCCTCACCCGCCATCACCGGCAGCAGGTTGCGGCTTTGCATGCCGTTATACGGCGCCAGCCCGGCGCGCGCCAGGATGGTGCCGGCAATGTCGGTACAACTGCCCAGGGCCTGCACGGCGCCGGCCTCGGGTAGTGCCGGGTCGGCCCAGATGAACGGCACCCGCACCAGACCCTGGTAATGCAACGGACCCTTCAGCATGAGGCCATGGTCGCCCATGAAGTCGCCATGATCACTGGTAAACACCACGATGGTGTTGTCGGCCAGCCCAGTCTCCTGCAAGGTGCGCAGGATGCGTCCCACCGCATCATCCACCATGGTGATCATGCCGTAGGTCAGCGCGGTGATCTCACGGGCTTCCTCGGCATCCACAGCAAACATTCTAGGCGTGGTCAGCACCGCTTTGCCGGCGGCCCGCTCCGCATGCGCCCAGCGCACGTGCGGCGGTGCGTCCGGTTCGGGCGGCCGGCAGGTTTCAGGAATGCTGACGTCGGCGGGGTCGTACATGTCCCAATATTTACCGGGCGGCGTGAACGGGTGGTGCGGATCGGGGAAGGAACACTTGAGAAAGAACGGTTGATCACTGTCTGCCCGATCGCGCAGATAGGCTTCGGCACGATCGGCAATATAGAAACTGGAGTACCACTCCTCCGGCATGCGGGTTCGCCAGGCCTGGGGCGCCTGATAGCGCTCGTCGGGCGTGGCGTTGTCGGGGCCAACCAGGGTTTCTTCAAAATCGGGGTCGCGCTGCGCCACCCAGCGGCTCCAGTCACCAAAGGTTTGGTCACCATGGTGGTTGCACAGGTCCACGTGCTGAAAGCCGTAGTAGGGCAGGGTGAAGCCATGCTCCGGGTCGCGCCAGCGCGAACGACGCTCCTGCTGGTACTCGGGCCCGCGGATATCGTGACGGGTGGCTTCATCGCAACCCGGCGTGGGCGCCAGATCATCGTAGTCGGGCGCCTCGGTGGCGGCGGGCCGGTCTTCCATGTTCTGCAGATGGATCTTGCCCACCAGGCCAGTGTGGTACCCATTGGCCGACAACACATCGGCAAAGGTCACCGCCTCGAGCGGCAGCGGTACGCCATTGCTGCGCGCGCCATGCACCGAGGGCATGCGTCCGGTCATGATGCTGGCCCGGTTGGGCATGCACACGGGCGTGGCCACGTAGAATCGTTCGAAGCGCTTGCCGCGAGCGGCAATGCCATCAATGTTTGGCGTGCGCACCACGGGGTTGCCGTAGCAACCCAGGTGGTCGGCACGATGCTGGTCCGTGATGATGAACAGAAAGTTCGGTCGAGTCGTGTTTTGCCTGGCCACAATACATCCTTGATAATCAAAATTCGCGCAACGCTCGTGCCGCGCTTGCCTAACCCTGAATGATGGCTCATTTGCCACCACTACTTGATGAACTCTGCCTCCTCCCTGCGCCGCCGGCTACGCCTGCGTGACCTCGAAATGCTGGTAGTGATCGACGACACGCGCAACCTCAATCGCGCCGCCCTGCACTTGCACACCAGCCAACCCGCACTGTCGCGCAACCTGGCACAGCTCGAATCGGTGCTGCAGGCCACACTGTTCGATCGAACCTCGCGGGGCATGACGCCAACCCTGATGGGCTCGCGCCTCATCGGTTACGCCCGGCAGTGTCTGGCTACGCTCGATCGCGCCGCCGACGACCTGACCGCGCTCGGCGAAGGGGGTCTGGGTCACGTCACTGTCGGCACCAACTATTCCTCGGCCGCCTACCTGCTGCCGCACGCCATTCGTCGGCTCAACGAGGTGGCGCCGCGCGTGCAGGTCACCGTGCGCGAAGGCGCCGTCGATAGCCTGCTCGAAGAGCTGCGAGCGCGGCGGCTCGACATCGTGATCGCCCGCCTGGGTTCGCAAGCCTACGAAGCCGCGTTTGCCACCGAATTGCTGTTCGACGAACCCATGTGCGTGGTGTGCGGCCCCCAGCATCCGCTGGTGGGACGCACCGATCTGCAATGGCACGATTTGCTCGCCTGGCCATGGATTCTGCCGCCGCGACACACACCCTTTCGTGATCGGCTCGGCGTGCTGCTGCAGGAGGCAGGCATGCCCTGGCCCGAAAGCCGGGTGGAATCGGCTTCGATACTGGTCAATACCAATCTTTTGCTGGGTACACCGGTGCTGTCGATCACGCCGCGGGCCGTGGCCCGTCAGCAAAGCACGTTCGGTCTGGTTCATCAATTGCCCTTCGATCTGCCGAATGTGATGACACCCGTCGGCCTCATCACCCTGCGCGATCAGGCCGCCACGTCGGCCCAGGAGCGCCTGGTGGAATGCATACGCGATGTGATGCAACATCTGGATCTGGGTGGCAACTGAGCGCTGCTGCGCCGGCCTCAGCCGCCGGCAGCCTGGTCGCAGAGACCACCACGAACCCGCTCCGAGCCAGCGCTCGGGGCAGGTTCGTCATGTCATTTACTGCTCACCCAGATCGGCATCGGCCACCACGGCCTGCCATTTACCCAGCTGTTCGGACACATACTCGCCCAGCACCTGACCATCACCGAAGGCCGGCACGACGCCAAGGTCGGTGAGGCGTTCCCGAAACTTCGGGTCGGCGTCCACGCGTTGCAGGGCGTTGCCCAGCGTGGCCACCACGTTGTCGGGCGTGCCGGCCGGTGCAAACAGGGCCCAGCGCGAATCACCTTCCACTTCGGGATAACCGAGTTCGCCCACGGTGGGAACTTCCGGCAGCAAGTCGAGGCGTTCGGATTCGAACGTGAGCAAGGGCTTGACTGCGCCACTCTGAATATGCGGCAGGATCGATGAGGTAACCACCACCATCAAATCGATGTGACCCGCCACCAGATCATTGATGGCCGGACCGCCGCCCTTGTACGGGACGTGCAGGAATTCGGCACCCGTCACCTGCTGCAGCAGCTCGCCGATGAGATGCATGTCGGTACCGGTGCCGGCCGAGCCAATGGCCAGACCGCCCGGCTCCTGTTCGGCCAGCGCCATCAGTTCTTCGAACGAGTCAGCCTCGAGATCACCATTGGCCACGAACAGCACAGGCTGGCGAGCCACCATGGCCACCGGTGTGAGATCTTTCTGCGGATCGTAGGACAGGTTGGCGTCGGGCATGTTGCTGGCCACCGTGATCGGCGCCATGGCAGTAAACAGCACGCGGTAGCCATCGGGATCCGACTTGGCGACTGACGCGGTGCCGATGGCACCCGCAGCCCCGGCACGGTTCTCGACGATCACCGCTTCGCCCAGTTCGCGGGCAAAGGGCTCGCTCACCAGCCGGCCCAACACGTCGGTGCCGCCACCGGGGCCAAAGGGCACCACCATGGTCACCGGGCGCTCCGGATACTCGGCATGGGCCACGCCCGTGGCACCAACAGCGGCCAGCACGCCAACGCCCGCGAGGCCGGCACTCAGTCGGCGCATCCAGACAGCAGGTTGAGAAAATCGATGCATGAGGGGGTCTCCTTTCTTGGGTCGGTCGGCTGGCCACAGGCCAGTCGGTGCGACACGATACGAGACGACTGACATATCCCTCAAATACTTTTCGAGGCCGATGCAATATCAATGCTGATATGACACCTTGACCGAGGCGGTAGCGGGGCAGCACCGATCGACCCCGACCCCAAGGACAGAACACGGGATCGCGGCCGGTTCATTCGTCCAATACCGGCATCAGCGCACGTTTGGCATCGGCCGGATCCACACCGCTACGCTGGCAATAATCGTCGAACTGATCCCCGCCGATAGTGCCTACGTTGAAATACTGCGACTCGGCATGACTGAAATAGAAGCCTGACACGCTCGACGCCGGCCACATGGCGAAGCTGTCGGTCAGGTGCAGGCCAATGGCGTCACAATCGAGTACGCGGAACAAGTCTTTCTTGACCGTATGTTCCGGGCAAGCGGGATATCCGGGCGCTGGCCGGATGCCGCGGTAGGCCTCGCGGATCAGATCGTCGTTATCCAGCGTTTCGTCGGTGGCATAACCCCAGAGGTCGCGTCGCACGCGCGCATGCAGGCACTCGGCAAAGGCCTCGGCCAGACGATCGGCCAGCGCCTTGAACAGAATCAGGTTGTAGTCGTCGTGCGCTTCGGCAAAGGCGAGCTCGCGGGCCTCCATGTCGACGCCTGCGGTGACGGCAAACAGGCCGATGTAGTCGACCACGCCCGATTCACGCGGCGCCACGAAATCCGCCAGACATTTGTTGTGCACCCCCTCACGCTTGGCCGTTTGCTGACGCAGATTCCGCCAGGTAAACAGCACCTCGCTGCGGGTTTCGTCGGCATAGATCTCGATATCGTCGTCGTTGACCTGATTGGCCGGATAAAACGCCATCACGCCATTGGCCTTGAGCCAGCGCCCGTCGATGATCTGCTTGAGCATGGCCTTGCCGTCGGCAAACACCTTGCGGGCCTCTTCACCCACCACGTCGTCGTCGAGGATGCGCGGATAACCGCCGTGCAGATCCCAGGTCTGGAAAAACGGCGTCCAGTCGATATAGCGGGCGATATCGGCCAGATCGTAATGCTCGAACACCCGCCGCCCGATGAACTTGGGGCGCGGGGGCGTATAGCCCTGCCACTCGATCGGTGGCCGGTTGGCGCGCGCATCACCCAGTGAGATCAGAGGCACGGTGCGTCGGCGCGCATGGCGTTCGCGCACCTTCTGGTAATCGGCCGCCAGGTCGTCGATGTATTGCTGCCGGCGTTCGGACATCAGGCTCTGTGCCACACCGACCGCGCGGCTGGCATCCGGCACGTACACCACCGGCCCTTCGTAGTGTGGCGCGATCTTCACGGCGGTGTGCACCCGGCTGGTGGTCGCGCCACCGATCAGCAGTGGAATGCGGCGCTCGCGAAACCAGGGATCCCGCTGCATCTCGGACGCCACATGGGCCATCTCTTCCAGGCTGGGGGTGATCAGGCCCGACAGGCCCACCATGTCGGCATTGACCTCTTTGGCCTTGGCCAGAATATCGGCGCACGACACCATCACGCCCATGTTCTCCACATCGAAGTTGTTGCACTGCAAGACCACTGTGACGATGTTCTTGCCGATGTCGTGCACATCGCCCTTGACCGTGGCGATCACCATACGACCGTTGGACCTCACCTCGCCGCCGGCCGCTTCGAAACGCCGTTTTTCTTCCTCGATGTAGGGAATCAGGTGAGCCACGGCCTGCTTCATCACCCGCGCCGATTTGACCACTTGCGGCAGGAACATCTTGCCCTCGCCGAAGAGATCGCCCACCACGTTCATGCCGTCCATCAACGGCCCTTCGATCACTTCGATGGGGCGGCCGTCGCGCTCGGCCACTTCCTGGCGCACGGCCTCGGTGTCTTCCACGATGTAGGTGGTGATGCCCCGCACCAGCGCATGGGTGAGGCGTTGCCCGACGGGCGCGTCGCGCCAGGCCAGATCTTCTTCGCGCCGGTGGCCCGAACTCTTGACCTGATCGGCGTGCTCCACCAGTCGCTCGGTGGGTGTGCGGCTATCGGCAGCGTCTCGCCGACCCAAAGGCTCCGGGCGATCGAGCACCACATCTTCGACCAGATCGCGCAGCAAGGGATCGAGATCGGCGTAAACGCCCAGCTGCCCGGCGTTGACGATGCCCATCGAGAGACCCGCGCGGATGGCGTGGTACAGAAACACCGTGTGAATCGCCTCGCGCATGGGGTCGTTGCCACGAAACGAGAAACTGACATTAGAGATGCCGCCCGAGATGCGGGCATAAGGCAAGTGCTGACGTATCCACGCCGCTGCTTCGATGAAATCCACGGCATAGTGATTGTGCTCGTCGATGCCGGTGGCAATGGCGAACACGTTGGGATCGAAGATGATGTCTTCTGGGGTGAAGCCCACGCGATCCACCAACAGGCGATAGGCTCGCTCGCAGATGGTTTTGCGCCGCTCCAGGCTGTCGGCCTGGCCATCTTCGTCGAATGCCATCACCACCACGGCCGCACCGTAGCGCTGGCAAAGCCTGGCCTGGTGCAGGAAAGCCTCCTCACCCTCCTTGAGCGAGATCGAGTTGACCACCGGCTTGCCCTGCACACAGCGCAGCCCGGCCTCGATCACCGGCCATTTGCTGCTGTCGATCATCACCGGCACACGCGAGATATCGGGCTCCGACGCGATCAGGTTCAGGAAGCGGCGCATGCAGGCTTCCGAATCCAGCATGGCCTCGTCCATATTGATGTCGATGATCTGCGCACCATTCTCGACCTGATGGCGCGCCACATCCAGCGCCTCGTCGTAGCGCTCTTCGCGAATCAGACGGGCAAACTTCTTGCTGCCGGTCACGTTGGTGCGCTCGCCCACATTCACGAACAGGGTGTCGTCGCCGAGGTTGAGCGGCTCGAGGCCGGACAGCCGCGTTTGCGGTGGCACTTCGGGCACTTCGCGCGGCGGCAGCTGGCTCACCTTCTCAGCGATCTGGCGAATGTGCTCGGGCGTGGTACCGCAGCAGCCACCCGACACGTTGACCAGGCCCGAACGTGCAAACTCCTCGAGCAGGGAGGAGGTGTCGCGCGGCGTTTCGTCGAACCCGGTGTCGCTCATGGGGTTGGGCAGACCGGCGTTGGGGTACACGCACACATAGGTATCGGCGAGTCGTGCCAGCTCGGCGATGTAGGGCCGCATCAGTGCCGCACCCAGGGCGCAATTGAGACCCACCGTGATCGGCCGGGCATGCCGGATCGAGTTCCAGAACGCCTCTACGGTTTGCCCCGACAGAATCCGGCCCGAGGCATCGGTGACCGTGCCCGAAATCATCACGGGCAGGCGCTCACCGGTGGCTTCGAACACTTCCTCTACGGCAAAGATGGCCGCCTTGGCGTTGAGCGTGTCGAAGATGGTTTCGATCAGTACCAGATCGATGCCGCCTTCGAGCAGGGCATGCAACTGTTCGGCATAGGCGGACCGCAGCTCTTCGAAGGTGACGTTGCGCGCGCCGGGGTCGTTGACGTCGGGTGAGAGCGACGCCGTTTTGGGCTGAGGGCCGAGCGCTCCCGCGACGAACCGCGGCCGCTCGGCGGTTTGCACCGCATCGCAGGCCTGTCGCGCCAGGCGGGCCGCCGCCACGTTCATCTCGTAGGCCAGCTCGGCCATGTCGTAATCGGCCTGGGCGATGGCGGTGGCACCAAAGGTGTTGGTTTCTACCACGTCTGCGCCAGCCAGCAGGTACTCGCGGTGAATCTCCTCGATCAGTTCGGGCCTGGTGAGGCAAAGCAGTTCGTTGTTGCCACGCACCTCCTTGCCGTGCTCCGCGAAACGCGCGCCCCGAAAGTCGTTTTCACCCAGCTTGTGCTGCTGGATCATGGTGCCCATGGCGCCGTCGAGCACCAGAATGCGCTGGCTCAGAAGCTGCGCAAATTCGGCACCGCGGGTATAGGCTTGAGGGGGGAAAGGCAGACGAGGATAGGACACGATCACACCAGAACGCGCACCAAAGCGCAAAATCGAGATAACCGGCTATCGTAACAAAGATGCTAAAGTCAAGGCCGAACCGGTGCCGCGCATGTCGCGGTCAAACGGGAAACAGGAAGGGTGTCCGGGCATCGTCGACCGCCTCTGTCGCGGCCGCAACCGCCTTGCCACCCCAACCTGTGCTGCCCCCGCAACGGTAAGCCCGCCGCCCATGGCTTCGCGCCATGGGCCCTCCAGCTCAAGCCACGGAACCTTCGCGTCTCCGGAAGGCGAGCCGGGGGCGGCGACATCTCGTCGCCAGGTCGGGCCAGCCCGGATACCGGCCGGTTCCGATCGTGTGGTCAGGCCAATGGCGCCCTGATTGCTGCCACTGGCGTTCTGACTACCGATCGTGGCCCCGAAGCGCTTGCGAGCGTTTCGGTCCCCAGTGTCGACGTGCGGGGTCGCGCGTCCCAACCAGCTCAAACCCATGAACCTCGCTTTCCCCCTGGCCACGCCGCTGCGCGCCGGCCTGCTCCTGAGCGTCAGCATCTCGCTGGCACATGCCCAGAATCTCCCCATCACACCAGATACCGAACCTGCCCCGGTCACGACCTTGCCTGTGGTCACTGCGGTCGCCAGTCGCTCACCCCAACCCCTGCCCGATGTACTGGGCGACGTGACCGTGATCGACCGCGCGGCGCTCGACGCCGCCGCGGGCCAAAGCGTAGGCGACGTGCTGCGGCGCGTGGCCGGCATTGAAGTCACCACCAATGGCGGGCCACAAACGGTGACTCGCCTGTTCTTGCGCGGCAGCAACAGCAATCAGACGCTGGTGCTGATCGACGGCATGCGCATCAATGCCGCCAACAGTGGCGGCGCGGCCTTCAATGCCCTGGCCCTGGACGACCTCGAACGCATTGAGGTCTTGCGGGGCGCGGCCTCGAGCCTGTATGGCGCCGACGCCATTGGTGGCGTGATCAATCTGGTCACGCGCGAGGCGGCCGACGGCGCGATCAACCTGTTCACCGAACTGGGAGTGGGCAGTCGCGGCACGCTGAAGGGTCAAGTTCGGCTGAGCGGCAGCCCGGAGAACTGGCGCTACAGTGTGCAGGCCGGCTACGCGCAAAGCGACGGTTTCGATGCCACCGAACCGGGCTTCTTTCTGCACAACCCCGATCGTGACAGCTGGTATCAACGGCACGTCAGTGCGCGGCTCGGGCACACCTGGGCGGCTGGCCAGGATCTCGACCTGACGATGATCGACAGCCAGATCAACGGTGGCTACGACGCGGGGTTGCCCGCCTTCAACGACCGCAGCGTGCAGGGATTGCAGTCGTGGCAACTGCGCAGCCGCAACGAAATCACGGCGCGCTGGACCAGCATCCTGCGCTTGGGCTGGCAACGCGACACACTGGACAACCACAACGCCCCCGCCAGCCTCAACCCCGACAATCCACCCGACGGCATCACACGGTTCAGCAGCCGCCAGCGTCAGCTCACCTGGCAGAACGAGATTGCACTCCACCCGGATCACGACCTGACACTGGGCGCCGAATGGCTGGAGCAGCGGGTAGGTGGCGACCTGGCCGACTACGGCAACTGGCCCGAACCGCCGCAGTACGTGAACTATGCCGAGACCCGGCGGATGACCCGTGCCGCCTTTGCCATCTGGCGCGGCAGTTGGCGCAACCACCACTTGCAGATGAGTCTGCGCCACGACAACGACTCGCAGTATGGGGATCAGAACACTGGCGGCGTGGCCTGGGCCTGGGATGCGACCGATCGCCTGCGCCTGGGCGTCGCGGCCAGCACCGCGTTTCGTGCCCCCGACTTCAACGAACTGTATTACCCCGGCGGTGGCAACCCCGACCTTCGTCCCGAGCACGCGCGCAACGTCGAGGCCAGCGTGAGCTATACGCTCGATCAGGGCGATCTCAGCCTCACCTGGTATCGCAACCGGGTGCGGGATCTGATCGCCGGCTTTCCCTCCGAAAACATCCATCGTGCCGTGCTTGAAGGCATCACGTTCGAATGGACGCAACAGTGGGGCGACACCACGCTGGCGGCCGTGCTCGACTGGCAGGATCCGCGCGATGCCGACACCGGCGAGATCCTGCCCTTGCGCGCGCAGCAGATTGCACGACTGCACCTGGCACACGACCTCGGGCGCTGGCAACCCGCGATCGATTGGTACGCCACCAGCTCGCGTACCGACCCCAGCGCGAATCAAACGCTGGGGGGATACGCGCTGCTCGACCTGGCGCTGGGCTATCGCGTGAGCCAGCATACCGATCTGCAACTGCGCTGGAACAACGTGTTCGATCGTCAACACCAGGTCGTTTGGGGATACGCCACGCCAGGCAGCGAAGTGTTTCTCACGCTGCGGCACCAGTTGTAGCCGTGCGACAAGGTCTGGTTCATCCACGTCGGGCTCTCGGGAAGGGCGCTCATCGGTCAGACTCCGATTGGTCAGACTGCGGGGGGGCCGCCAAGCGCCCGGCCAGAAGCGGGCGCCGAAGGCCGCCCGCGCTCCTGAGCCGCGCGCTTGCCGCCCTCCTGTCGCTGGCCACGCTGCCCGCGCTTGCCGCCCGGGCGCTCGACACTCAAGGCCACAGCGTTCAACTCGACGCACCGGCGCAACGCGTGGTCACCCTCGCGCCACACGCCGCCGAGCTGGTGGCGGCCGCAGGCGGCAGCCACGCCCTGGCTGGGGTGATTCGGGGCACCGATCACCCAACCGTGGCCCACCAGCTGCCCCAGGTGGGTGATGCCTGGCACATCGATCGCGAGCGGCTCGTTCAGCTCAAACCGGACCTCATCGTGGCCTGGTTGCCCGATGCGGTGGCGCCCCTGCGGCCCCTGCTGGAGCAACTGTCGATACCGGTATTCGTGAGTGCGCCCACTCGCGCCATGCAAATCCCCGATCAGATCGAGGCGCTGGGCAAACTCCTGGGCACGGAAACCGAAGCCAGGCGCCAGGCGTCTCGCTGGCGGGCCGACTGGCAAGCGTTGGTCGACAGCACACCGTCATCGCCCGCGGTGACGGTCTTTCTGGAAGTGGGCCGCCACCCGCTGTACACCTTGAACCGCGACGACATCGCCAACGACGTGGTGCAAGCCTGTGGCGGCAAAAACGTGTTTGCCGATCTGCCGGTGGTGGCGCCGCAGGTGAGCCTTGAGGCCGTGCTGGCGGCGCAGCCCGACATCATCGTGGCGGCCGCTGCGCCCGGCGGCGACACGGCAGCTGCAGTGCGGCAGTTCTGGCAACCCCTGGCGCCAGTGTTGCCGGCGGCGCGCGACCCCGTGCTGATCGACCCGGATACGCTGTTTCGGCCCGGCCCCCGGCTCATCGAAGGGGCGCAACAGGTGTGCGCCGCCTTGCGCGGTTGGCACGCGGCCAACCGAACCGGGCCCGGTTAGCCGCGGGCGTCGAGCTCGCGCGCATGATGCGCGAGATGATCGGCCATGAAGGTGGAGATGAAGTAATAACCGTGATCGTAGCCGTCGTGCCGGCGCAGCGTGAGCGGCTGATTGGCCTTGGCACAGGCCGCCTCGAAGGCGCCGGGGTGCAGCTGATGCAAGAACTGATCGGCCATGCCCTGATCCACCAGAATGCCATTGGGGAATGGCTTGCGCATCACCTGCATGAGGGCCGTGGCATCGTAAGGCTCCCAGGCCGCCGTGTCGGGCCCCAGGTAGCCACCCAAAGCCTTCTTGCCCCAGTCGCACTGACTGGGCGCCGCGATGGGTGCAAATGCCGACACGCTGCGAAACTTCTCGGGATGTCGCAGCGCCAGCACCAGCGCGCCATGACCACCCATGGAGTGCCCGAAAATACCGGTACGCGTGGCGTCGCCAGGCAGATCGGTGGTGGCCAGACCATGGAGCTCGTTCACGAGGTAGCTGTACATCCGGTAGTGCTGGCTCCAGGGCGCCTGAGTGGCATCCACATAAAAGCCTGCCCCGGTGCCGAAATCCCAACTCTCGTCTTCGCCCGGCAGGCTGGCGCCACGCGGACTGGTGTCGGGCGCCACCAGCATGATGCCGTGCTCGGCGGCCAGGCGCTGGGCCCCGCCCTTGATCATGAAGGTTTCTTCGGTGCAAGTGAGCCCGGCCAGGTAGAAGAGCGCCGGGATGCGGGCACCGGCCTCGGCTTGCGGCGGCAAGTACACCGAAAACCGCATGGGCAGACCAATGACCGACGAAGCGTGCCGGTAATAACGCTGCCAGCCGCCGAAGCAGCGATGTTCGCTGAGCAGTTCAAGCATGGGATCTCCCGATCAGTACACCACGACGGAGCGGATGGACTCGCCACGCTTCATGAGGTCGAAGCCCTCGTTGATGCGCTCGAGTGGCAGGGTGTGCGTGATCATGTCGTCGATGTTGATCTTGCCTTCCATGTACCAGTCGACGATCTTCGGCACATCGGTACGGCCGCGGGCCCCACCAAACGCCGAGCCCTTCCACTCACGTCCGGTGACCAGCTGGAACGGACGCGTGGCGATCTCCTGGCCGGCGCCGGCCACACCGATGATGATCGACTGGCCCCAGCCCTTGTGGCAGCACTCGAGCGCCTGCCGCATGGTGTTCACGTTGCCGATGCACTCGAAGGAGTAGTCGGCGCCACCGTCGGTGAGCTGAGTGATGTGATCCACGACGTTGTCGACATCTTTCGGGTTGACGAAATGCGTCATGCCGAACTTGCGGGCGAGCGCCTCGCGTTGCGGATTGATGTCCACACCGATGATCTTGTCGGCGCCTACCATTTTGGCGCCCTGGATCACGTTGAGGCCGATGCCGCCCAGACCGAACACCACCACGTTGGCCCCGGCCTCGACCTTGGCGGTGAACACCACGGCGCCAATCCCGGTGGTGACGCCGCAACCGATGTAGCAGACCTTGTCGAAGGGCGCGTCGTTGCGGATCTTGGCCAGCGCAATCTCCGGAACCACGATGTGGTTGGCAAAGGTGGATGTGCCCATGTAGTGGTACACATCCTTGCCACCCACCTTGAAACGCGAGCTGCCATCGGGCATGACGCCCTTGCCCTGAGTGGCCCGAATGGCACCACACAGGTTGGTCTTGCGCGACAGACAGAACTTGCACTGCCGGCACTCGGGCGTGTAGAGCGGTACCACGTGATCGCCGGGCTTGAGCGAGGTAACCCCTGCGCCCACATCCACCACCACGCCGGCACCTTCATGGCCCAGAATGGCCGGAAACAGGCCTTCAGGGTCGGCGCCGGAGAGCGTGAAGTAATCGGTGTGGCAGATGCCGGTGGCCTTGATTTCCACCAGAACTTCGCCGGCCTGCGGACCTTGCAGTTCGACGTCTTCGATGGTGAGCGGATCCTGGGCCTTCCATGCTACGGCAGCTCGCGTCTTCATGATCTCTCCTGTGCGCTGGGCGCCGCCGCCCTTGCGGTGGCGCGCCGATGAAACCGGTGACCCGCAAGTGTAAGGTATCCACCCCAGGCTACGGTAGCCGCCGCAGTCACCCGCAAGGGTGATCCCGGATCGACCCGGCGCAGCCGGGTCGTCCGGGATGACGTGGCTCTGGTGGCTGCGCCGGGTCATGCGGGATGACCCGGTTCTGGTGGGTGTGCCGGGTCGTCCGGATGACGCGGTTCTGGTGGGTGTGCCGGGTCGTGCGGATGACGCGGTTCTGGGGCCGTGCCGGGTCGTGCGGATGACGTGGCTCTGGGGGCTGCGCCCGGGCGCGTTCTGTCTGGCAATGAGGAAGCCAGACTGATACCATGCCGTTTTCCCGAGCACTGGATGGATGGCCAGCATCGGCCAGGCCAACCGCCATGAGCATTCAAACCGACAACCTCACTGCTGGCGCCGCGCCGCCCGAACGGCTCGTGGCGCCCCAACCGGCATCGGGCACCGAAGAGTCGCTCGAGCGCGCACTTCGGCCCAAGGCGCTGCGCGACTACGTGGGCCAGGCGCGCGTGCGCGAGCAACTCGAGATTTTCGTGGCCGCTGCCCGACAGCGCGGCGAGGCCCTCGATCACGTGTTGTTGTTCGGCCCGCCCGGGTTGGGCAAAACCACGCTGGCCCACATCGTGGCCCACGAAATGGGCGTCAATCTGCGGCAAACGTCGGGCCCGGTGCTCGAGCGCGCCGGCGACCTGGCCGCGCTTCTCACCAACCTCGAGAAAAATGACGTCCTGTTCATCGACGAAATCCATCGCTTGTCGCCGGTCGTCGAAGAAATCCTCTACCCGGCACTGGAAGACTTCCAGATCGACATCGTCATCGGCGAAGGCCCCGGCGCCCGCAGCGTCAAGCTCGATCTGCAACCCTTCACCCTGGTGGGCGCCACCACCCGCGCCGGCATGCTCACCAATCCGCTGCGCGATCGCTTCGGCATCACGGCACGCCTCGAGTTTTACTCGCCCACCGAACTTACCGCCATCGTGCAACGCAGTGCCGGCCTGCTCGGCACGCCTCTCGAGGGCGACGGCGCCGCCGAGATCGCCCGCCGCGCACGTGGCACGCCCCGTATTGCCAACCGGCTGTTGCGCCGCGTGCGCGACTACGCCGAAGTCAAGGGCAACGGCGTGATTCACCCGGCCATCGCCGCCGCCGCACTCGACATGCTGCAGGTGGATCCACAGGGGCTCGACCTCATGGATCACAAACTCCTGCAGGCCATCGTCCACAAGTTCGACGGCGGCCCGGTGGGGGTCGAAAGCCTCGCTGCAGCCATCGGCGAGGCGCGCGACACCATCGAAGAAGTCATCGAGCCCTATCTGATCCAGCATGGCTATCTGCAGCGCACCCCGCGCGGCCGGGTGGCCACGCTGGGCACCTATCGGCATCTGGGTCTCACGCCGCCCACCGCGGGCGGCGGTCCGCCGCTCTTTCCACCCGGCAACTAGCACACCGCGGCCCGGCCTCAAGAAACTGTCGCAAGCTGTTGCCTCGCCAGCTTTTTTCCTTGGCTCAAACCGCTACAATTCGAGGCTGTTTCGAGTTTGTCCGCGCTCATGTCCCAGGTACTCAAGGCGGCGCCGATCGCGTTCGATATGCCCGTTCGGGTGTACTACGACGACACCGACGCTGGCGGCGTGGTGTATCACGCCAACTATCTCAAGTTCTTCGAACGGGCGCGCACCGAGTGGTTGCGCAGCCTGGGCTTCGACCAGCGCACGCTCGCGAGCGAACTCGATACCCTGTTCATCGTGCGCCGCGCCGACACGCACTTCAAAGCACCGGCCCGGCTCGACGATCAACTCACCATCCGATCCGTGCTTACGCACCTGGGCCGTGCCTCGTTCGAATGCCGGCAAGTGTGTTTGAACGACGATCAGGCGCTGGCCAGCGCCAGCGTGCAGGTCGGCTGCCTGCGTGCCAGTACTTTTCGCCCGGCCGCCATGCCCGGCAAGTTGCAGAACGCGCTTGCCGGGCTCGTTGCCCCGGCTGACGCCGGTTCCGTTCACTCTCAACCCTGCTGAAGGCGCATTCCATGAACCCCTCCCAGGACATGTCGATTCTGTCCCTGATCCTGCAAGCCAGCCTGCCGGTGCAACTGGTGATGGCCTTGCTGGTTCTCATTTCCATCATGTCGTGGACATACATCTTCAGCAAGTTGGCCACCATCAAGCGCACGCGTCGCCAAACCGAGAAGTTCGAAAACGACTTCTGGTCGGGGGGTGATCTCACCATGCTGCATCAGGCCGTGGCTTCCCAGCGCCTCGAGCACGGTGCCGAGGCGCGCATCTTCGAAGCCGGCATGGCCGAGTTTCTCAAGGCACGCAAGAACCAGACCGACACCTCGGCCATTCTCGAAGGCGCCCAGCGCGCCATGCGGGCCGCGTTTCAGCGCGAAATGGACGGTCTCGACCGGCATCTGGCCTTTCTGGCCACTGCCGGCTCCGTCAGTCCGTACATCGGTCTGCTGGGAACCGTGTGGGGCATCATGCACGCCTTCGTGGGCCTGTCGGGCATGCAGCAGGTCACGCTGGCCGCCGTTGCGCCGGGCATTGCCGAGGCTCTCATCGCCACCGCCATCGGCCTGTTTGCCGCCATTCCTGCCGTGGTGGCCTACAACCGCTTCACGCACGACATCGATCGACTCGCGGTGCGTTTCGACGGCTTCATCGACGAATTCCTCAACATCCTGCAACGTCAGGTTCGCTGATGCGCACGCTACGCTCCAACGGGCGCCACGCGCGCCGTATGAAAAACGAGATCAACGTCGTTCCCTACATCGACGTGATGCTGGTGTTGCTGGTGATATTCATGGTCACCGCGCCCCTGGTGGCGCCCGGTCTCATCGAGCTCCCCTCGGTCACCCAGCGCGCTGCCGAAGTCCCGGTGCGACCCATCGAAGTCCAGATCGCCGCCGACGGCGTGCTGTCGGTCCGTGATCTCGAGCAGGGACAATCCGAACTCAGTCCCATCGGCCGCAGCGAACTCGTGGATTTTCTGCGCACTCGACAAGCCGAGCAGCCGGATCAGCCGGTGGTCATCGCGGCCGATGGCAAGGTGCTCTATGAAGAAGTCATCGACGTCATGGATCAACTCCGCCAGCAAGGTGTCGAACGTGTCGGTCTGCTCGTGCAGCAGCGCAACGCCGACAACTGAGGCCCGCCCATGAAGTCTCGATCATCCGCCCGCGAAGGCACCGCCATCGAACAGCCCGGCAAGGCGCTGGTGTTGGCCCTTGGCCTGCACGTGGCGCTGGTGGCTGCGCTCTTGCTGGGCATGCTGTGGCAGCGTACGCCCACCGCCCAGCCGCTCCAGGTCGAAATGTGGGCCGCGCTGCCCGAGCCGGCCGAGGCGCCAGCCTCCAGCGCCGATCGCGCGCTGGCCGAGCCTGAGCCCGAGCCGGCGCCCGAACCACCACCCGAACCCGAACCGCCGACGCCGGCCGACGCGCCCGAACCCCTGCCCGATCCCGCACCCGACGAGGTCGAGGTGCGCGAAGCCGACATCGCTCTCGAAGACGACAAACGCATCCGCGAGGCGGAAGAAGAGCGCAAACGTCGCGAGGCCGAACGCCGCGCCGAAGAACGTGAAGCCGAGCGTCAGGCCGAACTCGAACGCATGCGTCAGGAAGAAGAACGCCAGCGTCAACTCCGAGAACAGCGCGAAGAAGAAGAAAGGCTCGAAAGCGAACGTCGCGAGGCAGAGCAACGCGAACAGGAACGCCTGGAGCAGGAACGGATCGAGGCCGAACGCCAGGAGCAGGCCCGGCTCGAAGCCGAGCGCGAGGAGCAGGAGCGCCTGCAAGCCGAGCGTCGTGCCGCCGAAGAGAAGGCGGCGGCGGAGAAAGCTGCAGCAGAAAAAGCGGCTGCGGAGAAGGCCGCTGCCGAAAAAGCGGCCGCGGAGAAGGCCGCTGCCGAAAAAGCGGCGGCAGAGGAGGCGGCGGCCGAAAAGGCCGCTGCGGAGAAAGCCGCCGCAGAGAAGGCCGCCGCCGAAAAAGCCGCGGCAGAGAAGGCGGCGGCAGAGAAGCGCGCCGCCGAAGAACGAGAGCGCAAATTGCGCGAGTCCTTCCAGTCGGCCGCCTCACGCGCCGCCGGCCTGGGCGGCACCGCCGCACGCTCGCAAGCAGGCGGCGGTGGCGACAGCGGCTACGGCGCCATGGTGCAATCGTGCATCAAGCCCGGGGTGGTCTATCCAGGCAGTCGTGACAACGTCAGTGGCAACCCTTCGGCCGTCTTCCGAGTGCAGCTCGACGGTAACGGCACGCAGCTTGGTCAACCGCGACTGATACAGTCGTCGGGAGTCGATAGTTTTGATCGTGCCGTGCAAACCGGGATTCGTCGTTGCGATCCCTTCCCGCAGCCCCCCTCCGGTCGTTTTCCGTCTACCATAGACGTGCGTTATTTCATGTTCGACTGACCTCAATCACAAATTCACTGCCCGCCATGAATGCACCCACACCTGCCCGTGTTTCCGTTGCCCGCCGTTGGCTGCGGCGCACCCTCACCAGCTCGTGCGCGGCACTCGGGCTCGCCGCCGCCGGTGCGGCCCAGGCGCAACTGGAAGTCGAAATTTCCGGCGCCGGTTCCAATCAATATCCCATCGCCATTGCAAACCTGGCCGACGAAGACACCGTCCAGGGTCGGCAGATTGCCGAGGTCATCCGCGACGACCTGCGCCGCTCGGGCCTGTTTCGCACCATCGGCACCGATCGCAGCCTCGATGTCGACGCCGATGTCGACTACGACACCTGGCGCGATCGTGGGGCCAATGCCCTGGCCTTTGGCAGCTCCCGCACCGCCGGCTCCCAGCTCGAGATTCGCTACCGCCTGATCGATACGGTCGACGAAGCCGCCATCGATGGCATGAGCTTTTCGTCTCCGGCCAACCGCTGGCGCGGCGCGGCGCATCAGGTATCCGACCGCATCTGTCTGGTGTTGAGCGGCGCCCAGTGTCCGTTCTCCACCCGCATTGCCTTCGTCACGCAACGCAACGGCAACTACGAGCTGCAGATTGCCGATGCCGACGGCCACAATGCGCAAACGGCCCTGCGCTCGAGCGAGTCCATCATTTCGCCGGCCTGGTCGCCTGACGGCACCCGACTGGCTTACGTCAGTTTCGAAACCGGCAAGCCTGTGGTCTACGCCCACCACATTACAACCGGAGAGCGAGTACCGGTCGCCAACTATCGAGGCAACAACAGCGCGCCGGCGTGGTCACCGGATGGCAACCAGCTGGCCGTGGTGCTGTCGCGCGACGGCACCTCGCAGATCTATCTGGTCAACGCCGACGGTTCCAACCTGCGCCAGCTCACGCGCACCGGCACCATCAACACCGAACCTTCCTTCACCCCAGATGGCCGCCACATCGTATTCACCAGCGATCGTGGCGGCAGCGCGCAGATCTACCGCATGCCGGCCAGCGGCGGCGAGGCAACCCGCCTCACCTTCAACGGCAGCTACAACGTGAGCCCCGAGGTGTCGCCCGACGGCACCGCCCTCCTCTATGTCACGCGCCGCGATGGCAATTTCCAGATTGCCATTCTCAACATCGGTTCCGGGCAAGAAGTGATCCTCACCGACGGTCCCAACGACCTCTCCCCCAGCTTCTCGCCTGACGGGGGCATGGTGCTCTATACCTCCGAGAATCGTGGTGGCGTGCTGCAAGTCGAGTCCATCGACGGACTGGCCACCGAAAGCTTGTCGGCTGCGGGAGCCGGCATTACCGCCTCGGCATGGGGCCCCTTCGGCACCGCCAACTGATTTCCCGTGAACGCCCTTTTCTCCGTTGGAGTCATCATGAACCTCCCCATTGTCAAATCCCTTGCCGTCGTCGGCTTTTCCGCTGTGCTGGCGGCCTGCGGCAGTTCCGTTCCCCTCGACGACTCCGCCGGCGGTTCTGGTGGCGCCGGTGGCGCTGGCAGTTCCGGCGTCTCCACGTCGGGAGCCGGCGCCAACAGTCCGTTCAACCCCGAAAGCCGTCTGGCACGCGAACGCTCGGTCTACTTCGATTTCGACAGCTACTCGATCCCCGAAGAGTACCGGTCTGTCGTCGAGATGCATGCCGACTATCTCAACCAGAGCTCCTCTCAAGAAGTCGTGGTCGAGGGCAACACCGACGAACGTGGCAGCGCCGAGTACAACCTGGCACTGGGCCAGCGGCGTTCCGAAGCCGTACGTCGCATGCTGCTCTTGCTGGGTGTCGACGATGAGCAGGTCGAAGCTATCAGCTTCGGCAAGGAACGCCCCAAGGCCACAGGTAACACCGACGCCGATCACGCCGAGAATCGCCGTGCCGACTTCAGCTATCGTCGCTAACCCGGAGGAATCCTGAATGACCGCGCTGCCTTCGATTCGCTGGCGTCACCTCGGCCTGATCGCTCTGCTGGGCAGCACTTTGCTGTCCCACCCGGCACAGGCGCAACTGTTCGGTGGCGACGACGAAGCCCGTCAAGCCATCCTCAAGCTCCGGGATGAAGTCGACAGTCTGCGCAAGGAAGGCCAGCGTGGCCGCATTCAACTTGCCAACCAGGTCGAAACCCAGCAACGCCAGATCAACGAAATGCGGGGCCAGATCGAAAGCCTCGAGAAGCGCGTGCGCGACCTGCAACGCGCCACCGGCACCCAGGACACCCGCTCGGGGCAGGCATCGCTCGACCCTTCGCAGTCCCTGGGCACGTCAAGCCGTGAACAAGAGGCCTACGACACTGCCATCGAAACCTTCCGGGGCGGCGATTACCAAGCCGCAGCCACGGCCTTGCAGCAATTTGTCGAGAACTGGCCCGAGAGCACACTGGCTCCTACCGCGCGCTTCTATTGGGGCAGCAGCCTGTATGCCACCAAGGAGTATCGCAGTGCCGTTCAGCGCCTGTCCGAGATGATCGAGCGCTCGCCGCAGAACCCGCGGGCACCCGATGCCCTGCTGGTGATTGCCGGCAGCCAGGTTGAGCTGGGCGAACGGGCGTCTGCACGCAGCACTTTGCAACGCATCATGCGCGACTACCCCGACACGCCAGCCGCCACGACCGCGCGAGATCGTCTTACGCTGCTGCCCTGAGGGCTCCGGCAATCGTCCACCCGCAGACGGTCAGATCGGATCGTGAGACAACGTCAAAGGCCCGCCTCTTTCGAGGCGGGCCTTTTTGTATGGGGTGCCTGCGCACAAGCCCAAAGCTCGCACAGGCGATGGCGCAGAAACTCAGGCGGCTTCCGCCAGTTCGCCGCGCAATTGCTTCATGGCCCGCGCTTCGATCTGCCGGATGCGCTCGGCAGACACGCCGAATTCGGTGGCGAGCTCTTGCAAGGTGGCGCCGGAAGCCTCATCGCTCTCGGGCAGCCAGCGGGCTTCGATGATCCGACGCGAGCGATCATCGAGCTGCGCCAACGCGCGTGCCAGGCCCGAACCCTGGAGGTCGTCGTGCGCACGCCGCTCGAGCACCGCTTCGGGCTCATGCTGGCCACCATCGGACAGCCAGGCCGAGGGCGCATAGCCCTCGTCGTCATCGCGACCATCGAGAGGCATCTCGTGACCGGCCATGCGTCGCTCCATTTCGGAGACATCCTGTTGACGTACGTTGAGCTCGCGCGAGATTCGCTCCACTTCATCGGGAGACAGCGTGTCGTCGCGAGTGCGCATGCCACGCAGGTTGAAGAACAACTTGCGTTGCGCCTTGGTGGTAGCCATCTTCACCATGCGCCAATTGCGAATCACGTACTCGTGGATCTCGGCCTTGATCCAGTGAATGGCAAACGACACCAGACGCACGCCGCGGGCAGGGTCGAAGCGTTTGACCGCTTTCATGAGGCCGATGTTGCCTTCCTGGATGAGGTCGGCGTGCGGCAGACCGTAACCCAGATATTGACGGGCTACCGAAACCACGAGCCGCAAGTGCGACAACACGAGCTCGCGAGCCGCGTCGAGATCATCCTGCTCACGGTAGCGGTGAGCCAGCGATGTTTCGCGCTCGGCGGAAAGCATGGGCAACCGATTGACTACACTGATATAGGCGTCCAGGCTGCCCAGGGCACCCGGATTGGCAATCGCCAGCCCCAGGCTGCTCTGGTTGGCCGGCAGTGTCGTGGTAAGTTGTGTCATGGTGCTGAACCTCGACAAGAATGGGTAGTGACAACCCTGACTATCTTGATGTTAGCACTCAGACATCGAGAGTGCTAAACGGTTCCGGCCCACCCCATTTTCGGCACCGCCATCGGCTTGTCATCTGCAAGCGGTACAAAGGGCATGATGGGGTGAAAATCACACAAGTGTTGGAAGAAAACGTCAAATCAGCTTCCAAAACCCTAGGGTTTACCCTAGTATAAAACACCGTTCGTTGACTTGCCCAGAGCCGCTGGGTAGTCTGACTTACAGATTGTTATGGCAGCCCAAGCCAAGAGCCCTCAGGGCCCAAGGCACAGCATTCAGCCTCATCTCTCGGGATAGGCAACCATGACAACTAACGGTCGTTTTCAGCGGGCGTTCCGGGGTTCCCGGGCCCCAAAGTTACCCCTAGGAGGCTTTCCAAATGAAATTCAAGACTGCATGTCTCGCTGCTTCGCTGGCAGCGGCTGGTCTGGCTACCACCGGCCTGGCACAAGCTCAAAGCAAAGTTGAGCTCTACGGTATCGTCGACGTCAACCTCGAAGCTTACAGCAACGCTCCCGACGGCGCCGGCGGCAGCCAAACCGTCACCGGCATGAAGTCGGGCGGCCAGAGCTCCTCGCGTTGGGGCCTGCGTGGCACCGAAGACCTGGGTAACGGTCTCAAGGCCATGTTCGCTCTCGAAACCGGCTTCGACATCACCAACGGCAACAACGCTGGTCCCACCAAGATGTTCGATCGCCAGGCATGGGCCGGCGTCGGTGGCGACTGGGGTACCGTCAGCTTCGGCCGTCAGTACACGCCTTCCCACTTGGCCATCGTGCGCAACACCCCGCACAACGCCCCTACCCAGTACGAGCCCGTGCCTTACATCAGCCCGATCCGTGGCGATAACATGGTCAAATACCAGGGCAACTTCAGCGGCTTCAGCGTCGGCGCCTACTACGGCTTCTCCGAGCAGAGCGCGCAGATGGCTGGCCTCGAAAACACCACCGGCCGTTTCGGTGGCGCGCTGGGCTACAACTACGAAGACCGCTTCCGCGTGATGGTGGCCTACGACCGTGTTGAAGATGGTCTGTTCCTCAGCTCCATCGGCCTGCCCGGCAACCAGGGCGAAGCCGACAACTGGCTGTTCGCTGCCCGTGCCGACTTCAAACCGTTCCACATTCTGGGTGGCTATCGTCATCGCAAGTGGGAAATGTCCGGCCAGTCCGACGTCAAATCGGATCTGTGGATGGTCGGCGCCGGCTACACGCACAGCCCGGGCACCAGCGTTACCCTCGGCTACTACCACGACAAGCTGAAGAACGCGCCCGTGGGTGAAGTGCCCAACGCCGTTCGTCGCGACAACACGTGGCAGCAGATCGGTGTGTTCGGCCAGTACGCTCTCAGCCGCCGCACCAACCTGTACGCCACCGTGGCTCACTCCATGGACGGCGCTCTGAATCTCGGCGTTGGCGGCTATGCTCTGGCCAACAACGAAGACAACCAGACCGGTGGTGCCATCGGTATCCGTCACCTGTTCTGATCGCCGATCATTCAGGTCTGACCGCAAGGCATACCAACAAGCCATAAGCTTCCCCCCCAGCCCCACCGAGGGGCTGACGGGGTACCTCAAGCCCTCGTGTCTTCCAGTCGACACGGGGGTTTTTTCTTTTGTGCGTCGCCATGCTTGCTCTGCTTGCCTTCTATCTGTCCACCCTGGTTCTGCTGGCTCCCATGCTCACCTGCGTGGGAGTGGGCGTGTACTGGGGCAAGCGTGACCTGCCGTTCTCTCCCAATTTCCTGGCGTTGCTGGTCACTTCGATCAGCACGCCGGCGCTGGTTTTTCATACGCTGGCCACCACCGAGCTCGACAATGCCCTGCTGCTCGAGATCGGCGGCATCACTCTGCTCGTCTTGCTGGCTGCGGCCCTGGTGTCGGCGCTGATGTTGCGCCTGCTCGGGTTGCCTGTCAGGGCCTTGTTGATGACCACGGCATTTCCCAACTCGGGGAACCTCGGTTTGCCGATGTCGCTGATGGCCTTCGGGCCGGAAGGGTTTTCTGCGGCCATTGTGTTCTTTGCGGTGTGCGCCTTCATCCAGAACACGATCGGTGTTCGAACCTTGCCCAACGCCGGCGTTCAAGGAGCGTGGCGCTCTCCGGTGCTGGTGGCTTCGGTGCTGGCCGTTGCCGTACGTTTCGTGGATCTCACCCTGCCTGGATGGGTGCTGGAATCGGCCTTCATGCTGGGCAGTCTCACGGTGCCGTTGATGCTCATCAGCCTGGGCTACGCGCTGTCGTCCATCCCCGTCGGCGGCCTGCGCGCCGGCAGCGTGATTGCCGCCATCCGGCTCACCTTGTTGCCACTCACGGCATGGGCGGTGACGTGGGCGCTTGGCCTGCCGCCGGCACTGCAGGGCGTCATCGTGCTGCAAATGGCCATGCCCTGCGCGGTGATCAGCTACATGTTCGCCACCCGCTACACCGACAAGGGCGAAGTGGCCGCCGGTGCGGTGCTGGTCTCCACCATTGCGTTTCTGCTGCTGTCACCCCTCATCCTGCGGCTGGTGGGTGCACCCATCCCGGGTTGGTCGTAGCGCCATCCTGTTGCCCGGCGCGACAGCGCAGCTGAATCGCCTCGGCGACGTGGGCGGTATGGATCCCGGTCGAACCATCAAGGTCGGCCACGGTGCGCGCCACGCGCAACACCCGCTGCGAGGCGCGCGCCGACCAGGCCAGCTGAGCGCCGGCGCGTTGCCACAGGCGATGCGCATCGTCGGCCAGATTCGCCATCCGTTTGAGCCCCTCCTCACCCAAATGGGCGTTGCTCGTGCCTTGTCTCTCCTGCTGGCGTTGGTGAGCTGCCAGCACCCTTTGCTTGACGACGGCCGATGATTCACCGGCCGGGCCATCCAGGAGCGCCATCGTCAAGGGGGGCAGGTCGATCTGCAGATCGAGCCGATCGAGCCACGGGCCAGACAGTTTTCCCTGGTATCGGCGAACCTGATCCGGCGTGCATCGGCACTCGTGACGGGGGTGCCCGAGCCATCCGCAGGGACAAGGGTTCATCGCAGCCACCAACTGGAAGCGGGCCGGATACTCCACGCGATGCATGGCACGCACCAGAACGATGCGTCCTGTTTCAAGCGGCTCGCGCAAGGCTTCCAGCGCCGGCCGCTGAAACTCTGCCACTTCGTCGAGAAACAACACGCCGTGATGGGCCAGAGTGATCTCGCCGGGTCTGGGGCGCGCACCACCCCCCACGAGCGCCGCCCTGGAGGCCGAATGATGCGGCGCTCGAAACGGGCGCCGCCCCATGCCAGGCTCGGATTGGCCGGCAAGACCCGCCACGGCGGCCACTTCGAGCGCTGCCGTCTGTGCCAATGATGGCAGGATGCCCGGAAGGCGTTGCGCCAACATGCTTTTGCCGGCGCCCGGCGGGCCGCACATCAACAGGCTGTGTTCGCCGGCAGCGGCCACTTCGAGGGCACGCCGCGCGGCCGGCTGACCGCGGACATCGGCAAGACAGGGATACGGCTCGGGGACCCCGGCTTGCGAAGCCTGCGCCGCAGGCAGTTCGAGCCGCCCCGCGAGATATTGCACGACCTCCTCCAGTGAGCGGGCAGCCAGCACCTCTACCCCTGGCACGCGTGCGGCCAGCGCCGCATCGGCGGGGGGCATGATCAGAATGCCATCCGACCGTTCGCGAGCCACGGCAAGCGCAACCGCCAGCGGCGCCGGCGACGGCACCAGCGCACCGCTCAGTGACAGCTCGGCCGCAAACACATGGCGATACAGCCATCGCTGGCGGGCATCGAGACTGCGCCGCTGCTGGTGCGCCAGAGTCAGCCGGCCGGCCGCCAGCAGTATGCCCAACGCAATGGGCAGATCGAACCGGGTGGATGCCTTGGGGAGATCGGCCGGCGCCAGATTGACGATGATGCGGCCATCGGGAAAGGGATAGCCCGAACAGACCAGCGCCGCTCGAACCCGTTCACGGCTTTCGCGGATCTCGGCATCGGGCCGCCCGACCAGACTGAGGCTGGGCATGCCACCCGCCAGATGCACCTCTACACGGACTTCGATGGCGTCCAGCCCCACCACAGTGCGGCTGGAAAGCACGGCAAGACTCATGAGCCGAGGACTCCAGAAAGAATGACTGCCCCAAGCCACGCCGGATGCTGCAGCCGGGTGCGGGAGCCCCAGTATGAGGAGAAACCGCACTCGATCGCGCACCGCTGTGTTCCATCACGCCCAGTTGGCACCACATAGGTGCATGCCATGCCGTCATCCGTGCACCGTGACAGCGCAGATCGCTCACGCACGAACACCCGGACATGCCGATGTCGTGGGCTCTGGTCCTGGAGGCAAAGCTGCGGGGCCAGACATTGCCCGACAGCCATCACCGCCAGCTCGCGCGCTGCCCGGGGGGTGGGGTCACGGCTTTTGCTCCGCCTCGCCCAGCAATTGGCACGTCAATTGCTTTGGAGTTGACCATGTGGCGTTGTGCCACGTTCTGCCCATTGGGCGCCCGCTGCCTCGAGGATGACTACTCGCCAAGAGGCGTTTCGATCCGGAGTTCAAGATGAAAAAAATCGGCCTGGCCATCGTTCTCGCAGCCGCGACCACTCCCGCCTTTGCTCAGGAAGTGGCAGTGGAATCTCCCCACAGCTTTTCGGCCAACGTTGCCCTGGTGAGCGACTATCGCTTTCGCGGCTTTACCCAGAACGATTTTCGGCCCGCCTTGCAGGGCGGGTTCGATTACTCGCACGCCTCGGGTTTGTATCTGGGCAACTGGAACTCCAACGTGAGCAGCGATCTGTTTCCTGGCGGCAACCTCGAGATGGACTTCTACGGCGGCTTCGCGCGTGAGTTCGACAACGGCCTGGGCATCGATGTGGGTGTGCTCTATTACAACTATCCGGGCACCACCTCGGCCAAGGGCGGCACCATCTACAACACCGAGTTGTATCTGGGTATGAGCTACGGCCCCTTCTATGCCAAGTACTCCCATGGTGTGTCCGACTTCTTCGGCGCACCCGATTCCAAGAACAATTTCTACATCGACCTGGGCGGCGACTTTGATCTGGGCAACGGCTGGGGTGCGTTTGCGCACGTGGGCTACCAGAAGCTGAAGAACGACGCTGCCATCAACGGCTATTTCGATTACTCCGCCGGCATCACCAAGGATGTCTACGGCTGGGAGCTGGGTGCCACCGTGGTGGCCACCAGCGAGCGTGCCTGGTACCAGACCGACAACGGACGTGACGCGGGCCGGCCGGGCGTGTACGTGAGCCTCGCCCGCAGTTTTTGAACCGCAGCATCATTCAAGAGAGGGACGTCATGAAACTCATCATTGCCATCATCAAACCCTTCAAGCTGGACGAAGTCCGTGAAGCCTTGTCCGGCGTGGGGGTTCAAGGGGTCACCGTGACCGAAATCAAGGGCTTTGGCCGCCAGAAAGGTCACACCGAGCTCTATCGCGGTGCCGAATACGTGGTGGACTTCCTGCCCAAGATCAAGCTCGAAGTGGCCATCTCCGACGATCTTGTGGACAGTGCCATCGAAGCCATCGAACAGGCAGGCCGAACCGGCAAGATCGGCGACGGCAAGATCTTTGTCTGCCCGCTCGAACAGGTCGTCCGAATCCGTACCGGCGAGTCCGGTGTGGATGCGCTTTGAAATCACCAGAACGATAGGGGAACACTTATGAAACCTCGATATTCCATGGCTTCGCTGGCCGGTATGGCCGCTGGCCTCTTCACCAGCCTGGGCGCGCAGGCTCAAGAGACCGCCGACGCGGCAATGGCCAGCGCCGACGTGGCGGCAGAAGTCTCGCCTCTGGTCGGAGCCGACATTGCCTGGCTCAGCATTTCCACGGTGCTGGTCATCCTGATGGTGCTGCCTGGCCTGGCCCTGTTCTACGGCGGCATGGTGCGCAGCAAGAACATGTTGTCCACTCTGATGCAGGTGTTGGGCACATTCTGCCTGGCCATCATATTATGGTTCGTGTATGGCTATTCGCTGGCCTTTACCGAAGGCAACGCGATCTTCGGTGGTTTCAGCAAGCTGTTCCTGAGCGGTTTGTTCGATTCCAGCACGGGTGAATTCGCCATCTCGGGGTCGGTGCCGGAACTCAGCTTTGCCGCCTTTCAGGCAACCTTTGCCGGTATTACCTGCGCACTGATTGTAGGCTCCTTTGCGGAGCGTGCACGCTTCTCGGCGGTGCTGCTGTTTACCGCCATCTGGTTCACGTTTGCCTATGTGCCCGCCGCCCATATGGTGTGGTACTTCTCCGATGACGTCAGCGGGCTGGTAGCCCAGTGGGGCGCACTCGACTTCGCCGGCGGCACGGTCGTGCACATCAACGCCGGTATCGCCGGTCTGGTAGGCGCCTACGTGGTCGGCAAGCGTATCGGTTATGGCAAGGAGGCCCTCAAGCCGCACAATCTGCCCATGACGATGATCGGCGCCTCGCTGCTGTGGGTGGGCTGGTTCGGTTTCAACGCGGGTTCCGCGTTGGCGGCCAACGAAACTGCTGCACTCGCCTTCATGAACACGCTGATCGCCACCTCCGCTGCTGTGCTCGCCTGGTCGTTTACCGAATGGGCCATCAAAGGCAAGCCGTCGATGCTGGGCGCGGCGTCGGGTGCTGTGGCCGGTCTGGTGGGCATCACGCCTGCTGCAGGTTTCGTCGGTCCCGGCGGTGCATTGGTCATCGGTATCCTGGCGGGCGCGATCTGCGTCTGGGGCGTCAATGGCCTGAAGCGCATGTTGCGTGCCGATGATTCGCTCGATGTGTTTGGCGTGCACGCCGTAGGCGGTATCGTGGGCGCCCTGCTCACCGGCGTGTTCGTGGCTCCCTGGCTGGGTGGCACTGGCGACGGCGCGGAATCCATGCTGCTGCAGGTGTGGATCCAGCTCGAAGGCATCCTGCTCACCGTGGTGTGGTCGGCCATTGTGGCCTGGGTCGCCTACAAGATCGCCGACCTCGTGTTCGGTCTGCGGGTGAACGAGGAAGACGAACGCCAGGGTCTGGATATCTCGTCACACGGCGAAACCGCCTATCATTCCTGATCGTCGTACCAGGGACACTGCCTGTTCGGGTGGTGTCCCGCCCCCCACCGAATCGGGAGCTGGAAAGTCAAAAAAGGCCACACGATGTGTGGCCTTTTTTTATTGGTGAACGCCTGAATGCCTGTGCGAGCCGACGAACCGAGAGCCATCCCGACAACCGGGGAAGCCGTCTACGACGCCAGATCGCCCTCGGGCGGTGCCGGCGGCCGGGGTGAATGACCGCCACCGCCCTCGAGCCGATTGAGCTGGGCCTCAAGGGCATCGACCTTGGCCCGCGTGCGGGCCAGCAGCTCCATCTGCACATCGAACTCTTCGCGCGTGACCAGATCGAGACGGCCAAAGGCGTCGTTGAGCATGACCTTGACGTTGCGCTGCAGGTCGGCGGCCGGACTGCGGGCCACGAGGTCGGACAGATTTTTCTGGACTTCGTCCAGCCAGGAATTCTTGTTCATGACACTACCTCCGTGCGAGGATCCCCGATGGGGATGCGACCCTCACATGTTACAAGCTTGCGAGATCGATGGGTTCGGCCCGATTGAGCGTGGCAGCGACCCGCGTGCGCAAGGCGTTGGAATGGGCTTGCAGGATTTCGCGTTTGACATCCAGCAACTGCTGCGCATGCATCGAAAAATGGGTGAGGCCCAGGCCCAGCAGCAAGCGCGTGAGGTTCACATCGCCAGCCATCTCGCCGCACACCGACACCGGTTTGCCAAACCGGGCACCAACATTGATGGTGTTGGCAATGAGCCGCAGCACGGCGGGATGCAGAGGGTCGTAGAGCGAGGCCACACCCGGGTCGGCGCGGTCGATGGCCAGGGTGTACTGGATGAGATCGTTGGTACCGATCGACAGAAAGTCCAGGGCATCGGCAAAGGGCTCGATCGCGATGGCAATGGCCGGAATCTCGACCATGGCGCCCACTTCCACCCGTTCGGCCATGTTTACGCCACGCTCGAGCAATTGCTCCCGTACCGAGCGCAATGCCGCCAGGCTGGCATGCACTTCGTGCATGTGGGCGATCATGGGTAGCAGAATTTTCACGGGCCCGTGCGCCGACGCCCGCAGAATGGCGCGCAACTGGGTCGCAAACAGATCTGGCCGAGCCAGGCAATAGCGAATGGCACGCTCGCCCAGCGCCGGGTTGGTTGCCACCGTCGCTTCGTCGTCGAGCGTTTTATCAGCACCGATATCCAGCGTACGGATCGTGACCGGCCGGCCGCCCATGGCACGCACCACGGCGGCATAGGCTTGATACTGCTCGTCCTCGCCAGGCAGATCGGCGCGGTTCATGAAGAGAAACTCGCTGCGGAACAGACCGATGCCTTCGGCTCCCGCGGCAAGCGCTGGCGCCACTTCGTCGGGCCATTCGATATTGGCATGCAGACCCACGCGGATGCCGTCGAGCGTGATCGCCGGGGTATCCTTGAGGCGTGACAGCTCGGCGCGTTCGGCGGCATACGCGGCCTGCCGTTCGTGATAGGCCTGCAGCACCTGATCAGACGGATTGATGAGCACAACGCCAGCTTCACCATCCACGATCAGGCGGTCGCCGTCGCGCGCCAGAGTCCGCACATTACCCAGCGCCACGACCGCCGGTACGCCCATGCTGCGCGCCACGATGGCGGTATGCGAGGTAGCGCCGCCCAGATCCGTGGCAAAAGCGGCAAAGCGGGCGCCACGCAACTTCACCATGTCGGCAGGCGAAATGTCGTGTGCCACCACCACCAGTGGCGCATCATCGGAACTGGCCTGGCCCTGACCTGGCAGCATGAGATCGGGGCGGCCCGACAGCACTTGCAGCACACGCTCGATGACCTGTTGCACGTCACCCACACGCTCGCGCAGATATTCGTCTTCCATGGCGGCAAACTGCTCGCCCAGCAACTGCCCCTGCGCGGTCAGCGCCCACTCGGCGTTGTATTGCCGCTCGCGGATCAAGGCGAGCGATTCTTCGCCCAGCAGGGGGTCGGCCAGCAGCATGGCATGCACGTGCAATAGCGCCTGAATTTCACGCGGCGCATCATCGGGCAGGTGCTCGGCCAGTCGCGCGAATTCTTCGCGGGCCACGGTCATGGCATTCGACAGGCGAGTGCATTCGGTTTCGATGTCTTCGGCAGCGATGCGGTAGTGCGACACCTCGAGCGCCGCCGCGCCCAGCACGACCGCGCGTCCGATGGCATAACCCCGCGAAGCAGCCAGTCCGTGCAACGACAGCATGGCAGTGGACTTCAATTTACTCACCTTCTCCGAACTTGTCGTTGAACAGTGCCTCGATGGCCCCGAGCGCCTCTGCGGCGTCGGCCCCTTCGGCATCCACCGTCACGGTAGAGCCTTTGCCCGCGGCCAGCATCATGACGCCCATGATGCTTTTGGCATTGACGCGTTTGCCGGCACGGGATATGTGTACGTCGCTGGTGTACTGGCTGGCGAGCTGCGTGAGCTTGGCCGAGGCGCGGGCATGCAGGCCCAGTTTATTGGTAATGACGATGTCGATGGAAGGCATTCGGTAAACAAGGGCTCGCGGGTCAGGAATGACGGGATTGCTCGATGCGCAGGATGGCTTGATGTCCACCCGCCAGGGCGCGGTCGGCCACGTCGTCGAGGGGCAGGCTGCGATAGGTGATGGCGCGCAGCAGCATCGGCGTGTTGGCTCCGGCCAGCAGAGTGACCGAGTGCCCTTCGTGGCGTGCCTGAGAGGCAGCATCGATGGCGGCGTTGGAAGGCGAAGCTCCCACGATGTCGGTGAGCACCAGCACCCCGGCGCCGGAATCGGCCTGGGCAATGAGTTGATGGATGGCGGCACAGGCCGTTTCGGGCGATTCACTCAGTGCCACGTCGTGCAGCAACACCCCGGGCTGACCTGGAAAACAATGGGCCCCGCCGGCATAGAGCGCGCTGGCCATGGGAGCGTGGGCAACGATGACGATTCCGACATTCATGAATGCGACTGCGCGACCGCCGCCAGCAAGGCGTCGGCAAAATGACCGGCCACATCGAAGCCGGTCTGCTGGGTGATCTCAACAAAACACGTGGGGCTGGTCACGTTGATCTCGGTGACGTACGGGCCGATCATGTCGAGCCCGATGAGCAACAGACCGCGCGGCGCGAGGCGCGCACCGATGGCGTTGGCCACAGTGCGATCGTGGTCGTTGAGATCCTGCGCCACACCGTTGCCGCCGGCCGCCAGATTGCCACGGGTTTCGCCAGCCAGCGGGATACGCGCCAGCACGTGCGGAATGGGTTTGCCGGCGATGATGAGCACACGCTTGTCGCCATCACGAATTTCCGGAATGTAGCGTTGCGCCATGATGGAGCGAGCGCCGTTGTCGGTGAGCAGCTCGAGTATGGCGCCCCGGTTGAGCTCACCCGGAGGCAGGCGGAAAACACCCGAGCCACCCATGCCATCCAGCGGCTTCACCACGATTTCGCCATGCGCCTCGTGAAACGCCTTGACCCGTGTCATGTCGCGAGTGACGAGCGTGGGCGCGGTGTATTCGGGAAACTCGGCAATGGCCAATTTTTCGGGGTGATTGCGGATCGCCGCACCCGTATTGAATACCCGTGCACCCTCGGCCTGCGCGCGCTCGAGCAGGTGAGTGCTGTAGAGGTATTCCATGTCGAAGGGGGGATCCTTGCGCATCACCACGGCATCGAGCTCGGCCAGACTCAGCATCCGGGTTTCGCCCGCTTCCCACCAGTCGTGGCCATGAAGATCGGCCTGGCGCTTGAGGGTGATGGGTTGCACGCGAGCGCGCACGCGCTCGCCCTCCAGGTAGAGATCCGGCTGCAAGGCCACGTGAATCTGGTGACCGCGATCCTGCAGTGCCTGCATCATGGCAACCGACGTATCTTTGTAGGCCTTGAGCGATGGCAGGGGATCGACGATGAAGAGGATATTCATGAACGGAATGACTCGGCAGAAAACTCGGACGGCCCGCGATTCGGCAACCGTTTAACGCATCATGTTGCCAGAAAATGCGGTCGGGCAGCGCGGCCACACTCACTGCAGACGCATCGTGTCGACAAACCAGCGTGCTGTCTCGGCATCCAATCGGTCGGCAGGCCCCAACGCCACGATCTGGATCCAGCGCTCGTCGTGATACAGCACACGTGCGAGCAGCCGAAGGCCGTCGGGTTGCAGGGCAGCCACCTCAATGGCTTGCACCGGCGCTCCTTCGGAGGCACGCAGTCGTCGCACGACAACCTGGCTGCGGCTCACGGCATCGGGTGGAAAGCCTCGCACCAGGCTCTGCACCAACACATCAACCACGGCGTCGGGAGTGAGTTCGGGCAGATCGACCGACTGCAATGCCGAAGCCGGCAGCGTCATGTGACCCACCGCAAACGTGGCCCCCGCGGCCTGAGCCGCTGCCACCTCGAACGTGACCGAGCGTCCTGCCATCGAAAGCTCGCGTGAGTCGGTCGCCGGGCGACCCGGAAACGCCACTTGCACGGCGCCGCCGGCGGCTGGCAGCTCCCGCCAGTCGTACGTGGGGCTGCAGCCGGACAGCAGCATCAGCGGCACGAACAGAAACAGACACCGGGCCCACAGGCGCGCAGTGGCAAAGCGAAGGGGCAACGGCATGCTATGGTTGGTTACGTTGATCAAACACTGCAAGAATTTCCTGGGAGTACAACGGAATTGTCGCCGATTTCCATGACGCAAGCCGATGATGGCGTCTCCCTGGCCAATTACCGTTGGCCAACTGCCGGGCCGGCCCCCATCGGCGGGGTGTATCTCCTGCATGGTTTGAGTGAATATGCCGGCCGCTACGAGCACGTCGCCGAATGGCTCAATGCCCGAGGCTGGCAGGTGGCAGCGCACGATCATCGTGGCCATGGCCGGTCGGGCGGCCCGCGCGCCTGGATCCGCCACGACGACGATCTGGTACGCGACGCCGAGCAACGGCTTGCCGCCTTTGCCAGCGATCTGGGTGGCCCGCCCATCCTGTTGGGCCACAGCATGGGGGGGCTGATCGCCAGCCAGATCGCCTTGCGCGGTCAGGTACCGCTCGCGGGTCTGGTGCTCTGCAGCCCGGCATTCGCCCTGCCACTGGGCAAATTGAGTCGGCCGCTGCTCGGCGCATTGCGGCAACTGGCACCCCGACTCCCCATCCCGCATCGTCGCAAACATCCCAGGCTTACGCACGACCAGGTCGTGGCAGCCACCTACGCCCAGGATCCTCTGGTGAACCGCCATGTCACCCCTCGAATCGCACAGTACATCGCCGATACCGGGCCGCAATTGGTGGGTCAGGCCTCGCAGCTGGCCGTGCGTACCCTGTTGCTGGTCGCGGGCGATGATCGCGTGGTGGATGCTCGTGGCAGCCAGGATTTCGCCAATGCGGCGCCCCCCGGCAAGGTGGCCGTGCGCTGGTACGAGTCGGCCTGGCACGAACTGCTCAACGAAAGCCGAGAACTGGCGCAACCCGTGTACGTGGATCTGGACGCCTGGCTGGCTGGTGTATAAACGCTGCAAATTACCCTGAATTTACCCATTACCCAACCCTCCTGACCGCCCGTGCCCCCTACGGCACCGTCGATCGGATGCCTGACACCCCGAGGAGTCCCCTTGAGCGATCTGCTGATCCGTCGCCTCGACGAACTCACGCATGCCCGGCATGGTCAGCTGCTGGGCCGCAGCCTCACCGGTATCGAGAAAGAGAACCTCCGAGTCACGGCGGAGGGCCGCCTGGCGCTGACGCCGCACCCCCCTGCACTGGGCTCGGCTCTCACTCACCCCTACATCACCACCGACTACGCCGAAGCGCTGCTCGAATTCGTCACTTCGGCGCAATCCGACCCCGAGGTGGTGATCGAAGAACTCCGCAACATCCATCGCTACGTGTACCAACACCTCGATGGCGAATTGTTGTGGAATCAATCCATGCCGCCCGAGCTGCCACCGGAAGGCGACATCCCGATCGGCTGGTACGGCACATCCAACAGCGGCATGTTGCGCCACGTATATCGGCGCGGCCTGGCTCTGCGCTATGGCAAGGCCATGCAATGCATTGCTGGTGTGCATTTCAATTTCTCGCTCGACGAAACCATCTGGCCGCTGATCGATTCGGCCGGGGGCAGCAACGAGGCGCTCGACGACCAGGAGCGTCAGTCAGAGGGCTACATGGCCCTCATTCGCAATTTCAGCCGGTACAGCTGGCTGCTGATGTATCTGTTTGGCGCATCACCGGCGTTGTCCGAAGGCTTTCTTCAGGGGCGGCCCCACCAGCTCGAACGCCTGCATGGCGACACGCTGTATCTGCCTTGGGCCACCAGCCTGCGCATGAGCGATCTGGGCTACCAGAACAAGGCGCAAGCGGGCCTGCGGCCCTGTTACACCAACCTGCAAGCCTATCTCGACAACCTCTATCATGCTGTCAATCAGCCATGGCCTGCCTACGAAGCCCTGGGCACTCAGCGCAACGGCCAGTGGCAACAGCTGAGCACTCACATCCTGCAGATCGAGAATGAGTATTACGCCACCATTCGCCCCAAACGCGTCGCGCGTCGCGGCGAGCGACCCCTGCGCGCCCTGCACGACCGCGGTGTGCAGTACGTCGAAGTGCGTTGCATCGACATCGATCCCTTCGATCCCATCGGGATTTCGCTCGATACGGCACGATTCCTCAGAACATTCCTGACCTACTGTGCGCTCGAAGACAGTCCGAACCTCCCGCGCGACGGGTGGTGCGAAGAAAGCGCCGAAAACTTTGCCACCGTGGTACGAGAAGGGCGCCGACCGGGGCTCGAGTTGTCGTGGCAGCATCGCGCCATATCGTTGCCCGCCTTCGCCGATCAGTTGTGGCCAGGCCTCGAGGCCTGTGCACAAGCGCTCGATGCCGTCAGCCCGCAAGGCGGACATATGGCTGCGCTCGAACAACAGCGCCGCAAGGTCGATGATGTCTCGGCCACGCCCTCGGCTCGCCTGATGCAGGCGCTGCGCGACAGCGGCCAGACGTTTCACGATTTCACACTGGCCAACAGCCGTACCCACGCCCAGACACTGCTGCAACAGCCGCTGCCAGCGGAGCTGGCCGCGCGATTCCGGGCCGCCAGTGCCGAATCGCTCGAGGCCCAGCGACAACTTGAAAGTGACACCCGCACCAGCTTCGAAGACTACGTAGACGCCTATCACGCCAGCCTGGGCGACTAGCGGCATCGCAACCGCCAATGCCGGCACGCCGATGGGCCGGTCTTTTCAGGGGAGAACCCCAATGATTGCAAGTCCGAGCCACGCTATTTCCCGGGCGAACGGTCGAGCCGTCCAGGCCGAACGTCAGCCATCGACTCGAACTGCCAGGGGCAGACGGTCCGTTCTGCTCCGTTACCTGGGCGCGATGCTGTTGCCCATGGCGCTCGTGGCCTGCAGCACCACCCCTCCTGAGGGGCTGCAGGCCGTGAGTCCATTCGACGCGGATCGATATCTCGGCCGTTGGTACGAAATTGTGCGACTCGATCATCGCTTCGAGCGTGGACTGAGTCACGTGTCGGCACAGTACGATCGCGACGGCGACACCATCCGGGTGATCAACCGGGGCTACAACGTCGAAGATCAGGTATGGGAAGAAGCCGTGGGCAAGGCACGATTTGCCGGCTCACCGAATACGGGATCGTTGGAGGTATCGTTTTTCGGGCCGTTCTACGGCGGGTATCACGTGGTTGCCCTCGATCCCGACTACCAGTGGGCCATGGTCACGGGAGACTCAAGCGACACCTTCTGGATTCTGGCAAGACAGCCGCAACTCGATGACGAACTCATGCAGCAACTCACCCGGCAAGCGCGTGCCATGGACATTGCCGTAGAAGACTGGATTCGGGTGAAACAAGACAACCCGCCGGCCGAATGACCGACAACCCATCGCTCAAGGCGCTTGGAGCTCCCGCGGGAGCCGACATACCAAAGCCGCGTCGAGCCTGAAATACCTTGCCACACAGGGGTGGCGCGCCCGGTTGGAATCGAACCAACGACCCTTGGCTTCGGAGGCCAATACTCTATCCCCTGAGCTACGGGCGCCATGCATCAAGCGCCTGATTGTATCCCACTTGCCCCGCACCTTGCAGAAGCACCGACCCGCCCACTCGTCATGGGGCGCAGGGGCTGACGCTGCCTGCAGTTCCGGCAAGCGCCACCAGCCGCTATAATCGGGCGTTTGTGTTGATCGATTGGCCGATTTGCGCTCCCCGACCACGCGGTGTGGTTCGCAACGTAGCTGCCCGGCCCGCACGCACCACAATACAACCAGATTCCAATCCTCCCGCATGCAGGTCCGCTCATGAGTAATGCGCAAGAACACCACACCGAAGAACACCAGGCGCTCATCAAGACGCCCCGGCAACTGATCACGGTCGTGGTACTGGCCTTCGTGGTGCCAATCATCATCATCATCATGCTGGTCAACTTCGTGGCCAACCAAACCAGCACCGGTGCCGGTTCCGACGCCATGTCCAGCGCTGCCATCGATGCCCGGGTGGCTCCGGTGGCCGGCTTCGAACTGGTGGATGCCTCCGCTCCACGCGAGTTCCTCACCGGTCAGGCCGTCTACGAGCAAGTCTGTGCGGCCTGTCACACTGCCGGCGTGGCCGGGGCACCTGCCACCGGTGATGAATCGGCCTGGGCGCCTCGTCTCGATACCGGCTACGACGCTCTGGTGGCTTCCACCATCGATGGCAAGGGCGCCATGCCGCCCAAGGGTGGCGCCAGCAACCTGAGTGATTTCGAGATCGAGCGTGCCGTGGTTTATCTGGCCAATCAGGCTGGCGCCAACTTCGACGAGCCGCAAGAGCCGGCCGCCGAAGGCGAAGCCGCCGAGGGCGAGGCCGCAAGCCAGGCCACGCAAGACAGCGAGCCGGTTGCCGAGCAGGCGGTCGACGTCGTGCAACGAGACATCCATCAGTCTGATGTGGATGCCGCCGCCGAAGCCGAGGCCGCCACCCCTGAAGGTTCTGCCGAGGCAGCCCCGTCGGGCGACGCCAGCATTCCCGAGGCACAACAGCAGGCCGACGACCCCGCCATGGCCGAAGAGGCCGTTCAGGCCGAAGAATCGGCGTCACAACAAGACGCCGCCGACGGTCAGATCGTCATCTCCGAAGACGCTCAAACCGTGGGCAAGAATCTCTACGAATCAGTCTGTATGGCCTGTCACGCAGCCGGCGTTGCCGGGGCACCCAAAACCGGCAACAGCGCTGACTGGGCGCCCTACATTGCCGACGGCATGGATCACATGCTCGAGGTGTCCATCAAAGGCCAGGGTGCCATGCCACCCCGCGGCGGCGCCGCCAATGCCACCGATGATCAGCTCCGCGCCGCCATCGAATACATGATCGCCGACGCCCTCTGATATTGGGGCACGGCCAGGGGTTTTTTACCCACCTGCCAAGCATCGACCCTGCCCGCTCCGCGGCGCAGGGTCTTTTTTCATCCAGAGCCGGCGGCAAGCCATCGCCAGGCCTGAGTTACCATCCGGGAACCATGATCGAATTCCGGCACGTCTTCAAATCGTACGGCCGCGGCAAGAATGCCCTGGCCGACGTGGGTTTCAGCGTCTCGGCTGGCGAGCTCCTCTTTCTTGCCGGGCCGTCGGGTGCCGGCAAGTCCACCCTGCTCAAACTGATCGCCGGGTTGATTCAGCCGACGCGCGGCCAGGTCAAGGTCAACGGCCACGAGCTGTCACGCATGCCAAGCCGCGCCCGGCCCTATCTTCGCCGTGCGGTTGGCGTGATTCTGCAAGATGTTCACTTGTTGAACGACCGCAGTGCCTTCGACAACGTATTGCTACCCCTGGTGGTCACCGGCCTGGATCATCGTACCGCTCGTGCTCGGGCGCGGGCGTCCATCGAAAAAGTGGGATTGTCGGGCAAGGAGATGCTGCTTCCCGTAGAGCTCTCGGGCGGTGATCAGCAACGCCTGGCCATCGCTCGCGCCATTGTCAACCGCCCCGCCATTCTGATTGCCGATGAACCCACGGCCAACCTCGACAGCGCCAGTGCCGAGCGCATCATCGACGTCTTCCTCGATTTCCACCGCGTCGGAGTCACCACACTGATCGCCACGCACGATCGCGAACTGATCCTGCGGCATGGGCGACGGGTGCTGCACGTGGATCATGGCCGAGTGACCGATCATCTGTTGCCCTCCCCGGCTTCCTCCACACCGACCCCCTCATGAAAACCTGGTTGCGTCAGCATCGTTACGCGCTGGGCGTTACCGTACGACGCCTCGCAAGACAGCCTTTTTCGGCCATGACCAATATTCTGGTCATCGCACTCATTCTCACCTTGCCACTGGTGGGCAGCGCACTGCTCGGTTCGCTGCAGCCCCTGGTACGTGAACTGCCCACGGCACCACAGGTAAACCTGTTCGTGACCCCCGGCGCATCCGACGCCACCGGCCAGCAAGTGCTGGAGCAACTCCGCGACGAAGCCACCGAGGGCGGATTCGCGGTGCGCTGGATCCCCCGGGATTCGGCATTGGCCGAGCTGCAGGATCACCCCGCCTGGCAAGCCAGCCTCTCGGCGCTGCAGAGCAATCCGCTACCCGATGCCGCGATACTCACCTTTGAAGGCGTCAACGCTACCGAGCGCGCCCAGACCCACGCACAGCGCTGGCGTACCTGGGACAACGTCGACATGGTGCAACTCGACAGCGACTGGCTACAACGTCTGCAATCGCTATCGGCACTGGTGACGGCGGGTCTGGTCATGCTGAGCCTGGTCGTTGGCGGTATCGTTCTCGCCACGGTCTTCAACACGGTGCGCATGCAGGCTCTGGCACAACGCGAAGAAATCACGGTGGCGCGTCTGGTGGGGGCTACCGAAGCCTTCGTGCGACGACCCTTTCTTTACCAGGGTGGCCTCACCGCCCTGCTGGCGGCCTTGCTCGCCATCGGTCTGGCGGCGCTGTCCGTCAGCCTGCTCAACCATCGTCTGGTGGATTTTCTGGGCGGCTGGAACTCGCATTTTGCTTTCCAGCTGCCAGGACCGCTCACCTTGCTCGGTTTCCTGCTGGCTGCCGTTTTGGTCGGTGCGCTCTCCGCGCGCTGGTCGGTCAGCCGTACCACACGCTTCTAAATCCCCACTCTCTGCCCACAAGGTTGTCCACAAGCCTGTGGACGCCTCTGGGCGTTCATGCTGTGCACAACCGGTGGAGCCATTCGGGACAAGTGGTCTCGTTCTGTGCCACTGAAAAGTTGTGCCCGGCGACTCCCGTATCCACCCACAGACTTCCAGGTCAGAAATTTGCCTTCAAGTTATTGATAAGTCTCGTTTTTTTGAGTCATCCCCACTATACACAGGCACTTGTTATCTATTGTTGTTCTGATATAGAAAACAATAAGATAAAGAACAGACAAGCGGCGTGCGGACGGGTCGACAATGGCGGTGCCCTCAGAGTTTTGTCCAACCGCCTCGACAGACTCTTGGCGTGAGGTTGTCGACAAACTTGTGCACAGACTCTGGACAGATGTTGAACAACTCCCCTTTGGCCCGATGCCGGCACAAGTTGTTCGAGTTAGTCCCCAATTGCCACCCAGGGTTATGCACGGCAATAGGCAAGGATTAATACCTTGCAATCAACGGCTTATCGGGTTGTACCCGTTGTTCACCGGTACTTATGTAGTTGTTGTCGTTTTTATAAAGAAAGAAAAAGAAAATGGCTGCACGAAGCAGCCATGAAAAATGGTGGATTGCCATACACCTGCGCACAGGCAGCAACGACCCAGTGGTCAGTGGTCTTTCAGAGGCATTCAGAGGCGCTGCAAGCGCTCCGCAGCACGATCCAGTGTGCGGGCATCCTTGGCGAAGCAAAAGCGCACCAGTCGCTTCTCAGCGGCCTCTGGCTTTGTGTAGAAAGCCGACAAGGGAATCACCGTGACCCCATGAACTTCGGTCAACCACCGGGCAAAGTCGTCCGGTGGCAGTTCCGACACCTCGGAATAGTCGGCCAGCAAAAAGAAGGTGCCCGCCGAAGGCAAGGTCTGAAACCTGGTGGACTCGAGCGCACGCATCAGGTGATCACGCTTTGTCTGATACAAGGCAGGGAGCTCCTGCCAGGTGCGGGGATCGGCCAGAAACTTCGCCAGAGCCTGCTGCAGTGGGGTCGCGGTGGCAAACACCACGAATTGATGATGGCGACGAAACTCCCGGGTCAGCGTGGCAGGAGCGCAGCAGTAGCCGATTTTCCAGCCCGTGGCGTGAACAGTCTTGCCGAACGACGAGATGACGAAGCTGCGCGCCGCCAGTGCGGGGCGATCCGCCATCGAGCGATGAGGTTGACCATCAAAGATGATATGTTCGTAGACCTCGTCTGAAATGATCAGGATCGAAGTCTTTTCGGTGAGTCTCTCGAGGGCATCGAGGTCTGACGCCTGCAACAGGGTGCTGGTGGGGTTGTGCGGAAAGTTGACCATCAGCGCCCGTGTGCGTGGTGTGATGGCTGCCTCGACTTGATCCCAGTCGGGTCGAAAATGCGGATCGTCGTCGGTGGGCTCCCGCATCGACACAACGACCGGCACCCCTCCCGCCATCCGAATGGCAGGAATATACGAGTCGTACACGGGCTCCATCACGATCACTTCTTCGCCCGGGCGCACGACGGCCAGAACAGCGGTGGTGAGGGCCTGGGTGGCGCCAGCCGTGATGGTCACTTCCGTTTCGGGATCGTAGTGGTGTTTCGAAACGGTGCGGACTTTGCCGGATACCACCTCACGGAGGGCCAGCACCCCGGCCAGAGGCGCATATTGATTGTGTCCTTCGTGCAGGGCTCGGCTTACCTCGGCCAGCAACCGATCGTCGGGATTGAAGTTGGGATAACCCTGACCCAGATCGATGGCACCGTGCTCACGGGCCAGAGCGGTCATCACGGTGAAAATGGTGGTACCCACATCGGGCAGTTTGGAAACCAGCTCGGGTGTGGGGAACTGTTGGCGGGGTTCTTCGGTCATGAGAGTTTGCAGGCTCGTTTAAAATGTCTGTATGAGGGGAGTTTTCACTCCCCTTTCACTATCCTGTCCGACGCTCTGTTTACGTGCAGAGTCAAGGTGGCGAGTCGTGATTCGCCCCGACCTTCATTTTGACCCGGGTGCGTCGTTAAGATGGGATGATAGGGGTCCAGTGAACATGGGCCAAGGCACATGAAGGCACATACCTGGGAGTTCACCGATTGCACGGCGGCCAAGTGCCCGGTATTCTCGTTTCCCATGCAACAGCCCTACGCGATACCCCGGCGCTTTTGCCTGATGTTACGGCGCCACGCTGGTCAATCCGTACCGTGTTGCAATGCAAGCCACCTTATCGGGAGGGTTGGGCCTCGCCGGCCGCGGTTGCCTCACACAGGGTCTGCCTGGTGCACCGGCAGTTTCACAGGACAAAGTCGGGTTTCGACGAAAGCCAGATCATTCCGGCAACGATCTGTGCTCCGTCAGGTTTAACGGAATTCTTATTGTGCCTACAAAGAAGAACCAACCGCAGTACGCCGTCATTGCTCAAGCTCTGATCAACGACATCTCGCGCGGCAAGTATCCGCTTGGCAGCCTTTTGCCGCCAGAGCTGGATATGGCCGAGCAATTCAAGGTGTCGCGCAACACCATGCGATCCGCATTGCGCGTTCTGGTAGACATGGGGCTGGTATCTCGCCGCGCGGGTCGAGGCACCCAGGTGCAAAGCAGTCAGATTCACCCCAATTACGCCCAGCGGGTCGAGTCACTCGACGTATTGTTTCCCGAAGCACTCTCCACGGATCTCACCGTAGGCAGCGCGCAGAACATTCAGGCGTCTGCAGAAGAAGCCATGTTGCTGGCCTGCCCGGCCGGGTCTCCCTGGGTGCGTTTCCCGGTCACGCGACATCGTCGCAAGCAGGCAGTGTCCTATTCGTGGGTGTATGTGGCTCCCCATCTCAAACAGGTCAAGGGCCGCCTGAGCCGCACGCCACAGTTGAGCTATCAGGCGCTCGAGCATGTGCTGGGCGAGCAGGTTCATCAGGTGGTGCAGCAGGCAGATGCCGCGGCAGCTCCCGCCGATGTGGCCAAGGCGCTTGCAATCGACACCGGCAACCCGGTGTTGCGCAAGGCCACGCGCTATATCGATGCCGCCGGGCGCGTGTTGATGGCAACGGATACCTACACTCCGCCGGGCCATCAGCATCACACCGTCCATCTCCGCATGAACTGGGTGGGTAACCAGGAAGGTGACAACTCCAGCGACGACTGATGCGGCACAGTGCCCTGCCGTGCCGGGGTTTTGTGTTTCTGGATATCGGACACTCCCACAAGCAGGTGGGAGTGTCCGATGTTGCATTGCACGGCTGAAGTGATCGCGTCGAAGTGTGGCCTCGATGCGCTTTGCCGTGGTGTCCAGGTCGTGTGATTTGCCCACGAGCGGTTCTGGCGCAGTGTTCCATCCTGATACAGTGGCATGGCGTGAAAGGTGATCACGTTTCACGTGGAACACCAAGCAGGGTGTTTCTTCTTCGTGAACGTGAGAGATACGGCAACTCGGGTGGCGTGAGCAGGTTTGATTCGATCGTGCCATCGGTATCTCATTGCGCAGCGATCGATTGACTGCTCCACCGAAACATGGCTGTCCAGGCAAAACGGACGAGCTGATTGCGCCTCGGTTTCCTGTGTCAATGGGACGTCTTGCTGGTGTGGAGACCCGTGCTGGATTGCCAGTGGTGCCCGATAGGCTTGCGCATGGCGGACTCCTTGTCGATGATGACTGCGCCACAAACCATGTCGGAGTGGTAGGCCATCCGGAGTCTTTGCGATAAAATGAAGGGTTAACCAATATTCGAACCTTGGCGCGCTTGCGTGTTGCCGCGTATCGTTGGTGCCTGCCGTCAGAGTTGGCCACGGTGCCGCGCGAATACAGCTTGCCGCGAGCCTCGACTCCTGTGATCAGATTCTCAGTCGATGCTTTGCCGCTTGCTCGCCCTCAAGGCGTGGTGGCGGTCACCGAGGCATGTCAGGCAACGTCGATTGTGCTGGCCGCCAGTTGGCAGCAGTCAGATTTTTCAGCGACGCATGTATGAATCCTCTGAAGTGCTGCCAAGTGTCCTGGCCACTGCAAGAGTCGACAAGGTTGGCCGTCACTGGCCACTCAAGTGAGCTCGCCGGCGTTCACCTGCACAAGCCTGCCACCGAAACGGGGTGGTGCATCGATTGTTCCGAAATCCTCGTTTAGGCGATTGGCAACCATGCGACTGTGAAGTCCCTGAAAAGCGGGCACGACCAGGCGACATCATGTTGGGGTGGGTGGGCTGTGACGCCCCTGCATCGCTCTCCCGCGTGGGACGGAAGAAGGTTGCGTATTTCTGCCCATGAAAGAGATATGGCATTCCTTTCCTGGGCTATGGGATGAGCGCAAGAGGTTTATCCGTTGTGTGTTCCACGTGAAACTTTGAGCGAGATGGTGCACAAGACACTGCAAGAAGCAAATCCCTTGTATCCGGTGTCATGTCGTTGTTGATGACGTCGCCAATCCTCCGCGAAGCACGTCCCAAGGGCTGGTGCGGTTGCGATAACCCGAATACAAGGCAGCATCGAGGGGTTTCGTCCGCAGCAACCTGGGCGACGTTGAGGAACCCGAATTTTTCATGACCATGCCACGACTTCCGTGGGATGATTTCACCTTGCGGTCCACGAGAGTGGGATATCCCGCGGGGGAAGGCTAGGTAACGGTATGCAATTTCCAGATCGATTCGATGTCATCGTTGTAGGGGGTGGTCACGCAGGCACCGAGGCGGCGTTGGCGTCTGCAAGGATGGGCTGCAAAACCCTGCTACTGACCCACAGTATCGAAACGCTGGGGCAGATGTCGTGCAATCCCTCCATTGGGGGGATCGGCAAGGGGCATCTTGTGAAGGAGGTGGATGCCTTGGGCGGTGCCATGGCGTTGGCCACCGACGAGGCAGGCATTCAATTTCGGATCCTGAATCGGTCCAAAGGTCCGGCGGTTCGGGCGACTCGTGCGCAGGCTGATCGGGTTTTGTATCGGCAGGCAATTCGGACTCGGATCGAGAATCAGCCCAATTTGTGGCTGTTTCAACAAGCCGTTGATGATCTGATCGTCAAGGGCGATCGTGTGGTGGGCGCGGTAACCCAAATCGGCTTGCGCTTCGAAGCGGAAGCCGTCGTACTGACCGCTGGGACATTCCTCAACGGCAAGATCCACGTGGGGCTGGACAACTACTCTGCCGGTCGCGCAGGCGATCCTCCGGCCATATCGTTGGCGGCGCGTCTGCAGGAATTGCAGTTGCCTCAGGGGCGTCTGAAAACGGGCACCCCACCCCGAATTGATGGCAGAACGATCGATTTCTCTCGCACCGAGGCGCAGCCTGGCGACGACGAACCACAGCCGATATTTTCGTATCTCGGTCGTGCCGACATGCATCCCCGGCAACTGCCTTGCTGGATCACGCACACCACTGCCGCCACTCACGACATTATTCGTGGCGGCCTGGATCGGTCGCCCATGTTCACGGGCGTTATCGAGGGCGTTGGCCCACGGTATTGTCCTTCCATCGAAGACAAGATCCATCGTTTTGCCGACAAGGCCTCGCACCAGATCTTTCTCGAGCCGGAAGGGCTTACCACCCACGAGATTTACCCCAACGGAGTGTCAACCAGCCTGCCGTTTGATGTGCAGCTTGCGATGATTCACTCTCTGCCGGGCTTGGAGAACGCGCACATCGTGCGTCCGGGCTACGCGATCGAGTACGATTATTTCGATCCTCGCGCCTTGTGGCCGTCGTTGCAGACAAGGTCCCTGCGGGGTCTCTATTTTGCGGGGCAGATCAACGGCACGACAGGTTACGAAGAGGCAGCCGCTCAGGGCTTGCTGGCAGGTATAAATGCGGCCCTGCAAGTCCAGGAGAAGGAAGCCTGGACACCGCGTCGAGACGAAGCCTATCTGGGCGTATTGGTGGATGATCTGATCACGCAGGGTGTTTCTGAACCCTATCGGATGTTTACCTCGCGCGCCGAGTATCGCTTGAGTCTGCGCGAAGACAACGCCGATTTCCGTCTTACGGAAATAGGTCGCAAGCTGGGGCTGGTTGATGACGAGCGCTGGCAGGCGTTCGAGCGTAAGCGCGAAGCTGTCGAGCTCGAAATGCAGCGACTACGTTCCACGTGGATCAATCCTCGAACGTTGCCGCCAGATGTGGCGACTCCGCTGCTGGGAAAGCCGATTGAAAGAGAGTATTCGTTGGCAGATCTGCTCAAGCGACCCTCCGTCGACTATCGAACGCTGATGGCAGCCGCTGATGCGGATGGAAAGCTGGTGGGTGGGCCCGGGTTGCCGCCAGGCGACGCCGCCACACAGGTTGAGATTCAGGTGAAGTATGCAGGCTATGTGGCCCGGCAACGCGAGGAAGTGCAGAAGCATTTGACGCAGGAGAATCAGTCGTTGCCAGAGTCGATGGATTACGACGCGGTGACCGGGTTGTCCTTTGAGGTGCGACAGAAACTCAAACAGCATCGCCCTGCCACCCTCGGGCAAGCTTCGCGGATATCGGGCGTCACGCCTGCGGCCATCTCCTTGCTGATGATTCACGTGAAACGTTTGCAGTATGGGGTGAGCCACCAGAAAAGCGACTCCAACACGACCGCGGGTCAAGCGTGATGATGTCGCCAGTATCGATTCATGAGGATGACAACCGGAAGCACCAACTGATCGCTGCAGCCGAATTACTGCAGGTGGATCTCGATTCCACGCAGTCGATTCGCTTGCTGCAGTTTGTCGGGGAGCTGCAACGTTGGAATCGCACCTACAATCTCACGGCCATACGCGAAGCCGATGCCATGGTGCAACAACACCTTCTGGATAGTCTGGCGGTGTTGCCCTGGCTGGATCGCTGGCTTGAGGAACTGGGCGTCAACGGGGAGTCTTCCGATGCGATTCGGGTATTGGATGTGGGATCGGGAGGCGGCTTGCCTGGCGTCGTTCTCGCCTTGATGCGCCCGACATGGCTGGTGACTTGTGTGGATGCCGTTGAGAAGAAGATGAGTTTCGTGCGGCAGATGAGCGGTGTGTTGGGGCTGCCAAATCTCTTGGCAAGCCACGCACGCGTTGAACGACTCGAAGCTCCCCCCAATGATCTGGTGATATCGCGTGCGTTTGCCTCGCTGAGCGATTTTGTCACCCTGGCCGGCAAGCACGTGGGCGCATCAGGCATACTGGTGGCCATGAAAGGCAAGTACCCCAGTGAAGAACTCGCCGAACTGGCCCAATCGCATCCCGAATGGCATCGTGTACGCCAAACGCCATTGCAGATTCCCGGAATGGCCGCCGAACGCTGCCTGCTGGCGTTTCAGCCAGGCACGCCAACCGATCTCTCCGTTGCCTGACTCCGTGTCGGGTATTTCGTATTTCTTGCTCCGATCCTTACCTCATGCCAAAACCACAAAAGAGTGCCCGGATATTTTGCATCGCCAACCAGAAAGGGGGGGTCGGCAAGACCACGACGGCGGTCAACCTGGCTGCTGCACTGGTCACACAGCGAAAGCGTGTGTTGTTGATCGATCTGGATCCTCAAGGCAATGCCACCATGGGCAGCGGTATCGACAAGCGGGCGGTGGCTGCCAGCGTGTATCAAATCCTCATCGGCGAGAACACCATACGCGAAGCGTGCATGAAGTCCGAGTCAGGTGGCTACGATGTGTTGCCGGCCAACCGCGAACTATCGGGTGCCGAGATCGATCTGGTGGGCATGCAGCAACGAGAGGCTCAGCTCAAGCACGCCATCGTGGAAGTGACGCCAGACTACGATTTCATTCTGATCGATTGCCCGCCCACGTTGTCGCTGCTTACGCTTAACGGACTCACGGCGGCGCACGGCGTGATCATCCCCATGCAGTGTGAATACTTTGCCCTCGAGGGCCTGTCGGATCTGGTCAATACCATCAAGCGGCTTTACGCCAACCTCAATCCCGAGTTGCGCCTCATCGGGCTGCTGCGAGTGATGTTTGATCCTCGTGTCACCCTGCAGCAACAGGTGTCAGCCCAACTCGAGTCGCATTTCGGCGACAAGGTTTTCCGCACGGTGATCCCGCGCAATGTTCGCCTCGCCGAGGCGCCAAGCCACGGCATGCCCGGCGTGGTGTACGACAAGTCTTCGCGCGGTGCAAAGGCCTACATGGATTTCGGCAAGGAGATGATCCGGCGCGTTGATAAAATGTAGGGTCATATATATCCGCATCAAACCCATTCTGAAAACTGCAAGAGAGATTCTTCATGGTTGCGAAGAAAAAGCCCAAAGGGCTGGGCCGCGGGCTCGACGCATTGCTTGGGGGCGACGAAGCCGTTCTCGACGCCTTGCAGCCTCGCGAGCGTGGCGGTGACGCTGCAACGCCTGATCACCGTCATACTCATACCCTGCCCATCGAATGGGTGCAGGCTGGGCGTTATCAACCCCGTTCACGCATGGACGAAGAGGCACTCAATCAGCTGGCCGAGTCGATCCGTGCGCAAGGTGTGATGCAGCCCATTCTGGTGCGCCCGCTCACACCCGATGCCAGCGAGGGTGAGACCCGTTTCGAGATCATTGCCGGTGAGCGTCGTTTTCGGGCCGCTCGCATGGCTGGCCTCGATCAGGTTCCCGTTCTGGTTCGTGAAGTCGGTGACGAACAGGCTGCCGTGATGGCGCTGATCGAGAACATGCAGCGTGAAGACCTCAACGTGCTGGAAGAAGCGCGAGGGGTTCATCGTCTGCTCCATGAATTCGGCCTGACACACGAGCAGGCGGCCCAGGCTATCGGCCGTTCACGATCGGCCACGACCAATCTGTTGCGCCTGCTCAATCTGGCCGATCCGGTGCAGATCATGTTGCTGGCCGGCGATATCGATATGGGCCATGCGCGGGCCTTGCTGGCTCTGGAGGGTGCTCAACAGATCCAGCTGGCCAATGTGGTGGCGGCGCGCAATCTGTCGGTGCGCGACACCGAGAAACTTGTAGCTCGTACGCTTGCCGAAGCGGAAGGCAAGGTGTCGGATTCAAGTCGCAAGTCTCGTCAGCCAGCGCGCGACGTGACCCGACTGGAAGAGGCCTTGTCCGACAACCTGGGCACGCGTGTGAGCTTCAAGCTTGGTGCCGGCCAGAAGGGGCAGCTGATCATCGACTTTCACGGCTGGGACCATCTTTCGGCGCTGCTCGAGCGCCAGGGCCTGGGCGATGTTCTCGAGAACCAGTAATTTATTGATACATTAACGTCTTGCCACGGGAGAATCGCATGAACGCCATTACCGACCTCAAGGCGCAACCACGCCCCATGCCGGCGGCGTGCCTTCAGGCGTTACAGGCGCATTTCGGCGAGCGCTGCTCGGTGGCCATGGCAATACGTGAGCACCATGGCCGCGACGAGTCGGCATATCCGGCAATCCCCCCGGATGCGGTGGTGTTTGCCGAATCTACCGACGACGTGGCTGCCGCAGCACGCATCTGCAACGAGTACCGGGTGCCGCTCATCGCCTATGGCGCGGGATCTTCCCTTGAAGGTCATTTTCTGGCCATCGAGGGCGGTGTGGTGATCGATCTCACCCGGATGAACGCGGTATTGGCCGTTCAAACCGAAGACCTTTCGGTCAGCGTGCAGGCCGGCGTAACTCGCAAGCAGCTCAACGAACACATTCGTGACACGGGATTGTTCTTCCCGATCGATCCGGGGGCCGATGCCAGCCTGGGCGGCATGAGTGCCACCCGCGCCTCGGGTACCAATGCGGTGCGCTATGGCACCATGCGCGACAACGTGATCAATCTTACGGTGGTCACGGCCGATGGCCGCGTGGTTCGAACGGGCCGACGGGCGCGCAAGTCGTCGGCGGGTTACGACCTCACCCGAATCTTTATCGGTAGTGAAGGCACTCTTGGCATCATCACCGAAGTCACCTTGCGTCTGTATCCGCAGCCCGAAGCCGTGTCGGCCGCCATCTGTCATTTTCCGACGGTAGACGACGCCGTGCAGTCGGTGATCGAGATCATCCAGATGGGCATCCCGGTAGCCCGTGTCGAGTTCATGGATGTCACCGGCGTGCGCGCGGTCAACCAGTACAGCAAGCTGTCGTTGCGCGAATCCCCGGTGCTGTGGTTCGAGTTTCATGGCTCCGAGGCCGGTGTGCAGGAACAGGCCGAGTCGGTAAAAGAGATTACCGACAGCCATCAGGGTGCCGATTTCGAATGGGCCACCTTGCCCGAGGAGCGCACACGGCTCTGGACGGCGCGACACAATGTGTATTTTGCCGGCCTCAACCTCCGACCCGGATGTCGGGCAAATACCACCGACGTTTGTGTGCCCATTTCTCGCCTGGCCGAATGCATTGCCGTCACCAACGACGATCTTGGGCAAGCCAGTTTTCCGGCCATCGTGGTGGGCCACGTGGGCGACGGCAACTTTCATGTGCAGATGTTGCTCGACCCCGACAACCCGGCCGAGTACGACGAGGCCGAGTCGATCAATCACCGACTGGTGGAGCGTGCCCTGGCCATGGATGGCACCTGCACAGGCGAGCATGGTGTGGGCATGCACAAAATGCCCTATTTGCTCCTCGAGCATGGTGAAGTCGGCGTGGATCTGATGCGTAGCCTCAAGCACGCGTTCGACCCCAACAATATCCTCAATCCAGGCAAGGTGGTGGCCTGGTAAACCGTGACTCTCGCCCGCCAGGGCCACAGCCTGCCGGGCAGTTCTCGTTGCTACCTCATACAGGAGGGTTTTATGAACGATCTGCAATTGCTTATCAACGATCAGGCCGTGGCTGCCGCCAAGAGTGCCACGTTTGAGCGACGCAACCCGGTCACAGGCGAAGTGGCAACGCGTGCTGCCGCCGCCAGCGTGGCCGACGCCAATACCGCGGTCGACGCCGCTGCGGCGGCATTTCCCGAGTGGTCGGCGTTGGGTCCGGGAGAGCGTCGCATGCGCCTGCTCAAGGCGGCCGACCTCCTGGCTGCGCGGGTAGACGACTTCGTCAAGGCCATGGTGGAAGAAACCGGGGCCACGGCTCCCTGGGCGCAATTCAATGTGCACCTGGCCAGCAACATGCTGCGTGAGGCGGGTTCGCTCACCACGCAGGTGGCCGGCGAAGTTCTACCCTCCGACAAACCCGGCACCACGGCGTTGGCCATTCGCCAGCCAGTGGGTGTGGTGGTGGGCATTGCGCCCTGGAACGCGCCGGTGATTCTCGGCGTGCGTGCCGTGGCCACGCCGCTGGCCTGCGGTAATACCGTGGTTCTCAAGGCATCCGAGTTGTGCCCCAAAACCCATCATTTGATTGGTGATGTGTTGTCGCAGGCCGGCCTGGGTAAAGGGGTGGTCAATGTGATCACCAACGATCCCAAAGATGCACCACAGGTTGTCGAGGCACTGATCGCGCACAAGGCGGTCCGGCGGGTCAACTTCACCGGCTCCACCCGGGTGGGACGCATCATTGCCGAAACTGCTGCGCGCCACATCAAGCCGGTGTTGCTCGAACTGGGCGGCAAGGCGCCCCTGGTAATTCTCGACGACGCCAACATCGAGCACGCGGTGAACGGCGCCATCTTTGGCGCCTTCATGAATCAGGGTCAGATTTGCATGTCCACCGAACGTCTGGTGGTCGACAGCGCGATTGCCGACGATTTCGTCAATTCGTTCGCCAAGCGGGCCAGTGCCCTGGCCGTAGGCGACCCGGCCGAAGGCAAGACACCACTGGGATCGGTGGTCGATCAATCCACCGTGGATCGCTGCATGGAACTCATCGACGATGCGGTGAAGAAGGGCGCCAAGGTAGTGGCGGGGGGCAAGGCCGAAGGCACGCTGATGCAGGCGACGGTGGTGGATCATGTCACGGCCGACATGCGCATCTACCACGAAGAATCGTTTGGTCCGGTGGTTTGCGTGATTCGCGCCTCGGGCACCGACGAGCTGGTGCGTATTGCCAACGACACCGAATACGGCCTCACCGCCTCGGTATACGGCCACGACGTCACCCGTGCGCTCGATGTGGCCAAGCGTATCGAATCGGGTATTTGCCATATCAACGGCCCCACGGTGCACGACGAGGCCCACATCCCGTTCGGCGGGGTAAAAGACAGTGGCTATGGTCGGTTCGGGGGCCAGGCCGGCATCGCCGAGTTCACCGAGTTGCGTCAGATCACCATCGAGCAGGGCGGTCAGCACTACCCGTTCTGATCCAAACCCTGGCACCGGTCCTTGCCGGGTGCGCAAGCCTTGTGGCGGTCTGCCCGGATGGCAAAGCTTGCGCACGATTGCCGCCCCCTTTGCCGGGGGCGGTTTCTTTTGCCGGCTCGCCGCGTGGTGTAACCTTCGGCTCCGGCAATTCCGCCTTTTCGGCCCAGCGCCGCTCTCGTCTGTTCCGCCATGCCCCGTCCCGCCATCCATATTGCCGAATTGCGCGAGCGCGCCCGGCGCCGCTTGCCCCGTCTGGTGTTCGATTATCTCGACGGTGCCGCCGAAGACGAAGTGACCTTGCGGGCCAATCGTTCGGCGTTCGATGCCTGGCGATTCTGCCCGCGCATGTTGCGCGATGTCTCGCAGCGCCACCTGGATACCCGTTGGTGGGATCGGCCGCTGGCCGCGCCGTTTGCCGTGGCCCCGGTTGGTCTGGCCGGGGTGTTCTGGCCGCAGGCGGATGTGGCCGTGGCGCGCGCCGCCAGAGCTGCCGGTGTGCCCTATATCCTGTCCACCGCGGCCAACAGCAGCATCGAGACGATTGCGCAAGAGGCCGGCGGTGATCTCTGGTTTCAGCTCTACGTCATCAACCGCAGCATTGCCGATGGTCTGGTGCAACGCGCCGACCGTGCCGGATACCGCACGCTGGTGCTCACGGTCGATGTGGCCCTTGGCGGCAAGCGCGAACGCGATCTCTTCAATGGTTTTACCCAGCCGTTCAAGCTTACCCCGCGCGTGCTGGCCGATATGGCCCGTCGCCCGCACTGGTTGATGCAGAATTGGCGCGGGGCGCCACCGCTGGCCAACCTGGTCACCATCGAAGCGCCCGACGCCGAATCTCAGGCGGCACTGGTGGCGCGGCGCATGGATGCCAGCTACGACTGGGCGGCCTTGCAGCGCCTGCGCGACATGTGGCCCCACCGATTGGTGGTGAAGGGCATTCTGCACCCCGACGACGTGCGAGATGCCTTCGCTCTGGGCGTGGATGGTGTGGTGTTGTCCAACCACGGTGGCCGTCAACTCGACGGCGCGGTGAGCGCGCTCGATGTGCTGCCGGAGGTGTCGCGGCCGGCTGACAAGCTCGTGCTGATCGATGGCGGGGTGCGCCGGGGCGCCGATGTGCTCAAGGCCGTGGCGCTGGGCGCCGATGGCGTGCTGCTGGGTCGTGCGGTTCAGTACGGCGTGGCGGCCCAGGGCGAAGCCGGCGCCGAACGTGCGCTGGCGATCCTGAAGGATGAGATGGACCGCAGCATGGCGTTGGCCGGTGTTGCCGGTGTGGCAGATTTGCGTCGCGAACTCTTGCGTCGGCAGCCGTAGCGCCCGAAATACCTAGGGTTTGTGCGGATACGATTTGCGGACAGTCAAAAAAACACGTTATACTCGATGGGTTTGTCGCTAAGCGAATCAGCGTAGAACAAGCGTTTACACATTCCCAATCTTTCAGGCATTTCGTGCGTATCAGGCATCGAAGTGTCTGGCCTGAGCCAGGCGCAGTCATTGGCACAGGGGCAACGATCGGCGAGGCAGATGTCTGACAAGACACACAAGGCCCACCTCGAAGCACCCGGTGCCGACGGCGTCGGCGAGACAGGTCAGGATGCGGAAAATCCCGACGTCGAACTCACCCCCGAGCAGCTTGCCTGGTTGAATCGTAGTGCCTTGCGCACCTTGATTCGTTCGGTGTGGGTTCAGGGAGTGGCCATGTTGGTGGTGGCTCTGGGCGCCGGGTTGCTGGGCGGCGGCGACGCTGCGTTGTCGGCCCTGATCGGGGCGGCGGCGGTCACGCTTCCCAGTGTGCTGTTCGCATTGCGGCTGGCTTTTTCGGTTATCGGGTTCGGCAGGGCGGGTGCAGGTACGTTCTTCCTTGGCGAATTCCTCAAGTTGGGCGCAACGGCAGCGCTGCTGGTGTTGGGTGTGCAGTTTGCCTCCGACGTGCTGGTATGGCCGGCGCTGATCGTCGGGTTGATCGTCGCGCTCAAGAGTCACTACTGGCTGTTGTTGTTCAACAATTCGTAATTCACCGGGTATGTTCGGGCAGATCTTGTGGCCCGGCATACGGCAAATCGATAGGGTTTTCAGATGGCTAGTGCAGCGCCTAACGCATCCGAATACATCGTGCACCACATGGGGCACTTCAACAATCTCGGCCATCCCCAAAGCGATGTCGTGCACTTCGGTGTCATCAACTTCGACTCCCTGTTCTGGTCGATCCTCATGGGTTCGATCGTCTGTTTCTTCCTGTGGCGCGCCGCCAAAACGTCCACACCGGGCGTCCCCAGCCGCTTTCAGGCTGCGGTCGAGATGCTGGTGGAAATGGTCGACGAGCAGGCCAAGGGCATCGTACCCAACGAAACCACCCGTCGCTTCGCCGCGCCGCTGGCTCTCACCATCTTCCTGTGGGTGGTGTTGATGAACGCGCTCGACCTCATCCCGGTCGATCTGGTGCCCAGCATCCTGCGCTGGACAGGCCTCGACGCGATTCTTCCCTATCACCGCATCCTGCCCCCGGCCGATCTGAACGTGCCGCTGGGCATGGCGCTGGGTGTCTTGCTGCTCATGCTCTACTACGGCATCAAGATCAAGAGTCCGGGTGGCTTCGCCAAAGAACTTTTCACGGCGCCGTTCCATAGCCATGGCATCGCCGCGATCGTGCTGGCCCCGTTCAATCTGTTGCTCAACATCATCGAATACTTTGCCAAGACCGTGTCGCTGGGCATGCGGTTGTTCGGCAACATGTTTGCCGGCGAGCTGATCTTCATGCTGATCGCACTGATGGGCGCCTCCTGGGCGGGTTTCACTCTGTCCAGCATGGCCTTCGGCCTGGGTCACCTCATCGCCGGCACTATCTGGGCAATCTTCCACGTTCTGATCGTCGTGCTCCAGGGCTTCATCTTCATGATGCTCACCCTGGTGTACATCGGACAGGCGCATGAAGGGCACTGATACCTGCCGGTGGCCGGGTATTGCGTGTAGTCGGAATGCGGCGGGCGATCGGGCAGGCCGCACTCCATCTTTCTTGTTCTCTTTAGTTTCCTGAAATTCCACACTTCCAAGGAGTTGTCATGACCAACGTCGCTTTCGTTGCTCTCGCTTGCGGTCTGATCGTCGGTTTGGGTGCCTTCGGCGCCAGTATCGGCATTGCCCTCATGGGTGGCAAGTACATCGAAGCCTCGGCTCGTCAGCCCGAACTCATGAACGCCCTGCAGACCAAAATGTTCCTGCTGGCCGGTCTGATCGACGCTGCCTTCCTGATCGGCGTGGGTATCGCCATGCTGTTTGCGTTCGCCAACCCCTTCGTTGGCTAAGCGTCGCGGGCTTCTGGCCTGCGCTCAACCAGAGTGTGGCGCCTCGGCATCGAGCCGCCGCCACCACTGAAGCACCTCTTGCTATAGGGAAACGACCGTGAATCTGAACGCAACGATCTTCTTTCAGACGCTCGTGTTCTTCGTTCTCGCGTGGTTCACGATGAAATTCGTGTGGCCGCCGCTGAGCAAGTCCATCGAAGAGCGTCGTCAGAAAATCGCTGCCGGTCTGGCCGATGCCGAACGCGGCAAGGCAGATCTGGCACAGGCGCAAGCTCGCATCAGCCTGCTCGAGTCTTCGGCCAAGGCCGAGAATCAGGCGCGTCTGGCTGAAGCTGAGAAGCAGGCCTCTGCCGTGATCGAACAGGCCCGCCGCGATGCCGAGGCGGAACGCGCCCGGATTCTGGCACAAGCCAAGCAGGAAGCCGAACAGGAAATGCAGCGCGCACGCGATTCGCTGCGCGACTCGGTCGCCGGCCTCGCGGTCAAGGGTGCCGAGCAGATCCTGAAGCGCGAAGTCAATGCCCAGGCTCACGCCGATCTGCTCGGCGAGCTCAAGGCCAAGCTTTGATCACCAGGATTCTCCACCATGGCTGAACTGTCCACCATCGCCCGGCCCTACGCCGAAGCCGCTTTCGGCGTGGCCAGCGCCGATAGCGCTGGCCTGGCCACCTGGGTCGATCTCCTCCAGGAACTGGCCCAGGTCGTGTCACACCCCGAAGTCAAGGGTGTGCTCGACGATCCGCACCTGCAGCCGCAGAGTCGGGTCGAACTCGTGCAGGGCTTCCTGAAAACGACACCGACACCACCGGTTGTCAATTTCCTCACGCTGCTGGCCGAGAATGATCGCCTGCTGCTGCTGCCCGAAATCGCGGTGCAGTTCAGCCAGCTCAAGAATCGGCACGAAGGCAGCGCCGACGCCCTGATCGAAACGGCTTTCGAGCTCACCGAAGCCCAGTTGGCCGATCTCGTCGCCGGGCTCGAAAAGAAGTTCAACATCAAATTGAAGCCCGAGGTACGTGTCAACGTCGACCTGATCGGCGGCGTACGCGTCACTGTCGGCGATCAAGTGCTCGACACCTCCGTACGTGCGCAGCTCGAACGCATGCGCGACACGCTGGTGGCCAACTGACACCGCACCGGTAACCAGGATTCCAGGAGTCTATCCATGCAACTCAACCCGTCCGAGATCAGCGAACTGCTGAAAAGCCGCATCGAAGGCCTGGGCTCGTCGACCGACGTGCGTACCCAGGGCACTGTGGTGTCGGTCACCGACGGCATCACCCGCATCCACGGCCTGTCCGATGTGATGCAGGGCGAAATGCTCGAGTTCCCCAACAACACGTTCGGCCTGGCGCTCAACCTCGAGCGCGATTCGGTCGGTGCCGTGATTCTGGGCGAATACACCCACATTTCCGAAGGCGACGTCGTCAAGACCACCGGTCGCATTCTCGAAGTGCCGGTCGGCCCCGAACTGCGAGGCCGTGTGGTCGATGCCCTTGGCACCCCGATCGACGGCAAGGGTCCGATCAACGCCAAGGCCACCGACATCATCGAAAAGGTCGCGCCCGGCGTGATCGCCCGCCAATCGGTCGATCAGCCCGTGCAAACCGGCCTCAAGGCCATCGACTCCATGGTGCCCATCGGTCGTGGTCAGCGCGAGCTGATCATCGGTGACCGCCAAACGGGCAAGACGGCGGTGGCGGTAGACACCATCATCAGCCAGAAGGGCAAGGGCATCACGTGCGTGTACGTGGCGATCGGCCAGAAGGCCTCCACCGTCAGCAACGTGGTGCGCAAGCTCGAAGAGCATGGCGCCCTCGAGTACACCATCGTGGTGGCCGCCACGGCGTCCGATTCCGCCGCCATGCAGTATCTCTCGGCTTATGCCGGCTGCACCATGGGCGAATACTTCCGCGACCGTGGTGAAGACGCGATCATCATCTACGACGATCTCACCAAACAGGCCTGGGCGTATCGGCAGATCTCGCTGCTGCTGCGTCGCCCGCCCGGCCGCGAAGCCTACCCCGGCGACGTCTTCTACCTGCACTCGCGTCTGCTCGAGCGTTCGGCTCGCGTCAATGCCGATTACGTCGAGAAGTTCACCAAGGGCGAAATCAAAGGCAAGACAGGCTCGCTCACCGCGCTGCCCATCATCGAAACCCAGGCAGGCGACGTCTCGGCATTTGTGCCCACCAACGTGATTTCGATCACCGACGGCCAGATCTTCCTCGAGACCGACCTCTTCAACGCCGGTATTCGCCCGGCCATCAACGCCGGTATTTCGGTGTCGCGTGTGGGCGGTTCGGCGCAGACCAAGATCATCAAGAAGCTGGCTGGCGGTATCCGTACCGACCTCGCCCAGTATCGCGAGTTGGCTGCCTTCGCCCAGTTTGCTTCCGATCTCGACGACGCCACCCGGCGCCAGCTCGAGCGCGGCAAGCGCGTGGTCGAGCTGCTCAAGCAGCCGCAGTATCAGCCGCTGCAGGTGTGGGAACTGGCTGTCTCGCTCTACGCCGTCAACAACGGCCTCCTCGACGACATCGAAGTCAATGACATCCTGTCGTTCGAGAAGAACCTGAAGGATTACCTCAAGTCGAAGTACGCCGAGCTGATCGAGCGCATCGAAGACAAGAAGGAGCTGTCCAAGGAAGACGACGGTCTGTTGGCCGAAGCCATCCAGGACTTCAAGAAGAACGGGTCTTACTGAGCAACCCTCCTGCCGGGCCTTCGGGCACCGGCCGGACCAGGATAAAGAGCTATGGCCGGAATCAAGGAAATCCGCACCAAGATCAAGAGCGTGCAGAACACGAGCAAGATCACGAAAGCGATGGAGATGGTGGCTGCGTCCAAGATGCGCAAAGCGCAGGATCGGATGCGTACCGCTCGTCCCTACGCCGACAAGGTGCGTAACATTGCCGCCCATATGTCGCAGGCCAACCCCGAGTACGTTCACCCGTACCTGGTGGCGCGCAGCGACATCAAGGCAGTGGGCATGATCGTGGTAACGACCGACAAGGGTCTGTGTGGCGGCCTCAACACCAACGTGTTGCGACTGGTGCTCAACCGCATCAAGGAGCTGGAAGCCGACAACGTCAAGTTGCAGGCCACCGCCATCGGCAACAAGGGGCTGGGTTTCCTCGCCCGGCTCGGCGTCAACCTGGTGTCCCAGGAGGTCCAGCTCGGCGACACGCCTCATCTCGATCGTCTCATTGGTTCGATCAAGGTGCAGCTCGACGATTACGCCGCAGGGCGCATCGATGCCGTGTATCTGGCTTACAACCGCTTCGTGAACACGATGCGGCAGGAGCCGGTCATCGAGCAGCTGCTGCCGCTTGCGTCCGAGCGGTTCGAGCAATCCGAGGCCGAGAAGTCGAGCTATTCGTGGGATTACATCTACGAACCCGATGCCAAGACGGTGATCGACGAGTTGTTGCTGCGTTACGTCGAAGCCCTGGTGTATCAGGCGGTGGCCGAGAACATGGCCTCCGAGCAGTCGGCACGCATGGTGGCCATGAAAGCGGCCTCCGACAATGCCAAAAAGATCATCGGCGAACTTCAGCTGGTCTACAACAAGACCCGCCAGGCCGCGATCACCAAGGAAATCTCGGAAATCGTGGGTGGTGCCGCCGCCGTCTGACCGACGACGTCAGCCAGCCCTCAGGAACTTGCCGGGTGCGACGCGCGACAACCGCAGCCGACGCATCCCAACATTGAAGGAATCGACATGAGCAACGGAACCATCGTTCAGTGCATCGGCGCCGTGGTAGACATTCAGTTTCCGCGCGACCAGATGCCCAAGGTCTATGAAGCCCTTACCCTGGCCGACGAGAGCTCCTCGTACGCCGAAAAAGGTCTCACGTTCGAAGTCGAGCAACAGCTCGGCGACGGCGTCGTGCGCACCATCGCCATGGGTTCGTCCGACGGCCTGCGTCGCGGCATGGCGGTTGCAGCCACCGGAGCCCCCATTTCGGTGCCGGTGGGTCGTGGCACGCTGGGTCGCATCATGGACGTGCTGGGTCGTCCCATCGACGAAGTCGGCCCGATCGACTCCGACGAAACCCGCTCCATTCACCAGCTGCCTCCCGCGTTCGATGAGCTGTCGCCTTCGGTCGAACTGCTCGAAACCGGCATCAAGGTGATCGACCTGATCTGCCCGTTTGCCAAGGGCGGCAAGGTGGGTCTGTTCGGTGGTGCCGGTGTGGGCAAAACCGTGAACATGCTCGAGCTGATCAACAACATCGCCAAGCAGCACAGTGGTCTGTCGGTATTTGCCGGTGTGGGTGAGCGGACTCGCGAAGGCAACGACTTCTATCACGAGATGGCCGAGGCCGGCGTGATTCAGCTGGACAACCTGCCCGAATCGAAAGTGGCGATGGTGTTCGGTCAGATGAACGAGCCTCCGGGCAACCGTCTGCGCGTGGCGCTCACCGGCCTCACCATGGCCGAGAAGTTCCGCGACGAAGGCCGCGACATCCTCTTCTTCGTCGACAACATCTACCGCTACACGCTGGCCGGTACCGAAGTGTCGGCGCTGCTGGGCCGGATGCCCTCGGCTGTGGGCTATCAGCCTACCCTGGCCGAAGAGATGGGTCGTCTGCAAGAGCGCATCACCTCCACGCAATCGGGCTCGATCACCTCGATCCAGGCCGTGTACGTGCCGGCCGATGACCTTACCGATCCGTCGCCCGCCACCACCTTCCTTCACCTCGATTCCACCGTGGTGCTGTCGCGTGACATTGCATCGCTGGGTATTTATCCCGCGGTCGACCCGCTCGACTCCACCTCGCGTCAGCTCGACCCGCAAGTGGTTGGCGAAGAGCACTACGCCGTGGCTCGCGGCGTGCAGCAAACCCTGCAGCGCTACAAGGAACTGCGCGACATCATCGCCATTCTGGGCATGGACGAACTTGCGCCCGAAGACAAGCAGGCCGTGGCTCGCGCTCGCAAGATCCAGCGCTTCCTGTCTCAGCCCTTCCACGTGGCCGAAGTGTTCACCGGCGCGCCCGGCAAGTATGTGTCCCTGAAGGAAACCATCCGTGGCTTCAAGATGATCGTCGAGGGCGAATGTGATTCGCTGCCCGAGCAGGCCTTCTACATGGTCGGCACGATCGACGAGGCCTTCGAGAAGGCCAAGACCCTGAAGTAACCCCTTTCGAGGACGCCCCATGGCTACCATTCATGTCGATGTTGTCAGCGCCGAAGCGTCGATCTTTGCCGGCGAGGCAAAGTTCGTGTCGCTGCCCGGCGAGGCTGGCGAGCTGGGCATCCTGCCCGGCCACACACCGCTCATCTCGCGCATCCGCCCGGGTACCGTCAAGATCGTCGGACCCGACGACACCGAAGACATGGTGTTCGTGGCCGGCGGCGTGCTCGAGGTTCAGCCCGGTGTCGTCACCGTTCTGGCCGACACGGCCATACGCAGTCACGACCTTGACGAAGCCAAGGCCGAGAAGGCTCGCCAGGAGGCCGAAGAGGCACTGCGCAATGCTACCGACAAGGCCGAAGTGGCGGTAGTCGAGGCCGAGCTTGCCATGCTGGCAGCTCAACTGGCCGCCATTCGCAAGCTGCGTCGTTGATGCTGGTGTAGCGTGGCGGGCGCGGCGTTGCCTAGGTGCCTGCCACACGCCACATCACACCCGTTCGGTGCAAGGCCCGTCAGCGCAAGCTGGCGGGCCTTTTGTTTGTGCTGACAACGCCAATTGCGGGCATAATCCGTCGTTCGATTCTGCCAACATTTTCGCAAGAATTTGCCGTGCGATTCGATATCCCTGCCAATCGACACTTTGTCCCAGGTTGGCAGCTCTGCTCTCGAAGGAAATCAAGATGCATGCTCTGCTCGCTCGCCACGTGTTCCCCGCACTGTTGGCCTCCACCGTGGTTTTCTCGGCCTCTCAGGCTCTGGCGGCCGATCGCGTGGTGACCATCGTCAATCAGACGGGTGTCACGCTGGTCGAGTTTTATGGTTCCAACGCCGGCACGCGCAGCTGGGAAGAAGACATCCTCGGTGCCGACGTGCTCAATACCAACGAATCGATCGACATCGACTTCGATGATGGCACGCGGGCTTGCCAATTCGATTTCAAGGCGGTCTTTGCCGATGGCGATGTCGTGACCGATTCCGGTATCAATGTGTGCGAGGTCGGTCGCTACACCTACGAATAGGCCGTGCAAGACGGGCGGCTGTTGCCTCGACGGGCCGTCACAACCTGACGTCCGTCAAGGGTTGCCGGTTACCAGGCATCCGCGGGCTCGGCGCGGCAGGCCAGCAGTTCCTGTGGCCGCGCGACACCCCACAATACCGGGGCGATGGGTAGAGTCTTGCACTGTCCGTGCTGCGCTGCCACTCGCATGCCCCGTGGCAGGGCTTCGGCTGGCAGTATGGCCGGCGCCAGATGCAGCTGCCCATCCCGAATGTCATTCTGCATACGGGCGTGCTTGGCGGCACAGTCGGTTTGCACACGCGCCGCATAGGCCGTGTTGAAGGTGGCGCCATGCAAGGCCGCCGTGCGTTGCACCGGCAGGTAGGCGTAAGGATCGATTTCGCCGCAACCAAAAGCGGGATACATGCTCACGTGGGCGATGCCTCGCATGGCTGGCTGCCATGCCGGATCGGTTGTGGTGGCTGGCAGCCGCGCCGCAATGCGGATTTCGTCGCGTCGTACCGTGGTGTCAACCCATTGCAGGCCCAGCGCCACCGCGAGAATGATCATGCCAGGCCAACCCTTGCGGGCAAGTACGGCAAAGGCCGCAAAGAAGATCAGCCACGCCACTGGCCACACGAACCGCGCGCTGGCCTGAAAGATCCCTGCCCAGTCGAGGAGCCATGGTGGTGGCGGGTACTCGGCAATGACGGTGTCGCCAACCAGAACCCGATGCGTGAGGGCAAACGCGAGCAAGGCGACCGACATCACCACCAGCCCGGTGTGTTCACGCATCACACGGGCCAGGCGAGGACCCTGCCAGAGTATCGAGACGGCCAGCACCAGGAGTGCACCGATACCCAGATAGGCATAGTGCTCACCGGCACCCGGGTTGCAGTTGAGCCAGGCGGCGCCGTAGCCGCCACACCACAACGAGGTGAGCGTGAGCCCATGCTGGCCGTATTGGCCGGTACTGGCGGCGCCACCCAGAAAGCCGAGGAGGGCGGCCAGAAGCAGCGTGATGGCCGCGCTGGCAGCCAGTCGAACCAGCTGCACAGCGAGACGACGTGAATCGCGCCATTGATCGAACAGCCAGGCAGCCAGTATGGCGTAGCACATGGCCAGCAGATAGGGATGGAGCAGCAAAGCCACCTGGCACGCCAGAACGAGGGCCATGGTGGTTTGCTGGACCGTCCAGAGACCGCGCTGACCACGAAACAGAAAACCCAGGGCGTAAAGCAGAATTCCCTGCGCCAGCAAGGCCGAGTGACCAAACCGGAACAGCCACATCGGCCAGATCACCGCAAAGCCGGCAGCCAGCAATGCCTGCCAGGCCCGCAAGCAGCCCAGACTGCGAACCAGAAAGACGGCGCCCCAGGCTTGCAACAGCAAGGCGACGCCATGCCACAGCCCGAAATAGTGAAAGCCCTCGGGCAACAACGGCGCAAAGGGCTTGAACAGCAGGGCCATGAGCGGAATGCTGTCGGTGAAGGCGATGCTGATGCCCTCGGGGTAGTTCAGCCAGGGCGTGTAGAGCAGCGGGCGTTGCCAGGCATCCTGGGCAAAGTACAGCCAGCCCGAAATGTCCTTGCTGATGTCGCCGTCTTCGAAGAACAGGCCGTGCCCCAGCAGGAACGAAGGCGGAAACAGCCAGGCAGTCAGCAGGACTGCAGGCAGAGTGGCCAGCAGCCAAGCGACCCAGCCGTCGTCGACGAACTGGCGGGCAGGAAGATCAGCAGTGGTTCTCGTGGCCATGAGTGCGAGGGGGAACCAGGCAAAGGGGGTGAGCCGCGCCGGTGCAGATTGTCGGGCTCAGAGCTTGAGACGCTTGAACAGGGCTTCGGGCAGGTGCCGGATCAAGGACATGATCGGCCGCCACCAGCCCGGCAAGTACACCACGTTTCGGCGTTTCGAGACGGCGCGCACAATGCCCTTGGCAATGGTGTCGGGTTCGGCCCACAAGGCACCCTGGGCCAGATCGGCCGTCATGGGAGTGCGCACGAACCCCGGCTTGATGGTGATAACGGCCACGCCCGAGCGGTGCAGACGGTTGCGCAGACCGCTCATGAACACATCGATGGCGGCCTTGCTGGCGCCATAAACGTAGTTGGATTGCCGCCCGCGGTCGCCGGCCACCGACGATATCACCGCGATGGTGCCGTAGCGCACCTGCTCGGCATGATTGGCCAGTTCGGTGAGCATGACCAGCACACTCAAGGTATTGATGTCGAAGGTATCGAGCAGCGCGGCCGTATCGTGTTCGCAGGTGGCCTGGTCGCTCAGTACGCCGTGGGCGATCAGTGCCAGGTCGAACCCGCCCATGAGGTCGATGGCCTGGCGCAACATGGCGGGGTGACGCTCGAGGTCTTCGGCCACGAAGGTATCGTGGTCGACCTCGCTGGCGCCGCGCACGCGCAGATCGGCGGCCAGTGCGGCCAGGCGCTCGGGATCGCGGCCCAGCAGACAGAAGCGTGCACCACTGGCGGCGTAGCGGCGGGCGGTCGCGGCGGCAATGGCCGAGGTGGCGCCGATGATGAGAATTTTTTTCATGCTTGCCAAGAGTTGGGTGCGGAAATGAGGGGCCGGAACAAGGCGGTTCAGTCGGACTCGAGCCCGAGCCGATGCGATTGCCACGACGCGAATCGGCCCAGAGCGCCGTAGTCACGGCGAACCGCCTGGAAGGCTTCCCATTGAGGGTACATGTGTCGGAAGGTTGACGGATCGAGGCAGGCATCCTTGGCCAGGTATACCCGTCCGCCGTGGGTCAGTACGATGGCGTCGAGTTCGTGCAGCAAGGCCAGTACCTTCGCCGTGAGCCGGAAGTCGAGCGCCAGTGTATAGCCTTCGATGGGAAATGACAGCAGATTGCCGTTGCTCGGGCCGAGACGCTTGAGCACGGCCAGAAACGACCCCGCCCCGGAATCCGCAATCCGTTGCAACAAGACCTTGAGACCGGCTTCTTCACCCGTTGGCAGCACACACTGAAACTGCACGAAGCCCTGCGGGCCGTACAGGCGATTCCAGTGGAGCACGCGATCGAGTGGAAAGAACCACTGACTGGCCGGCACCTGGCGGTGGGCGATGCGTCGGCGCTGGCGGTGGTAATAGAGCGAATTGAATAGCCGCAACCCGTGTCGGTTGAGCCACGAGCCCGGTGGCGTGAACGGCACGGTGAGGCGTGCGCCGGGAGAGGGTAGCGGCCGGTCGGTGCTGGCCTCGTGCCCGCAGCTGATGTGAGCCCGACCGAGGTGACGGCCGGTGGCCAGACAATCCAGCCAAGCCACTTGCCAGGGAGCTTCGGCGGTTTGGGCAAACGTGGCCAGGGTGTCGTCGAGGTGGGCGGTGCGATGGGTGGTTTCGTCGATCCAGCCGCTGCGCTGCGGTGCCAGCTGCAGCACGGCACTGATGATCACGCCGGTCAGGCCCATGCCGCCACAGCTTGCGTGCCACAGGGCAGGCGTGCCGTCGGGCGTGCAGGTGAGCCGGCGGCCATCGCCCAGCACGATGTCGAACGAAACGACCCAGGCGCTGAAACAGCCGTCGAGGTGGTGATTTTTGCCGTGGACGTCGCTGGCAATGGCACCTCCCACCGTGACGAAGGCGGTACCCGGCATCACGGGCAACGTCCAGCCACGCGGATTCATGACTTGCAGAATGTCCTGCAGCGCGACACCGGCCGAGCATTCGAGTTGCCCGCTCTGCGGATCGAAATGAATCAGCCCGTTGGCATGGGTGACATCGAACACGTGTGGGGCGAGGGCACTGTCGCCGTAACTTCGGCCGGCTCCCCGGGCCAGCCAGGCGTGGTCGGTGCGTTGCAGCTGCCAGGCCACGTCGCGTGCCGAATGCACCGTGGCGCAGTGTGCTTGCCGCACCGGATAGCGGCCCCACCCGTGGATCAGCATGGTGAGGGCTCCCGAAAGACATGCTGCTTGTCGAGGCGATACTTGAGCCAGTAGCCCAGCGCGAGCCCGATAACCGCGCCGGCGTAGCGTGCCACGGCAGTGTCGAACAGCCATTGGGCGCCCAGCTCGAAACCCCAGAAGATCAGGGTAGTGAATACGCCGGTGGCGGTATAGCGCAAAAAGGTGGTGCCGGCGTGACTGGCACTGCGGGCCTTGAAGCGAAAGATGTAACGCTGATCGAGCTGGTATTTCACGACCAGCCCCACCAGGGTGCCGACCAGTATGGCGGGCCAGAGACCCTGCGGTGGCGGCATGACGGCAAACACGGCCATTTGCGCCAGAACATTGGATGCCGTGGCGACGGCGGCGAATACGGCGTAACGCAGCGCGAGTTGGTGCGGGCTCATGCGCCGTACCATGCGGTCAGACCCCCATGCAGGCCAATCGCCGCGACGCCGCCCGTCAGCCAACCGGCAAGGATCTGAGGCCAGGTGTGGCCCATGCGTTCGCGCAGCGCCGGCGCGTCGGCAGACACTCGGTTGAGGCGCTCGGCGTGGCGGCCCAGCTGGCGGCGCAAGCCATGGGCATCGAGCGCCACAATGAGGGCGAGGGTGGCCGCCACCCCCAGTGCGGGATGCGAAAGCCCTTCGTTCAAGGCAATGAGCGCCACGGTGCCTCCCGTGATGGCACTGTGCGTGCTGGGCATGCCGCCGTAACCGATGCGATCGAACGCCAGGCGGCGCTCGACTGCACTGTTGACGACAAATTTGAGCGAGCCGGCCACGAGCCAGGCCAGCAGGGGCATCAGAAGGTACGACATCTTGATCGCAGGGCAAAGGCGTGATGCCGGCGATACGAGGAGTGCAGTGCCGGTGCTCGACATGGTAACCGCTGGCGCCGCTCGCCACACGTCAGCCGTTTGCGTCATTTTCGTATTGTGCGCGGGCCGGTCGAAAGCGAGGATGACGGACATCAGGCGATGTGCCGATTCCCGGAGAACCCCATGCGGCGAAACATCGATGGCGTCGTGCCTCTGCTGGCGGGGCATGAGCGCTGGCTCAACAACGATTGGTGGGCCCGGCATCCGCCGGGCCTGCACCTGCAGCGCTGGCCGTGCGAGCAGGTGGTGGTGCAGCCGCCTGCCAGCATGACCTGGCCGCCTGAAAGCAGCCACCTGTTGCGGCAGCTGGCGCCGTACTGGGCCGGGTTCGATCTCTGCATCCTGCCGGTGAGGCCCGAAACCCTGGCCTGGACGCGCGTGGCGCTGGCGGCAGCCCAGGACGTGACGCTACCACCACTCATGCTGCTGGTGCGCAACCTCAACGCTGGCGCGGTCAGCGATCTGCTGCGACTTGGTGCCGACGACTTCCTGCTCGACCCGGCCACGCCCGATGAGCTATGGGCGCGCACCCAGCGCTTGATCACCCGGGCGGCGGTGCGGGCACCGGCCGAGGTGCGCGACGCTGCCGACGCCACCCTGGCTGGCGAGGTTCCGGTGCGCGAATGGGTACGAGCGGCGGTTCGCGAACTGACCCAGCCCGTGGCGGGCATCGGCGGCTATCAGGCGGGTCGCCGCCAACTGTTGGCCGACTTCGAGCGCGAATACACCATCAGCATGTTGCGTCGCTATCGGGGCAATGTCACCCACGCGGCTCGGGCGGGCGATCAGACCCGTCGCGCCTTCTGGCGGTTGATGCACAAGCATCAATTGCTGTCGGCCGATTTCCGGCGCGAAGCCGCCTTGCAGGCACTCACGGCACGACCAAGGGGCTCGGGCCGGCCCGAGCCACCCCTCTGCCGTTAAAATCGGAGGTTTACCCAGCGCGAGGCCGTGCCGTGTCGTTTCCCGAGTTGCGTCAAGATGTCTTCCTGCGGGCCTTGCAGCGCCAGCCGGTGCCCTACACACCCATATGGCTCATGCGCCAGGCCGGGCGGTATCTGGCCGAATACAAAGCCACCCGTGCGCGCGCAGGCTCGTTCATGGGGTTGGCCACCAACCCCGACCTCGCCACCGAAGTCACGCTGCAGCCGCTCGAACGGTTTCCGCTCGATGCCGCCATTCTTTTCTCCGACATTCTCACCATTCCCGACGCGATGGGGTTGGGGTTGAGCTTTGCCCAGGGAGAGGGGCCGCGCTTTGCGCATCCGGTGCGCGACGAAGCCGCGGTGAAGGCCCTGACCGTGCCCGACATGGATCGGCTCGATTATGTGTTTCGTGCCGTCACGCAGATCCGTCACACGCTGGCAGGCAGGGTGCCACTCATCGGCTTTGCGGGCAGTCCGTTCACGCTGGCCTGCTACATGGTGGAAGGTGCCGGCTCCAGCGATTACCGCACCATCAAGACCATGCTCTACCAGCGGCCCGACCTCCTGCATCGTATTCTTGCGGTCAACGCCGAGGCGGTGGCCACCTACCTCAACGCCCAGATTGATGCCGGTGCCCAGGCGGTGATGATCTTCGACAGCTGGGGTGGAGTGCTGGCCGATGGGGCGTTTCAGGCGTTTTCACTCGAGTACACGCAACAGGTGCTGGCGCGGCTCAAGCGCCATGCGCACGGCAGCGCCGTGCCCTCCATCGTGTTTACCAAGGGCGGCGGCCATTGGCTGGAAGCCATTGCGGGCGCCGGCAGCGACGCCGTGGGGGTAGACTGGACGGTCAATCTGGCGCAGGCCCGCCAGCGAGTGGGCGACCGGGTGGCCTTGCAGGGCAATCTCGACCCCATGGTGCTGTTTGCCTCGCCCGAGCAGGTGGCCGCGCAGGCGCGTCGCGTGCTCGATGATTTTGGCCCGGTGTCTGCCGGTGCCGGGCATGTGTTCAATCTCGGACACGGCATCTCGCAGTTCACACCCCCCGAATCGGTGGCCGCTCTGGTTGCCGAGGTCCATGCCTACAGTGCACGTTTTCATCGCCAGGCTCCATCCGATACCCCGACGTGACGCACTGCGGCATGGGGGTGCCACCCCTTGGGGTGATGGTCGTTGGGAAAGGCTGGAAAACCAAGCCTTCTGGCTCGTCTGGGGCCATCTTGCAATGCACCGTTCACCGGCTTGTGCACAGATGAAGGTCGATTTTGCGGCGCGTGTCAATACCGTGTCAGATTCAGTGTTTGTGTTTTAAGGTATTGATTTAAAACGACTTATCTATCTAATCCTTGATCTTGGCGGTATCTTTTGAATTGTGGTATGGGCCGACGGTGCCCCGAAACCCGGTTTTGTCCCCAAAGTTATCCACAGGCCCTCAGGGGCAAAAAGAAAATCCTTTCCCGTCAACGACCTTCGGGCCCCTAACCTAGAAATCACTTCAACTTTGCTCATGTCGCTGCGGCCTGCCAACCCCTGGATTCGAGTCGCTCTGGATGTGCCGCTGGCAGCGCTGTTTGACTATCGTGTGGCGCAACCGGTTGCTGTGGGCCAGCGAGTGATCGTACCGTTCGGGCGTCGTCAGCTGGTGGGCGTGGTGGTGGCGCTCCCCGAGGAGCCCGCCGTGCCGGCCGATCAGATGCGCGATGCCATTGCCGTGCTCGACGACCTGACGCCGCTGCCGGGCGACTGGCTTGCGCTCACGCGGTTTGCGGCCGAATACTATCAACGCCCCTGGGGTGAAGTGATGTTGCCGGCACTACCCGGGCCCCTGCGACGGGTGGCTGCCTATCTGGGCAAGCGGGCTGCTGGCGGACCGGTGGCTCGCGTGGAGCGTCGTCTGGCACGTCGGGCCGCACCGGAGGCTGTGACTGAAGGCGTGGCCGACGCTGATGGCCCGGTGGCCAATCCGGCCCAGGTGGCCGCCATCGACGCCATCACGGCCGCCCAGGGCTTCGCCACCTTCCTTCTGCACGGGATCACCGGCAGCGGCAAGACCGAGGTGTACTTGCGCGTGATTGCCGCCGCGCTGGCGCGGGGCCGCCAGGCGCTGTTGCTGGTGCCCGAGATCAACCTCACGCCGCAGCTCCAGCAGGTGCTGGTGAGCCGCCTGGAGGCCGTGGCCGGCGCTGGCTCTGTGGCCGTGCTGCATAGCGGGCTGGCAGAGGGTGAGCGTCTCGAAGCCTGGCTGCGGGTGTGGCACGGCACGGCACGGGTGCTCCTGGGAACCCGCCTGGCGGTGATGACGCCATTGCCGCAGCTCGGCATCATCATCGTCGACGAAGAGCACGATACCTCTTACAAGCAGCAGGAAGGTTTGCGCTATTCGGCGCGCGACCTCGCCATCTGGCGCGGGCGGCAGCACGATATTCCGGTGGTGCTGGGGTCGGCCACGCCGTCACTCGAGAGCTGGCATCATGCCGAGGCGGGCCGTTACACCCGTTTGACCCTGCCCGAGCGCGCCCTGGGCACGACCCTGCCACGGGTGCGTCTGATCGACACCCGCCGTCTCGCCCTGCAGCACGGCATGGCTCCCGAGCTGCTCAAGGCCATGTCGGCGCGGCTGGAGGCGGGCCAGCAGGTGTTGGTATTTCTCAATCGTCGTGGTTATGCACCGGTGCTGCATTGCACGGCGTGTGGTTGGGTCAGTCAGTGCGATGCCTGCTCCGCCTATCGCGTGCTGCATCGCGAATCGGGTCGCTCTCGCCTGCGCTGTCATCATTGCTCGGCCAGCGGGCCGGTGCCCAGAGCCTGTCCCGATTGTGGCAACCAGGATTTGCAGCCCATGGGTCGCGGCACGCAACGCCTGGAAGAAACCCTGGCCGAGCAGTTTCCGCAAGCGCGCGTGGCCCGCATCGATGCCGACAGCACCCGTCGCAAGGGCAGCGCGGCCGCCCTGTTCGCCCAGGTGCACGCCGGTGAAGTGGATATTCTGGTGGGCACGCAAATGGTGGCCAAGGGCCACGACTTTCGGCGCCTGGGGTTGGTGGGCGTGCTCAATGCCGATGCCATGCTGTTCTCGCACGATTTTCGGGCGCCCGAGCGGCTGTTTGCCCAGTTGATGCAGGTGGCCGGTCGGGCCGGGCGCCATCAGCCCGACAGCGAAGTGATGATCCAGACGGGCTATCCCGAGCAGGCGGTGTATCAGGCGCTGCGGCGCCACGACTACGACGGCTTCGCCGCACACGGCCTGGCCGAACGGCGCAGTGCCGGCTTGCCGCCGTTCACGTATCATGCCCTTCTCACTGCCGAAGCCGCGACGCTGGCCGACACCCTGGCGTTTCTCGAAGCCGCGCGAGGCGAGGCCGAAGCGCCCTCTGGCGAAACCACACCCTTGCCTTCCGGGCTCACGCTCTTCGATCCCGTGCCCTTGCGCGTGGTCCGGGTCAATCGGGTGGAGCGCGCGCAGCTTCTGATCGAAAGCGAGCACCGCCCGCTTCTGCAGCAATTTCTCAAACACTGGTTGCCGCGCCTGTCGAACCTGCCGGGTGCAAGGCAGGTTCGCTGGCAACTCGAAATCGACCCCCTGGAGATCTGATGTCCCTGTCGGCGTCCACTGCGACTGCATCCACGCCCTGGGTGACGGGGCTCAATGCCCGGCAACGCGAGGCCGTGCTGTACCTCGACGGTCCTGCCCTGGTGCTGGCGGGTGCCGGCAGCGGCAAGACCCGTGTGATCACCCAGAAGATTGCCTGGCTGCTCACCGAGTGTGGCTATTCGCCCCGGAATGTGGTGGCGCTTACCTTCACCAACAAGGCCGCCAGCGAGATGACGCACCGCCTCCGGCAGGCACTGCCCGGCCGCCAGGCGCAAGGGCTCACGGTGAGCACCTTTCATTCGCTGGGGGTGCGCATGTTGCGCGAAGAGGCACCGCGGGTGGGACTCAAGCCGCGATTCTCGATTCTCGATGCCGACGACGCCTACGCCATCCTGCAGGATCTTCTGGCAACCACCGACAAGGCGCGCCTGCGGGCCGTGCAGCACACGATTTCGCTCTGGAAGAACAGCCTGATCGAACCGGATCAGGCCGAACGCAGCGCGGCCAGTGCAACCGAGGCCGATGCCGCCCGGGTGTATCGCAGCTATCGCGACACCTTGCTGGCGTATCAGGCGGTGGATTTCGACGATCTGATCCGTCTGCCGGCCCAGTTGCTCGAGCGCGACGCCGAGGCGCGCGAACGCTGGCAATCGCGGGTGCGTTATCTGCTGGTCGACGAGTACCAGGACACCAACGCCTGTCAGTACCACCTGCTGCGTCTGCTCACGGGGCCCAGAGCCATGTTCACGGCGGTGGGCGACGACGATCAGGCCATTTATGCCTGGCGTGGCGCCACCGTCGAGAATCTTGCCCGCCTCACTACCGATTATCCGCAGTTGCGGGTGATCAAGCTCGAGCAGAACTACCGATCCGTGCAGTCGGTGCTGGCGGCGGCCAACCGGGTGATCAGCCACAACCCCAAGCTGTTTGAAAAAACGTTGTGGTCGGAGCATGGTGCCGGTGAGCCGATTGCCGTGACCCCCATGGAGCACGAAGAGGCCGAAGCCGAGAGCATCGCCATGCGGATCTCGGCGGCGCGCTTCGAGCGGCGCTGCCAATGGCGTGATTTTGCCGTGCTTTATCGCAGCAACCATCAGGCGCGGGTGCTCGAGCAGGCCATGCGGCAATGCAAGGTGCCCTACACCATTTCGGGTGGCCAGAGCTTCTTCGACAAAGCCGAGATTCGCGATGTGCTGGCCTGGCTGCGACTGATCGCCAACGACGATGACGATCCGGCTTTCATCCGTGCGGTTACCACGCCGCGTCGTGGTGTGGGCCAGGGCACGCTGCAAACGCTGGGCAACTACGCGGGCAGTCGCCAGGTATCGCTGTTTGCTGCGGTGTTTGAAGAGGGCCTGGCGGCGCAACTGCCCGAGCGACAGCTGGGTCCACTGCGCGAGTTTGCCGGGTACATCAACCGGATGCAATGGCGGGCGGGCGTGAGCCGCCCGGGACAGCAGCCGCCCCAGGCGGCAGAATCGGCGGTGTCGCTACTCGAAGACCTCATACGAGCCATCGCCTACGAGTCCTATTTGTACGATCATTTTGAAGAACGTGCGGCGCAGACGCGCTGGCAGAATGTGCTCGATCTTCTGGGTTGGCTCAAGCGCAAGGCCGAAGACGACGGTCTGGGTTTGCTCGAGCTGGTACAGCACGTGGCCCTGATCACCATGCTCGAGCGCGGCGACGACGAAGAGCCCGACGCCGTCAAGCTCTCCACGCTGCACGCGGCCAAGGGCCTCGAATTTCCGCACGTGTTTCTGGCCGGTGTGGAAGAGGGTTTGCTGCCACACATGGGCAAGGACGACGAAGAAGGCGATCCCGAGCGGGCCGCCGAGTCGTTGGCCGAGCGCATCCAGGAAGAACGCCGCCTGATGTACGTGGGCATCACCCGCGCCCAGCGCAGCCTGCATATCAGCTGGTGCCGCAAGCGACGCCGAGCGCGCGAGGATCTCGTGCGCGAGCCGTCACGGTTCATTGCCGAAATGGGTTTGGGTGCCGACGTCATGCCCGACCCCAACGCCGGCATGAGTCCGCGCGATCGGCTCGGCGCCCTCAAGGCCATGCTGCAGGGCAGCAGTACCCCGCCGGCGGCCTGAGTCTGTTCGATATCCTGTTGTTGGAGTTACCTTGCAAGCTGCCATTCCCCCCCTTTCTGCCAAGACAGCCGCGATCGAACCCTTCCATGTCATGGAGCTGGTAAAAGAGGCCAGTGAACTCGAGCGTCAGGGTCGCGACATCGTGCACATGAGCATTGGCGAGCCCGACTTCACCGCCATACCCGCGGTGGTGGCCGCTCTCGAACAGGCCGCGCGCGCCGGCCGATCGCAATATACGCCGGCCCTGGGTCTCACTGCCCTGCGCGAGGCCATTGCCGGTTTTCAGGCCGATGTGCTGGACGCCCCGGTGAACCCGGAGCAGGTGATCGTGACCACCGGTGCGTCGGGCGCTCTCACCCTGGCCTGCGCCGCTCTGCTCGACCCCGGGTCGGAGGTCTTGATGGCCGATCCGGCCTATCCCTGCAATCGCCACATCGTGACGGCCGCCGGAGGGCGTGCCCGTCTGCTGCCCACCACGCCATCGCAGCGCTTTCAACTCACGGCGAGTCAGGTGCAACAGCACTGGGGTGCCGACACGGCGGGCGTGCTGGTGGCTTCACCGAGCAACCCTACCGGCACCTCGATGCCGCGTCAGGAACTTGCCGCGCTGGTCGATGGCGTTCGTCAGCGCGGTGGATTCACGCTGGTCGATGAGATCTATCTGGGCCTGAGCTACGACGGTGCGCGTCGTTCGGCGGCATCGCTGGGCAATGACCTGATTCTGGTCAACAGCTTCTCGAAGTATTTCCACATGACGGGTTGGCGCCTGGGGTGGCTGGTGGTGCCGCTCGAGCTGCTGCCCGCCTTCGAGAAGTTGGCGCAGAATCTGGTGATCTGCGCCCCGGCGCTGGCGCAGCATGCGGCGCTGGCCTGTTTTACCCCGGAGGCCCTGGGCGAGTTTGACGATCGACGCGACCAGTTCCGGCGTCGACGGGATGCCCTGCTACCCGAATTCGAGCGGCTGGGGCTTGCGGTCCCGGTCACGCCCGATGGCGCTTTCTACATTTATGCCGACGTGTCGCGCCATACCGACGATCCCATGGCCTTTGCCCGCGCCATGTTGCACGAGGCCGGCGTGTGTGCCGTGCCCGGCGTGGATTTCGGTCATGCCGGAGCGGGGCGCTACATGCGGTTTTCGTACGCCAACAGCCTCGACCGTCTGCTCGAGGGCATGCATCGCATCGAGCGCTGGCTGAACATTTAGACGGGCCCGTCAGCGACCCTGCCAGTCGGGTTTGCGCTGGTCGCGCAGGGCCTCCTGCCCTTCGCGCGCGTCGTCGGTGAGCGCGAGCAGGCCGATCTGGCTCTCGGTAAAGGCCATCGAGGCCTCGAAGGGGAGGTCTTCGATGTGCTTCATCAGATACAGGCCACGACGAATGGCGGCCGGGGATTTATCCACCAGCCGAGCCAACAGTTGATCGAGTTCGCGATCGAAGTCGGCCGCCACGGCATTCACCAGACCGATCTCGAGTGCCTCGGCCGCATCGATCGGATCCCCCGTGAGGCACAACTCCACCAGCTTGCGCCGGCCGATGAGGTGCTGCAAGACGGTGAGCACCTGCGCCGGGAACAGCCCGATGCGCACCTCGGGCAGGCCGAAGGTGGACTGCTCGCTGGCTACGGCCAGGTCGCACATGGCCAGCAGACCCATGCCACTGGCCAGACAGGCGCCATTGACTCGGGCGACCAGCGGCACATGGCTGGCACGTGCCCGTCGAAACAGGCGTGCAAATGGCGAATGGGGTTCGGAATAATCGAGCCGGAAGGCCGGGTCCTGTTGCAGATCGGCGCCAGCACAGAAGTTCTGCAGCCCGCTTCCGGTCATCACGATGGCTCGCACGTCGCGTCGGCGATTGGCGTCGTCGAAGGCCTGAATCATCTGCTGCAGAATGGCGACCGTTACGGCGTTGCGTCGTTCGGGACGGTCGATGGTGAGCCACATCACCTGATCGTGCAGATCGATGCGCAGTTCGTGGGTCATGAGGGCAGATTCCGATGAAGTTGCGATAATGAGCGGCAGCGGCAAGCATACCGGAGACATCATGGCCCGCCTGGCTCGCCTGTTCCTGCAGGATACCCCTCACCTGATGCAGATACGCGTGCTGCCGGCCACGCCGGTCGCCGATGTCGGCGTGCTCGACGGCTGGACTCAGGCGTTCGAGGCCGAATGGCAGCACTTGCGCTTCGCCATGCACGGTTGGGCCATCACTCCCACCGAAATCCTGTTGCTGGCCACGCCGCCCAATGCGGCGGCGCTGCGGGCGCTGGTTCAGGGGCTTGGGCGCCATATCTCGCGCGAGCGCGGCGGTGGCAAGGTCTTTGACGGGCGTTATCACTCTGCGCTGGTCGAACCCGGCAGCTGGGTGGTGCCGGCGTTGATCTGGCTCGAGAATCTGCCCGTGCGGCAGGGGCTGGCGCCCGAAGGGGAATACTGGCGGTGGTCGTCGGCCCGGGCCCACACCGGCTTCGATCTGGTCAATCACCTCAGCATGCACGCCGACTATTGGCGCTGCGGCAACACCCCGTTCGATCGCCAGGCCACCTGGCGTCGTTGGTTGCATGAGGGGCTCGACGCGGGCAGTCGCGAACGCCTGACGGCGGCGTTACGTGGCCAGTGGGCGCTGGGCAGCCCGGCTTTTCTTGCCCGTGTGCACGAAGTGACAGGCCGTCAGGCTGCGCCACGACCTCGTGGCCGGCCGCGGCGCCTGACCGCACCCTCCCGGCCGCAATCCCCCTGACGGGTGAGGCCGGCACCGGGGTGGGGGATGAGTCAGGCCCGCAGGTGGCCGGCGCTGCGACGCGTGGTCAAAGGGGTTTGAAGCCGGTTTCGCGGACGATCTCGGCCCACAGCGCGCGCTCTTTCTCCACCTGTTCGGCCAGCGCCTCGGGCGTGGTGGGGTCGGCGTTGAGGCCAAGCTCGGCGAGACGCTGCTTGACCGAGGGGTCCAGGATGGCCTGGGTAATCTGCTGATTGAGTTGCTCGACCCGTGCCGGGTCCATGTTGGCAGGACCGAACACGGCAAACCAGCCATCCAGCGTGAAGTCGATGCCGATCTCGCGCATGGTGGGGTACTCGGGTGTGAGCGGCGAGCGCTCGGAGCCCGTCGTGGCCACTATTTTCATTCGGCCCTGGCGCGTGAGGGGCAGGGCGTCCGCGGCGGGCATGAAGCCCAGCTTGAGAATGCCGCTGGCCACATCGTTGGCGGTCATCGCCGAGCCTTTATAGGGAATATTGGTCATTTCCACGCCCAGACGCTGCGCAACCGATTCGCCCACAAAGTGGGGGACGGTGCCGGTTCCGGGGGAGCCAAAGTTGGCCAGCTCGGGATTGGCTTGCAGCCAGGCCTTGAGCTCGGCACCGTTGGTCACCGGCACATCGTTGGCCACCACCAGAACGTTCTCCTGCGTGACCACGCGACCGATGGGTGTGAAGTCGGTGCGCGGCTCGTAGTCGAGCTCGGCAAACGTGTTGGGGAACAAGGTCATGGGCCCTTGTGGCACCAGCACGAGCGTGCTGCCATCGGGGGCGGCTCGTTTCACACTGTTGATGGCGATGCGTCCGGCCGCGCCGGTGCGATTCTCGACGATGTAGTTGTCGCCGGTTTGTTGGCTCAATTGCTCGGCCAACAGTCGTGCCGTGGAATCCACCGATCCTCCGGCCGAAAAGCCCACGACGATGGTGTGAGTTTTCTGGGCGTGAGCCGCGGGCAGCGCAGCCGTGCCCAGGGCGGCTGCCAGCAGCAGCCCGCCAAAACAACGTCGTTTCATGAAAGTCTCCGATGCGCCGGACGGCGCCTTTTGTTGAAGATGGATCTGAAGATGCCGCAGGGGTGGGGGAACATGGCCGCGCTGCGGCGCCGCAACATGTTGTGGTGTATGGGGCCTTGCCCTCGCCCCGCCCCATCGGGGCGAAGCGGGAGGGTTCGGCGAGGTTAGTTTGCCGCCTCGAAGCCGGAGGCCTCCACCAGTTCTGCCCAGCGCTGGCGTCCCTGCTCGATGGATTGTGCAAAGCTGGCGCCGGTTTCCCCGGACACGTCGTAGCCGGCGGCTTCGAGCTTCTCTTGAATGGCCGGGTCGCCGTGGACCTTGGCCATGACCTCGGTCAGGCGTTGTTTGACCTCGTCGGGTGTGTCCGAATTGACCATCATGCCGAACCAGATGGTGGTGTTGAGCTCGGGATAGCCCAACTCTTGCAAGGTGGGCGTGTCGGGGAGATAGCGTGAACGTTCCGGGCCGGTGGTGACGATGGGCTTGAGCTTGCCTTCCTGAATCATGGGCAGGCTGGTCTGGATCTGCGAGAAACCCAGCAGTGTGTGGCCGCCCACCAGGTCGGTCACCTGGGGTGCCGACCCGCGATACGGTACGTGCACCATGTCGAGATCCTGAGTTTCGGAGAACTGATAGCCCAGGAAGTGCGACGGCGTGCCCGGGCTGAACGAGGCATAGCCGGTGCCGGGGTTTTCCTTGAGCCACGCCAGCAGTTCGTCGAGCGTGTCGGCCGGCACGGACGGGTGGGCCACCAGCACCAGTGGGGCCTGGATGCCGCGAATGATGGGCGTGAAGTCTTCCGGGGCCCAGGGCAGTTGCTGGAATGCCGCTGGATTGATCTCGACCATGGCCTGGGTGCCCACCCAGAGCGTGTGGCCATCAGCAGGTTGCTGCAGCACGGCCTGTGCCGCAATGTTGCCGTTGGCGCCGCTGCGGTTCTCGACCACGGCGGTCTCGCCCAACTCCTGGCTGACGCCGTCGGCCACGATGCGGGCATAGGTGTCGACGGCGCCGCCAGGTGGCGTGCCCACGACGATGTTGAGCGGTTTGGCGGGGAAGTCTGCCGCGAGGGCAGGGGCAGAGAGGGCGGCGGCGGCAAGGGCAGCCGACCACCATTTGGGGCTCATGATCATCACAGGTCTCCTTCGGTCGGGTGATGTGCGCCGGCCATCAGGCCAGGGCACTGGGGTAGGGCGTGTCGTCGGTGAGGCCGATCATCTCTTGTGCCAATTGATTGAGCAGATCGGCGCGCACGGCGGCGCATGCCGGGTCGTCCCAGCGGTTGTGGCATTCGTCAGGATCGTCGGCCAGGCGATAGAGCTCGCCCCAGGGCACGCCGTGATACAGACTCATGCGCCACTCCGGGGTGCGAAGCGTGCGCATGCGCACGCGCTGATCGAAGCCGAACATCACGCGCTGGCCTTCTTCTTCGATCACGAGGGCGTCGCGATCCATGGGTGTCCCCTCGAGTATGGCCGGCAGCAATGAGCGGCCCTGGATGCCGTGAAACGGCGCCACGCCCGCACGCTCGAGTACCGTGGGCGCAATGTCGATGCTGCTGCACAGACCCGGGTCGCGCCGCGCCCCATCGTGTTGCGGGTCGGCCCAGATGAGAGGCGTTTGCAGAATGCCGTTGTAGTGAACGGGCCCTTTGAGCAGGAGCTGGTGATCGCCGAAAAAATCGCCGTGGTCACTGGTAAAAACCACCACGGTGTTGTCGCGCAGGCCCAGTTCGTCGAGCGCTGCCAGCACCGAACCGATGGCATCGTCGATGTGCGTGATCGAGCCGTAGTTGAGTGCGATGGCCTCGCGGGCTTCCTGTTCGGTACAGGCGAACAGGGCGGGCGTGTGCTTCACGGCCTTGCCGGCGTCGCGCTGCTCGTGCAGCCAGCGTACGTGGGGCGGCGGCTGGTCGTTGGCAGTGAACGAGGCCGGCAGGGATACGCCGGCAGGGTCGTACATGTCCCAGTATTTGCCGGGCGGGTTGAACGGATGGTGCGGGTCGGGAAACGAACACTGCACAAAGAAGGGCTGGTCGCCCCTGGCCCAGTGGCGCAAACGATCGATGGTGCGATCGGCAATCCAGCGCGTGGTGGAGAGGGCTTCGGGCACGCGGGTGCGCCAGGCCTGTTGGCATTGCGTGAGCGCGTAATCGCTCGGCAGGGCATGGTCGGGCCCGGTGACGGCGGCCACATCGGGATGCTCCCGCTCGAGCCAGCGGCGATAGTGGCCACCTGCCGTATCGCCGTGATCGATCACCAGATCCACGTGCTCGAAACCGTAAAACGGCACGCGAACGTCGGCGGTCGGGTCGTCGCGCCAGCGCGGCGCCCATTCATCGTCGTAGTGGCCCGGCTCGGGCGGCCAGGCCTGGCGTGCCAGCCGCTCCTCGGGCCGGGGCCAGAGCGGCGGCTTGCCGGTCATGTTCTGAAGGTGTGATTTGCCGACCAGCGCCGTGTCGTAGCCCGCTTCGGCCAGCAACTGCACGAAGGTGGTGGCACGGCGCGACAGCGGTGTGCCGTTGGCGCGTACGCCATGCACGGACGGCATGCGGCCGGTGAGCAGGCTAGCGCGGTTGGGCATGCAGATGGGCGTGGCCACATAACTGCGTTCGGCCAGCCAGGCCCGCTGCGCGAGGCGGTCGAGGTTCGGGGTCTTGACCTCGCGGTTGCCGTAGGCACCCACGTGATCGGCGCGGTGCTGATCGGTGATGATGAACAGGAAGTTGGGGCGGGGCGACGCAGCCATGATGGAGCTCCGGGTCGGTATCTGGCCGAGTATGCCGAGTTTCATCGATGCTTCATAATGAATACGCAATATGCATTTATATGTTCTGGAATATCAATGGTCGATTTGCCCGCCTGGACCCGCCGCCTCGGTCCCCGGCAATTGCAAATGCTGCTGGTCATTGCCCAAACGGGTAGCCTCAGCCGCACCGCCGAGCTCATGGCCACCACGCAGCCTGGCCTGTCGAAATGGTTGAAAGATCTGGAATCGTCCCTGGGCGTCGTGCTGTTCGACCGCACCACCCGCCGACTGGCGCCGACCGAGTACGGTCATATCGTGCTACGTCTAGCCGAACAGGTGCTGGGCGATGCCCGCCGCATGCACGATGAGATCGAAGCCCGCAAGGCCGGACACCTGGGGCGGATCAAGCTGGGCGTCTTGCCGGGGCTGGGGCCTGCCCTGTTGCCCGATGCGCTGCAGGCCATGCAGGAGCGCGGGCTGGGCATCGAGCTGGCGCTGCAGGAGAACACGCTCGATGTGCTGTTGCCCGACCTGCACGACCACCGGCTCGACCTTCTCGTGGCGCGACTCGATCGCGCGGCGTTGAACTCCGGAGCGACCATCGAACCCCTGTTTGAAGAAACGGCTTGCGTCCTGGCCAGTGTGGATCATCCCCTGCAAGGGCGAACGCAGGTCAGCTGGCAGGATCTGGCGCAGCAGCCGTGGATTCTGCCGGTGGTGGGGTCACCGATGCGGCATATGGTGGAGAGCGCGTTCGAACGGGCCGGGCTGGCGGCGCCTCGCGGCCTGCTCGAGTCGGCCTCATCGCTCACCAACCGCGCCATTGCCCGCCGGTTGGGCTGTCTGTTTGTCAGTTCGCAGCTGGGTGCCGACGAGCTGGAGCGTGACGGAACCTTGCGACGCCTGCCGGTGCCTTTGGGGAATCTGCCCACGGGTGTGGGCGTGTTGTGGGTGATGCAAACGCTGGCGCCGCAGCATCGCCAGGTGATCGACGCGCTGCATCTGGCGGTGCGGCGGCGGGGCCTTCGGCAGTTGGCCGTCGCGGCCACCCCGCCCTTGCATCAGGACGAGCTCATTGCCGCCATGAGGCGTCAGTGACCGTCAATCACGCGAAGCCCCTGGGCAGGGCGCTGGGTCAGGGCAGGTCGTTGCCTCTTGCCGGTGGCACTCAATCGATCTTGGTCAACCGCCGGTATTTGCTTTCGAGCTGTTCACCGGTTTCTTGCCAATCGGGGTGGATTTCGATGCATTCCACCGGGCACACCACCTGGCATTGCGGTTCGTTGTAGTGGCCCACACACTCGGTGCAGCGATCGGGGTCGATCACGTAGAAGTCGAGCCCCATGGAGATGGCCTGATTGGGGCACTCGGGTTCGCAGACGTCGCAATTGATGCATTCGTCGGTAATGCGCAGGGCCATGATGCCTCAGGAGAAACGGTGGGCCTATTCGGGTTTGAGCGGGCCGCCCATCTGATCGATCTTGGTCTGGAGCCAGCGCTCCACCGAAGGAAACACGAACTTGCTGACATCGCCGCCCATCATGGCGATTTCACGCACGATCGTGCCTGAAATGAACTGATATTGATCCGACGGCGTGAGGAACAGGGTTTCGACATCGGGCAACAGATAACGGTTCATGCCTGCCATCTGAAACTCGTACTCGAAATCGGACACCGCACGCAGGCCGCGCAAGATGACCCTTGCGTTCTGGGCGCGCACGAAATCCTTCAGCAAACCGCCAAAACTGGCCACTTCCACGTTGGGATAATGGCCCAGCACTTCGCGGGCAATGTCGAGCCTTTCGGTGACCGAAAAGAAGGGCTTCTTGGCATGACTATACGCCACGCCCACGACGACCTTGTCGAACAGCGTGGCGGCACGCCGCACCAGATCTTCGTGACCACGGGTCAGGGGGTCGAACGTGCCGGGATAGACGGCAACAATCATCGGGCTCTCCTGGCGGCACGGCAGTGGGTAAGGCAAGACCTGCCATGCAACGCGGGTTGGTAGTAATGAATGGACGGACGGGTGCCGCACCATCCGGCATTATTTCGCCTTTTTTGCAACGCAGCAAATACGGCGAGCGCGCAGTGAACGTACGGGGCACTCAGAGCACATCCCGAATGAGCAGATGATAGTGCACTGCCGCCGCCTTGCCGCGACGGACGGACGTCCACCCGGCAAATTCGGGTGGCGTGGCCGCTTCGGCGTACAGCAGCCCCTGCGGGGCAAGATGCTGGCCAAGGCGCGGCATCAGCTGGTCGAGCCAGGCGCTGTCGAAGGGGGGATCCAGCAGGATCAGGTCGTAGGGCTGCGACGCCCTGGTCAGAAAGCCGACGGCATCGGCCTGATACACGTGCGTGCTGTGCGGTGCCAGCCGCTGGCACAGTTGGCGCAGCTGGCCGGCCACGCGACGGTTCTGCTCCACCAGATCGACGTGCGTCGCGCCGCGGGACGCTGCCTCGAGCCCCAGCGCGCCACTGCCGGCAAACAGATCGAGTATACGGCGCCCCTCGAAGCGGCCGTCCCAAAGGTGATGCACCCAGTTGAACAGGGTTTCGCGAACGCGGTCGGGTGTGGGCCGCAAGCCGGGCTCCTCGGGTACCGGTAGTGGTGTACGCCGCAGGTGGCCGCCGATGATGCGAACCTGACGGGGCGGCTGCGGACGCTGGGTTCGAGCCGGGGGAGCGGAGCGGCGGGAAACAGGCATGAGTAACGCGAGTCAGGGGGTTCATCTCGGGGCGTTCATCATAAGGGCTATCATCGCGGGATCGAAGCGATCTTCTGTGCAGCATCCGCCATGTTCCGATTTTTCCGTAAAAAATCCCGGGCCGACGACGACGCCAGCCCCTCGTCACCTGATGACGCGGTAACGCGCGAGGCCGCGTCATCCGGCGTTGCGCAGGCCCCGGAGGATCCGGCCCCGGCCGACGTGTCTTCCGAGCCATCGGCTGCGAGTCCACCTGGCGTTGGCTTGACACCCACCCGGGATCTACCCGCTCCGCCGCCGGCCAGGCCGGAGGGCGACCCCGAGCCGAGCCCCAACACACCAGCACCGGCTACCCCGTCACCGGCACCGGCACCAGCACCGACACCGACACCGGCACCCACACAGGTACCCACACCAGCACCAGCGCCAGCACCAACGCCGGCTGCACGGCCCGCATCGCCCGCGGCGCCATCGCCTGCCGCGCCGCGCGCGGCGGCGGCAACGGTGGGTGGCGTGCCCGCTGCCCGCCCCGGCAACGACGACCACCGCCGTCGCTGGATGCCGCAGGATGCCGAGCCCTCCGCCTCCGACGAAGCTCCCCGCAAATCCTGGCTGGCACGACTCAAGAGCGGTCTGTCGCGCACCGGGCAGAACTTCAGCGGCTTGTTCGTCAACGTCACGGTCGACGAAAACCTGTTCGAAGAGCTGGAAACCGCACTGATCATGGCCGATGCCGGCGTCGAAGCCACCGACAAGCTGCTGACCGATCTGCGTGCGCGAGTGCGACGCGACCGCATCGAAGACGGCAACCAGGTCAAGGTGGTGCTGCGCGAATTGCTCGCCGAGCACCTCAAGCCGTTGCAGCGCGGTTTCGATCTGGATCGCGCGCAGCCGCTGGTCGTGATGATTGCCGGTGTCAATGGCGCCGGCAAAACCACCTCCATCGGCAAGTTGGCGCGCGCCTTTCAGGCCAGCGGCAAACCGGTGTTGCTGGCGGCCGGCGATACCTTTCGCGCCGCAGCGCGCGAACAGCTGGTGGAATGGGGGCGACGCAACGAGGTCGCCGTGATCGCCCAGGCCGATGGTGGCGATCCGGCCGCGGTGGCCTTCGATGCGGTGCAGGCAGGCAAGGCGCGCGGTATGGGCGTGGTGATGGTGGACACTGCCGGTCGTTTGCCCACGCAGCTGAATCTCATGGCCGAGATCCAGAAGGTGCGCAAGGTGCTGGGCAAAGCCGACGCCGAGGCACCGCACGAAGTGCTTCTGGTCGTCGACGGCAACACGGGCCAGAACGCGCTGGCGCAGATCAAGGCGTTTGACGAAGCCCTGGGCCTCACCGGCCTGGTGGTGACCAAGCTCGATGGCACGGCGCGCGGCGGCATCCTGGCCGCAGTGGCCTCCGGTTCACGGGGCGTGCGGCCGATTCCTGTGTACTGGATTGGCGTGGGCGAAGGCATCGAAGACCTCCAGCCTTTCGTGGCCAGCGAATTTGCCGCCGCCATGCTCGGTAACGACTGACCGGTCGGCGGGAGCGCCTCGCCACGCCCTGACCCCCGCCTCGAAGGGGCGAGGGTCAGGTTGCCGAGGCGCGTCAGTTGATGGTCACGTTGGCCGACTCGATCACGGCGCCCCATTGTTCGCGCTCGCGCGCCATGAACTCGGCCATCTCTGCGCGCGACTCGCCGGACGGCGTGACGCCCTGTTTCTCGAAGGTTTCGCGTATCTGCGGCAGCGCCAGCACCTCCACCACGTCGGCGTTGATACGATCGGCGATGGCGTCGGGCGTGTTGGGCGGTGCCGCCATGCCAAACCAGGTGGCGGCCTGAAAGCCGTCAAGGCCGGCCTCTGCCACCGTGGGAACGTCCGGCAGGAGCGGACTGCGCTCGGCCGTGGTAACGGCCAGAATGCGTGCGTTGCCGGCCTGATGATGTGAGTACATCGAGCCGATGTTGTCGAAGAACACATCCACTTGTCCGCCCACCAGAGCGGCCAGTGCCGGTGCTGTGCCGCGATACGGGACGAAGACGAACTCGGTGTCGGCCTCGCGGGCGTACATGGCGCCAGTGAGATGCGACGTGGTGCCGTTGCCCTGGGTGGCTACGGTGAGTTTGCCGGGGTTGGCGCGGGCATACTCCAGAAATTCTTCGGCAGTTGCCACCGGAAGCTCGTTGCGTACGGCCAGCACGTTGGGTGCCTTGGCCAGGGTGGTGATCGGCACCAGGGCTTCGGGATCGAACGGCAGATCGCTGTACAGATTCTGATTGACCACCAGTGGGCCCGGCGGTGTGGCCACCAATGTGTGGCCGTCGGGCTCGGCCTTGGCCACATGGTCGGTGCCGATGTTGCCCCCCGCACCGGTACGATTTTCAATCACCACGGGTTGCCCCCAGCGTTGGCTGAGATGCTCGCTGAGCGCGCGCGGCAGCACGTCGGCGGTGCCGCCGGCAGGGTAAGGCACCACGATATGCACGGGGCGGTTGGGGAAGGCGTCGGCTTCGGTGGCGAGCGCAGGGCCGGCGGTCAGACCGGCCGTGCCCAGCAGGGCGGCGAGCGCAAGTGATCGGGTCATGATGTGTCTCCGGGGAGTATGGGCCGGGTGGCCTGTTGTTGGGCCGATGGCTGATGTCTTCCGGGCCCGTCACGTAAAACATAAGGATCGCGGATCCTGGCGTCAACTTTTCGAATATCATGTTCGATATGCGAACACGACTCGAGGCGGGGGAGAATACCGTTGACCACCGGCAGCACCGACAAGGAGTATGTGGCAGGCCTTGAGAAAGGACTTGCCATCATCGAGGCTTTTGGCATCCAGCGGGGACGTCTCACCCTGACCGAAGCTGCCCGCATCACCGGGCATACGCGCGCTTCGGCCCGGCGTGCGTTGATCACGCTCGAGCGCCTGGGTTATGTGGCCAGCGACGGCAAATACTTCCAGCTCGCACCGCGCACGCTGCGTCTGGGCCATGCCTACGTGGCCGCCAACCCATTGGGTCGTCTCGTGCAACCCGTGCTTGAAGCCATCAGCGAGCGCACCCGCGAATCCAGCTCGCTCGCCGTACGCGATGGCATGGAAAGCGTCTTCGTGGCCCGGGCGGCGACGCGGCGCAGTCTGTCGCATGGGCTGGGCATGGGTTCACGGTTGCCGGCATGGTGCTCGGCCACGGGGCGGGTGCTGCTGGCCGACCTGCCCGAGGGCGATCTGGATCGATCCCTCCGCAGTGTGCCGCTGCGACCGCTCACGCCACACACTGAAACCGACGCGGCGCGGTTGATCACGTTGATCGCCGAGGCGCGTGAGTGCGGCTATGCCGTGTGCGACGAAGAGCTGGAACTCGGTTTTCGTTCGATTGCGGTGCCCGTTCGGGATCGCGACGGCAGCATTGTGGCGGCCATGAGCCTCGTGGCTGCCGCCAGCCGGCTCTCTGCGGCCGAAATGATCGAAACCCTGTTGCCGGCCCTGGAGCGCGGGCGCCGGATGCTCGACACGGCACTGTAGCGCCGCGACTCGTCGCGGCTTCTCGCCAGACGGTGCTGCGCAAGCGAGCACAGAGGCGTGCAAAGTTCGATATTCGAACAAAAGTATCAGAAATTTGACGCTGACGAGCTCGTCTCGGTAAGGTGGCCTTTTCTTGATTGGCCTAACCGGAGCGAGTCCACATGCACTCCACCACCCCGGCGCTGCCGCGCTACTGGGCCGAGGGCACGTTCACCCGCGTGCCCTTCGACGTTTACCAGAATCCCGATATCTACCAGGTCGAGCAGAAGCGTCTCTACCACGGCCCTACGTGGAATTACCTCTGCCTCGACGCCGAACTGCCCGAGCCCGGCGATTACCGCACGACCTTCGTGGGCGAAACCCCCGTGATTGTGGTGCGCGACCGTGATGGCCAGATCTACGGGTTCGAGAACCGATGCGTGCACCGCGGCGCCCTGATCGCGCTCGAGCGCTCGGGCCGGGCCGACAACTTCCAGTGCGTGTATCACGCCTGGAGCTATAACCTGCGTGGCGAGCTGACCGGCGTGGCCTTCGAGCACGGCGTGAAGGGGCTGGGGGGCATGCCCGACACCTTCCGGCGCGAGGATCACCGTCCGCGGCCCCTGCGCATTGCCGAGTTCTGCGGCCTGGTCTTCGGCAGTTTCGACGACGACGTGCCCGATATCGAAGAGTATCTGGGCGACGAGATCTGCGAGCGTATCGAGCGCGTGCTGCACAAGCCGGTTCAGGTGATCGGCCGCTTTACGCAGGCCCTGCCCAATAACTGGAAACTCTACTTCGAGAACGTCAAGGACAGCTATCACGCCAGCCTGCTGCATCTGTTCTTCACCACGTTCGAGCTCAATCGTCTGTCGCAGAAGGGCGGCGTTATCGTCGACGACAGCGGCGGTCATCATGTGAGCTATTCGATGATCGATCCCGAGGCCGCGGACGCCTCGTATCGGGAGCAGGGCTTGCGCTCAGACGCCGACAATTACCGTCTCAAGGACCCCACCCTGTTGCAGGGTTTCGACGAGTACGACGACGGCATCACGCTGCAGATCCTCACCGTGTTTCCCGGGTTCGTGCTGCAGCAGATTCAAAATTGTCTGGCCATTCGGCAATTGCTGCCCAAGGGACAAGAGCGCTCCGAGCTCAACTGGACGTACATCGGCTATGCCGACGATACCCCCGAGCAGCGCGAGGTCCGCCTCAAGCAATGCAACCTGGTGGGCCCCGCCGGCTACATCTCGATGGAAGATGGCGCCGTGGGCGGCTTTGTGCAGCGCGGCATCGTCAGTGCTGACGAGCTCGAATCCATCGTCGAGATGGGCGGCGACACCACCGCCTCGAGCCCTGGCCGGGCCACCGAAACCTCGGTACGCGGCTTCTGGAAGGCCTACCGCAACATCATGGGGTTTGCCGAATCATGATCGACCTGCTCAAGCTTTGTGCATTTCACGCGGCCTATGCCGAAACCATCGACAGCGACAACCTCGAAGCCTGGCCCGACTTCTTTACCGAAGACTGCCACTATCGCATCACGCATGTGGAAAACGAACGGGATGGCCTGCCGGCCGGCATCATCTATGCCACCTCAAGGGCCATGCTCCATGATCGTGTATCGGCCCTGCGCGAAGCCAACATCTACGAACGCCACCGCTACCGTCATCTGATCGGCACGCCTCTCGTCACGGCCAGCTCGGCCACCGAAGCCGATGCCCGCAGCCCCTTCATGGTGGCTCGCATCATGCACGATGGCACCACCGAGCTGTTTGCCACCGGCAGCTACCACGACCGTTTCGTGTTGCACAACGACCGCCTGCTGCTGGCTCGGCGTGTGGCGGTGTGCGATAGCCCGTCGAGCGACACGTTGCTGGCGCTGCCGCTGTAGCGTGGTTACCCGGCTGGCCCGGCTTCGATTCAGGTAGGATGCGGCGGATTCCTCCGTCGCGTTTCTACCGGATTGTCCATGCGTACTCTGCTCGCATTCTCCCGGGCCATCGATGCCGTGTCTCGCTGGGTCGGTCACAGTGTCATGTGGCTCACCCTGCTGGTGGTGTTGATCAGCGCCGGCAACGCGGTGGCCCGCAAGCTGTTCAACCTCAGCTCCAACGCCTGGCTCGAGATCCAGTGGTATCTGTTCGGTACCATCTTTCTGCTCGCGGCCGGCTATTCGCTCCTGCGCGGTGACCATGTCCGGGTGGACATTCTGGCCAGCCGCCTGCCGCGCCGCACACAGTTGTGGATCGAGATCTTCGGCGTCGTGGCATTCCTGTTGCCCTTCAGCGTACTCATTCTGTGGCTGTCGTGGCCGATGTTCTGGGGCTCGTTCATCAGCCAGGAGCAATCGAGCAACACCGGCGGCCTGGTGCGCTGGCCGATCAAGCTGATGATTCCGCTGGGGTTTGCGCTCTTGAGTCTGGCCGGTGTGTCGCACCTGATCAAGTGCGTGGCGTGCCTGCGCGGATTGGCGCCAGACCCCCGGCGCGATCCTGATGCCACGCCAGAACCCGTCGATACCGTGGCATCCGATACGCCCGTGCGACAGGCTCCCGAGGTGCGGCCATGATGGAATTGCTGGCGGGAAATCTGGCGCCAGTGATGTTCGTCAGTCTCATCGTGTGCCTGCTGCTGGGGTTTCCGGTGGCATTCTCGTTGGCGGCCAACGGTCTGTTGTTCGGCCTCATCGGCATCGAGCTGGGGTTGATGCCGGCAGCGTTGCTGCAAGCGCTACCGCAGCGCGTGTATGGCGTGGTCAGCAACGACACGCTGCTGGCCGTGCCCTTCTTTACGCTGATGGGGTTGATTCTCGAGCGTTCGCGCATGGCCGAGGATCTGCTCGAAACCATCGGCCAGCTGTTCGGCAGCCTGCGTGGCGGTCTGGCGATCGCGGTGGTGCTGGTTGGCGCCATGCTGGGCGCCACCACTGGCGTCATCAGTGCGTCGGTGATTTCGATGGGTCTGATCTCGCTGCCCATCATGCTCCGGTATGGTTATTCGGCGCGGTTGGCCTCGGGCGTCATCGCGGCGTCGGGCACGCTGTCGCAGATCATTCCACCCTCCATCGTGCTGATCGTTCTGGCCGATCAAATGGGCCGCTCGATCGGCGATATGTATCGTGGCGCCATGGTGCCAGCCCTGTTGTTGGTGGCTGTGTACATCGCTTACGTCCTGGCACTGGCCTGGTTGCGGCCGGCCAGTGCGCCGGCTCTGCCCGCCGAGGCACGCCAGTTTCGCGAGCCTGATGGCCACAGCGGCACGCGCTCGTTGTGGGTGCTCACGGTTCTGTCGGCAGGGGTGGCATGGGCGGTCGGGCGCTGGTGGTTCACGCCCGCCACGCCGGTCGACGAGAAGGTGGTGATGTCGCTGCTGGTGTGGGGCGCCGTGGCGTTTGCCGTGGCGCTGGCGAACCGCCTGTTCCGGCTGGGCTGGTTGTCGACCTTGGCCGAGCGTGTCACTTTTGTGCTGATTCCACCGCTGGCACTCATCTTTCTGGTGCTTGGCACCATATTCATCGGCCTTGCCACACCCACCGAGGGTGGCGCCATGGGGGCGGTGGGTGCGCTGGTGATGGCCCTGGTACGTGGCCGACTCAACTGGCGGCTGCTGCGGCAGGCCATGGATTCCACCACCCGTCTCACCACCTTCGTGATGTTCATTCTGGTGGGTTCCACCGTGTTCGGCCTGGTGTTTCGGGCCGTCGATGGCGATCTCTGGATCGAACATCATCTGCTCAATCTGCCGGGAGGCGAGCTCGGCTTTCTGATCATGGTGAGCGTGCTGGTGTTCGTGCTGGCCTTCTTTCTCGATTTCTTCGAGTTGGCCTTCATTGTGGTTCCCCTGCTCGCGCCGGTGGCGGATGCCATGGGCATCGACCTGATCTGGTTCGGCGTGTTGCTGGCGGTGAACATGCAGACATCGTTCATGCATCCGCCATTTGGCTTTGCCCTGTTCTATCTTCGCTCGGTGGCGCCGCGCCGGCCCTGGCGAGATCGGGTCACCGGCCGTCAGGTGCCCGGCGTCAGCACGGGTCAGATTTACCGGGGTGCCGTGCCCTTCATCGTGATTCAACTGGCCATGGTGGTGTTGATTCTGGCGTTTCCGGGCCTGGTGACGCATTACCGCAGTGATGCCGTCGCCGTGGACCCGGGTTCGATCCAGCTGGACCTTGGCAGTACCTATGGCGATGACGATTATGGGCAGAACCCGTTCGGGTTCGAGAGCGGAGCGTCTGGCGACGCCGAACCCGATCCCGCGGCGGCATTTCGGTAGGGGGCGGGCAGTCCGGCCTCAGTTGCCGGTGTACTGGAGGTCGGTGGTGGCCTGCACCCGGCAGGGGACTTGCGAGCGACCGTCGCTGCCAAAGAGGAAGGTCAGCGTGACTTCGGCACCCACGTCGAGGGGTTCTACGGGGTCGGCCAGCAAGACGTGATAGCCGCCCGGGGCAAACTTCTGGGTGTCGCCGGGCGCCACGGGCACCGACGAAATGGTGAGCATGCGCGCCGGTCCGTCGCCGGCCACGGTTTGCCGCAGCTCGTTGCGCTCGAAGGCGTCAGACTGCACCCCGGTGACTTCGAGCGTGAGATGACTTTGATTGTCGACGAGAAAATACGCCGCCGTGGGCAGGTCGGGCAAGGGCGTGTGGCGAATCCAGCACTCCCGGACATTGACCTCGTCGAGATCGGCGTCGGGTGTGACCAGACTCTGCGAACGGGTCAGCGACTGATCCTCGGCAGCACTGCGCAGCGGTTCGACTGCCAGCACGGAAAAGGGCAGCGACAGCAAACCGGTGACAACAGCAAGAGCGGGAAGATTTGGAATCATGGGGTGGTAGACAGGCGGTAAGGGTAGGAAGTGAATCGGCGGCCGGGCCATCAGAGGGGGTCGGCCCCCTGCAGGATATCGTGCACCACTTGCGACACCCCTTGCTGCCAGGGGGGCAGATGAATGCCGAATTCGCCGCGCACGTGGCTGGTGTCGAGCACCGTGCTGGCGGGTCGCGGGGCGAGTCGGGTGAGCATGGCGCTGTCGATCGACTGCAGATCGGCCGCGTGGCAGCGCAGCGGCATGCCCTGGCGAGCGGCCTCTTCGAGCAAGAACACGGCGTAGTCGTGCCAGCTGGCACGACCGCTGGCCGCCACATGATACAACCCGGGCGCGCCCCGCTCGTGCCAGGCATCACGCAACATCAGCGTGCTCACTTGCGCCAGCAGTTCGGCGGTATTGGGCGCACCGAACTGGTCGGCCACCACTTGCAGGCGCGATTGCTGACGGGCCCGTCGCAAGATGGTGCGCAGGAAGTTTCGCCCCTGGCGGTGGCAGATCCAGCCCGAGCGGACGATGAGGTGGCGCGGGGTTTGTGCCACCAGCTCGTCGGCGGCCAGCTTGCTCCGGCCATAGGTGTTGAGGGGCGCGGCGGCATCGTCTTCACGGTAGGGCCGGTCGAGCCGGCCGTCGAACACATAATCACTGGAAAAGTGCAGCAACCAGGCGCCGTGCCGGGTTGCCCATTCTGCCAGGCGTTCAGGCATTTGGGTGTTGATCTGCATGACCGACGCTGTGTGATGCTCGGCGGCATCGACGTCGGTATAGGCTGCCGCGTTGACCAGAATGTTCGGCTTCGCTTCGGCCAGCGTGCGCTGCAACGCCGCCGGGTCGTAAAGATCGCAGGCATGGCGATCGGGCATGATCACTTCGCCCAGCGGCGCCAGGGTGCGTTGCAAGGCCGACCCCAGTTGACCCGTGGCGCCGAGCAGCAACAGGCGAGGTTGCGTTGCCGCACCCCTCATGGTCGACCCCCGAAGAAATGCTCCACACTGCGCGGGGGGTGACCCAGGAGGCCAGCCACAACGCCGGAGTCGCCCACGCTACCCTGATTGAGCATGATGAGGGTGTCGCGATCGAGCATCATGCCCGGTATGTGCGAACCCACGCGGGCGCTGGTTTCGATGAGCGCCATCGGAATCGGCACGAAACGGGCAGGCGAGGAGATTCCCAGTGCCGCCCGTAACTTGATGTAGAACTCGCGCAGGCTCAAGGCTTCGGGCCCGACGAACGGCAGTCGGCCGGTTGGCATGGGCTCGGCCTCGAGCAGCTCGATCACGGCGTCGGCGAGGTCGTGAATGTGGATGGGCTGAACCGCCTGTTGGCCCTGGCCGGGCAGGGGAATGAGGGGCAGGCGCGCCATGAAACCGAACAGGCGCGCGCTGCCGCTACCGGGACCGAACACCACCGACGGCTGCACGATGGCTGCCGGCACGTTCAGGCTGGCCAGGTGGTCGTCAGCGGCCTTCTTGCTGCGCTGATAGGCGGTGCTGGCGGTGTCGTCGGCGCCCAGTGCCGAGATTTGCACGATACGCTGCACGCCGGCGGCAGCCGCAGCATCGAACAGGGCGGCGGGTGCCCGATGGTGCAGAACATCGAACGGCTGCTTGTGCGATTCACGCAGGATGCCGACCGCGTTGATGACGGCATCCACTCCCTGCACGGCGTCGTGCCAGGCCTCCGGCGTGGTGGCCTGGTTGAAATCGATGGGGACACATTGCAACCCGCCGAGATGGCGGCGAGCACGTTCGGGCCGGCGGACGGCCGCCACCACGCGGTGGCCCGCGGCATCGAGCGCCTGTGCCAGATGGCTGCCAACGAACCCGGTGGCACCGGTGAGCAGGACTTTCATGCGAACCCTCCTGACCGCCCGGCCGGTGGGCGGCAGGCGCGTACGGCGGGCGGGAATCGGGGCACGGCGTGCCCCGGAGCGGGTTCGACCTTACCGATTGCGGCCGGTTCCGGCAAGCGTCGTGCGCCCTACTGCTGCTTCAGCCGGTGACGCTGCAGCTTGCCGCTCTCGGTGCGAGGCAGCGCATCCACGAAGCGGATCGAGCGCGGATACTTGTACGGCGCCACCGTGTCTTTCACGAACTTCTGCAGCTCGGCCACCATGTCGTCGTTGCCTTCGTGGCCCGGCTTGAGCACAACGAAGGCACGAATGATCTGGCCGCGATCGGGGTCGGGCACACCCACCACACCGCATTCGGCGACGGCCGGGTGCGCCAGCAGCGCCCACTCCACTTCGGGGCTGGACACGTTGTAGCCCGAGGTGACGATGATGTCGTCGACCCGTGCCACGTAGTAGAAGTAGCCGTCGTCGTCCATGCGGAAGGCATCGCCCGGCAGGTTCCAGCCGTCGCGCACGTAGTTCTTCTGTCGATCGTCGGCCAGATAGCGGCAGCCCGTAGGGCCCTTGACCGCCAGCATGCCGACCTCGCCTGGTGGCAGCGGCTGCATGTTGTCGTCGACCACCTGCGCCACATAACCCGGCAGCACCTTGCCGATGGCGCCCTCGCGGAAGTCTTCCGGGCCCGAAGCGATGTAGATGTGGATGAGTTCGGTGCCGCCGATGCCATCGTGAATCTGGATGCCGGTGGCCTCGCGCCAGCGCTTGCGGGTGTCGTCTGGCAGGCCTTCGCCGGCCGACACACATTTCTTGAGGCTGGAGATGTCGTAGCGATCGGCCATCATCGACATCTGCCGGTAGGCCGTGGGCGAGGTGAAGCAGATGGTGGCGCGGTAATCCTGGATGGCCTGCATGAGGGGCTCGGGGCCGAGCTTCTCGAGCAGCACCGTGCTGGCGCGCGCCCACAACGGAAAGCAGAGCATGCCGCCCAGGCCGAAAGTGAAGGCCAGCGGCGGCGTGCCGATGAAGACATCGGACGCCTCGGGCTTGAGGCAATGCCGCGGGAAGATCTCGCACATGGCCATGACGTCGCGGTGAAAATGCACGGTGCCCTTGGGCACGCCCGTGGTGCCCGACGTGAAGCCGATGAGGGCGGGGTCGTTGGCGGCTGTGGCCACGGCCTCGAAGGTGTCGGGCTGAGCGGCCATGGCGGCTTCGAGATTGCCGCCTTCGCCAAAATATCGAACCTGCTGCAAGAACTCGGAATCCTGGCTGGCCAGCTCGAGTTCGGCCGCCAGGGTTTGATCGCACAGAGCATGGCTGACAGCGCCCAGGCGGGCGATGTCTTTCAGCTCCTTGGCGCGCAAAAGTGGCATGGTGCCCACGGCCACGCCGCCGGCCTTGATCACGGCCAGCCAGCAGGCCGCCAGCATGGGCGAGTTGCCGCCGCGCAGCAGGACCCGGTGGCCGGGCACCAGGCCAAGATCGTTGACCAGCACGTTGGCGATACGGTTGACCTGAGCTTGCAGCTCGCGGTAGGTGAGGCGGATGTTGTTGCCCAGGATGGCGGGGCGATCGCCATGGCCCTCGGTCACGGCGTCGTCGAGCAGCCGGGTGGTGGCATTGAGCTTGTCGGGAAACTGCAGCTCGGGGCGATCGAACAGAAACTCGGGCCAGTCGGCAGCCGGCGGGAGGTTGTCGATCACGAAAGTGTCGCGATGGGCGGAGTAGGTCATGGCTGAGGTCATGAAAAGGCCGTGCGAAGCGCTGACGGCAACGGCACGGCAAGGTTTGACATGAATCAACTATGCGTCCGGTATCATTTAGTTGTCAAGTAATTGTTTTCCCCGATAACCTGGAGTCATGTCAATAAAAAATTGCGACGAGGGGCTTGCGCGCGGGGCAAGACGACCGATAGAATGCTTTAGAACTAAACCATTATTCCTGCCTCACAAACCGCCTGCTGGTGGGTCTGCACCAGTCCTGATTCGTTTCCTGACGGAGATCGCATGAAAATCGTCTGCATCGGCGGGGGCCCTGCCGGCCTCTACTTCTCTCTGCTCATGAAGAAGCAGAACCCCGAACACGACATCACCGTCGTCGAGCGCAACCGCCCGTACGATACCTTTGGCTGGGGTGTCGTTTTCTCGGACCAAACCCTGGGTAACCTGCGCGCGGCCGACGACGTCACCGCCACCCAGATACTCGACGCCTTCAGCCACTGGGACGACATCGAAGTGCTCATCCGTGGGCATAGCGTGATCTCCAGCGGTCACGGCTTCTGCGGCATTGGCCGCAAGCGTCTGCTCAATATCCTGCAAGCGCGTTGCGAAGAGGTGGGCGTCAAGCTCGTGTTCGACACTGACGCGCAGGGCGACGAAGACTACCCCGACGCCGACCTCATCATTGCTTCCGATGGCCTCAACAGCCGCATTCGTGGCAAGTACGAGGCTACCTATCAGCCCGACATCGACATGCGCGACTGCCGCTTCGTGTGGCTGGGCACCAAGAAAAAATTCGGGCCCTTCACCTTTGCCTTCGAAGAAACCGAGCATGGCTGGTTTCAGGCGCATGCCTATCGATTCGACAGCGAAACGTCCACCTTCATCGTCGAAGTGCCCGAGCGCGTCTGGTTGGCGGCCGGCATCGACAAGATGGAAAAGGAAGAGTCCATCGCCTATTGCGAAAAGCTCTTTGCCAAGTATCTCGACGGCAATCCGCTCATCTCGAACGCCTCGCACCTTCGTGGCTCGGCCCAGTGGATCAAGTTTCCGCGGGTCATCTGCAAGACCTGGGTGCATCACAACGGCAAACAGCCCGTGGTGCTGATGGGCGATGCCGCCCACACGGCGCACTTCTCCATCGGTTCGGGCACCAAGCTTGCGCTCGAAGACGCCATCGAGCTCACGCGCTCCATCGCTCGTCATCCCGACGACATCAATGCCGCCCTGCAGCATTACGAAGACGTGCGCAGCATCGAGGTGCTGCGCATCCAGAACTCCGCGCGCAACTCCACCGAATGGTTCGAGCACGTCGATCGTTACGTCAACCTGCCGCCCGAGCAGTTTGCCTATTCGTTGCTTACCCGCAGCCAGCGCATCAGCCACGAGAATCTGCGCCTGCGCGACCGGGATTACATCGAAAACTACGAAGACTGGTTTGCGCGCCAGGCCGGAGTCGAGCGCAAGCCCGACCAGCAACCCGTGCCGCCCATGTTCACGCCGTTCAAGCTGCGCGAGGTTACGCTGCCCAACCGCATCATCGTCTCGCCCATGGCGCAGTACTCCTGCGTCGACGGCATGCCGGCGCAGTTTCACCAGACCCATCTGGGGGCACGCGCCATGGGCGGTGCCGGCATGGTGATGGTGGAAATGACCTGCACCTCGCCCGACGCCCGCATCACGCCGGGATGCCCTGGCATCTGGAACACCGAGCAGCGCGACGGCTGGAAGCAGATCGTGGATTTCGTGCACCAGAACTCCGACGCCAAGATCGGTCTGCAGATCGGTCACTCCGGTGCCAAGGGCTCCACGCGTGTGGCCTGGGAGGGTATGGATCTGCCCCTTGAAGAAGGCAATTGGCCGCTGATATCGGCCTCGCCGCAGCAGTATGTCGAGGGCGTGAGCGATACCTCGCGCGCCATGACCCGTGAAGACCTCGATCGCGTCAAGGCGGATTTCGTGCGTTCGACCACCTTTGCCGCCGAAGCGGGCTTCGACTGGCTCGAGCTGCATTGTGCCCACGGCTACCTGCTGTCGTCGTTCATTTCGCCGCTCACCAATCAGCGCGACGACGAGTACGGCGGTTCGCTCGAAAACCGCATGCGCTACCCGCTCGAGATCTTCCACGCCATTCGCGACGTGTGGCCGCAGCATCTGCCCATCTCGGTTCGGATTTCGGCGCACGACTGGGTCGAGGGCGGTATCACGCCCGATGACGCGGTGGAAATCGGTCGCATGCTCAAGGCCGCCGGGGTCGATATCGTGCACGTGTCGTCCGGTCAGGTGAGCAAGAAAGAGCAGCCGGTGTATGGCCGCATGTTCCAGACGCCGTTTGCCGATCGCATCCGCAACGAGGCGGGCGTGCCCACCATCGCCGTGGGTGCCATCTCCGAGGCCGATCATGCCAACAGCATCATTGCCGCGGGCCGGGCCGACCTCTGCGCCGTGGGTCGTCCGCACCTTGCCAACCCGTCCTGGACGCTGAACGAGGCCGCGCGTATCGGTTACACCGAAGTGTCCTGGCCCAAGCAGTATCGGGCGGCCAAGGTGCAGCTCGAGAAGAACCTCGAGCGTGAGCGTGCGGCGCAGCAGCAGGCCGGCGTCTCGCCCGTCGAGGCGGCCAACCAGGCGCAGGGGGTGTAATGCAGAGTCCGCTACCGTTTGCCGGGCGCCACGCGCTGGTCACGGGGGCGGCGCGCGGCATTGGCGCCGCGGTCGCCCGCATGCTGGCGCAGCAGGGCGCCAAGGTGTCGCTGCTGGGTCGCAATGCGGAGGCCCTCGAGGCCTTGCGCAGTACGCTGCCCGGCGGCCCCCATTTGCCCGTGTCGGCCGATATCGGCAGCCCCGAGGCGGTTGAGGCTGCCTTCGCCGAGGCCCGCAAGGCGCTGGGCCCTGTGAGCATATTGGTCAACAATGCCGGTCAGGCGCAAAGTGCACCGTTCGGAAAGACCTCGCTCAAGCTTTGGGAGCAGATGATTCAGGTGAATCTCACCGGAACCTTCCTGTGCACTCAGGCCGCACTGCCCGACATGCTCGAGGCCGGCACCGGGCGCATCATCAACATCGCCAGTACGTCGGGGCTCAAGGGCTACGCCTATGTGTCGGCCTACACCGCCGCCAAGCACGGCGTGGTGGGCCTGACCCGCTCGCTGGCGCTGGAGCTCGCGCGCAAGGGTGTCACGGTGAACGCCGTGTGCCCCGGCTACACCGATACCGACATTTTGCGCGAGAGTATCGCCAACGTGGTGGCCAAGACCGGCCGCACCGAAGAAGAGGCACTGGCCGATTTCACGGCCAACAATCCGCAACGTCGCGTGATCCAGCCCGATGAAGTGGCCGATGCCGTGCGCTGGCTGTGTGGCGACGCTGCCGCTTCGGTCACCGGTCAGGCCATATCGGTGTCGGGTGGCGAGGTCATGTGATGTCCGACCTCTCGCACGCCATGCTGCGCGACGCACAGGGTCTGGGTCACGAGGCACGGGTTCACAGCGACGACCATGCCGCGCTCAAGCTCTGGTTGCGACTGCTGTCGTGCACCACGCAGATCGAATCCGTGGTGCGTCGACGGCTGCGTCAGCGATTTGGTGTGTCGCTTGCCCGCTTCGATTACCTCGCCCAGCTCTATCGCTACCGCGACGGGCTGCGCATGCGCGATTTATCCCGACATTTAATGGTTACCGGTGGCAATGTCACCGGCCTCACCGATGAGCTCGTGCGCGAGGGCTTGGTGATGCGTCGCACCAGCGACACCGACAAGCGATCGCGCATCGTCTGCCTCACCGACAAGGGGTTGAGCGCATTCGAATCCATGGCCCAGGCGCACGAGGATTGGGTCCTCGAGCTGCTGGGCAATCTTACCGACAAGCAGTTGCATCAGATGTACACCCAGCTGGGCATTTTGCGGGTACATCTGATGCACCACGAAACCTCCGAGGAGCCCACATGACTTCCGACACTACGCCACGTGTAGACCCCACCCTGCAGGCCGGCAACCGAAAGCGCATGGCCGATTACCAGGCCCGCCATTTCCTCTGGGAAGCCAAGGGCAAGGTGGGTATCGTCACGCTCAACCGGCCCGACCGCAAGAATCCGCTCACGTTCGACTCCTATGCCGAGCTGCGTGATTTTTTCGGTCAGCTCAAGTACGCCGAAGACATCAAGGTGGTGGTCGTGCGTGGCGCCGGAGAGAACTTCTGCTCGGGTGGCGATGTGCACGACATCATCGGCCCGCTGGTTCGCCTCAAGGCACCCGAGCTGCTGATGTTCACCCGCATGACTGGCGACCTGGTCAAGGCCATGCGGGGTTGTCCGCAGCCCATCATCGCCGCGGTAGACGGCGTGTGTGCCGGTGCCGGTGCCATCATGGCCATGGCCTCCGACATGCGCGTGGGCACGGCCCGCAGCAAGACGGCCTTCCTGTTCAACCGCGTGGGTCTGGCCGGCTGCGACATGGGCGCGTGCGCCATTCTGCCGCGCATCATCGGCCAGGGCCGGGCCAGCGAGTTGCTGTACACCGGGCGCTCGATGAACGGTGAAGAAGGCGAGCGTTGGGGTTTCTTCAACCAGCTGGCCGACCCCGAAGGGCTGGATGCCGCCGCGCAGAAACTGGCCGACAACCTCGCTGCCGGCCCCACCTTTGCCAACGGCATTACCAAAACCATGCTCCACCAGGAGTGGAACATGAGCATCGAACAGGCCATCGAATCCGAGGCCCAGGCTCAGGCCATCTGCATGATGACCGAAGACTTCTCGCGCGCCTATCACGCCTTCGTGGCCAAACAGAAACCGCAATTCGAGGGTGATTGACCATGGCCGATCAGAACTATCTCGAGTGGCCTTTTTTCGAGGCCACGCACCGTGAGCTGGCGCTGGCGCTCGAGGCCTGGGCCACACAGAATGTGCCGCAGGAGCATGGTCACGACGTCGATGCCGACTGCCAGGCTCTGGTGAAAGCACTGGGGGCGGGCGGCTGGCTGCGCTATGCCGTGGCCGGCACCGACTACGGTGGCCTGCACGATACGATCGACACGCGATCCATCTGTCTGTTGCGCGAAACGCTGGCACGGCACAACGGCCTGGCCGATTTCGCCTTTGCCATGCAGGGCCTGGGCTCGGGAGCCATCAGCCTCGCCGGTACGCCCGAGCAGAAGCAGCGTTATCTGCCACGCGTGGCCAGTGGCGAGGCCATTGCGGCCTTCGCGCTGTCCGAGCCAAACGCCGGCTCCGACGTTGCCGCGATGACGCTCGAGGCCCGCGTGGAAGGCAACGAGGTGGTGCTCAACGGCGAGAAGACCTGGATTTCCAACGGCGGCATTGCCGACTTCTACGTCGTGTTCGCCCGTACTGGCGAGGCGCCCGGCGCGCGTGGCATCTCGGCCTTCATCGTGGATGCCGACACCCCGGGCTTCGAAATCGCCGAGCGTATCGACGTCATCGCCCCGCATCCCCTGGCTCGTCTGCGCTTCAATCAGGCGCGCATTCCGCTCAGCCAGCGCATTGGCGAGGCGGCCGAGGGCTTCAAGATCGCCATGCGCACACTCGACGTGTTTCGCACTTCCGTGGCGGCGGCTGCGCTCGGCTTTGGCCGTCGGGCGCTCGACGAAGGGCTGGAGCGTGCCACCACGCGCAAGATGTTCAACCAGACGTTGGCCGACTTCCAGCTCACTCAGGCCAAGCTGGCCGAGATGGCCATCACCCTGGAGAGCGCCGCGCTGCATACCTACCGTGCCGCCTGGCAGCGGGATCAGGGCAAGGGCGTCACCCGCGAGGCTGCCATGGCCAAATACGTGGCCACGGAAGGTGCCCAGAAAGTGATCGACGCAGCGGTGCAGATCTGGGGCGGCATGGGTGTGGTGAGCGAAGTCACCGTGGAGAAGCTCTATCGCGAGATCCGCGCCCTGCGCATCTACGAAGGGGCAAGCGAGGTGCAACTGCTCATCATTGCCCGCGAACTCCTCAAGGAGCGCAAGACATGACGCACTTCAAGCGCCCGTACCTCATACGGTTCTCGGATTGCGACCCGGCGGGCATCGTGTTCTTTCCGCAGTACTTCGTGATGTTCAACGGCTCGGTCGAAGACTGGGTCACCGACGGTCTGGGCGTGGGTTACCGCAAGCTGGTGATCGACCGCCGGGTGGGTATGCCCACGGTGCACCTCGAGGTGGATTTCACCGCCATCAGCCGCATGGGCGATCACGTCACGCTCGAACTCGAAGTGGTGCGTCTGGGCAGCAAGTCGCTCAAGCTCGAGCATCGCTGCGTGGGCGCCGATGGCGACCTGCGCGCCCGCGTGGAGCAGGTGATCGTGACCACCTCGCTCGACACCCACGAATCTCTCGACATCCCGGCAGACCTGCGCGAGGCCATCGAGCGCAACATGGCTGCCTGATTATCAACCCCCGTTTCAAGGAATCGACATGCAAGTACTTCTTCCCGAAGGTTGGCCGCGCCCCCGCGGTTATGCGAATGGTGTGGCCGCGAGTGGCCGTCAGGTGTATGTGGCCGGCATGATCGGCTGGGACGGCCAGGGCCAGTTCCACACCGACGACTTCGCCGGTCAGGTCAAGCAGGCCCTCGAGAACATCGTGGCGGTGCTGACGGAAGCCAAGGCCAGCCCCGAGCACATCGTGCGCATGACCTGGTACGTCACCAACAAAAAGGAATACCTCGCCGCCGGCAAGGAAATCGGCAAGGTGTTCCGCGAGATCATCGGCAACTACAACATCCCGATGACGGCAGTGGAGGTGTCGGCGCTGATGGAAGATCGCGCCAAGGTCGAGATCGAGGTCACGGCCGTCGCCCCCGAGTAAGCCGCGGCCGGGTCGGGTGCGGCCCGACCCGGCGATAATGAGGGATGAACCTGTTTCCCCTGTTTGTCGATCTGCAGGATCGACGCGTTCTGGTGGTGGGCGGCGGCGAAGTGGCCGCGCGCAAGGCTCGGGCCCTGCTGGCGGCCAGTGCTCGCGTGATTGTCGGCGCCCCCACGTTCCGTCACGATCTGCTTCAGGCTGCCCAGCGGGGCGATCTCGAGCTGCGGCATGGCCCGTTCGACCCCACCTGGCTCGAGGGCATGTGGCTGGTGGTGGCAGCCACCGATCGACGTGACATCAACGCCCGTGTGGCCGCTGCGGCTACGGCACAGCGCTGCTGGGTGAATGTGGTCGACGACCCCGAGCTCTCACAGGTGCAGGTGCCGGCGGTGGTCGATCGTGATCCCATCACCATCGCCATTTCGTCGCGGGGCGCGGCGCCCATGTTCGCGCGACGCCTGCGGGAGCAGATCGAAGCGATGGTGCCCACCGCAGCAGGCACTCTGGCCGCTCTGGCCCAGCGCCATCGTCATGCCATCCGCGAGCGTTTTGCCGATTTGTCCGAACGTCGACGATTCTACGAACAACTGTGGGAGGGCGACGTGGCGGCGCTGGTGTATGCCGGTCATTCAGACCGGGCCGAGGCGGCCCTGCTGGCAGCCCTGGAGGCGCGTCATCGCACCGCACCGGCGCGGCTCGTGTTGCTCGGCGTAGGGCCAGGAGATCCCGACGCGCTCACGCTGGGTGGTTTGCGCGCCCTCAATCAGGCCGATGTCATCCTGGCCGAAGCCAGCGTACCGGCCGCCATTCTTGCGCTGGCGCGGCGCGACGCCGAGGTGCTTCCGGCGCCTGCGGAGCCTGCCATACGCGCCAGCAGACTGAGCGAAATGTTGCTGCCCGGTCGTTGCGTGGTGTGGGCATCGCCCGGCAGCGGCGACCAGCTTTCCGCGCCGCCGCTGGCCGCGCCGACGCTGGTGGTTCGCGTGCCGGGCTTGCCAGCCTCGCCGGAAGCTGAGGCCCGCCAGCACTGACGTTACGGTCTTCCGCGCTGCCCTTCACCCGTTTGCTCGTAGGCATGGGCGGCGCGATACACCGTGGCTTCGTCGAAGTGGCCGCCCACCAGCATCATTCCCACCGGCAGACCTTGCGAGAAGCCGCAGGGCAGGCTGATGGCGGGATGGTGGGTCACGTCGAAGGGCGAGGTGTTGGCAAACATCTCGGTGGCCGCCTTGAGGTAGCCTGCGATACCGTCTTCTTCGCGGGGCAGGGGCTGGGCCTTGATCGGCGTACTGGGCATGGCCAGCAGATCGAAACTCTGCAGGGCGTCGTTGTAATGTTGGCGCAATTTTCGAGCCGCGTTGATGGCCTGGGCGTAGGGAATATGGCCATGCATTTGCGTCACGTAGCGCGAGGCCAGCAAGAACACCTTCACATTGTGCGGTGCCTCGGCCAGACGATCGCGATGCTCGAAGTTCCAGCGCATGAAGTCCACCAGATAGTCATCCAGCCGCGACACGCCGAAGCCGTTGCCTTCAAGGATGGTGTGCGTGAGGCCTTCCATGGCGATGGGCATCCAGATGGCCGGGCCCAGAGGATGCATGGGCAGAGACACTTCTTCCACTTCGGCGCCGAGCCGTTTGAGTGTGTCGAGTGCCTGGCGAACATGAGTGTCGACGTCGGCCTGCGCGTTGGCGGCGCCAAAGCCTTCGCGCACGATGCCGATGCGCAAGCCCTTGACGCCCTTGTCGATGTCACCCAGGTAGTCGCCCACGCGCACATGTCGCTGGCGTGGGTCGATGCCATCGTCGCCGGCGATCACCTGCAGCAGTTCGGCGTTCTCGCGCACCGTGGCGGTCATGGGGCCCACGTGATCGAACGTGGATTCGATGGGGGCGATGCCGGTATAGGGCACGAGACTGTAGGTGGGTTTCAGGCCCACGATGCCGGAGTAGGAGGCAGGCATGCGGATGGATCCTGCCTGGTCGGCGCCCAAGGCCATGCTCACGTCGCCGGCGGCCACGGCAGCCGCGCTGCCCGACGAGGAGCCACCCGCCGAGTAGCCCCGCTTCCAGGGGTTGTGCACCGGGCCGGCCGCATTGGTGTGGCTACCTCCCGACAGGCAGAAGTACTCGCAGTGCGTCTTGCCGACGATCTCGCCGCCAGCGGCAAGAATGCGGCGGATCACTTCGGCATCCTGCTGTGGCACGTAGCCCTCGAGCACGTTCGAGCCGTTGATCATCGGCACGCCGGCCACGAGGATGCTGTCCTTGACCGCGATCTTGCGACCGGCGAGGGGGCCGCTGTCCTTCTCGCGAATCGCGGTGCGGACGAACCAGGCGTTGTGCGGGTTGTCGTCGGGCGTGGGGCGTTGGTGCTCGCGGTTGACCGGTTTGCGGGCCTTGTCGGTCTCGGCGCTGTAGTCGGCAACGGCCTGCCAGGCAGGCATCATGTCGGCAATGGCCTGGGCATAGGCTTCGGCCGTCTTGCCGTCGATGGGAATGCCCAGATCGCGTGCGAGGGATTCGAGCGACTGCGGGGTAGGGGGCGGGAAGGACATCGGCATCTCCGGTGAAGGGCTGCAAGCACTATAGGTCATTGGCTGGAAACAGGTAATCTTCCGGCTATTCCGTTCCACCGAGGAAGATGACATGCAACTGCAGTTCAACGGCCAGCGCGTGCTGGTCACGGGGGCCAGCAAAGGCATCGGCCTGGCCTGCGCGCTGGCATTTGGTCGCCTGGGCGCGCACATCACGGCGGTGTCGCGCAGTCGTGAAAATCTCGACCGAGCCGCCGCTCTGGCGCAGGCCGAGGGCATCGCCTGGGAGTCGCTGGCCTGCGATCTTGCCGATGGCACAACCACCGATCGCGTGCTGCGCGAGGTGCAGGATCGCGCCGGAGCGTTTGATGTGCTGCTGAATTCGGCGGGCGCAGCGCGCCGCTATTCGCCCGACGAGATCGACGTGGCAGCTCTTCATCAAGCCATGGACGCCAAGTACTTTGCCTGCACCCATGTGATGCAGGCTGTGGTGCCGGCGATGGCCGAGCGCGGTCGGGGTGCCGTGGTCAATATCGTGGGCATGGGCGGGCGTATCGGCAAGCCCACGCACATCCCGGGCGGTGCCGCCAACGCGGCGTTGATGTTGGCCAGTGTGGGCTATGCCAGAGCCTACGCCGACAAGGGCGTACGCATCAACGCGATCAATCCGGGGCTCACGCAAACCACCCGGGTGGACGAAGGCATGGCGGCGATGTCGCGCGCGACGGGGCGCTCGGCCGAAGCGCTGCTGGCCGAGCAGGTCGCGGGGATCCCCATGGGCCGCATGGCGCAGCCCGAGGAGATTGCCAACGTCGCGGTGTTTCTGGCGTCGCCGTATGCCAGCTATGTGTCGGGCGCGGTGATTCCCATGGATGGTTGCGTGGCTTCGGTCAATTGACCGGTTGTTCGATGAGGCCGACGGCGCTGCGGCAAGCCTTGAACCCCGGGCATCCCGCGGGCGCCGTTGAAACGACTTGCGGCCTCAACGCACACCGGTGAGCGGCCTTGGCCGGTAGGGCGCTTCGAGGGCGGCAATGTCGTCATCGCTCAGCGTCACGTCGAGCGCGGCCAGCGCGTCGTCGAGATGCCTCGGTTTCGAGGCACCGATGATGGGCGCCGTGATCACCGGGTTCTGCAGCACCCAGGCCAATGCCACCTGGGCACGGGTGAGGCCGCGGGCGTCGGCGATGCGGCCGACCGCGTCGATGATGGCGTGATCGGTATCGGTTTGCCCGAGGTCAAGCCCGCGGATCTGCGGATCCAGTTCCTGGCGATGTGAACTTTCGTCCCAGGGCCGGGTGAGCCTGCCGCGCGCCAGGGGGCTCCACGGGATCACGCCGATGCCCTCGGCGGCGCAGAGGCGCAGGGTCTCGCGTTCTTCTTCGCGGTAGAGCAGGTTGTACTGGTTCTGCATGCTCACGAAACGCGTCCAGCCATGACGGTCGGCCAGATACAGCGCCTTGGCAAATTGCCAGGCGTACATGGTGGAAGCCCCCAGATAGCGCACCTTGCCCGAGCGCACCACATCGTGCAGCGCTTCAAGGGTTTCTTCGATGGGCGTGTCGTTGTCCCAGCGGTGAATCTGGTAGAGGTCGATGTAGTCGGTACCCAGGCGCTTCAGGCTGCGATCCACCTCGCGCAGGATGGCCTTGCGCGACAGGCCACCTTGATTGGGGCCGGCTTTGGGCGGGAAGAACACCTTGGTGGCGATCACCACGTCGTCGCGATCGGCGTATTCGAGCAGGGTACGGCCCAGAATCTCTTCACTGCTGCCGGCAGAGTAGCTGTTGGAGGTGTCGAAGAAATTGATACCCGCGTCCAGGGCGGCCCGCAGGAAGGGGCGGCTGGCAGCCTCGTCGAGCGTCCAGGGGTGGCCGCCGCGGTCGGGCTCACCGTAGGTCATGCAGCCCAGACAAAGGCGGGACACCTTCAGGCCAGTGCGGCCGAGATTCACGGTTTGCATCGAATTCACTCCACTTGTCTACGGAAACGGACACTTGGCCGATTGTGCAGCAGAACGGTGGTGCGGGGTTCCATCTGACCGTCACGCCACGGGATCGTGGTGGTGGCGGGGTGAACCTTGCAAGGCGCGTCGACACGCAGGCGAGGGGTCGATGGAATTGGGCGAATTTCCCATCGGGAATTTCTGGGGTTCCGGGGTTTCACTTGGCTGCCCCACCGGAATCCAGGATACTCGGGCACCGGTCGGGTCAAGGCTCGAGCGTCCCATGGGTTCGTCACTATCTTCGGAGGTTTTACCCGCATGAACGCAACGGATTCGGCAGAGAAGGCACCACTCCCTCTGGCCGGCATACGCGTGGTGGAGTTCACCCACATGGTCATGGGCCCCACCTGCGGCATGATTCTGGCCGACCTGGGCGCCGAAGTGATCAAGGTGGAACCGCCCGGGGGCGAACGCACGCGCAAGGTGCCGGGGCTGGGTATGGGGTTCTTCCGCAGTTTCAATCGCAACAAGAAGAGCGTGATCATCGACCTGCAGGATCCGGCCGGTGTGGCCACGGCCAAGGCGTTGGTGGCTACTGCCGACGTGGTGCTGGAGAACTTCCGTCCGGGCCTGATGGCCAGCTTCGGGCTGGATCACGACACGCTCAAGGCCGAGCTGCCGCATCTCATTTACGTGTCGCACAAGGGCTTTCTGCCCGGGCCGTACGAAAACCGCCTGGCCCTCGATGAGGTCGTGCAGCACATGGCCGGTCTCACCTACATGACCGGCCCGCCCGGTCGACCGTTGCGCGTGGGCTCGTCGGTCAACGACATCATGGGTGGCATGTTTGGTGCCATTGGCGTGCTGGCCGCCTTGCGCGAGCGCGACCGCACCGGTCGTGGCCAGGAGATTCAGAGTGCCCTGTTCGAGAACTGCTGCCTGCTGACGGCCCAGCACCTGCAGCAATTTCTGATGAGCGGCGAAGCGGCGCCGCCCCTGCCTTCGCGGGTGTCGGCCTGGGGTGTGTACGACATTTTCGATATCGCCGACGGCGAACAGTTGTTCGTCGGCGCCGTGAGCGACAAGCAATTTCAGGCGCTTTGCCGGGTGCTGAACCGCCCCGATCTGGCGGCCGACCCCGATTTTGCCGGCAACAGCGAGCGCGTGGCTCACCGACCCCGGCTGCTCGAGACGCTGGGCGAATCGCTCGCCACGCGTCAGGTCGACGAACTGTGCCACACCCTCGAAGCCGCCGGACTGCCCTACGCCAAGGTGGTTCGGCCCGAAGAGCTGGTCGACGACGAACACCTGCGCGCCAGCGGCGGTCTGGCCCCCATGACCGCCGACGACGGCAGCGAAACCCAGGTGGTGCTGCTGCCGTTGCTCATGGACGGCGCACGTCTGGGGGTTCGCCACGCCCTGCCCAGGGCCGGCGAGCACAACGACGAAATTCTTGGCAAGTTGGGTCGCGCGTCGGACGACGCCTGACCCAATCGCTACCGAAACGCCAGCACCGTGCCCAGGCAGATCAGCAGCATGGCGATGATGCCCCAGCGCAGCTGACGGGCATCGATGCGATGAAACAGGCGCTCCCCCAGCCAGTAGGCGGCGGGCATGGCCAGCACGCCGGCGCCCACCATGGCCATCATGGTGGCGTTGACCTTGCCGGTGCCGAACAGCAGCAATGAGCCCACACCGTTCTGCACGGTGAAGATGGCTGCCAGGGTGGCCCGGTAGGTGGACGGCGGGTAGTTGTTGGCGCGCAGCAGGGCCACCAGGGGTGGCCCGTTCACCCCTGTGGACGTGAGCAGCACGCCCGAGAGCAGGCCGATGCCGGCGGTTGTGCTGCGCCGGTTGCGGATGGTGAGGTTGGCCAGCACCACCAACAGGGCGCCGAGCACGGAGGCAACCACGGCCCATTTCAGCCAGTGCGGTGGCAGCCAGGCCAGGATGGCGATCCCGATGGGCAGGCCGATGAGCGACCCGACGAGCATTTCCATCAGTTTTACGCGGTCCACATGCTGTCGGTCGCGCCACACCATGGCGATGCACATGATGGCGCCCAGCACGATGCCGGTGCCCACCGCCTGTGCCGGGGTGGTCACCAGCATCAGCAGTGGAATCAGCACCAGCGCGAAGCCGAAGCCGGTGAGCAATTGCGAGACGACAGCCAGCGTGGTGGCCAGGAACGTGACAAGAAGGAGCGTGGTCAGGGTCATGCGTGGGTGCCGGCGAGGGGATGCATCGCCTCCTCGCCGGCATGATGAAGGGCAAAGGGGCTCAGCGCAGAATCAGCACCGGAACGGCACTGGTGCGCAGGAGGGTCGTGGTGGTGCTGCCCACGATGAACTCGCGGATGCGCGAATGACCGTAGGCGCCCATGATGAGAAGATCGGCTTGCCGTTTCTGGATCTGGTCTTGCAGTACGGCCTCGGCGTTGCCGGTTTGGTGCCGGGCTTCGACGTTGAAGCCGGCAGCGCGCAGCGTATCGACGGCCCATTGCTGCTCAGCGGCGATGCGTTCGATATCCGGCCCAGCAGTGATGAGAATGCCTTCAAGATCCTGCAGGAAGGGGCTGGCGGCAAGGGCATCGATCAGTTTGCGGCCCGTGGCACTGCCGTCGAAGGCGATGATCACGCGCTCGGGCTCACGAAAGGTGGTGGTGGTGACCAGGACCGGCTTGTTCAGACTCCGCACCACACGCTCAACGTCCTGGTCGAGATGCAGGCGCGGCACACTGCCCGGTACGGGATGCTGACCCAACACCACGAGACGGGTTTCGTCTTCGAGCTCCAGGATGGTGTCGACCAGATTGCCATGGCGTTGCAGCACCTCGGGTTCGGGCAGGCCGTGGTCGACTGCCCGCCGTCGTGCCGCATCGAGCAGCTCGCGCCCGTGGCGCTGGGCCACGCGGCTACGGTTCTCGTCGAGCTGCGTGAGTTCTGCGAGCAGGGTTTCCTGGGCATCGACGCCGATGTTGCCGCTGAGATCGTGTACCAGTGCGTGTTCGGGCTGACGATCGAGCACATGCAGGAAGCGCAACGGAGCACTGACACGACGGGCCGCCCAGCTGGCGTAGTCGCAGACGCCCTGGGTTTGCGGACCGCCATCGATGCAGGCGAGAACGGGGTTCATGTGGAGGATCTCCGGGCCGGTGTCAGGTGTGCGGTAACGGCCGCACGGCTGCCTGCATGTTACGACGGATGCCGAGCGCCCGAAATTCGGGCATGCCCGAGAAACACCGGCTTGGTGTATCTTCCGCTATGCCGGGTACGAATCGTATCGTGTGCCCCGGCGCCAGTGTTGGAACGCCTCGCCCGACCTCGCCTGCAAGGGTGAAGCCAGTGCTTTGGCTCGCGGTCAAAATCATCAACAGCCTGGAGTCCGCCCCATGAAACCTTCCATGATCGTCGGCATTGTTCTCATTGTGCTGGGTGCCGTAGCTCTCGGCCATCGCACGTTTTCGTACTCATCCGAAGAAACCGTCATGAAGGTGGGCCCGATGGAAGCGACCGTCGAGTCTGAAGAAACGGTCACCGTCCCGCTTTGGGCTGGTATTGGTCTCATCGTGATCGGCGGGGTGGTCATGCTCGTGGGGCGTCGTTGAACCCGGTGGCTTTCCGACATTGTCCCTGCTGCGGGTATCCCCGGTTCGCATGCTGACCCAGCTTCGATTCGTCATTTTGACCGGTGTGCTGGCAGGGCTGCTCGGCTGCAGTCCGCCGCCCCGATTCCCCGAAACGCCTGTCGATACCGGTGCCACCGTGGCACCGGATTCCGCCCTGGCGCGAGCCATTCGTCCGCAGGCCGAAAGCCACCCGGGCATGTCCGGGGTGATGTCGCTCGAGCAGGGCCAGGATGCCTTCGCGGCGCGAGTGGCCCTGGCGCGGGCTGCCGAACACACGCTCGACGTGCAGTACTACATCTGGCGGCCCGACATGACCGGGCTGTTGATGTTCGAAGCCCTCGTCGATGCGGCCGAGCGCGGCGTGGCCGTGCGCCTGCTGCTCGACGACAACAACGGGCGAGATCTGGATCCCTATCTGGCCGAGCTCCACGAGCATCGCAATATCGAGGTCCGGCTATTCAATCCCTTCGTGCTGCGCGGCGCCAGGTTGCTCAATTTCCTGACGGATTTCGACCGCCTCAACCGGCGCATGCATAACAAGTCGTTCACGGTCGATGGCCAGGTTGCCATCGTGGGCGGGCGCAATATCGCCGATGCCTATTTCGATGCCACCGACGATGTCTGGTTCGTGGATCTGGATGTGCTCGCCGTGGGTCCGGTCGTGAGGGATGTGGTGGAGGATTTTGACCGCTATTGGTACAGCGCTTCTTCGTATCCGGCCGACCACGTGCTCGCCGACACGTTCGCTGCGCGCGGCAATATCCGATTGGCCGAACAGGTGGCTGCCGTCCACGCCCGACCCGAGGCCAAGGCGTATCTCGACGCTGTGGCCGACTCCAAGCTGCTGTTCGATCTTCGCAATCGGCAGCTGCAGCTCGACTGGGTACCGGTGGAAATGGTCAGCGACGACCCCCGCAAGGGGTTGGGTCATGCCCACGCTGAAGAAATGCTGCCGCAACAGCTGCAGGAGGTCATTGGCGAGCCCGAGCGCGACGTGGAGCTGGTAACCCCGTATTTCATTCCCACCGATGCGGGCGTTGCGGCATTTGCCGATCTGATCAACGACGGTGTGAGCGTGCGGGTGCTCACGAATGCGCTCGAGGCCACCGACATGTCGGTGGCGCACGCGGGGTATGCCAAGTTTCGCCGCTCTTTGCTCGAAGCCGGCGTCGAGCTGTTCGAAGCTCGCCTGCAGCCCGGTGGCGAACCGCAAGGCAGCGGCTTGCTCGGCATCAGTGGCAGCTCCAGCTCGTCGAGCCTGCACGCCAAGACCTTTGCCGTGGATGGCGAGCGCGTGTTTGTCGGCTCCTTCAACTTCGACCCGCGCTCGGTCAACTTCAACACCGAGATGGGTTTTGTCATTCGCAGCCCTGCCCTGGCCCGCAAGATGGACGACGCCTTTGCCACGTCCATCCCCGAGCGTGCCTACCAGGTAACGCTCGACGATGGCCACCTGGTATGGCTCAAGCGGGAAGATGGCGACACGGTGAGGCTCACGCGCGAACCGGGGGTGTCGTGGATGCGCCTGGCCTGGGTGAGGTTCGTGTCGTGGTTGCCCGTCGAGGGCCTGCTCTGATCGGAGGCCTTGCGGCGCTTCGCCGGCAAGGGTGATTTCAGCGCGCTCCAGCCTGCACGTCGCCGCAATCTGCCGCGAGCCATCGGGCATCGCTGTGAATCTGATGAGGCCCCTGGGGCGTTTGCATGCGGGTGAGCGATTCGAAATGTCGTGGGTTGTGCATGGTCACTTCAAAAGTGCCCGACTCACCTTCCCGGCACTCGAGACGACCGCTCATCGTCTTGCCCTCGCGCGTGACATCCCGGTAGGTACATTCGCCATCGGAGTGGCCTTCCTGAATCGGCCCTTTGGCCGCTTCTTCCGGGGTGATGCAGATCTGCATGGTGCCGTCGTCGCCCAGTGTCATGCCCATCTGGGCCATCTGGGCTTCCATCTGGGCCCGCAATTCGGGGGGCATGTTCTCCATGGCAGCGCGCATCTTGGCCATTTGCTGCTCCATGTCGGGCATGCCGGGAGCTTCGATGTCGTTTTTCATCTCCCACAAGCCGGGTTGCATCTCGTCGGCAAGGGCAGGGGGTGCGACAAAGGCGGTGGCCAGGGCAAGGGTGCACAGGGTTCGTTGCCACATGGGTGTCGTCTCCGGGGTGTGTGATGGCCGTCGCCCACCTGCGTGGCGGGCGTCTGCATGGCCATGGTTCAGGGTGACGGTAATCGCACTCAGGCTCGCGCAGCACCGTTGATTCCGATGGGTGCGTAGCGTTGGGTCGATAGCCTTGCGGGGTGGTCACCTGTCGAAATGGTGTTGCCTGTTCACTACGCCGGGCCCATCACGCTGCATTCTCTCGGAGCCATACAACCGCATGATTTTATGGATTTAAATATCCCTTGAGTTCTCCTTCTGCAAAACAGTATACTCTTGCGATGGCGCCATTTCCTGACGATGGCTGCCCCTGGCTGCTTGCGGAGAACCTCATGCCTCTGGTCAACGATCCCCACCACCTTTCCAGTCTGCAGCGCACGCTGCCCGGCGTGCTGCAATGGCGGGCGCAAACGGCGCCGCAACGCTCGCTCGTGCGCATCGGCGACATCGACTGGACGGTTGCCCAGCTTCAGGAGTCGCTGTCGCGGCGTGCCGCTGCCTTGCAGGCGGCGGGGGTGCAGCGCGGCGATCGTGTGGCGCTCCTGGTGGGCAATCGTGTCGAGTTCCTCGAAGTGGCCCTGGCGTGTGGCTGGATGGGCGCCATTGCCGTGCCCATCAATACGGCCTCCCGGGGCGAACAGCTGCAGCATATTCTCAATAATTCCGGGGCGCGCCTGCTGGTGATCGAGCAATCGTTGTGGCCCTCGTTGCAGCATCTGCGTTGGCCCGACCTGGCCTTGCGGCAACTGTGGGTGCTCGACGGTCACGGCGAGTCGCCGGCCCCCGGCGTGGCCACGTGCGCCATGCCGCCACCGGGTGAGCCCATTCCTGCGCACGCCAGTCTGCCGGGCGACCCTTTTGCGATCCTCTACACCTCGGGCACCTCGGGGCCCTCGAAGGGTGTGGTCTGTCCGCACGCGCAGTTCTACTGGTGGGGCATTTTCACGGGCAGCAAGCTGGAGGTTGCCGCTGGCGACGTGCTGCACACCACCTTGCCACTGTTTCACACCAATGCGCTCAATGCGCTCTTTCAGGCCATGCTGTTTGGCGCCACGCTGGTGGTGGAAGAGCGGTTCTCGGTCAGCCAGTTCTTCGAGCGCTTGATCCGTCACGAGGCCACCATTACGTATCTGCTGGGTGCCATGGTGCCCATGCTGTTGTCGCAGGCGCCGCGGCCGCAGGAGCGTCAGCACAAGGTGCGTATCGCCCTGGCCCCGGGAGTGCCGGGCGATATCTATCGCCAGTTTGAAGATCGCTGTGGCATTGGCCTGCTCGACGGCTATGGCTCCACCGAAACCAACCACGTCATGGGCAATGGCCTGCATGAGCAGCGGCCAGGCTGGATGGGGCGTCCCACGGGGCGGTTCGACGTGCAGGTGGTCGACGACAACGACGACCCGGTGCCCGATGGCACTCCGGGCGAGCTCATCGTGCGGGCGCAAGACCCCTACGCCTTTGCCCTCGGCTACTTCGGCATGCCGGAGAAAACGGTGGAGGCCTGGCGCAATCTCTGGTTTCACACCGGCGATCGGGTGGTGCGCGACAGCGAGGGTTACTTCCGTTTTCTCGACCGCATCAAAGACAGCATTCGGCGTCGGGGCGAGAACATTTCGTCTTACGAAGTGGAGCAGGCCATTCTCAGTCATCCCGCCGTGGCCAACGCTGCCGTCTATGCCGTGCGGTCCGAACTGGCCGAAGACGACGTGATGGCCGCCATCGTGTTGCGCGAGGGCGAGGCGCTGGCGCCCGAAGCCTTGCTGCAACATTGCGAAACCCGCGTGTCGTACTTTGCCGTGCCGCGCTATGTGGATTTTCTGACCGAGCTGCCGGCCACCGAGAATGGCAAGATACAAAAGTACAAACTGCGCGAGCGCGGCGTGACCGACACCACCTGGGATCGCGAGGAAGCCGGCTATCAGGTGAAGCGATGAGCCCGCGTCGATGGGTTGCCGTGACAGTCGGGCTTTCGGGCGCAGCGCACCGACGCCGTTCTGTCCCTACGGGAGGCGCGCATGCCGCGACGGACTGAGGCCCGCATCGTTGCGGCCACCGAGGTGCCATACCAGCGCCGCGCCGAGGGCGCTACCGCCGATTGGCTGGCCCGGGCCGTCAATCACGTGCTGGACGAAGCCGGGCTGCCGGTGCAGGCCGTGGATGGCCTGGGCGTTTGCTCGTTCAGCCATGCGCCCGATCGCGCCATCGACCTGGCCTGGTCACTGGGGATGCGGCCGCGCTGGATCATGGACGACGGCAACGGCGGTGCCAGTGCACTCAACGTGCTGCAGCATGCCCTGCGCGCCATCGAGGCCGGCGATGCCGAGGTCATCGTGATCGCCGCGGGCGACGTCATGGGGCCGGCCGATTTCACTCGGCTCACCAACGAATACAACGCCACCACTCGCGATTGGCTCGCGCCCCTGGAATACGGCGGCCCCAACGCGGTGTTCGCCATGCTCACGCAACGACAGATGCAGCGCTACGGCCTCACGCGCGAAGACTACGGGCGTTTGGTGGTGATGCAGCGCGAACATGCTGCCCGCAACCCCGGTGCGGTGTATCGCCAGCCACTGTCGCTCGAGCAATACCTGGCGGCGCCGCTGGTTGCCGACCCGCTTGGCCTGTTCGACTGCGTGCCGGTCGTGGCCGGCGCTGATGCCATCGTGCTGGCGGCGGCCCATGTGGTGCGCCACCGGCGGCGTTTCGTGCGGGTACGTGCCCTCAAGGCCCAGCACAACCCGGACCACCAGGAAGGCGACGGTCTGCAGACCGGTCTGGCCGATGTTGCCCATTCCCTCTGGCAGGCCGCGGGGATCGGACCCGATGACGTCGACGTGGCGGGGGTGTACGACGATTATCCCGCGATGACCCTGGCCCAGCTGATCGATCTCGGCTTCGTACCGGATGACGATGTGGCGGGCTTCATTCAAGACCGCTTGCTGACGCGTCGACTGTCACTCAATGTCTCGGGCGGCATGTTGTCGGCCGGCCAGGCCGGCGTGGCCGGCGGCATGCATGGCCTGGTGGAAGTCTGTCGGCATCTGCTCGGGCAGGCCGGCGAACGGCAGGTGACAGGCGCCCGTTGGGGTTTGGTATCGGGCTACGGCATGGTGGAATATCGCTACGGCATGTGCGCCAATGCGGCCATCTTGCAGCGGGGTGGACGATGAGTGATTTTCCCTTGTGGCGCTGTCGCGCTTGCGGGCACGCGAGTTTCCCGGCGCGTCGCCGCTGCCCCTCCTGCGGCGCCGGCGATCTGGTGCGGGAATCCATCGCGGCGGTGGGGGTGGTCGAAGTTGCCACCATCGTGCGCAAGGCGGCGGGCGTGGTGCCAGGGCAGGAGCGTCACCTGTGTACCGTGCGCCTCGACCCCGGTCCGCGGGTGCTGGCGCGCAGTGGTGAAGCGCTCCCCGTGGGGCAGCGCGTGCGGCTGCAATGTCGCGACAACGGGGCGGTCTGGGCCTGCGCCGATTCTGCGAGAGACGCCTCATGACCCGAAAGATGAATCTGCGCGAGAGCGCCTACGCGGCCGTGCGCAAGCGTATGCAGGACGGCGAGATTGGCTACCAGAACCGATTGGTGGACTACGAGATCGCCGAGCAGCTCGGCATGTCACGCATGCCGGTACGCGAAGCCCTGCTGCAACTGAAGAACGAAGGCTATCTTGAAGGAACGGCGCGCGGGTTCGTGCTGCGCCAGTTCTCGCCAGGCGATATTGCCAACATATTCGAAATCCGGCTGCTGCTCGAGCCTCATGCGGCGGTCGAGGCCTGCCAGCACGTCACGATGCAGGGCCTGGGCGACATGCAGCTCGCGCTCGAGCAAGCGGTCGAGGCGCACGCCCAGTCGCGCGCGGTCGACTTCGTGCATGTGGGTTGGCGGTTTCGCCAGGCCTGGGTACAGATGACACCCAATCAGCAACTGGTGCAAACCATCGGGCGACTGCGCGACTTTGCCGATCTGGCGCGACTCGCCGCCTTGCGGCAAGCCGACTACCGCGCCGGCAGTCTGGCACGCATGCAACAGATCTTCGAGGCCTTCCTGCATCGCGATGTCGCGGCAGTGCGCGCGCGCATCGAAGAGAACCTGCGCGTCTGCGGTACGGCGTATTACGTGGAACAGAAAGCGCTATTGGCGAGCGGTGGTCGGCGGCGGGGGATCACGCCTGCCGGGCGCACCAGTGCGGTTCGCATGGTCTCAGGGTAAAACAGTATATTGTTTTTGTCCCGCAAACAGTATATTGTTCTTCCATCAAGGGCGACCTACACGGTATCCGCCTGTGCGTTGTCTGCAGTCCCACCCACCGTCTTTGTTCAGGAGAAGATCATGAAGATGGCGTCATCGCTGTTGGGCGGCATGTTGTGCGCAGCCCTTTCGCTTGGCCTGCCCGTGGCCCAGGCCCAGGAAGCCAAAACTCTCAATCTCATCATTCCCTTCCCGCCGGGCGGCGCGGTGGATGGTCTGGCCCGCGTGCTGGCCGAGAAGCTCACCGCCATGGACAAATACCGCGCGGTGGTGGTGGATAACCGCCCTGGAGCAGGTGGGCAGATCGCCATCAACGGCTTGCGCAATGCGCCAAAGGATGGCACCACCATGTATCTGGGGCACGCCGCCACCTTTACGCTCAATCGCTTCGTCTTCGAAGAGCTCACGTACGACCCCGATGAGGATCTCGAGCCGGTCAGCCTGGTGGCAACGGCGCCGGTATTCCTGTTGGTTCCGGGCGATAGCGCTGCACAGAATCTCGAGCAGTTCCTCGATCTGGCAAAGGATGAGCCGATGGATTTCGGCTCGCCCGGCGTGGGCACCGGCACGCATTTGGCCGGCGAAGTGCTGAAGGCCAATGCCGGTCTGGAGGGCGAGCACGTTCCCTATAAAGGTGCGGGCCCGGCCTTGCTCGACCTCGCTGCGGGCCGGATCGACTACATGTTCGATGTGTTGATCGGCGCCAACGCCTTTCTGCAGGATGGCCGTCTGCGGGTGCTTGGTACGGCATCCAGCGAACGCAGCGACTTCCAGCCGGATGCGCCCACCTTTGCCGAGGCCGGTGTCGATGGCATCGAGTTCGCCATCTGGTTCGGCGCCGCGGCACCGGGCGGCACGCCGCAAGACATCGTGAACGACATGAGTGCCGATGTGCGGGCTGCGATGCAGCAAGAGAGCGTCATTGAGGAGTTTGCCAAACTCGGCATCGTGATTCAGGGTACCGACCCCGAGGCCCTGCAGGAGCTCATCGATAGCGACGTGGCGCGCTTCGAGAAGATCCTCGAGAACCCCGACATCAAGGTGAACTGACCAGGGGCTCAGGCCTGCAGGTTCCGGCAACATGGCTCCTGCCTGCGGGCAGGAGCCCATCCTGATGGTTGGCGACGTCCGTGCAACTCCCCGGCTGACACGGTCTCACCGCCCATATTGTCCTGGGGTTTTTCATGAATCCGTCGTATCGCAATGATCCTGCACGCCTGGCCGGTCTGGTGCAGGCGGGCCGCGTCCATCGCGACGCCTATATCAGTTCGGAGGTGTTCGATCTCGAAATGGAGCGGCTCTGGTCGCGCAGCTGGCTGTTTGTGGGCCATGCCGACCTCGTGCCCAACCCGGGTGACTACTGGCGCTCCAATCTGGCCGGACAATCCGTGTTCATGTTGCGTCAGGCCGACGGCTCGATCGCAGTGTTCATGAACCGTTGTGCCCACAAAGGTGCCGAGCTGGTGCTCGACACCCAGGGCAATATGGGCAAACTCATTCGTTGTCCCTATCACGCGTGGAATTACCGGCTGGATGGCAGCCTGATGTCGTTGCCACTCAAAAACGATTATGAGGGCAGTGGCGTGTGGGAAAGCCCCGCGGGCCAGGGCCTGTCTCGACCGGGCGGTGTGCGCGAATATCGGGGGCTGGTGTTTGCTCGCCTGGCAGAACAGGGCGAGGATTTCGAATCGTATTTTGGCGAGGTGCTGACCATCCTCGACCTCATCGCCGACCGCTCTCCCGAAGGCCAGCTCGAGCTTACTGGCAGACCCTTGTTGAGCGAGATTCGCTGCAACTGGAAGATGTACCTGGAGAACATCAACGATAGTGTGCATCCCATCTCGGCGCACGAATCGGCTGCCAATGCGGCCAAAGCCGTGGCCGCGCGTCTCGACGAAGGTCGCGACAAGGAGCTGGCCATGGAGCAGCTGCTGCCATTTGGCGCGAGCTACAGCTTCTATACCAAGATGGGCGCCAAAGTGATGGCCAATGGTCACAGCATTCATGGCACGCGCTTCAGCCTGCATTCGAGCTACGCCGCCATCGACGGTTACGAGGCCATGCTGCGGGCGGCACACGGTGACGCACGCGCCGAAGAGGTGCTCTCGTTCACCCCGCAGAACACCATCCTGTATCCCAGCCTGGCCGTCAAGGCCAACCCCAGCGTCATGCGCGTGTTGCGCCCTGTGGCGGCGGATCGCATGGTGCTGGAAGTGTGGGCGCTGGCGCCCAAGGGTGCGCCAGACGTCTTGCGGCGGCAGGCAGTGAACTACTCGCGGCTGGTGTTCTCGCCTCTGTCGGTGGTGGCACACGACGATCTCCGGCTGTTCGAAAGTGCCCAGGAAGGCTTGCATGCCCAGGGCAACGAGTGGATCAGCCTGCATCGCGGTTTGCGTCAGGAGTCATCGCCCTCGCTGCCGCACGAAGTGGAAGACGGCAATGACGAGCTGCTGATGCGCAATCAGTTTCGGGCCTGGGCCAAAGGTATGGCACCCGCGGGAGAGCAAGCATGACAGCCACGCTGAAAGACGAGTTGATTGTGGCGGTGTACCGCGAAGCGCGACTGCTCGACGAAGGCCGCTTCGACGAGTGGCGGGAGCAGCTCACCGCCGATGCACACTATTGGATTCCGGCCGATCCGGCCGACACCGACCCATTGCGTCAGCCGGCCTTGCTCTACGAGGATCGCCTGTTGCTCGATGTCCGCATCGAGCGTTTTGCCGATCCTCACTCGCATTCGCTCAAGCCTCGGGTGCGTTGCCTGCACGTATTGCAGCAGCCGGAGGTACTGACGTTGAACGAAGCCGAAGGCCAGGGAGAGGTCGAGGTGCGCTATGTGTACCTCGAAACCCAGGGTGATCGTCAGCTTGTGTTGGGTGCGGTGGCGCGTCAGCGCTGGCAGCGTCAGGCGTCGGCGTGGCGCCTGCAGCAAAAGCGGGTCGATCTGTTGAACGTGGACGCGCCGCTGCCCATGATTCAGCTCCTGCCGTGAGCCCGCTGCCAGACGCAAGGCTCGCCGGTCAGGCCGGAGTGCTCGGCGCTGGTGCCATCGGCCTTGGCGGCATGGGGTCCGGCTCCGGCAAAGGCAGGGCGGCGGGCGGTAGGGTGCCGGCGCGGTAGAGGCGATGATAAGACTCTGCCGCGGCTTTCACATGACGCAGCATGCAGTCGTGCAGCGCCGCCTCGTCGTGTTGCCGAAACCCCGCATCCAGCTCGCGCATACCGGCCACGATGATGCCTTGGGTGGGTCGATCGGCCATGGTCGCCAGGCGAATGATCTGAACGTGGTCGATGAAGCGCGCGATGGTGCTGGCCAGGATATCGTTGGGAACCATATCCACCCAGGCCACGCGAAATCGGGCATTGTGTCGCACGAAGGCCGCCACGTCATGCGATTGCCAGGCCTGCTCGGTGGCACGCAGGGCAGCACGCATGGCGGCCAGGCCCTCGGCATGCGCATGCCGGCTGGCCATCACCGCAGCCGGTGGTTCGATCAGCTCGCGCATCTCGAAGATGTCATAGAGCTCTTTGAGGCGAAAGCGTCGCAGCATGAAGCCCCGCGCCGTGCCTCGCAGCAAACCTTCATGTTGCAGTTGCAGCAGAGCCTCGCGGGCGGGCATGCGCGACGTGCCTTCGTCTCGGGCGATGTCGTGATCGACCAGACGGTCATCGAACCCGATCTCGCCGCGCTGAATGCGCTCGCGGATGCGCCAGTAGATGCGCTCGCGGTGCGAGGGGTAACGCCGGGGGCCATGTGAAGAAGACGTGCTCACCACTGCCCGAGACCCGCCGGTGCGAGATGAAAGCGGCAGTGGCTGTGTCCCTGCGCGGCACACTGGGTTTCGACTACCTCGGCGTTGTCGGCCACCAGCAAGTGGCCGACAGCTCGCAACATGCCCTGAATCGGGGCGCACACCGGGGTTTCGCTGGGACCATGCCCATGCGCAAACGGACTGTGATGCACGATGAGCCAGAAGCCACGATGCAGGTGCTCGAGATCGACCGGCTCAAACCCTTCGGCATCCTGATGAAATCGCCATACGCCCCAACCCACGTCGGCCGACGACTGGGTCATGGTGTCGAGAAAGGCCTTGGCGTCGCCGCGCAGGCTCTGGAAGTAGGCCTGCGCCGAGCGCCCGCCATTTTCGGCCACGCTGTCGGCCATGGCTTGCAACAACATCGCCCGCTGCTCGCCGGGAACCTGATGCAGCAGGCCCATCAGGACATCGGCGCGCATCATGATGTAGCGCCTGTCGGCGTCGTAAATGGCGCCGTGACTCGCATCGTGGCGCAAACGGTCTTTCAGGGCTCCCATGGCGTGGCCTCCGGGTCAGGGTTGCAGCATCGCTTCGATCCGCTCGCGAATGTCGGCAGGGATTTCGGCGGGTTGCATGGTTTCCAGGCTCATGAAAACGATGGTCATGCGGGCTGCGATCTTGAGGTTGTAGGGCGGGTTGGCCTCTTTCAGGGCAATGTGCAAACCCACCGAGGTGCGGCCGAGTTTCTCGACCGTGAGCTCTTTGGTGATCTCCTCTCCCAGCGTGCTGGGTGCCTTGAAGTCGACGTTGAGGTTGACCACCGGAATGCCGAGCTTGCGCGTCATGTGCAGCTCGTTGAAGTTCACGTTGAGGTAGTGCTTGAACCAGTGCTCGATGGTGTCGTTGAGCATCTCGACGTAGCGCGGATAGAACACGATCCCCGCCGGATCGCAATGCTTGAACATGATTTCGAACGGAACGACGTGCACTCGGCTCACAATGACCCACTCCTGAAACGGCGGCGCCCGCAACAGACGGACGCCCTGACAGTGCGCATCGTAGCAAGTCCGGCGGCGGCTGTGGCGGAAGGATCGCTGGACGGCGCCTACGCCCATGGCGCCTTGCCTGGCAAGGTGATGTGCCGGACGAGGTCGTGGCAACGTTGCACGATGCTTTTCAGGACATCCTGGCCGAGCCGGAACTGCGCCAACGGCTGGAAGACATGGGATATGCCGTGGATTCGCAGGGACCGGACCAGGCGCGCGAGCGGATCGCCGACGAAAGCGCGCGGTACCAGGAGGTGATCGATCGCGCGGGAATCCGGGTGGAATGAGCAGCGTTGCGGGAGGTCCCGGATCCCGTCAGGCGCTGCGCGCCTGTCGGGTCCGGGATGACGCGGGGTGATTGAGTTGCGCGGTGGCGTCCGGGATGACGCGGGGTATTGAGTTGCGCCGTTGCATCCGGGATGACGCGGGGTGAGGAGCTGCGCCGCGGCGGTCAGTTGTCGGCGGTGGCGGTCACGATGGCTTCCCAGCGATCCGCTTCGGCCGCCACAAACTCGGTGAATTCCGGTCGAGGTTTGGGCGTGACGCCGATGCCACTGGCGAGCAAGCGTTCGCGCAGTTGCTCATCTTCAAGTGCGGCAGCGGCGGCATCTGCCAGACGATCGAGAATCGCGTCTGGGGTGCCATCGGGTGCAAACAGCCCGAACCACGCCACCAGTTCGAAGTCTTCTCCTTGCTCCCGGAAAGTGGGGACGTCCGGCATCATGGGCGAGCGCTGCGAGCCGGTGGCGGCTACCGGCACGATGCGGCCGCCCTGTACCAGCGGGTTGGCCATGGCGGGCGACATCAGCATGCCCTGCACGTCGTCGTTGACCACAGCGTTGGTGGCGTCGGCTGCACTTTTGTAATGCACGGGCTCGGCCACGCCGCCGAGCACATCGGTGAGAGCCGGGATGCCCAGATGGCTCAGTGTGCCAGCGCCCATGGTGCCCATGAAGACCCCATTGGGATCTTTCAGTCGGTCGGCAAATCCCTCCAGGGTGGCGGTGGCGGTGGGTACGGTAAGCACGAAATCGATGGCACCCACCTGGGCGATGGGTTCGACGTCGGTGCGGATGTCGAAGTCGGCGTTGGGTTGCACGAGTGGACCAAGAATGGTTTGGCCAAGCGCACCCAGGCCGATGGCGTAACCGTCGGGGTCCTGCCGTTTGAGATGCTGCATGGCGATGACGCCGCCGGCACCGGTGCGGTTCTCGACGACGACGGCAACCCCCAGTTCCCGTTGCAATCCTTCTCCCAGCACACGGGCCAGGAGGTCTGGGCCGGAACCGGGCCCGAAACCGACGGAGAGGTGGATGGGGCGGTCGGGGTAGGTTTCGGCCAGCGCTGGCGGGCCGAATGCGAGACCGGTGGCAATGACGGAGCCGGTGAGCAGGGTTTGCCAGCGGAGTGAGCGTGTGGTCGCCATGGAGAGTCTCCTGAAAGTTGGCCGTCGTTGGTTGAATTGTGGATTATGAGACGGTTCAGGAGGCACCGTAGCAGGGCGGCGGGTTCGGGTCTATTGGGGAAAGTGTCGGGCGCTTCGGTGGAGGCCGCGATTCTTGTGGGAGGTCCCGGCTCGCCGCGGCGCTTTGCGCCGGGGCGTCCGGGATGACGCGGGCCGTGCGTGGTAGTGGGAGGTCCCGGCTCCCGTCAGGCGCTGCGCGCCTGTCGGGTCCGGGATGACGTCGGTGGGGCTGTGCCGCGACGTCGGGGATGACGTGGGTGGAGGGCTGCGACACCGCGTGGGGGCAACCTGGGGCGCTGAGCGCCCCGGGGGTTTAGCCCCGCTCGTGCAGCAGATCCAGCGCCACGTCCACGATCATGTCTTCCTGGCCGCCCACCATGCGACGGCGGCCGAGTTCGACGAGGATGTCGACGGTG
>JAWLHC010000006.1:0-228306 GCA_041690575.1 Verticiella sp.
GGGCTGCGCGCCCGTGAAAGTAGGTCATCGTCAAGCTCCTCATCCCAGAAAGCCCCGCTTCCCCAAGAAGTGGGGCTTTTTGCCGTTCACGGCCAGCATCGCGTTCGTGCGCAAGCGCCATGGCGCCGCTCGGGCCACCTCGCCACGACGCCACAGAACGGAAGCCGCCTTGTTGGCCATTTTTCAGGTGACATTCAGGCATGAACGCATTGCGACAATCCGTGCTCTGGGTGTTTCTGGAGCGAGGCTTGCAGATGGTGCTGGCATTGCTGATCAGCATCGTGATTGCGCGCTATTACGGCCCCGAAGGATTTGCCTCGTTTCAAGCCTATCTGAGCCTGGCCGTGGTTTGGGCGTCGGTGGGCTACCTTTGCAGCGCCGAAGTGTTGATCCCGCGCTTTGCGCGGGATCCCGTGCGCTACGCTCTGGTATTCGAGCATGCGTTTCTCCTGCGCGCATTGGCAGCGCTGATGGCGGCAATGGGATACGTGTATTACATCGCCTTCCATTATGGCAACGACCCGGCATTGGGTTTGCCATTGGTGGCTTTGGTGCTGCTCACCGAGCCCTTCGCCGCTTTCGGTGTGTACTTTCAGGCGGTCGGCAAACAGGGTGTCTGGTCGCGAATTCGCCTGGGGTGGCTGGGCGTCAAGGTTGGAGCGATTGTGCTCATTGCCACGGCCGGTTGGCCGCTGGCCTGGATAACCTTGCCTTACGCCGTGGAGGCGCTGGGTGCCGGCGTAATGGTGGCCTGGCGTTATCGACAAGGGCTCGAGCGGCCAGCCTGGCAACTGGATCGCCGCCTGCTGCGTGAGCTCCTGCGGCATGGGCTGGTCATGGGCATCGGATTGATTGCCATGGTCTGGCTGCAGAAACTCGACCGACTGTACCTGGCCAGTGAAGCGGCTTTCGACCGTTTGGGCTATTACGCCGCCGGTATGCAGATTGCCGAGAGCTGGTTCTTTTGTGCGTTCTTTCTGGTTCAGGCCATCGCCGGTCGCTTTGTCTTCGCCCAGCCCCCCTTGGAGCAAGTTCGTCGCATCCAGCAGCTATTGTTGCGTTTTGCGGGAGTCGCGTTGCTGGGCTGGGCGGCAGGTGCGGTGTTGGCACCCGTGCTGGTGCCGTGGGTGTACGGCGCCGAGTTCGCTCCTGCCGCGAGTTGGTTGCAGTGGCAACTGGGGCTTGCCGTCCTGGTGTGGTGTGAGGCCGCTTTGGGTGTTGCCATGCTGGCGCGTCATGCCGCCTGGTGGGTGGCGTTCAAGTGGGCCTGCGCGCTCCTCGCCGCCTGGTTGTCGGTACATTCCACGCTGTTGAATGAATGGTTGCCAACGCCTCTGGCCATTCCCGTGACGGGCTACAGCGTGGCTCTGCTCATTTCGGCGGCCTATTTTGCCTGGTTTCGACGCCGGGTTCGCCGTGACGCCTTGCCGGCTTCTGCCGCATCCGCATCTTGAGGGCCGTGTTGCCATGAAAGTGGTGTTTACTCGCTCATACCTGATCCGCACCGATAGCCGGCTTCACCGCTACTTTGCCGCGCTGGACTCGCAAGGGGTCGAGCATATGGCGTTGGCCTGGGACCGAACCGGGGTGGAGCCCGATTCGCCAGACTGCGTGCATTTCCATCGGCGATCGCCGGTGGGCGGAGGCGTGCGCAATCTGGGACGTATCCTGGCATTCAACGGGTTCTGTCTGCGTGAGCTATGGCGTCGCCGCCATCAGGTGGGTTGTGTGCACGCGGTGGATCTGGATGGCGCCTTGGGAGCCACGGTGTTTGCGTTGCTGGCGCGCAAGCGGCTGATTTTTGACGCGTTCGACAAGTACTCCGACACCCGGAACCTGAACGGTCCGATGAAATGGGTGTGCGATCGACTCGAGCGCGCTTGCATGCGCGTGGCGCACTGGGTGCTCGTGCCGGATGAATCCCGCATCGAGCAGCATCGTCTGAAAGGCTGGAAGAGCGTGTCGGTGATCGAGAATGTCCCGTCGGCAACGTCGTCTTGTACCGCGCGGGATACAGCCTCGGGTCGGCCCGACTCTGCCCCGATTCAGCCTGGCGATGTTCCGGTTCGGCCTGACCACGCCCCGCTCCGCCCCGAGCGTGTCCCGATTCGTCTGGCCTATGTCGGCACGCTCGAGCCCGTGCATCGGGGGCTCGAGGATCTGCTTGCGGCGGTTGCTGCACAAGCTGATCGGGTGCAACTCACGATAGCGGGAACCGGACCTCTGGCCGATACGTGCCGGGATTATGCCGCCAGGTTCTCGCACATTGATTTTCTGGGCGAAGTGTTGCCACGTGAAGCCATGGCGATCATGGCCCGAGGTGACATCGTGGTGGGGATGTACTATCTATCGTCACGCAATCATCGCTATGCGGCCCCCAACAAATACTATGAGCATCTGTTGCTGGGCAAGGCGCTGCTAACCACCGCCGGTACGCCGCCCGGGCAACGTGTGCTGCAGCACGAAACGGGCTGGGCCATCAACGACTCCCCGGAGGCACTGCAGCGCTGGCTTGCTGACCTTCAGGCGGCGGATGTGATCCGGCGCGGACAATTGGCGGCGCAGTCCTGGCGGTTGCACTACGCCGGGTATTTCGACCGGGTGCTGGTACGAGGCTACGCCGCCAGGGTGCAGCAGTGGCTGCAGGATCAGTGCCAATCAGGATGATCACTACGGTGTTCGGCTCGCGTCTCGTGAAATCGATGCGTGGCGGCCGACGAGCAGAATAGATGAAGATTCTTTCGGTATTCGGTACAAGGCCCGAGGCCATCAAGATGGCGCCGGTGGTGCATGCGCTGAGCCAGCTCGACGGGGTGGATGCGCGGGTGTGCGTGACCGCCCAGCACCGGCAAATGCTGGATCCGGTGCTGGCCCTGTTCGATATCAAGCCGGCATATGATCTGAACGTCATGCAGCCGGGGCAGGATCTGTTCGATATCACGCGTGGCATTCTCGCGGGACTCAAGCCTGTGCTCGATACGTTTGATCCCGATGCCGTGGTGGTGCACGGTGACACCTCCACGACGCTTGCCACCTCGCTGGCGGCCTACTATTGCCGCAAGCCTCTGGCACATGTGGAGGCGGGCTTGCGCACGGGAAATCTCTGGTCGCCCTGGCCGGAAGAGGGCAATCGTCGACTCACGGGCGTGCTGGCACACTGGCATTTTGCGCCCACCGATAGGGCGAAGCATCATCTGCTGAGCGAGAATGTGCCCGCGTCGCGCATTTTCGTCACCGGCAATACGGTCATCGACGCGTTGCTGCAAACCTGCCATCGGCTCGACAACTCCCCGGCACTCCGGGCCGAGGCGCTGGCTCGCCTGCCAACCGGCCTTATCGGCCGCCGTCTGGTGCTGATCACGGGGCATCGCCGCGAAAACTTCGGCGCCGGATTCGACCGCATCTGCGAGGCGCTTGCCACCTTGGCGCTGCGTTTTCCGGAGGTGGCATTTGTCTATCCGGTTCATCTCAATCCCAACGTGCGGGAGCCCGTGCATCGTTGGCTGAGCCACGTCAACAATGTGCACCTTCTGGAACCGCTGGATTACCTTCCCTTTGTGGAATTGTTGCGACATTGTGAATTGGTGCTGACCGACTCGGGCGGCATCCAGGAGGAGGCGCCGGCACTTGGCAAGCCGGTGCTGCTGATGCGAGATACCACCGAAAGACCCGAAGCCCTGGAGTCGGGTACGGCCCGGCTGGTGGGAACCGACACTGCGCAGATCGTCGAACAGACGTCTCGATTGTTGCGCGATCGGGAGGCATACGACAGCATGGCGCGAGCGCACAACCCGTTCGGAGACGGCCAGGCTGCGCAACGCATCGCCGCGGTGATGCAAGCCGGTTAGAGTCGGTGTTTGCGCAAGCCCAGCCAGGCGTAGTGCCCGAAGAGCCAGGCGGCACGCCACCACGGCAGGGCCAAGGCCTGACGGTAGATGCGCCATTGCCATCGCGCGGCCTTCGATTTGGATCCCGACAGCGAATCGCGTCGCCGACAATACACGGCCAGCAATTGCGGCACGCCGAGAGCCGGACCGTGCTGCTCCAGGATGGTCAGCCAGGTGAGGTAGTCTTCGTGCGGGAAGCCCGCCGGCATCCAGACCTTGCCGATGCGCGCCTGGCTATACATGGCAGTGAGGCAGCCGATGCGGTTGCTGCGCAGCATGTGCCCCAGCGTGATCGTCGGGGGTGCAGGCACATCGCCCAACCATCGACCGGCTTCGTCTTCCATGTGGTAGCCCGTGGCCGAGAACACCGCTCCGGCCGCCTGCATGGCACCGATCTGGGTGCGCAGTTTGTGGGGTAGCCAGCGGTCGTCGGCGTCCAGAAAGGCGATGTACTCGCCGCGGGCGGCGGCAATGCCGGCATTGCGGGCTCCGGCCACACCCTTGGCGCCCGGGTTGCTCACGGCCCGGATGCGTGAGTCTTGTCGGGCGGCTGCCGTGGCAATGTGCCGGCTCTGATCGGTGGAGCGATCGTCGATCACCCAGAGCTCCCACTGCGAATACGATTGTGCCCGAACTGAAGCGATGGCTGCCGGCAGGAAAGTCTCGGCGTTAAAGACGGGCATGACGATCGACACCAGGCCCGGCACGCACGTGCCGGCCGCTTCGGGTGCGGCAGAGGCTGAGAGGGTGTGCGAATGGGGCATGGTGGTGGAGCGGTCAGCGGGCGCCGAAGCCGGTCAGCATGGTTTGCAGGGTGCGCAGCACAATAAAGAGATCGAGTGCCAGCGAACAGTGCTTGATGTAGTAGAAGTCATACTCGATCTTGACTCGGGTGTCGTCGGTGTCGTCGGCGTATCCCTGGCTCACCTGGGCCCAGCCCGTAATTCCCGGTCGCACCACGTGGCGGTAGGCGTAGAACGGGATCTCTTGCTCGAACTGCCGCACGAACGCCTGTTGCTCGGGCCGAGGCCCGATGAGGCTCATGTCGCCCCGAATGACGTTGAGAAACTGCGGAATCTCGTCGATGCGCAGTTGGCGAATGACCTGCCCCACCCGTGTGACACGGTTATCGTTGGTACTGGCGAAGCGGGGCTCGGCCCCACGGGGCTCGCTCACCATACTTCGAAACTTGTAGATACGAAATGGGCGGTTACCCTGACCCACTCGCTCCTGCGTATAGAGGATCGGCCCGGCCGACTCGAGCCGGATGGCGATGGCTGTGAGGAGTGCGATCGGCAGAGTGAGCGGCAGGCTGGCCAGGATGATCAAGACATCCAGCAGGTACTTCAGTCGTTCGTAGGTGATCGACGGCAGCAGTGAGCCCATCGGGTTCTCGGAGATGTGCTGAATGCGAACGCGTCCCGTGAGCGACTCGAGCACGAGGGGGGCATGGTAAACGGGCAGCCTCGACAGCGCGCTGGCCGCGAGGAATCGCTCCCAATCGGGGCCGGGAAGGGAAGTGAGGTCGGCGATCACGCCGTCGTAGCGTCGGCCGTCGAGTTGTGGACCCTCCAGGGATCGGGCATCGATGCCGGGCAAATGCAGCACGTCGCAGGCGGCACCGGTGGGCACGATGGCAAACTTGGGCCGCTGAAAGCGACGACGCAGCAGAAACTCGATGTGACACCACACCACGCTGAGCACGGCGGCGACGCCCATCAGCAGCCGTGACATATCCAGGCGAAGTAGCAACGTGCCCAGAGTGATCAGGGCGAAGGTGAGCAATACCTGAGGCGCCACATAGACCGCCGACCGGGCTCCCGGATAGCGAGCCAGAGCATGCACGGCCAGGGCTGACAGGGCGTGGGCGAGTGTGGCGGCCACCAGCGCGGAGCGCTGACCGAAATCGTAGTGCTGCACCTGAGGCCCCCACAACAGGGCAGCAGGTAGCAATACGGCCACCAGCCAGCCGAGCAGCAGGGTGAACGTGTGCGACAGCAGGATCTGCTCGTGCAGGCGGTGATGGCGACGGCTGAAAGGACGCGACATGTGAGGTCGGCATTCTGCAGAATTCGAACCCACGGATTGTAGGGCGTTCGCCGGTGCAAAATTGGCGATAATCCGGTTTTGAACGAAGTCGGCTGCTGCCCTGGCGCGGTCGGCGCAGGAAGCACAACGCATGTCGCATCAAGAAACCTTGCTGGTCACTGGCGGCGCCGGGTTCATCGGCTCACACACCCTGATCGAATTGCTGGCGTGTGGCCACGCCGTGACCGTGCTGGACAACTTCAGCAACAGCAGCGCGGCCGTACTGGATCGAGTGGCCGAGATCACCGGGCAACGAGTGCCGTGCATTGAAGGCGACGTGCGCGACACGCGCCTGCTCCACGAGGTCTTTGCCCGGCATGCCGACAGCGGTGCGCCCATCGGTGCGGTGCTGCATTTTGCGGCCCTCAAGGCAGTGGGCGAATCGGTGGCAGACCCGCTGCGCTACTACGACAACAACGTGGCGGGCACACTGTCGTTGCTGACGGCCATGCAGCAAACCGGGGTCGAGCGCTTCGTGTTCAGCTCATCGGCCACGGTGTATGGCGATCCCGAGTCTTTGCCGTATGCCGAGACGCATCGCATTGCGCCCACCAATCCCTATGGCCACACCAAGGCCATGGTCGAGCAGTTGCTGCGCGATCAATGCCATGCTCGCCCGGGCTTCAGTGCCGTCACCTTGCGCTACTTCAACCCTATCGGTGCCCATCCCAGTGGGCTCATCGGGGAAGACCCGCGCGACATTCCCAACAATCTGTTTCCGTACATCACCAAGGTGGCGGTGGGGCAGCTGCCCGGCTTGAGCGTGTTTGGCACCGACTACCCCACCCCGGATGGCACGGGGGTGCGCGATTACATCCATGTGGTGGATCTCGCCCGGGGCCACAATGCCGCACTCAATTACTGCCGGGATCGCCCGGGCTTTCATGCCTTCAATCTGGGTACGGGCCGTGGTACCAGTGTGCTCGAGCTGGTGAGTGCGTTCGAACGGATCAGTGGCGTTGCCGTGCCGTGGCAGGCCGCAGCGCGGCGACCCGGCGACATCGCAGCCGCCTGGGCCGACCCCTCACTGGCGTGCCAGGCGCTGGGCTGGCAGGCCACACGAACGATCGACGACATGTGCGCCGACGGATGGCGCTGGCAATCGCGCCACCCCGACGGCTACCAGACCCATCGCTCGGGCGGGCCGGAGAGCCCCGGAGCCGCCACGACGATCTGCTAACCTTTTCCCATTCGAGCGTGCGCCGCTGCCTGTGGTGGGCAAGCCGCAATCGTTCTCCACTGCGCGAGGAACCATCATGTCGCAAAAGCCCGTTGCCACCCCCATTGATATCGGCATCTCCGAAGAGAATCGTGCCGCCATTGCCCAGGATCTGTCGCATCTCCTGGCCGATACCTACACGCTGTACCTCATGACCCACAATTTCCACTGGAATGTCACGGGGCCCATGTTCAACACGTTGCACACGATGTTCATGGGTCAATACACCGAGCTCTGGAACTCGCTCGATGTGATCGCCGAGCGGATTCGGGCGCTGGGTCATTTCGCGCCGGGCACGTACCGCGAATATGCCAAGCTGTCTTCCATTGCCGAGCCCGAGTCGGTGCCGCCAGCGCTCGACATGGTGGCCATGCTGGTCAAGGGCAATGAAGCCGTGGCCAAGACTGCCCGCAAGGCCTTCGCCTCGGCCGACGAGGCCAACGATCAACCCAGTGCCGACCTGCTCACGCAGCGGCTCGATGTGCACGAGAAGGCCGCCTGGATGCTGCGGAGCCTGTTGCAGTGACGGGACTGGTGCACCGACTGGGTCTGTATGCGCGCCTGGTGCGCCTGGATAAACCCATCGGCAGCCTGCTGTTGCTGTGGCCTACCCTCACAGCGTTGTGGCTGGCTGCCGATGGCGCGCCGGCATGGTGGCTGGTGGTGATCTTCACCCTGGGTACCGTGCTCATGCGCTCTGCTGGCTGTGCCATCAACGACTACTGGGATCGCGATTTCGATCGTCACGTGGAGCGTACGCGCGAGCGGGTTCTCACCACGCGTCAGATCGGCGACCGCGAGGCTCTGGCCGTGGCGGCCTTGCTGGCTTTGCTGGCATTTCTACTGGTGTTGCCGCTGCCGCCGCTCGTGTGGTTGCTCGCCGTGGTGGCATTGTTCATCGCCATTTCGTATCCCCTGCTCAAGCGGATATTTGGCCTGCCGCAGGCGTATCTTGGCATTGCCTTCGGCTTTGGCATTCCGATGGCGTTTGCCGCCGTGCAGCAGGCCGTGCCGCTCGAGGCCTGGATCCTGCTGTTGTCCAATGTGTTCTGGGCCCTGGCCTACGACACCGAGTACGCCATGGTGGATCGCCCCGACGACCTCAAGCTTGGTCTCAAGACAGCCGCCATTACGTTCGGTCGCTTCGATGTGGTGCTGGTGGGCGTTTGTTACGCCATCACCTTGCTGTTGCTGGCCTGGGTGGGCTGGCGTATGGCGCTGGCATGGCCCTGGTATCTGGGCTTGCTGGCCGCCGGTCTCATCGCCGTGCGCCACATGTTCTGGATTCGAGGCCGCGATCGCACGTTGTGCTTTCGGGCCTTTCTCAACAATACGTGGTTCGGCTTTGCCGTGTTTGCCGGCGCGGCGGCCGCCACGTCGTTCTTTGGCAGTCACTCCTTACCATGACAACTCTTTCGGTTTCGGTCGCCTTCATCGGTGGCGGCAATATGGCCCAGGCCCTGGCAGCCGGTCTGCTCGAGGGCTCGCTGTCCGGCTCTCAGCTGCATGTGATCGAGGTCAACGACGATACGCAGGCATTCTGGCGCGAACGTGGCGCCAGCGTGGCCAGTTCGCCCGACGAGCGGCTGGCGTGCTGCGATGTCTGGATCTTTGCCGTCAAGCCCCAGGTCATGCGAGACGTGGTCAACCAGGCCCGCCCCTGGCTGCGGCAGCCCCTGGTCATCAGCATTGCGGCCGGCCTGCGCGCCAGCAGTCTGGCCCGTTGGCTGGGTGCCGACGCCGGTGCGCCCTGGCAGCGGCTGGTGCGCTGCATGCCCAACACGCCGGCGCTGGTAGGCGCTGGCGTGACCGGGCTCGTTGCGCCGGCTTCGCTGGCATTGTCCGATCGCCAATTGGCCGAACAATTGCTGCAGGCCGTGGGCGATACGGTGTGGGTCGACGACGAAGACACCTTCGATGCCGTCACGGCACTGTCGGGCAGTGGGCCGGCCTATGTGTTTGCTTTTCTCGAGTCCCTCATCGAGGGCGGGCAAAGGCTCGGTCTCGATGCGGATCAGGCGCGTCGATTGGCGCTGGGCACCTTGGCGGGAGCCACGCGGCTTGCTGCCGATTCGCCCGAAACGCCGGCGGTCTTGCGTCAGCGTGTCACGTCGCCGGGTGGTACGACGGCGGCGGCGCTCGGGGTGCTCGAGGCCCGTGGTTGGGCGCCGGCCTTGCAGGATGCCATGGCGGCGGCGGCCCGTCGCGCCGCCCAGCTCGGCGACGAGCTCGATTGAGTGTCACGAGACTGGTGGCAAACCGTAGGGCGGCTGGCGATATCTGGCCCGCGCTGCGTGGGTCAGGGGCCAGGGGGCGGTTGCCCGAAAGCCAGATCTGGCCCCACCGGTACGATGCCAGTCGGATTGATATTGCGATGGCTTTCGTAGTAGTGCGATTTGATGTGATGAAAATCCACGGTCTGCGCCACGCCCGGCACGTTGTACAGGCGCTGTACCAACCCCCAGAGGTTGGGGTAATCGACGATGCGGCGTCGATTGCACTTGAAGTGTCCGTAGTACACCGCATCGTAGCGAATCAGCGTGGTGAACAAGCGCCAGTCGGCTTCGGTGAGGGTATCGCCGCATAGCCATGGCTGGCCTTCCAGTTCGGCTTCCAGCCAGTCGAGCGTGGCAAATACGGGCTCCACGGCTTCTTCGTAGGCTGATTGGGTGGTGGCGAAGCCAGCCTTGTACACCCCATTGTTCACGTTGTGATACACGCGCTCGTTGACGGCGTCGATGGCGCTTTGCAGATGCGCGGGGTAGTAGTTGCCTTCGTGAGCACCCAGGGCATCGAACGCGTGATTGAACATGCGGATGATGTCGGCCGATTCGTTGCTGACGATGGTTTCTCGTTTGCAGTCCCACAACACCGGCACGGTCGCTCTGCCGTTGTAGTGCGCGTCTGCCCGGGTGTAGAGCTCGTGCATGGCCCGAATGCCGGTGTCGTCGTCGGCCACCACACCCGGGCCCGCGTCGAAAGTCCAGCCATTTTCGAGCATGCGCCAATGGGTGACCGCCACCGGAATCATGTTGTCGAGTCCCTTGAGCCGGCGAAATATCAGCGTGCGGTGTGCCCAGGGGCACGCGAGGCTCACGTACAGACGATAGCGATCAGGCTCTGCCGGGAAGCCGCTTTCGCCGGTCGGGCCAGCCGATCCGTCGGCCGTGACCCACGATCGGAAAGCCGACTCCGTGCGCACGAATCGGCCGTCTTCCCCGTTGGGGTTGGGTGGCTGATCGTGCCAGACACCGTCTATCAGAATGCCCATGAATGTCTCCTGCAAGAAGGAGGCGATGTGGCCCGGGCATGCTACGTGGGGCCCGGGCGATATCTCGCCATGCCTGGCGTGCTCAAGCCAGGGCTGCGGCTTCGTTGTCAGCGGCGGCGCGGCCCAACTGCAGATGGTGGGCCAGACGGGCCACATGCTCGCCCTGGTAACGGGCGCCGTCCAGTTCGTTCTGGCTGGGTTGACGGCTGCCGTCTCCGCCCGCCAGGGTGCTGGCGCCATAAGGGGTGCCGCCAGTCACTTCGTCGAGGCGGGTCTGGCCCGAAAAGCTGTAGGGCAGCCCGGCGATCATCATGCCATGGTGCATCAGCACCGTGTGGAACGATTGCAGCGTCGTTTCCTGGCCGCCGTGTTGCGAGGCGGTGGAAGTGAACACGCCGCCAACCTTGCCGATGAGCGCGCCCCGGGCCCAGAGGCCGCCGGTCTGGTCGAGGAAGTTCTTCATCTGCGATGCCATGTTGCCAAACCGCGTGGGCGTGCCGAACACGATGGCGTCGTAATTGGCCAGCTCTTCGGGGCTGGCCAGCGGGGCGCTCTGGTCGAGTTTGTAGTGGCTATCGCGCGCCACGGCGTCGGGCACCAGTTCGGGTACGCGCTTGACGTGTACTTCGACATCGTCGACGCGACTGGCCCCCTCGGCAATGGCGTGCGCCAGCGCTTCCACGTGGCCCCAGGAGGAGTAATACAGCACGAGTACCTTGGTCATGAGCGAACTCCGTTCTATGGTTGAGTTGATGAGTCCATGGTACGGAGCCATCCGGCGTTCTGGAAGCCAGAATTTACGATTTGCTTGTCCGGTAGAATCGAACAATAGATTCGTCACAACAGAGTATCTCTCGCCATGTCATCGCCACGCCCTTCGCTCGACGCCATGGATGCCCTCATCCAGATCGTTGAGGCTGGCAGCCTCACGGCAGCGGCCCGCCGTCTGGGCGTGGCCAAGTCCGTGCTGAGCGATCGCTTGCATCAGCTCGAAAAAACGTTGGGCGTGACCGTATTGCGGCGCAGCACGCGCCGAATGAGCCTCACCGAGGCGGGGCAGCGCTACTACGAGCACGCCAGGCAGATCCTCGAGCAGGTGGCCGACGCCAGCGCCGAGGCCGCACGGATGGCCGGTGCACCCGGTGCCTTGCATGGCCGCTTGCGTATCGCTGCTCCGGTCAGTTTTGGTGCGGCTCACCTGGGACGGGCGTTGATGCCGTTTCTTGCCAGTCATCCTGCGCTCGAATGTCAGATCGAGCTCAGCGATGGCACGGTGGATCTGCTGGAGGGGCATTTCGATCTGGCGGTTCGCATTGGTCGCCTGCCCGATTCCACCCTGGTGGCGAGATCGCTCGGGGTGGTCGAGCGTGTGGTCTGTGCCAGCCCCACCTATCTTGCCGAACACGGGGCTCCCGAGTCGACCGAGGCGCTGCGTGACCACGCCACCATCGGGTATTCACATGTCGGTGCGGCCAGGCTCTGGACCTTTCTGGATGGCGATGGCAAACCGTATGTGGCAAGCACACCGCCGCCACGGATCACGGCCAACAATGGTGAGTTGATTCGCGATGCGGCCATTGCCGGCCTGGGGATCGCGGTACTGCCCCGGTTCATCGTGGAAGATGCCTTGCGCCTGGGCCAGCTGGTGATCGTGCTGGCCCAGGCCCGTTTGCAGAGAGACACGCTGAACCTGGTGTATCCCAAAGACCGCAGGCTTCCGCGCAAGACCCGCGAAGCGTTGAACTTTCTGGCGCAGGTGCTGGGTGCCGATGGCGTTTCTGCATCGGCACCCGTCAGCCATCAGTGGCCGTCGGGGAAAAACACGTAGCGGATGATGAACAGCCCGGCCACGATCCACATGGCCAGGTGCACCTCTCGGGCCCGGCCCGAGATGGCCTTGAGTACCACGTGGCTGATGAAGCCAAAGGCCAGGCCCGTGGCGATGGAATAGGTAAACGGCATCATCACCGTGGTCAGTGCCGCCGGCACGGCTTCGCTCACGTCGTCCCAGCGAATTTCGGTGAGCTCGCGCATCATCAGCATGGCCACGTACAGAATGGCAGGCGCCGTGGCATAGGCTGGCACCGAGGCGGCCAGCGGGGCCAGGAACAGCGCTGCCAGAAACAGCACGGCCACCGTGAGGGCGGTGAGACCAGTGCGACCGCCGGCCTGCACACCGGTGGCGCTTTCGAGATAGGCCGTGGTACTGCTGGTGCCCAGCAGCGACCCTCCCACGATGGCCGTGCTGTCGGCAAACAGAGCGCGGCCCAGGCGGCTGCGAGGGCCTTCGGTGTCGAGCCTGGCGCGGCGGGCCACACCGATGAGAGTGCCGGTGGCGTCGAACACTTCGACCAGCACGAGCGCCAGTATGACGTGCACAAAACCCATGTGCAGTGCGCCCATGATGTCGAGCTGCAGGAAAGTGGGCAGCAGGCTGGGGGGCGCCGAGAAAACACCCTGTACGTCTTGCAGGCCCAGCACCATGGCGGCCACCGTGACGAACAGAATGCCGATGAGAATGGCCCCGCGTACCTTGAAGGCGTCGAGGCCTGCAATCACGAAGAAGCCCAGGATGGCCAGCAGGGCTCCGGGCGAATGCAGGTCGCCCAGGCCCACCTTGGTGGCCGGGTTGGCCACCACGATACCGGCATTGCCCAGCGCAATGATGGCCAGGAACAACCCCAGGCCTGCCACGATGGCACTGCGCAACGATGGCGGAATGCCGTCGATGAGCCAGCGTCGGATCCCGGTGGCTGTAAGAATGACGAATATCACCCCCGAAATGAACACGGCCCCCAGCGCTTGCTGCCAGGTGTAGCCCATGGCGCCCACGATGGTGAAGGCGAAAAAGGCATTCAGGCCCATCCCGGGCGCCATGGCAACCGGCCAGTTGGCCAGCAGCGCCATCACCAGGGATCCCAGCGCCGCTGCCAGGCAAGTGGCCACGAAAACGGCGTCGCGATCCATGCCGGTGGTGGACAGCATCTCGGGATTCACGAAGATGATGTAGGCCATGGTCAGGAAGGTGGTAATGCCGGCCATGACCTCGGTGCGAATCGAGGTGTTGTGTTCGTTCAGCTTGAAGAATTTTTCTAGCATGGTGGGGATTCCTTTCTTCCTGACGGGTTGGCGAAGGATTGTCTGCTGTGGCGAAGGCGCAAAGGATACCTCAGCCCGACCGGCAAACCTAGATTGCCGCGGGGTAAACTGCGGTGATGATTTTCCTAGGCTTCGAAAGCTCCTGCGACGAAACTGGCGTCGCACTCGTCCATGCCGAACACGGCCTGCTGGCGCATGCCCTGCATAGTCAGGTGGCCATGCATGAGGAATATGGCGGCGTGGTGCCCGAGTTGGCTTCGCGGGATCACATCCGCCGAATCTTGCCTCTCACGCAACATGTGTTGCGAGAGGCGCGTTTGACGCTGGCCGACGTCTCCGCAGTGGCCTACACCGCCGGTCCCGGCCTGGCCGGAGCGCTGCTCACGGGAGCCAGTGTGGCGCAAGCCATCGCCTGGTCGCTGCAACTGCCGGCCATTGCCATCCACCACCTCGAGGGGCATTTGCTCTCGCCGCGGTTGGCTGAGCCGTCTCCGCAGTTTCCGTTCGTGGCCTTGCTGGTGTCCGGGGGACACACCCAGTTGATGCGCGTCGATGGTGTCGGCCAGTATCAGTTGCTGGGCGAAACGCTCGACGACGCGGCCGGCGAGGCGTTCGACAAAACCGCCAAACTGCTGGGGCTGGGGTATCCGGGTGGGCCGGCACTAGCGCAGCTGGCACAGCACGGACACGACGACCGCATCGTCTTGCCGCGGCCCAAACTGCACAGTGCCGATCTCGATTTCAGTTTCAGTGGCCTCAAGACCGCCGTGCTCACGCAACGCAAGAAAGCGCGAGCGCAACTGGCGCAGGATGAATGGGCGGCGTTCGATGCCAACCTTGCCGCCGCGACCGAAGCCGCCATCGTCGACGTGTTGGTTGCCAAGTCGATCAAGGCATTGCGTGCCACCGGCTTGCGCCGGCTGGTGGTGGCGGGGGGAGTGGGAGCCAACCGGCGGCTGCGTTCGCAGTTGGCCACTGCCCTCGAGGGCTTGCGAGCTCAGGCGTATTTTCCACCGCTCGAATTTTGCACCGATAACGGCGCCATGATCGCCTTCGCCGCTGCCCAGCGCTGGCAGGCAGGCCTGGTGTCGCTCGAGGCAGCTGCCGGCCAGCACGGTTTCTCGGTGTATCCCCGCTGGGACCTCGCCGATGTGTCGGTGTGGCCGACGGCGTCGACCCCATAGCGCATCTCGGGGCGCCTGGCTCAACGCCGGCGGTTCTTGCCGGGCCGGCGCGGGGTGGGTTTGTCGCCCCCGATGCGGGGTTCGGTTCCTGCCAGCAGGCGTTCGATATTGCCCCAATGCCGAAACACGAGCAGCAGGGCAATGGCACCCATGGCCGTGCCCAGACGCGCATCGGCATACCAGGCCACGCCATTGCCAAACAGGTAATACACGGGGGCGAAAAGGGCAGCCACAATGGCGGCCAACGACGAATATCGTGTGAAAAAGGCCACAATTACCCAGGTGACCAGTGTGGCGACCCCAAGCCAGAGGTTCACGGCCAGCAGCACGCCCAGCGCCGTGGCCACGCCTTTGCCGCCCCGAAATTTCAAGAACACCGGGTAGAGGTGGCCCACGAACACCGCCACCATCACCAGGGGCACGATCAGCCCGGTGTGCAGATGCCCGGTACGCATGGCCAGCCACACTGCCAGCCAGCCCTTGGCGGCGTCGCCAAGCAGGGTCAGCACCGCAGCCAGCTTGTTGCCCGAGCGCAACACGTTGGTGGCGCCGGGGTTGCGCGAGCCGAAGGTGCGGGGGTCCTGCAGCCGCATGGCGCGGCTCACAATCACGGCAAAGGGAAGCGAGCCCAGCAGGTAGGCCAGCAGCACGGCCGCGGGCAGCACAACGGGCAGGGGAAGGTCGGCAGGGTTCATCGGCTACACGGGTTGGATCATGGGTTTCGACACGCGGGTCTTGCTCCCGGAACGCGGGATGCCCCGGCGGCTTCGGCAAGCATGATAGCGTGTCGATCCGGCGTCGGAGCTGCCGGCGTTATCGTCTAGAATGGCGTGTTTTGCAAGTGGGGTAAAGGATCGTGCTCATCCTGGTTTCCAACGACGACGGCTACACCGCACCAGGTCTCGAGGCGCTGGTCAAGGCCCTGCAGCCGCTGGCCGAGGTTATCGTCGTCGCCCCCGAAGTGAACCATAGCGGGGCGTCCAACTCATTGACGCTCAACCGGCCCTTGTTCGTTCACAAGGCAGCCAATGGCTTTACCTACCTCAATGGCACGCCGTCCGATTGTGTGCACGTGGCCCTCACCGGCATGATCGACCGACGTCCCGATCTCGTGGTGTCCGGCATCAACAATGGCCAGAACCTCGGCGAAGATACCTTGTATTCGGGCACGGTGGCTGCCGCCACCGAGGGCTTTCTGTTCGGCATACCCTCCATTGCCTTTTCGCTCGAAAAACGCGGCTGGGAGCACCTCGAGGCCGCCGCTGCGGTGGCGCGGCGCGTCGTCGAGCGCGCTCTCGCCGATCCTCTGCCAGCGTCCACCCTGCTCAATGTCAATATTCCCAGCCGGCCGCTGGCCGATCTTGGTGAGCCGGTGATCACCCGGCTCGGCCGGCGTCATCCGTCCGAACCCGTGGCGCGCTCCGTGTCGCCGTTCGGCGACGAAATCTTCTGGATCGGTCCGGTCGGGCAAGTTGCCGATAACGCGCCCGGCACCGATTTTCATGCCATTTCCCAGGGGGCCGTGTCGATCACGCCCCTGCGTATCGACCTCACGCACCATGAGCAACTCGACGCCCTGCGCAGCTGGGCAGGGCGCTGAGCCCAGCGGGTCGCTCCCTTGAAGGTTTCTTCATGCCGGATCGCAAGTCGTCACCGTCGCGCATCATCACCACCAACAGCAATACCCGGGTCAGTACCGGGCAGTTGCCGCGGCGCAACTCGGCTCGTCAGCCTTCGGTCGATGTGCCGCGGCCGGCCAATAGCAACACGCGGGTGGCCCCGGGCCTGCCGGCGCGCACACCGGCAGGGTCACAGGCCAATGCAACCACTCGCCTTTCGGCGGTCGAGCCGGCCTTCGAAGGGCTTCGCCAACGCATGGTGCAAGGTTTGCGTGGCGCCGGCATCAGCGATGAGCGTGTGCTGGCAGCCATGTCGCGCGTGCCCCGGCATCGCTTTGTTGATGAAGGGCTGGCCAGCCGCGCCTACGAGAACGCAGCCTTGCCGATCGGAGCCGGGCAAACCATATCGCAACCCTGGATCGTGGCGCGCATGCTCAGCGCGGCTTTGGTCGGCGGGCCGGTGCGACGGGCGCTCGAGGTGGGTACCGGCTGCGGCTATCAGGCTGCGCTGATGGCGCAACTGACCGACCACGTCGTCAGCATCGAGCGCGTTCGGTCCTTGCACGATCAGGCGCGCGAGCGACTGCGCGCCTTGCGGGTGGCCGGCGTGCAGTTGGTGCTGGGCGACGGGCAGACAGGCTGGCCGGCAGACGCCCCCTACGATGTGATTCTGGTGGCGGCCGCAGGGATCGCCATTCCCCAGGCTCTGCTGGCGCAGTTGGCTCCGGGCGGGGGGCGCTTGCTGGCCCCCGAAGGATCCGGCAGCCATCAGCGGCTCGTGATGATCGAGCGGCTTACCCAAGAGGGTTTTCGGCGAACCGAGCTCGAGGCGGTGCGCTTCGTGCCTTTGCAAACCGGGGTACAGTTATGACTTTGCCGGTCGTGCAAGTCGCAAGCAAGGAGAAGGATATGAGGATTGCAGGATTGCGCCGTGACGTGGCGCGCCTTGGCCGTCTGGCAGGTGTGCTCGGTCTGGGAGCCATATTGATGGCAGCCTGCACCACCACCAATCGAGCACCGATCGAAAATCTCGCCGGTGGTTCCGATGTGTCCGGGTCGTCCGGCATGTCTGCCGGTCAACCGAGCTACGTCGTTCGTCCAGGCGACACGCTCTACTCCATTGCGCGCCAGCACCAGGTCAGCTGGGAGGACGTCGCCCGCTGGAACAACATCCAGGATCCCTCCCAATTGCGGGTCGGCACCACATTGCGGGTTGGCACGGGCGAGGGCAGCGCCGTCGCCCAGGCCTCGGGTGCGCAGGTGCAACCCATTGCGTCAGGCAACGTCGAATCGCGGCCGCTCGATGGCGCCGATTCGTCGCCCTCGGCCCCGCGGCCCGAGCCCGATACCTCCAGCGGTATCAACTGGGCCTGGCCGGCCGATGGCGAAGTCGTGGGCCAGTTCAACGAGTCGCTCAACAAGGGCATCGACATTCAGGGCGAAGTCGGCGATCCGGTGCGGGCAACCGCCGATGGGGTCGTGGTTTATGCAGGTAGCGGTCTGCGCGGTTATGGCAATCTGCTCATCGTGCGGCACAACGCCACCTTCCTCTCGGCCTACGCGCACAACAGCCGATTGCTGGTGGGCGAGGGTGACAACGTGTCGCGAGGCCAGCAGATTGCCGAGCTGGGGCAGTCGGATGCGCCGTCGCCTCGTCTGCACTTCGAGGTCCGCCGTGGCGGCACGCCTGAGGATCCCATGCGGTTTCTGCCGGCACGATGACCCCCAGTCTGGTCTTCGATCTCGAAACCGTGCCCGATGCTGCCGGCTTGCGGGCATTGGGGCACGGGCCAGCGCACGGCACCGACCTCGACGTGGTCGAGGCGGCGCTGGCGGCGCGGCGTGAGGCTGGCCAGAGCGAATTCCTGCCGCTGCATCTGCAGCGTATCGTGGTCATTGGCTGCGTGTTTCGCGATCGGCAGGGTTTGCGGGTCCGTACGCTGGGCGGTCCCGACGACGACGAGCCCGTGCTGATCCAGCAGTTCTTCCGCGCGATCGAACACTACACGCCTCGCCTGGTGAGCTGGAACGGCTCCGGCTTCGATCTCCCGGTGCTGCATTACCGGGCGTTGATCCACGGCATCTCGGCCCCTCGCTATTGGGATCTCGGCGACGACGATCGCGAATTCCGTTTCAACAACTACATCAGTCGTTATCACATGCGGCATGTGGATCTCATGGATGTTCTGGCCAAGTACAACGGTCGGGCCAATGCCCCCATGGATCAACTCGCTCGCCTGTGTGGCTTTCCCGGCAAGCTGGGCATGGATGGCAGCCAGGTGTGGCCGGCATGGCAAGACGGACGTGCCGACGAGGTACGTGCCTATTGCGAAACCGACGTGGTCAACACCTGGTTGCTCTATTGCCGGTTCCGGCGCATGCGGGGCGAGTTGGACGCCGCGCAGTACGACGCCGAAGTCGACCTCGTGCGGCAAACCCTGCGCGAGATCGACGCGCCACACTGGGTAGAGTACCTGGCCGCCTGGGATTCGGCCGCTTCCGACAATTGACATCATGGAACTGAAACTCACGATCGACTCGCTCGATCTCGAGTCGCGTGGCGTGGGACGTCACGACGGCAAGGTCGTGTTCGTCGAGGGTGCCCTCCCTGGCGAAGTGGTAACCGCTCGAGTGCAGCGGCGCAAGCCATCCTACGATATGGCCCGAACCATTGCGGTGCATCGCGAATCGTCGCAACGCAGCGTGCCGCGGTGCCCGCACTTCGGCATTTGCGGCGGGTGCGCCATGCAACATCTGGTCTCGCCGGCGCAAATCGCCGTCAAGCAGCGCGTGCTCGAGGACGCCTTCTGGCATGTTGGCAGGTTGCGGCCCGAACGCATGCTGCCGGCCATGCGTGGCCCCGATTGGGGTTATCGCTACCGGGCCCGTCTCACGGCTCGACTGGTGCCCAAGAAGGGCGGGGTGCTGGTGGGATTTCGCGAACGCAAGAGTAGCTACGTGGCCGACATGACCGAGTGTCACGTCCTGCCGTCGTCGGTGTCGCAGCTCCTGGTGCCGTTGCGGCAACTGCTGGGAGGGCTGTCGTGTCCCGATCGCCTCCCGCAGATCGAAGTGGCGGCGGGCGGCGATGCCCTGGCGCTGGTGCTGCGGCATCTCGAACCGCTCACCGAGGCCGACCGCGACGCCTTGCGTGCCTTCGGCAAGGCCTGGGGCGTGCAATGGTGGCTGCAGCCCAAGGGCCCCGACACCGTGCACCGCCTCGACGATGCCGACGGAACGCCAGAGCTGGCCTATGAGCTTCCCGAATTCGGTTTGCGCATGCCATTTCGGCCCACCGACTTTACCCAGGTCAACCATGCCGTCAACCGGTCGCTGGTGAGCCGTGCGCTCGCCTTGCTCGATGTGCAGCGCCATGATCGCGTGGCCGATCTGTTCTGTGGTCTGGGCAACTTCTCGTTGCCGTTGGCCACCCGCGCCCGCGAAGTCGTCGGCGTGGAGGGGAGTGCGGCACTCACCAGCCGTGCTGCCGAGGCGGCAGCGCGTCACAACCTGTCCTCGCGCGCTCGTTTCGCCACCACCAACCTTTTCGAGGTTGATGACGCCTGGCTGCGTGAGCAGGGCCGATTCGATCGCATGCTGATCGATCCGCCCCGGGAGGGCGCACACGCGGTGTCGCAGGCGCTCGTGGCATTACGCCCCGACGAACGGCCGCGCCGCATTGTGTACGTGTCGTGCAATCCGTCGTCGTTGGCTCGCGACGCCTCCATCCTGGTGCACCTCGGTGGTTTTGCGCTGCGCTCTGCCGGGGTGGTGAACATGTTTCCGCATACCGGGCACGTGGAATCGATGGCGGTGTTCGAGTCCTGAGGGGGCAAACCCGGCTGGGCGGGCGAACCCGACCCCACAAGAAAAAACCTCCGGACCATCGTGGTTCCGGAGGTTTTTTCGTGCCGAGGTTTGCGCCGGGCGGCGCGGGCGCCCCCGGCCGCCGTGAGGGGGCGAGCGACCTATTCGCGATCGCCGCCGAAAATGCCCAGCAGCATCAGCAGATTGGCAAACACGTTGTAGACATCGAGGTAGATGGCCAGCGTGGCCGTGACGTAGTTGGTTTCGCCGCCATTCATCACGCGTTGCAGATCGACCAGCATGAATGCCGAGAAGATCACGATCGCCAGCACCGAGATGGTCAGCATCAGGGCGGGCAATTGTAGAAAGATATTGGCCACCGCAGCCAGAATGATGACCACCGCCCCGATAAAGAGGAATTTCTGCAGATAGGACAGATCGCGCTTGATCGTGCTGGCCAGTGTGGCCATGCTGGCGAACACCACGGCAGTGCCACCAAACGCGGTCATGATGAGGCTGGCGCCGTTGCCCATGCCCAGCACGAAGCCGATCAGGCGTGACAGCATGATGCCCATGAAGAACGTGAAGGCCAGAAGCAGGGCCACACCCAGTCCGTTGTCGCGATTGCGTTGAACGGCGAACATCAGGCCGAAGGCACCCGCAAGAAACACGATGGCGGTAAGCCCGGGGCTTTGTCCCATGATCTGCGCGATGCCGGTGTACAGGCCGACGGCTGCACCCAATACGGTGGGCACGAGCGAGAGGGCCAGCAACCAGTAGGTGTTGCGCAGCACACGGTTCTGTTGATCGGCACGAGTCGCCGCTGATTGCGCCAGAGGGGACGTGCGGGTTTGGTTCATGGTGGACTCCGGTGAGTACAGATTTGCAGCGTTGACCCGCCAGCCTGGCGGCAGGTGACACGGGCTGGTCGGCGAGGCAGCCCGACCGTCGGGTAAGACCCCACCCGCCGGGGCAGGTTCCCCTGAGCGCTATCGTGCCACATCCGTGGACCAGCGCAACCCGACACTCTATATCAAAGCGCCTGCATGATACAATCGCGGGTTCCCGTTTGCGCCACAAAGTTACTGTTTTCATTGGAGTTTTCATGTCAGTCGAGCGTACGCTTTCCATCATCAAGCCCGATGCCGTTGCCAAAAATGCCATCGGTCAGATCGTTTCCCGCTTCGAGGCAGCTGGCCTCAAGCTGGTCGCGGCTCGTCTTACGCAGCTGTCGCGCGCTCAGGCCGAGCGCTTCTATGCGGTGCACAGCGAGCGTCCGTTCTTCAAGGACCTCGTCGATTTCATGGTCTCGGGCCCGGTGTTCGTGCAGGTGCTCGAGGGCGAAAACGCCATCCAGAAAAACCGCGACCTGATGGGTGCCACCGATCCCAAGAAGGCCGAGGCAGGCACCATTCGCGCCGACTTCGCCGAAAGCATTGACGCCAATGCGGTTCACGGCTCCGATGCCCCCGAAACCGCGCAGGTCGAAGTCGCGTTTTTCTTCCCCGAGATCGACGTTCACAGCCGCTGATCGCGTTACACTGCCGCTCATGTCCCTGCCGACTCCTCTCCCTGTCGATTCCGCGCCGCCCACCAACCTGCTGGGTCTGGACGGTGCTGCGCTCGCTCATTGGGTGCAGGAGCAGGGTGGCAAGCCGTTTCGGGCGCGGCAGCTGTCGCGCTGGATTCATCAGCGCGGCGTGTCCCGGTTCGACGACATGACCGATCTGGCTCGGCAGTTTCGGCAGCAGCTGCAGCAAGGCGCGTTGGTTCAGCCGCCGCCAGTGGTCAGTGCGCTCCAGTCGCAAGACGGCACGCGCAAGTGGCTGTTTGGTGCCGGCGACGGCAATGCGGTCGAGGCGGTGTTCATCCCTGAAGACGACCGCGGCACGCTCTGCATCTCCACGCAAGCCGGTTGCACGGTGGGCTGCCCGTTCTGCTCCACGGGCCAACAAGGCTTCAGTCGCAATCTGCGGGTCGACGAAATCATTGGTCAGCTCTGGTGGGCGCGTCATGTGCTCCTGGCCGAGGGCGACTCCGGCCGGTTGCCGGGTGGCGCCCCGGTCGTCGACGATCGCGTGGTCAGCAACGTGGTGCTCATGGGTATGGGCGAGCCCTTGCTCAATTATCACAACGTGGTGCCAGCGCTGCGGCTCATGCTCGATGACAACGCCTATGGCCTGTCGCGTCGGCGCGTCACACTGTCCACCTCGGGCGTGGTGCCCATGATGGATCGTCTGCGTGAAGACTGCCCGGTGGCGCTGGCGGTGTCGCTGCACGCGCCGAACGACGCGCTGCGAGACCATCTCGTACCGCTCAATCGCAAATATCCGTTGCGCGAGCTGCTCGATGCCTGCCACCGCTACCTCGAGGCGGCCCCACGAGATTTCATTACCTTCGAATATTGCATGCTCGATGGCGTCAACGACACCGATGCGCATGCCCGTGAGCTGATCGGCATCGCCCGCTCGGTGCCTTGCAAGCTCAACCTCATTCCGTTCAATCCCTTTCCGCAATCGGGTTTGCGGCGCTCGTCGCCGACCCGGGTCAGGCAGTTTGCCCGCCTTCTCATGGATGCCGGCATTGTCACCACGGTGCGCAAGACGCGTGGCGACGACATCGATGCCGCCTGCGGGCAGCTCGCGGGCGAGATCCGCGATCGCACCCGGCTGAGTTCGCTGATGCCGGGGCGCCGCCAGGCCATTCCGATCATCGAGGCGTCGCGATGACTCCCGAACAAGCCAAGGTAGATCCCATCTTCAAGGCCGATACCTCCGCCGCGCCGGCCGGTCGTGCCGAACCGGGTGTGCCCGCAGGTTCGCTGGGCGCGGCCCTGCGATCACTGCGCGAATCCCGTGGCTGGTCGGTGGCCGACGTATCGGCTCGCCTCAAGTTCTCCAACCGCCAGATCGAGGCGCTCGAGGCCGATCAATGGGACGCCCTGCCACAAGGGCCTTCGTTGCGAGGTCTCGTACGCAATTACGCGCGTCTGCTCGATGTCGCGCCCGACACCATGTTGCAGGCTCTGCCGGCGCATTTGCTGCCGCGCCCGGCACCGGTCGCTCACCTGTCGGCCGTCGAGGGCGGCGAGGCCGAGCTGCCGTCCGGCACCACATTGCCGGGGTGGAGCAGTCCGGGGCGCGGTCGGGCGCTGGGCCTGGGCTTGCTGATCCTTATACTGCTCGCCGGGGTGGCTCTGGCCGCCTATCTGTTCTTTGCCTGGTGGTTGCCGCGCTCGCAGGGTGTGGAGGCTGACGCGCCGGTGTCGCTGCCTTTCATGCTCGAAGAATCCGGTTCATCGTCCGAGGTGGCGGGTCCGGTGTCAGGCACCATCGGCAACGTACCCGATACCGTCCTTCCTTCGGTCTCGGGTGTTGCAGCTCCCGCTGGCCCCCAGGGCTCACCGTCAACCAGCCTTCCTGCCGGCAGCGAGTCAAGCATTCCGTCGGTCAACGCGTCCGATGACGCGAGTCTGGCGCCAACGCCCAACTCCGCGTCCGCTGCTCCCGGCGATTCCGGGGCGGGCGCCAGCACCGCTGCTGCGTCACCCGGCGATGCCTCTGCGCTGCCCGGTTCTGCGGCTTCGGCGCAGGCGTCCTCGCCGACCGCACCGTTTGTGGTGCCCGGCATGGAAGGCGCTGGCGCTGCGGCCACCGAAGCCGGCGAGTCTGCCGAGGCTTCGGTGGCCGAGCCGCCAGCGGAGCCGGCGCCCGTGGGCGATGTCGTGGCATTCGAGGTCAGTGCCGAAAGCTGGATCGAAGTGCGCAATGCCAGTGGCGATGTCGTTCTGTCGGCCACGCTGCAGCCGGGCGACCTCCGCACGCTCGAGGTCGATCCTCCGGCTCGTATCGTCATCGGCAACGCCAGCGGCGTCACCCTGCAGTGGCAGGGCCAGTCGATCGACCTGGCCGATCATCAGCGCGGCAATGTGGCCCGCCTCACCCTGGAATAACCCGGCATGAACGCAATCGACAGCGTGGACACCGCCGGGTTGCCCGGCCCCGCGCCGCGGCGGGCTACCCGGCAGGTCAAGGTGGCGTGGCAGGATTGCATCGTACGCGTGGGGGGCGATGCCCCCGTGGCCGTGCAGTCCATGACCAACACCGACACGGTCGATGCCATCGCCACCGCCATTCAGGTCAAGCAACTGGCGCAGGCGGGTTCCGAGGTCGTCCGAATCACGGTCAACACGCTCGACGCTGCCAGGGCGGTGCCCGCCATCCGCGAACAGCTCGATCGCATGGGGGTGCACGTGCCCCTGGTTGGCGATTTCCACTACAACGGCCACAAATTGCTCACCCAGGTGCCCGAGTGTGCCCAGGCCTTGTCGAAATACCGCATCAATCCGGGCAACCTGGGGGCAGGGCGCAAGCGAGACGATCATTTTGCGCAAATGATCGAGGTGGCCTGCCGGTTTGAACGACCCATCCGGATTGGCGTCAATTGGGGCAGCCTCGATCAGGCCCTGATGGCGCGGCTCATGGACGACAACCAGCGTCTGTCTCAGCCGCGTGCGCCGTCGCAAGTCATGCGCGAGGCGTTGGTGCAATCGGCGCTCGACAGCGCGCGCCAGGCCGAGGAGCTGGGTCTGCCCGGCGATGCCATCGTGCTCTCATGCAAGGTCAGTCACGTGCAGGATCTGATCGCCGTGTATCGCGATCTGGCCGCGCGCTGCGATTACCCCCTGCATCTGGGCCTCACTGAGGCCGGCATGGGAAGCAAGGGTATCGTGGCCTCCACCGCCGCCCTCGCGGTGCTGCTCCAGGAGGGCATTGGCGACACCATTCGCATTTCGCTCACCCCCGAACCGGGCGGTGATCGCACCCGTGAAGTGGTGGTGGCGCAGGAGATCCTGCAAACCATGGGGTTGCGTGCGTTTACCCCCATGGTGGTGGCCTGCCCTGGCTGTGGTCGCACCAGCAGCACGCTCTTTCAGGAGCTGGCTGACGATATCCAGACCTACCTGCGGCGGCAAATGCCGGTGTGGCGCGACACCTATCCCGGTGTCGAAACACTCTCGGTCGCCGTCATGGGTTGTGTGGTGAACGGGCCAGGCGAAAGTCGGCATGCCGACATCGGCATCAGCCTGCCCGGAACCGGCGAGCAGCCGGCCGCGCCGGTGTATGTCGATGGCGAACGGGTGCTCACGCTCAAGGGCGAGCACATCGCTCACGATTTTCAGGTGCTGCTCGAGTCTTATGTACAGCGCCGTTTTGGTCAGGCCTCATTCACAGCCAACTGATCCCGTCGAGGAGCAGGGCTGCTTTCTTACGTTTCCATGTCCGAAAAATTCAAGAAACTGACCGCCTTGCGCGGCATGAACGATATTTTGCCCGGCCAGTCGGCTGCCTGGGAAACCCTCGAGCGTTTGGTGCGCGACTGGTTGCGCAGCTATGGCTATGTGAACCTGCGTCCGCCAGTCCTCGAGCATACGCGCCTGTTCACTCGAGGTATCGGCGAAGTCACCGACATCGTCGAAAAAGAGATGTACACCTTTACCGATGCGCTCAATGGCGAATCGCTGACCTTGCGTCCCGAGTTCACGGCCGGCATGGTGCGCGCCACCATTGAGCACAATCTGTTGTACGACCGCCCGCGCCGTGTCTACGCCTTCGGCCAGGTCTTTCGTCATGAGCGGCCCCAGCGTGGCCGCTACCGACAGTTCCATCAGATCGACGTCGAGGCCCTGGGGTATTCGGGGCCAGACGTGGATGCCGAGCAGATCCTCATGCTGGCGCGCCTCTGGCGCATTCTGGGGCTCGACGACATCCGCCTCGAGATCAATTCGCTCGGTACTCCCGAGGAGCGGGCGGCCCATCGCGACGACCTCATTCGTTATCTTGAAGGTTTCAAGGATCAGCTCGACGCCGATAGCGCTCGCCGGCTCTACAGCAACCCGCTCCGGGTTCTCGACACCAAGAATCCTGCGCTGCAGGAGATGGCCGGTGGCGCCCCGCGCTTGCTCGACTATCTCGGTACGGAGTCGCGCGCCCACTTCGAAGGGTTGTGCGCGCGCCTCGACGACGCCGGCCAGAGCTATCGCATCAACCCCCGCCTGGTGCGCGGTCTCGATTATTACAACCTCACCGTCTTCGAGTGGGTCACCGACCGGCTCGGTGCCCAGGGCACCGTCTGTGGTGGTGGGCGCTACGATGGCCTGGTCGAATTGCTGGGCGGCAAGCCCGCCCCGGCCATCGGCTTTGCCATCGGCGTCGAGCGTCTGCTCGAGCTCTGGCAGCAGCAGGAGGCCGCTCTTGATGACAGCGAATGCGACGTGTACCTCGTCCACCAGGGGGAGGCTGCGGCTCGGCGTTCGCTGCAGCTGGCTGAAGCCATTCGGAATGTCGGGCTCGACGTCATCGTGCACGGTGTCGACAGCAGCTTCAAGTCACAGCTGAAGCGAGCCGATGGCTCGGGCGCGGCTTTTGCCGTCATACTGGGTGATAACGAATTGGCGGCCGAAGCGGCCACGGTCAAGCATCTGGCGGATGGCAGTCAGCAAGCGGTCGCCTTCGATCAACTGCCGGCCCATCTGGTGTCGGTGCTTGAAACCCACGTGGCACACGCCGACAGACCCATGCCGGGCTGACGGACAACGCCGCAGACTCCGTATAATCATCGGTTGCGTCAGGCGTCGCGGTCACCGAGCAGGTGACGCGTGTGCCGACAGACATCCCATTCCGAGGCATTACAAGGGCAAGCATGACCTACGATCTCGACGAACAGGAACAACTCGAGGCCATCAAGGCCTGGTGGGCCAAGTGGGGCAATCTCATTCTCACCGTGGTGACTCTGGTGTTGCTGGCCGTGGCCTCCTGGCAAGCGTGGAACTGGTATCAGCGTCACCAGGCCACCCAGGCGGCAGGCGTATTCGAAGCCTTGCAAGGCGCCGTACGACAGCAACAACCCAACCTGGTGCTGGATGCCAGCGCTCGGCTCAACGACGATTTCGGCCGCACAGCGTACGCCGATCGGGGCGCGCTGCTGGCGGCCTCGGCGCTGGCTGCCGCCGGCGATGCCGAGGCGGCGAGTGAGCGCCTGCAATGGGTCATCGAGCGCAACCATTCTGCCTTCGCCCCCGTGGCCCGCTTGCGCCTGGCCACGTTGCATCTTGATGCCGGCAACGCCCAGGCCGGCCTGAGCATTCTTGAGGGCACGGCGCCAGAAGGTTTTGGCGCGCTTTATGCCGACCGCCGTGGCGACCTCCTTCAGGTGCTGGGTCGTGCCGACGAGGCCGCCGCTGCCTGGCAACAAGCCTTGAACGAAATTGCCGCGGGCGATCCCCTGCAGTCGGTGGTGGCGCTCAAGCTCGAGGCCCTGGCGGCCGCACAGGAGGATGCATGATGCCGTCGATTCGAGCACAGATGCTGCGCATTCGCTCCTGGCGCACGCTGGCCATTATCGCGACCAGTGCCGCGCTGGCCGGGTGTTCCTGGCTATCGCCGCGCGACGACCGCTACGATCCGGTGCCTCTCACGGAGTTCACGGCCGAGCGGCAGGCTGCCATCGCCTGGAGTGTCAACGTCGGTCGCGATGCCGGGATCGGTTTTGCTCCGGCGGTCACCGGCGAAGCGGTGTACGCCGCGAGTGCCGATGGTAATGTGGTCAAGATCGATCTGCTCTCGGGTGCCGAGCAATGGCGCACCCGGATATCTCAGGGCTTGCAGGCCGGCGTGGGCTCCGATGGCCGCACCACGGCGGTGGTCACGCCCGAAGGCGAGGTGGTCGCGTTCGACGACCAGGGCGCCGAACGTTGGCGCAGCCGTGCCACCAGCGAAGTTCTGGTACCACCTGCTGTGGGCGACGGACTCGTGGTGGTGCGCAGTGGCGACTACCGCGTGCAGGCCTTCGACGCCGCCACCGGAGAACGGCTCTGGAGCGTCCAGCGTCCGGGGCCGTCGCTGTCGCTGCGGGCCGCCAACCAGATGACCATTGCCGGTGGTTTCGTTTTTACCGGCTTGCCCGGCGGCAAGCTGGTGGCCATCAACACCCGTACCGGGGCCATCCAGTGGGAAGGCACGGTGGCCATTCCGCAGGGGGCTTCCGAGCTCGAGCGCGTGGCCGATGTGGTGGGGCGTCCCGTGATTGCCGACGACCTGCTGTGTGCCGCAGCCTACCAGGGCCGCATCGCCTGCTTCGATATCGTGGCCGGGGGCGACGTGGCCTGGGCGCGCGATCTCTCGGCCAGCGCCGGGCTTTCCGTCGATCAGAGCACCGCATTTGTGTCCGATGCTCGCGGCGAGGTGCATGCCTATCTGCTGTCTGGCGGTGCCAACATTTGGCGCCAGGACGCCATGCGCTATCGCCGACTGTCGGCACCGGGTACCGATGGTCGTGTGGTGGCTGTGGGCGACTACGAAGGCTATGTGCATTTCCTGGCGCGCGAAGATGGCCGCTTGCTGGCGCGCGTGCGTGCCGGCAACGAGGCCATTCTGGCACCCGTCACGGGCACCCCTCGTGGCCTGGTCGTGCAGAACAGCAACGGCTCGGTCCATTTGTTGACGACAGGCGGCTGACGTGACCCCCCAACCTTCACGGTTCAAGCCGGTGGTCGTGCTCGTGGGCCGACCCAATGTGGGCAAGTCCACGCTGTTCAACCGGCTCACCCGCTCGCGCGCCGCGCTGGTGGCCGATATGCCTGGCCTCACACGTGATCGCCATTATGGCGAAGGCCGAATGGGCGATCATCCCTACATTGTGGTCGACACCGGGGGGTTCGAACCGGTGGTGAAAGACGGCATCGTGGCCGAGATGGGGCGCCAGACGCGCGCGGCCATCGATGAGGCCGACGTGGTGATCTTTCTCACCGACGGCCGAACCGGCCTCACTCCGCACGATGCACAGATTGCCAGTTTGTTGCGACGCTCGGGGCGTCCGGTGCTGCTGGCGGTCAACAAATCGGAAGGGCGTCAGTCGCCCACCGCCGTGGCCGAGTTTCACGAGCTTGGCCTGGGCGAGCCCCGGCCGGTCTCGGCGGCGCATGGCGATGGCGTTGGGGCGCTCATCGATGACGCGCTGGCGCGACTGCCGCAGCCTGCGGTCGCCGACGACGTCGTGGATCCCGAAGACGCCACATCAACCGACGATCCCGACTCCCTGCCGCCGGCCGAACGCCATAGCATTCGCCTGGCAGTGGTGGGCCGTCCCAACGTGGGCAAATCCACGCTGATCAACGCCTTGTTGGGCGAGCAGCGTGTCATTGCCTTCGATCAGCCCGGCACGACCCGCGATGCCATCGAAGTGCCTTTCCGTCGCGGCGAGCGCGACTACGTGCTGATCGATACTGCCGGTCTGCGCCGACGCGGCAAGGTGTTTGAAGCGGTCGAGAAGTTTTCAGTGATCAAGACGCTGCAGGCCATCGAGGCGGCCAATGTCGTGGTTCTGATGCTCGATGCCCATTCCGAGATTTCCGACCAGGATGCGCACATCGCCGGGTTTGTGGTCGAAACCGGGCGCGCGGTGGTGGTGGCCATCAATAAGTGGGATGGCCTCGACGACGAACGCAAAACCTGGATCAAACGCGAGTTTGCCCGCAAGATGCGGTTTTTATCGTTTGCTCAGGTGCTCACCATCTCGGCCCTGCAACGCAAGGGTGTGGCCGCGGTGTTCAAGGCCGTTGAGGCTGCGCATGCGGCAGCTTACGCCAAGCTTTCTACGCCACGCCTCACGCGCGAGTTGCAGGCAGCAGTAGAGCAACAGCCACCGCCACGCAAGGGTATCTTCCGGCCCAAGATGCGCTATGCGCACCAGGGTGGGCAGAATCCGCCCCGCGTGGTGATTCATGGCAATGCCCTGGACGCCATTTCGGATTCGTACCGTCGCTACCTCGAAGGCCGCTTCCGGGAGGCCTTCAAGCTTCAGGGTACGCCGCTGCGCATCGAATTCCGCTCGTCTCACAATCCCTACGTGGATTGATTGCACCCCTTGCGGAACCTGTGCGGCGTCTCCATCTCTAACCGTATTGCACCACCATCCATCAAAACACAACAAATCAGGAGTTTCTCCGATGAGCAACAAAGGGCAAATGTTACAAGACCCCTTTCTCAATACCCTGCGCAAAGAGCACATCCCGGTATCGGTATATCTGGTCAACGGGATCAAGCTGCAGGGCCAGATCGAATCGTTCGATCAGTATGTGGTGCTGCTGCGCAACACGGTGACGCAAATGGTGTACAAGCATGCCATTTCCACGGTCGTCCCGGCACGTGCCGTCAATTTTCAGGTAGATACCCCCTCTGAGTAATACCTCGCTTCCTGCCGCACGGGTGCTCATCGTCAGCGTCGATCAAGGCGAGCCCGACTTTGACGCCCGTTGCGAAGAATTCCAGATGCTCGCACGCAGTGCGGGCGCCGAACTGGTGGATACCATCGTGGCCCGTCGCGGCAAGCCCGATGCGGCCACGTTTGTCGGTTCGGGCAAGGTCGAAGAAATCGCCCTGGCAGCTGCGGCGCATCAGGCAGATCTCGTGCTGTTCGATCAGCCGCTGTCACCCGCGCAACAACGCAACCTCGAGCGTGCTCTCAAGCTGAGAGTGGTCGACCGCGTCTCGCTCATCCTTGATATTTTCGCCCTGCGTGCGCGCAGTCACGAGGGCAAGCTCCAGGTAGAACTGGCGCAGCTGCAGCACCTCGTCACCCGGCTCACCCGCATGTGGACTCACCTCGAGCGTCAGCGCGGCGGTATCGGCATGCGCGGGCCGGGCGAGTCTCAGCTGGAGATGGATCGCCGCATGATTGGCGCGAAAGTCCGCATGCTGCGCGAGCGCCTCGCCAAGCTCGGCCGGCAGCGTCAAACGCAACGGCGGGCACGTAGCCGGGGTGGTGTGCTCTCCATTTCGCTCGTGGGCTACACCAACGCCGGCAAGTCCACCTTGTTCAATGCGCTCACGCGGGCCGAGTCGTACGCGGCCGATCAGCTGTTCGCCACGCTCGACACCACCACGCGGCGTCTGTGGATCGATCCTGTCGGCTCGGTCACGGTCTCGGACACCGTAGGTTTCATCCGTGATTTGCCTCATACTCTGGTTGCCGCGTTTCGGGCCACGCTCGAAGAAACCGTGCACGCCGACCTGCTGCTGCATGTGGTGGATGCGTCGAGCCCGCATCGCGACGCCCAGGTGGCCGAGGTGAATCAGGTTCTCGAAGAGATCGGTGCGGCGGATGTGCCTCGCCTGCTGGTCTACAACAAGATCGACCGGGCGGGGCTCGACCCCCAGGTTCAGTACGACGCCCATGGTACGATCTCGCGTGTTTTCGTCAGCGCTGCCGAGCGCTCCGGCCTCGACCTCCTGCGTGGAGCCATCGCGGATTTCAGCCGTTCTCGCTTCCATCAAGATGCATCTGCCCTCCAAACTGTTCAACCTGAATGATCCCGGCTGGGGTCGAGGCAACCAAGGCCAAAACGGCTCTGGTGGCGATGAGCCACCGCGCCGGCCGCCGCGTGGCGGTGGCAACAACCAGGGGCCTCCCGACCTCGACGAGCTCTGGCGCGATTTCAACAAGCGTCTCGGGGGCTTGTTCGGCAAGCGTCCGCGTCGCAACAATCCCTTCGGGGGTGGCGGCGACGGCGGTGGCGGCGGTCCGTCGCCACGCGGTGCGCGCATCGGCGTCATTGCCGTGGCCATCGGTGCCTTGCTCGTCTGGCTGGCCAGCGGCTTCTTCATCATCCAGGAAGGTAATGTGGGCGTCGTAACCCGGTTCGGCGAATACAAAACCACCGTGCCTGCCGGTTTTCAGTGGCACATGCCCGCTCCCATCGAAGACGTACAGGTGGTGGATGTGGCCCAGTTGCGCACCTTCGAGATCGGTTTTCGGGGCAACGCGCGCAACAAGGTGCCCAACGAATCGCTCATGCTGACCGACGACGAAAACATCGTCGATCTGCAGTTCGTGGTGCAGTACCGCATCCGACCCGATGGCGCCGGCGACTACCTCTTCAACGATCGTGACCCCGACGATGCCGTGCGTCAGGCGGCCGAAACCGCCATGCGTGAGGTCATTGGCCGCACCACGATGGATTTCGTGCTGTACGAAGGGCGTACCGAGATCGCCTCGCGCACCCAGGCGCTGCTCCAGCGCATCATGGATCTCTACAACAACGGCATCCTGATCAGCACGGTGGCCATTCTCAATGCACAGCCTCCCGAGCAGGTGCAGGCCGCTTTTGACGACGCCGTCAAGGCCGGCCAGGATCGCGAACGCGAGATCAACGAAGGCGAAGCCTATGCCAACTCGGTCATTCCGCGGGCATCGGGTACCGCCTCGCGGATGCTCGAAGAAGCCGAAGGGTACCGGGTGCGAGTGGTCAACGACGCTCGAGGTAATGCGGCTCGCTTCACGCAGGTGATGGAGGCCTATCAGATGGCTCCCGATGTCACGCGCGATCGTCTCTACCTCGAAACCATGCAACAGATCCTGGCCGAATCCAGCAAGGTGCTGGTCGATGCCGAAAGCAGCAACAACATGATGTATCTTCCGCTCGACCGTCTCATGCAGGAGTCGGCCAACCGTGCCGGCAGCACTTCTCAGCGCAGCGCCGAAAGCGCAGGCTCGCAGGATTCGGGCAGCCGCTCGTCTTCCGGCAGCGGCAGCTCGTCTTCTACGTCCGGCAATTCGTCGTCGAGCAGCGGTTCGCTGTCATCGCGAACGTTTGACCGCAACAGCCGCTAAGGAGGGAACGACATGAATCGAGTTCTCGTACCGCTGGCCGTTGTCGTTGCCATCGTGGCCGTGCTGTTGTCCACCATGCTGTTCGTCGTGCGTGAGCGGGACTACGCCCTGCTGTTTGCCCTGGGCGAAGTGCGCGAGGTCATCGATGAGCCCGGCCTGTACTTCAAGCTGCCACCTCCCTTCCAGAACGTGGTCTATCTCGACAAACGTCTGCTCACCATCGACGACAGTGAAGCCGAGCGCATCCAGACGTCCGAGAAAAAGAACCTGCTCATCGACACCTACGTCAAGTGGCGCATCGTGGATCCGCGGCTCTACTACGTCACTTTCGGTGGCAACGAACGATCGGCCGAAGCCCGTCTGTCGGCCATCATTCGCGACGCCCTCAACGCCTCGGTCAACCGACGTACGGTCAACGAGGTGCTGTCGAGCCAGCGTGATGTGATCATGACCGAGATCCGCGACAACGTGGCCCAGCTTGCTCTCAGCGTCGGGGTCGAAGTGGTCGACGTTCGCCTCAAGCGCATCGATTTCGTGCCCGAGATTTCCGAGTCGGTGTATCGCCGAATGGAAGCCGAGCGCACTCGCGTGGCCAATGAGCAACGTGCCATCGGTGCGGCCGAGGGCGAGCGCATTCGTGCCAATGCCGAACGGCAACGCGACGAGATCGTGGCCGAGGCCTTCGCCAAGGCCCAGGCCGTGCGCGGTGACGGTGATGGCGAGGCCAGCCGTATTTATGCCGATGCCTATGGCGAAGATGAAGAGTTCTACAACTTCTATCGCAGTCTCGAGGCCTACCGCGAGTCGTTCGGTCAAGGTGGCGATGTTCTGGTGATCGAACCCGACTCCGAGTTCTTCCGCTTTTTCCGCTCGTCGGCAGGCGAGGGCGGGCGGCGCGCCGATACCCAGGCGAGCACGGCCAACAGTCCGTTCGGGCCGCAAGGGTCGATGCCCTGACGCAACTCGCGGTGAGCGACGCGCCTGGCGTGCCGCTCACCGACGACGCGGTGCGTCGTGTCGGCTTCGTGGTGTACAATAAGGCGTAAGCTGTGCGGCAAAAGAGCGGTTGGTAGGGCTTACCCTTCCGGCCGTTTTTTTTCGTCCGCACGTGTCGTCGTTTCTGCTCCGCCGTCGTATGGGTTATTGCATGGGCACCTGGCTGTTGCCTGAAGACATCGCCGATATTCTTCCCGCCGAGGCCCGGCGCATTGAAGACCTCCGTCGCGACCTTCTCGATCTCTACCGCAGTTACGGCTATGAGCTCGTCATGCCGCCGCTGGCCGAGTACCTCGATTCCCTGCTCTCGGGTACCGGGTCGGATCTCAATCTGCGCACGTTCAAGCTGGTGGATCAAATGTCCGGCCGAACCCTGGGGGTGCGGGCCGACATGACGCCACAGGTCACTCGCATCGATGCGCATCTGCTCAACCGGGCCGGGGTTACCCGCCTGTGTTATTGCGGTAGCGTGCTGCACACGCGAGGTGCCGGCTTCATGGCCACGCGCGAGCCTCTGCAGGTAGGCGCGGAGCTCTACGGTCATGCCGGCCGCGAAGCCGACATCGAGATCATCGAGTTGGCCCTTGCCAGTGTGCAGGCCGCAGGCATTCACGATGCTCGTCTCGATCTCGGTCACGCCGGCATTGCGCGTGCCATCGTGCAGGCCGACCCCGTGGCGGCAGCGCATGTGCACGAGGTGGCCGATCTGCTCGGCGCCAAGGATCACGCCGGCCTCGAGGCGCGCATACGGGCGTTTGCACCGCAAACGGCCGATGCCCTGCGGCAACTGATGCACCTGTATGGGGGTGTCGAGGTCATCGCGCGTGCGCGTCAGGCGCTACCGGCCTTGCCGGGCGTGCGCGAGGCCCTCGATACGCTTCAGCAACTGTGTGACGCCTTGCCTGCCGATCGCCTGTCGGTCGATCTCGGCGATGCCCGCGATTACCACTATCACAACGGTGCCGTGTTTGCCGTCTATGTTGATGGCTGGCCCGATTCCGTCGTGCGTGGCGGTCGCTACGACAACGTGGGCGAGGCTTTCGGCCGCGCTCGTCCGGCCACCGGCTTCAGTCTCGATCTGCGCGTGCTGGCCGGGCTGCTCGAGCCGGCCCAGAGTGCACCGGCCATCCGCGCTCCATGGGGTCGCGACCCCGAACTGTTGCGGGCGGTGGCCGAGCTTCGCGCCGCGGGCCACATCGTGGTGCAGGCCCTGCCTGGCCACGAAGACCAGCAAGAGTACGCCTTCGATCGCGAGCTGGTTGCCAACGAGCGTGGCTGGCAGGTGGTCGTGCGACGGCAATGAGCGCAGGCCTGCGTCCATCCCGGCAACAACGTTTCGCAATCGGTCCTCGGGTGGCCGGTTCGCTTTTTCAATTCTGGCAAAAGGTCATTCAGCATGGCTAAGAACGTAGTCGTCATCGGCACCCAATGGGGTGACGAAGGCAAAGGCAAGATCGTCGATTGGCTGGCGGAGTCGGTGCAGGGTGTCGTGCGCTTCCAGGGCGGGCACAACGCCGGTCACACGCTGTGGATCGGTGGCAAGAAGACCATCCTCAGGCTTATTCCCTCGGGCATCATGCACCCGGGCGTTATCTGCTACATCGGCAACGGCGTGGTGCTGTCGCCCCAGGCGCTGCTCAACGAGATCGAAGAGCTTGAGGCTGCCGGGGTGGCCGTGCGCGAGCGCTTGCGCATTTCCGAGGCCTGCCCGCTCATCCTGCCGTATCACGTGGCGCTCGATCAGGCGCGCGAAGCGCGCAAGGGCAGTGGCAAGATCGGTACCACCGGTCGCGGCATCGGCCCAGCCTATGAAGACAAAGTGGCGAGACGCGCGCTGCGGGTGCAGGATTTGTTCGACGAAGAAACCTTCCGGGCAAAACTGACGGAAGCCCTCGAGTATCACAATTTTGTGCTCACTCAGTATCTGGGCGCCAATCCGGTCGACTTCGACGAAGTCTACGAAGGGGCCATGGCGTTGGCGCCGCGTATCGCGCCCATGGTGGCCGATGTCTCCAGCGCACTGTTCGAGCAGCAACAGGCCGGTCAGAGCCTGCTGTTCGAAGGCGCGCAGGGTGCTTTGCTGGACATCGACCATGGCACCTACCCCTATGTCACCAGCAGCAATTGCCTGGCGGGTGCCGCATCGGCCGGGGCCGGTGTGGGCCCGCAAAGCCTGCAGTATGTTCTGGGCATCACCAAGGCCTATGCCACGCGGGTCGGGTCGGGGCCGTTTCCCACCGAGCTGTTCGACGACACCGGCGAGCACCTGGCCCGCGTGGGCCAGGAGTTCGGTTCGGTCACCGGGCGGCCGCGGCGGTGTGGCTGGTTCGATGGTGCCGCGCTGAAGCGGTCGGTGCGCCTCAACGGTATTTCCGGTCTGTGCATCACCAAGCTCGATGTGCTTGATGGCCTGCCCGTGATCAAGCTGGGTGTGGGTTACCGCGTGGATGGCAAGTGGCGCGACGTGTTGCCCTACGGCGCTCATGCGGTGGGTCATGCCGAGCCCGTGCTCGAGGAGTTGCCCGGCTGGACGGAGTCTACGGTGGGCATTACCGAGTACGATAAGCTTCCGGTCAACGCACGTCGCTATCTCGAACGTGTTGCCGAGATCTGCGGTGTCCCCATCGACCTCGTGTCCACCGGCCCCGATCGTCTCGAAACCATCGTTCTGCGTCATCCCTTCAAATTCTGACCTGCCGCTCCTCGCCATGGATCAAGCCAGCCACGCGTCACGCGATATTCACGTCTCCTGGGACGACTACCACCGACTGGTAGAAACTCTGGCCCTCAAGGTCTACGAATCGGGCTGGCGCTTCGACCAGATTCTCTGCCTGGCGCGTGGCGGCATGCGTATTGGCGACGTGTTGTCGCGCATTTTCGAAGTGCCGCTGGGCATTCTGGCCACCAGCAGTTACCGCGAAGCGGCGGGCACCCAGCAGGGCGAGCTCGACATCGCGCAGTTCATCACCATCACTCAGGGTGGGCTCTCGGGAAGGGTGCTGCTGGTCGACGACATGATCGACACCGGCAACACCTTCAAAGGCGTGTTGCAACACCTGCGCGACAACTTCCCCGATGTGATCGATATTCGCTCGGCCGTGCTCTGGTGGAAGGGACACGCCGTGGTCGAGCCCGATTACTACCTTGAGTACCTGCCGAACAACCCCTGGATCCATCAGCCCTTCGAGGTTTACGACGGCCTGCAGCCGGGACAGCTCAAGGCCTGGCTGCGCCGCGAGCAATGACCAACGCGGTGGATCGCCGGACGCCTTGATCCGCGCCCTCCGATGGGGGCGGGGTGCGCAACCCGAGTCGGTTTGTGGGGGGTCAGAGCGGCCAGATCCACAGCAACATGGGGATGCTGATGACGGTCACCAGAATCTCCAGCGGGATACCCAACTGCCAGTAGTCGCCAAACCGGAATCCCCCTGGGCCGAGAATCAGGGTGTTGTTCTGGTGACCGATGGGGGTCAGGAAGGCGCATGAGGCGCCAATGGCCACGGCCATCAGGAAGGGGTCGGCGCTGGCCTCCAGCTGCCCTGCCGTGCTGATCGCGATGGGCGCCATCACGGCGGCTGTGGCAGCGTTGTTCATCACATCCGACAGCAGCATCGTCACGACCAGCACGATCGCCAGGGCGAGCACCCCATTGCCCTGCACCAGGTGGTCCATCAGGCTGCGGGCAATCCAGTCGGCGGTTCCGGTGGCTTCCATGGCGCCGGCGACCGGGATCAGGGCAGCCAGCAGAACGATGACCGGCCAGTCGATGGCGTCGTACACGGCCCGCAGCGGCACGGTCTGCAAGGCCATCGACGCCAGGACACCCAACGCGAAGGCGATGGCGGCAGGCAGCCAGCCTACCGCCGCCAGGCCAATGGCCAACACCATGATCACGCTGGCCTTGATGGCCATACTGCGATCGGGGATGTTCAGGCTCCGTTCGGCCAGCGGCACGCAGCCGAAATCGCTCGCAAACTCGTGCACCACATCGGAGGTGCCCTGCATCAGCAGGAGGTCGCCGGCCTGCAGGCGCATGGTGCGCAGTCGGGTAACCGCGCGATCGCCCTCGCGCGACACCGCCAGCATGTTGATGCCGTAACGAGTGCGAACCTGGATATCGGTGGCCGAGCGGCCTACCAGCGGCGAGCGGGGCATCACTGCCAGTTCGGTGAGCACGATCTCCTCGCTGGCGGCTGGCCTGTCGTCGTCCTCCTCCTTGTCCGCGTCTTCGGTCTCCTCTTCGACTTCGCCAGGGTTGTGATCCGCCTCGGGCTGTGTGCGGCGGGTCGGCCCGGTCTGGTCGGGTGGGCTGGCCGCGAGGGTCGAGGAGTCCTCGCGGCCGGATTCGAGCGGGCGATCCGTGCGCCTTGATGGGGCTGCGTCAGTCTGGTCAACCTGGGCGGTCTGGTCGGCCTGGTCAGTCTCGTCGCCCTCGGCCGTATCGTCGTTGTCCTTGCCGTTCTCGGCCTTGGCTTCGGTGTTTTCTTTGGATTCCTCCAGCGGCAGACCCAGGCGTGACAGAACGTCGGACAGCGCCTCGGCCTCCACCTCGATCACCAGAATGTCTTCCGCCTGAATCACGCGATTCTGGTGGGGTGCCACCAGTCGCATCTCGTTGCGCACCAGACCGAGGATCTGCATGTCTTCCACGTCGGCTTCAATCTCGCCGAGCCGCTTGCCCACCAGTTTCGCGTCGGTGGGCACACGCACTTCGGTGATGTAGGCATTGGTGTCGAAGCTGCCTGCGCTTGATTCCGAGCGGTTGGGCACCAGCCGCCACCCCACCACGATGATGAAGACCAAGCCGGCCAGGGCCACCACCAGGCCGACAGGCGTGAAATCGAACATGCCGAAGGGTGGCTCACCGGTGCGCGAACGGAAACCCGCCACGATGATGTTGGGCGGCGTACCGATGAGGGTGGTCATGCCGCCCAGGATGGTGCCGAACGCCAATGGCATCAGGATGCGACCGGGTGGCATCTCGAGCCGACGGGCCAGTTGCAGAGCCAGGGGCATCAGCAACGCCATGGCGCCCACGTTGTTCATGAAGCCGGAGAGCAGCGCCCCCAGGCCTACCAGCGCCGCCATGCTTTGCATGGGGCCGGCATCGTCGCGGATCACATATCGGGTGAGTGCATTGACGGCGCCCGAGCGCTGCAGCCCGGCGCTGAGCACCAGCACGCAGGCCACCGTGATCACCGCGGGATGACCGAAGCCGGTAAAGGCATCTTCAATTGGCGTGAGGCCGGCCAGAACGCAGGCGAGCAGGGCGGCCATGGCGACCATGTCGTGTCGCCAGCGGCCCCAGAAAAACATGGCGATGGTGGCAGCGAGGATGGCGAGGATGAGAATCTGATCGAAGGTCACGGCCAACTCCGGAAGGGCCCGGCGTCGACACTTCCGACGACTCGCCGTGGCATGCAGCCAGCATCATAATCGCAAGCGCCATCCCCCCGTTGGCGCCATCGGGCAAGGCCTTCGGGCGGTCGCAAAGGTGAGGTCAGGCTTGTGAGCGAGCCATCTGCCCGCGTATGATTCGGGGTGACGAATGTCATTCCGAGTTCGCGAATATCATTGCCCTGACCGGAGCCGCCCCCATGAGCCCTGCCGTGCCGAACCTTGTTGAACATACGGCTGCCCGCGTGGCCGAGTACGGTGAGGCAGAATGGCAAGCCCGGGTCAATCTGGCCGCCTGCTATCGGCTGATCGATCATTTCGGGATGTGCGACCTCATCTCCAATCACGTCTCGGCACGCATCCCGGACACCGACGACTTTCTGATCAACCCCTTTGGCATGATGTATGAAGAGATCACGGCGTCGAGTCTGATCCGCGTGGATCTCGAGGGCAGGGTGTTGCACAACCCCAATGCCGACTACACCATCAATCAGGCCGGATATGTGATTCACTCGGCCATTCATGCTGCGCGGGCCGACGTCGGGTGCGTGATTCACACGCACACCGTCGCCGGGGTGGCGGTGTCTGCGCTCGATTGTGGTCTGCTGCCGCTGGCTCAGTCGAACATGCGGTTTGCCGATGTGCGTTACCACGATTTCGAAGGTGTGGCCTTCGATGAAGACGAGAAGGTTCGCCTGGTGGCCGATCTGGGCGATGGCGATTCTCTCGTATTGCGCAATCATGGCTTGCTGGTGGCGTGTGCCGATGTGCCGCAGGCGTTCAATGCCATCTATCGGCTGGAACGCGCCTGTCAGATCCAGGTCACGGCGCAGGCTTGCAACACGCCCATCCGGATGCCCGATGCCGAGCTGGTGCAGCGTGCTCACCAGCAATATCGTTCGAACCCGGCGGCTCGTGGCCGCCAACCTCAAGCGCTTGGCATGATCGAGTGGCCGGCCATGTTGCGACTGCTCGATCGGCGTGACCCGGGCTATCGCTGTTAACCATTCGCGACACCGGGGCGCTTTGTGTCTTGTGGCCTGCGTCTCGCTGTGCTAAATTTTGCGTATGAATCCTTTCGCCGCAACCTGGTTTTTTGGCTTTTATGGTTTTCCGATGCCGCTGGCGGAGGAAGGGATCCCCAATATCTGAAGAGTTGCAAAGATTCCCCGAAAACCGCCAGCGCCGCTGGCGGTTTTTTTTTTGCCTTGCCATCCTGACTGGAGAACCCCGTGTCCCACAACACCGACGATTTGCGAATCCGAGAAATCAAGGAGCTTGCTCCGCCCTCGCACCTGATGCGCGAGTTTGTTTGCGACGAGGCGGTGTCTTCGGTGGTCTATGGTGCGCGCTCGGCCGTGCATCGCATTTTGCATGGCATGGACGACCGCCTGGCCGTGGTGATCGGGCCGTGCTCCATTCACGATACTGCTGCCGCGCTCGATTATGCGCGTCGGCTCAAGACGCAACGCGACCGACTGGGTGCCGACCTCGAAATCCTCATGCGGGTGTATTTCGAGAAGCCTCGCACCACAGTGGGCTGGAAAGGCCTGATCAACGATCCCGACCTCAATGGCAGTTTCCAGATCAACAAGGGCTTGCGAATTGCGCGAGAACTGCTGTTGCAGATCAACGAGATGGGTCTGCCGGCCGGGTGCGAGTTTCTCGACATGATCACGCCGCAATATATCGGTGACCTGGTATCGTGGGGTGCCATCGGGGCGCGCACCACCGAGAGTCAGGTGCATCGTGAACTGGCGTCGGGCCTGTCGTGCCCGGTGGGATTCAAGAACGGAACCGATGGCAACGTGAAAATTGCTGTCGACGCCATCAAGGCTGCGTCGCAGCCACATCATTTCCTGTCAGTGACCAAGGGCGGGCATTCGGCCATCGTGTCCACCAGCGGCAATGAGGATTGCCACGTGATCCTGCGCGGCGGCAAGACGCCCAATTACGACGCTGCCAGCGTGGATGCGGTGTGCCACGAAATCGGCAAGGCCGGCCTCGCTCAGCGCCTGATGGTTGATGCCAGCCATGCCAACAGTTCGAAGAATTACGAGAACCAGCCGCGCGTGATCGAGGACATTTCGCGTCAACTCGAAGCCGGCGAGGAGCGCATTGTGGGCGTCATGATCGAAAGCCACCTGACCGCGGGTCGACAGGATCTGGTGACCGGGCAATCGCTTACCTACGGCCAGAGCATCACCGACGGCTGCATTTCGTGGGATGAATCGGTCGAGGTTCTCGAGCGTATGGCACTGGCCGTGCGCAACCGTCGTCTCAATCGCGTCAGCACGGGTAAATAGCGGCGCGGCAAAGGGCTGGCCAATGTGTGGCAAATCATGCTATTATCTTGGATTGGTTTTTTGAGCCTCTTTGGTGGTGTGGTGTTTTTAGATGCCTTGCCAGCCCCTTGGGTTGAGCAGGTTGCCTCGTAGTCATTTTGCACCCCCGGTTCTGCTTGTAGCAGGGCCCGGCACCCCGGATATCAAGCCTGTCACCCTGATGTGGGGCGGGCAATGGTCGAGGCCGCCCGGATTCATTCCGGGTGTGGCTCGAGATGCCAGATACTCCTGCATCGTTATCTGACCTTTTCCTTTCGCGCAGTGGTGGCGGGAGTTCTTCGGTCGGCACCGATGAGTTCCCTCACCCGGGGGCGGCTTCGCATGCCGTGGCATGCCCGCTCCCAAGCGCCAGGTTCGGCCCGATGGTTTCGGCCGGGCTGAGGCGTTGCTGTCTCGCGATATTCGCGAAAGGATAAGTCATGTCTTTTGATTCTCTGGGTTTGTCGCCCATCCTCACATCTTCGCTCAAGGCCCTGGGTTTCGACGAACCCACCTCGGTGCAGGCGTCGGCCATCCCGGCTGCCTTGTCGGGTAGCGATCTCATGGTGTCGTCGCAAACCGGCAGCGGCAAGACCGCTGCCTTCATGTTGCCTGCGCTGCAGAAGCTGGGCGAAGTGGTCGACGGCCGTGGCGAAGCTCGTGGCGTCAAGATCCTGGTGCTCACGCCCACCCGCGAACTGGCCATGCAGGTCAGCGATGCGGCCCGTTCGTATGGCCGCGGCCTGCGTCACCTCAGCATTGCGACCGTGGTGGGCGGTATGCCTTACCCCGCACAGATTCGCTCCCTGTCGCGTCGTGTCGACGTGCTCGTGGCCACCCCCGGCCGGTTGCTGGATCACCTGCAAGCGCGTCGCGTCGATCTGTCGCAAGTGCAAACCCTGGTGCTCGACGAAGCCGATCGCATGCTCGACATGGGTTTCATCGACGACATTCAAACCATTGTGAGCCAGACGCCCGCCAAGCGCCAGACGCTGTTGTTCTCGGCCACGCTCGATGGCACGGTCGCCGGGTTGGCCGCTCGCATGATGCGTGATCCTCAGCGGATCGAGATGGCGCGCCCGCGCGAAAAGCACGCCAACATCGAGCAGAATCTGTTGTATGCCGACGACTTTGCGCACAAATCCCGTCTGCTCGACCATCTCCTGCGCGGCGCTGATCTGCAGCAGGCCATCATCTTCACGTCGACCAAGCGGGCGGCCGATGATCTGGCCGATCGTCTCAGCCAGCAGGGGTTCTCCGCCGCGGCACTGCATGGCGACATGAACCAGCGCCAGCGCAACCGCACCATCACCCAGATGCAGCGGGGCCAGGTGCAGATGCTTGTGGCCACCGATGTGGCCGCACGCGGCATCGATGTGCAAGGCATCAGCCATGTGGTCAATTTCGACCTGCCCATGCAGGCCGAAGATTACGTGCACCGTATTGGTCGTACGGGCCGGGCGGGTCGTGCCGGCCAGGCGTTCACGCTGGCTGTGCATGCCGAACGTCACAAGATTCGTCGCATCGAGCAGTTCACCGGGCAGTCGTTGCCGCCGCAGGTTGTGGCTGGCCTCGAACCGCGCCGGGTACCGCGCCCCACCACCGGTAAGCCGCGCCGCGCGCCGGGTAAGCCGAGTTTCAAGGGTCGTGCCGGCGCTCGACCGGGTGAAGAACGTGCGACCGGTGAGTGGTCCGGCCGTCGTGCGGCACCGCGAACCGCCGATGCCGCGCCGCATGGCCGTGAAGGCCGCGGCGGCGACAAGCCACGTGCCTGGGCCCCCAAGCGCGATGCGCGCTCTGCCTCGGCTCCGGCCGCACGCCGCAGCCGAACCATGGCCTGAGTGTCAGATTCCGAGTCGTGGCGGGGTTTGCCTGCCACGATCGGATGACCCCGGGTCGTCACTTCCATCGCGCCGTCAAGGCGCGATTTTTGTTTCTGGCACTGGAAATCAGGCAAGGCAACACGATATAAAGAAGCGTATCGTCGGCATATGTTCCAGGCCGTTGCCGAGCCTGGGGTTGGCAGGCGCCGCGACCACCGTTGCGGCGTGCCATGGGGGTCGTTATCGTGGAATTCAGGGATTACTATCAAACTTTGGGGGTGGCCCGAGATGCCAGCCCGGAAGAAATCAAGCGGTCCTACCGCAAGCTGGCGCGCCGATATCACCCGGATGTCAGCCAGGAGAGCAACGCCGAGCAGCAGTTCAAGGAGGTTGGCGAGGCCTACGCCGTGTTGTCCGACCCCGAAAAGCGTGCCGCCTACGATCGTCTGGGTGCCGATTGGCGCGCTGGCGAAGCGTTTCGTCCGCCACCCGGCGCCGACCACGACGGGCCGTCCGGTGGCCACAGCTTCTCGGAAGAAGAAGCCGCCCAGTTCAGCGACTTCTTCGACGCCGTCTTCGGCAGCCGCGCACGGCGTTCGGGCTCCCAAGCTGGGGGCCATGGCAGTTTCCACATGCCTGGGCGCGACCAGCATGCCCGAATCGAGATCACGCTCGAGGAAGCCTTCCATGGCGGTACCCGGCAACTGCGGCTGCAGGTGCCCGAGCTGGATCCCGCCACCGGGTCCTGGACAGCTCGCGATCGTGTGCTTGATGTGCGCATCCCCGCAGGCGTGCGCGAAGGCCAGCAGATTCGCTTGGCCGGGCAGGGCGGTCCGGGGGTGCAGGCGCCGGCCGGCGACCTTTACCTCGAGGTGATGATTCGGCCCCATGACCGCTATCGTGTCGACGGCCGCGACATCTCGGTCGATGTCCGGGTGACACCGTGGGAGCTGGCACTGGGCGGCGAGGTGGAGTTTCAGACGCCTGGCGGGCTCGTGCAATTGAACGTGCCGGCCGGCTCGGCCAATGGACGGCGGTTGCGTCTGAAGGGCCGTGGGCTGCCCGGCAAGCCGCCGGGCGACCTCTACGCCGTCTTGCAGGTGGTGCTGCCGCCAGCCGACACGCCGCGAGCGCGCGAACTCTACGAAACCATGGCACGCGATCTGGCCTTCGACCCGCGTCGCTGAACCGCAAGAGGTGAACCATGCGTGACATTCACACTGGCGTCGTGCTCGACGAACATTTTGAAGTCTCTCTGCAACAGTTGTGCGATAGCTTGCAGGTATCGGAGTCTTGGGTTTGCGAGCTGGTCGTGGAGGGAGTGCTTGAACCCACCGGGCGCGAACCTGAGCAATGGGGTTTCGACGCCGATGCGCTGCGTCGCATGAGAACGGCCCGGCGCCTGTATCACGATCTCGGGGTCAACGCGGCCGGTGTTGCACTGGCGCTCGAATTGCTGGACGAATTGCAGCGATTGCGCGCCCGGGTGCGATAGCGCCGACGCGCTCGGATGATCCGGTTGATAGCCTATTACGATCATAGGTATTTAAATAATAGATTTGCTTTATAGGTTGGTCGAGGTCATACTGTTTTCAACGACGGGCGATTGCACATCGTCTTGTGTTCCACCGTAACCTGTTCGCAAGGAGAACTTTTCATGGCTCTGCAAAATCAAGAAGGCAAACGCATTCCCAACGTGACCTTTCATACCCGCGTCGACAACGACTGGAAAGACGTCACCACCGATCAACTGTTCAAGGGCAAGACCGTTGTGGTGTTCTCGCTGCCGGGGGCTTTCACGCCAACCTGCTCATCCACCCATCTGCCGCGCTACAACGAGTTGGCTCCGGCCTTCAAGGCCAACGGCGTCGACGATATCCTTTGCGTGTCGGTCAACGATACCTTCGTGATGAACGAGTGGGCCAAAGACCAGGAATGCGGCAACATCACCATGATTCCCGACGGCAACGGTGAGTTCACCGAAGGCATGGGCATGCTGGTGGATAAAAACGGCCTGGGCTTCGGCAAGCGCAGCTGGCGCTATTCGATGCTGGTCAAGGATGGCGTGGTCGAGAAGATGTTCATCGAGCCCGAGGTCGAAGGGGATCCCTTCGAAGTGTCCGACGCTGACACCATGCTCGATCACATCAATCCCAAGGCCAAGAAGCCCGACCAGGTGGTGGTGTTCAGCAAGCCGGGCTGCCCCTTCTGCTCCGAAGCCAAGGGCCTGCTCAAGCAAAAGGGCTACGACTACATCGACGTGCCGCTTGAACACAAGAATCGCGGCAAGGTTCTGGGTGCCGTCAGCGGCAACCTCACGGCGCCGCAGGTGTTCATCAACGGCAAGCTGATTGGTGGCGTCGAAGAGCTCAAGGCAGCCAACCTGTAAATCGGTCAGGCCTTGCACCAAGAGCGGGGCCGCCTGGCGGCCCCGTTGTCTTTCCGTTCACGCAGTGAGAATTTCCATGAAAACACGACAAACCGACGTGGCCATCATCGGCACGGGTACCGCAGGCATGAACGCCTATCGCGCCGCCAAGGCGGCCGGCAAGCGGGCCGTGGTGATCGAGAGCGGTGTCTATGGCACTACCTGCGCGCGAGTGGGTTGCATGCCCTCCAAACTTCTGATTGCAGCCGCCGAAGCCGCGCATGCCATACACGAAGCCCCCGGTTTCGGCGTGCACGTCGATGGCACGGTGCGAGTGGACGGACGCGAGGTCATGCAGCGCGTGCGTGCCGAGCGCGATCGCTTCGTGGGCTTCATTCTCGACGCGATCGAGAACTACCCCGAAGACGACAAGATTCGCGGCCATGCCCGCTTCGTGGGCAATACCGTGCTCGAAGTCGACGACCACACCCGCATCGAGGCGGCAGCTGTGGTCATCGCCACCGGCTCCTCGCCCGTGGTGTTCGACCAGTTCAAGCCACTGGGCGATCGTCTGGTGGTCAACGACGACGTGTTCGAGTGGCAAGACTTGCCTCGCCGGGTCGCCGTGTTCGGTCCCGGCGTGATCGGGCTCGAGTTGGGGCAGGCCCTGGCCCGACTGGGCATACACATTCGCATGTTCGGCGTGCAGGGGCTGCTGGGCGGCATCAGCGATCCCGAGGTTCGTGCCGACGCGCTGGCCGCATTTCAGTCCGAGTTCTATCTCGACACCGACGCTCAGGTGCAGAAGCTCGAGCGCGTGGGCGATGAAGTTGAAATCACCTATGTGAATCTTGACGGCAAGACCGTGGTCGAGCGCTTCGATTATGTGCTGGCCGCGACCGGTCGGCGACCCAATGTGGCAGGGCTCGATCTCGAGCGCACCGAGGCTCGTCTCGACAAGCGCGGCATGCCGGAGTTCGATCGCACCACCCTGCAGATCGACCAGCTGCCCATCTTCATCGCTGGTGATGCCAACAACACGGTGCCACTGCTGCACGAGGCGTCGGACGAAGGCCGCATTGCGGGGCACAATGCCGCGACGTGGCCCGAGGTGACGGCCGGTCACCGGCGGGCACCGATTGCGGTCGTGTTCTCCGACCCGCAAATTGCCGTGATGGGGCAGGGGTACTCGGCGTTGCCCGAAGGGCAGTTCGTGACCGGAGCGGTCAGCTTTGCCGATCAGGGCCGCAGTCGCGTCATGCGCAAGAATCGCGGGCGTCTGCATGTGTACGCCGATCGCCAGACCGGCCGCTTTCTGGGCGCCGAGATGGCTGGCCCCGCGGCGGAGCATCTGGCTCACCTGTTGTCATGGTCGGTGCAACAGCGCATGACCATTGCGCAGATGCTCGACATGCCGTTCTACCATCCGGTCATCGAAGAAGGTTTGCGCACCGCGCTGCGCGATGCTCAGGCCCAGCTCGATGCCCAGTCGGCTCGCGCGACGAGCGCGGCGTAAAAGGCATCCACCACTTGCCCGGCAGCATCGGGCCGCAGGCAATCGATCACCTGGCGTTCGGGTCGTCCCCGGAGCCAGGTGATTTGTCGTTTGGCCAGTTGCCGGGTGGCGGCCACGGCACGCTCGCGAGCCTCGGGCAAGTGGCATTCGTCCGCCACCACCGGCCAGAGTTGGCGGTAGCCCACACAGCGGATCGACGGTAGCCCCGGGTGCAGGTCGCCTCGTTCGTACAGCCACCGAACTTCGTCCACCAGGCCGGCCGCCAGCATGGCGTCAAAGCGCGCGGCAATGCGCTCATGCAAGGCCGAGCGGCTGGTAGGCTCGAGACTCACGGTAATCCAGGGCGGGTGCGCCGCGTGGGGCCGGGCAACGGAGTGTGCCGCCTCTTCCAGCCAGGCGCTCATCGGTTTGCTGCTGCTCAGGCAAACTTCGAGCGCGCGCTGGATACGCTGGCTGTCGTTGGGCGCCAGGCGCGCCGCCGTGACGGGATCCAGCCGCTGCAGTTGCGCGTGCAGGGCGGGCCAGCCCTCGCGTGCGGCGCGCTGGCTCAGTTCGGCTCGCAGTTCGGCATCGGCTGCCGGAAGGTCGGCCAACCCGTGCTGCAGCACATGGAAGTACAGCATGGTGCCGCCGGCCAGAACCGGCAGGTGCCCGCGCGCCTGCACTTGGCGGATTAGCGCCAGGGCGTCCCGCCGAAACTCGGCTGCCGAATAGCTTTGCGCCGGGTCTCGTATGTCCAGCAGATGGTGGTGCAGGGTTTGCCGTTCGGCGGCGTCGGGCTTGGCCGTGCCGATGGTCATGTGGCGGTAGATGGTGGCCGAATCCACATTGATGATTTCGATCGGCCAGCGCTGGGCCAACGCCCGCGCGGCCGCACTCTTGCCGGCGGCGGTAGGGCCCATCAGCAGCAGGACGGGGGCCGGGCCGGCATCTGCCGCGGCCGAGGCAAGCTCGCTCATCAGCGGCCCCGCAAGAACAGCCGATCAAGTTCGCCGAGCGGCAGCTGAATCCAGGTGGGCCGCCCATGGTTGCATTGGTCGGCGCGCTCCGTGGCTTCCATCTGGCGCAGCAGGGCATTCATCTCGGCCAATGTGAGCTGCCGGTTGGCACGCACCGCCCCGTGGCATGCCAGGGTGGACAGCAAGTGATTGCGGCTTTCTTCGATGAGGTGACTGATGCCGACCGAGTGGAGGTCGCGCAGCAGCTCGCGCGTGAGGGTTTCGAGGTCGGCGCGCGCCAGCAGGGCCGGCACGGCCCGTACAGCGAGTTGGGCAGGCCCGATGATGCCGATGTCAAAGCCCAGTCCATCGAGCGCATCGCGGTGGGTTTCGACCAGCGCGACGTCGCGCTCGTGCACCGCCAGGGTGACGGCAACCAGCAAGGGCTGGCGTGGGATGTCGCGAGCGTCCCAGCGCGTTTTCAGTTGCTCATACACGATACGTTCGTGGGCCGCATGCATGTCTACCAGAACCAGGCCTTGAGTGTTCTGCGCCACGATGTAGATTCCGTGCAGCTGGCCGATGGCCACACCCAGACGGTAGGTGTCGAGGGGCTCGTTGTCGCCAGAGGGGGTGGCGCTCGGCGTTGCAACTGATGTGGCGGCGGCTGGATCCTCCTGCACCGATGAGGGCGGCCAGGCCGGGGCGTCAGAGGGTTCGGCACGGTTCGTGTCCGGCAAGGGGGCATAGAAATTCAGCTGGCGATGGATCTGGGCTTGCGTGGGTGGTGAGCCCGACGATCGCCAGGCGGTGGCCGGGTGGCTGCCTCTTGCGGTGGCGGCCAGGCCGGCACGATCGCCGCCTGCCGCTGGCGAGAGGGGGAGATCCGTGGGCGGCGTCGCCCCGCTTGCCGCAGCCGCGGGGCCGTCGCGAGTGAGGCTGGGCACCGCCGACCCCGCGCCGGGGGTTGCCGCCGGGACGGCCAGCGCCGCGCGCGCGGCCTGGCTCACGAAGCGATGGACGGCGCCGCCATCCCGAAAACGAACCTCGTGCTTGGCGGGATGCACGTTGACGTCGACCGCGGTGGGTGAGAGGTCGAGAAACATCACGTAAGCCGGTTGGCGGTCGCCATGCAACACGTCGGCATAGGCTGCGCGCAGGGCATGGCTCACCGTGCGATCGCGCACGAAACGGCCGTTGACGTACAGAAACTGGCGGTCGGCTCTGGCCCGACTGGCGGTGGGCCGGGCGAGGACACCGCGCAAGGCGATGGCGCCGTTATCGCTTTCTACGGGCAGACACTCGGCGAGGAACTCGTCGCCCAGCACCGCGGCAATCCGTTCGGCCATGGTGCCCGGCAACCATTGCCGTTGCAATCGGTTGTGGTGATACAGACGAAAGGCCAGATGCGGATGCGCCATGCCGATCCGCTCGAAGGTGGTGAGGCAATGGCTGTATTCGGTGTTCTCGGTCTTGAGAAACTTGCGTCGTGCCGGCACATCGTCGAACAGTTGCCGCACATCCACCGTCGTGCCGGTAGGCCCCGAGGCGGGCGCGGCCGCAGCGGCGTGCCGCCCCCGTTGTTGAATCTGCCAGGCATGCGCCGCGTCTGCCGTACGCGTGGTGAGCGTGACATCGGCGACCGCGGCGATCGATGCCAGGGCTTCGCCTCGAAACCCCATTGACGCCACCGACTCCAGTTGTTCGAGCGAGGTGATCTTGCTGGTGGCGTGCCGCTGCAGAGCGAGGTCGAGCTGGTCGTGGGGGATGCCGTGGCCATCGTCGGTGACGGCGATGCGCCGGACGCCACCGCCCTCCAGCCGCACCTCGATGGCGCTGGCGCCGGCGTCGATGGCGTTCTCGAGCAACTCCTTGAGCACGGCGGCCGGCCGCTCGATCACTTCACCAGCCGCGATCTGATTGACGAGCAGATCGGGCAGGGCGGCGATGGGCCGCAACCCGGGCATGGCCGTGCCCACCATCAATTGCTGGCGAGGTTGGTATTGGCCAGCGGCGGGTTGGCGGCAAAGTAGTTTTGCATGCCGGCCACGATGGCGTCAGCCATCTGGTTCTGATACTGCGAGGTTCGCAACTTGCGCTCTTCTTCGGGGTTGCTCAAGAACGCGGTTTCGACCAGTACCGACGGAATGTCGGGCGTACGCAGCACGGCAAAGTTGGCCTGCTCCACCTGTTTCTTGTGCAGGCGATTGATACGGCCGATTTCGCGCAGCAGGTGACCACCCACCTTGATCGAATCGTTGATCTGGGCCGTGGTGGATAGATCGAGCAGCACCTTGGCAATCAGTTGGTCCTGCGTGCCGATGTTGATGCCGCCGATGAGATCCGCCGAGTTTTCTTTCTGGGCCAGCCATTTCGCCGTGGTGCTGGAGGCACCGCGATCCGACAGGGCGTAAATCGAAGCGCCATTGGCCGAGCGCCGCGGTGCAGCGTCGGCATGGATGGAGATGAACAGGTCGCCCTGCGCTTGACGGGCCTTGAGCACCCGGGTATTGAGCGGCACGAAGTAATCGCCGTCACGGGTCAGCACGGCGCGGACGCCGGGCATGCGGTCGATACGCTCCTTCACGCGGCGCACGATCTGCAGCACGATGTCTTTCTCGTAAGTGCCTCCGGGCCCCACGGCGCCCGGATCTTCGCCGCCATGACCGGCATCCAGCACCACCACCAGCTCGCGACGGCGACGCTCGGGCGACGGGGTGGGGTGGGCGCGCAGCGTGGCCTGTACCGAGCCGGACCCCGCGCTGGGGGTTTCGCCCGAGGGCGCCCGGCGTGCGGTGCGATCGGCGGCCGGATCGTTGCCGCGCAACTGCTCGATGACGCGTGCGAGCGGGTCTTCGTCGGGACCCAGCAAGGCCATGAGTGGATCCTGGGCCTGGGTGGGGTAGAGGTCGAGCACCAGGCGATGCTGGTACTCGGCAATGGGTTTGAGCGTGAACACCTGCGGCGCGATGTTCTGCTTGAGATCGAACACCATGCGCACGACATCGGGCTGAAACTGCCCCACCCGCACGTTGGCGATGTAGGGATCGTCGGGCTCGATCTTGGAGACCAGGTTGCGCAGCTGACCACTGAGCTCGACGCCATCGAGGTCCACCACCAGGCGCATGGGGTTATCGAGCAGAAAATGCTCGGCCTTGAGCGCGGCATCGACTTCAAGCGTGACGCGGGTGTAGTCGACTGCGGGCCAGGTACGAACGGCCACGATGCCAGCGGCGTGGGCGAGGCTGGGCAACCAGGGCACTACCACCAGGCCTCCGGCAGCTGCAAGCAGTCGACGGCGCCCCGGCGCCGCCACGGAAACGGCCGAAGCCTGCGCGCTCGTTACAGCGCGATGTCGGGGGGGCAAATTGCGGTGATCCATGATCGTCCTTCAGCGCTCGAGGCCTGCAGCGTGGCGTGACGCACGTCGTCGGCCGTCACGCTCAGCGTGATGTCGAGGTCCGCAGCAGGTAGCAGATTGCCAGCCTTTTCAGGCCATTCGATGAGAATCAGCGCGTCGCTGAGCAGCATGTCGCGAAAACCAGCTTCCAGCCACTCGTGCGGATCTTGAAATCTATAGAAATCAAAGTGATAGCAGTATAAGCTAGAATTTTTATAAACTTCAACGAGAGTATACGTGGGACTCTTGATTCGGCCAATAATGCCGCATTCGCGCAACAGTGCCCGCGCAAAAGTCGTCTTGCCGGCACCCAGATCACCATGCAGGTAGATGCGACCACCACCCTTCACGTGCGGCGCGAGTTGCCGCGCCAGCGTCTCGGTGGCGGCTTCGTCAGCCAGTACGACGTGCCGCACGATGGGAAGGGCGGGGGAGTCTGTCATCTGACGGCTCAGATTCTGGCGGGGATTTCCAGGTTGTCGATCAGCCGCGTCTGCCCCAGACGGGCCGCGGCCACCACCACGCCAGGCGTGGTTGCCGGCGATTCGTTGCCCATGGGCTGGAGGTCGCGTTGGCGGCGTACGCAGAGATAATCCACGTTCCAGCCGTTTTGGCTGAGCTGATCGCAAGCTTCCTGTTCGAGCGCCGCGATGTCATCGCGCCCCTGCAAAACGGCGTTACGCAGTTGTTCCAGCGTGCGATACAGTCGCGGGGCTTCGGCGCGTTCGCTGGCGGCCAGATACACATTGCGCGATGACAGTGCCAGGCCGTCGTCGGCGCGCACGGTTTCCTGGGCCACCACTTCAACCGGCAACTGAAATTGGCGGCACATTTGTCGAACCACCATCAGTTGCTGGTAATCCTTCTTGCCGAATACGGCCACCTTGGGTTGCACGCATGAGAAGAGCTTGAGCACGATGGTGGTGACGCCTTCGAAGAATCCCGGCCGGAATTCGCCTTCCAGCGTGTTGCCCAGACCATCGGGTGGCTGGATGCGAAACGTCTGCGGCTCGGGATACAGCTCGGACTCGGATGGCGCGAAAAGCACGTACACGTTGCGGTCGCGCTCAAGCTTGTCGATGTCGGCCTGCAGGGTGCGTGGATAGCGCTCGAAGTCGTCGTTGGGGCCAAATTGCAGCCGGTTGACGAATATGCTGGCCACGACCGGATCGCCGTGTTGGCGGGCCGTGCGCATGAGCGCCATGTGGCCTTCGTGCAGATTGCCCATGGTAGGTACAAACGACACACGCAGCTGGCCACGCAAGTGATCACGCAATTCTTGAACGGTGTGGACGACTTTCATGATGACAATGGGCAGAATGGGGTGAACGGTGGGCGCGCTGCTACTGAGGTCAGGCTTCGAGCGCGGCGTCGTGGCGGGTGGTGGTGTAGGCCAGCCGCAGGTAAATGGGCGCGTAAGGTTCGGCCTGGGTGATCTCCACCAGAGCTTCGCGCGACAGCTCGAGCATGGCAATGAAGTGCACTACCACCACGGCGGGCCCGCCGCCTTCTCGCAGCGGCGTCTCGAACAGTTCGTGAAACTCGACGAAGCGCTGGTCCTGCAGATGGCGCAGGATGCGGGTCATGTGGTCCCGTACCGAGAGGGCTTCGCGGGTGATGTGATGATGAGCGTTGAGCCGTGCGCGCCGCAGTATGTCGAGCCAGGCAGCTTTCAGGTCGTCGGGGTGTACCTCAGGCAGGCGCTCTTCACTGGTGAGATTGGCCACCGCTCCGGCCACCACGAAATCGCGCCCGATGTGGGGCAGTTCGTCGATTCGTCGGGCCGCGAGCTTGATCTGTTCGTATTCCAGCAACCGCCGCACCAGCTCGGCACGAGGGTCTTCGGGCTCGGCCTCGGGGTCAGCTGGCCGGCTGGGCAGCAACATGCGCGACTTGATCTCGATGAGCAGGGCCGCCATCAACAAATACTCGGCGGCCAGTTCGAGGTTGTGCCGGCGAATCTGCTCCACATACGAGAGATATTGGCGCGTGACCTCGGCCATGGGGATATCGAGCACGTTGAAGTTCTGCTTGCGAATCAGATACAGCAGAAGGTCGAGCGGACCTTCGAAGGTTTCCAGGAAGACCTCGAGTGCCTCCGGCGGAATGTAGAGGTCGGTGGGCAGATCGAACAGCGGCTCGCCATACAGACGCGCGATAGCCACGCCATCGATGATTTGAGGCGTAGCGTCGTGAGGGGTCGCCGGGAGGTGCGACGGATCAGCCGGGGTCGGCGAATTCACTCGGTTTGATAGACGTAGGGCTTTTGCGGCACGTCGGCTTGCCGGAAACCTTCCTGGACTTCAGGATCGATTTGCTTGTCCCACAGCCGTGCGCGGCCAGCGCGCTGACGCGCCTCCAGGCCGGGTCGGGCCTGTTTGAGCTCCTGGAGGAAGTGGGTGACTTCGGACTGATAGGACTCGGCCATGATGTTCAAAACGCAATGTCGGATAAAGCCGGATGTTAACCGATCGTCGCCGGACTCTCGGGTGGCAAGGTCTACAATGGGGTGTCAAGGCCGCGCCGGGTTGCTCCGCAAGCCGGTTCGGCCAAATGCAGGAGGATGATTGCAATGACACAACGATTCAGACACTGGCGCCGTATCGCCTTGACCCCGTTGCTGGGGCTGCTGGGCATGGCAGCCGTCCAGGCGGCCAGCGAGCCCACTCAGGGTGAAGTGCGACGCGTGGATACCGACGAGGGCCGCGTGACGGTCAAGCATGGCCCCATTCCTGCCCTCGAGCTGCCCGCCATGACACTCGTGTACCGGGTTCAAGACAGAACCTTGCTCGAGCCCGTGCAGCCTGGCGATACCATCGTGTTCACGGCCGACCGCATCGACGACCAATACGTGATTCTCACCATCCGCAAGTAGCCACCGCGCGGCACTCGACGAGACCGTTCGGTGCCGTGTCAGGGCGCCTCGGTATCGCCTGGGGCGGCGCCGGGCGCACCGCTCCAGGCGGAGGTGCTTACAAGACGTAACGCGCCAGGTCGTCGTGGCCGGCAATATCGGCCAGCTTGTCGTTCACGTAGTCGGCATCGACCGTCACGGTTTCGCCATGATGGCGGTCGGCTTCGTAAGACAACGATTCGAGCAGTTTTTCCATCACCGTGTAGAGCCGGCGCGCCCCGATGTTTTCGGTGCGTTCGTTCACGTCGTGAGCCAGATTGGCCAGGCGCTGGATGCCCTCGTCGGTAAATTGCAGCGTCACGCCCTCGGTGGCCAGCAGCGCTTCATACTGTTTGCACAAGGCGTTGTCGATACGCATGAGGATGTGCACGAAGTCGGCCGTGGTGAGCGATTCGAGCTCCACCCGGATCGGGAAGCGGCCCTGCAGCTCGGGGATGAGATCCGACGGCCGCGCCAGATGAAATGCACCCGAGGCGATGAACAGGATGTGGTCGGTGCGCACCATGCCGTATTTGGTATTGACCGTCGTACCCTCCACCAGGGGCAGGAGATCGCGCTGCACGCCCTGGCGTGACACTTCGCCGCTGCCGCCTTCCTGGCGAGCACAGATCTTGTCGACCTCATCCAGAAACACGATGCCGTTCTGCTCGACGCTCTCGACCGCGCGCGTGCGCAGTTCGTCTTCATTCACGCGTTTGGCCGCTTCTTCGTCGATCAGTTGACGAAATGCGTCGGCGACCGTCATCTTGCGCGTCTTGCGCTTACCTTCGGACATGCCGGCAAACATGCCGCGGATCTGCTCGGTCATCTCTTCCATGCCGGGCGGCGACATGATCTCCATCTGTGGCATGGCCTGGGCCACTTCGATCTCGATTTCCTTGTCGTCGAGCTGACCTTCGCGCAGGCGCTTGCGAAAGGTTTGCCGGGCCGGGCTGCTTTCGTCGCGTTGTGGCTGGCCCTGGGCGTCGCGCGGGGGCGGGATGAGAACATCGAGAATGCGGTCTTCGGCCGCATCTTCGGCCAGTGACCGCACGCGTCGCATTTCGGTCTCGCGCATCTGCTTGACAGCCACTTCGGCGAGATCGCGGATGATGGTCTCGACGTCGCGACCCACATAGCCCACCTCGGTGAACTTGGTGGCTTCGATCTTGATGAACGGTGCGTCGGCCAGTCGAGCCAGACGACGGGCGATTTCGGTCTTGCCCACCCCCGTGGGGCCGATCATCAGGATGTTCTTGGGGTGAATCTCGTGCCGGAGAGGCTCGGGCACTTGCTGACGGCGCCAGCGATTGCGCATGGCGATGGCCACGGAGCGCTTGGCCCGATCCTGGCCCACGATCGACTTGTCGAGTTCGGAGACGATCTCGCTGGGGGTCATGGTGGTTGCGGACACGGTGACTTCCTGAAAAAAAGCGCCCGGCCATTGACCGGCGGGCGCTGCAACAGCAAAAGGGACGCAGCGCTCAGACGAGCTGTTCGAGCGTGTGTTCGGAGTTGGTGTAGATGCAGAGATCGCCGGCGATGCCCAACGATTTGCGCACGATGTCGTCGGGTGGCAGGTCGGTGTTCTGCAGCAGCGCGAGTGCGGCCGATTGGGCGTAGGCTCCGCCCGAACCGATGGCAGCCAGCCCTTGCTCGGGTTCGAGCACGTCGCCGTTGCCGGTAAGGACCAGCGTGGCGTCGCGATCGGCCACGATCAGCATGGCCTCGAGCCGACGCAACACCCGGTCGGTGCGCCAGTCGCGCGTGAGCTCCACGGCCGCGCGCAGCAGGTTCCCCTGATGCTTCTCGAGTTTGCCTTCAAACCGCTCGAGGAGGGTGAAGGCATCGGCCGTAGCGCCGGCAAAGCCGGCCAGCACGGAATCCTTGTAGAGCTTGCGAACCTTGCGTGCGGTGCCCTTGATGACGATATTGCCGAGTGTGACCTGGCCGTCGCCGCCGATGGCGACATGCCTGCCTCGGCGCACGCAGACGATGGTGGTGCCGTGAAATTGCTCCATGTGCAGGGCTTCAGTCTCCGTAGAGTTTCTGGCGCATTTCGCGCCGTTGCTGGGCTTCGAGCGAGAGCGTGGCCGTGGGGCGGGCCAACAGGCGTGGAATGCCGATGGGCTCGCCGGTTTCCTCGCACCAGCCATACTCGCCGGTATCGATACGATTGAGGGCCTGCTGGACCTTCTTGAGCAGCTTGCGTTCGCGATCGCGCGTGCGCAACTCGAGAGCGTGCTCTTCTTCGATGGTGGCACGATCGGCCGGATCCGGCACGAATTGGGTTTCGCGAAGGTGTTCGGTGGTTTGATCGGCGTTTTGCACCAGGCTTTGTTCGAGCTCGCGCAGACGATGCCGGAAAAAAGCCAGCTGGGCATCGTTCATGTAGTCGGACTCGGGCATGGCAAGCAGCTCTGCCTCGCTGGGCACCCGCACGGCTTCTTTGGTGGCCGGTGCGGCATCAGGAGAGGGGGTTGCCGTGTTGCTGGTCATGGAAGTAGCTCCGTAAAGCCTATGAAAAGGGTCATGCGAGACATTGCTCCAGACCCATGGAAAAAATGTCTTGAGGCAGTTTGCGGCCGATGAAGACCATCTTGCTGTGTTTGCGCTCGTTGGCGTGCCAGGCCCGGCCGGGCTCGGCACCCATCATCATGTGCACACCCTGAAACAGGATGCGCCGCGAATTGCCCTTGACGTAAAGGATGCCCTTGTACCGCAAGAGATCGGGTCCGTAAACCTGCACGATGCCGCTGAGAAACTCTTCGAGGCGGTCGAGATCGAATGGACGCTCGGCCTTGAACACGAAGGCGCCGATCTCATCATCGTGATGATGGTGATGGTGGCCGTGTTCGTGAGCATGATCATGCCCATGATCGTGATCATGCGAATGACCATGATCGTGCGAATGACCATGATCGTGCGAATGATCTTGCGAATCCGGATGCTGCTCGGCCAGAAACTCGGGGTCGATATCGAGGATCGCGTTGAGATTGAAACCGTGAATGTCGAGAATGTCGTTGAGCGGCACCGAACCGAAATTGACCGGAATGGGCGTGGCGCGCGGGTTGATGTGGATCAGCCGGCGACGCAGGGCCTCGACCTCGGCCTCGGAGGCGAGATCGACCTTGGACATCAGCAAGCGATCGGCGAACCCCACCTGATTCTGGGCTTCGGGCTGACGATCGAGGGTGTCGTTGCCGTGCTTGGCGTCGACCACGGTGATGACGCCATCGAGCAGGTAGCCGGCAGCGATGTCGTCGTCCATGAAGAAGGTTTGGCACACCGGCCCGGGATTGGCCATGCCGGTGGTTTCGATGATGACGCGATCAAAGTCGAGCTCGCCGCGCTGCCGCTTGCCGAGCAGTTCGCCCAGAATGCGAACGAGATCGCCGCGCACGGTGCAGCAGATGCAACCGTTGTTCATTTCCACGATCTGCTCGTTGCTGTCGCGCACCAGCAGGTCGTTGTCGATGCTTTCGGGCCCGAATTCGTTCTCGATCACGGCAATGCGCTGACCGTGGTCTTCTGACAACACGCGATTGAGCAGGGTGGTCTTGCCGGCTCCAAGAAAGCCGGTGAGCACGGTAACCGGGATGAGCCCGCGCGCACTGTCGTTGCCACTACCGTTGCCGGCGCGCGCGGCGTTGCCTGCGCTGCCCGCATTGCGGGGCGGTTGGGCGGCCGTTGCCATGGCGTTCTCCTGCTGCAATCTAAGACAAACGAATTAGATTACTCTGCTCCATCCGAGGATGCAAATCCGTTGTTCGCAGGAGTGGTTTCGGTGGCTCTGTCGGCCTGGCGGCGGGCACGGGGATGCGCTTGGTCGTAGGTTTGCGCCAGATGTTGATAATCGAGCCGGGTATAGATCTGCGTGCTGCCCAGGCTGGCATGCCCGAGGAGCTCCTGAACCGCCCGAAGATCCTGCGACGATTGCAGCATGTGGCTGGCGAAACTGTGGCGCAACATATGCGGATGCACGTGCGTGGGCACACCGGCTTGTTCTGCCCAGCGCTGCAACTGCAACTGTACGGTGCGAGGCGAGATTCGGCGTCCGCGTCGACCCACGAACAGCGCGGGCTCGTCGGCCCGAGCCAGCCAGCCGGGTCGAACCACCAGCCACTGCTGCAGCGCGGTGACAGCGGCCTGGCCCATAGGAAGGGTGCGGCGCTTGTTGCCCTTGCCCAGCACGGTGACTTCGTTTTCGGCCAGATGAATCCAGCCGCCAGCGTCGTCGGCCTGGCTGCGGGGCGGCGCCACATCGAGCCCAACCAGCTCCGACAGACGCAAACCGCTGGAATAGAACACCTCGAACATGGCGCGATCCCGCCGGGCGAAGGCCGCAGTGGCGTCGTGGGTGGCCACCTCGTCGGGCGCCTGAATGGCTGTGGGCAGGGTGTCCAGCAGGGCCTGGGTCTGGTCGATCGGCAGGGCGCGCGGCAGGCTCTGGCGCCGTTTCGGGGCCCGCAGTCCATCGGCCGGGTTGGCTGGCAACGAATGGTGCTTCCCCAGCCATTGCAGGAACTGGCGCCAGCACGACAGTCGGCGCGCGAGGCTGCGTGGACCAAGGCCGGCAGCATGCGCTCGCGACAGGCACTGCTGCAGGTGATGGCCCTGCAGTTCGGTGGGGGGCAGATTCAGGCTTTGCAGATCTTGCAGATCGCGCCGGTAGGCCGCCACGGTGTGGGGTGAGCAGCGTCGCACGGTGGCCAGTTCGTGCAGCCACTGGTCGAAAAGGTTGGCCATGGCGCGGCCTCCGGCTCAGGCAGGACTCACGGGTTGCAGCAGACGGCTCAGGGCGGCGCCCGCCAGCGTGCCCACCTGTTCGAGAAAAATCGTGCCCATATCGGCCGTGAAACGGGTTTCGGTGTCGGCGCCGAGCACCAGAAGCCCGAAGGTTTGCCCCCGTTGCGGACTGCGCAGCGCAACCAGTGCCAGCGACGCAGGCACGGAGGGCAGCCAGCTCACGGCCCGAAAGCGCGTGTCACGCCCGCAATAGGGACGGCTCAGACTCTCGGAAAACCAGCGGATTTCGTCGTCGACATCAGCCTGCCAGGAGTCGTCGAGGCCCTCGCACTGCCACAGGCGCAGCGCCACCTCGGGGACTTCGAAAATGTCGGCCAGGCCCTGACGCACCCGCTCGGGCAGTTGCGCGGGCAGGGTTTCGGCCAGCAGCTGCAGCGTCCATTCGTGCAACCGCATGGCAATCTGCTGATTGTGGCGGGCCGTTCGGGTGAGGGTGGCCAGCTGGCGCTCGAGCACGTGCTGACGCTCGCGCAAGGCCACGATCTGGCGCTCGCCCAGCGATACGGCCTGACCCGTGTGGGGGTGCGGGACCTTGAGGCTGGCGAACAGGCCAGCGTGGTCGTCGAAGAACTCGGGATGCGCCTGGAGCCAGGCAGCCACGGCTTCGGCGCTGAGGGTATCGGGGTCGATCATGGAATCAGTCATGGCTCGGCTCGGGCAGCAAATGGTCGATACGGTTGACGGCGATGGTGCCTTCGAAAACAGTCACGGCCGGGCCGGTGAGGGTGAGCTGGTTGTTTTGCCAGGCAATGTGGAGCGTACCGCCCCGGGTATCCACCCGAACCGGCGAGCGCAGCAAGCCCCGGCGAATACCGGCAACTGCGGCGGCACAGGCGCCGGTGCCGCAGGCGAGAGTCTCGCCCGCACCGCGTTCATAAACGCGCAGACGAATGTGGTGTTCATCCACCACCTGCATGAACCCGGCATTGACGCGCTGGGCAAAACGGGAGTGCTGTTCGATCTGCGGGCCCAGTTCTGCCACCGGCGCCTGGTCGACGTTCTCGACCACCTGCACGGCGTGCGGGTTGGAAATGGCCACCAGCGACAACCAGACCGGTGGCTGCACCGGCAGGCGCCAGAGCGTGTCATTCGCCTCCTGGCGAGACTCCAGGCCTTCGGCGTGAAAGGCAAGGGCCTCGGGCTCGAAGCGGGTTTGCCCCATGCCCACCGACACCGTGCCGTCGTCGTGACTATGCAGCGAGATCAAACCGGTGGCGATCTCGGCGCGCAGGGGGTTGGCCCGACTCAGACCCTGCTCGCGCACGAAGCGCGCGAAACAGCGCGCACCATTGCCGCAATGTTCCACTTCGCCACCATCGGCGTTGAAGATGCGGTAGCGGAAGTGGGCCTCGGGGTGCGAGGGCAGCTCCACCAGAAGGATCTGGTCGGCACCGATACCGAAGTGGCGATCGGCCAGCGCCCGCGCCCGCGCCGGGGTCAGTTCAAGCGATTGACGCACGCCGTCCAGCACGATGAAATCGTTGCCGGCGCCGTGCATTTTGGTGAATTTCCAGGTCATGACGAATTATCGCATTGCGCGGTGGGCGGATCGTAGAGGTCGGGCTCGCCGGGCGGTCGCGTCTTGAATCGCTTGTGCACCCAGTGATACTGCGCTGGCGCTCGCCGGATCCAGTGCTCGATCTCGTGATTGAGGCGAAGGCTGGCATCGAGCAGCGATACGTCGCCAGGGAAGTTCGGCAACGGGGGATGCACCTCGGTGCGATAGCGGCCGGTGGCCGGATCCCAGTAGGTGATCACCGGCAGGATCTGCGCCTGCCAATTGGCGGCCAACTGGGCCGGGGTGGTGAGGGTGGCCGCTGGCACGCCGAAGAAGGGGACAAAGGTGGTCACTTTTCTGCCGAAATCCATGTCGGGCAGGTAGTACACCGGCAGGCCCTGCTGCATGTGGCGCAGCAGGCCTCGAAGGCCCTCGCGTCGGCTGATCAGGCGGATATCGTTGAAGCGCTGCCGACCCCGCCGAAAGATCTCGTCGATGCCGGGGTTGCTTTGCACCTGATACATGGATGCCGCGGGCGTCTCCAGTGCCAGTCGGGTGGCGCCGGCATCGAGACCGACGAAATGCGGGGCCAGCAGCACCACCGGCCCGCGTTGCAGGGCCTCGTGCATGTGCTCGATACCCACCAGCTCGACCAGCTCCCGGACCTGTTCGGCGCTGCCGTACCACAGCACACTGCGGTCCACGATCGACTGGGCCAGCGCCCGGAAGTGATCGCGGCCCATCGCCAGGCGTTCGGCATGGCTCAGCTCCGGGAAGCAAAGTTCGAGGTTGCGCAGCGCAATGCGCCGGCGGCGGCCCACCAGGGGCCAGCCGAGACGGGCAATGAGTGTGCCCAGACGTCGACGGGTGGCTGGCCGGCGGCGCGCCAGCCAGCGCAGCAATCGTTCGGTCGAGCGGGCAGTGGCGTTCATGCAGAAAGTTCAGGGTTGTTTGTAACGGTTGTAGCTCCAGAGGTACTGCTCGGGGCAGGTATCGATGAGCCGCATGGTGATGTCATTGACCCATTGTGCCTGTTCGGCCGCACTCGGCCCGGGACGGGTATCGATCTGCTCGATGTGCAGCCGCCATCCCCGGCCACAGGGAAGGCGCGCACACGCGCCGCCCACCACCAGAACGTCGTCGTCTTGCGCCAGACGCGCGGGCAGGGTCACGGTATAGGCGGGACGACCGTAGAAATCGGCCCAGGCGCCTTCGCCGGGCGCGGGCACCTGATCGGGCAGGATGCCCACCTGTTGTCGCTCGCGCAGGGCCCGCATGATCTGGCGCAAGCCCTGGCGATTGGCGGTGGCGATGACGACGCCGTCGCGATTGCGCAGCGATTCGATCAACGGGTTGAGCGCCGCCTTGCGGGGAGGGCGATACAGCACGTGCACGGGGGCGTGCTGCGCCGCATACCGGGCGGCCAGCTCGTAGTTGCCCACATGCGGTGTGATGAAAACAATCGGGCGACCCGTGGCCTGTGCCGCCGCCAGCACGTCGTGCCGGGGTGCCGTCACCCGTCGCAATGCGTCGGGCGTGCGCTGCCACACCCAGGCGGTTTCGAGCATCAGCGCGCCAGCGTGGGCCGCGGCCCGGCGGGCAAAGCGCGCGTCGGGGTGGCCGGCCTGGCGGGCGTGGGCCCGCAGGCGCTGACGATACCGCCCGGGCAGGGCATACAGCACCAGGCCAATGGCGGCACCTGCCCCCTGCAACCACGACAAGGGCAGGCGGGCGAGGCAACGAAACAGAAGAATAAGCATGAATTCGGCGAACCCCGCGAACGAGTCCCCGCCAGGCCCGATGCCTGGCGGCAAACTCGGGGGATTTTCGCCTAAAATGCCGGCAGCTACCGAGTTAACCGACAACTTGCGGGGTAGCGCAGGTGTTCTCACCTCACGATTTCCGCTAAAGCGTCGCAGCCGGAATCCCTTCCGACGCCCTTGCAGAGCGATCCCGGAACGGCGCGCAACGCTCCTTTCACCGACTTTGCAAGGATTATTTCGCGTGGCAAACAACGATTACCTGTTCACCTCCGAGTCCGTTTCCGAGGGCCACCCCGACAAGGTGGCCGACCAGATCTCCGATGCGATCCTCGACGCGATCCTCGAGCAGGATCCCACGGCGCGGGTGGCGGCCGAAACCCTCACCAACACCGGTCTGGTGATTCTGGCGGGCGAAATCACCACCACCGCCAACATCGACTACATCGGCATCGCGCGCGACACCATCAAGCGCATCGGCTACGACAACGCCGACTTCGGTATCGATTACAAGAGCTGCGCGGTGCTGGTGGCGTTCGACAAGCAATCGCCCGACATCGCGCAGGGCGTGGACCACAGCTCCGACGACTACCTCAATCAGGGTGCGGGCGACCAGGGCCTGATGTTCGGCTATGCCTGCGACGAAACCCCCGACCTCATGCCGGCAGCCATCTGGTACGCCCATCGCCTGGTGCAGCGCCAGAGTGAACTGCGCCGCGATGGCCGGTTGTCATGGTTGCGCCCCGACGCCAAGTCGCAAGTCACCTTCCGCTATGTCGACGGCAAGCCGGTCGAGGTGGACACCGTCGTGCTCTCCACCCAGCATTCGCCCGACGTGAACAACGACACCATCCACGAAGGCGTCATCGAAGAGATCATCAAGCCCTGCTTCCCCGACGGTCTCATCACCGACAAGACCCGGTATCTGGTCAACCCCACCGGGCGGTTCGTGATCGGCGGCCCACAGGGCGATGCCGGTCTGACCGGGCGCAAGATCATCGTGGACACCTACGGCGGCGCCTGCCCGCACGGCGGTGGTGCCTTCTCGGGCAAGGATCCGTCCAAGGTGGATCGTTCGGGTGCCTACGCCGCGCGCTACGTGGCCAAGAACATCGTGGCCGCCGGCCTGGCGCGCTCCTGCCAGGTGCAAGTGAGCTACGCCATCGGTGTGGCCTCGCCCATCAACATCACGGTCAACACCAGCGGCACCGGGGTCATTCCCGACGCCGAGATCGAAACCCTGGTGCGCAAGCACTTCGACCTGCGCCCCAAGGGGATCGTGGCCATGCTCGATCTGCTGCGCCCCATCTACGGCAAAACGGCTGCCTATGGCCACTTCGGCCGGGCCGAGCCCGAATTCACCTGGGAAGCCACCGATCGCGCCGCGTTGTTGCGCGCTTGAAGCCCCGCTTGCCCACCGTGACCGAGCTCGTGCGCGACGACTCCCTCCCCGATTCGCCATGTGTCGGGGTGTGCTCCACCCTGTTCGACGACACTTGCCGGGGTTGCGGTCGTACCGCCATGGAAGTGGCCAACTGGGTGTTCTTGTCGGCCCAGGAAAAGACCGTCGTGTGGGCGCGCATTCAGCGCCAGGGTTACCCCCGGCGACGCGGTTAGGAGGCTGCTGTTGCCGCGGATCTGGCCGCGTCGATGGTGGCCTGCGTGGCGCCAAACGCCACGCTGCGCATGCTGATCGAGCCCCACACGATGCCTTCGGTGGGGAAGGTGGCAGCCTCACCATCGTGCACCGCCGCGGCGTACAGCAGCGGCAGGTAATGCTCATCGGTCGGGTTGCTGTATTCGGCTTGCGGCGCCAGCTGTTGCCATTGGCAGAGCGCGGCATGGTCGCCCCTCAGCAGGGCGTCGCGTACCGCGGCATCGAAGCTGGCGGCCCAGGGGTAGGGCGGCACCTCGGTGGCGTCGCGCCGAGCGGCATGCAGGTTGTGCACGACATTGCCAAAACCGATGATCATCACGCCCTCGTCGCGCAAGGGCAGCAGGCGTTGTGCCAGGTGATATTGCTGGGCCGGGCTGCGGTCGGCGTCGAGGCTCAGTTGCACCACAGGGATGTCGGCGTTGGGGTACATGTGTACCAGTACCGACCAGCTGCCATGGTCCAGCCCCCAGTGGCCCGCGTCGGCCAGTACGGTGTCCGGTGCCAGCAGCTCGGCCACGCGCTGCGCCAGCTCGGGGCTGCCGGGTGCCGGATACTGCACTTCGAACAATTCGCGCGGGAACCCGCCAAAATCATGAATGGTGCGGGGTTGCGGCATGGCCGTGACCACCACGCCATGCGTTTGAAAATGCGCCGAAATCGCCAGAATCGCTCGTGGCCGCGGCAACTGTTGGCCCAGCGCCTGCCAGGCGCGGCTCCAGGGTGTGTCGAGGATGGCGTTCATGGGCGAGCCGTGCGCCACGAACAGCGCCGGCATGCGTGGGGTGATATCCGATGTCATGAGCGATTTCCTGAAGCGGCCGCCTTGCGGCGCGGCAGTTCGCTGCCGGTGAGCTGCCAGCGGCCGTTGCTGCCGCCCAGCTCCCGGGCCAGCCAGGGTAGTGTGGCCTGCAGCTCGGCCGCCAGGGTGTAGGGCGGATTGATGAGAAACACGCCACTGCCATGCAGGCCCAGACCCTGCAGGCGAGCGTCGCCCACCGTGAGGCTGGCGTCCAGCCACTGCACCCCGGGCAGTCGGGCCAGTTTGCCGGCCAGATTCTGCGCCTCGCGCCGCTGGATCACCGGATACCAGACCATATAGGTGCCGGTGGCAAAGCGTTCCAGTCCCTGCTGCACGGTTTGCACCACGCGGCGGTAGTCGTTCTTGTCTTCGTAGGCCGGATCGATCAGAACCAGCCCGCGTCGGGGTGGCGGCGGCAGCAGCGACTTCAGCCCGGCAAAGCCGTCGGCCGTGTACACCATCGTGCGTCGGGCCACCTCACGTGGCTGCTGGCGCAGCGCATCGTGCAGATGCTCGGCCTCGTTGACATGCCATTCGAACAGGCGCAGACGATCGCGCTCGCCCAGCATTTGCCAGGCAATGCCCGGCGAGCCCGGGTAAGTGCGCAGCTGACCGTCCGGGTTGAGCTCGCGCACCTGCTGCAGATACTCGGCGATGAGCGCGGGCGGGTTCTTTTGTTCCCACAAGCGCCGGATGCCGGTGTCGGCTTCGCCGGTTTTGCGCGCCCACTCGCCATCCAGCGCGTAAAGGCCGGCGCCAGCGTGGGTGTCGAAATACCAGAAGGGTTTGTCCTTGCGACGCAGGTGCGCGAGCGTATGCACCAGAATGCAGTGCTTGAGAACATCGGCATGGCTGCCGGCATGAAAGGCGTGACGGTAACTGAACATGGCTTGAGCTTGGGAATCTGGCTTCACACTATACCGGGCCGGGCCACGGCCTGCGCCGGCACCCGGCTCGGGCGTGCGCCCGGCGTGCGGCAAAACGCCTTGCGCTAAAATCGGCTCACGCCTCGGTAGCTCAGTGGATAGAGCACCTTCCTCCTAAGAAGGGGGTCACACGTTCGAATCGTGTCCGGGGCGCCATCTCCTGCATCTGCGTCAGCCCTCGGCATCCAGCAAAGTCACCTGCCCCGTGCGGATATCGTGCATCGCGGCCACCACTCGTACCTTGCCGTCGGCCACGGCGGGCGCCAGTATGGCGTCCGATTGCGTCAGCCGCCCCACATTCAACTGAACATTCTCGCGAATCGTCGCCTGCAGGCGCTCGATGCCGGCTTCATGCCGCGTGGCGTTCACGGCCGGGGCAATGGGCGCCGTGATGGCATCGAGATGCCCGGGCAGCTGCAGGCCCGAGGCCACCTGGCGGATCGCGGCGTCGACCACGCCGCAACCCGTGTGGCCCATGACCATCAGCAAGGGCACGTTGAGCATGCGCACGGCGTATTCCATGCTGGCCAGAGCGCCGGGATCCACCGAGTTGCCCGCCACGCGCACCACGTAAAGATCGCCCAGCGACTGATCGAATACCACTTCAGGGACGCTGCGCGCGTCCGAGCAGGCCAGAATGGCTGCAAGCGGGCGTTGCCCTCGCGCGGCGCGATCCCGCAAGGCGGCGTAATCGCGCGCGAGCGGTGTGCCGGCCACATGACGGGCGTTGCCGGCCAGCAGCGCGTCGAGCGAAGCTTCGGGTGTGCGGTCTGCAGGCGTGGCGGGCGCCGAAGTTGCCTCTGCCTGGCTTGCCTCGGCGTCGGCAGCGGGTGTCGCGCCATCGTCGGCAGCCGCCAATTCCTTGTCGAGGCTGGCCGCCACGGCGTGCGACAGCGGCCAGGCGCCCAGGCCCAGGGCTCCGCCCAGCATGGCGCTGCGCGACAGAAAACCGCGACGCGAGAATCGGGGGGCGGGGCAATGCAGACACATGATGCAACTCTCCAAAGGCTGGCTGTGCGAAGATAGCATTGCCACTTTCATGCTGCCTCCACGACCTTGGCCGGACATCATCATCACCATCACGTATTGCCATCCGATGACGCCCGCGGCGACCGTCGGGTGCTGGTCGCCATTCTCGTCAACGGACTGCTGACGGTGGTGCAAGTGGTGGGCGGGTTGCTCTCGGGCAGTCTGGCGCTGCTGGCTGATGCCCTGCACAATCTGTCGGACGCGGCTGCGCTGGTGATCGCGTTCGGTGCGCGCCGCATCGCGCGCCGGCCGTCCGACTCTGGCATGACCTTCGGCTACGGCCGGGTGGAGGTGGTGGCCGCGCTGATCAATTACACCACGCTCATCGTCATCGGGCTTTACCTGGTGGCTGAAGCGGTGGCCCGGTTCTTTCAACCGCAGGCCGTAGAGGGCTGGCTGGTGGTGGTGATCGCTGCGGTGGCGCTGGTGGTCGACCTCCTCACCGCGTTGCTCACCTGGGCCTTGTCGAAGCAGAGCATGAACATTCGGGCGGCATTTCTGCACAACGTGGCAGATGCGCTGGGGTCAGTGGCGGTGATCGTGGGGGGTGTCCTGATCCTGTGGTTCGACTGGTGGTTCGTGGATCCCATCATCACGCTGCTCATTGCCGGCTACATTCTCTGGCAGTCGTTCCGCGAAATCGGACCGGTGATACGCATCCTCATGCTGGGCAGCCCGCCGGATGTTGCCACTCGGGATGTGCTCGCCGGCCTGCGCAGCGTGCCCGGCGTGGCCGATGTGCATCATGCGCACTTCTGGCAGATGCAGGAGCACGCCAGTGCCCTGGAGGCACATTTGGTGATCCACGTCAGCGACTGGGGACGGGCCGACCAGATCAAGGCCGAGGCCAAACGCCTGCTGCGGCGGGATTTCGGGATTGGCCACTCGACGCTCGAACTGGAGTGCTCACGGCATGCCTGCGACGCGGTGCAGGAAATCGGGCACCGCACCTAGGCGTCAGCTGCCCTGGCTGGTCAGGCCCAGCTCGGCATCCGTGGCCGCGCTGTCGTACTTGTTGGTGGGCGGCCATGGGCGCCCGGACCAGTGTGGCTCGAAGGCAAAGCTCGAGCATTGTCGGCCCGGCAGCAGGGCGCCGTTGCCGGCCCCCTGAGCGTAATCGTAATAAAGCTTGATGATTTCTTCGCGGCTCACCTGCTGCGCCGCCGGGTGTTGCAGACAGGCGTCGCGCCATTGCCGCACGCGCTGGTAGCGTTCGTCGTCGGGCAGACGAAAATCTTCGTAGTATTCGAGGAACCAGAATCGCATGAACATCGGCGTGTAAATCGTTTCGGCCCAGCCAAAGCGATCGAACAACCAGGGGCCCTGCGGGTTGTAGCGCAGCAAGAAATCATTGAGCCAGGCGTAGTGCCCCAGCATCTCGTTGATGAAGGCGTTGCGTTGGCCGAGATCGCGGTTGAGCACGAAGCGATAGCCCGACAGCGTAAACGGCCCTTCGCGTGTGGTGATCATGTTCTCGATGGCATGCTCGAACGGGTCGGCCCGAGCCACGGGTGGCGTGGCAAAGACCTGTTCGAGATACTGCAGAATCACCAGGCTTTCTTTCAGGGCTCGGCCATCGGCCGTTTTCAGAACGGGCAGTGCCGTGGTGCCGCCGGTGAGCTCCAGCAGCCAATCGGGCCGCGGTACGGTGATGTCGATCTTGTGAAAATCCACCGCGTCTGGCATGCCCTTGAGCGCCAGCAGAATCTCGAGGCGCTGCGAAAACGGGCAAACAGGAATGTGATAAACGGAGATGCGGGATGGGGACATGCCGGGCCTCCTGGCGCGGGTGAGCCTGGTGGGTTGAGTGTTGCGTGCGGCTCATTCTAGACGGCTTGGGTGGGTGCGCCAGTCTGCAAGCCGTCGATGCCCCCGGGCCGCCCTTTGGCAGACTTCTGGCGGCTTCACTCGTCTGTGATTCCGCCGTCGAAATTGGGCAAGCGCTTGGCGCGAAACGCCTCGAGCCCTTCGGCCACATCGGCAGAAAATGCCAGCTCCACCGCCTGCTGGCGTGACAATGCCAGCGCCTGTTCGGCATCGAGCTCGACCGCCGACACGAGGCTTTGCCGACAGGCTGCGATGGCTTGCCGGGGGCCAGACGCCAACTCCGTGGCAATCTCGAGTGCCGCCTCGAGTGCCGCACCGTCATCCGACACCTCGTCGATCAAGCCCCAGTGGAGCGCCTGGCTGGCGTTGATGGTGCGCCCCAGCAGCATCAGCTGTCGGGCGCGCGCGAGCCCGACGCGTTGTGTGACGCGAACCGTGCCGCCGCTACCGGGGAAGGCGCCGAGCTTGATTTCGGGGAGCGCGAAACGCGCATCGCGGGCGCCCACGATGAAGTCGCAGCACACGGCAAGTTCGAGCCCGCCGCCGAACGCCAGCCCCTCGATGGCGCACAGTGTCGGCTTCTCGAAGGCAGCGAGCGCACCGAAAATGGCGTTGTCGCGTTCGAATTTTTCGGTGACGGCAGCCTTGCCTTGCTGAATTCTCGAGGCCAGCTCGGCGAGATCGGACCCCGCGCTGAAGGCGCGTGCGCCACCTTGTAACACCACGGCCCGAACCCGATCGTCGGTACGACAGTCGGCAAGGTGTGTCTCCAATGCCTTGATCACCTCGTGGCCGAGGAGATTCATTGGCGGAGCGTTCAGGGTCAGCAGGGCGACGCGACCCTGCTGTTGCCGGATGACGGGCTGCATGTGAATTGGCGTCAGTTGGGGTTGATACCGGCCTGTTCGATCAGTGTGATCCAGATGTCGGACTGTTCTGCCAGGTGCTCGTTGACTTGTTCGGAGGAAAGGAAGAACGGCGCCAGGCCGGCACTGGCCAGCTTCTCCTGGATGGCCGGCTTTTCCAGCGTGGCCTGCATGGCCTGCTCGAGCCGGTCGATGGTTGCCGGAGGGGTGCCTTGGGGGGCAAACAGCGCCGTCCAGGCACCCGACTCGGTTTCTGGCAGCGGAAGGTCGGCTTCGGCAAACGTTGGCACATCGGGTACGCCGGCCTGTGCGGCATCATTTCCGGTGACCGCAAGAGCCTTGAGGCGTCCGCTCTCGATCAGGGGCCGCACGCCCCCGGTGCCGGCCATCATCAGGGTGACTTCACCGGCCTGGAGGTCGGTGAGTGCCGGCGCCGCGCCGCGGTAGGGGATGTGACGAATGTCCACATCGGCTTTCTGGGTAAAGATTTCGCCGAACAAATGGGTGACGTTGCCGATGCCGGCCGACGCATAGGTAAGCTTGCCCGGGTTTGCGCGTGCATCGTCAAGCAATTCGGCGAGGCTCGAATACGAGCTTTGTTCCGGGTTGATGGTGAGCACCAGTGGGCCGAGGGTGAGGCCGGACACGCCCGTGAGGTCGCGGGTGGCCAGGGCTTCCTGGTTGGCGACCAGGCTGGGCGCGGTGGTGATTTCGAGCCCGCCGATGAGCAACGTGGTGCCGTTGGCAGGCGCCTGGGCCACATGACCGAGGGCGATGGTGCCGCCGCCGCCCGGACGGTTGTCGACCACGACAGGTTGGCCCAGCTCTTCCGACAATTGCGATGCCAGCAGCCGCGCCACGATGTCGGTGGTGCCGCCGGCCGAGTAGGGCACCACGAGATGCACGGGTTGGCCATTGGCGATCGATTGGGCCTGAGCATGACCGAACATCAGCGTCATGGCGCCGGCGATCATCAGGTGACGTTTCGAGAGCAACATGGGGAAGTCTCCTCCGGTAGTTTGTGCCTGCCATGATAGGTTTCGCAGCGCGGTTCGCTTGTCCTATCAAAGTAGGACGACGCGTGGCGGAACACGTGTCGTAGCGTCGTAGGACATCGCATCGCCGGGCGTGCAGGGTACTCTGGCGATTGTGTGCCAGACGCCGGGTTTGGCCATGGAAAAATCGACCCGCCTCGTTCTGTCGGCGAGGTCGTTCACCCCAGGAGACACACCGAGATGAACCAGGAAGTTGCCGAGAAGGATGCGTTGTTTCCCCGTCTGGAGTTCGCATTCGAAACCCGCCTGAAGCTTGCGCCCCGCCTGATCATGGAGAACCCCCCCGTGGGCGGCGCCCGCATGTCGGTCCCCGTGAGCGAAGGGCACTTCGAAGGGCCTCGCCTGCGTGGCAAAGTGCTGAATCACGGTGGCGAATTTCCTCATGTGCGCACCGATGGGGTGTTCTGCTTCGATGCGCGATATTTCATGCAGGAAGACGACGGCACCCTGATCTACATCCAGAATCGCGGTTTTCGCCACGGCCCGCCCGAGGTGATGCAAACCTTGCTCAAGCTGGAGCCCGGCATGGAGGTCGACCCGGCGAGCTACTACTTCCGCTGCTCACCCACCTTCGAAACGCCGCCAGGCAAGCACGACTGGCTCACCAGGCACGTGTTCGTGGGGGTCGGGGCCCGACTCCAGGTGGGCAATGTCATCCGCTACTACGTCGTGCTGTGAGCCATGACCATGCCGCACGCCATACCCTACCGCGACATTCCACTGGGCAACCGTCAGGTCGACATCGATCGACGCAAGGATGGCAGTGTTCTGGTACGCAACACCGAATCCCTGGGGCATTACGGCGCGAAGTTGACCGATCAACTGGCCGACGTGGCCAGGGCCCACCCGCAGCGCGTCTTCATCGCCGAGCGGGATCGCCACGCTGAACGGCCGCAATGGCAAACGCTGACGTACGAAGCCGCATGGCAACGGGTTCGAGCGGTGGGCCAGGCCCTGCTGCAACGCCGGCTTTCGGTCGATCGGCCCGTGGCGATCCTGTCCGGTGGCAGCATCGAGCACGCCGTTCTGGGGCTGGCTGCCATGCATGTCGGGATCCCCTGGTGCAGCGTCACGCCGGCATATTCGCTCCTGGCCGACGACGACACCAAGCTGAAGCGCGTGCTGGAGCAGCTCGGGCCGGGGTTGGTGTTCGTCGATGACGGCAGGGCGTTTGCGCCAGCGCTGGCGGGAGCCTTGCCGGCAGGTGTGGAGGTGGTTCATGGCCATCACCCGGTGCCGGGTGGCGACAGCACGGCCTTTGCCGAACTCGAGCGCACGCCGGTCCAGGCCGATTTCGACTCCCGGGCGGCCGAGGTGTCGCCCGACTCTGTGGCCAGGATCCTGTTCACCTCCGGCTCCACGGGCCAGCCCAAGGGGGTCATTCACACCCAGCGGATGCTGGCCTGCAATCAGGTCATGATGCTCCAGGCATTGCCGGTCATCGCTCAGGATCCTCTGGTGATTCTGAGCTGGTTGCCCTGGCATCATGTGTCGGGTGGCAATCAGATGCTGGGGCTGACGCTGCAAAGTGCCGGATCCCTGTATCTCGACGATGGGCGACCGGTACCCGGCGAGATTGAGCGCACCGTGCGCAATTTGCGCGACATCTCGCCAACCGTCTATTTCAGCGTGCCGCGAGGATTCGCCATGCTGCTGCCCTATCTCAAGGCCGACGCCGAACTCCGCGAGCACTTCTTCTCGCGCTTGCGCCTGCTGTATTACTCGGGGGCGTCGCTGGGGGCATCCCTCGTCAGGGAGCTCGACGCGCTGGCGGTGCAAACGATCGGTTGTCGCATTCCCATGATGTCGGGTTACGGGGCAACCGAATCCGCCCCTGCATCGTTGGCGGCCAATTGGCTCACTCCCGATACCGGTCTGGCTGGCCTGCCCATCCCCGGGTGCGAACTCAAGTTGGTGCCGGTGGGGGCAGACAAGTTCGAGGCCCGGGTTCGCGGGCCGCACGTGACGCCGGGGTATTGGCGTCGGCCCGAGGCCACGGCTGCCTTGTTCGACGACGAGGGCTTCGCCTGTCTGGGCGATGCACTGTCATGGGTCGACCCTCAGGATCCCGCACAGGGGTTGGCATTTGAGGGCCGGCTATCTGAAGACTTCAAGCTTGCCACGGGAACCTGGGTGGGGGTTGGCGCCTTGCGGGCTCGGCTGATGCAGGCGAGTGATGGCCTGCTTCTCGATGCGATTGTGGTGGGCGAGGGTCGCGACGAGGTGGGCGCCTTGCTGGTCGTCGATCCCGCCGCCGAGGAGGCCCTGGCCGTTGCGTCAGGTGAGGCCGGCGAACACCCGCTGCACGACCGACTGCAGGCCGCGCTGGATGCACTGGCCGGCCGTGCAACCGGCAGTTCCACCTATGTGGCACGGGCCATGGTGCTGCGCGAGCCACCGTCCTCGCGAGCCGGAGAGCTCACCGAGAAGGGATCCATCAACGTACGCGCGCTGTTGGCCAATCGCCCGCAGTTGCTCAACGACCTCTACGCGGAGCCCGCGGGCAGCAAAGTCTTGCGACCCGCGTCAGCCGCGTCGCCGGGGGCATCCCCGCTCCGATAAGCCTGGTCGGGCATCTCCCCTAGGGTTATCCCTTGCTGTGAGCCGGCATGATCGACGATATAGTTAACCAGGTTTACAAGAAACCTGGTTAACAAATGCCGTATGCCATCTCCGGAGGAGACGATCATGCTGATTTGGCTTGTCGAAGAGTCTGCCCCTCGCAGAATGATTGAAGCGTCCGCCGTTACCCGCCTCGTGGATGCCATAGGCGCCGAGAATCAGGAAACCTTTGCGCGTTGCATTCTGGAAACCGTCGGCGGGCTGGTGTCGGCCGAGGTCTGTTACGTTCTTGCCCACGAAGCGCAGCGCACGCCACGCCTGCTCTCGGCGGCAGGGGTCGCCGGTCCCTGGCTGGCCTCCACCGCAGGAGCCGTGCACGCACGTGAGTTCGCGCGCCAGGATTTGCTGCGTGAAGTGCTGGATCGGCGCCCGGCCGTGGGGCCGGTGGGCGTGGTGCTGGTGTCGCAGCAGCGCACCGACGATCTGCCCGCCGGCCCCTTGCGTGACCAGGGGCTCGATGCGCTGGGCCTGATCGATCGCCTGTCGATTCTCGTGCGGGCCTCCGAGGCCACCTGGCTCGCGGTGCACTTGTATCGCACGCAAGGGCAGTCGTATTTCCTGAGAGACGATATCGATAGCCTGGCCAGCATGGCCCGGCTCACCGCACGGTGCATGAAACACCATTATGCTTTCGACAACGACGGGATCGGCGCGCTGCGATCGCGTGTCAGCGGCAGCGTCCTGGATCTGGGCGAGCGACTCACCAGTCGCGAGAAAGAAGTGCTGACCCGGATCCTGGATGGGGTCACTGTCAACCGCATCGCCGAAGACCTGCATTTGCGCCCCACCACGGTCGCCACGTACCGTCAGCGGGCGTACGACAAGCTGGGAGTGACATCGCGCCAGGAACTGTTCGCCACGGTGCTGCAGCATCGCCCGCCATCGCTGGCGCCAGCCTGAGCCTTGCCGTTTCGTACCGCTGCCTGCCCATGAGTGGCGGGTAGTTGCCAATCCACCGAGAACCCCATGGATGACTTTCCCACTTACTCTTCAGAACAGGAGCCTTGCATGGAAGACATGCGCAGCTACCTGGGCTATGCCGTGCGTCGGCTCGACAACAAGATCAACAGCAGCTTTCTGAAGGAACTGGGCGAAGATGACATCACGCCTTCGCGTTATACGGCCCTGGTGATCATCGCCAACAACCCCGGTGTGAGGCAGGTCGACATTGCCCGCGTGCTCGAAGTGGCCCGCCCGGCCGCTCTCAAAGTGGTCAATCATCTGGCCGAACGAGGGCTGATCGAGGTGCACGCTCTGCCGCACGACAAGCGTGCCGGTGCTCTGGCGCTCACCGAGAGTGGCAAGGAGCGGTTCGCGCGCTACGAGCAGGCCGTCCGTCGCCATGAGCAGCGGGTGTTCGAACCGCTCAACGAAGAGGAACGAGCGCAGCTGACCCAGTTGCTGAATCGAGTGATCGACCACGCCTGAGCCAGCTGCCTGTCATCAGGCGCCGCCGCGAATGCCCAGCTTCTCCACGGTGTCGCGCAACTGTGCGCCGGTGGTCAGCGCCTCTTCGCGGAATTCTGCCATCGAGTTCGACGGCGCCGGCTCGTACCCCAGGGATTCGAGACGGCTGCGCACCTTCGGATCGTTCAAGGCCTTGGCGCTGGCGTCGAACAGCTTCTCGGCAATCTCATCCGGCAAGCCGGCCGGGCCGGCAAGCGAAAACCAGTAGCTGACGTCCAGGCCCTCCAGACCCTGTTCGGCGAGGGTGGGGATGTCGGGCGCGAGCGGTGAACGCTCGGCGCTGGTGGTGCCGATCGCCACCAGTTGGCCGCTTTTGTTCATGGGCACGATCGAGCTCGGCACCGAGAAGACGAGCGGGACATCGCCCGCGATGGCGGCGGTGACCGACGGCGCGCCACCCTTGTAGGGAATCTGTTCGAGCTCAACATTGGCCAGCCGGTTGAAGTTCTCAAGGATCATGGCCGGGTACAGCCCCTGCGTCGAGCCCACGAAAACGTTCTCGTCGCTGGCCTCGATCCTGGCGAGCAGTTCGTCGAGGTTGGACACCCCGAAATCGGGATTGGCGGCCAGGATGAAGAACGTTTCAGCCCATTTGCCGATGGGGGTGAAGTCGGTCTCGTCATAGGTCACCATGGGCTGCCACATCAACTTGTCGGCGCCGAAAGTTGAATCTGCAGCCAGCAACAGGGTATAGCCGTCGGGTTCGGCCTTGGCCACCCCATCTGGCGCCAACGTGGCGCCAGCGCCGGGTCGGTTTTCCACGAGAACGGGTTGGCCCAGGGTCTTGGAAAGATGCTCGGTCATGACGCGTGCCACGCTGTCGGCGCCGCCGCCTGGCGAGAAGCCCACCAGCAGGCGTATCGGACGGTTGGGGTAATCGTCCTGTGCCTGCGCCACACCGCTGGTGGCCAGTGCGCCGAGCAGCAGGCCGGCCAGGATGCCTCGAGTCTTGAAGGGAATGGGGTTCATCAGATGTCTCCGTTTTTCCGTGTGTACCGAAGGAACGCGGCCGGGTGGCAGATGTTTGCCGAACGCCTGAGGCGCTCTCTGCGTCGGCTCTTCGCGTGCCTGTCATTCTGGGAGAGCCTTGCCGATGCTGTCGTCGTAGCCAACGACGACGTGTCCTAGTTGAACAGGACAGAGGAGGGTGGCGCGATCGCCTAAGGTCACGGTCATGAACGATGCCTACATTTTCGATGCCGTGCGAACACCGCGTGGCCTGGGCCGCCCGAGCGGTGGCCTTCATTCCCTGTCGCCTATCGATCTGGGCGCAACCGTGATCGCGGCCTTGCGTGATCGAACAGGGTTCGACCGATTACCGGTCGAAGACGTCGTGTTCGGCGTCGGCGATGCGGTCAACGATCAGGGGGCCAATCTCGCGCGATCCGCGGCCTTGCATGCCGGCATGGACGACACCATTCCCGGCAGCGTGATCAGCCGCTTCTGTGCGTCTGGTCTCGACGCGGTCAATATCGCGGCGGCCAAGGTCGCTGCAGGGCACGGTGATCTGTTCATTGCCGGCGGCGTGGAAATGATGTCGCTGATCCCCATCGCCGCCACGGGCGGACCCTGGGGCAATGATCCGGCGTTCAACAGCCTGGTGGGCTACGTGCCGCTGGGTGTGGCCGCCGACTTGCTGGCCACGCTCGAAGGTCACAGCCGCGAACAGGTGGATGCGTACGCTGCCGAGTCGCAGCAGCGTGCAGCAACCGCCTGGCAAGAGGGTCGCTTCGAGCGTTCGGTGGTGCCGGTGAAAGACAGCTCGGGGCGGCTGTGTCTCGAGCGCGACGAGCACATTCGGCCCGACACCACGACCGCGATGCTGGCCGAGTTGAAGCCCGCCTTTGCCGGGTTGAGTCGCAAGGTGGGGTTTGACGACACCGTGAAACTGCGCTTTCCCGAGATCGATAGCTTGCGTCATCTGCACACTGGCGGCAACTCTTCCGGCATGGTCGACGGCGCCAGCGCGGTGTTGATCGGTTCGCGTGAGGCGGGTGACCGGCTGGGCCTCAAACCACGTGCCCGGATCCGTTCGGCTGCCGCTGCCGCCTGCGATCCCTGCCTGATGCTGGTGGCGCCGGCCACCGCAACCCGGATGGCAGCCGAGCGGGGCGGCTACCGCCTCGACGACATCGATCTCTTCGAAGTCAATGAGGCTTTCGCTTCCGTGGTGTTGCGTTTCATGCGTGAGACCGGAGTCCCGCACGACAGGGTCAACGTCAATGGGGGTGGCATTGCCATGGGCCACCCCATCGGTGCCACCGGCGCCATGCTGGTAGGCACACTGCTCGACGAACTCGAGCGGCGTGAGGCTCGCGCCGGGATCGTGACCCTGTGCGCTGGCCTGGGCCTGGGCGTAGCCACCCTTGTTGAACGGATCTGAAACCGGACTGATGCATATGATCAGAGAATTCGATATGGGCGACGGTGTCGCCGGACTGGCGCTTGCCTGCGAGGGTTCGGTCAATGTGTTGAGCAAGGCGCTCAACATCGAACTGGCCGAGCGGGTGGATCGCCTGTTGAACGACCCTGCCGTGACCGGCATCGTGATCGGGTCGGATAAAACCGATTTTGCGGCCGGCGGGGATCTCAATGGCTTGCTGAATGCGGCCGATGCCGCCGAGATTGCCGCGATCGTGGCGCCCTTTCTGGCCACCTTGCGGCAGCTGGAGAAGGGGGGCAAACCGGTCGTGGCCGCGCTGCCTGGCAGTGCCTTGGGCGGCGGGCTGGAGTTGTCGCTGGCCTGTCACCACCGAATTGCGGCGGATCGCACTGGCGTGACGTTGGCCTTGCCCGAGGTGACACTCGGGCTCATGCCCGGCGGTGGCGGGACCCAACGGCTCCCCCGGTTGATCGGGCTGGAAGCCGCAGCGCCCATGCTCCTGGAAGGCAAGACGCTCGATCTGCCGGAAGCCTTGCGTTGCGGCCTGGTCGACGAGCTCGTGGCGGCCGATGATCTGTTGCCAGCGGCCAAGCGCCGCGTACTCGCCGCGGCAGAGGCCACGCAACCCTGGGATCGCCGCGGCTTCGTGATGCCGGGTATCGTCGTGCAGTCGCAGGCGGGTCGTCAGTTCTTCAGCCATGGCTGGGCCGGCATCGCGCGTGCCAAAGGGGGCGATCCGGCCAGGCTGGCCATTCTGCAAGCGGTGTATCACGGCTTGCAGCGAGGCCTGGATGCCGGCATTGCCATCGAGACCCGCCACTTTGCTCAGCTGGCTTCGGCGCCTTCAGCCCGGAACACGATCCGAACCCTGTTTACCGGCGTAGGCCGGGCAAAGGCCATGAAGGGTCGACCCGCCGAGCCTCCCACCCGTACCGTACGCCATCTCGCCGTGATTGGCGGCGGCGTCATGGGCCGTGGCATTGCGTTGGTCGCGGCTCAGGCAGGTGCTCAGGTGCGTTTGGCCGATGTCGACCTCGCAGCCGCACAGCAGGCGGTCGACAAGATCCTCGAACAGGCGGCACGCCTTGAGGAGAAAGGCCGATTGCGCGGCACCCTGGCCCGCTTGAAGGATGCCATTGTGCCGGCCAGGGGTCTGGAGGATCTGGCCGATGCCGACTTTGTGGTTGAGGCGGTGTTCGAGCGACTGACGCTCAAGCAACAGATACTGCGTGACGTGGCGCAAATCGTGCGGCGCGATGTGCCCATTGCCAGCAATACGTCCACGTTGCCGATCGGTCGCCTTGCTGCCGAACTCGATCATCCTGAACGGGTGATCGGCCTGCACTTTTTCTCGCCCGTGGATCGCATGCCTCTGGTCGAAGTGGTGCGGGCCAACACCACCGACTCGGCCACGCTGGCCTTGGCGCTGGATTTCATGAAGCAGCTGACCAAGACGCCTATCGTGGTCAACGATGGGCTCGGCTTTTATACCAGTCGCGTGGTGACCACCTATTCCAGCGAAACGATGAACCTGATCGCCGAAGGCGTGCCGCCGCAATGGATCGACAACGTTGCGGTCGCCGCCGGGTTCGCGATCGGCGGCGCCTCGCTGGTCGAGCTCACAACCTATCCGTTGTTGCGCGACATCCTGACCTCGATGCGTGGCGACGGTACGCGCCTGGCCAACGCAGGGAGCCGGGCCGAAGAGGCGGTGGCGCAGCTGCTCGCGGCGAACCGCATCGGCAAGGCTGCCGGCGGAGGCCTGTACGACTACGGCTCCGAGGGTCGGTCGGTGTGGCCCGGGCTGGCCACGATGTTCCCGGCGCAAGGCGAGCCGGATGCCGACACGCTGCAGCAACGCCTGTTCTCCGTGCAATCGCTCGAAGCCGTTCGTTGCCTGGAGGATGGCGTTCTGGCACAACCGCTGGATGGCGATGTGGCGGCCGTGTTGGGGTGGGGCTACCCCGCCCGCCTGGGTGGGCCTTTCGCCTACATCGACGGCATCGGCACCAGACGTTTCGTGGCGGCGTGCGAGGCGTTGGCCGATCGCTACGGCGCTCGTTTCAGCCCGCCACAGACGTTGCGCGACATGGCGCAAACCGACACTACTTTTTATTCGTGAGGACAATATGAAAGCCATGGTGATGGAGGCTCTCGGTATCGACAACCTGCGCTGGTTGGATATGCCGGATCCCGAGCCGGGCCCGGGGCAGATTCTGGTGAAGATGCGGGCGGCGTCGCTGAACTTTCGCGATCAGCTCGTGTTGCGGGGCGGCTACGGGTCGCGCCAGAAAACGGAGCGCTTGATTCCCTTGTCCGATGGGGCGGGTGATGTCGTTGCCGTGGGTCCGGGCGTGACCCGCTTCAAGGCGGGCGATCGGGTGGTCAATAGTTTCTTCCCGGGCTGGTTGGCCGGGCCGCCCAGCGAGAGCTTTCTTGAGGAGGATCTCGGCGGACTGATGGATGGGGTGGCTTGTGAATTGCGCGTGTTCTCGCAGGACGCGGTGCTTCCCGTTCCCGACAACCTGAGCTACGTGGAGGCGGCCACGCTGCCATGCGCGGCGGTCACCGCCTGGAATGCCGTGCGCGCTCAAGGCGCGATTGGCCCGGAGCATACCGTGCTCACCCAGGGCTCCGGCGGTGTCGCCATCTTCGCCTTGCAGTTTGCCCGAGCCGCCGGGGCTCGGGTGATTGCCATCTCCTCCACCGACGAGAAGCTGGCTCGATTGGGCGAGCTGGGAGCGCAGCACGGGATCTCGTATCGTGCCGACCCGGAGTGGGGCAAGCAGGCGCGACGTCTGACCAAAGGGCAGGGGGTCGACCTGGTGGTGGAAACCGCGGGTGCCGAAACCCTGAAACAATCGATGCGGGCGGTGCGCATGGGTGGCATGATCGCCATGATCGGCGTCGTGAGCGGCCCAAAGGCGGAGCTCAATCTACCGCTGGTGGCCATGGGAAGCCTGCGCATACACGGCGTGGCGGTGGGCAATCGCCAGCATTTGCAAGACGTCCTGGCTGCGTGCGCCACCAACGGCATCAAACCCGTGATCGATCAGGTGGTGCCGTTGGCGGATCTGCCCGAGGCCTATCGCCGACTCGAAAGTGGGCAGCAATTTGGCAAGATCTGTGTCGAGATCGGTTGAGGCCAGCATGCTCACCTGCCACACCGATGATCAAGGGGTTGCCACGCTCACGCTCAATCGCCCCGACGTCCTGAATGCCCTGAGCGGGGCCATGATCGAAGCCCTCAGCTTGCAACTCTCTGCATTGCGCACCGACGCTGGCGTCAAGGTGTTGCTGCTTACCGGGGCGGGCCGTGCGTTCTGTGCCGGTGCCGATCTGCAGGATCCCATGCTCAATCTCGATCTCCCGGGCGAGGCGCGTACCCGGCAGTTCCTGGCCTCTGCCGACTCCGGCATTCAGGCGCTGGCTCGGGCTCTGGCAAACTTCGACAAGCCTGTGGTGGCTGCCGTCAACGGCCCGGCGGTCGGTGGCGGGGCAGCGCTGGCTTTGGCTGCGCATGTCGTCGTGGCTGCCGAGTCGGCCTATTTCTCCTGGCCCTTCAGCGCCAGGCTCGGCCTGGCGCCAGACCTCGGCGCAAGCTGGTATCTCGTGCGCAAGCTGGGAGCCGGTCGCGCATTGCCCCTGGCGATGCTGGGCGACAAGGTCAACGCCAAAGTGGCGGCGGATTGGGGCTTGGTATGGCAGACCGTGGCCGACGATGAGCTTGCGGATACGGCGCGCCACCTGGCCGGCCGGCTGGCGCAGGGTGCACCGCGCGCATTGGCGGCGCTTCCGGCCTTGTTGAACGATGCCTGGTTACACGACTTCAACGCCCAACTGGATCGGGAGCGAGACCTGCAAGCCCACCTGGTAGGCACCAACGATTTTGCCGAGGCGGTTGCCGCATTTCAGCAGAAGCGGCCGCCCCGCTTTCACGGTCGTTGAGGCGAGGGAGAGCGACGATGAACGAACGAGTGACTCAGCCCTTGAAGCGGGCCGTCCAGGTGAATGCCGACGGCGTTGCCACCATCGATGGCGAAGGCATCCGCACCTGGAGCGAAGTGAGCGACAGGGTGGCCCGAGCCGCCGCCGGGTTGCGGGGGCTCGGGGTAACCGACGGTGAGCGCGTGGCCTTGTTGTCATTGAACAGTGCGCGCTATCTCGAGGCGTATTTCGCCGTTCCGTGGTGCGGTGCCGTGATGGTGCCCCTCAACACCCGGTTGTCGCCGCAAGATCTCACGTACATGCTGGCCGATGCCGAAGTGAGTGTGCTCTGTGTCGACGATGCGTTTCTGCACTTATTGCCTCTGGTCCGCGAGCACTGCCCCACCGTGACGCATCTGGTCCATCTGAACGAGCGCGCGGCCGATGGCCTGGTGGCCTGGGATCACCTTTGTGCCAGTGAGGTGCTGCCCGACCTGTCTGCCGATGGCGATGCGCTGGCCGGCATCTTCTACACCGGTGGCAGTACCGGACGCTCCAAGGGAGTGATGCTCTCGCATGGCAATCTGGTGAGCAATGCCGTCAACGCCGTTCACATGATCGGTTACGACACCGACAGCGTGTACCTCCATGCGGCGCCCATGTGTCACCTCACCGACGGTATGTCTACCCTGGCACTGACCATGGCAGCGGGAGCCCATGTATTTGTGCCGAAGTTTGAGGCGAAACGCGTGCTGGATGAGGTGGAGCGGCGCCGAGTCACACACATCACGCTGGTGCCCACCATGATTGCCATGTTGCTCGATGTGCCGGACATCCGTCAGCGCGATCTGAGCAGCCTGCGACAGTTCATGTTCGGTTCGGCGCCGATGCCGGATGCCACGCTGAGGCGTGTGGTGGACATCTGGCCCGATATGCGCTTTTTGCATGGTTGGGGCATGACCGAGCTCTCGCCCATTGGCACCATGTTGCCGTGGGCCATGCGGCATCCGGCGGTGGCCGGCGAGCGCTTGCGGTCGTGTGGTCAGGTCATGCCCAACCTCGAGCTTCGTATTGTCGATGCCCGGGGCAACGAAGTTCCCCGGGGTATCACCGGAGAAATCGTGGTGCGCGGTCCTACCGTGATGCAGGGGTATTGGCGACGTCCGCGCGAAACGTCCGACGCCGTGCGTGATGGCTGGATGCATACGGGTGATGCCGCCGTCATGGATGAGGCGGGCTATGTCTACATCGTCGACAGGCTCAAGGACATGATCATCAGTGGCGGCGAGAATGTCTATTCCACCGAGGTGGAGAATGCGATTTCCACGATGCCGGGAGTGGCCGAAGTCGCGGTGATCGGCGTGCCCGACGAGACGTGGGGTGAGCGCGTGCATGCGATCGTCGTGCCGCAGGCCGAATGCGATATGAACCCCGAAGACATTCAGCAATGGGCTCGCCAAACTCTGGCGGGTTACAAGGTACCGCGCAGTGTGGCCATTCGCCACGAAAGTCTGCCGATTTCGGGTGCCGGCAAAGTGCTCAAGAGCGAACTTCGCGCGCCCTACTGGCAGAAGGCGGAGCGCTCCATCTGAACCTGGAAGCCGGGGGTCGCGCAGGTGCGGGAGGGATGAGGCCACAACGCGTCAGCCACTCAACGCTCCTCGCGCGGCAGAAACACCAACACCAGCAGCGTGCACACCCCGGCGCCCACAAAAGCCAGGTCGTAGCGTCCCGTTGCTGCCACGAACAGGGCAATGGCGGCGGGCGCCACGATGTTCATCACGCTCACGATGATTGCCGAGCCCGCCGAAGTTTCGGCAATCTGGTCGGCCGGGGAGTGGCGCGCCACTTCGGCAATCTGCACGCCGTTCCAGCTGGCGGCGCTGGCACCGGCCACGAATGCCAGGCACACCACGGCCCACCAGGGCCAGGCGGTGGTGGTGTAACCGAGCAAGACGGTGGTGATGGCCGAGATCACGGCCACCATCGACAGGGTGAGCCGGGCCGACTGCCAGCGGTCTGATAGCCAGCCCAGAATCACACGGCCCAGGACGCCACCGACCTGCATCACGGCATACATGGCACCGGCCAGCGCCAGCGAGTAGCCCAGCCGGTCGATCAGGTAGATCACGCTGAAGGTAAACCACACGCTCTGCGCGATGGCAAACAGGCTGCCCACGATCGCCATCTGCATCAGGCTGCGGCTGTGGGTGAGCGAGGCCAGCGGTGCGCTCAGGGCCCGCAGGGCGCCGCGCCGCGTGGGCTTGCTGGCCCCGGCCGGCGCGGTGGCGGGTGGCGTTCGACGGTCGATCCTGGGGCTCAGCCGCCAGGTGAGGGCGGTGGGCAGAATGACCAGCAAGGCGCACACCAGCAAGGCCACGCGCCAGCCGGCCACGAGCACGACAAAGGGCACCAGCAGGCCGGCCAGCATGCCGCCCAGCGGCACACCCGCCTGCTTGATCGAGAAGATGAGATTGCGCATGCCGGCCGGCGAAAACCGCTGCAGCACTTCGCTGCCGGCCGGACTGGCCACGCCGGTGCTCATGCCCATGATGAAACAGGCCACCAGCGCCAGGGCCAGGCTCGGCGCCAGAAACAGGGCCATGCTCAGGGCACCCAGAAACAGCACAAGTTGCAGCATGCGGGTGCCGCCCAACTGTCGGAGCACGCCGGAACCCACCAGAAGAATGATCAGTGCGCCCCAGGCGTTACCCGCCGTGAGGTAGCCGATCGAGCTGCCGTCCCAGCCGAATTCGGCGGCCATCGCGGGCGCCACCACGGGGATGAGCCGGGAGAGGAAGGCGGCCAGCGTTTGCAGCACGAAAATGGCCACGACCGGCATGAGCCAGAGTCTTGTATTTTGATTCATGAGGGCCCAGCTGACGAAACGCAGCAAGGGCTGCGCCGGCACGGCAAGTTGTCGGAGACACGCCAATGGTAGCGGTTATGCCGTGCCTGTGCTTGAGCATCCACGCCTGAATGTTGGTACCGTTGACCTCACACATGGCGATGCCGCCCGGGAACGCGACATCCGTCTCGTTGCCACCTGAACCGTGCACGACAGAGCGTCAAGGCCCGCGTGGTGGCTGGTCTTGATTCGTGAAGGTGAGGAGCGTGCGAGCAAGGTGCGTGCGTCTTGTCGTGTTCCGTTGAGCCACGTGGGTAACTGGGCCTGCTCGATGGCACCGCGGCCCGGGCCGCACATGACAAAGGCCCCCAAGCTTTCGCTTGGGGGCCTTTGAGGAATGTGGTTGCGGGGGCAGGATTTGAACCTACGACCTTCGGGTTATGAGCCCGACGAGCTTCCAGACTGCTCCACCCCGCGGCAGAGAAATGAATTATAGGACGTTTTTTTGGGGAACGCAAGTGGGGCGGTGAAATGCCTGCCAGTGGCTCAGGATTCGCGCTCACGCTCGGTGGTGGTGTCGTCGGGTGGCTGGTGTCGCCCGGCGCCCGGCGCAGCGTCGGCGGTGCGGGCGGCCTCGGCTTCTGCTTGAGCCGCGTCGGCATTCAGTTGCGCCTGATATCGCACTCGTCGCCGGCGAGTGAGGCGAGTGTTGAGGGTCCAGATGACGCTCACCAGGAAATAGGCTGCAGTGCTGCAGATCACGGCCATGATGAGCAGACCCACGATGAGGGGGCGGCCGATGGCGTTGAGACGCTGGAAGAGGCTCCGGAAGCGATCGCCCCAGCTGATGGTGTCGTCGCCATCGATGTTGATGGTTTCGAGGGCGCGTGCGGCTTCCTGGGCGGCGCGGGTGGCTTCTTCTTCCGTGGCGGGACGTTCGTCGACCAAGGCGCTGCCAACCCGATAGGCCGCGTAGTAGAGTGGGCCGAAGGTGACCGGGTTGGTGACCAGGGTGCTCGCGATGGCCATCGGGACGTTGGCCCGCAGCACGACGGCCATGGCGGCCGAGACGGGGATCTGCGCCACCGGGATGAGCAGCCCGAAGAAGATGCCCAGCGCCACGCCCAGCGCAATGGCGCGTCGCCCCATATGCCATAGCCTGGGCTGCTGCAGGGCAGGGCCCAGCCAGCGCAACCAGCGGTTTTCCCGCACACTCTCCGGTGTTGGCAGCAGGCGCTTGAACTTCGCTTTCATCTAGGGTGGCGAGGCAGGGTGGCGCAGGGGGTGGTGTTGAGCAGGATGCGGTTGGGCAAGATGTCTCAGGGGGCTGGGAATCGACGCAACGATGAATGCCGGACGCAGATTTCTTTGGCTCGGCGAAGGGCGTCACGATGGCGTATGGTCGGGCCACTGTCAAGCGTTGTCGAGCGTGACGCGGCCAGGTGACAGACTCCGAGAATATCTTGACCTGAGTCATTTCGTGCGCGATAATTGAGGGCTTTTCTTGCTCGACAGACTCGACATTTGGCGGTTGGCGTCATGCCGACCCAGGGTTTGCGGGCTGGGCCTCGATGCACTGACGGCTTTGCCGTTGGGGCACCGGCTTTCATCCACAGGAGTTTTCATGCGTCATTACGAAGTGGTGTTCGTTGTACACCCCGATCAGAGCGAGCAGGTGCCCGCCATGATCGATCGCTACAAATCCCTCGTTACCGGTCAGGGTGGCACCATCCACCGTCTCGAAGACTGGGGCCGCCGGCAATTGGCTTATCCCATCCAGAAGCTCGTGAAGGCGCACTATGTGTGCGTCAACATCGAGTGCGACCAGAGCACGCTCGACGAGCTCGAGCATGGCTTCCGCTTCAACGATGCCGTGTTGCGTCACCTGGTGGTTCGCACCAAGAAGGCCGAAACCGCTCCTTCGCCCATGATGAAGGCCGTGGAGCGCGAAGAAGCCCGCAAGGTGGCAGCCGACGGCGATACCGCCCAGCGCGCTGCCTGATGATCCGCACCCGCCTGCGGGCGGCTTCGGCCGGCAAGTGAGAAGGGCATGAATCAGGTCGGCCTGAGCGCCATCCTGGTCGAGCTTCAGCCCCTGCGCTATACGCCAGCCGGCGTGGCGGTGATCGAGATGCAACTGGAGCATTCCGGCGAAGTGGTCGAGGCCGGCAGTGTCAGACGCATCGAGATGGCCGTGACGGCGCTGGCCATGGGCGAAACGGCCCATCGGCTGGCTGCCATGCCGCTGGGTACGGTGCTGGAGGTATCCGGCTTTCTGGCCCCCACCCGCAAAGGTTCGAGTCGGCTGCGCCTGCATCTGCAGCAGGTTGCGCCCCAACCCTGAAACGATTTTTTGAGAGGCACATCATGGCATTTGGTCGCCGCAAAGATAACAAGAAGAAGTACGGTCAACAGAACCCGCTGTTCAAGCGTCGCCGTTTCTGCCGCTTTACCGCGGCCGGCATCGAGCAGATCGATTACAAAGATATCGACACCCTGCGCGATTTCATTCAGGAAAACGGCAAGATGATTCCGGCACGCCTCACGGGCACCAAGGCGCACTACCAGCGTCAGCTCGATACCGCCATCAAGCGGGCGCGCTTCCTGGCGTTGTTGCCCTACACCGACAACCACAAGTAATCGCTGCCCGGAGAGTTTTCCATGCAAATCATTCTTCTTGAAAAAGTCCCCAATCTGGGCAACCTCGGCGAAGTCGTGCGCGTGCGCGACGGCTACGCCCGTAACTTCCTGATCCCGCAACGCAAGGCCAAGCGCGCCACGGCCGCCGCCCTCGAAGAGTTCGAAGCGCGTCGTGCCGAGCTCGAAAAAGTGCAGGCCGAGCGTCTGGCGGCGGCACAGGGCGTGGGCAGCAAGCTCGAGGGCCACACGGTGCATATCACGCAGCGTGCTGGCGTGGACGGCCGTCTGTTCGGCTCGGTCACGAATGCCGACATCGCCACCGTGCTGCGCGAGTCGGGTTTCGATACCGTCGAAAAAGCCATGGTGCGTCTGCCCGAAGGCCCCCTCAAGCACACTGGCGAGTTTCAGATCGAGGTGCATCTGCATCCCGATGTGAACGTGCCGGTCAACGTGGTCGTCACCGGCGACACCGTCTGACGCCTGGTCCGGGTCTCTTGCCGCGGTCTTTTTCGTCGCGGCTCTGCCCGGGCTGATCAGGGGCGCCGCCACCCTCGTGTGGTCGGCGCCCCTGTGCATTTGTGTGGCATGATCTGGCGCGCTGCGTTTGCGGCACGCTGGAGTTTGCCCGGCGCCGCTGCCTCGTCTGCGCTGCTGTCCTGTTTTCGTCGTTTTCTTCTTTTGGCCAGCCCATGGACACCCTGGATCCGCAACTCGAGAATCTGCGCATTCCGCCGCATTCGGTAGAGGCCGAGCAATCGGTGTTGGGCGGCCTGCTGCTCGACAATGCCGCCTGGGATCGCATCGCCGACGTGGTGCGCGAGAACGACTTCTATCGGCACGATCATCGTCTGATCTGGCAGCACATTACCCGGCTGATTGGCCTGACCCGGCCGGCCGACGTGATCACCGTATACGAGGCCTTGCAAACCTCGGGCAAGGACGACGATGCCGGCGGGCTGGCCTATCTCAATACGCTGGCCCAGAACACGCCGTCGGCCGCCAACATCCGGCGCTACGCCGAGATCGTGCGCGATCGTTCCGTGCTGCGCAAGTTGGTGACGGTGGCCGACGAGATTTCGGCCCGCGCCTTCAATCCTCAGGGCAAAGAAACCCGACAGCTTCTGGACGAAGCCGAGTCGCGCATCTTTCAGATTGCCGAAGAGGGCGCGCGCGGGTCGGCAGGCTTTCAGTCGCTCCAGCCACTGCTGGGCCAGGTGGTAGACCGCATCGACGAGCTCTACCATCGTGAGGGTGATACCGAGATCACCGGCGTGCCCACCGGGTTCGTGGATCTCGACAAGATGACCTCGGGCATGCAGGGTGGCGACCTCATCATCGTGGCCGGTCGACCCTCCATGGGGAAGACCGCCTTCTCGATGAACGTTGGCGAGCATGTGGCCATCGAGCAGGGGCTGCCGGTAGCGGTGTTTTCGATGGAGATGGGCGCCACGCAGCTTGCCATGCGGATGCTGGGTTCGGTGGGTTTGCTCGATCAACACCGCTTGCGCACCGGCAAGCTCGACGGTGACGACTGGCCGCGAGTGACCCATGCCATTCAGCGCATGCAGGAAGCTCAGTTGTATATCGACGAAACCCCGGCGCTCACATCGATGGAGGTGCGGGCGCGGGCCCGTCGCCTGGCGCGGCAATGCGGCAAGCTGGGCCTGATCATCATCGACTATCTGCAGCTCATGGGGGCATCGAGTTCCGGTGAGAACCGCGCCACTGAAATCTCCGAGATCAGTCGCTCGCTCAAGGGTCTGGCCAAGGAGCTGGATTGCCCGGTGGTGGCGTTGTCGCAGCTCAACCGCAGCCTCGAACAGCGCCCCAACAAGCGGCCCGTGATGAGCGACCTGCGTGAATCGGGCGCCATCGAGCAGGATGCCGACCTCATTCTGTTCATCTACCGCGATGAAGTCTATAACCCCGATACGCCCGACAAGGGCACGGCCGAGATCATCGTGGGCAAGCAGCGTAATGGCCCTATCGGCACGGTGCGCCTCACGTTTCAGGGCTCGAGTACGCGCTTCCTCAATTTTTCGGCGGCGGGCTACTGACGATCACACGGTCGGCTTCGGCCGGCACACCGGTGGCGGATCGGTCGACGTCGGCATCGAGGGCGGCCTGGGCCTCACGCGTATCGCGCGTGAAGATGGCCCAGCTGGCGATGAACATGGCCGCAATCAACGGGCCGATCACGAAGCCGTTGAGGCCGAACAATGCCAGCCCGCCCAGGGTGGAGATGAGCACCAGGTAGTCTGGCATCTTGGTGTCCTTGCCCACCAGCAGCGGACGCAGGATGTTATCGACCAGACCGATCACGAATACGCCAAACAGAACCAGTGTAACGCCCTGCCAGATGGCGCCCGTGACCAGGAAGTACACCGCGACCGGCGCCCACACGATGCCGGCACCCACGGCCGGCAACAACGACAGAAACGCCATGATTACGGCCCACAGCAGGGCGCCCTGGATGCCCAGCACCCAGAAGATCAGGCCGCCCAGCGTGCCTTGCGTGATGGCCACGATGACGTTGCCCTTGACCGTGGCGCGCACCACGGTGGTGAACTTTTCGAACAGCTCGGACTTGCGCCGATCCTGGAGGGGGAAGGCATCGATCACGAGGTTCGCCAGGTTGGCGCCATCTCGAAACAGAAAGAACAACAGATACAACATGATCGCGAAACTGATCATGAACTGAAAGGTGTTCTGCCCCACGTTCACCGCCTGGTTGGCCAGCATCTGGCTGCCGGTGCTCACGGCGTCACTGAGGTAGGTTCGCAGGGTGTCGAAATCGGTGATGCCGAAGCGGGCGAAGATATCGTGCACCCAGGGCGGCAGGCCGTTGCGAATCTGGTCGGCATAGCGTCCGAAGTCGATCTCGCCATCGCGGATCAACTGATACACGTTGGCGATTTCCTGGACGAGTGAGGCGGCAATCATGATCATCGGCATCACCGCCAGCACCACACATACCAGCAGGGTGAGCAGGGCAGCCAGGTTGCGGCGTTTGCCACACCAACGCTTCATGAGCCGGTGCAGCGGTGCAAACAGGATCGCCAGAATCACGGCCCAGAACACGGCAGCGTAGAACGGCAACAGCAACCAGCCGAAGGCCAGGGTGACCAACACCAGCAGGACGACAAAGGCGCGTCCCTCGATAGCGCGACGGGGCATGGTGATTCCTGCGGAATTAAAGGGTGTCGGCTGCGAAATCGGCCAGTCGGGAGCGCTCGCCGCGCTGCAGCGTCACGTGCCCGGAGTGCTGCCACCCGCGGAAGCGGTCGACCACGTAGGTGAGGCCCGAGCTGCCCTCGGTAAGGTAGGGTGTGTCGATCTGTGCGATGTTGCCCAGACAGACCACTTTGGTGCCTGGCCCGGCCCGCGTGATGAGGGTCTTCATCTGCTTGGGCGTGAGGTTCTGCGCTTCGTCGAGGATGAGGAACTTGTTGAGGAAGGTGCGACCGCGCATGAAGTTGAGCGACTTTACCCGGATCTTGCTGCGAATGAGATCGAGCGTGGCCGAGCGCCCCCAGTCGCCGCCGGCGCTGCTGTCGCCGGCGTTGAGCACCTCGAGGTTGTCGTCCAGGGCGCCCATCCAGGGCTGCATTTTCTCTTCTTCGGTGCCGGGCAGAAAGCCGATGTCGTCGCCCACCGGGACGGTGACCCGGGTCATGATGATCTCGCTGTAGCGGCGGGTTTCGAGCACCTGGGTAAGCCCGGCGGCCAGCGCCAGCAGGGTTTTGCCGGTGCCGGCCTGGCCCAGCAGCGAGACGAAGTCGCAATCGGGATTCATCAACAGGTTCAGGGCGAAGTTCTGCTCACGATTGCGGGCGGTCACGCCCCACACGTTGTTCTTGCGATGGCCGTAGTCGCGCAGCGTCTGCAGTACGGCGACGTCGCCGTCGAGCTCGCGCACCTGGGCGTGCAGGGGTAGTTCTCCCTCGAGGTACACGAACTGGTTGAGCGAAAACTGGCGGCAGATGGCGCCACGCACTCGATACCATGTGCTGCCGCCGTTCTGCCAGGAGTCGACGCTGTCGCCCACCTGTTGCCAGAAGTCGTCGGGCAGGGCAAAGAGCCCGGTGTAGAGCAGATCGGCGTCTTCCAGTACCTTGTCGTTGAAGTAGTCTTCGGCGGCCAGGCCCAGGGCTCTGGCCTTCAGACGCATATTGATGTCTTTGGATACCAGCACCACACGCCGATCGGGGTGTCGCTGTTGCAGGCCGCGCACCACGCCCAGGATCTGGTTGTCGCCCTTGCCCATGGGCAGCTCGGCCGGCAGTTCGGTGGCCATGGTTTCGGTTTGCAGCAGGAGTCGGCCGCCGGCCTCGCGGCTGCCCAGTGCCGACAGGGCCACGCCATCGCGGATGTGGGTTTCGTCGGTAATGAGCTGATCCAGCGTGCGGCTTACCTGACGCGCGTTGCGCGCCACTTCCGACATGCCCTTTTTGTTGTGATCCAGCTCTTCGAGTGTGGTCATGGGCACGAACACGTCGTGCTCTTCGAAACGGAACAGCGAGGTAGGGTCGTGCAGCAGCACGTTGGTGTCGAGCACGAACAGGCGCAGGCCCGGGCGTGCCGATGGTGCCGTGCGATGGCCGCGCCGGCGCTCCGGTTCGGCGGCTGTCACGGGGTCTGCTGCCGCACCCGCTGGAGCCGATACCGCGGGAGCCGCTACCGCGGGAGCGGTCGGTGTGGGCGCGGTTGCCGCGGGTGTGGCTGCCGGGGGAATGGCCGGGTCGGTTGGCGGGCTGGCCAGCGGTGGCCTGGCGTGAGCGACGGCAGCCAGCGCGGCGGGTTGCGGCGTACTGACCGGCAGGCTGACTGGCCCTTTGGCGTCGGAAACGCTGGCTTGCGCTGCGGGCTCGTCGGCCTCGCCGCCCTTCTGCCGGCCCCGGCGGCCCCGCAAGACGGGCGCTTTTTTCGGGGTGGGCAATACGGTTGCCGGGCGGGTCGGCATCTTGGGCAGCGGCATCGAGCGGTCTCCTGGAGGGATGCGGCAAATCGGGGGTGGCAGTGCGGTGCTGCGCGGCGCGGCGTCAGAGCGATTGAACGAACTCGAGCACGGTTGCAGCATGGCCGGGCACCTTGACGCCGCGCCATTCTTGCGCGAAGCGTCCGTCGCGGTCGATCACGAAGGTGCTGCGTTCGATGCCCCGAACCTGCTTGCCGTACATGTTCTTGAGCTTCATGACGCCGAACTGCTCGCACAGGGCTTCGTCGGGATCGCTGATGAGTACGAAGGGCAGCTCCTGTTTGCGACAGAAGTTCTCGTGCGATTTGACGCTGTCGCGCGATACGCCCACGACCTCGGCGCCAGCCTGCTGGAACTGATCGTGCAGGTCGCGGAAGTTCTGGCTCTCGGTGGTGCAGCCAGGGGTGTTGTCCTTGGGGTAGAAATAGAGCACCAGCACCTTGCCGCTCCAGCGCGAAAGGCGCACGCGCCCCTCGGTGCTGTCGGCTTCGAAGTCGGTGATGGGGTCGCCCACGGCGGGTACGGTCATGTCAGTGTCCTTGATCGAATGGCGTGGGATGACGGAAGGGCGCTCAGGCATCGCCGGGCAGCAGGATGGCCACGACGCGCCGGCCTTCGGCCATCAGAATGTTATAGGTTCGGGCGGCAGCCTGGGTATCCATGGATTCGACCCCCACGCCGGCGTGCAGCAGTGGCTTGAGCACCGAGTGGGCCAGAAAGCGTTGGCGCGCGCCGGTGCCCACCAGCAGGACTTCGGCCTGATCCGGTTGAGGCGTGGCTGCGCCGGGTTCATCGAGCATGGCGAAAGGGTCGGCTGCCACCTCGGGCAACCCCACCGCACGTTTGAGGAGATCGGTGGTGAGATCGTCGACGTTGCGGATTTCCCAGGCGTCGACCTCCCCCTCGGGGGCAAACGCCACGGCACTATGAAAGCGCTGCCGGTTGATTTCGATGTAGTCAAGGCCATAGGCCGTGACCGTGTTGAGACCTGGCGTGGAATCGCTGTGTAGTTTCAATCCGGGCTCCGCTGACGGATAGGGTAGCGACGACAGAAATGATAGCGCACCTTGCGCTGTGGGCTCACGGCCACGTTGATGGGCCTGACGACTTATCTTGTGAGCGGGTTCGCGCTACCATGCACGACGATGGTGCCGTCCGGAGCACCCTGTGGAGAGTGTTATGGCCGAAACCCCGCAATCTACCCGCGAACCCATCCCGGGCGATGTCAGTGGCATGATTCGTGCGTCGCTTGAGCAGCTGGCGCCCCACTGGGGCTGGTTCATCGGTTTGGGTGTTGCCATGCTGGTGCTCGGCGTGCTCGCCGCGGTGCACCTGTTTGCCGCCACGGTGGCCAGCGTGGTGTTCATCGGCATGCTCATGCTGCTGGCCGGTGCCGCCCATCTGGCCCAGGCCTGGCGGGTCAAAGGGTGGCGCAGCTTTCTGCTCTGGACCCTCAGCGGCCTCGCCTACGCCGTGGCCGGGGTGCTGGCACTCTACGACCCGCTGGCTGGCGCCGCGGTGCTCACGCTGGTGTTTGGTGCCTTTCTCATTGCAGCCGGTGCCCTGCGTCTGTGGATCTGGTCGCAGCACCGCGCGCAAGGCGGCTGGCCGTGGCTGGCGGCATCGGGCTTCATCACGCTGCTGGCCGGCGTGCTGGTGGCGTCGGGCTGGCCCGCCAACAGTGTGTGGGTGCTGGGTGTGCTGCTGGCGTTCGACCTGCTGTTTCAGGGCTTGTCGGTGCTGATGCTGGGTCTGGCCCTGCGTCGGGGTGTTCCGGAGCAAGCCTGAGCCGCAGTGCCGGCAGCGCAGCCGGCGTTTGCCGGCCACTCCGGGGCTTTCGCCGATTTGCCCATTGCCCCGCCTTCCGTTAGATTATAGGGTTTTCCCATATTTACGCCTCCAAGGATCCGCCATGAGGGAGTTTTCGCGCATCGACCGCCTGCCACCCTATGTTTTCAATATTACGGGTGAGCTCAAGATGGCGGCCCGGCGGCGCGGTGAAGATATCATCGACATGTCGATGGGCAACCCGGACGGGTCCACCCCGAGCCATATCGTCGAAAAGCTGGTCGAGGCGGCACGCCGGCCCAATACCCACGGCTATTCGGTGTCCAAGGGCATTCCGCGTCTGCGCAAGGCCATCACCGACTGGTATCAGCGTCGCTATCAGGTCGAGTTCGACCCCGACTCCGAGGCCATCGTCACCATCGGCTCCAAGGAAGGTCTGGCACATCTCATGCTGGCCACGCTCGATCAGGGCGATACGGTGCTGGTGCCCAACCCGAGCTATCCCATCCATATTTATGGCGCGGTCATCGCCGGGGCCAGCATTCGCTCGGTGCGCATGACGCCGGGGGTGGATTTCTTCGACGAGCTCGAACGCGCCGTGCGCGAATCCATTCCCAAGCCCAAGATGATGATTCTGGGCTTTCCCAGCAACCCCACGGCGCAATGCGTGGATCTGCCGTTCTTCGAGCGGGTGGTGGCGCTGGCGCGTGAGCACGATATCCTCGTGGTGCACGACCTGGCCTACGCCGACATCACGTTCGACGGTTATCAGGCACCCTCCATCATGCAGGTGCCGGGTGCGCGCGACGTGGCCGTCGAGTTCTTCACCATGAGTAAGAGCTACAACATGGCTGGCTGGCGCATCGGCTTCATGGTGGGCAATCGCGACATGGTCAATGCCTTGGGGCGCCTCAAGAGCTATCACGACTACGGCACGTTCACACCCATTCAGGTGGCCTCCATTGCAGCCCTCGAAGGGCCGCAGGAGTGTGTGGCCGAAGTGGTGGAGCAGTATCGGATGCGTCGTGATGTGCTCGTCCGCGGCCTGCACGACGCCGGCTGGATGGTGGAGATTCCCAAGGCCTCGATGTACATCTGGGCCAGGATCCCCGAGCCTTATCAGGAGCTGGGGTCCCTCGAGTTTGCCAAGCGCCTGCTGGCTGATGCCAAGGTGGCTGTGTCGCCCGGCATCGGTTTCGGCGAATATGGCGACGATCACGTACGCTTTGCGCTCATCGAGAACGAAGCCCGTACCCGTCAGGCAATCCGAGGCATCAAGCAGATGTTCCGCAAGGATGGTCTGCTCACGCGCGTGGCCTGAGGCCGCGCAATCCTGATTATTGCCCTGCCTGGTGGCGGGGCTGCATTTTTTTGCCGAGTGTGGAATGACCGAACATATGGAGCCCATCCGGGTAGGCCTGCTGGGTCTGGGTATCGTAGGCGGCGGCACCTTCAAGGTGCTGGCGCGCAATGCTGAAGAAATTGCCCGTCGTGCCGGACGCCGCATCGTGGTAACCAAGGTGGGTGAGCGCGACGTCGCTCGCGCCCGTGCGCGGGTTGGCCACGATATCGCCGTGGAGCCCGATGCCTTTGCCGTGGTGCGCGACCCCGACATCGACATTGTGGTGGAGTTGATTGGTGGCGTTACCGTGGCCCGTGAGCTGGTGCTCGAGGCCATTGCCAACGGCAAGCACGTGGTAACCGCCAACAAGGCGCTACTGGCGCATCACGGCAACGAAATCTTCGCGGCGGCGCGCGAGCGCGGCGTGATGGTGGCGTTCGAGGCGGCGGTGGCCGGTGGCATCCCGATCATCAAGGCGATTCGCGAGGGCCTCACCGCCAACCACATCGAGTGGGTGGCAGGCATCATCAACGGTACGTCCAACTACATCCTCAGCGAGATGCGCTCGCACGGCCTGCCGTTCGACGACGTGCTGGCTGAAGCCCAGCGTCTGGGTTACGCCGAGGCCGATCCCACCTTCGACATCGAAGGCATCGACGCCGCGCACAAGCTCACCTTGCTGGCCTCCATGGCATTCGGTATCCCGGTGCAGTTTTCGCGGGCGCACGTCGAAGGCCTTACCGGCCTGTCGGGTGTGGACATCAAACATGCCGAAACCCTGGGCTATCGCATCAAGCTGCTGGGCATCACGCGCCGGCGGCCCGACGGCATCGAGCTGCGCGTGCACCCAACGCTGGTGCCGGCCGACAAGCTCATTGCCAACGTGGAAGGCGCCATGAATGCCGTGCTGGTGCATGGCGATGCCGTGGGCCCCACGCTGTATTACGGCCAGGGCGCGGGCGAGGAGCCCACCGCCTCGGCCGTGGTGGCGGATCTGGTGGATGTCACCCGACTGCACACGGCCGATCCCAACCATCGGGTCCCGCATCTGGCCTTCCAGCACGATGCCATGGCCGACCTTCCCATTCTCGACATCGGCGATGTGCGCTCCAGTTATTACCTGCGCCTGCTGGTGGCCGACCAGCCCGGGGTCATGGCCGACATCGCCCGTATCCTGGCCGACAACGGCATCTCGATCAACGCCATGATCCAGAGCCCCGAAGCCGGTGAAGACGTGGCCGACATCATCTTTCTCACGCACGAAGCGATCGAGCGTGATGTGAATCACGCCATCGAGCAAATGCAGGAGCTCGACACCGTGCGCTCCGATGTGGTGCGCCTGCGCATGGAGCATCTGGCCTGACATGCGATACCTGTCTACGCGCGGCGGGATGACGCCGCAGCCGTTCACCGACATCCTGCTCGAAGGCCTGGCGCCGGACGGCGGGCTGGCGGTGCCCGAGAGCATCCCGCAGATCGACGCCACGCAGCTCGCTGCCTGGCGCGAGCTGGGCTATGCCGATCTCGCCACCGAGATCCTGCGCCTGTTCATCACCGACATCGAGGTGAATGAGCTGCGCGCCCTGTGCCACGCGGCCTACACGCCCGACGCCTTCGGCAGTGCACAGATCGTGCCGGTCAAACCCCTGACCGACGGCATGTCGTTGCTCGGCCTGTCGCAGGGCCCCACGCTGGCCTTCAAGGATATGGCCATGCAACTGCTGGGGCAGTTGTTCGAGCACGTGCTCGAGCGACGCGGCAGTACCATCAATATTCTCGGCGCCACCTCGGGCGATACCGGTTCGGCCGCCGAGTACGCGATGCGTGGCAAGCAGCGGGTGGCCGTGTTCATGCTGTCGCCGGCCGGGCGCATGAGCGCCTTCCAGCGAGCACAAATGTACTCGCTGGATGAGCCCAACATTCACAACCTCACCGTCGAGGGCGTGTTCGACGACTGCCAGGATATCGTCAAGGCCGTGTCGGCCGACCTCGACTTCAAGCAGCGCTATCGCATCGGGGCGGTCAACTCCATCAACTGGGCGCGCATCGCCGCCCAGATCGTGTACTACTTTCATGGCTGGCTGCGGGTGGCCACGCGGCCCGATCAGCTCGTGTCGTTTGCCGTGCCTTCGGGCAATTTCGGCAATATTCTGGCTGGGCATTTTGCGCGGCGCATGGGCTTGCCCATCCGTCGTCTGGTGCTGGCCACCAACGAGAACAACGTACTCGAAGAGTTCTTTCGCACCGGCATCTATCGGCCGCGCAGCTCCGCCGAAACCTGGGCCACGTCGAGCCCGTCGATGGATATCTCGCGGGCGTCCAATTTCGAACGGTTCGTCCACGACCTGCTGGATCGTGATGGCGCGCGCGTGGCCGACCTGTGGCAGCAGTTGGGCAGTCAGGGTCATTTCGATTTGTCGGCGTATCGCGCCGCGTTTGCCGATCACGGCTTTTGTGCCGGCACCAGCAATCATGCCGACCGCCTGCGCACCATCCGCGAGGTGCACGAGGCCAGCGGTGTGCTGATCGACCCGCACACGGCAGATGGTGTGAAGGTGGCCAAGGCCTGGCAGGAGCCCGGCATCCCCATGCTGGTGCTCGAAACTGCCTTGCCCATCAAGTTTGCCGATACCATCCGCGAAGCCGTGGGCATCGAGCCGCCGCGTCCGGCGCGTTTCGACGGCCTGGAATCGCTGCCGCAGCACGTGGAGCCCGTACCCAACGATGCGGCAGCGGTCAAGGCTCTGATTGCGCGCACTGCGCGGCTCTGACCCCGCTGCCGCCCGGCCATCATGCCAACCCTGTTTGCCAACCTGTTGGCCATCGCTGGTGGCGCCACCCTGGGTGCCTGGTTGCGCTGGGGTCTGGCCTTGGCCTTCAACAGTGGCTCGGCCCGACTGCCATGGGGCACATTGCTGGCCAATGCCCTGGGTGCCTACGCCATCGGCGTGTTGCTGGCCTGGGTGGCGCAGGTACCGCAGTGGCCCGAGCCCGTTCGGCTGGCCATCTTTACCGGCTTTCTGGGCGCGCTCACCACGTTCTCCACGTTTTCGGCCGAATTCGTGGGCCTGGTGCAGCAAGGCCGAGCGGGCGCTGCCCTGCTGTATGCTGGCATCAGCCTCATCGGATCCTTCGCCCTCACTGCCCTGGGGATGTTCAGTTTTCAGGTTTGGCGCGGATAGCCGCCAACCCTCATGCCGGGCGTCCGGTCATGCCCCTGGTGGGGTGACCGAGACGCTTGCCTGTTGTTCTGAGCTCATTCGGAGCCTTCTCATGCGCACTTGTTCGCGGGTTCTGGCCGTTGCGGCCGTCTCTCTGCTGGCGGCCTGCGGTCGCCCCACCACCCTGCCCACGGTTGAATATCTCTGCACCGACCGCACGGCCTTGCGCGTCACGTTTGTGGAAAACGCGGCCTCGGTTCTGATGGCCAGTGGCTATGCCGTGCAGTTGCCTCAGCAGATGGCCGGTTCTGGCTTCCGGTACGCCGACGAGCGCCATGAATTGCGCGGCAAGGGTAACGACATCACCTGGACGCTGGGCAACAGCGAGCCGCTGCACTGCAGCGCCCCGGGTAGCTGACGCGTCTCAGGCGGCGCTGGTGCCGGTGAGTGATTCGAGCAGCACGGCCGCGGCATTTTGCCCGCTGACCACAGCGCCTTCGAGCACGGCCGGATATCCGGTGTCGGTGTAGTCACCGGCCAGCACCACGCGTGGCCAGGGCGTACGGTGTTGCGGCCGGCTCAAACCCGGTGTCGACTCGAACGTGGCGCGCTTTTCGATGATGAGTTCGGCTTCGGCCACAGGCGGCAGCGCCACCTGCTCGGCCAGTTGCGTGTGCAAACGCTGCACCAGCTCGCTGCGAGAGAGCCGCGCAATGGTTTCGTTCTGGCTGCTCACCACGGTGAGCTCGGGACGTGCCGGATCGAGGTTCAGCAGGCGGGTACGGTCGAACAGCCATTGCCCCACGTGCTCGCGCGCGGTGTCTTCCTGCAGCATGAGCAGCGGCGCCGCCAGCGGCGGCATGGGTGCCGACAGCTGCAGTGTGAGGGTGGCAATGGGGGCATAACGGAATTGCCCCAATTGTTCGAGCAGCGCGGTACTGCCGGGCAGGCGCGCCAGCATGCGCGAGGCCATATAGGGTGGCACGGCCAGCACGACGGCGTCGTAGGTGGCGCCATCCACTTGAACGTCGTTGGCTCCCGGCAGCACGCTGCGAACCTGGCGACCAAACTGCATATCGAGCCGTTGCGCCGCCGCATCGGGCCAAAGTGCACTGAGATGGGTGCGCGGCAGCAGCATGTCGCTGGCCTGGCTGCCGGCGTCGAGTGAATCCCCCAGGACGCGGCAGAAAAGCGTGGCGCAGGCCCGGTCGGCGGGGGTGTTGAGGGCGGCCAGACACAGCGGGTTCCACAGCTTGTGAATCAGGGCAAAGGGTTGCCGGTATTGCTGGAGCAGCTCGGTGACCGTGAGTTCGCCTTCGGGTCGCCACTGGCGTGCCCTCAGGTGCCGGGCGAACCGTACGGCGGCCAGCCGTTCGTTCATGTTGAGTCCACGCGCCGTGGCCAGGGCCCACAGGGCGTGCCACGGCGACGGCAATCGGGGCGTCTGCAGACCGAAAGAATGATCGGCCTGGCGCAGCGTGAGTGGCATGCGCCAGAGCTTCTGTTCGGGTGCGCAGTCGAGCTGGCGCATCAATTCCAGGGTGCGACGATAGGCTCCCAGCAGGATGTGCTGGCCGTTGTCGAGCGGTGCCTGGAAGCGGGCGCGGGGCAATTGACGCGCCCGCCCGCCAGGATGGTGGCGCAGTTCGAGCACCGTGACCTGATGGCCCGTGCGTTGCAATTCGGTGGCGGCGGCCAGACCGGCCCAGCCGCCACCGACGACGGCGATGTGCTGCTGGCTCATGGGGTGCGGCCACCTCCTGCCAGCGTCAGCTCGCCGCCTTTGACCCAGGTTTTCCAGGCGAGCCAGAGCTTGCGCAGCGGTGTGAGCGCAATGCGCTGATGCAGCACCTGGAAGTTGTCGCGCTCGATCTCGCGCAGCAGGGCGTGGTAGATGGCTGCCATGATCAGGCCGGGTCGTTGCGCCCGGCGATCGGCATCGGGCAGCGCGGCAAGCGCGTTGCGGTAGGCGTCGTGTGCGCGGTCAGCCTGAAACTGCATGAGTTGCGTGAAGTTGTCGGAATACGTGCCCTGCAGAATATCGGCGGCCTTGACATCAAAGCGTTGCAGTTCATCAACCGGAATATAGATGCGGCCGCGTCGGGCGTCGTCGCCGATGTCGCGAATGATGTTGGTGAGCTGAAAGGCGAGACCCAACTCGCGCGCATAGTGCAGGGTTTCGGGTTGGCTGCTGCCGAAGATGCTGGCAGACATTTCGCCCACCACGCCAGCCACGTGCCAGCAGTAATGCTGCAGACCGGCATAGTCGAGGTAGCGGCTTTGCTGGAGATCCATCCGCATGCCCTCGATCACCGCCAGCATCTGGGCTTCGGTAATGGCAAAGCGCGACACATGAGGCAAGAGAGCTCGCGCCACCGGATGATCGGCCTCGCCACGATGCAGCCGCACCACCTGCTCTCGCCACCAGTCGAGTTTGATCTGGGCCACGCCCGGATCGGTGCAGTCGTCGACGACGTCGTCGACCTCGCGGCAGAAGGCGTAGAGCGCCGTGATGGCGCGCCGCTGTTCGGGCGGCAGAAACAGAAAACTGTAGTAAAAGCTCGACCCGCTGCGGGCGGCCTTGTTCTGGCAATATTGGTCGGGAGTCATGAAGCCGCGGCTGGAGGCTGGCACAACCCGTCATTTTAGGCCGGATTGCAATCGGGCGTAGCGTGGCACGCGAGCCGCCAACAGCAGCCAATCTCGTCGGCGCAATTGCGGCCGGTGATCAAAAACGTTGCCTGCCACCTGATCGATGCGCTCCAGAATGCGCAGACCGCCCAGAACCACCAGGCGAAGCTCCCAGCCCGCGCGGCCGGGCAATCGGGTGGCCAGAGGGCTGCCCTGCAGCAGATGTCGGCGGGCGTGGTGCGTTTGTTCGGCCATGGCATGCCGAAATGCCGCGGTGCGGCGAGCCGCAGGCAATTCGCTGAGGTGCAGGCCCCAGCGAGCCAACTCTTCGGCCGGCAGGTAGTGGCGTTCGCGCGGCAGATCGATGGCCACGTCCTGACAGAAGTTCACCAACTGCAGCCCGGTGCAGATGTGGTGCGAGAGGGTGAGTGTGGTGGGTTCTGCCTTCTCGTAGAGGTGCAGGAGAAGTTCGCCCACCGGATCGGCCGAGTATTCGCAGTACGCCAGCAGCTGCGGCCGAGTCTGAACGGGGCGGTGCCGCACGTCGGCCTTGAAGGCCAGCAGCAGGCGGTGCAGCGGAGCCAGCGGCAGGTCGTGGCGCACGATGGCGGCATGCAGGGGGTTCAGCAGGCTGTCGGGTGCCCCGCAAGGCCAGCGGGGCAGGGTGCCTCGAGCCTGCGCCATGGCAATGGCGTCGAGCGAGCGGGCCAGCGTGTTGAGCGCCATGAGCCTGTGCTCGGGCGACGCCTGGCCTTCGTCGGCCAGGTCGTCGGCATGACGGGCGAAGTGATATAACGCCATCACTGCGGCGCGCCAGCGCGCCGGCAGCAGGCGCGAGGCCACCGGAAAGTTTTCGTAATGATCGACCGACATGCAGGATCCGGGGCAGGGAGGCAGCGTGCTATATTGCTTCGTTGCCCTATCAGGGCATGCTTGTTGCCCGCCGTTGGCGTGGCGGCAAGCAAGGTACCACGTCGGGGCAGGCTGCGGGCGCGCGAGCTGGCAGTTTCATGCATCGGAGCACGGCAGCGTGATATTCCACCTCCTTGCGCGCGGCGGCTGTCTGGGCGTCAGTCTCGTGCTGGCGGCCGGCTTGCTGGCTTGCAGCGATCCCGTCACACCCGCCACCGAGCCGCCCAGGCCGGTGCGCACCGTGCTGGCCGAGGCCCACGAAGTGGCGTTGGTCGGCGCCTTTCCGGGCGATGTCCAGGCCGCGTCCGAATCTCCCCTCTCATTCCGCGTTGGCGGCAAGCTCATCGAGCGACTCGTGCAACCGGGTGATCGCGTCGTGGCCGGCCAGTTGCTGGCTCGGCTGGACGCCGAGGATCTCGAGCTGGCGCAAACGGCGGCACAAGCGCAGTTGGCCGCCGCCGAGTCCGAATTCGAGCGTGCTCGCGCCGAATGGCAACGGTTTCAGCGCTTGCGCCAATCCGGTTTCATCAGTGCTGCCGAGTTCGACAATCGTCGTGCCGCTTTCGAGGGCGCCGAAGCCGCCGTGTCGCAGGCCCGCGCCAATCTCGCGGCGCAACGCAACCAGGCTCGCTACGCCAATCTCATGGCCGATACCGATGGCATCGTCACCGCCGTGCAGGCTGAGGCGGGTCAAGTGGTCAGTGCCGGCCAGTCCATCGTGCGGCTGGCCGACGGCAATGGACGTGAGGTGGCCTTTCAGGTGCCCGAAACGCTGGTCGACGTCGTGCGGCAACTGCCCTCCGCCGAGGTGGATCTCTGGTCGGGCCCCCAGGCCATCCCCGCTCGCGTGAGCGAGATCGCGGGTCGCGCCGATCCGCTCACGCGCACGTTCGCCGCGCGGGTGCGCCTGCTCGACGAACCCGACGGTGTCGAGTTGGGCATGAGTGCCACGGTGCGGTTCCAGCAACCCATGGCCGAGCCCTTGGTGCCGCTGCCACTGGCTGCCCTCTGGCAACGTGATGGCAGGCCCCATGTCTGGGTGCTGCCGAGCGAGGGCAACACCGTGACAGCGCAGCCGGTGCAGGTGGTTACCGTCACCGACACTCGCGCCTTGGTGGCAGCCGCCTTCGAACCGGGTGCCGAGATCGTGATCGCGGGCGTTCACCATCTGCGCGACCAGCAGTTGGTGCGGCGTCTGGCTCCCGCCCAGGCTCCGGCCACCGTCGAGCTCGATGGTGCCCTGTTGCCCCTGATGCAGCCGCGCGGCGCCAACGGTGCGCCGGCTTCGGCGCGCCCGCCGATCCCGCTGCCCGACGCCGCATGAACCGCTTCAATGTGTCGGCTTGGGCGTTGGCGCACCAGTCGGTGGTGCGCTATCTCATGGTGGTGTTGTTGCTGAGCGGGCTCTGGTCCTGGCATCAATTGGGCCAGGACGAAGATCCGCCCTTTACCTTCAAGGCCATGGTGGTGCAGGCGCAATGGCCCGGCGCCACCGCCACCGAAATGTCGGAGCAGGTGGCCAGCCATATCGAGCGTGCGCTGCAACAGGTGCCCTGGGCCGACAAGATCGTCAGTCAGGTGCAGCCCGGGCGCAGCATCACCATGCTGCAGCTCGATGGCGCAGCGCCGGCGGCCGAGGTGTCGCAGCTTTGGTATACGGCGCGCAAGCAGGTGGGCGACATGGCGGCCAGCCTGCCCGAGGGGGTGCAAGGCCCGTACTTCAACGACGACTTCGGCGACACCTACGGGCTGATCTATGCCTTTTCGGGTGACGGCTACGATGCCGCCACGCTGCGCGAGTACGCCGATCAGGCGCGCCAACAGCTCCTGCGCGTGCCCGAAGTGGCCAAGGTCGATCTGTTCGGGGTCCAGGAAGAACGCATCTACATCGAGCTGTCGGGTCGGCGGATGGCGCAGCTGGGGCTGTCGGTGAGCGACATTGCCGACGCCATTCGGGGGCGCAACGACGTTCAGGCCGCGGGCGTGGTCACACTGCCCGATGATCAGTTGCAGGTGCGGGTGAGTGGTGCGCTCACCGGGCTCGACGACTTGCGCGCGCTCAACATCCCGATTCCGGTTCGGGCCACCGACGAAGGCGGCGCGCGTGGTGGTGGGGCGATCCGGTTGGGCGATATTGCGGCTCTCAAGCGTGGCTACGTCGACCCTCCGGTAGCCACCATGCGTTATGGCGACGCCAGTGGCGCGCGTGAGGTGATCGGCCTGGGTGTGGTCATGGCCGAGGGCGGCAATATTCTGCGACTGGGCGAGCGACTCGATCAGGAGCAGGCACGCATGGCGCGCGATCTGCCGGTCGGGGTGGAGCTGCTCAAAGTGGCCGATCAGCCGCGCGCGGTGGAGCATTCGATCGGCGAGTTCGTCCAGGTGCTGCTCGAAGCCATGGTCATCGTGCTGGTGGTCAGCTTCGTGAGCCTGGGGTTGCGTCGCCGACCCTTGCGTATCGATATCTATCCCGGTCTGGTCGTGGCGCTCACCATTCCCCTGGTGCTGGCCGGCACCTTTCTGGTGATGGGCTGGCTGGGCATCAACCTGCACAAGATCTCGTTGGGTGCACTGATCATTGCTCTGGGCCTGCTGGTCGATGACGCCATCATCGCCGTCGAGATGATGGTACGCAAGATGGAGGAAGGCTGCGATCGCATCACCGCGGCCACCGAGATGTATCGCACCACGGCGTTTCCCATGCTCACGGGCACGTTGATCACCGCTCTGGGCTTCTTGCCGATTGCCTTTGCCAAATCGGCGGCGGGTGAGTACACCTTCTCGATATTTGCCGTGACCGCGCTGGCCCTCATGGTGTCGTGGGTGGCGGCCGTGGTTTTTACGCCGTTGCTGGGCTACTGGTTGCTGCGCCCCGAACGGCTGGCGCATCATGGTGTGAAAGAGGGCGATGTCTTCGACACCCCGTTCTATCGTCGTTTGCGTGGGGTCGTGGTCTGGTGCCTGGACTATCGTTGGGCGGTGATCGTGCTGACCCTGGCCGCTCTGGCGGCCAGTGCTTTCAGCTTCCGGTACATCGAACAGCAGTTTTTTCCGGAGTCCAACCGGCCCGAGTTGCTGGTCGATCTATGGCTGCCCGAAGGCGTGAGCTATCAGCACACCGAAGCTGCTGCCCGGGAGGTGGAAGCCTGGCTGTCGGAACGCGATGAGGTGGCCGACTACCTCACGTGGGTGGGGATGGGCACGCCCCGGTTCTATCTGCCGCTGGATGCGCAGTTTCAACGCAGCAATCTCGCCCAGTTCGTGATCACACCGCACAACGTCGCCGCGCGCGACGCCCTGCGCCAGCAACTGGATCCCTGGCTCCAGGCCAATTTCCCCGACGTGCGGGCGCGTGTGAGGCTGCTCAACAATGGTCCGCCGGTGGCGTACCCGGTGCAGTTTCGGGTTCAGGGGCCGGATCCCGCCGTCGTGCGGGCCGTGGCCAACGACGTGGCCGCGGTGGTGGCGGCTGACCCGGCTGCGCGCGGCGTCAACGACAACTGGAACAATCCGGTGCAGGCCCTGCGGCTGCATCTGGATCAGGATCGCGCTCAGGCGTTGGGTGTATCCACGGCCCAGTTGCAGCAGACGGCCCAGATGTTGGTGTCCGGTTTGCCCGTGGCCACCTACCGCGAAGACGACCGCCGTATCCCGATCCTGCTGCGTCAGCCGGCCGACGAACGTATGGCCATGACGCGCCTGGCCGAAACCATGGTGGGTACAAACCATGGTTACGTGCCGCTGGCGCAGCTCGTGTCGGTGTCGCTGGAGTGGGAGCCGGGCATACTGTGGCGCTACAACCGCGATTACGCGGCCACGGTTCAGGCTGATGTGGTCGATACGGTGCAGGGCCAGACCGTGAGTTCCCGCCTCGATCCGCAACTCGATGTCATTCGGGCCAGCCTGCCGGCAGGCTATCGCATCGAGATGGCGGGGGCTGCCGAAGAAAGCGGTACGGCGCAGGCGTCGATTGTGGCCAATGTGCCACTCATGCTGTTTATCGTGATGACGCTGCTAGTATTGCAGCTCAATGGGTTTGTGCGTGCGCTGATCGTGTATCTGACTGGCCCGCTGGGTGTGATCGGTGCCGCACTGGCACTGTTGATCACCGGGCTGCCCTTCGGTTTTGTGGCGCAATTGGGCGTGATTGCACTTTTGGGTATGATCATTCGCAATTCGGTGATCCTGATCGATCAGGCCGAGCGCAACCGGGCCGAAGGGTGCGATGCCTGGACGGCGCTGGTGGAGTCTGCCGTGCGCCGCGCCCGACCCATCCTGCTCACGGCGGCCACGGCAGTGCTTGCCATGATTCCGCTGGCGCGTACCGGTTTTTGGGGTCCCATGGCAGTGTCCATCATGGGGGGGCTGCTGGTGGCCACCGTGCTCACCTTGCTGTTCCTGCCGGCGCTCTATGCGGCCGTGTATCGCTTGCGCCGGCCCGATGTCGCTCCCCCTCAGTCACTTCGCTAGTCTTGTGTCCGGTTGTCTGCCATGCCCCGCCCCATCGTTGCCCAGGTGTTTCCCCGCTCACTTGCTCACAACCTGCAGCGTGTGCGCGACCGTGTGGGCAGCCATGGCCGTGGCCCCCGGATCTGGGCAGTGATCAAGGCCAATGCCTATGGCCATGGCATCGAGGCCGCACTGGCCGGCCTGCACCGCGCCGATGGCCTGGCCATGCTGGATCTCGACGAGGCCGTGCGTTGCCGTGAGGCAGGCTGGGGCGGCCCCATCCTTTTGCTCGAAGGTTTTTTCGAGCCGGCCGACGTGGCGTATTTCGAGCGCTATCACCTCACGGCGGTGCTGCACCACGAAGACCAGTTCCGGATGCTGCGCGAAGCCTCGGGGCGGCACCCCATCGATGCTTTTCTCAAGCTCAACAGCGGCATGAACCGGCTCGGATTTGCCCCCGGTCGCTATCGCTGGGCCTACGAGCGCGCACAAGCGCATCAGGAGCGCGGCCTGCTGGGCACGCTGGGACACATGACCCATTTTGCCGATGGCGACAACGACGCCCGAGTGCAGCAGGTGATGGCATTGTTCGATCGCGCCACGGCGGGCATGCCCGGTCCGCGCAGTACCTGCAACTCCGCAGGTAGCCTGGGGTCACCGGCAACGGCGGCACAGACCGACTGGTTGCGGCCAGGCATCTGTCTGTACGGCGCTACGCCGTTCGATGGCGGCCCGAGTGCCGACGCACTCGATCTGCGGCCCGCCATGAAGCTGCAGTCGCGCATCATCAGCGAGCAGAGGCTGCAGCCGGGTGCGGCCGTGGGCTATGGTGGGACATTTGTGGCCGACCGCGCCATGCGGGTGGGCATTGTGGCGTGTGGTTACGCCGATGGTTATCCTCGGCATGCACCCAGTGGCACGCCGGTGGCCGTGGCAGGGCGGCGCACCCGCCTGGTGGGCCGAGTGTCGATGGATATGCTGGCCGTCGACCTCACCGAACGGGATGAGGTCGGCGTGGGGTCGCCCGTCACCCTGTGGGGCGGCGACGGCGTATCGGTCGACGACGTGGCCCAGGCCGCCGGCACCATCGGCTACGAACTTCTCACCAAACTCGCGCGGCGTGTCCCGGTCGAGGTGATCGACACCTTGCCGCCGATTGCCGGTGGAGGCGAATGATGGCACGACCCAAAACCCGCTACGTCTGCCGGGAGTGCGGTGGCAGCAGTGCCAAATGGCTCGGCCAGTGCCCCCAATGCCACGCCTGGAACACGCTGGACGAGCAGCGCGAGTCGTCGGTCGATGGCGAGCGCCATCGCTTTGCCCCGCTGGTGGCCGGCAGCCCGATCCGCCGTCTGGGCGACATCGAAGCGCGCGAGCAGCCCAGGCTGGCCACCACCATTGCCGAATTCGATCGGGTGCTGGGTGGCGGCCTGGTGGCGGGCGCCGTGGTGCTCATCGGTGGTGATCCTGGTATCGGCAAATCCACACTGCTGCTGCAGGCTCTGGCCGGCATGGCCGCTCAACAGCGCGTGCTTTATGTATCCGGCGAAGAATCGGGCGATCAGGTGGCGCTGCGCGCGCGTCGTCTGGGCGTGGCCAGCGCCGACATCGAGTTGCTGGCCGAGATTCGCCTCGAGGCCATTCAGGCTGCCATGACCGACACCGACCAGCCGCCGGCGGTGGTGGTGATCGATTCGATCCAGACGTTGTACTCGGGTGAGCTCACCTCGGCGCCAGGTTCCGTGGCCCAGGTGCGCGAATGCGCCGCTCAGCTCACCCGTCTGGCCAAGCAGACCGGCATTGCCATGGTGATGATTGGTCATGTCACCAAGGAAGGCGCCCTGGCCGGACCGCGCGTGCTCGAGCACATCGTGGATACCGTGCTGTATTTCGAGGGCGACAGCCACTCCGCGTTTCGACTCGTGCGCGCGTTCAAGAATCGATTTGGTGCCGTCAATGAACTTGGCGTATTTGCCATGACCGATCGCGGCCTCCGGGGAGTCAATAATCCGTCGGCGCTGTTCCTGTCGCAACGTGAGGCGGCGGTGGCGGGTTCTTGCGTCATGGTCACCCAGGAGGGGACTCGTCCGCTGCTGGTCGAGATTCAGGCCCTGGTCGATGGCGCGCAGGGCAACCATCCGCGGCGGCTTTCGGTGGGCCTCGAAGGGAACCGGCTGGCCATGTTGCTGGCAGTCTTGCATCGTCACGGCGGCATCGTCACGTACGACCAGGATGTCTTCATCAACGCTGTGGGTGGCGTGCGCATTGCCGAGCCGGCGGCCGACCTGCCGGTGTTGCTGGCGCTACTGTCGTCGCTGCGTGACCGTCCCTTGCCGGAGGGGCTGGTGGTGTTTGGTGAAATCGGCCTCACCGGCGAAATCCGGCCGGCGCCGCGCGGTCAGGAACGCCTGCGCGAAGCCGCCAAGCTCGGGTTTACGCAGGCCCTGATTCCGCGGGCCAACGCACCGCGGCAACCCATCGAAGGCATGACCATACACGCTGTCGATCGCCTGGACGCAGCGCTCGAACATATCGCTTAGCCGCGCTCGCACCGCGTCAGTGGTCAATCCGCCTACAATGTGGCGCGACGAAAATCGAGAGGCACGATGGCAAACCCCGGCACCCCGGCGTGGCATGCACGCGCGTTGCAAACCCTCTACGGGGTGATCCAGCATCAGGCCTGGCTCAAGCGCATTGCCGTACGTCTGGTGATGTGGTTTCCGGGTTGGGGCGAGCGTGTCATGGCCCGGGTGGGTACGCCGGCTGGCGCCAGTGAGTTGCCGGTGGCAACCGGGCGGGTGGACACCGCGGCTCGCGAACGGTATCGCCACGCCGGCTGGCGTGGCGTGCTCGATGCCTCGGCGCCATGGTCCGAGAGCCCTGCGCGTCACTGCCTCTACGTGGATATTTCCGGGCTGGTGCAGCGCGATGCCCGTACAGGCATCCAGCGCGTGGTGCGCAATCTCACCCGGGGCCTGGTGTCGGCCGTGCCGCCCCACTGGCGGGTGGAGCCGGTTTACATCCATGCCGGTCAGTTTCATCATGCCCGGCGATTCGTCGAAGTGAACTGGCAAATGCCACATCTGGGGTTGCCCGACGACCCCATCGTGGCGCGCTCCGGCGACGTTTTCTTCTGTGCCGATCTGGCCTTGCTGGCCATCGCGCGCATGCGAGAGCCGCTGGCCGAGCTGCAGCGCCGTGGCGTGCCCTGTCATTTCGTGTTGTACGACCTGATTCCGGTCACGCATCCGGAGTTCTATCAGGGTGAAGTCGATCCGCGGTTTGCCCGCTGGCTCGAGATCGTACTGCGTCAGGCCGACAGTCTGTTGTGCATCTCGGCCGCGGTAGCCACTCAGTTGCACCAGTATCTGCAACATTCACCGCCGCGACGATCCGACCACGGTCCGGCCGTGCACTGGTTTCATCTGGGCGCCGAGCTCCCCGCCCGCCTGCAGGTGGCGGGCAGTGCGTCGGCGCAGCGATCGCTCACGTTGGCCGATGCCGGCCCCGACACTTGCCGACTGCTGATGGTGGGCACGCTCGAACCCCGCAAGGGCCACGCTCAGGTGCTGGCCGCCTGCGAAGCCTTGTGGGCCGACGGGGTGGATGTGGCATTGGTGATCATCGGCAAGGTGGGCTGGAACGTGCGCGAACTGGTGCAATCGCTGCAGCGTCATCCGCAGGCCGGGCGCCGGTTGCTCTGGCTGGACAACGCCTCGGATGCCGTTCTGTGCGAAGCCTATCGACGCGCCGATGCGTTGGTGGCGGCCTCGTACACCGAAGGTTTTGGCCTGCCGCTGATCGAGGCCGCGCAGCATGGCCTACCCGTGATCGCACGGGATCTTCCGGTATTTCGGGAAGTGGCGGGCGAGCACGCCTGGTACTTCAGGGCCGCTACGCCGGGCGCATTGGCCGAGGCGTTGCAGCGCTGGCTGCAGGCCTACCGGGATGGCCAGGCGCCGGGTTCGTCCGGTATGCCGTACCTCACCTGGGAGCAGAGTGCGACGCAGGTGGCGCGTGCCATCATTCCGGCCGACGTCATCTCTTCGGACGACAGCCGAGCCTGATCGTTTACTATGGCGGTTTGATGACCATCCCCTGGCGTGCCCAAGCCGGTGCGCCGGTTCTGCCTGTATCCGTGACCGATTCCAATCTTGCTGCCAGCCAGGAGATGCCGGCGTTTTCCGTGCTGATATCGCTGTATCACGCCGAACGCCCAGACTATCTCGATCAATGCCTGCGGAGCGTGGCCGAGCAGAGCTGGCCCGCAGCCGAGGTGGTGATGGTGCTCGACGGACCCATCGGCGACGCCTTGCAGGCGGTGGTGGATCCATGGCGCTCGCTGCTGCCACTGCAGGTGTTGCCCTTGCCCACGCACCAGGGTCTGGGCCTGGCTCTGGCCCACGGCATGCTGGCCTGCCGGCATCCGCTGGTGGTGCGAGTGGATACCGACGACCTCTCCCAGCCGTGGCGGTTCGAGCGTCAGGTGGGATTCATGATGCACAACCCGCAATTTGATGTGTGTGGTGCGTGCATGTACGAGATCCACCCCGACACGCAGGAGCCGCTGGGCCGCAAGGTGGTGCCCGAAACCGATCAGGCCATTCGGGCCATGCTGCCGTATCGCAATCCGTTCAACCATCCTACGGTGGTGCTGCGGCGCGACAGCGTGCTCGCGGCCGGCAATTACCAGGACAACCCGCTGGCCGAGGATTACCACCTCTGGTTGCCCTTGCTGGCGCGTGGCGGCCAGGGCTGGAATTTGCAAGACGATCTCGTGCTCGCCCGGACCGGCAACGACATGCTGCGGCGGCGGCGCGGCTGGGCCTACGTGCGCACCGAATGGCGTCTGTATCGCACCAAGCGGCGGCTGCGTTTGAGCAATCCCGTGATGGCGTTTCTGGTGTTTGTGGCGCGCACCATTCCCCGGCTGTTGCCGGTGACGCTGCTGCGGCCGCTGTATCGCCTGCTGCGCAACTCCTGACTGACAAACCCTGCCCATGCCTCTGCTCGATCATCTCAATCCCCCGCAACTGGCTGCCGTCACCTTGCCGTCCGAACGCCACGCGCTGGTGCTGGCCGGTGCCGGCAGCGGCAAGACGCGGGTGTTGACGCTGCGGATGGCCTGGCTGCTGCAGGAGCGCCATGTGGGGCCGGCGGGCATCCTGGCCGTCACCTTTACCAACAAGGCCGCGCGCGAAATGCTCGCGCGCATGACGGCGTTGCTGCCACTCAATCCGCGCGGCATGTGGATCGGCACCTTTCACGGGCTGTGCAACCGCATGCTGCGAGCGCATCACCGTGATGCGGGCCTGCCGGCCACCTTTCAGATTCTGGATATGGCCGATCAACTGGCGGCCATCAAGCGGGTGCTCAAGGCCCATCAGATCGACGATGAAAAATATCCACCGCGTCAGGTGCAACATTTCGTCAACCAGGCCAAGGAGAAAGGCCTGCGGCCGCATCAGGTCGAGGCCAACGACAGCTTCCAGCGTCGTCTGGTCGAAGTCGCCGAGCTGTATCAGGCCCAATGCCAGCGCGAAGGCGTCGTGGATTTTGCCGAACTGCTGCTGCGTTCGTTCGAACTGCTGCGCGACCATGCTGCGGTACGCGAGCACTACCAGCGCCGGTTCCGCCATATTCTGGTCGACGAGTTTCAGGACACCAACGGCTTGCAGTACCAATGGCTGCGTCTGTTGGCCGGTGGCGGTGCCGCCGTGTTCGCGGTGGGCGACGACGATCAGTCGATTTATGCCTTCCGGGGTGCGCGCGTGGGCAATATGTCCGATTTCGAGCGCGATTTCGAAACACCCGAGCGCATTCGGCTCGAGCAGAACTACCGATCGCACGGTCACATTCTCGACGCCGCCAATGCGCTCATTGCCCACAACCAGGGTCGACTGGGCAAGAATCTCTGGACCGACCAGGGCGAGGGCGAGCCGTTGCGGGTCTACGAGGCGATGTCCGATTCGGCCGAGGCGCAATGGGTGCTGGCCGAGATCCAAAGCCTGATCCACGATGGCCTGGCGCGGCGCGACGTCGCCATCCTGTATCGCAGCAACGCGCAATCGCGGGTGCTCGAGCATGCCCTGTTTTCGGCCGGCGTTGCCTACAAGGTGTATGGCGGGTTGCGCTTTTTCGAGCGCCAGGAGGTCAAGCACGCGTTGGCCTATCTGCGCCTGATGGAGAATCCGCACGACGATACGGCGTTCCTGCGCGTGGTGAACTTCCCCACACGCGGTATTGGCGCGCGCACGCTCGAGCATCTGGTCGACGCGGCTCGCGCCCAGGACAGCAGCCTCTATGCCGCCGTGCCGCTGGTGCCTGGCAAGGGCGGCAACAATCTGGCGCAGTTCGTCGCACTCATCGAACGGCTGCGCTTCGAAACCCAGGCTCTGCCGTTGCCCGAACTGGTCGATCACATGCTCGATCACAGTGGTTTGCGGGCGCACTACCAGAACGAAAAGGACGGCAGTGATCGGCTCGAGAACCTCGATGAGCTGATTCCGGCGGCCGCCGCCTTCGTCGACGAAGGCCCGCCGCCCGAGCTCGATGTCGATGGCGATGGCGAAGTGCTCAACGATGCACCCATGCCGGCTCTGGCGACATTCTTGTCACATGCGGCGCTCGAGGCTGGCGACAATCAGGCGGCCGAGGGCGAGGATGCGGTGCAGCTCATGACCATCCATGCGGCCAAGGGTCTCGAGTTTCAGGCGGTATTTCTCACGGGCGTGGAAGAAGGCTTGTTTCCGCACGAGAACAGTCTGCTCGAGAATGCCGGTCTCGAAGAGGAGAGGCGCCTCATGTATGTGGCCATTACGCGGGCTCGCGAGCGTCTTTACATCAGCTTTGCGCAGAGCCGGATGCTGCATGGCCAAACGCGGTACTCCATCCGCTCACGCTTCCTCGAGGAGTTGCCCGATGCCAACCTCAAATGGCTGAGTCCCCGACAGCGCTCCTTCGACGGTGAGGGCGCGCAGCGCCGGGCAGCCGCATGGGCGGATTCCGATTGGTCGGGCACGGCGCGCGCTGCGTCGTCCACCCGACAGGCGCGTGGCGGCCACTCGGGTAGCAGCCCGGGCATCCAGATTGGCGAGCAGCATTTTCGGGTGGGCCAAAGCGTGCAGCACGACCGATTCGGCGAAGGCGTGATCCTGGCGCTGCAGGGCAGCGGCCAGCAGGCGCAGGCCCAGATTCGCTTTGCCGATGCGGGTACCAAGACCCTGGCGCTGGGCGTGGCACGCCTGGCCACAACGGGGTAGCAGGCGCCGCGCGCAGCAGTGGCGAGAGGGCGGACCTGCTGCGCCGGGCGCCTGCGTTCGTCGACCTTTCAGAGCGGTGTGTCGGCGTTTTGCCGTTCAGCCGCCGCGTCGCCAAATACGGTGGTGTAGGTGGGGTAGAAGCTGCAATAAAGCACGGCGGCCAGCGCGAAGCTCACCGGCATTTGCAGCAGGCCCACCACACCTGCCGGCAGACCGGCAGACTGCAGAAACATCACCAGGCCTTCGAGCGCGATCACCAGCGCGCCCCATACCAGGCCATACACCACGAACGCCCCCTTGTTGCGCCAGCAGGCCACACCGGAAAAGAACAGCGCCTTGCGGATTTCCAGTTGATGCCAGGCCACCAGGACCGGAGCATGCCAGAACAGGGCGGCCAGCAGCAGGTACAAGCCGCCAAACAGGAGCAAGGGTGGCTGCACGGCACTCAGCAGCGGCATGATGTCGTTCTCGGCTTCCACGGCCAGGGCGGCTTCGCTGATCGAGCCATAAAAGGGCAGGAAGGCAACGATGCCGGCCAGCACGATGCCGCCGAGATAAATGCCACCCATGCTGATGAGCCGTCGAGCCATGCCGGGCTGAGCGAGCAGACGCCACAGCCACAGCGGCTGCACAGGGGTGCCGGTTTCGATCAGGCGGCAGGCATTGAGCGTCATGACCGAGACGGCTGGCATGAGCATGACGAACAGCGCGGGACCGATCGGCACCAGGAAGCTGGCAATGAGCACCAGCAGGCCGATGGTGAGGGCCCAGGTAAACATGGCGATCGGCTGGCGTCGAAACAGCGCAAAGCCGTCGCGTACCCAGTACCAACCGGCCGACATCGGCAGAGAAGCGGCTTGCATGGTGGGGCCTCAGGGCAAGGGCATCACGGCGACGTCGCGCCGCAGCCGAAGAATGCGTTCGAAATGACGGGGGTCGTGTGGTTGCAGGGTTTCGGCCGTGCGCGGCTGATGGAAGTCGTACAGTCGTGATATCCAGAAGCGCAGCGCAGCCGCCCGCAGCAGGTGGGGCCAGGCCTCGCGCTCGTCTGTGGTGAACGGCCGAATCGTCTCGTAGGCGCGCAGCCAGGCCCGCAAGGGCGCCTCGCGCATGGCGCCGCTCTCGCGCTCGATGCACCAGTCGTTTGCTGCCACGGCGACGTCGAACAGCAGCGTATCCACACCGGCGAAGTAGAAGTCGATGAAGCCGCCCATGACCGGCTGTTCGACCGTGCCGGCAAACAGCACGTTGTCACGAAACAGATCGCAATGCACGGCTGCCCGCGGCAGGGCCCGGTAGCAGGCCGATTGGTGAAACCCCACCTGATGTTCGAGCTCGTCGGTGAGCAACGCGGTCTGGTCGGCATCCAGAAACTCGAGGAGCCCCGGTACCGTGGCCTGCCACCAGTCGAGGCCACGCAGGTTCGGTTGCTCATGGCTGAAATCGCGCGCCGCGAGGTGTGCCTGAGCCTGGGTGTGCGCGGCCAGACGGCAATGGGCATCGGTGGGTGCCGGTTCATAACCGCCATCGAGCCGACTCACCACGGCGGTGGGTTTGCTGTGCAAGGCGGTGAGGCGAGTGCCGTCGCGCAGCGTTTGCGGTTGCGGTACGGGCACGCCGTGGGCGGCCAGATGGTGCATGAGCTCGATGTAGAACGGCAGTTGGTCGTGGTCGAGCTTTTCGAATAATGTCAGGACAAACTCACCGGTGGTGGTGGTGAGAAAATAGTTGGTGTTTTCGATGCCTGCCGTGATGCCGCGCAGCGATACGAGCTCGCCCAGGTCGTAGCGTTGCAGCAGTTCGCGGGCATCCGCTTCGGTCACAGGAGTGAATACGGCCATGAGAAGAACGGTGATGCGTGGGGTTGCATGGAGCGACAAGCCTCAAAAGGGGCTTGCCGGGGCGATATCAGAGTGAGCGCAGCTGGGCGTCGTCGGCAGTTTGCACGAATCCGTCGTGCTCGTGGAAGTCGAAGATGGCGTCTACGACCGCCTGGGGTTCGTCGATGACCTGCATCAGATCGAGATCCGTGGGGTCGATGAGGCCGTTGTCGCGCAGCTGATCGGTGAGCCACTGCAGCAGCCCCGACCAGAACTCGGAACCCACCAGAATGATCGGCAGACGCCGGCTCTGCCGGGTCTGGATCAGGGTGAGCGCCTCGAACAGTTCGTCCATCGTGCCAAAGCCGCCGGGCATGACCACGTAGGCCGAAGTGTATTTCATGAAGGCCACCTTCCGGGGAAAGAAATGCCGGAACCAGAGGCTGATGTTTTGATACGGGTTGGACAGTTGCTCGGTGGGCAGGTCGATATTCAGGCCGATGCTGGGGCTGGGGCCGGCATGGGCACCCTTGTTGCAAGCCTCCATGATGCCCGGGCCGCCGCCCGAAATGACGCTGAAGCCGGCGTCGGAGAGCCGGCGAGCGATCTCGAGAGTGCGGGCATAGTGGGGATTGTCGGGTTTGATGCGGGCACTGCCGAATACGCTCACGGCCGGGCGCACCTGGGCCAGCTTTTCGGAGGCCTCGTAGAACTCTGACATAATCCCCAGCAGATGCCAGGACTCGCGCGCCTTGGTGGCATTGGCGCGATCCTCGTCTACGATATCGCGCAGGCCCGGCACTCGAACCGTACGTTGCTGGTGCAGGCGATGCGGAATGAGCCGGTTGAGATCCGTGGCCGGGGCTGCGGGGTCCGCGTCATCCTTTGGATTCATATGAGTAAAACCTTGTTGCTGGTCGATGGTTCGAGCTATTTGTATCGGGCCTATCATGCCATGCCCGACCTGCGCAATGCGGCGGGCGAACCCACCGGTGCGCTGTACGGCGTCATCAACATGATGCGGCGTCTGGCACTCGATCATAAGGCACAGTGGCTGGCCTGCGTTTTCGACGCCCGTGGCCCGACGTTTCGCGACGAACTGTACCCCGAGTACAAGGCCAATCGCCAGGCGATGCCAGACGACCTGGCAGCGCAGATCGAACCCATACACCGAGCCGTGACGGCCATGGGTTGGCCGGTGTTGAGCATTCCCGGCGTGGAGGCCGACGACATCATCGGCACGCTGGCGGTACAGGCCAGGGAACGCGGCGTGCGCACCGTGATCTCCACTGGCGACAAAGATATGGCCCAGCTGGTGAACGACCATGTGTCGCTCATCAATACCATGAGTGGCGAACAGCTCGACGAAGCCGGTGTGCGCGAGAAGTTCGGCGTGCCGCCCAGTCGCATCGTCGACTATCTCATGCTGGTGGGTGATACGGCCGACAACGTGCCAGGCGTCCAGAAAGTGGGTCCCAAAACGGCCGCCAAGTGGTTGGCACAGTACGACTCGCTCGACAACCTCGTGGCTCACGCCGATGAGATCAAGGGCGTGGCAGGCAACAACCTGCGAGTAGCGGTCGACCGTTTCGATCTGTCGCGCACGCTCATCACCATCAAGGTCGATTGCGATCTCGACGGCCATCTGCACGATTTCGAAGCCTTGCGGCCGCGTGAGGTTGACGCCGAGACGCTGATCGAACTCTACGACCATTATGGCTTTCGCAGCTGGCTGCGCGAGCTCACCGGCGACGCCGAGCGCCTGCCCAAAGGCGACGCGCGCGTGCAGCAGGCACCAGGCACCGCGGCACAGGCGGCCAGCAATGTCGGTCTCGACGCGGGCGGCGACACTCCGGCTGCCGATGTGGTCGCGCCGGAAACGCACTATCACACCGTGGTCACCTGGGCCGATTTCGCTCACTGGCTCGAGCGTATTCGCCAGGCCGATCTGGTGGCACTCGACACCGAGACCACCGGTGGTCTCGGTGCGATGCAACCGCAACTGGTGGGCATCTCGCTCGCCATCACGCCCCACGAGGCCTGTTACATTCCGGTCGGGCATCGCTATGCCGGCCTTGCCGACGACGCCCAGTTGCCCCGGCACGACGTGCTCGAGCGCTTGCGCCCCTGGCTCGAAGACGCCCAGGCCGCCAAGCTGTTGCATCACGCCAAGTTCGACACCCACGCCTTTGCCAATGCCGGCATCGCCTTGCGTGGTGTGCGCCACGACACCCTGCTGCAATCGTATGTGCTCGAGTCGCACAAGAGCGTGTCGTTGGGGGATTTGTCCGAGCGCTGGCTGGGGCGGCGGGGTGTCAGCTACGAGTCGTTGTGTGGCAAGGGCGCCAAACAGATCGGCTTTGAGCAAGTGGCCATCGAGCAAGCGGCCCACTATGCCGCCGAGGATGCCGATTTCACCCTGCAGCTGCACCACCTGCTGTTTCCGCAAGTGGAGTCAGACCCCGATCTTCTGCACATCTATCAACTCGAAGTTCAGGTGTCGCGGGTTCTGGCCATCATGGAGCGCAACGGCGTCCGGCTGGATGCCGAGGTGCTGGCGGTGCAAAGCCAGGATCTCGGCCGCCAGCTGGTCGAGCTGGAGCACAAGGCCCACGAGCTGGCCGGCCAGAGTTTCAATCTCAATTCGCCCAAGCAGTTGGGGCAGATTCTGTTCGAGAAGATGGGCCTGCCCGTAGTGCGCAAGACTGCCGGCGGGGCGCCGTCGACCGACGAAGAGGTGTTGTCCACTCTGGCCCAGGATTATCCGCTGCCCCAAACCCTGCTCGAGTACCGGGGGCTGGCCAAACTCAAGTCCACCTACACCGACAAACTGCCGAGATTGATCGATTCTGGCACCGGTCGATTGCACACGTCGTACTCGCAATCGTCGGCCGTGACCGGCCGCTTGGCGTCCAGCGAACCCAATCTGCAGAATATTCCGGTGCGAACAGCGGCCGGACGCCGGGTGCGCACCGCATTTGTGGCCGATCCCGGCTGCCTCATTCTGTCCGCCGACTATTCGCAGATCGAGCTTCGCGTCATGGCGCACATTGCCGACGAAGCCCAACTGCAAGCCGCCTTTGCCCGCGGCGAAGACATCCACCGGGCCACGGCAGCCGAAGTGTTCGGTGTGGCACTGGAAGACGTTTCGGCCGAGCAGCGTCGCGCCGCCAAGGCGATCAACTTCGGCCTCATGTATGGCATGAGCGCATTCGGTCTGGCCGCCAACCTGGGGATTACGCGCGAGGCGGCTCAGGTTTACATGGATCGCTATTTCGACCGCTATCCCGGGGTCGGGCGGTACATGGAGCGTATTCGCGAATTGGCGCGCGAGCAGGGTTACGTCGAAACCGTCTTTGGTCGTCGTCTGTGGTTGCCCGAGATCCGCGGCGGAAGCGGTCCTCGTCGCAAGGCTGCCGAACGCGCTGCCATCAATGCTCCCATGCAGGGTACCGCGGCCGATCTCATCAAGAAGGCGATGGTGGTGGTCCAGGATTGGCTGGCGGCTGAAGGGTGCCGTAGCCGCCTCATCCTGCAGGTGCACGATGAACTCATTCTCGAAGTGCCGAACGACGAGCGCGAACTCATGACCCAGCGAGTTCCCGAGCTGATGTGCGGCGTGGCCGACTTGCGTGTGCCGCTGGTGGCCGACGTGGGCAGCGGGCCCAATTGGGAGCAAGCGCACTGACGAGTTGTGGCAACGGCCTTGGCCGTCGGTCGTGCCCGTCGTCAAGTGCGGGTGACTGGCCTGTTCAGCAAGTTTCGTGTCAGAATTTCAATCGTGATTCAAGGAGAAAGCATGAGTTTTGCCAATGCTGCCGGCCAGCCGGCCGATACCACCATCCATACCCCCACCGACGGCCTGCGAGCTGGCGACATCACCATCGACGTCAATGGCGACGCCATGCCCGCCTATTACGCAGCGCCCGAGGGCAACAACCTGCCCGTGGTGATGGTGGTGCAGGAGATCTTCGGTGTGCATGAGCACATCAAGGACGTTTGCCGTCGCCTCGCCCGCGAAGGCTATCTGGCCGTGGCGCCCGAGCTCTATTTCCGTCAGGGCGATCCCACGATTTACGACGACGTGCCCACGCTGTTTGCCGAACTGGTCAACAAGGTGCCAGACGAACAGGTAATGGGCGATCTCGACGCCGCTGCCACCTGGGCCTGCGCACAGGGGGGCGATAGCTCGCGTCTGCTCATTACCGGCTTCTGCTGGGGGGGGCGCATTACCTGGCTGTACACGGCCCACAATGCCAGCGTGAAGGGCGGGGTGGCCTGGTACGGCCGCCTGCAGGGGCCGCACGACGAATTGCATCCGCGCCACCCGGCGGATGTGGCCGATGAACTGCACGCTCCGGTGCTGGGGCTCTATGGTGGCGAAGACGCCGGCATCCCTCTTGAAACGGTCGAAGTGATGCGCAAGGCCCTCAAGGAAGGCAACGAGGCCGCGCGGTCATCCACCATTCACGTGTACCCCGAAGCGCCGCACGCCTTTTATGCGGACTATCGTCCCAGCTATCGGGCCGAGCCGGCCCGTGATGGCTGGCAGCGCATGCTCGACTGGTTCCGGCAGCGCCTGGCCTGACGGCAGACGAACCCGCCTCCGTAAGGCGGGGATATTCATCGGCCCAACCCTCGGCCTCGCTCACCATAGCGAGGCCGAGGGTTTTTTGGGGCCCGGCGCCGTCGGTGCTCAGGCCCTGCCGCCGCGTCTTGCCGTGCACCACACCGACAACAGGCTGGCCGCCACGATCACGGCCATGCCCAGGGCGGCCAGTGGATCGGGCCGATCACCCCAGAGCAGAAACCCCAGCACCGAGGCGAAGATGATGATGGTGTACTGCAATGCTGCCGACAGCAAGGCCGACCCCACCCCGTAGGCGCGGGTCATGGCCAGTTGCCCACCCAGACCGCTCAGGCCCAGTACCGCCAACGCGGTCCAGCCATCAGCCGAGAGCACAGGCCATCCTTGCGCCATCAGCACCACGCCACCGCTGGCACAGGTGACCAACGAGAAGTACAGCACGATGCGCCAACCGGGTTCACCGGCACGACCCATGGCCCGAATCTGCAGCTGCGCCACAGCACCCATGGCACCGGCGGAGAGTCCTGCCAGGGCGGCTACCCATTGTTCCGGGTTGATGGTGGGCCGGAGCACCGCCAGCACGCCCACGAACCCCAGTGCCACGGCCAGCACGCGCAAGCCGTCACGACGTGCGCCACCCCAGCCCAGCATCCAGCCGGCCACGAACAACGGCGTGGTGTAGTTGAGCGTGATGGCCGTGGCCAATGGCAGGTGAGACAGACCGTAGAAGCCTGCCCACATCGCGGTCACGCCCGCCACATTGCGCCAAACGTGCAGCCGCCAGTTGGTGGGGCGCAGCGACAGGCGGCTGGTGCGCGCCCAGAACAGAATGAGCAGCACCGACGGCAGGCCCCGCATGGTAATCACCTGGGCAAGCGTGGCTTGAGCTTCGGTGGCCATCTTCACGCTGGCGCCCATGACGGCAAACAGCAGAGTTGAGGCCAGCATCCATAACGCCTGCATGGCGCTCAGAGCGCCATGACGCGGATCGCCGGGGGGTGCGGCACGCCAAGAAAGTGTTGCAGGATCACGTCGTGGTCATCGTGATACTGCGTGGTGAGCTCGCTCAGTCGGGCGGCTTCTACCCAGGTGGCCTCGCTGGCGTCGTCGCCAGCCTGCAGCTCGGGTGGGCTGGGTGCGTCGATTCGAAAATGCCAGGCGTGAGTGATGACGCGACCGCGCTGACTGCGGTCGGGGGCGTCGAACACGGCACTCGCTCGCGGCGTGACACGGTCGGCAAGATTCAGCCCGGTTTCCTCGTGCAACTCCCGGCAGGCGGATTGCAGCAGCGATTCGGACACGTCGATAAAGCCGCCTGGCAGGGCGTAGAGGCCCCGACCCGGCGAACGCCCACGCCGGATCAACAGGACTTGACCACCGCACTCCACGACGGCATCAACGGTCACCAGCGTGACGGGATAGGGGGCCGAGGCCCACGCCGCGCGCTCGTGCTGCAATTGCCGCCACTCTTCGTGCAGGTGCTCGCGGCCGGATTGGTTGAGCCAACGGGCCAGCCAGTCGTGACAGGTTGATGGCGTGAGATGGCCTTTTTCCTGGAGCACATGCAGCGCATGGTTGCTGCCCAATGCCGCCTGGCGCCAGGCCAGTTCATCGGCGTCGATATCGGCGGGGGCCAGGAGGTGCCAATGGCCGGGCAGGGCGGGGCGGGCGGCGCTCAGGTATCGTGCCGCGACCTTGGGCGAACCATGGCCCGCCACGTCTGCCACGGCCTGTTGCCATTGAGCGACGGTGGGTTGTGGCTCACTGGCGTGCGCGTAGGGCAGATGCACAGCCAGCACCGAAACCCGCTCGAGCCAGTTGGACGGGATGGCCAGGCGCAGCAACTGAATCTGTTCGGTCAGCGAGAACGGGTGGCGCGTGTTGCAGGCGCGGGTGGCCCCGGTGACGGCCAGCACCACCTGGCGCGCACGAGACAGATCGGCTTCGAGCTGTTGCTGGTGCTGCGTTGTCCAGGGTTGAAACGCTCCAATCTGTACGACAATATCGAAGGTATCGTCGGACGCTGCATGGCTCATGCCTTGCCGTTCTCCCGCTGTTGTGAATCTTGTGAGGAAATGATGGTTGCCATTGTGAAGTGTCCCACGTGCCGGCGCGACGTGCCTTGGCGGGATGATAGCCGCTACCGGCCATTCTGTTCAGCCCGTTGCAAGGAGATCGACCTGGGCGCGTGGGCCAGTGAGCAGTTCGTGATCCCCGGCGAGCCGGCCCATCTGGAAGACGAGCCCACACCGTTTGCGCCGCGTGGCCGCAGCGATTGACCACGGGCCCAGCGGCGAGTCTCGCTCCCGGGCCGCGGTCGCGCCAGGCCCGGTGCTCGTGGCCCGGCGGAGGGGTTAACGCTGGCGGTCGTAGCGCGGGTGGTCTTCGTCGATGCCATCGAAGTCGTGGCGATCGTACACGTCTTCGATGGCATTGATCACCGTGCTGCGAGCCAGGGGCGAACCCGACAGATACGCGGCCCGGCCCAGAGTGTGCGCCGCGATGGTCACGGTGGCGAACAGGAAGAAGATGCCCGCCAGTGCCGAGATCACGGCCGTCCAGGTGCCCACGGCCAGCGCGCCGCCCAAGAGCAGGCCGCCGGCACCCACCACCCCGGCCTTGGTGGCAGCGTGCATCCGCGTGTACACGTCCGGAAACCGGATCAGACCCACTGAAGCGGTAAAAACCACCAGGGCGCCGGCAATCAGAAACAAGGCAGCAAGAAGTTCACGTAGCCAGTCCATCAGAGCGTCTCCGCAGAATCGTGTTCGGGCACGTGATGGCGACGATGCGATTCGTGCCGTTTTTCGCGTTTCTCGGCATTGGGAACCCGGGCGCGTTCGAGCAGGCCGGCAAAGGCCACGGCGCCCAGAAAACCAAACAGGGCAATGCCGACCGCGATGTCGAGGTAGGCGCCGTAGCCCGTGATGGCGGCCACCACCGCAGCCAAAGCGATACCGAGCAGGCCCAGCAAATCGGTGGCGATGGCCCGATCGGCCGAGCTGGGGCCGGCCAGAAGGCGCCAGCCCACCATGACCAGGCTCGGGATCAGCAGAATGGCCGCAAAAATGCCGGCCCAGTAGGCAAGATTCATGGCCACACCTTTTTCACATCGGTTTCCAGGGACGACTTCATGTCCTCGATGGCCTTCTTGGGGTCGTCTATGTCGAGGGCATGAACGTACAGATGGGTCTGGTCTTCGGATACGTCGAGCGTGGTCGTGCCCGGGGTGAGCGTGATCATGTTGGCGAACGTGGTGATGCCGATCGCCGACTTTTCGTCGACCGGGACTGCCAGAATGCCCGGGCGCACCGTGCCGCGCGGTGCATACACCATGCGCAGCACATCCCAGGTGGCCTTGAACAACTCGACCAGCAGCGTGGTGGCCACGCGCAGCCAGGCTGGAATCAGTCGGATGACATGGACAGTTTGGCGCAGACTCATGGAGCGTCTCCCGAGGTGGGCAGGACAGCCATTATGTAGGCGTCTCGGTTGAGCAATTGATGAGCAGCATCGACCGACAGACGGGCAAAGGGCTCGGTATACAGGCCGATGGTGAGGGTGATCAGCGCCAGGCTCACGATGGGCAGATACATGGCCACCCGCTCGCCGCAGCGCCATTGCACCTTGGGAAGTTCGAAAGGTTCGGCCTTCCAGAAGGCTTCGTTCCAGATCTTGATCATCGAGTAGAGCGTCAGCAGACCAACGGCCAGGGCGGCGCCGGCGAGAATCCACGCCTGGGCATCGAGGCTGGCCTGGATCACGGCAAACTTGCCCCAGAAGCCCGACAGCGGCGGGATGCCGGCCAGCGACAGCGCGGGAATGAGAAACAACAGACCCAGCAGCGGTGTGACGCGCCACAATCCGCCTAGTCGTGCCAGGGCATAGCTGCCGCCGTGCTGCCGAATGGCCCCCGCCAGCAGGAACAGGTTGGCCTTGACCACGATATGGTGAACGATATAAAGGATGCTGCCGGCGATGGCCAGCGGGGTCATCAGCGCCAGCCCGATGAGCATGTAGCCGATCTGGCTGATGATGTGAAACGACAGGATCTTGCGCACGTCGTAGTGGGCGGCCGCCCCCAGCACGCCGATCACCATGGTGCCGATGGCGATCCAGGTGAAGATGGGCCCGAACCAGCCGGTGTCGCCGGCAAACAGCAGCGTGTAGATGCGCAGAATGGCATATACACCCACCTTGGTGAGTAGGGCGGCAAAAATGGCCACCACGGGCATCGATGCCGTGTGATACGACGCCGGCAACCAGTTGAACAACGGAAACACCGCCGCCTTGGCACCAAAGGCCACCAGCAGCAGCATGGCCACCGCCAGCACCAGGCCCCGGTTCTCGATCTCGGGCACCACGCGAGCCAGATCCGCCATGTTGAGTGTGCCGGTCATGCCATAGATCATGGCAATGGCGGCAAGAAACAGGGTGGTGCCGATGAGATTGAGCATCACGTAGCGGATGCCGCCATCGAGTTGCTCGCGCGTACGGTCGAGCACCATCAGGCCGAACGACGCAATCAGCATGACCTCGAACCAGACGTACAGGTTGAAGAGGTCGGCGGTCATGAAGGAGCCGCACACGCCAAGCAACAAGCCGTGGTAGAGCGGATGGAAACCGGCCTTGTCGCGCGCCTCACGCCCCGGCCCCATGCTGTAGACGCTCACGGCTACCGCCATCAGACCGGTGATGACCAGCATGATGGCGGCAAAGATGTCGACCACAAGTGAAATGCCGAACGGGGCGTCCCAGTTGCCCATCTGACCCACCAGGATCGTGCCGTCGGCCACGGTACCCAGCAGCAACAGGGCAAAGAACAACAGCGCGATCGAGCTGGCCAGACTGATCCACGATTGCACCAGGGGGCGTGTCCAGAACAGGGCGCAGACGGCGGCGCTGAGCAGGGGCACCAGCAGCGGTGCCACGAGCAGAAAAGGATGCGTCATCGGGGGTCCTGAGCTTTGGCGGGAGTGTCTTCCGGAAGAATGGCGGGATCAATGAATTCGGCTTCGCTCAGGCTTTCGGCGTCGAGCGTGCCGAAGCGACGCCAGACCTGCAAAGCCAGCATGAGCGCAAAGGCCGCCAGGCCGAAACCGATCACGATGGCGGTAAGGATCAGCGCCTGCGGCAAGGGATTGGCGGCATGGGCGGCGAGCACGTCTTCGCCGGCCGCCACGAGCGCGGGAGTGGTGCTGCCGATGCGCCCGGCCAGAAGGATGGACAGGTTGACGCCCGCGCCCAGCAAGATGAAGCCGAGCAGCATGCGTGGCAGATCGCGGCTCAGGAACAGATAGACCGAGACGCCGATGACCACGGCGATGGCGATGGCCAGCAAGGGTTCCATGAAGTCTCCTAGCGTCGGATCAGGTTGAGGAAGATGGCGCACACGGTACCCACTACCACCAGGTACACGCCGATATCGAACACCAGCGCGGTACCCAGAGGCAGGCCGGCAATGTGCCACCATTGATGCGTGAGAAAGCCCTGGCCCAGCACGATGGCGGGGATGCCGCTGGCCAGTGCCAGCAACACGCCGGTGCCGCACAATGAGGTGGGTGCGAATCGCAGGATCTGCAGAGCCTCTTCGCGACCCCGCGAGATGGCGTAGAACAGCACGCCCACTCCCCCAATGAGGCCGCCGATGAAGCCGCCCCCGGGCGAGTTGTGCCCGCGCAGCAGGATATAGATCGAGTACAGCACGGCCATGACGAGAATCGGGAAGGCCGAGGTGCGCAGGATGAGGGAAGGTCTCATTGCGGAGGCTCCGAATTGACGTTCGACTTGTCGGTAGTGCGGCGCGAGCGTTGGTCGCTCTGATGACCGGCACGCAGCAAGGCCACGACGCCGAAGGCCGCGATCGCCAGCACGGTGATTTCGCCCAGGGTGTCGAGCGCCCGGAAGTCGACCAGAATCACATTCACCACATTGTGACCATGCGCGGCCAGCACACTGTTGTCGCCAAACCAGACCGAGAGCCGGTTGTCGAATGGCACGGTGAGCATGCTCAGCAGGATGCCGACCACGCCCAGCCCCACGGCGGCGCCGATGCCGGCATCGATGCGCTTCTGACGTCGGTTGCGTGTGTCGCGCTGGGTGAGGGGAATCTGCGCCAGCGTGGTGGCCAGGATCACCACCAGGAGGATCTCGACCGAGAACTGGGTAAAGGCCACATCGGGCGCGCCGAACATCATGAAGACGGCGGCCGTGGCAAAGCCCACCAGACCCACTGCGATCACGGCCGCAAAGGCCGTTTCGGCGCGCGCGGCTGCAATGGCACCCACGCCGAGCGCCACGAAGGCCAGCCAGCGGGCATCGAAGGGGTTGAAGGCAAACGACGGCATGGCCAGGCCACCGGCGAAGATGAGCGGCACCAGCATGGCGGCAGCGGCCACGCCGAACAGCCAGCGTATATAGCCGCGCAGGCTGCCGTGCTGGAAGAGATTGGTGCTGCCTTTGGCCAGCACGGTGAGGCCGTGCAGCGCGGCATCGTAGCCGCGGGTGGGCGAGTAGTGATCGATCCAGCGTTGCGCCTGAAGCCAGTGACGCAGCGGCGTCCATACCTTGAACACTGCCAGACCGGCCAGCAGGGTGATGGCGCTGAGCAGCAGAATGAAGTTGAAGCCGTGCCACAGGTAAAGGCCGACCTCGGTGGCCCGACCCAGTGTGGCGGCAGCAGCGGGTTCGATCCAGCGCGCTCCGGCGACCGCCAGGAAGATGGCCGCCAGCAGGCTCAGCGTGCCGAGCACGAGTGGCCCGGCCAGCATGGCGCGTGGCGGGTCGTGCGGATGCAGCGGCGTCTCGGCCCGTGGCCCCAGATAGAGGCGCAGACCCATGATGGCGGCGATGGCGACCGTACCGACATTGACCAGAAACAGGCCAACCGACACCAGCACCTGCCAGGCATCGGCGTGGAGCACGGTTTCGTACATGATCTCTTTGGCCACGAAGCCCAGGAAGGGCGGCAGTCCGGCCATGGACGCTGCCGCCAGCAGGGCAGCGGCGAAGGTGAAAGGCATGGCGCGACCCAGACCATGCAGGCGGGTGGCATCGCGCACGCCGGTTTCGTGGTCGATGATGCCGGCAATGAGAAACAGCCCCGCCTTGTAGAACGCATGCACCAGCAGAAAGGTCATGGCCGCCACCATGGCGATCGGGGTACCGATACCCAGCATCAGGGTGAGCATGCCCAGCGCCGCGACCGTGGTGTAGGCCAGAATGCGCTTGAGATCCGTGGCGCGCAGGGCCAGGATGGTGGCGGTGAGGGCCGTGGCCAGGCCAAACAGGGTGAGCAACGTGTGCCAGAGCGGCACGTCGGCATAGAGGGGCGACAAGCGGGCCATCACATAGATGCCAAGCTTGACCATGGTGGCCGAGTGCAGGTAGGCAGACACCGGGGTGGGGGCCGCCATGGCACTGGGCAGCCAGAAGTGAAACGGTACCTGCGCCGACTTGGTGAAGCAGCCCAGCAGAATGAGCAGCATGGCTGCCGTACTGGTGGGTGCCGCCAGCACGGTGTCGCGCGCCGCAATGATGCCCGACAGACTGGTGGTGCCGGCCTCGACCACCAGCAGCAGCAGGCCCGCCAGCAGGGCCAGACCGCCACCGGCGGTCACCAGCAACGCCTGCAGGGCGGCTTTGCGCGCCTCGGGTTTTTCGTGGTTGTAGCCCACCAGGAAGAACGACGTGAGGCTGGTGAGCTCCCAGAAAATGAAGAGCACGATGACGTCGTCGGCGGTGACCGCCCCAAGCATGGCCATCATGAACAGCAGCAGCATCACGATGAGTCGACGCGACCGGGTGTCGTCGTGCAGATACTGGCCGGCGTACAGAAAGATGAGAGTGCCGATACCGCTGATGAGCAGCGCAAATACTGCCGCCAGGCCGTCGAGCCGCAAGCCGCCACCCATGGCCAGCGTGGGCACGGACCAGAAGGCACTGGTCCAGCCCGTGGGCGGTGCTTGCCAGGCCAGCACGGCATAGATGACGCAGCAGAGAGCGGCGGCAGCACAGGCCAGTTTGGCCGAGGTGTGGCGCGGCGTGAGTGCCGCCGCCACGCTGGCCGCCAGGGCCAGCAGGATGGGGAGGACCAGGGCTAGGTTGGGCATGTGGGCGTGGGCGTGAAATCGGTTTGGGCGAAAATGGCCTCCGGTCCGAGTCGGTGCGCCGGGATTTGGTTCCCGAGGCGCCAACATGGAAGCGGGGGTGGGTTCGCCGGGCGGATTCGGCGCGCTAGTGTAACCGCCCGCGCCGAATCCGCGCGAGGCGCGCTAAAATCAAGGGTTTGGTTCTTCTTTCATTTCTCGTGAGGCTTGTCATGCCCATCTACGCCTATCGGTGTGCCGAATGCGGGCACGCGCATGATGCATTGCAAAAGATTGCCGATGCTCCTCTCACCGATTGTCCTGCCTGTGGCAAGCCCGCGCTGGTCAAGCAGGTCACCGCCGCGGGTTTCCAGCTGAAAGGGTCGGGCTGGTATGTCACCGATTTCCGCGATAACGGCAAATCGGGCGGCAAGGCAGCTGCCACGTCGTCGGCCGGCGCCGACGCGCCCGCGAGCACGCCGGCAGCCGGTGGCGGCGAAGCCACCAAACCCGCTGCCGCGACCGAGAGCGCCGCCCCGGCCAAGTCGGCCGCATCCTGAGCGGAGCGGCCTGTTCTTCTACATTCAATTTCCAGGAAGTCTTTCATGCGTACGTGCTATACCGGCCAGGTTTGTCGCGATCATCTGGGGCAAACCGTGACTCTGTTCGGCTGGGTGCAACGCCGCCGCGATCATGGTGGCGTCATCTTCATCGATTTGCGCGATCGCGAGGGCCTGGCCCAGATCGTGTGCGATCCCGATGCCCCCACCACCTTTGCGGTGGCCGAAAGCCTGCGCAACGAGTTCTGCGTGCGAGTCACCGGCCGGGTGCGCGAGCGTCCCGAAGGCACGGTCAATCCCGACCTGCGCTCGGGCGAAATCGAGGTGCTGGCCGATGAGATCGAAGTGCTCAACGCATCGGTCACGCCGCCATTCCAGCTCGACGACGACAACCTCTCCGAAACCATTCGTCTGACCCATCGTGTGCTCGATCTGCGTCGGCCGCAGATGCAGCGCAACCTGATGTTGCGCTATCGCGTGGCGATCGAGGTGCGCAAGTATCTCGACGAGCTCGGCTTCATCGACATCGAAACCCCCATGCTCACCAAGAGCACGCCTGAAGGCGCGCGCGACTACCTTGTGCCTTCGCGGGTCAACGCCGGGGAGTTCTTTGCCTTGCCGCAGTCACCGCAGCTGTTCAAGCAGATGCTCATGGTGTCGGGCTTTGATCGCTATTACCAGATCACCAAGTGCTTCCGCGACGAAGACCTCCGTGCCGATCGCCAGCCCGAGTTCACGCAGATCGATTGCGAAACCTCCTTTCTGGGCGAGCACGAGATCCGCGAGATGTTCGAAGGGCTGGTCCGCCACATCTTCCGCGAAGTCCAGGGCGTGGAGCTGCCGGCACCGTTCCCCACCATGAGCTACCACGAGGCCATGAGCCGGTTCGGCTCCGACAAGCCCGACCTGCGCGTTGCGCTCGAGTTCACCGAACTCACCGACGTCATGCAGGATGTCGAGTTCAAGGTGTTCTCGGCCGCGGCCAAGTCGGAGGGCGGTCGTGTGGTCGCGCTGCGGGTCCCGGGCGGCGCCGACATCAGCCGCAGCGAGATCGATGCTTACACCAAGTTTGTTGGCATCTATGGCGCCAGGGGGTTGGCCTGGATCAAGGTCAACGATCGCAGCAAGGGCCGCGAAGGTCTGCAGGCGCCTATCGTCAAGAACCTTCACGATGCCGCCTTGCAGGCCATGCTCGAGCGTACCGGAGCGCAGGATGGCGACATCCTCTTCTTCGGTGCCGACAAGGCCAAGGTGGTCAACGACGCCATGGGCGCGTTGCGGGTCAAGATCGGTCACAGCGAATTCGGCAAGCGCAGCGGACTGTTCCGCGAAGGCTGGCAGCCGTTGTGGGTGGTCGACTTCCCCATGTTCGAGTACGACGAAGCCGAAGGCCGCTACAGTGCCGCGCATCACCCCTTCACCAGTCCCAAGGACGGTCACGAGGATCTCCTCGAAGAGCGTCCGGGCGAGGCGCTGGCCAAGGCTTACGACATGGTGCTCAATGGCTGGGAGATCGGCGGTGGTTCGGTGCGTATTCACCGCGAGGCCGTGCAGAGCAAGGTGTTCCGGGCCCTCAAGATCGACGCCGAAGAGGCACAGACCAAGTTCGGCTTCCTGCTCGACGCCCTGCGCTATGGCGCGCCGCCCCATGGTGGCATTGCGTTCGGTCTCGATCGCATCTGCACCATGATGACCGGTGCCGATTCCATTCGCGACGTCATTGCCTTCCCCAAGACGCAGCGCGCGCAGTGTCTGCTCACTCAGGCACCTTCGGTGGTCGACGAGCGCCAGCTGCGCGAGCTTCATATCCGGCTGCGCCAGATCGAGAGCAAGGCCAGCTGAATCGTGCCGGTGCTGGCCACCTTGCGGGTGGCCAGGCCCGCCTGAGCGGAGCGGTACGCGATGTCGCGAGTTCGAGTTGTCAGTTACAACATTCACAAGGGCCGCTCGGCTGTTCTCAGCCGAGCCAGCCTGAACGAGCTCAGGCTCGGCCTGCATGGGCTCAATCCCGATCTGGTCTTTTTGCAGGAGGTGCAGGGGCGCAACGACGAGCTTGGCGCACTCGATGCCCAGCATCAGTCATTGGCCGCGGCTCTGCGGCTCGACGTGGCATATGGCTGCAACGTGGTCAGGCCGCACACCGAGCACGGCAATGCCTTGCTGTCGCGCTATGCCATTCTCGGCCATGAGAATCAGGACATCTCCGATCATCGCCTCGAGCAGCGCGGCCTGCTGCATGCCCAGGTTCAGGTGGGCGAGCACGAAGTGCATTGTTTTGTCGTGCATCTGGGCCTGTTCGCCTTCAGCCGAACGCGGCAGGCCGAAGCCATGATCCGGCGCATCGACGAGCTGGTGCCCGAACATTGTCCCATCCTCATTGCCGGCGATTTCAACGATTGGAACGATCGCCTCTCGGCCGAACTGATCCGCCGCCTGCAGCTGCATGAGGTGTTTGCCACGGCGCCACGGGCGCGCGGCGTCGGACCGCCCAAGATCCGCGAAAGTCTGGCGGTGATGCGTCACACCTTGCGCGACCTTTACGCTGGCGGGTTACCGAAGGTGCCCACCAGCCCCCGGTTGGGCGCGGGGAGCCAGGCGTTGCCCGCCCGACCGCCGCGCACCTTCCCGGCGGTGATGCCCTGGCTGCGACTCGATCGTATCTATCAGCGCGGCTTTGCCGTGCGCCACGCTCGCGTGCTCCGCGGCAAGCCCTGGACGGCCCTCTCCGACCACGCCCCCCTGCTGGCCGATCTCGAGCTGCCCTGAAACAGCCGATCAAGATCCCCATCCGCGCAGCGGCTTGGCGTCACCCCGACCCCGTCGGGCACCACCGGAGTGTCCCCACGAAGACAACGTCATCCCGGGCAAGACAGGCCCGCAGGGCCTGCGCGACCCGGGACCTCAAGGAGGAAGATGGCTGGGCTCAGGTGGTGCCACGGGGTCCCGGCTCACGCTGGCGCTACGCGCCAGTCTCGGCCGGGATGACGTTGTCTCCGTGGGGGGCGCCCCGACCTTTATCCGCCCGCGCCCTCAAAGGGCTACCCCTCCAGACTTTCCGCAAGCTTCCGCGCACAATCGCGCGCCAGCTCGGCGTCTTCTGCCTCGACCATCAGCCGCAATTTCGGCTCGGTACCCGACGCCCGGATCAGTGCGCGCCCACGGCCTTCGAGCAACGCCTGCACGGTGACATACGCGGCCTGCAAGCCATCATGCTCTTGCCAGGGGGTGTCGGTCGGCATCGGTACGTTGATGAGGATCTGCGGCAACAGGGTGAGATCGGCCAGCAGCTCGTCGAGCCCGCAACCTTTCCGGCGCATGGCGGCCAGGACTTGCAGCGCTGCCACGATGCCGTCCCCGGTGGTCTGGCGATCGAGGCAGATGATGTGCCCGGAGTTCTCACCGCCAAATAGCCAGCCGTGCTCGAGCAGCCGCTCGAGCACGTAGCGATCGCCCACGGCCGTGCGTTCGAACGCAATGCCGAGGGCAGTCATGGCTTTTTCGAAGGCGAAGTTGGTCATCAGGGTGCCGGCAACGCCGGCCACCGGATGTTGTTCGTGGCGATCGCGCACGATGGCATACAGCAATTCATCGCCATCGTAGGAACGGCCATCGGCATCCACCATGATGAGGCGATCGGCGTCGCCGTCAAGCGCAATGCCAAGATCGGCGCCATGCTGCTGCACCGCGTCGACCAGCGTCTGTGGGTGTGTCGCACCGACGTCGAGGTTGATGTTCAGGCCGTCGGGGTCGACGCCGATGGCGCTGACCTGAGCCCCCAGTTCGGCAAAGACCTTGGGCGCGATCTGATACGCCGCACCATGGGCAGCGTCGACCACGATATGCAGCCCCGCGAGGTCGTAGCTGGCGGGAAAGGCACTCTTGCAGAACTCGATGTAGCGACCCGAGGCGTCGTCCAGTCGTCGTGCCTTGCCCAGAGCCTCGGAATCGACGCAGGTCATGGGCTGTTCGAGCACCGATTCGATCTGGGCTTCGAGCTCGTCAGGCAGCTTGAAGCCCTGGCCGGAAAAGAACTTGATGCCATTGTCATGGTAAGGGTTGTGGGAGGCGCTGATGACGATGCCGGCGGAAAGGCGTAGCGCGCGCGTGAGGTAGGCCACGCCAGGGGTTGGCATGGGTCCGGCCAGCAGCACGTCGACACCGGCCGCGGCCAGGCCGGCTTCGAGGGCGGATTCGAGCATGTAGCCCGAGATGCGCGTGTCCTTGCCGATCAGCACCATGGGCCGGCCGTGCGCCACCGGTTGATGAGCCAGCACGCGACCGGCAGCGTAGCCCAGCCGCAGGGCCAGATCGGGGTTCATGTTCGGGCCGCCGACGCGGCCGCGGATGCCATCGGTGCCGAAGTAGCGGCGGGTACTGGCGTTTGACACGGGGAGATCTCCTGCGGAACGAAAGGGATGCGGGCCGAACCCGCTCGGCACGGGCTCAGCCTTCGATCGCCTGCCACACGGCCATGGCGTCGCGCGTGGCCGCCACATCATGCACCCGAACCACGGCCGCACCGCGGTGGACTGCGGCCAGCGCCAGGGCGAGGCTGGCCGCCTGGCGCTGGTCTACCGGTTGGCCGGTGATGTCGCCCAGCATGGATTTGCGCGACCCACCAATGAGCACGCCATGGCCGGTTCGGTCGGCCAGTTGCGCCGTGTGCCGCAAAAGCTCGAGATTGTGTGGTGTGGTTTTGCCGAATCCCAGGCCGGGGTCGAGCAGTATCTGCTCCTGACGCAACCCGAGGTCGCACAACAGGCTGGCCTGATGCTTGAGGTAGCGACCGACTTCGTCGAACACATCGTCGTAGTGCGGTGCCTGTTGCATGGTGGCAGGCGACCCTTGCATGTGCATGACGATGACGCCAATTTTCGGTCGCCCGGCCACCACGGCACGGGCCTCGGGTTGCTCGAAGCCGCTGATGTCGTTGATGATGTCGGCGCCGGCATCGAGCGCGGCGGCCATCACGGCCGGCTTGCGGGTATCGACCGATAGCGGTACCCCGGCGTCGCGCAAGGCCTCGACGACCGGGACGATACGGGCGATTTCGATTTCATCGGGTACGGTGGGTGCGCCGGGGCGGGTGGATTCGCCACCGATGTCCAGCAGCTCGGCGCCATCGAGCAACATCTGTCGGGCGCGGGCGATGGCGTCGTCCACACCCTGATAGCGTCCGCCGTCGGCAAAGGAATCGGGCGTGGCATTGACGATACCCATGAGACGAGTGCGCGAGACATCCAGGGTGAATCGGCCGCAAAGAAAACGGTGATTGGCCATCGGCGGGATTCACTCACAATACGTAACGGATGCGGCGAATACTAGCAGAAATGGCCAGGGGTCAAAGCCCGGACTCCGGTCGTCGGACGGAGGCCTGACCGCACTCGTTGTCCGGGGTGCCGACATCGCTCCGGAGGGCCCGAGGGGCTCGTCTGCTGCGCTAGACGTGACACCAAAAAAAACGGCCGGCAAAAGCCGGCCGTTGGGGCACCTGGTGTTATGGCGTGGCAGGTGCCGGGTTGCTGTCGTCGGAAGTCACGCTGCCGCCGGCGCCGCCCGTGGGCGTGGCGGGCGTGTCGCCCGAGTCGGACGGCGGGCTGGGCGGCCGCGGCTGCTTGCCATCCATGATGTCGTTGATCTGGTCGGCGTCGATGGTTTCCCAGTCGAGCAGGGCGCGGGCCATCACTTCGACCTTGTCGCGGTTCTCGTCGAGCAGGCGGCGCGCATGGGCGTACTGCTCGTCGATGATGCGACGGACTTCGGCATCGACCTTCTGCATGGTGGCTTCGGAGACGTGCGTGGTCTTGGTGACGGCACGGCCGAGGAACACCTCGCCTTCATTCTCGGCGTACACCATCGGGCCCAGCGAGTCGGTCATGCCATAGCGCATGACGATGTCGCGGGCAATGGCCGTGGCACGTTCGAAATCGTTGGACGCGCCGGTGGTCATCTGGTTCATGAAGAGCTCTTCGGCGATACGGCCCCCGAACAGCACCGCGATGGTGTTGAGCAGACGTTCTTTGTCCATGCTGTAGCGATCACCCTCGGGCAGTTGCATGGTGACGCCCAGTGCCCGGCCGCGCGGAATGATGGTGACCTTGTGCACGGGATCGGTCTTGGGCAGCATCTTGGCCACCACCGCATGCCCCGATTCGTGATAGGCCGTGTTGCGCCGCTCTTCTTCGGGCATCACCAGGGAACGACGTTCGGCACCCATGATGATCTTGTCTTTTGCCTTCTCGAAGTCGGACATGTCGACCATGCGGCCACCGCGCCGTGCGGCGAAGAGCGCGGCTTCGTTGACCAGATTGGCGAGGTCGGCGCCGGAGAAGCCGGGCGTGCCCCGAGCCAGTATGTTGGCATCGACATTGGGCGCCAACGGCACCTTGCGCATGTGCACCTTGAGAATCTGCGAGCGGCCGCGTACGTCGGGCAACGACACCACCACCTGGCGGTCGAAGCGGCCCGGGCGGAGCAGGGCGGGGTCGAGCACATCGGGCCGGTTGGTGGCAGCGATGACGATGACACCCTGAGTGACTTCGAAGCCGTCCATCTCGACCAGCATCTGGTTGAGGGTTTGCTCGCGCTCGTCGTTGCCGCCGCCGAGCCCGGCACCACGCTGCCGGCCCACCGCGTCGATCTCGTCGATGAACAGGATGCAGGGCGCCTGCTTCTTGGCGGTTTCGAACATGTCGCGGACCCGCGAGGCACCGACGCCGACGAACATCTCGACGAAATCGGAACCCGAGATGCTGAAGAAGGGCACCTTGGCCTCGCCGGCAATGGCACGGGCCAGCAGCGTTTTACCGGTGCCGGGAGGGCCCACCATGAGCACGCCGCGGGGGATGCGGCCGCCAAGTTTCTGGAACTTGGTGGGGTCGCGCAGGAAGTCGACCAGTTCCTGGACGTCTTCCTTGGCTTCGTCGCAACCGGCCACATCGGCGAACGTGACATTGTTGGAGCTCTCGTCGAGCAGGCGCGCCTTCGATTTGCCGAAGTTGAACGCGCCACCACGCCCGCCGCCTTGCATCTGCCGCATGAAGAAGATCCAGACGGCGATGAGCAGCAGCATGGGGAACCATGACACAAAGATGCTCATGAGCAGCGAAGGCTCTTCGCGCTGCTGGCCGGACACTTCGACACCAGCCTCGAGGAGGTCGGAAACCAGCCAGATATCGCCGGGCGACGTGATGGTGTAGGGGCGGCCGCTTTGCGGTGTGACATGCAGGACATCGCCCTGGATGTCGACGCTGGAAATGCGACCGTCGCGGGCATCCTGCATGAATTGCGTGTACGACACGGCGTTGGTGGATGTTTCGCGGGTTTCGAATTGTTTGAAAACCGTAAACAGCACCAACGCGATGACCATCCACACCGCGATTTTGGAAAAGGTGTTGTTGTTCAAGCTGGATCTCCTGCTGTACGCAAGATTTTACCCGTTTGGAGGGAGGTCTTGCGGCTGCGGCAGAGGCCGCAGGTTTTTCAGACCGCGACCGACAATGAAAGTTTCGGCCGAGGCGTCGCGCGAAGCCTTGGGCTTGCGTTCGGTCACGCGCTGAAACTGCTGTTTGAACGACTGAACGATCTGCGAGAACCCGCTGCCGTGGAAGGCCTTGACGATCAGTGCCCCGTCGGGTTTGAGGTGAGCGGCTGCGAATTCGAGGGCGAGTTCACACACATGCTCGATACGGGCCGCATCGGCCACTCCCACACCCGATAGATTGGGGGCCATATCGGAAATCACAAGGTCGACGGCCTGGCCGTCCAGGGCATTCTGTAGCTCGACCAGGACCGCGTCGTCGCGGAAATCCCCCAGAATGAATTCGACATCGGCAACCGGCTCCATGGGCAGCAGGTCGAGAGCGATGACCCGGCCGCGCAGTTTGCCGCCCGGGCCCACCAGGCGCTCACGCGCCACTTGCGACCAACTGCCGGGAGCGGAGCCGAGATCGACCACCAGATCGCCGGGGCGCAGCAGCTTTTCGGTATCGAGAATCTCGAGCAGCTTGAACGCGGCGCGTGCCCGATAGCCCTTCTGCTGGGCGAGTCTTACGTAGGGGTCATTCAGATGCTGTCGCATCCAGGTTTTCGAGAAGCGGTTCTTGGCCACGGTAGGGGTGTGTGTTGCAAGGTTGCGTTGATGGAGAGGATGAGATGTGAGCAGCGCGGACGGTTGGCCCGTGTGCCGGCCGGAACTTGCGTACAATGCGGCCATCATGACGTCATTAGAACTCGATTCCTCCTTCCGCAGCGCGCTGCGCGCCGCTGCTCATGCCCTGCGTCCTGTGGTTCAGGTGGGCGACAAGGGTCTTGCGCCTTCCGTGCTGGCCGAGATCGACCGCGCGCTCACGGCGCACGGCCTGATCAAGGTGCGTGTGGCCGGCGACGACCGCGCCGCCCGTGTGGCCATGCAGGCCGAAGTGTGCCAGGCGCTCCAATGCGCACCGGTTCATCATATTGGCAAGGTGCTGGTGCTTTATCGCCCTACGGCTGCCGACCCGCTGGGGCGCCGGTTTCGGGCCGCTCCCGCGCCGGCCACCGTGGCCGACGGGCCGTTTGTGCCCAAGCGCTATGCGGCCGAGGGCAAAACCGAAGCACCGCCCAAGGCTCGGGCCAAGCGAGCCGCCAAGCCGGTACGTGCCGTGACGGCACGCGAACGGTATCTTGGCACGTCCGATAAGCCTCAGCGCCCAACCTTGCACCGCACTCGCGCCGCAGGCGTCAAGCGCAATACCGGGGGGCGGGGCAGCAGCCTCACCCTGTCGTCCAAGCGCCGGCGCGGCTGATTTTCTCAGGCGCCGGCCTGAATCACTAGATATACCGAACATCCAGAATGGCGTATTCGCGCAGGCCCGAGGGGGCCTGCACTTCAGCCACGTCACCCACCGACTTGCCGATCAGGGCGCGAGCGATCGGACTGGACACCGAAATGAGGTTGTTGCGGATGTCGGCCTCGGTATCGCCCACCACCTGGTAGGTGACGGTCTTGCCCGAGTCGAGGTCTTCGAGGTCGACGGTGGCGCCAAACACCACCCGGCCATCGGCTTCGATTTCGGTCGGGTCGATGATCTGGGCATTGGAAAGCTTGCTCTCGAGCTCGGCGATGCGGCCTTCGAGGAATCCCTGCTTCTCCTTGGCGGCGTCGTACTCGGCGTTTTCCGAGAGGTCGCCTTGCGCCCGCGCTTCGGCAATGGCGTTGATGACGGCCGGACGCTCGACCGTCTTGAGACGGTGCAGCTCTTCTTTGAGACGTGCTGCGCCGCGCACTGTCAAGGGGATGGCAGCCATATTGGGTTCCTGCTACAGATAGTTCGGGGTGACGAAACAAAAACAAGCCCCGGCGCATAAGCGAGCCGGGGCCAGATGGATATACAGGGTCGCATTGTCGATCAAGTTGCAAGGCTTTGCAAGCCGCAGCACGGTTCTCGCCTGCGTTCCGGTGGCCAGGAAGCAGGATGCGGTCGTCGCTTCGCGGTGAGGTGGCGCGCGCCTGTGGCAAACTTCGCCCTGTACCGGCGCGGATGCGCCTTTTTTGGGGCGGGCAAGTTTGCCTGTTGCGGCGCCGCATGCGTTGGCGCCGACCTTTCCCTGTTCGTTTGTCTGGATCCTTGTCGAATGACAACTGTTGCTGCTGCCCCCCGTTCCCTGGTGATTGCCACGCGCGAGAGCCGGCTTGCCTTGTGGCAGGCCGAGCACGTGCGAGCCTTGTTGCAGGCGCTTTATCCCGAGTGTCAGGTGAGCCTGCTCGGCATGACCACCAAGGGTGACCGCATTCTCGATCGCACGCTGTCCAAGGTGGGTGGCAAAGGGCTTTTCATCAAGGAGCTCGAGGCTGCCTTGCTCGACGGGCGTGCCGATCTGGCCGTGCACTCGCTCAAGGATGTGCCGGTCGAGCTCGACGACACCTTCGCCATGCCCTGCATCCTGCCGCGGGCCGATCCGCGCGACGCTCTGGTCGCACCGCGGCATGCCAGCCTGGCCGAACTGCCGCCGGGAGGGGTGGTGGGCACCTCCAGTCTGCGGCGCGAGGCTCAGGTGCGGGCGCGATATCCGCATCTCGAGGTGCGGCCGCTGCGGGGTAACCTCGATACCCGGCTGCGCAAGCTCGATCAGGGCGAATACGACGCCATCATCCTGGCCACCGTGGGCTTGCAGCGCCTCGGCCTGCAGGCCCGAATCGCCAGCGAGCTGCCCGTTGAAGACAGCCTGCCGGCAGCCGGCCAGGGCGCACTTGGCATCGAGGTGGCCGCCGATCGTACCGATCTCGTGCAGTGGCTGGCCCCGCTGGTCGATGCCGACGCCACTGCCGTATCGGTGGCCGAGCGAGCCGTGTCGCGGCGCCTCGGAGGGTCTTGTCAGGTGCCACTGGCGGCATACGCCGAGCTCAATGGCAGCGAACTGCACATCCGTGGCCTGGTGGCCCGTCCCGACGGCCGTGTGGTGTTGCGTGCCGAACGGCGGGGCTCCCGCCACAACGCCGAGGCACTGGGTCAGGCTGTGGCCGACCAATTGCTGAAAGAGGGCGCCGGCGAGATCCTCGCCGAGCTCGATCCCGCCGGCCGTCCGGAGTGATTCCCGAAGTCCCGGCCGGTCCGATGGCCATCCTCACCAGGCCCGCCAGACAGTCGGCCTGGCTTGCCGCGCGCTTGCAGCAGGCGGGCTGGACGGTCTGCGACTGGCCGGCTCTGCGTTTGCACACGCGCGAGACGGGCGTGATTCCCGATCCGGCCGAGTTTGATCTCGTCATGTTCGTCAGTGGCAATGCGGTGCGGCATTTTCACGAGCAGCGCCGTCGTCTCGGTCTGCCTGAATGGCCTGGCCAAGTGCCGGTCGCCGTGGTCGGGCCTGCCAGTGCCGAGGCGGCGGCAGATCTGGGCCGCAACATCACGGTATGGCAGCCGCCCGAAAGTGACGGACACTTCGATTCCGAAGCCTTGTGGGCCACGCTGTTGCGAGCACAATTTCGCCCTGAGCGCGTGCTGATCGTGCGCGGTGGCGCCGCAGGGCAACCGGAGGGGCAGGGACGCACCTGGTTGGCCGAGCGCTGGCAGGCGCAGGGCGCCCGGGTTTGCCTGCATAGTGCGTATGAACGTGTGCCGGCCGCATGGCCGGAGTCGCGCTGGCACCGGCTGGCCGAGGCTGTCGCACAGGAGCGCCGACTGCATTGGTTGTTTACCAGTGCCGAAGGGCTCGAGGCAGTGGCCAGCCAGCGCGGCGCTGCCGATCTGGCCGCCTGCTGGCGGGGCCAGCGCGTGATTGCCACTCACCCCAGGGTGGCCGCCGCCGTGCTCGATTGCGCGCGCCGTGGCGGGCTTGCCACAGATGCCGGGCAGTGCGGTCAGCCGGTGCAATGCCACCCAGACCTTGTGATACAAGTAAGCGTTCCGCACGATCCCGCCGTGCTGGCCGCGTTCGTCAATTAAAATCGAGCCATGACCGACACCAAGTCCCACCCGTCCGAACCCCCGGCACAGGCTGCTGCCTCGTCGCCCGCCGGGCCGGAGTCCACTGACGACTCCACCGATCAGCGCGCGCACGAGCGTCGCGGTGCCCTGTCACGCTGGCTCGCGGTGGGGCTGGTCGTGGCTGTCATCGTCATCGTGGCGCTGGCCGCCACCTTGCGCCATCAGCAGCAGCAACTCGACGACTTCGGTCGTGAGGCCTCTCGCCGCCTCGACACCGCCGCCACGCACGCCCAGTCGGCCTCGCAGCAGGCCGAGCAGGCACAAAGTGTGGTGCAGGGCTTCAATCGTCGGCTCGACGACCTCGCCGAACAAACCCGTCGCACCGCCGAGCAGCAGCAGGCACTGGATCAGGCCTGGCGCGAGTTGGTGGTGGGTGAAGACGAAGCCTTGCTGGTCGATGTGGAGCAGAGCCTGATGCTGGCCGCCGAGCAGCTGCACCTGGCGGGGCGCGTGCCCAGCGCGATTGCCGCGCTGCAGCTGGCCCAGGCACGACTTGCCCAGAACGACCGACCGGCCTTCCGGAGCGTGCGTCAGGCGGTCGAGCGCGACCTCAAGCAGTTGCAGGCGCTGCCCTACCAGGATGTCTCCCGGGTCGTGACCCAGATCGACGAGCTCATCAACGATGTCGAGCGCTTCCCCCTGGTGGCGCCTGGCCTGGGCGAATCCCCATCGCCAGAGTCCGCCCCCGATGCCGCGTCGGCCAATACATCCGGCAGCACGCCGGCCACTCGTGACCCCGGCACGGCCGCGCCCAACGACAGCAGCGCGCCGGCCGACCCGGCTGCCGACACTGTCACCGAGCCCGACTGGTGGGAGCAGGCTTGGGCGCAATCGCAGGCCTGGGCCGAGCGCACCAGCGAGTCGGCCATCAGCGAGTTGCGACGTCTGGTGCAGGTGCAACGTGTCGAATCCCCCGATGCGCTGATGCTGTCAGCCGAGCAGGGGCAGATTCTCCGGGCCAACCTCGAATTGCGGCTCATCGAGGCTCGTATGGCACTGCTGCAACAGGCCAATGCCCTGTGGCAAAGCGACCTCACGGCTGTGCGCGATGCGGTGGCTCACTATGGCGAACCCCAGTCGCCCATCACGCGTCGTCTGCTGAGCGGGCTCGACGAGCTCCTGGCGGTGGAGCCAGCGCCGGAGCTGCCCGATCTCGCCGGCAGCCTGAAGGCGGTGCGCAACCTGCTGGTGCAGATCGAGGCCAACGCCCCGACCCGCGACAGCATCATCGGCACTGAGGGTTAAGCACCATGCGCGCCTGGATCTGGACGCTCGTACTGTTTGCCCTGGCCGTGGGTGCTGCCGTAGTGGCACACGACTACACCGGGAATCTGGTTCTGGTGGTGCCGCCCTGGCGCATCGAGATCAGTCTGGTGTTTGCCATCATCGTGCTCCTGGCCGCGTTTGTTGCGCTGTACCTGCTACTGCGCCTGGCTGGCTGGACGGCCAGCCTGGCCCCGCGCTGGCGTGCCTGGCGGGCCCAAAGGCAATTGGTGCGTGAACATCAGCGGCTCGAACAGGGCTGGGTACGGCTGCTGCAAGGCCACTATGTCAAATCGCGCGAAGACTTCCTCGCCGTCACTGACGCCTCCAGTGATGCCACGCGGCAAGCCCTGGGGTATCTCGGCGTCGCCCGCACCGCGCTGGCGCTCAACGACGCCCCCGCCGTGGATCGCGCCCTTGAGGACGCTCGCCGCACCGCCCGGCACGACGCCGGGTTGCGTCTGGCGGTCTCGTGCACGGCGGCCGACCTCCTGCTCGTGCAGGGCCGACCCGAAGCGGCCGCGGTGTGGCTCGCCGAGGTCCAGGATTCCGCGTCTCGTCATGTCCATCTGCAGCGTCTGGCGCTCAAGACCAACCTGGCCCTCGGACACTGGGAAACCGCCTTGCGTCAGGCGCGCAGCCTGCGGCGCCACCACGATGCCCAGGGTGGCATCGATGCGGCTCTGGCGCAGGCAGCCGCCGGCTATCTGGGCAGCGCCGCCGACGACAATGAGGCCCAGGCCATCTGGAAGCGTCTCAAGAGTGCCGAACGGCAGGTTCCCGAGGTGGCGCTCACGGCCGCTCGCGTCTTCGCCAATCAGCCGCAACTGGTGCGACAGATCCTGCAGGAGGCCCTCGAAGTCAGGCTCGACCCTCGTCTGCTGTCGGCGTATTCGCAGTGCGATTCCGCCGAGGTAGGGCCGCGTTTGCAGCGTGCCGAAACCTGGTTGCAGCGCCATGGGGCCAACGCTGATCTCCTGCGTACTCTGGGTCGGCTGTGTCTGCGGGGTGAGCTCTGGGGTCCGGCAACCACCTATCTGCAACGCAGTCTGCAGCAGGCCGATGACCCCCGAACCCACGCCTTGCTGGGTACGCTGTTCGATCACCTCGGGCGGCATGCCGAAGCCAGCACGCACTGGCGCCAGGCCACCGCGCTTGGGCTCGACCTCGCCGAACGCCCGGTGGGGCGCCGGGTGTTGCCGGCGGCCGACACGCAAGCCGACCCGGACCGTCTCGACGCTGGCGTGCTGGATCTCGAGCTTGCCGAAGGGCGTTTGCCGGCCAGTGCCTCGTTGGTCAAGCGAAGCGACGACGAAGATACCTGGGGTGCGGCGGATGTGCCCCCCCGGATCGACGACCCGGCCGAGGCGCCTGCCGCGCCAGTGGCAGCACAGGCCCCCGCCAGCAAGACCGGCTCCGGCAACACCTCGCAGGCATCCTCCCCGGCGCCCGTCGAAGGGCGTGAGCCGAGCAAGGCATCGCCCCGTAGCCATACCGATTGATATCGCGTCGATTACCCATTTCACTCACATCAGAAGGATCTTGCATGGGCTTGCTCAACGTCGAGGCCGGCAGCAAACTGCCGGACGAATTCAACGTCATCATCGAAATCCCCATGACCGCCGACCCGGTCAAGTATGAAGTCGACAAAGACACGGGTACCTTGCATGTCGACCGTTTCATGACGACGGCCATGCACTATCCCTGCAACTACGGCTACGTGCCGCAGACGCTGTCCGACGACGGCGATCCTTGCGACGTGCTGGTGATGGCGCCGTTCCCGGTGTTGCCGGGCGCCGTGGTCAAATGTCGTGCCGTGGGCATGCTGCAGATGGAAGACGAAGCCGGTGGCGACGCCAAGGTGCTGGCAGTGCCGGTGGCCAAGCTGCTGCCCAATTATGCCCACATCGAAAGCGTGGCCGACGTGCCCGAGATCGATCTCCAGCGTATTCAGCACTTTTTCGAACACTACAAGGATCTCGAAAAAGGCAAGTGGGTCAAGGTCATGGGCTGGGTTGGCGTCGACGCGGCCCGCGCCGAAATCGAGCAGAGTTTCAAGCGCTATCGGCAATCCGCCGCATAGCCTTTTCTCCAGGGAGTCAACATCATGTTGCAAAAATGGGTTCTTGCCTTGCTGGTGGGCGCCAGTGCCCTGAGCGCCGGGTGCAATACCGTGGCCGGTGCCGGTCAGGACATCGAGTCGGGTGGTCGCGCCATCGAGGGCGCCGCTCGCAACGCTCAGTAACAGCCAGACCCGGCGATGGCTGCGTCCTTGCGGCGGGCCGCTGCCAGAATGTCTTGACAGCCCACTCCGGGTAACAGACTCGGGGTGGGCATTTTTTTGGTTGTGCCCTCAATCATTTTGGTCTACCATCGATTTATTGATTGTGGACGCAACTAATTGGAGGGTGTGATGGATCACGCCGGAATTCCGGATAACGTACCGGTGGTCATTGCCGGAGGCGGCCCGGTGGGGCTGGTGCTGTCGGCCTTGCTGGCCGAGTACGGGGTGGCGAACGTCGTCCTGGAGGCCGATGCCGGTTATTGCGAGGGCAGTCGCGCCATTTGCATTTCCCGGCGGTCACAGGAGATCATGGGTTGGTGTGATGCCGATCGTGCTCTGGTCGCCAAGGGTCTGGGCTGGACGGCCGGACGCAGCTACTTCCGCGACCGCGAGGTGCTGCGTTTCGATATGCCGCACGATCCCACGCAGCGCTTCGATCCCATGGTCAACATTCAGCAGTTCTACATCGAAGAGTATGCGCATCAGGCCATGCAGCGGCATCCGGAGCGTGCCTTCATGGCGTGGTCATGTCGGGTCACGGGCCTGGAGACATCGCCTGACGGTGTGCAGGTGCAGTACGAGCACGACGGTCAGGTTCGCAGCTTGCGGGCGCAATATCTGGTGGCCGCCGACGGCGGCCGAAGCACGGTGCGTGATCTGCTTGGCCTCACCCTCGCGGGCATGCAATACGAAGGGCGCTACGTGATTGTCGACATCGAGCAGGCGTCTGCCCGGCCCACCGAGCGTCTGGCCTGGTTCGATCCGCCCTCCAATCCGGGTTCCACCATTCTCATGCACCGTCAGCCCGACAACGTATGGCGCATCGATTATCAGATCCGTGACGACGAAGACCCGGCCGAGGCGGTCAAGCCCGAGAATGTGCTGCCGCGAGTGCAGAGCCATCTCGACATGATCGGCGAAACGGCCCCCTGGAAGCCGCTGTGGATCTCGCTCTACAACGCCAAATGCCTCACGTTGGATCAGTATCGCCATGATCGCGTACTGTTCGTGGGCGATGCCGGTCATCTGGTGCCCATTTTTGGCGTGCGTGGACTCAACTCGGGCCTCGACGATGCCGGCAACCTGGCCTGGAAGCTCGCCTGGAGACTCCGCGGTGGCGCCGACGATACCCTGCTCGATTCCTTCAGCGTGGAGCGTGTGCATGCCACCCGGCAGAATATCGCCTATGGCGCCAAGAGCACCGAGTTCATGGCACCTCCCAACTTTGCCTACGAATGGATGCGATCGGCCACGCTGCGCCTGGCGCTTACCGACCCCACCGTACGATCGCTGATCAACCCGCGTCAAAGTTCGCCCATTTCGTATGACGGATCGGCGCTCAATCTGCCCGACGGTGCGCCCGGCGACGGTCCGCAGGCAGCCCCGGGGCAGCCGGGGCCCGAGCTTCAGTTGCGCGGCCAGGGCGGCCAGCGCCATCTGTCGCAATGGTTCGGTCGGGGCTTTGTGGTCCTGGGTATCGGGGTGAGTGCCGCCGCGCGCGAGGCCCTGGCCGGTCTGGCAGCGTGCACCCAATCGCGGTCGGGCGAGGTGCCAGGGATGACGGTCGTGACGGTGGGCACCGCCCCGGACGATTGGCAGGCCGAGGGCGAACACGTGTTGGCCCGTTACGGCGTGAGCGAACAAAGGGTGGTGCTCTTGCGTCCCGATGGTTACGTCATGGGCCGCTGGCCGGCGGAGCAAGCCGCGACCGCCCTCCGTGACGCGCTGGCGCCGTACTATCCGCCATTGCTTGAATCCACGAACAGGAGCTGACCATGACACCGGAAGATATCGATGTGGCCTATTCGTCGTTGTGCGAGGCCATGAGCCGGGTTGGTGAAGACAAATCGCCCATGTTGCTGGCGGCACTTTGCCTGTCGCTGATCACGCGCCACGACGACGTGGCGGTGGTCGAGTCGCTGATTCGCCAGGCCGAGGCGGCCTGTGAACTCTAGGCCGCCCATGATGGCACGGTCAGATGGGCGGTCAGAAGGGCTGCAGGAGGCTCCGGTTGCCGGGCTCGAGCATTTTCTCACTTATCGCCTGCATCGGGTCAACAAGCTTACCGATCGTGACAGCACGCGAGCCTACTGGGAAGACTGCGGTCTGCCGTTGAGCGAGGGCCGGGCGCTGGCCGCCATCGGGCGTTTTGCGCCGTTGTCGGTGAACGACCTGGCCCGCGCGGCCAATCTCGACAAGGCACAGGCCAGCCGCTCGGCTCAGGCCTTGGTGACTCGGGGTCTGGTCACCAAGCAGACCAGTGAGGCCGACGGGCGCGGCGTGGTGCTGGCGCTCACGCCGACAGGGCAAATACGCCACGAGCAGGTGATGGCCTTGATCGACCGCCGCAATGCCGAGATCTTTGGTTGCCTGTCGGCGCAGGAGCGAGCCTTGCTCGGCGAATGGCTGGATCGCATTGCCGAGCGCCTGCAGTCGGAGGGCCCCCCGGCCGGCTAGCGGCCGCACCGCTACAAGGCCCCACTCCGACTCAGAGGGTGGCACCACCCGTGGGGCGGTTGGCCGGGCAGGGCTCGCCGGTTTGCAGGGCGTCGAGGACGCGCAGCACTTCGTCGGGGCTGCGACCCACCAGCGGATGGTGAATGGCGACGTACTGAATGGTGTTGTCGGGGTCGACAATGAGCGTGGCGCGCATGGGCACACCCGCAGACTTGTCACGCACGCCGAGCTGGTCGATGAGGTCGCCCGAGGTATCGGCAAACTGGTAGTGATTGAGCCGCGAGAGGTCGGGGCTTTCACGGCGCCACGCCAGCTTGACCCATTCGTTGTCGGCCGAGCCTCCCATGAGAATGGCGTCGCGGGCCTCGAATTCGGGCGCGAGCTGGGCAAAGCCGTGTATTTCGGTGGGGCACAACGGCGAGAAGTCCTTCACGTAGAAGTACAAGACTTTCCATTTGCCCGGAAAGGAACTCTCGGTGATGGATTCGAAGGCAGCCAGGCCGTTCTCTTCGATCTGGTTGAAGCCGGGCTTGACGCCGACGACCTTGAAGGGCTCGAGTTTGTCGCCTACGGTTTTCATGCAGCATCCTGGTGACCATGGGGTCGTGGTGGTATCCGTCACGTCGACGGTGTGCCTACCATTCTAACTGGGTGCCGATGTCAGGCAATGCCAGGAAGAATCACATTGACGCATAGCCCGCCGTCGGCTCGATTCTGAAGCGCGATGCGTCCGCCAGCATTCTGGATCAGGCGCTGCACGATGGCCATGCCCAGGCCGGCACCTTCCGCATCGGTACGGGCGCGGTTGCCGCGCACGAAAGGGCGCAGTACCGAGTGCAGTTCGTCGTCGGGAATGCCCGGGCCGCGATCACACACCTGGATGATCACCTCACCGTTCTGGCGATTGGCCATGATGTCGATTTGCGCCGCTTGCCGTGGCCCATGTCCGTACTTGCGGGCATTGTCAATGAGATTGGCCAGGCAGCGGCGCAGATCACCAGGGTCGATCCGGGCCACCAGCCCTGGCTCCAGGCGGTGATACAGCTCGCCACCCAGGGCTTCGGTCACGCTGCGTTCATGGGGTAGCCATTCTTGCAGCACTTGAGTGATATCCAGCCGTTCGGGTGTGCCGGGTTGGGGCTGGGCGAAATCCATGGCCTGTTTCAGGATGTGCCTGATCTGGTCGAGATCGCTTTCGATGCCGGCCCGTGCGGCCGGGTCGAGGTCGAGCAACTCGAGTTCGAGGCGAATGCGCGTGACCGGTGTGCGCAGATCGTGTGACAGCCCGGCCAGCATCAGGCTGCGATCGGCATCGGCCTGGGCGAGGTCGCGCACCATCCGGTTGAACGCAGCGTATACGTCGCGGATGCGGTCGGCGCCGCGGTTCTCGGGCAGCGCTTCGGGCATCTGGCCACGGGCCAACGATCGTGTGGCCCGGATCAGTCGGGTGAGTGGCCGGTTCACGAAACCCCCGATGACGGCAGCGCCGGCCAGCGACAGCAATAGTGATGCCACGAACCAGCCCAGCCACTGGCTGCCGGTTTCACGCTCGGCACGGCTGCGGTCGAGCTTGATCCAGTAGTTATCATTGCGGATATCCAGACTGACCCAGATGCCGGGAGCGTCGTTGACACTCCACGCGATCTGCGTGTCGGCCCCCAGCCGCCGCTTGACCTCGCGGTCCACCCATTGCATCAGCGCCGTGTCGGGCAGCGGATGGGTGCGATCGCCGAGGTCGCGCTGCACGATGCGGATGTCTTCGTTGGTTGCGAGATCGAGCAACAGATAGCGGCGCCGGATGGGCGCCGCGTACACCAGGGCCGCGCGCGTGGTATTGACCGCTGTCACGATCTGCTGGGCGATTTCGCGTGCCTGAGGCTCGATCGCCATGCTGCGATGGGCGTGCGACCAGATGACCAGATTGGCCACCATCAGCAGATTCAGCAACAGAAAGGAGCGAGCGAAGAGGCCCGGGCGTAACAGCTTGCGCATGGCGGAGGCGGGTGAGACGGCAGGAGCCTGCTGCCGCCGCAGGGTGTCAGCGACCGCCGTCCGGCACGAAAACGTAACCCATGCCCCACACCGTCTGGATGTAGACGGGCTTGGCCGGATCTTCTTCGATCAGTTTGCGCAACCGGGAGATCTGGACATCGAGACTGCGATCGAAGGCTTCGTACTCGCGGCCGCGGGCAAGCTCCATGAGCTTGTCGCGCGACAGCGGAATCTTGGGATGACGGGCAAACACCTTGAGAACCGAGAACTCGCCCGTGGTAATGGGTACCGGCTCGCCGTCGCGCAACAGCGTGCGGGTGGAAAGGTTGAGCACCCAGGGGCCGAACTTGACCCAATCGTCGTTTTCCTGGCTGGGCGCACCGGGGTGCTCTTCAGGGCCGCGGCGGCGCAGCACCGCATTGATGCGGGCCAGCAACTCGCGCGGGTTGAAGGGCTTGGAAAGGTAGTCGTCAGCGCCCATCTCGAGCCCGACGATGCGATCGATGTCTTCGGCCTTGGCCGTGAGCATGATGATGGGGGTGTTGTTGCTGGAACCCCGCATGCGCCGGCAGATGGACAGGCCGTCTTCGCCGGGCAGCATGATGTCGAGTACCATGAGGTCGAAGTGCTCGCGCTGCCAGATCTTGTCCATCGCGCTGGCGTCTTCTACGGCGGTGACACTGAAGCCCTGCTCGGTAAGATAGCGCTTGAGGAGATCGCGCAGGCGCTGGTCGTCGTCCACGACGAGAATCTTCTTGGCGGGGTGGGTACTCTGCGAATGTTGCATGGTGGCCGACGGCGAACCGTAAAGATGTAACTGTAGCCGAGTTGTGCGGTTCCAACCACGCAAAAACATCGGCTGTTACATAAATCGCAATCACGCAACGATCCCATACAATGCCGCCCCATGTCCAGTCATCTCCTTGCCCTCGAAACATCCGGTGCCCGTTGCGGCGTAGCCCTGCTGTGCCATGACGGGCCGCAGGCCCGGGTGGTGGCCCGTCATCACGATGGCGTCAATGAACACTCGGCACGGCTCCTGCCGTTGGTCGACGAAGTGCTGGCCGAGGCCGGGATCCGCCGACAACAGCTCGACGGCATCGCATTCGGTCAGGGGCCCGGTGCGTTTACCGGCATCCGCGTGGCTTGTGGCGTAGCGCAAGGCATGGGCTTTGCGCTCGATCGTCCGCTGATACCGGTGCTCACGCATGAAGCCCTCGAACATCAGGTGCCGCCGCAAGCCGCCGCCTGGCGGTTGGTGGTGCAGGACGCCCGCATGGACGAAGCCTATGTGGCCGTCGTGCAGCGCACGGCGCAGGGGCCCACAGTGCTGGAAGGGCCATTGCTGTTGCCGCTGACCGCCGTGTCCGAGTGGCACGCCGGCTGGGCCGCTCACGCGGGCCAGACGCAGGTCGACTGGCTATGGGTGAGCGACCTCGACGGTGACACGGCCGCCAGTGCCGTGCGCCACCTGCGGCAGAGCGGTCTGGCCGTGGTCGCGGATTTTCCTGCCGTGCGGCCCACTGCCACCGCCGTCGCCGAGGTGGCCTGGCAGCACTGGCTCGCTGGTGTGCGGGTGTCGCCCGAAGCCGCCCGTCCGGTCTATGTACGCGACAAGGTTGCCTTCACCACGGCCGAACGCGCCGGGGGTGCCGGTGGCAACCCCAGAGCCGCAATCCCCGGAACCGCATGACCTCAACCGCTTTGATAGACACCTGGCGCGTCATGACGCCAGACGATATCGACCGCGTCGTGACGCTCGAGCGCCTGGCGTATTCTCACCCCTGGACTGCCGGCAATTTTGCCGATTCGCTGGCGGCAGGATATCCCGCCTGCACCGCCTGGCGGGGCGACGACCTGTTGGGCTATTGCCTGGCCATGCGAGTACCGGACGAGTGGCACGTCCTCAACCTGTGCGTGCATCCCGGATGGCAAGGTCGAGGCATCGGGCGCGGTTTGCTGACGTGGGCCGAGACGGGCGCGCAAGCCGACGGTGCCCAGTCGATTCTGCTTGAAGTCAGAGCGTCCAACGAGCGCGCGCGGCGCATCTACGAGCAGGCAGGGTTCTTTCGAATCGGTTTGCGTCGCGGCTACTATCCCTCGCATCAGGGGCGTGAAGACGCCGTCGTGATGCGATTGTCATTGGCCGGAGGGCACACCGAATGACCGTGGCAACACAGGAGTTCTGGCAACGCGCCTGGCTGCAGGAGCTGGGTGTCGAATGGCGCCGGCCGCTGCCTCGCCTGGGCGACGCCACGGCCGACGTCGCAGCCCCGCCGCGAGAATCGACCCCGGTCGCACCCGTGGAATCCAACCCGGCCCGGCCGAGCCCGGCGCCGGTCTCAGCGCCGGAACCTCGGTTGGCGCCAGACGCTTCGGTGAGCCGGCCAGCATCCGCACCCCCGGTGGTGCCCGTTGCCACGGAAGCGGCCGAGCGCGCCCCCTTCGAGCTGCCCGGTCGATGGCGGTGGTCGTGGTGGCAGGCAGCCACGGATAGCGCGGGCGTGCCCGCTCTGTTGCTACGGCCGTTTGCGCCGGCGGGTCACGATGACCCGCGCGGTCGGGAGCTGCTGGCCAACGCCATGGCCGCCATCGGGCGCGTGCCCCTGCCGCGATCGCAGGGCGTGGTCGGTGGCGTACTCGAATCGGGCTGCAACCTGCAAGCCTTGCAGGAGCGGGTGGCGCAGCCGCCAGTTGCCTTGCCGGCAGGCGCGGTGGCGGTGGTGGTGTGCATGCCCGACGATTGGCCGCTGCCGCCTCAGCCTTCGCCACTGGCCGGCTGGGAAGTGGGCATGTCGGCCCCCTTGACGGGAGGTCAGGCAACCTTGCAACTGGCGTTGATACCCGCACCATCGGTGATGCTGCGCCTGGGTGCCGCGGCCAAGCGGCTGGCCTGGCGAGCCCTGGCACCGTTGCACCCCGACAGCCGCGAATGAGGCTCAGTCGTGGTGGCGCAGCGCAGCGCCGTGACCGTGCTGGCCGATCTGATCGTCCAGCTGAGGGTCGAGTTTGTGGTTGTGACGGTTCCAGGCCATGATCAATAACATGAGTGCCGCCACCAGCAGCCCGAACATCACGATGATCGCATTGACCGGCATGTGCAGCCACAGCAGCAACGAATACACGCCCACCATGAGCAGGATGTTGAGCTGTTCGTTGAAATTCTGCACGGCGATGGAGTGTCCGGCCGAGAGCAATACGTGGCCGCGGTGTTGCAGCAGGGCGTTCATGGGAACCACGTAAAAGCCGCCAAGCGCGCCAATGACGATCAGCAGCGCGTAGACCGCCCACATGGCGTGCACTGCCGGCATCAGCAGCACCACCAGCCCCATGGCCACGCCCATGGGCAGCACCGTGAGGGCGCGGGTGAGCGGCACGCGTCCTGCCAGGCTGGCGCCCAGAATCGTACCCACGGCGGCCAGTCCCATGAGGATGGAAGACTGATCCAGACTCAAACCGAGATGCTGAGCGCCCCACTCGATGACCACCAGCTGGAGGGTGGCGCCGGCACCCCAGAACAGCGTCGTGACGGCCAACGAAATCTGGCCGAGCCGGTCGCGCCACAGGGTTGCCACGTAATAGGCAAATTCGCGCCCGAGGCGGAGCGGAGAACGGTGTTGCGCCGGATAGCGCACCCCGGTGCGCGGGATGGCCAGATTGAAGGCCGCCGCTATGCCGTAAATACCGCCGATGACCAGAATGGCAGCCTCGGCGGGTACCTCGAGCGAGGGCATGGCCGGCAACTGCATCAGCCAGCGCGAGACATCAGGATGGATCAGGGCACCGCCCAGCATCACGCCCAACAGCACGGAGATGACCGTGAGACCTTCGATCCAGCTGTTGCCCTTGATGAGGTCGGCCGGCGCCAGCATTTCGGTCACGATGCCATATTTGGCCGGAGAGTACGCCGCAGCGCCCACTCCCACCACGGCGTAGGCCACCAGCACCAGCCACACCTGACTGGCGTTGTCGAGTCCGAGGTTGCCGTAGTGAAACATCAGGGTACAACCCGCGACCTTGATGAGATTGGTCACGAACATCACCCGTCCCTTGGGCAGGCTGTCGGCAAAGGCCCCCACGAAGGCAGCCAGGGCCACATAAGCCACGGCAAAAGACCATTTGGCGAGCGGGGCGACCCAGGCCGGGCCGTGCAGTTGCTGCACCAGGGCGATGGCGGCAATGAGGAGGGCATTGTCGGCCAGCGACGAAAAGAACTGCGCCGCCATCACCAGCCAGAATCCGGTGGGGATGTGCCCGGCCCGCCGCGGCATCAAGTGGCAACTCTCTGCCGGCACGCTGCGGGAAGGGCGTGTGCGCGGCGGAACCGGGGTGACCGTTGCTGGCTGGCCCGATCAGCGCCGGGCACGGGGCCGCCTGCGGGCGGAACGAACGAACAGGCGGGTGGCATGAGCGGGCGAAGACGGTTGGCCATAGGACGGTGGGGTATTATACGGACGGCTCATGGCCGAGCTGTTTTCGCCAACCCACGTTCAGGTCATCGAACCCGGTGCGTCTCACCCAGATCAAACTCGCAGGCTTCAAATCGTTCGTCGACCCCACGGTGGTACAGGTACCCAGCCAGCTGGTGGGGGTGGTGGGCCCCAATGGCTGCGGCAAATCGAACATCATCGATGCCGTGCGTTGGGTGCTGGGCGAAACCCGTGCCTCGGAGCTGCGTGGCGAATCCATGCAGGATGTCATCTTCAACGGTTCGGTGCAGCGCAAGCCTGCCGCCCGTGCCTCGGTCGAGCTGGTGTTCGACAACGAAGCCGGGCGCGCCGCCGGCCAGTGGAGCCAATACGCCGAGATTTCCGTACGGCGCGTGCTCACGCGCGACGGCAACAGCAGTTATCACATCAACAACCAGCAGGTTCGACGCCGCGACATCCACGACATTTTCCTGGGTACCGGTCTGGGCACCCGCGGCTACGCCATCATCGGCCAGGGCATGATCTCGCGCATCATCGAGGCCCGACCCGAAGAACTGCGCATCTTTCTTGAAGAAGCGGCCGGCGTTTCGCGTTACAAGGAGCGCCGGCGCGAAACGGCCCATCGACTTGAAGACACCCGTGAGAACCTCACACGGGTTGAAGACATCCTGCGCGAACTCACCGGCCAGCTCGAGAAGCTCGAAGCTCAGGCCGAGGTCGCCGAGCGCTATCACCACTTGCAGCAGCTGGGCGAGCAGAGTCTGCATGGTTTGTGGTTTCTCAAGAAGCGTGAGGCCGACGCCAACCGTGAGCGCGCCGCACTGGCCACCGAGCAGGCGCAAACGGCGCTGGAAGCGGCTGCCGCCGACATGCGACGCGAGGAGGCCGGTCTGACAGCGCTGCGTCAGGCGCACTACGAGGCCAGCGATGCGGTTCACGCCGCTCAGGGCGCGTTGTATGCCGCCAACGCCGAGGTCAGTCGCCTCGAGGCTGAAATCCGTTTCGTGGTCGATGGTGCGCGCCGGTTGCAAACCCAGGAGTCGCAGCTGCTCGAGCGGTTGGAGCGGGCGCGTGCCGAGCGCGACGAAAGCACCGATGCCACAGCCGAAGCCGAACTGGCTCAGGAAGAAGCGGCGGCACGCGCCGAAACCGCCCAGATTCAGCTCGACGCTGCCCACGATGCCCTGCCGGCGCTCGAGCAACAATTGCGCGAGTCGCAGAATGCGCTGGCTGCCTTGCGCGGCGAGGTGGCTCGGGTAGAACAGGCCATCGCGCTCAGCGCGCAAACCCGTGGTGAGGCCGATCGGCAGCTGCAACAGTTGCAACAGCGGCGAGAGCGGCTGGAGGCGCAGCAGCGTCAGGTCGAAGCGCCCGACCCGCAGCGCCTTCAGCACCTTGCGGGCGAGCTCGCGCAACTCGAACAGCAACAGCGCGAAGCCGATGCCGCCTTGCAGGCGCTCGAGCAACGTCTGCCTGAGGCCGATGCATGGCGTCGTGAGCGGCAACAAGCCGCGCAGGCCGAAGGCGCCGCTGTGGCCAGCATCGAAGCCCGCCTGGCGGCGTTGACGCAACTGCAAACCGACGTGCAACAGCAGGGCGAGCTGCAACCCTGGCTCGAAGGGCGCGAACTGGCCGCGCGCCCACGACTCTGGCAGCGTCTGCAGATTGCGCCGGGTTGGGAAACCGCACTCGAGTCCGTGCTGCGCGAGCGTCTGGCGGCCATCGAGATGAATGATCTGGCCTGGGCGCATGGCTATCTCGATCAGCCTCCACCGTCGCGCCTGGCCTTTTATCAGATGCCGGCGCCGGCACCGGCCGCAGACCCGGCGCCAAGCGGTTGGCAGCGACTGGGCAGCCTGTTGCAATTGCAGGATCCGGGCCTGCGTACACTCATGACGGGCTGGCTCGATCGGGTCTACGTGCGTGAATCCCTGCAGGCCGCGCTCGCCTCACGGGCCGAACTGGGGCCAGACGACTGCTTCGTGGTGCCGGAAGGGCACCTGGTGGATCGTCACGGCGTGCGCTTCTATGCGGCCGATTCCGAGCAGGCCGGCATGTTGGCGCGCCAGCAGGAAATCGACAATCTGCAGCGCGAACTCAAGGCCGCGCAGCTCCTCGCCGACGAAGCGCGGCAGGCGGCTGCGCGCGCCGAGGCCCAGTACGATCACGAAGCCCAGGCGTTGCCGGCGGCCCGGCAGCGGGTGGCCGAGCTCACACGTCACCAGCATCGCCTGCAGCTCGACCACGAGCGACTGCAGCAGCAGCTCGACCGTTCTTCGGCCGAGGCGCGGCGCTTGAGCGACGAACTGGCCGAACTGGCCACCCAGGAAGAACACTGGCTGGCCGAGCGTGATGAAGCCGATGCCCGGTTCGAGACCTTCGACGCCGAGCTGGCCGAGGCACAGGAGCGTCAGGCCGACGCCGAGATGCAGCTTGAAGCGCTCGAGGCCGATACCAGTCGGGCGCGCGAACGCGTGCGCGACGCCGAGCGGGCCGCCCAGGAGGCCGGGTTCGCCGAACGTGCCGCTGTGGCTCGCATCGCCGAACTCCAGCGTCTGGCCGAGCGTGCGGTGAGTCAGGCCGAAGCCGATACCGTGGCCCTGACCGAGGTTCGCCAGGAATTGCAGACACTCGACGACGCGGCGGCGCGGGCAGGTTTGCAACAGGCGCTGGCCGAGCGGGCGGCCACCGAAGAATCGCTGACGCGGGCTCGCACCGAGCTCGACGACCTGCACACGCGCTTGCGGGCGGCCGACGAGCAACGGCTGCGGCTGGAGCAATCGCTGGATCCACAACGAGCCCGCATCACCGAGCTGCAGCTCGAGGAACAGGCGGCGCGCCTGGCGCAGGAGCAGTTTGCCCAGCAACTGCAAGACCATCAGGTGGATGTCGTGGCACTGCAGGCATGGCTCGACACCCTGCCCGAGGCACAACGTCGCGCCAGCTGGCTGCAAGGCGAAGTGCAGCGCATCACGCGCGACGTCAACGCGCTGGGCGCGGTGAACCTGGCAGCGCTCGAAGAGCTCAAGACGGCTCGCGAACGACAGGGGTTTCTGGCGTCGCAGCAACAGGATCTGGTCACGGCCATTGAAACCCTCGAAGACGCCATCCGCAAGATTGATCGCGAAACCCGCCAGCTGTTGCAGGAAACCTTCGACGCCGTCAATGGCCATTTCGGGCAACTGTTTCCGCAACTTTTTGGTGGTGGCGAAGCCCGCCTGGCGATGACCGGCGAAGAAATCCTCGATGCCGGCGTGCAGGTGATGGCCCAGCCGCCCGGCAAGCGCAACAGCACCATTCATCTGCTCTCGGGCGGCGAAAAGGCACTGACTGCCACGGCACTGGTATTTGCCTTGTTCAAGCTGAATCCGGCACCATTCTGCCTGCTCGACGAAGTGGACGCGCCGCTCGATGACGCCAACACCGAACGCTACGCCAATCTGGTGCGCAGCATGAGCGAACACACACAGTTTCTATTCATTTCGCATAACAAGATTGCCATGGAAATGGCTCACCAGCTCGTTGGCGTGACCATGCAGGAACAGGGCGTCTCGCGTATCGTGGCGGTGGACATCGACGTGGCGGTACGCATGACGGCCGATGCCGCCTGAGCCACAAGGGAAGAACCATGAGTGAATTGCAGATCGGTTTGATTGCCCTCGGCGTGATCCTCATCGGGGTCGTGCTGGGCATGAACTGGTGGCAGGACCGCCGGGTGCGCCAGCGCATGGAAGAAGACTTCGGTCCGGATCGCGAGGATCCCCTGCTGGGCGAATCCGAACCCCGGGGCAAGACGCCTCGCCCCGCTGCTGCGGCTCCGTTGGCACCCGCAGAAAGGCGTGAGCCCGCGTTGGGTCCCACTCATACCGAACCCCAGCTGGCTGCCGCCGCTGCGACCGACGCGGCCGACGACGAACCCTTTGCCATGGCGGCCACGGCCCCCGAAACCGACGATCCCGAAGAGCCCGATCCCGCCTGTGAGGCGGTCATCGACCTCGTGTTCGACGAGCCGGTCGAGGCCGAGGCCCTGTTGCCGCTGGTGCGCGATCTGCATCGGGCGGGGCGCAAGTCGATTCGGGTGTTCTATCGCACCACGGGTGGCGTCCATTGCTCGCGCTTGCGCCTGGGGGTGTCGTATGTGTCGATGCAACTGGCGGTGCTGCTGGCCAATCGCAGCGGACCGCTCACGCCTACCGAATGGTCGCAGGCCTGGGCCAAGGCGCAGGAGGTGGCCGATCAATTCGAGGCCGAGGTGGAGGGTCCCGACCCTCGAGAAATCTCGCAGCGTGCCAAGCAGCTCGACGCGGTTTGCGCGGCACTGGATACCTCGGTGGGCCTGACCTTGCTGGCTCGCGGCCCCAACCCCTGGCGTCTGGCCGAGGTGCAGGCGCTGGCGCTCGATATGGGCTTCGTGGATCAGGGCGCCGAACATCGCCTCGATTGGCTCGACGATCACGGCGGCCTGCGTTTCAGCCTGCAGGCAGAGCCCGGCAGCAGCAGTCGCGGCCAGGATGCCACCACACAACTCACACTGCTGCTCGACGTGCCACGCAGCGTGCCCAGTGCCACGTCGTTTGCCGACATGGCAAGGGCCGCACGCGAACTGGCAGCGCCACTGGATGCCGAGGTGGTGGACGATAACGGTCAGCCTCTGCAGGATGGCACCGAGCCGGCGGTCGACAAGCAGTTGCGGGCGTTGCAGGCCAGCCTCGACGAGCAAGGGCTCGCGGCCGGCTCACCGCGCGCCTTGAGGGTGTTCAGTTGAAAGCACGCTTGTTGCAGTTGCGGCAGGAGATCGCCGAGCACGATCATCGTTACTACGTGCTCGATGAACCGGTCATTGCCGATCAGGACTACGACGCGCTGATGCGCGAACTGCAGGCCATCGAGGCTGAGCATCCCGAGTGGGTCACGTCCGACTCTCCCAGTCAGCGGGTCGGTGGTGCTCCGCGCGGCGAGTTGGCGGAGGTGCAACACGCTGTCCCCATGCTGTCGCTCGCCAACGCTTTCGATGATGATGAGGTGGCGACATTCGATCGCCGCGTCCGCGAGAGTCTGGTGGCGTCGGCCAGCCTGACCGACGGCGCCGAGGTCGAGTATGTCGCCGAAGTCAAACTCGACGGCCTGGCGATCAGTTTGCGCTATGCCGACGGCGTGCTGCAGCAGGCTGCCACGCGGGGCGATGGCCAGACCGGCGAAGATGTCACCGCCAATGTGCGCACCATCCGTGCCATTCCGCTACGCTTGCGCGAGTCGGTGCCGGGCGTGCTCGAAGTGCGAGGCGAGGTGCTGCTGTTTCGCGCCGATTTCGAAGACCTCAACGCGGCCCAGGCCGAACGTGGCCAGAAGATCTTCATCAATCCGCGCAATGCGGCGGCCGGCAGCCTGCGCCAGCTGGATCCTGGCGTGACGGCGCTGCGCCCGCTGCGTTTCTTTGCCTATGGGTGGGGGCAGGTGGACCACTGGCCCGACGACATCCACCGGCACGGCCAGGTGATGCGCTGGCTGGCCGATCTGGGGCTGCCGATCGAATCGGCCCAGCGCAAGGTCGCGGGTCTGACCGGCCTGCTCGATTTCTACCATCAGATTGGCGAGCGTCGTCACCAGCTGCCCTACGACATCGACGGTGTGGTCTACAAGGTAAACTCGCTGGCGGCTCAGCGTCAGTTGGGCTATGTGTCACGGGCACCGCGATTTGCGCTGGCGCACAAGTTCCCGGCCGAAGAGGCGCATACCGAATTGCTCGATATCGAGGTGCAGGTGGGTCGAACCGGTGCCATCACGCCCGTGGCGCGACTCAAGCCGGTGTTCGTGGGCGGCGTCACCGTCACCAACGCCACGTTGCACAACGAAGACGAAATCCGCCGCAAGGATGTGCGCATCGGCGATACGGTCGTGGTTCGACGCGCCGGCGATGTGATCCCCGAAGTGGTGGCGCCAGTGCCGGCCATGCGGCCCGACTCGGCTCGCGAGTTCGTCATGCCGGCGGCGTGTCCGGTGTGTGGGTCGAGCATCGAACGTCTGGAGGGCGAAACCGTGGCGCGGTGCAGTGGCGGACTGTTTTGTGCCGCCCAGCGCAAGCAGGCGCTCACACATGCGGCGGGTCGCCGTGCCCTCGACATCGAAGGTCTGGGCGAGAAAATCGTCGATCAATTGGTCGATCGTGAGCGCGTGCGGTCGTTGGCCGATCTGTTCACTCTCACCGAAGATGAGCTGGCCGAACTGGAGCGCATGGGGCAGAAGTCGGCCGCCAATCTGGTGGCTGCCATCGATCGGGCACGCCGTCCAACGCTGGGCCGGTTTCTGTTTGCCCTGGGCATACGCCATGTGGGCGAAGCCACAGCGCGAGATCTGGCGGCACATTTCGGCAGTATGGCCGCACTTATGGCCGCCTCGGAAGACGATCTCATGACCGTACCCGATGTGGGTCCGGTCGTGGCGGCCGCGGTGGCACACTTCCTGCGCGAACCGCACAACCGCGATGTCATTCAGGCCATGCTGCAACAACACGGCGTCGAGCCGCAGCCCGAGGCGCAGCGTGATCGCGGTGCCCCGCTGGCCGGCAAGACATTCGTACTGACCGGCACCTTGCCCAAGCTCACCCGCGACGAGGCCGCACAGCGGATTGCTGCCGCCGGTGGCAAGGTCACGGGCTCGGTATCGCGTAAAACATCGTATGTGGTGGCTGGTGCCGAGCCCGGCAGCAAGCTTGCCAAGGCCGAATCACTGGGTGTAGCCGTGCTCGACGAAGACGGTTTTCGCCAGCTTCTGGGAGAGAATTGATGCGTGGGGTCATGGGGGGCACCGGGTTTTATCGGATGTCGGGTTTGCAGACGACCCGACGGCAGGCAGTGCGCACACCTTACGGCCTGCCGTCGGGCGCGCTCACCTTCGGCCGTATCGGCGATTGCGACGAAATCGCCTTTTTGCCGCGGCATGGCTACGGCCATACGGTGTCACCGCATGTCATCAACTATCGCGCCAATCTGTGGGCGATGTTTCAGCTTGGCGTGCGGCAGGTGATTGCCGTGTCATCCACCGGTGGCATCCACCACGATCTCACGCCGGGGACGCTGGTGGTGCCCGATCAGATCATCGATTACACCTGGGGCCGTGAGAGCACCTTCGTGGAGCACGGCGAGGGCGGCGTCGTGCAGGTGGACATGACCCTGCCCTACAGTCCGCGTCTACGCGACGAACTGCTGGTGGCGGCCGACACCGCGGGCGTTCCGGTGATCGATGGCGCCACTTACGGTTGCACGCAGGGGCCACGTCTCGAAACCGCCGCCGAAATCCGTCGCCTGCGTGGCGACGGTTGTGATCTGGTGGGTAACACCGGCATGCCGGAAGCCGCGCTGGCACGCGAGCTGGGTATGGAATACGCCGCGCTGTGCGTGGTCACCAACCACGCTGCCGGCCTGGGCGATAGCCGGGAAAGTGTGTCGTTCAGTCAGTTCGAGGCCGGCGTGCAGCAGGCCATGGATGCCGTGCAGCAGATTCTTTCGGCGTGGTGCCACATCGCCGCGCAAACCGACACGCCCTGATTTGTCGGGCCAGGTCGCCAGCCCTGCCCGCCAAGGGCAGGGCAGGTTCAGTCGCGCAATACCTGCAGCAGGTCTTCTTCGAACTGCAACTGGCGCCGGCCGCTCCCCATCGCCGGGCCACTGATAACAAAAGCATCTTCAATACGCTCGCCCAGCGTGACGATCTTGGCCGCGTGCAGTGCCACGTCGTGACGGGCAAAAACCTGCGCGAGGGCGTGCAACAGGCCGGGGCGATCGCCGGCGCTCACGTTGAGCACCCACGCTTCGCCACGCTCGTCGGGATGCAGCTTGATCGATGGTGTGAGCGGAAAGGCACGTGAGCGGCGCGAGGTACGTCCCGCGGGTGAGCCTTCGGTTGGCTTGGGCGGCGTAGGGTGGGCCAGTGATTCCGTGAGTTCGTGCTCGAACACCGCCAGCTGGGCGCGGAGTTCACCGGTGGTGCCTGGCGCGAGAACCACGAAGCTGTCGAGTGCCCAGCCATGTCGAGTGGTATGAATGCGGGCATCCTGGATGCTGAGCCGCTTGCGTTCAAACCAGGCGCACAGGCGCACGAAAAGGTCGTGCCGTTGCGGGGCATAAATGACGAACTGCAGACTGTCGGCGCTCTCGGTGAGCCGGGCTCGCACCACAGGCTGCGGGTCGTTCACGCGATGATAGAGGTGGCGGGTGTGCCAGGCGATTTCGCTCGCGTCGTGGCGCAGGAAGTAGGCTACGTCGAGCTGATTCCACAGCGCTTCGCGGGCGTCGTCGCGCAATCCGGCCAGGCGCAGCAGATGCACCGCCTCTTCCTTGCGCTGATTGAGCACCGCCGAGGGTGTGTGGGCCTGTCCGCCCAGCACCGCCAGCGTGCGGCGATAGAGGTCTTCGAGCAGCTTGCCCTTCCAGCCGTTCCATACCTTGGGGCTGGTGCCGCGGATGTCGGCCACGGTGAGCAGATACAGCGCGGTGAGATACCGTTCGGAGCCAACGCGTCTGGCGAAGTCGCCCACCACGTCGGGGTCGGTGAGGTCCTGCTTCTGGGCCACGCTGGAGAGCAGCAGATGGTGCCGGACCAGAAACTCCAGCAGACGGATATCGTCGGCGTCGAGGCCGTGCTGGCGGGAAAAGCGGCGCACTTCGATGGCGCCCAGCTCGGAGTGATCGCCACCGCGACCCTTGGCCACATCATGAAACAGCGCCGCGATATACAGCAACCAGTGTCGGTCGAAATTGGCAATGAGGTCGCTGCACAGCGGATACTCGTGGGCGTGCTCCGGCATGGTGAAGCGCCGCAGGTTGCGTACCACCATGAGGATGTGCTGATCGACGGTGTAGACGTGAAAGAGATCATGCTGCATCTGCCCCACGATGCGCCGGAAGGGCGGCAGATAACGCGGCAGGATGCTGAGGTCGTTCATGCGACGCAGCTCGTGCACGATGCCCCGGGGCTGCTGCAAGATGGCGAGAAACAGCCGGCGATGCACCGGGTTGGCCCTAAACTGCGCGTCGATGCGCGTACGGGCATGCCACACGGCACGCAACATGCGAACCGACATCCCGTGCAACTCGGGGTGCTGCTGCATCACCAGAAAGGCCCGCAGCAGCAGGGTGGGCTTGCGTTCGAAGGCATCGTCGAGCTGCAGGTCGAGCAGGCCGCGACGATTCACGAAATCATCGTCGATCACTTCGGCGCCTTCGTGGGGCTGGCCAAACAGGTGCTCTTCGATGTTTTGCACCAGAATCGCATTGAACTGGTTCACGACCTTGGCCGCCCAGTAATAGCGCTGCATCAGCAGCTCGCTGGGCCTGCGACCCGCCGTGGCATGCAGGCCATAGGCCTGGGCCAGCGCGGGTTGATGGTCGAACAGCAGGCGATCCTCGCGCCGCCGGGCCAGCAGGTGGAGTTCGATGCGCAGTCGCTTGAACGCCTGCTCGGCGCGGCGCAGCTGACGTGCCTCGTCACGGGTGAGCAGGCCGTTGTCGGCCACCTGCTTCCAGGTGCGGCCAAAGCCGGCGGCACGGGCCATCCAGAGGATCACCTGGAGATCGCGCAGGCCGCCGGGCGACTCCTTGCAGTTGGGTTCGAGCGCGTACGGCGTGTTGTCGTAGCGCATGTGACGACGCTGCATCTCGAGCAGCTTGGCGCGATAAAACGCGCGTGGGTCGAGCTGGTGCAGCAGGCGCTGACTCAGACGGCGCATGAGCGCGCGGTTGCCGGCCAGCCAACGCGATTCGAGCAGAGCGGTTTCGGTGGTGATGTCGGCACGGGCTTCGGAGAGGCACTGATCGATGGTGCGCACACTGTGACCCGGCTCCAGACCGAGATCCCACAAGGCGGTGAGAAAATCGGATACGGAGGCCTCGGTGTCGGCCGTGGGCGGCGCCGGCAGCAGTACCAGGATGTCGATGTCCGACCCGGGGTACAGCTCCCCCCGGCCGTAGCCACCCACTGCAGCCAGGGCGGCTCCGGTTGGCAGGGGGTGCAGTTGCAGCAGCTGAATGAGCGTGCGGTCGACCAGGCGCCGCAAGCCCTGCAGCAGGGCATCGGGTCGCAGGCTCTGACGGTAGCTTTCGATCAGTGCCTGACGGCGGGCCTGAAAATCATGCCGGATATCGGCCAGGTCACCCGCTGGCGAATGGGCGAGGGCGGGAGCGGAAGAGGCAGGACACATCAATCACAATCCGGTAGGGCGGCCCGCCGCGGCATCACTGGCTGGCCGTGGCTTCGATGAAGGCGGGAGTGGCGGGCATGCCGGGACTTGTGGTGAGCACTTCGTAGCCGTTGGCGGTAACGCGGATGGTGTGCTCCCATTGGGCCGACAGGCTGCGGTCGCGGGTGACGACCGTCCAGCCGTCGTTGAGCTGCTTGATGTCGCGGCGGCCCGCATTGATCATGGGCTCGATGGTGAAGGTCATGCCTTCGGCCAGTTTCATGCCCGCGCCGGGTCGGCCGTAGTGCAGCACCTGAGGGTCTTCGTGAAAGCGTCGACCGATGCCGTGCCCGCAGAACTCGCGCACCACCGAGAACCCATGGTGTTCGGCATGCTGCTGAATGGCGTGACCGATGTCGCCCAGCGTGGCGCCGGGTCGCACCTGGGCAATGCCGTGCCACATGCATTCGTAGGTGATGTCGGCGAGGCGTCGTGCCAGGATCGAGGGTTCGCCCACCGCGAACATGCGGCTCGTATCGCCATACCAACCATCCTTGATTACCGTGACGTCGATATTGATCACGTCGCCCGCCTTGAGCAGTTTCTCGCCCGGGATGCCATGGCACACCACGTGATTGACCGAGGTGCAAACCGCTCCGGGAAAGGGCGGGTAGCCTGGCGGAGCGTAGCCCACCGTGGCCGAGGTAACGCCCAATTCGTGCATGTGCTGATGGCAGAGCTCGTTGAGCTGGCCGGTGGTGACGCCAGGCTTGACATGCGGCGCAATGAAATCAAGCACGCTGGCCGCTGCCTGGCAGGCAGCGCGCATCGCTTGCAGATCGTCCGGGGAAGTGATGATGCCCATGGGGTGAAGCGGACTCCAGGAAATGATACAATTATAGGCTTTTCAAAAAACGCGTGCCGTACCCCCCAGGGTGCCGGGAGCGCGCTGGCTGCAGGTTTTGTCCGGGTGTTGCAGGGTGGTTGTCGGGGGCGTTGTGTTGCCCTGGCGAGCCGGTTTTGCAGGCTTTGGCGGGGCAGGGCTGGCGTTTTTCCGGTGTTGCTACGGTACCAGACCCAACCCTCGGAGTTTACCTGTCATGTCCGTGTCGATGCGCGAAATGCTCGAAGCCGGTGTCCATTTCGGCCACCAGACCCGCTTCTGGAACCCCCGGATGGCCCCCTATATCTTCGGCCATCGCAACAAGATTCACATCATCAACCTCGAAAAGACGGTGGTGTTGTTCGACGAATCCATGAAGTACCTGCGCCAGCTGGCGGCCCGTGGCGGCACCGTCATGTTCGTGGGCACCAAGCGCGCGGCTCGCGAGATCGTGGCCGAAGAAGCCCAGCGTTGCGGCATGCCTTATGTCGACAGCCGCTGGTTGGGCGGCATGCTCACCAACTTCAAGACGGTCAAGGCCTCGATCAAGCGCCTGAAAGACATGGAAGCCATCGAGGCCGACGGCGGTCTCGAGCGCATGAGCAAGAAAGAAGCCCTCATGTTCACGCGCGAGATCGACAAGCTCAACCGGGCCATTGGCGGCATCAAGGATCTCAACGGTCTGCCCGACGCCATCTTCATGGTCGACGTCGGCTACCACAAGATCGCCGTGGCCGAAGCCAAGTCGCTCGGCATCCCGGTCGTGGCCGTGGTCGATACCAACCACTCGCCTGACGGCCTGGCCCACATGATCCCGGGCAACGACGACTCCGCCCGTGCCATCGCGCTCTACATGCGCGCTGCCGCCGATGCCGTGCTCGAGGGCCGTGAGCAGGCCATCCAGGGTGTGGTCGAGGCGACAGCCGAAGAAGGCGGCGACGACGAATTCGTCGAAGTGCGCGACGAGGCCTGATCCGCGATCGCGGCATTCGCCGGCGCAGGGGTCTCCCGCTGCGCTTCATCGGCTTGTCACCGGGCCGAGGCAAAAGAAGGGGGGCCTGAATGGCCCCCGCTTCATGTCACACCTCCCAATCTCTGCCACACAACCGTATTGCCACAATTCCAGGAGCGAACATGGCTGCAATTACCGCCGCGATGGTCAAGGAACTGCGCGAAAAAACCGACGCGCCCATGATGGAGTGCAAGAAGGCACTCACCGAAGCCGACGGCGATCTGGCGCGCGCCGAAGAGTTGCTGCGCGTCAAGCTCGGCAACAAGGCCAACAAGGCCGCCGCCCGTGTCACGGCGGAAGGCCTGGTGGGCGTTCACATTGCCAACGACAAGAAAACCGGCGCCATCATCGAAGTCAACTGCGAAACCGATTTCGTGGCCAAGAACGACGACTTCATCGCCTTCGTCAACGAACTGGCGCGCAAAGTGGCCGATGACAACCCCGCCGATGTGGCCGCGCTGAGCGATGCCGCCATGGGTGAGGGCACGGTCGAGACTACCCGTTCGGCTCTGGTGGGCAAGATCGGCGAGAACATCACCGTGCGCCGCTTTGCCCGGGTGCAAACCGACAACCAGCTGGCCAGCTACGTGCACGGCGGTCGTATCGGTGTCATGGTGGAATACAGCGGCGACGACGACACCGGCAAGGATGTGGCCATGCATGTGGCGGCAACGCGCCCGCGCGCGCTCGACGCCAACGGCGTGCCTGCGGCCGACATCGAGCAGGAGCGCAACATTGCCAGCCAGAAGGCAGCCGAATCCGGCAAGCCCGCCGAGATCGTCACCAAGATGGTTGAAGGCACGGTGCAGAAATTCCTGAAAGAGGTTACGCTTCTTTCCCAGCCCTTCGTGAAGGACGACAAGCAGACTGTCGAGCAGATGCTCAAGTCGCGCAATGCGGCAGTACAGCAGTTCGTGCTGTACGTCGTGGGCGAGGGCATCGAGAAGAAGTCCACCGACTTCGCCGCTGAAGTCGCGGCGCAGCAGGCTGCCGCACGCGGCTGATCCTGCGGGATTCCGGGCGCCGGCCGGGCCGCTCACGTGGCCCGGCCCGCCCTTGTTGTTGCCATCAACCCTCGCCGTGCACCCATGACCGCCATCAGCCCATCGCAACCCGCCAGCTATCGCCGTATTCTTCTCAAACTGTCGGGCGAGGCCCTCATGGGCGACGACGCCTTCGGCATCAGTCGTACCACGATCATGCGCATGACCGACGAAATCGCCGAGGTCGTGCAGCTTGGTGTCGAGCTGGCCATCGTGATCGGCGGTGGCAACATTTTCCGCGGTGTGGCCCCGGGTGCGCAGGGCATGGATCGTGCCACGGCCGATTACATGGGCATGATGGCCACCATCATGAACGCCCTGGCGTTGCAGGATGCGCTCAAGCACCGCAACATCGATGCCCGGGTGCAGTCGGCGCTCAATATCGAGCAGGTGGTCGAGCCATACATCCGTCCCAAGGCCCTGCGCTACCTCGAAGAGGGCAAGGTCGTCATCTTCGCGGCAGGCACGGGTAACCCGTTCTTCACCACCGACACGGCCGCTGCCCTACGCGGTGCCGAGATCGGTGCCGAGCTGGTGCTCAAGGCCACTCGGGTCGATGGCATCTACAGCGCCGACCCCAACAAAGATCCGACGGCCACGCGTTACAGCCGCATCAGTTTCGACGAAGCCATCATTCGTCGCCTCGAGATCATGGACGCCACTGCGTTTGCGCTGTGTCGCGACCAGAAGCTCCCGATCAAAGTCTTTTCCATCAACAAGCCGGGTGCCCTCGGCCGCGTCGTCAAAGGCGACGACGAGGGCACGCTGGTCCACGTCTGAGGAAGCCCCCATGAGTGTTGCCGACGTCAGGAAACACGCCGAATCCCGCATGGCCAAATCGATCGAGGCCCTGCAGACCGAGCTCTCCAAGCTGCGTACCGGCCGGGCCCATACCGGCATTCTCGATCACGTCGAAGTCGAGTACTACGGCAGCATGGTGCCCGTGAGCCAGGTGGCCAACGTCACGCTCGTCGACGCCCGCACCCTGAGCGTGCAGGTCTGGGAGAAATCCCTCTCACAGGCGGTCGACAAGGCCATCCGCGAGTCCGACCTCGGCCTCAATCCGCAGTCCATGGGCGACGTCATTCGCGTGCCCATGCCGGCGCTGACCGAGGAGCGCCGTCGCGAGCTCACCAAAGTGGTCAAATCGGAGGGCGAGAACGCCAAGATTGCCATCCGCAATCTGCGCCGCGATGCCAACGATCAGCTCAAGAAGCTGGTCAAGGACAAGGCCATCTCCGAAGACGACGAACGTCGGGGTCAGGACGACATCCAGAAGCTCACTGACAAGAACGTCACGCGTATCGACGAGCTGGTGGCCAAGAAAGAAGCCGAGATCATGACGATCTGAGGCGCCTTGACGGCATCGCCCATGACACAGCAACACACCAGTTCCACGCTTGCCATTCCCGAGGCCAATCATGTGCCGCGGCACGTTGCGATCATCATGGATGGCAACGGCCGCTGGGCCACGAGGCGCCATCTCCCGCGGGTGGCGGGTCACGCCCGCGGCGTGGATTCGGTGCGTGCGGTCGTGGAAGGCTGCGGCAATGCCGGTGTGTCGTATCTCACGCTGTTTGCCTTCAGCTCCGAGAACTGGCGCCGTCCGGCCGATGAGGTGACGTACCTCATGCGGCTGTTTCTGCAGGCCATCGACCGGGAGGTGGGCAAACTCGAGAAGCGCGGGGTACGGCTGCGCGTCATCGGGGACGTCTCGGCTTTCGAGCCCCGATTGCGCGAGCGCATCCATGATGCCGAGGCGCGCACCGCTCACAACGATCGCCTGCACCTCACCATTGCCGCCAATTATGGCGGTCGCTGGGATATTCTCAACGCCACGCGCCGACTGCTGCAGGCACGTCCCGACCTGGCGGCCGAGCCCGAGGCCATCGACGAAGCCAGCCTGGCCAGCCACCTGGCCATGGCGTATGCCCCCGAGCCCGATCTCTTCATTCGCACCGGTGGCGAACAGCGCATCTCCAATTTTCTGATCTGGCAGCTGGCCTACGCCGAGCTGTATTTCACCGACCGCTATTGGCCCGATTTCGACGCTGCGGCGCTCGAAGAGGCCTTTGCCTGGTATCGTCAACGCGAACGCCGGTTCGGCCGTACCAGCGCCCAGCTGGCGGCCAGCCAGGCCGCATCTACCGGAACCTGATCCTAGTGCTCAAGCAACGCGTCCTCACTGCCATCGTGCTCCTGGCGCTGCTGTTGCTTGTGCTGCTGGCACCCGGCGTACTGCCGCTGGCCATCTTTCTGCTCGTGGTGGCGGTGCTCGCCCTCTTCGAGTGGTGGCGCATGACGCTCGTTCCGGTGTCCTTGCACGCCGAGCCCGAGGCCACCCCTGGTGAGCAGCCCGCCTTTGCCCGAGTCGCCGCCTTGCTGTTGCGTCAGCGACAGGGCTGGCAGCGGTGGTTGCCGTTTGTCACGCTGCTGTTGGCCGTCTGGCTGTTGCTGCGGCTCTGGCTCGATTACGCCTATCTGGGGGCCGCGTTGCTGCAAGTGCTGCACGACGGCCGAGAACTGTTTCCGGCCGGTTCGGCCGAGCGTGAGCAGGCGTTGGGCATGATCTTCGGGCGCGTCTGGCTGTGGGCGGTGGTCGGCTGGCTCATCGCCGTGGTGTATCTGGCGGTTGCCCGGGTCGACGACGTGCCCTTCAGTCTGCTCCTCACCGCTTTCGGCCTGCTGGCCGTGCCGGCGGCGGGCGGTGCCTTGCTGGCCGCCTACGATCGGGGTGTGGGTTATCTCTTGTCCATGCTGGCCGTTGTGTGGGTGGCCGATATCGCCGCCTACTTCGTGGGCCGTGCCGTGGGCGGTCCGCGCCTGGCACCCGGCATCAGCCCGGGCAAGACCTGGTCTGGCGCGGCCGGCGGGGTGGTGGGTGTGCTGGTGCTGCTGGTGGGTCTGGCCTGGTGGGGCCAATATGGGGGTCAACGCAACCTCGCGGCCGACCTGGTGCTGGTGTGGGGTTGGGCCGGCATGCTGGCCTGGGGGCTCTTGCTGGCGGGTCTGTCGATCGCCGGCGACCTTTTCGAATCCTTGCTCAAACGACGTGCCGGGCGCAAGGATTCCAGTGGCCTGCTACCCGGACACGGCGGTGTGCTCGATCGCATCGACGCCGTGCTCCCGGTGGCGCCGGCGGCCATGCTTCTCGTCCTTTGAGCGCAATACGCATGCGGCATATCACCATTCTCGGCGCCACCGGCTCGATCGGGCTCAGTACCATCGACGTGATTCTGCGGCACCCCGATCGATTTCGGGTGTATGCCCTGAGCGCCCGGTCCCGCATGCGCGAGTTGGCCGATCTGGCTGCGCGGGTGAAGGCAGCGGTGGTGGTGGTGCCCGACGATTCGGCGCACCAGACGTTTCTGGCGGTCTGGCAGGCTTCCTCCACCACGTTGCCGCAACCCGAGATCCGCGTGGGCGCCCACGCGCTGGCGCAGACTGCCGCCGATCCCGCTTGCGATACCGTGATGGCCGCCATCGTGGGCGCCGCAGGTTTGCCAGCGGCACTGGCTGCAGCGCGTGCCGGCAAGCGTGTGTTGCTGGCCAACAAGGAAGCCCTGGTGGCTGCCGGGGCCCTTTTCATGCAGGCGGTGCGCGATGCCGGTGCCGAGCTCCTGCCGATCGACAGCGAGCACAATGCGATTTTCCAATGTTTGCCGCATCATGCCTCGGCACAGGCTCACGAGCGGCCCGCACCCGGGGTCCAGCGGCTGTGGCTCACGGCTTCGGGTGGACCCTTTCGCACCTGGCCGCTGGCCAGCCTGAAGCACGTCACGCCCGAACAGGCCTGTGCCCATCCCAACTGGTCGATGGGACGCAAGATTTCCGTCGACTCCGCGACAATGCTCAACAAGGGGCTCGAGGTCATCGAGGCGCACTGGCTGTTTGCCATGCCACCCGAAGCCATCGAAGTGGTGATTCATCCACAAAGCGTGGTGCATTCCCTGGTGGAGTACGCGGATGGCTCGGTGCTGGCGCAGCTGGGGCAGCCCGACATGCGTACCCCAATAGCCTACGGTCTCGGCTTCCCCGATCGCATTGCGGCAGGGGTATCACCCTTGGGCCTTGCGCAGATCGGTCAACTCGACTTCGAAGCCCCTGATTTCGATCGCTTCCCGTGCCTGCGCCTGGCCATCGAGGCGCTGCGTGCCGGGCCCGGTGCCTGCATCGCGCTCAATGCCGCCAACGAAGTGGCTGTCGAACATTTTCTCGGCGGGCGCATGGCTTTCCCCGACATCGCCCGTATCATCGAACAAGTGCTGGAGCAGGCCGAAAGCCAGACACCGGCCCATCTCGACGACGTCCTGGCCCTCGATGCCCGGGCTCGGCGTCTGGCCCACCAGGCTGCGCAAGCCGCCACTGCAGGCCTGAATTGAACCGGCGCTCGTGCCGGCAGTCCATGGTTCACTCCCGCCGGATTCTCACACCATGATCGTTACCTTGCTCGCCTTTCTGGTTGCCCTGGGCATCCTCGTCGTCATTCACGAGCTGGGCCATTATTGGGTGGGTCGGTGGTGTGGCGTGCGCGCCCTGCGGTTTTCGGTCGGGTTCGGTCGAGTGCTGCTGCGGCGCACCGATCGTCATGGCACCGAATGGGCGCTGTCGGCCATCCCGTTGGGCGGGTACGTCAAATTCCTCGATGCGCGCGATGGCGTGGTGGCACCGGCTGACGCGGCGCACGCGTTTGATCGGCAGTCGGTCTGGCGCCGCATCGCGATCGTGCTGGCCGGCCCCATGGCCAATCTGATTCTCGCGAGCCTGCTGTATGCCGGCTTGTTCATGGCTGGGGTCACCGAACCCGAGCCCGGTCAGGGCCCGCCCCTGGCCCAGGTGCAGTCGGTGGTGCCCGCCGGGCCGGCCGACCAGGCCGGGATGCAGGATGGCGATGTGATCCTGGCGGTCGGGGGCATTCGCGAGGCGGATCCTGAAACCCTGGTGCAAACCATCAGTGGCAGTGCCAATCAGCCACTGGCTCTCGTGTTGCAGCGGGGGAGCGAGCAGGTGGATGCCACCGTGACGCCGGTACCCGACGCCAACGACGGCGTGGCGCGGATCGGCGTGCGCCTCGGCGTGAACCTGCAGTTTCACGAGGTGCAGTACGGACCGCTGGAGAGCCTGTGGCGAGGTGTCGAGCGCACCGGCGAGATGGTGTCACTCACGCTGCGCATGCTGGGGCGCATGATCACCGGGCAGGCCTCATGGAGCAATTTGAGCGGGCCGGTGACCATCGCCGACTACGCCGGCCAGACGGCGCGCATCGGCATGGAAGCCTATGTGGCCTTCCTCGCCATTGTGAGTGTGAGCCTGGGTGTGCTCAATCTGCTGCCCATTCCGATGCTCGACGGAGGGCACCTGCTATATTATCTGGTTGAAATCGTACGCGGCAGTCCGCCGCCCGAGCGCTGGTTCGAGATCGGCCAGCGTGCCGGCCTCGGTTTGCTGCTGGCGCTCATGAGCGTCGCGCTTTTCAACGATTTTGCCCGCTTGTTCGGGTAGTGAGTGGCCACTGGCGGCCGCTGTCTGCCCCTGATGTCGGTGCCCGCCGGCCCGGTTGTCAACTAGAAGGATGTTCATCTTGCGTCACAAGCCCTCATCGTCCTCCCGATCCCAGGCCTCCCGCTGGCGCCGTCATGCCACCGGAACCGTGCTTGCTGCTGCCTTTGCCTTCGGCGTCCTGCCTGTGGCTCAGGCGTTCGAGTCCTTCGAGGTCCAGGACATTCAAATCGAGGGCCTGCAGCGCATCGAGCCCGGAACGGTATTCGGCTACATGCCGGTGCAGGTGGGTAGCGAGTTCACCGAAGACCAGGCCACGCAGGCCGTGCGTGCCCTCTACGCCACCGGCTTCTTCAGCGACGTCCGCATCGAGGTGCGCGACGGCGTGGTGGTGGCGATCGTGCAGGAGCGCCCCACCATCGCGGCCATCAATTTCAACGGCATGCGCGAGTTCGAAAACGACGCGGTCACCGAATCGCTGGGCCAGGTTGGCTTTGCCAGTGGGCGGATCTTCGATCGCGCGGTGCTCGATCGTGCCGAACAGGAGCTGCGCAACCAGTACCTGGCGCGCGGCAAGTATGCCGTCGAGATCACCAGCACCATCACGCCCCTGCCGCGCAATCGGGTCGGCGTGGCTTTCGAGGTGTTCGAGGGTGATGCCGCCAAGATTCGCGAAATCAAATTCGTGGGCAACGAGGCGTTTTCCGACAAGGAGCTGCGCGGACTCTTCCAGCTGCGCACGCCGGGTTGGCTTACCTGGTACACCAAGGCCGACCAATACTCGCGCGAAAAACTCGCTGCCGACCTCGAAACCCTGCGCTCGTACTACCTCGATCGCGGCTATCTCGAGTTCAGTGTCGAGCCGCCGCAGGTCTCCATCTCGCCGGATCGCGAAGACATCTACATCACCATCACCCTCAACGAGGGCGAGCCCTATACCGTGGGCTCGGTGGCGCTGGCCGGCACGTTGCTGGGCCTCGACGAAGAGCTCGAATCGCGCATCCAGGTGGAAGAGGGCGAAATCTTCTCGGCGGCCGAGGTCAACGCCTCGGCTCGTGCCATTGGCGAGTATCTGGGCGATCTCGGCTATGCCTTTGCCAACGTCAACCCCAGCCCCGACATCGATCGCGAAACCCGCACGGCCGACCTCGTCTTTTTTGTCGATCCCAATCGTCGCGTGTATGTGCGCCGCATCAACATCGGCGGCAACACTCGTACTCGCGACGTCGTCATCCGGCGCGAGCTTCGCCAGAACGAGGCCGCCTGGTACGACGCGGCCGATATCGAATTGTCCCGCACCCGCCTCGACCGTCTCGGCTACTTCCAGCGCGTCGAGGTCGATACCCAGCCCGTCCCCGGCACGCCCGATCAGGTCGACGTCAATGTCGAGGTGCAGGAGCGGCCCACCGGCATGATCACCCTGGGCGTGGGCTACAGCAGTGCCGATCGCCTGATGTTCATGGGCGGTATCAGCGAAGACAACGTGTTCGGCAGCGGCACCAACCTGGGCCTGCAGGTCAACACCAGCAGCCGCAACCGGGCCATCGTGCTCAGCCACACCGACCCGTACTTCACGCAGGATGGCGTCAGTCGCACGCTCAACGCGTATTACCGCAAGCAGCAGGCTTTCTACGGTCAGAGTGGCGACTACGAAATCCGCACCGGGGGGTTGGGTGTCAATTTCGGCATTCCGTTCTCCGAGGTCGATCGCGTCGATGTGGGCCTGGCCTACGAGCGCAATGAAATCAAGCTGTACGACAACAGTCCGTTCAACTACGTCGAGTATGTCAACGCCTACGGGCCGAAAAGCGACGCCGTCATCCTGTCCACCGGCTGGACTCGCGACACGCGCGACAGCGCGCTGGTGCCACGGCGTGGCTATCTCACCCGCATCGAGGGTGAGGGTTCGGTGTTCGGCGATCTCAAATACTGGAGCGCCACGGCGCAGCAGCAGCTCTACTGGTCGCCCACCCGTTCCATCACGGTGGCCCTCAATGGCCAGATCGACTACGGCAAGGGCTATGGTGGTCGTCCGTATCCGCCGCTCAAGAACTTCTATGCCGGTGGTATCGGCTCGGTGCGTGGCTTCGAAAGTGCTTCGCTCGGCCCGCGCGATCCCCGTAACGGCGATTTCGTCGGCGGCGCCAAGCGCCTCTTCTTCAACACCCAGGTCTATCTGCCCTTTCCGGGAACCGACCAGGATCCCACCCTGCGCTGGTTCGCCTTTCTCGATGGGGGTCAGGTCTACGCCGATAACCAATCCATCGACTTTGGCCAGTTCCGGTACTCGGTGGGTCTGGGTCTGAGCTGGGAATCGCCCCTGGGCCCGCTTCAACTGTCGTTCGGTTATCCGCTGAACGCCGAAGATGGCGACGACATCGAGCGGTTCCAGTTCCAGATCGGCACGGCCTTCTGATCGCAGGTTTCTTGCGCCGATTAATGGCACAATCATGGCTTGTACGGACTTGCTCCGTGCAAGCCTCGGTTCACCTGTTTAGCGAGAGCTCAATGAATTTTTCGTCCTATCTCCCGGTATCGCCTCTTCACATCGCTCGCCAATGGCGCCGCTGGGTCGGCGGTGCCGTCGTGGCAGTCGCTGCCGCCACCAGTCTGGGCATGGCCGATTCGGTTCAGGCGCAATCCAACGGCACCAAGGTGGGTTTTGTCAGTGTCGAGCGCATCATTCGTGATTCGGCGCCGGCCAAGGCTGCCGTGGCCCGCATCGATTCCGAGTTCCAGAAGCGCGAAGCGCAACTGCAAGAAATGGCCAACCGCCTGCGCTCGCAGTCCGAGCAATACGACCGCGACGTCGCCGTCATGTCCGAATCCGATCGCATCCGTCGCCAGCGTGAGCTCAGCGGGCTCGATAGCGACTTCCAGCGCATGCGCATCGAGTTCCAGGAAGACCTCAACCGTCGTCGCAACGAAGAAATGGGCAAGGTTTTCGAGCAGGCCGATCTGGTCATCAAGGAAATCGCCGAAGCCCAGGGTTTCGATATCGTCCTCCAGGAGGCCATCACGGTCAGCCCGCGCGTGGACATCACCGATCAGGTGATCCAGGCGCTTGACCGTCGCTGATCCGGGTGGGGCATGCCGGTATTGCTCGACCCAGCCGCCGCCTGGCCGCTTGATGTCCTGCTCGAGCAGGTTCCCGTTCACGGCCTGAGCTGGCGCCTGGAGGGCGATACCCTGCCGCGTGTCGCCGGGCTGGGCACCCTGCAGGCTGCCGGCCCGCTCGAGATTGCCTTTCTTTCCAGTGCCCGCTACGCCGCCCAGTTGCAGCAATCGCGCGCCGGCGCCGTCGTGCTGGCGGCCGATGCCGCCGAAGCCGCCTGCGCTCAGGGTGAGCCCGGCTTTGCGCGCATCGTCACACCGCATCCCTATCTGCTGTATGCCCGGTTGGCGCAATGGTTCCATGGCCAGCTCGGCGCCCTCTCGCCCCCCGAAATCCACGCCACAGCCGTTGTGGCCCCGGATGCCGAACTGGCCGACGACGTCTCGGTCGGGCCGCATGCGGTCATCGGCCCCAGGGTGCAGGTCGGGCCCGGTGTCCGTATTGGTGCAGGCTGCGTCATCGAGGCCAATTGCCGCATTGGCGCTCACAGCCTTCTGCACCCGCGCGTCACGCTGTATGAGGGAGTGAGCGTGGGCGAGCGTGTCATCCTGCACAGCGGCGTGGTGCTGGGTGCCGACGGCTTTGGCTTTGCCCCCGACGCCCTGGCCCCGACTGCCGAGCGTGGACGCTGGGTCAAGATTCCACAATTGGGTGGTGTGCAGATCGGCGACGACGTCGAAGTCGGTGCCAATACCACGATCGATCGCGGTGCGCTCGACGACACCGTGGTCGAGCACGGCGTCAAGCTCGACGACCAGATCATGGTGGGGCACAACGTGCGTATCGGGGCTCACACGGCAATTGCTGCGTGTACCGGCATCGCGGGTTCCACCACCATAGGCGCACGTTGCATGATCGGTGGCGCCGCCATGATCGGTGGGCACCTGCAGATTGTCGATGATGTCGTCATCTCGGGGGGCACCACGGTGCCGTCGTCGATCACGTCGCCTGGCCAATATACGTCGCTGTATCCGCTGGCCGAACACGCCGAGTGGCAGCGCAATGCGGCCGTGGTGCCGCAACTCGCACGATTGCGCAAACAGGTGCGTGCCCTGGAGCGCCGCCTGTCGGACAACACGCCCGACGCCTGATCCGGCAGCGGGCGCCGGGCTGCCCGAGTGGCCCTGTGTACGCTGCCTCGTCCGCCGGGCCAATGGCCCGGCTCAACGATACTGCCTTCTTCAGCAGGAAGTCTCATGCAACTCGACATCAAAGCCATTCTCGACTGTCTGCCGCATCGCTACCCGATGCTGCTCATCGATCGCGTGATCGATGTCAAACCCGGCGAGTCGATCGTGGCGCTCAAGAATGTGTCGATCAACGAACCGTTCTTTACCGGTCATTTCCCGCATTATCCGGTGATGCCTGGCGTGCTCATTCTCGAGGCGCTGGCCCAGGCTGCGGCCATCATGTCGTTCATGGGCGAGGGTGCCAAACCCGAAGACAATGCCGTGTACTACTTTGCCGGCATCGACGGCGCGCGTTTTCGTCGACCGGTGGTGCCCGGCGATCAGCTGCGTCTCGAGGTGAGCATGGAGCGTGCCTCTCGCGGCATCGGCAAGTATCGTGGCCAGGCATTTGTGGGCGATAACCTCGCCGCCGAGGCCAATCTGATGTGTGCCATGCGCAAACTCGAAGGTTGATCCGTGACGCAAATTCATCCTGCCGCCGTGGTCGATCCGGCCGCCGAATTGGCTGATGACGTGGTCATCGGGCCATTCACCACGGTCGGGCCCAACGTGATCATTGGCGCGGGAACGCAGGTAGGAGCGCACTGCACGCTCACCGGCCATACCCGCATTGGTCGCAACAACCGATTCATCGGGTTCTGCTCCATTGGTGCGCCGCCTCAGGACAAGAAGTATCGCGGCGAACCCACCCGGCTCGAGATGGGCGACGACAACACCGTGCGCGAGTTCGTCACCATCCACACCGGTACGGCGCAAGACGAAGGCATCACCCGGGTGGGCAACGACAACTGGATCATGACCTACGTGCACATCGCGCACGATTGCCGCGTGGGCAACCATATCGTGCTCTCCAGCAGCGCGCAGCTGGCCGGGCATGTGCATGTGCAGGATCACGCCATCCTCGGCGGCTTTACCGGTGTGCATCAGTTCGTCAAGATCGGTGCGCACAGCATGTCGGGCGGGCAGGCTCTGCTCCTGCAGGATGTACCGCCTTACGTCATGGCGGCCGGCAGTCCGGCCAAGCCGGCCGGCATCAATGCCGAAGGGCTCAAGCGGCGCGGCTTCAGCCCCACCGCCATCCGCGCCATCCGGCAGGCCTACAAGGCGCTGTACCGCAGCGGCCTCACGCTGGCCGACGCTCAGGCGCGTCTCGCCGAGCTGGCCGCCGACACCGACGACGCTGCCAACGCGTTGGCGCCCCTGCAGACCTTCCTGCAGGATGCCTCGCGCGGCATCATTCGCTGAGCCGCCCATGCGCATTGGCATGATTGCCGGCGAACCGTCGGGCGACTTGCTCGCTGCCCGCGTGCTGAAGGGTCTGGCCAGCGGATCGGAGCCCCTCGCGGCCAATGGCATCGGTGGCCCGCGCATGGCCGAAGCCGGGTTCGACGCCTGGTATCCCATGGACCGGCTCAGCGTGTTCGGCTATCTCGATGCCCTGCGCCGCCTGCCATGGTTGTTGGCCATGCGTTTGCAGGTGCGGCGTCGCTGGCAGCAAGAGCGGCCCGACGTTTTCGTTGGCATCGATGCGCCCGACTTCAATCTGGGGCTCGAGGCTCAGCTCAAGCAGCACGGCATCCCCACGGTGCATTTCGTGGGGCCGTCGATCTGGGCCTGGCGCGGCGAACGCATTCATGCCATTCGCCGGGCGGTCTCGCACATGCTGGTGGTGTTTCCGTTCGAAACCGAGATCTACGAAGCCGCCGGCATACCCGTTACCTACGTGGGCCACCCGCTGGCCGAGGTGATCCCGCTCGAGCCCGACCGCGCCGCTGCCCGTCAACGCCTGGGCTTGCCCGACGATGCCCGCATCGTGGCGCTGCTGCCGGGCAGTCGGCAAAGCGAACTCGCGCATCTGGCGCCCCGTTTCCTGCAGGCGGCGCGTCGCCTGAAGGCCGAACGGCCGGAACTGACGTTTGTCGTGCCCATGGTCAATGCCGAACGTCGTCGGCAGTTCGAATCCCTGCTGCAGCAATCGTCGGTGCCGGGGCTGCAATGTGTGGAAGGCCGCTCGTACGATGTGCTCGAAGCCTGCGATGTGGCCATGGTGGCCAGCGGCACAGCCACGCTCGAAACCGCTCTGTTCAAGCGCCCCATGGTCATCGCCTATGCCGTGTCGCCGCTGGCGCTGTGGCTGATGCAGCGCAAGTCGGGTCAGGCGCGGCCCTATCTGCCCTGGGTGGGTTTGCCCAACGTGCTGGAGCGCGACTTCGTCGTGCCCGAACTGCTGCAGGAGGCGGCCACGCCCGAGGCCCTCGCCGAAGCGGTGGCCCGCTGGCTGGATGATGCCGAAGCCGTGGCCCGGCTTGAGGCCCGCTTCACTGCCATGCACCACACCCTGCGGCGCGACACGCCGCGCCTGGCGGCCAACGCCATACTCGAGGTTGCTGCTCGTGGCGAAAAAACCTGATCCGAACACCTTGTCGTTGTGGGCGGCTGACTCGGCCCGACATGGCGAAACCGTGGCAGGGCTGGCGCCGAGACCGGACCGCCTCCGTCACAGCGCCGACCCCCTGCAACCCGCCGGCGTCGATCCGGCGACGATCTGCGGGGTGGACGAAGCCGGCCGCGGCCCGCTGGCCGGCCCGGTGGTGGCGGCCGCGGTGATTCTCGACCCAGCCCGGCCGATTGACGGGCTGGCCGACTCCAAGACCCTCTCGGCCGCCCGCCGCGACGAGCTGGCGCTCTGCATCCGCGAGCAGGCCCTGGCCTGGTGCGTGGCCAGCGCCGACGCTGCCGAAATCGATCAGCTCAACATCCTGCAGGCCACCATGCTCGCCATGCAGCGCGCCGTGCAAGGCCTCGGGTCATCGGTGCGCCTCGCCCAGATCGACGGCAACCGTGCCCCGCGCCTGGCCTGCAGCGTGCAAACCGTGATTCAGGGCGACGCCCGCGTGGCGACCATCGGCGCGGCATCGATCCTCGCCAAGACGGCCCGCGACGCTCTGTTGCATCAGCTCCACGACACCTGGCCGCACTATCAGTTTGCCCGCCACAAGGGCTATGGCACGGTGCTGCATCGCACCGCATTGAGCGAACACGGCGCCTGCCCCGAACACCGCCGCAGTTTTCGCCCCGTGCGCGAAACCCTCGAGGCCGCTGGCCTCACTCTGGAGCGCCCCGATATCCCCGCCTTGCTCGTCGTGAATCAGCGTGGGGGCTGCGTGCCGGAGTTGCCATGAAAGGCATCACCTCGCGCAGCAACCCCTGGTTCAAGGCCATGCGGCAAGACGTGCGCCAGGCCGGACGCGGGCGCGGCGAAGGCGGTGTCTGGCTCGAGGGCGTGCACCTTTGCCAGGAGTACCTGCAGCGGGTGGGTGCGCCGGTCTGGGCTGTGTTCGATGCGCGGCGGCTGGAGAAAGGCGGTGGTGCCGACGGCGCTGCGAGGGGCTCGGGCGATGCCGAAGCTGGCCCCGACGCCGCCCTGCAAGGCCTGCTTCAGGCCGTGCCGCCCGATCGCGTCGTGGCAGTGCCGCCCGACATGCTCGAGCAACTGGGCGACGTCGCTGGCGCCCAGGGCGTAGGCTTCTGGGTGAATCACCCCGGCGTTCGGCACCCCGCCGCCCTCGACGGCGACTGGGTGCTGCTCGATCGCCTGCAAGACCCCGGCAACGTCGGCTCCATCCTCCGCACCTGCGCCGCCGCGGGCATCACCCAGGTGGGCCTGCTCGCCGGCAGCGCCGCCGCCTGGGCCCCCAAAGTGCTCCGTGCCGCCCAGGGCGCCCACTTCGCCCTGAAGATCGTTGAACACCTCGAACCCGATTGGGTGGCCGACCACCTGCGGGTGCCGCTGTGTGTCACCACCCTCGAAGGCGGCAGCGATCTCTACTCGCAGGATCTCCATGGCCCCCGCGCCTGGCTGCTGGGCCACGAAGGGCAGGGCGTGGCACCCCACTGGCTCGGACGCGCTGATCAGCGCGTGTTCATCCCCCAGGAGCCCGGCGTGGAATCCCTCAACGTGGCGGCGGCTGCGGCGGTGTGTCTGTTCGAGCAGCGGCGGCAGCGGCGTGTTGTCACCGTCCGGTAACGATCCCCTCCGGCGCGATCTCTTGCAGGATGGTCGTGGCGATTTCTTCGATCGACTTCGTGGTGCTCGACAGCCAGCGGATGCCCTCGCGGCGCATCAGGCGTTGCGCTTCGGCCACCTCGTAGCGACATTGCTCCAGCGAGGCATACTGGCTGCCGGGCCGGCGCTCGTTGCGGATCTCGGACAGCCGCTCGGGCTGGATGGTGAGCCCGAACAGCTTGCCGCGATGCGGGTGCAGAATGGAGGGCAGGGCGCCGCGTTCGAAATCTTCCGGGATCAGTGGGCAGTTGGCCGCCTTCAGCCCATACTGCATGGCCAGATACAGGCTGGTAGGCGTTTTGCCGCAGCGTGACACCCCCACCAGCACCACATCGGCTTCCTCCAGCCCTTTCACCAGCTGACCGTCGTCGTGCGCCAGGCTGAAGTTGATGGCCTCGATGCGATTGCGATACTGCACCGAATCGGCCGAGGCATGCGAGCGGCCGATGGAGTGGCTGGAGGCCAGGCCCAGCTCTTCTTCCAGGGGTGCCACGAACGTGGCAAACAGATCCAGAACCAGGGCTTCGGTCTGGTGCACATACTGATTGATATCGGGGTCGACCAGGGTGCTGAACACGATGGGACGGTTGCTGTCTTCGGCCTGCGCGCGTCGAATGCGCTCGGCCGCCTGCCTTGCCTTGTCGGCCGTATTCACGAAGGGCAGCCGAACCTGCCGGAACTCGGCGGCTTCGAATTGCGACAGCACAGAATGAGAGAACGTTTCGGCGGTAATGCCGGTGCCGTCGGAAACGATGAATACCGTGCGCTTGACAGGAGGTTGAGGAGTCGTCATATGAGGTCGGCTTCGCGTACAATCGGCCCCGTCATTCTCCCGCGCGCGTGCGCGGGTGCGAGGGCCATTCAGGATCCATCAACTTGTGTCATGAATCACCCGAGGCCGGTTTGGTCAGGCCAGGCGGCGTATGCCTGCGTGCCCTGACCAAACAGGCTTTCTTTCCATTGTATAGGTGCTTCATGTCTTACGTCGTTTCGTTCGAGCAGCTCCGCATGTCGGATGTTGACTCGGTAGGAGGCAAAAACGCTTCACTGGGTGAAATGATCTCGCAACTGTCCGGCGCCGGTGTCCGGGTGCCGGGCGGTTTCGCCACCACGGCGCAGGCTTTTCGCGACTTCCTCGAAGGCGCCGATCTGTCGCGCCGCATCGCCGACAAGCTCGCATCGCTCAATCCCGACGACGTCCGCGCCCTGGCCGACGCCGGCGCCGAAATCCGTCAGTGGATCATCGATGCCCCGTTGCCACAACGGCTCGAATCCGAGATCCGCACGGCCTTTGCCGAGCTCGATGCCGACGGCAAGGGCTCGTTTGCCGTGCGCTCGTCGGCCACCGCCGAAGACCTTCCCGATGCCTCGTTTGCGGGCCAGCAGGAAACCTTCCTCAACGTGTTGGGCATCGACGACGTGCTCGACAAGATCCGCCAGGTGTTTGCCTCGCTGTACAACGATCGGGCCATCTCGTATCGCGTGCACAAGGGCTATGCCGACGCCGAGGTGGCGCTGTCGGCCGGCGTGCAGCGCATGGTGCGTTCCGACACCGGTTCGGCCGGTGTCATGTTCACCATCGATACCGAGTCGGGCTTTCCCGATGTGGTTTTCATCACCTCCTCTTATGGCCTGGGCGAAACCGTGGTGCAGGGTGCCGTGAACCCCGATGAGTTCTATGTGTTCAAGCATGCCCTGGCCACGGGCAAATACCCCATCATCAGCCGCCGCATCGGCTCCAAGCTGGTCAAGATGGAATTCGACCTCGAGCGCACCGAAGGTCGCGCCGTGCGCACCGTGGATGTCCCCGCCAGCGAACGCAACCGCTTCTCGCTCACCGACGACGAAGTGATCGAGCTTGCCCGCTACGCCACCATTATCGAAGACCACTACGGCCGACCCATGGACGTGGAGTGGGGCCGCGACGGTATCGACGGCAAGCTCTACATCCTGCAGGCCCGGCCCGAAACCGTGAAGTCGCAACAGCAGGGCGCCGAGGTGCAGCAGCGCTATCGCCTCAAGGCTACCGGCAGCGTGCTGGTCACCGGCCGTGCCATTGGCCAAAAGATTGGCTCTGGCCCCGTGCGCCTGGTGTCGGATGTGTCCGAGATGGATCGCGTACAGCCCGGCGATGTGCTCGTCACCGACATGACCGACCCCAACTGGGAGCCGGTGATGAAGCGGGCCTCGGCCATTGTCACCAACCGCGGTGGCCGCACCTGCCATGCAGCCATCATCGCGCGCGAATTGGGCATCCCGGCCGTGGTGGGTTGTGGCGACGCCACCGATCGCCTCTCCGAAGGCGCTCAGGTCACGGTGTCGTGCGCCGAGGGCGACGAGGGCCGGATCTACGACGGTCTGATCGAGACCGAAGTGGAAGAAGTACGCCGTGGCGAGATGCCCGACATCCCCGTGAAGGTGATGATGAACGTGGGCAACCCGCAACTGGCCTTCGACTTCGCGCAGATCCCCAATGCCGGCGTGGGCCTGGCGCGGCTCGAGTTCGTCATCAACAACAACATCGGGATCCACCCCAAAGCCATCCTCGACTACCCCGGTGTCGATGCCGATCTCAAGACCGCCATCGAATCGGTGGCCCGCGGCCATGCCAGCCCGCGTGCGTTCTACGTCGACAAGATCGCAGAAGGCGTCGGCACCATTGCCTCGGCCTTCTGGCCCAAGCCGGTCATCGTGCGTCTGTCCGACTTCAAATCCAACGAGTATCGCAAGCTCATTGGCGGGTCGCGTTACGAGCCCGAAGAAGAGAACCCCATGCTGGGTTTCCGGGGTGCCGCACGCTATCTGTCGGCCGAGTTCGACGAATGCTTTCGGATGGAGTGCGAAGCCCTCAAGCGCGTGCGCGACGACATGGGCCTGACCAACGTCGAAGTGATGGTGCCGTTTGTGCGCACATTGGCCCAGGCCGAAAAAGTGGTGAACCTGCTCGAGCGCAACGGTCTGCGTCGCGGCGAAAACGGCCTGCGACTCATCATGATGTGCGAGGTGCCCTCCAACGCCGTGCTGGCCGAACAGTTCCTGCAGTTTTTCGACGGATTTTCGATCGGCTCCAACGATCTCACCCAGCTTACGTTGGGCCTCGATCGCGATTCGGGACTCGAACTGCTGGCCGAAGATTTCGACGAGCGCGACCCGGCCGTGAAGGCACTGCTCACTCAGGCCATTGGCGCCTGCCTGAAAGCAGGCAAGTACGTCGGTATCTGCGGCCAGGGGCCCAGCGATCACCCCGATTTTGCACTCTGGCTGCGTGATCAGGGCATCTTGTCGATGTCGCTCAATCCCGACACGGTGGTGGATACCTGGCAGAAGCTGGCCAGCTAAGGCTTACACCAGGGTGGCATCCGGTTCCGGGTGCTCCACCCGCCCGTCGGGATGACGGGCAAAGCGCAACGGCTCGGTGCCATGCACCGGGCCGTTTTGCCGCCAGGGCCAGCCGCCGAATTGGTCGCGCTGGTAATCGGCAAAGGCCTGCTGGATCTCGGCCCGGGTGTTCATCACAAAAGGCCCGTACTGAAACACCGGCTCATTGATCGGCCGACCCTGCAGCAATAGCATGTCGGTGGTTTCGGGTCCGTTCATCAACGGGATCGCCTGGTTGGCATCGAGCTCCAGTGCGGCGGCATCGTTCAGCCGGCGATCGGCCACCGTGATGCCACGACCGCTGAACACATACAGCATGCGCCGTGTCTGGGGGCCGCGCGCCGGCGGCAGCGTGTAGCGGGCATGGGGTGCCAGACGGAGGGTCCAGATGGCCACGTCGGCATCCTCCTGCGCGGCCCACGAATCGGGGGGGGGTGACGGCGGCTGTTGCGCCGGATGGCCGGGCAGGGTGCCGGCCACCAGACGCAGCGAAATGGCATTGCCGGCGGCATCGGTGGTGTCGATGCGCGGGATCTGTGGTGCCCAGAACATGGTGAAATAGGGCGGTGCCATCTTGCGACGGGTCGGCAGGTTGAGCCAGATCTGAAACAGCTCCACCGGATTCTCGCGGTCGGTATGCAACAGCGGAAACATCTCGGCATGCGTGATGCCGCGACCGGCCGTGACCCATTGCGCGTCGCCCTCGCCGAAGCGCGCCGATGCCCCCAGCGAATCGGAGTGATCGATCAAACCATGGCGCACCAGTGTCACGGTTTCGAAGCCGCGATGCGGGTGAGCCGGAAACCCGGGCACCACCTCGCCGTGATACATGCTCCAGCCATCCTTGCGCGAAAAATCCTGACCGAGCTGACGGCCCGCCAGTGAGGCCGCGGGCCCCATCTGCACGTTGGCCCTGGGGTAGGCATCGTGGTGCCAGGCGCAGAACAGAAACGGATCGAGCGTGGGCCACGGGAAACCCAGTGGCAGGGCTTGCAGAATGGCAGAATCAGACATGGTGCACCTGGCTATGACAGTGAAACTCGGGCGCGACGAAAGAGGCGCTGACCCGCGAACGTGTGCGCGGCCTGCAAGACCAGGCCGGCAGGGCTGGCCGCGGGTGTGGGCAAGTCCATGATACCGCGCGTGTCCAGGCTACGCTGACCGCGAAGATGGGCCATGGTGGCGAGCGCGGCGCAGGCCACGCGATCGTGCCGACCGGGGGTGCGGAATGTCGTGCCACCGACAGACATCGCCATGGATATGCACTATGATTTAGTTACTGACATTAAATATTTGGGGCAAAGGAAGCAATCATGAGCATGGCACCTGGCGATCTTGTCTACACTCCCGATCCGGCTCGCGTGGCGGAATCCCGCCTGGCCGAATTCATCCGCTGGCTCGAGCCTCGCCAGGGTTGCACATTTCCCGATTACCACGCCCTCTGGCAATGGTCGGTCGACCACCTCGACACCTTCTGGGCCGAGGTATGGCAGTTTTTCGACATCCAGGCCGATGGCGAGGCCACGCCAGTGCTTGCCTCGCGCGAGATGCCCGGTGCCCGCTGGTTCCCCGAGGCCCACCTGAACTACGCCGAACATGTGTTTCGGCAGCGCGCCGCCGATCGCCCTGCGATCATCGTGCGTCACGAGGGCGACGAGCCGCGCGCCATCGGCTGGGACGCTCTCGAAGCCCAGGTGGGCGCCATGGCCGCCAGCCTGCGCACCATGGGCGTGGAGCCGGGCGATCGCGTGGTGTCGTTCATGCCCAACATCCCCGAAACCCTGGTGGCCTTTCTGGCCTGCGCAAGCCTGGGCGCGATCTGGTCGAGCTGCTCGCCCGACATGGGCGCCTCGGTGGTGCTCGATCGCTTCCAGCAGATCAAACCGCGCGTGCTGTTCGTGATCGACAGCTATCGCTACAACGGCAAAACGTTCGACCGCAAGACAGTGGTGGATGAACTCGTGGCCCAGCTGCCCACGGTGGAGCACGTGGTGCACGTGCCCGGGCCGCTGGCCGATGGCGCCGCCCCGACAACGCCCGCCTGGCCTGGCTACACCCGCTGGGCCGATGTCGTGGCCCGACCGGCACCGCTCACCTTCAACCGCCTGCCATTCGATCATCCGCTCTGGGTGGTGTATTCCTCCGGCACCACCGGCATGCCCAAAGCCATGGTGCACGGCCATGGCGGCATCGTCATCACCCACCTCAAGACCAACCAGTTGCAGCACGACGTGCGCCCCGGCGACCGCTTCCTGTTCCTGGGCAGCACCGGCTGGATCGTGTGGAACCTGATGGTGGGCAGCCTGCTCTCGGGCGCCACCGTGGTGCTGTCTGATGGCAACCCCGCCGCGCCCGAGCCCCTGCACCTCTGGAAATTCATCGACGAGTGGCGCATCACCCACTTCGGCTGCGGCGCCGCCTACCTCATCCAGATGTTCAAGGACGACCACTCGCCCAGATCCGTGGGCCAGTTCGACGCCCTGCGCACCATCAACTCCACCGGCTCGCCACTGCCGGTAGATGCCTATGAATGGGTCTACCGCCAGGTCAAGAGCCACCTGTGGCTCGCCTCGATCAGCGGTGGCACCGACATCGCCTCCGGCTTCGTTTCGTGCGCACCCAGCCTGCCCGTGTACGCGGGCGAACTGCAATGCCGCGAACTCGGCGTTGCCGCCTACGCCTACAACGAAGCCGGTCAGCCCGTGGTCGACGAAGTGGGCGAACTGGTGATCACCCAGCCCATGCCCTCCATGCCCCTGTATTTCTGGGGCGACGACGGCAACGAACGCTATCGCAGCAGCTACTTCGAAGAATTTCCCGGCGTCTGGCGCCACGGCGACTGGATCCGCTTCACCCCACGCCACACCGCCATCATCTACGGCCGCTCCGACACCACCATCAATCGCCACGGCATCCGCATGGGCACCGCCGAAATCTACCGCGTCGTCGAAGAAATGCCCGACGTCCGCGACAGCCTCGTCGTGGATCTCGAATACCTCGGCAAGCCTTCTTTCATGCCACTCTTCGTCGTCCCCGCCGATGGCGTCGAACTCGACGACGACCTCAAGGCCCGCATCAAGGCCCAGATCCGCAACAAGGCCTCCGCCCGTCACGTCCCCAACGAGGTCTACGCCGTCACTGAAATCCCCCGCACCCTCACCGGCAAGAAAATGGAACTGCCCGTGCGCAAGATCCTCCTCGGCCACGACCCCGCCAAAGTCGCCAGCCCGGATGCCATGGCCAATCCGGAGAGTATTCAGTGGTTCGTGGCGTTTTATGAGCGGGGGTGGTGAGTTTTGACGTCGTCACCCCGGTCCCGGGTCACGCAGGCCCTGCGGGCCTGTCTTGCCCGGGATGACGTTATTTTCTTGAGTGGCGGCGCTTGTTTTGGCCGGGGTGGGTGACCGCATCTTGTCCAGGATGACCTCGCACAACGGCGCATCACAGTGCACATCGGTAGCCGCCCGGCGTGGCCTGGTCGGTGCCAGCTTTTAGTCGGGCGCCGCGTCGGTGCGTTCAACGGCGGGGCAGTCGGCGGGGCGAGTTCACCCGCCGCCGCCGTTGGGCGTGCCGGCGCGGGGAGTCCGCAGGACCGCCCGACGTGCTGGCGCCGACCAGGCCACGACGGGTGGCGGGTTCGAAGGATGGGGTTCTGAGTGGGGCTCAGGTGGTGCAACGGGGTCCCGGCCCCGGGTCAAGCCCGGGGTGACGACCTCGCGCTGGCGCTTCGCGCCAGTCTCGACCGGGATGACGACCTTTTCTTGTGTTGCAGCGCGTTTTTTGGCCGGGGTCCCGGGTCGCGCAGGCCCTGCGGGCCTGTCTTGCCCGGGATGACGGGGCTTCGTGGCGAGGGCTGGGTGTATGGCTCACACCTCGCGCACGTTGCCGATTTCGCCGTGCTCGTTCACCTCTTCCAGCCGCACCTTGAACCCCCACAACCGGTGCAGGTGCTTCATCACCTCATCCGCATCATCTGCCGCCAGCGGCCGGCCGCGGCGCTGGCGGTGGCGCAGGATCAGCGTGCGGTCGCCATCACGGCGATAGCGCCACACCTGAATATCGGGCACCAGGTGATCCCGATCGTATTGCGTCGACAACAACTGCCGCACGCGTCGATACCCCGACTCATCATGAATCGCATCGATCCGCAACTGCGGATCGAACTCATGATCGGCCACCGCAAACAACCGGAACTCGCGAATCAGTTTCGGCGACAGAAACTGCGCAATAAAAGACTCATCCTTGAAGTTGCGCATCGCAAAATCCAGCGTCTGCTGCCAATCGCTGCCTGCGATATCCGGGAACCACGACCGGTCTTCCGCATCCGGCGATTCACAAACACGCCGGATGTCGCGCATCATCGCAAAACCCAGGGCATACGGATTGATCCCCCGGTAGGCCGGGTGGTCGAAGCCCGGCTGCGCCACCACACTCGTATGGCTTTGCAGCACCTCGAGCATGACACTGTCGGCCAACCTGCCCTGATCGTACAAATGATTGAGCAGGGTGTAATGCCAGAACGTGGCCCAACCTTCGTTCATCACCTTGGTCTGCATCTGGGGATAAAAATATTGCCCCAGCTTGCGCACGATACGCACCAGCTCCTTTTGCCAGGGCTCCAGCCGGGGTGCGTGCTTCTCGATGAAATACAGCAGGTTTTCTTCGGGCTCGGGTGGATAGACATCGCCCGACGGCCGCGCGCGTCGGCGTTGGGCCGGCCCTTCCGGTACCGTGCGCCACAGATCGTTGAACTGCAGGCGAGCGTTCTCTTCTCGCTCGGCCTGGCGTTGCGCCTCCTGGGCCAGCGACGGCGGCTTGGCGCGGCGGTAGCGATCCACGCCGTGGTGCATCAGCGCGTGGCATGAATCGACGATGGCCTCGACCGCCTCGATGCCGTGGCGCTCCTCGCACTCCATGACATAGCGCCGGGCGAACACCAGATAATCGAGCACGCCGTCGGCATCGGTCCACTGCCGGAACAGATAATTGCCCTTGAAGAATGAATTGTGGCCGTAGCAGGCATGCGCCACCACCAGCCCCTGCATCGCGAGCGTATTTTCTTCCATCAGATACGAGATACAGGGGTTGGCATTGATCACGATTTCGTAGGCCAGGCCCTGCGCCCCACGTCGGTACGACGCCTCGTTGCGGATGAACTCCTTGCCGTACGACCAGTGCGGGTAGCCGATGGGCAACCCGGCCGACGCGTAGGCATCGAGCATCTGCTCCGACGAAATGATTTCGATCTGGTTGGGCCAGGTATCCAGACCGAAGTGCTTCGCCGATTCGGCAATGGCACGGTCGTAGGCCTGAATGGTGTCGAATGTCCAGTCGGGGCCAGCCGGCAAGCGATCGGTGCCGGTCACGTGATGCCGAGGGCGCTCTGGTGTGACGACGCTCATGCAACCTCCTTGCGGAACAGCTCGCGAAACACCGGGTAGATCTCGCGTCGTTCGCGAACCTGCCGCATGGCAAAGTGCGCGGCGGTTTGCCGCTCGTACTCGGCCCACAGACTGCTGCGGCGGTGGTCGGCCGGGTCGAGCACTTCGATGTAGGCGAAGTAGCGCGTGATGGGCAGCAGCCGCTCGGCCAGAAACCGGCCACTGCGACCGGCATCGGCGCCGAACGCATCGCCATCGCTGGCCTGGGCGGCGTAGAGATTCCAGCTGTCGGCCGGATAGCGATCGCGCGCGATGCGATCCATCAGCTCCAGCGCCGACAACACCACGGTGCCGCCACTCTTGCGGTCGTGGAAGAAGGTATCTTCATCCACTTCTTCGGCGTTGTCGGTGTGTCGGATGAAAACGAGATCCACCCGTTCGTAGTTTCGTGTCAGAAACAGGTAGAGCAGGGTAAAGAAGCGTTTGGCCAGGTCTTTCTTTTTCTCGTCCATCGAGCCGGACACGTCCATGAGGCAGAACATCACGGCTCGCGCCACCGGGGCGGGCTTGGCCACACGATGGCGATACCGCAGGTCGACGTCGTCGAGAAAGGGCACGCGGCGCAGTTGCGCGCGACAGTCATCGATTTCGGTCTGCAGTGCGGCGAGATGATCGGCCGACGCATGCGCCGCCTTGGCGTCGTCGAGCTCGGCTTCGGCGCGCGCGAGCCGCGCGCGTGGCCCGGCACCCAGCGCCACCCGGCGCGCCAGTGAGGTTTGCAGGGTGCGCCGTACCGACAACTGACTGGGTGGCCCGCTCACGGTGTAGCCGGCCCGCTGCCATTTCGGCTGGCTCACGTCGCCCAACTGGTTGCGCACCAGATGCGGCAGCTCGAGATCCTCGAAGAACAGGTTGAGGAACTCTTCGCGGGACAGCGTGAAGGTGAACGCGTCGACCGATTCGCCTTCACCCGGCTCGCCGCCCCCGCCACCACCACCCTGGCGCGGACGATCGATGGTGTCGCCGGTGATGAACTCGCGGTTGCCCGGATGCACCATCTCGCGGTCGCCACCCTGACCATGATGAAACGTGGGCTCGTGAATGTCGCGGGCCGGTAGTTCGACATCGCCGCCGCGGTCCATGTCCTGCATGGACCGGGTATCGACCATATCGCGTACGGATCGGCGAATCTGCTCCTTGTAACGACGAATGAAGCGCGCGCGATTCACGGCGCTTTTGTTGCGACCATTGAGACGGCGGTCGATCAGTGAGCTCATGGCAACTCGCTCAGGAAGATTTGCGCACCCGCAGGTACCACTCGCACAACAGGCGCACCTGCTTCTCGGTGTACCCCTTGTCGATCATGCGGGCCACAAAGCTTTCGTGTTTGCTGCGGTCTTCGGCCGAGGCCTTGGCGTTGAACGAAATCACCGGCAGCAGCTCTTCGGTGTTGGAGAACATCTTCTTCTCGATTACCTCGCGCAATTTCTCGTAGCTCGTCCAGCGCGGGTTCTGCCCTTGATTGTTGGCGCGTGCCCGCAGCACGAAGTTGACGATCTCGTTGCGAAAATCCTTGGGATTGACGATGCCGGCAGGCTTCTCGATCTTCTCGAGCTCGGCATTGAGGGCTGCCCGGTTGAAGATCTCGCCGGTTTCGGGGTCGCGGAACTCTTCATCCTGGATCCAGCAGTCGGCATAGGTGACATAGCGATCGAAGATGTTCTGGCCATACTCGGAGTACGACTCGAGATAGGCCGTCTGGATCTCCTTGCCCACAAACTCGGCATAGCGGGGTGCCAGGTAGCCCTTGATGAACTCGACATAGCGGCGCTTCACGTCGTCGGGGAAGTCTTCGCGGTGGAGGCGCTGTTCGAGCACGTACATCAGGTGCACCGGGTTGGCGGCCACTTCGGTCTGATCATGATTGAACACCGCCGACAGAATCTTGAAAGCGAACCGCGTGGAGATACCGTTCATGCCCTCGTCGGTGCCGGCGTAGTCGCGGTACTCCTGCAGCGACTTTGCCTTGGGGTCGATATCCTTCAGGCTCTCGCCATCGTAGATTCGCATCTTGGAGAAGATGCTGGAGTTTTCGGGCTCCTTCAGGCGCGTGAGCACCGAGAATTGCGCCATCATTTCCAGGGTGCCGGGCGCGCATGGCGCCTGCCACAGCGAGCTGTGCTGCAGCAACTTGCGGTAAATGCGCACTTCTTCCGACACCTGCAGGCAATAGGGCACCTTGACCACATAGATGCGGTCGAGGAAAGCCTCGTTGTGCTTGTTGTTGCGGAACGTTTGCCACTCCGATTCGTTGGAGTGCGCCAGCACGATGCCGTTGAAGGGGATGGCCGAGAATCCCTCGGTGCCCTTGAAGTTGCCCTCCTGGGTGGCCGTGAGCAAGGGATGCAGCATCTTGATCGGTGCCTTGAACATCTCCACGAACTCGAGCAGCCCCTGATTGGCCAGGCAGAGACCGCCCGAGTAGCTGTAGGCGTCGGGGTCGTCCTGGGCATAGCGGTCGAGCTTGCGGATGTCCACCTTGCCCACCAGCGAGGAGATATCCTGATTGTTTTCGTCGCCAGGTTCGGTCTTGGCGATGGCGATCTGGCGCAGTACCGACGGGTTGATCCGCACCACCCGGAACTGCGTGAGGTCGCCCTCGAACTCTTCGAGCCGCTTTACCGCCCACGGCGACATGATGCCGTTGAGGTAGCGGCGCGGGATGCCGTATTCGGCCTCGAGCTGATCGCCGAAGCGGTCGGGATGAAACAGCCCCAAAGGCGACTCGTGCACCGGCGAGCCCTTGAGCGCGTAGACCGGGTAGCGCTCCATCAGCACCTTCAGGCGCTCGGCGATCGACGACTTGCCGCCGCCCACCGGGCCCAGCAGGTAGAGAATCTGCTTGCGCTCTTCAAGCCCTTGCGCGGCGTGCCGGAAGAAGGCCACGATCTGCGCAATGGCATCTTCCATGCCATAGAACTCGCTGAACGCCGGGTAGCGCTGGATCAAGCGGTTGCCGAACAGTCGCGACAGACGCGGGTCGTGCCGCGTATCTACCATGTCGGGCTCGCCAATGGCGGCGAGCATGCGCTCGGGCGCCGAGGCATACACCATGGGGTCTTGCCGCGCGAGCTCGAGATACTCGCCCAACGACATTTCGGATTCTTGAGATTGCGCGTACTGCGCCTTGAAGCCTTCGAAAAGGGTCGACACGTTACACCTCCGTGGGCACGAGCAGTGGGTGCCCAAGATTCCTGGCGTTGCGACAGACCCATGGCCCGCCGCGGGGCCAGCTCACCAACATGGGTGCCTGCAGCCGGTGAGATCGTTGGCAGCGTGCCGGAGTTCCCTGCTTTTGACTGCTTGGAGCTTGCGGTACGGTGCCAGTAAAGACCTCGACCTGGCACTTGGGCTCAAGCATAGGTGTACCAGCTTTCCGCTCAGGCGGTAAGGGGGATCGCCCCAATGGCGCGAAAACGTGGCAAAAATACCGCCTGTCAACTGTTCGGTACAAAAGCGATGCACGGGCTCATGAGCGGCCATGGCGATGGTTCATCGCTGGCGCCGCACGGTGTCGGATCACACTGGTAAAGTAGGGGCTCCATGGCCTCAGGCTCAGGTATTCTTCCATGACGCGTTGGCAGTTCTGGATCGACCGTGGCGGCACCTTCACCGACATCGTCGCGCGCAAGCCCGACGGAACGCTCGTCACCCACAAGCTTCTCAGCGACAACCCCGAACGTTATCGCGACGCGGCGGTGGCGGGCATTCGTCAATTGCTCGACCTGGCGCCCGATCAGCCGGTGCCGGCCGAGCGCGTGGCCAGCGTGCGCATGGGTACCACGGTGGCCACCAACGCCTTGCTCGAACGAAGGGGCGAGCCTGTGGTGCTCGTTACCACGGCTGGCCTGGGCGATGCCTTGCAGATCGGCTACCAGAACCGGCCGCAACTGTTTGCCCGCGCCATTGTTCGCCCGGAGCGGTTGTACCGTCGGGTGATCGAGGCCGGCGAGCGCCTGGCAGCCGATGGCGAGGTGGTGCAGCCCCTGGATCTCGACGCCTTGCACGCCGGTTTGCAGCAGGCCCTGGCCGATGGGTTTCACAGTGTGGCCATCGTATTGCTTCATGCCTGGCGCAATCCGGCGCACGAGCAGGCAGCCGCCCAGGTGGCGCGCAAGCTCGGCTTTGCCCAGGTCAGCGTGAGCCATGAAGTCAATCCCCTCATCAAGCTGATCGGCCGTGGCGACACCACCGTCATGGATGCCTATCTGTCGCCCATCCTGGCGCGCTACGTGCAGCAGGTGGCCTCGCAAATGCCCGGCGTACCGCTGTATTTCATGCAATCGTCCGGCGGCCTGGCGCAGGCCGAGGCCTTTGCCGGCAAGGATGCCATCCTGTCCGGCCCGGCCGGCGGTATCGTGGGCATGGCGCGCACCGCCCAGTTGGCGGGTCACGATCGGGTCATCGGGTTCGACATGGGCGGCACCTCGACCGACGTCAGCCATTTTGCCGGCGAGTTCGAACGCGTGTTCGACACCGAAGTGGCAGGGGTACGCGTGCGCACGCCCATGCTCAGCATTCACACGGTGGCCGCAGGCGGCGGCTCGTGTCTCGGTTTCGACGGCGCGCGCTTGCGGGTGGGCCCCGAAAGCGCCGGCGCCAACCCCGGGCCGGCCTGCTATCGCCGGGGTGGGCCACTGACCGTCACCGACGCCAACGTGTTGCTGGGTCGTCTGCCCGTCGATGAGTTTCCGGCGGTATTTGGCGCCAAGGGTGATCAGCCACTCGATCAGGAGGCGGTGCAAGCGGCGTTCTCCGATCTCGCCCGCCAAGTGGCGCAAGCCACCGGTCTGCAGCGCACGCCCGAGGCCCTGGCCGCAGGCTTTCTCGAGATCGCCGTGGGTGCCATGGCCAATGCCATCAAGCGGATTTCGGTGGCCCGGGGCTACGACGTCACCGGATACGTGCTGCAGTGTTTCGGCGGCGCGGGCGGGCAACATGCCTGTCAGGTGGCCGAAGCGCTGGGCATGCAGAAAGTGCTGGTGCATCCGCTGGCCGGTGTGCTGTCGGCCTACGGCATGGGCCTGGCCGAGCAGAGCGTCATGCGCGAGGCGACCGTCAACCTGCCCTTGCGCGATGCCCTGGCCCAATGGCCCGAGCGCATCGAGGCGCTGGCGGCCGACGCCAGGTCTGCGCTGGCGCGGCAGGATGTGCAGCACGACGACATCACGGTGACGGTGCTCCTGCATGTGCGCTACGAAGGCACCGACACGGCCCTGCTCGTGCCCTGGGGATCCGACAACGACGTCACGGCGGCTTTCGAAGCGGCCTGGCGCCAGCGTTTTGCCTTCCTCATGCCGGGACGCGGCCTGGTGATCGAAGCGGTCAGCGTCGAGGCGTCGGGTGGGGGCAATGCCGCGCCCGAGCAGGCCTCGGCACAGGAAGGCCTGGCGGCGCCGCCGTTGCGTCATACCCGCATGGTGGTGCATGGCGCCTGGCGCGACGTGCCGGTGTTTCGGCGCGAAGCCCTGGCCGTGGCGCAGCGTGTGTCCGGCCCGGCCATCATCGCCGAACAGAACGCCACCACCGTGGTTGACGCGGGTTGGACGGCGGAGGTGACGCCCTTGCGTCACCTCGAACTCGTGCGCGCTGCCCCGGTGCCAACCGCGGGCGATGACGCGGCCGCCCGGTCGGCGTCGGCAACGAGCTTGGCCGTGGCCGATCCTGCCGGCGCCTCGGCCAGCGGGCCCGAGGGCACGCCCGATCCGGTTCGACTCGAAGTGTTCAACAATCTGTTCATGAACATCGCCGAGCAGATGGGCTTGCAGCTGCAGAATACGGCGGTATCGGTCAACATCAAGGAGCGGCTCGACTTTTCCTGCGCCGTGTTCGATCGGCACGGCGATCTCGTGGCCAACGCCCCTCACGTGCCGGTGCATCTGGGCTCCATGAGCGAGTCCGTGCGCGATGTCATTGCGCGGCACGGCAACCAGCTCAAACCGGGCGACGTGTTCGTGCTCAACAATCCGTATGCCGGCGGCACGCACTTGCCCGACGTCACCGTGATCACGCCCGTGTTCAGCGACTCGGGCGAGCAGGTGCTGTTCTACGTGGGCTCGCGTGGCCATCATGCCGATATCGGTGGCATCAGCCCGGGATCGATGCCACCTTTTTCTCGCACCCTCGAGGACGAAGGCGTTTGTCTGGATAATCTGCGGCTGATCGATGGCGGGCAGTTCTGCGAAGAGGCGCTGCGCGCCGCGCTCGCCGCCGGCCCGCACCCCGCGCGCAACATCGACCAGAACCTGGCCGATCTTCGGGCTCAGGTTGCAGCCAACGAGAAGGGCGTGCAGGAGCTGCGCCGCATGGTGCGCCAGTTCGGTCTGGGCACCGTTCAGACCTACATGATTCATGTGCAGAACAACGCCGAGGCGGCCGTGCGGCGCGCCATCGCCGGGCTGCGCGACGGGCACTTCCGGCTGGAGCTCGACAACCACGCTGTGATCCAGGTGAGCGTGGCAGTGAACGCCGAAGCCGGCAGCGCCGTGCTCGACTTCACCGGCACGTCGCCGCAGCAGCCCAACAACTTCAACGCGCCGCGAGCCGTCACGCTGGCCACCGTGCTGTATGTGTTCCGTACCCTGGTGGATGACGACATCCCCCTCAATGCCGGCTGCCTCAAGCCTTTGCAGATCGTGCTGCCTGAGGCCAGTTTGCTCAACCCGGTGTATCCGGCTGCCGTGGTGGCCGGCAACGTCGAGACTTCCAGCGCGGTGGCCAACGCCTTGTTCGGGGCGCTCGGCGTCATGGCGTCGGCCCAGTGCACCATGAACAACTTCACCTTCGGCAACGCCACTTATCAGTACTACGAAACCGTGGCGGGCGGGACGGGAGCCGGGCCGGATTTCGATGGCGCCAGCGCCGTGCAGAGTCACATGACCAACTCACGCCTCACCGATCCCGAAATCCTCGAAGCCCGCTTTCCGGTACGGCTCGAAACCTTTGCCGTACGGCGTGGCTCCGGGGGAGCGGGCCGTCATCGTGGCGGTGACGGCGTCTTGCGGCGCATACGCTTTCTGGTGCCCATGAGTGCGGCCATTTTGTCGAACAACCGGCGCACGCGGCCATTTGGCCTGGAAGGCGGCGAGCCGGGCGCGGCCGGCAGCAACGCGGTGGAACGTGCCGACGGCCGTACCGAGACACTCGAACACATCGACAGCCGGGAGCTCGACGCCGGTGATATCTTCGTATTGGCCACGCCCGGAGGCGGTGGCTTTGGCAAGGCTTGAACATGCAACTGACTTTCTGGGGTGCCGCCGGCACGGTCACCGGTTCCCGTCATCTGGTGGAAACCGATCAACATCGTTATCTGCTCGATTGCGGTCTGTTTCAGGGTGTGAAGAACCTGCGGCGGCGCAACTGGGAGCCGTTCCCGGTGGATCCGGCGGCCATCGACGCAGTGATACTGTCGCACGCCCATCTCGACCATTCCGGCTACTTGCCGCGACTGGTGCGCGAAGGCTTTCGCGGCCCCGTGTACGCCTCGGCGGGAACGCGTGATCTGGCCGAGGTCTTGCTGGCCGACAGCGCCTTTCTGCAGGAAGCCGACGCCGAGTTTCTCAACCGGCACAACCTGTCGAAGCACAAGCCGGCGCTGCCGCTCTATACCATGCGCGACGCCGATCAGGCGATGCGTGCATTTCAGCTGCTGCATCGTCACGAGCCCTTTGCACTCGACGAGCACACGCGTGTCGAGCTGCATCGCGCCGGCCATATCCTGGGGGCCAATGTGGTGGAGCTGCAGCATCGTGGGCGACGCCTGGTGTTCAGCGGGGATCTGGGGCGATTCGACGACCCGATGATGTATCCGCCCGATACGGTGGCCGAGGCCGATTGGCTGATTCTGGAGTCCACCTATGGCAATCGTGAACACGAAGAGGCCGACGTGCAAACCGAGCTGGCCGAGATCATCAGGCGCACCGTCAGCCGTGGCGGCACGCTCATCATTCCGGCCTTCGCCGTGGGCCGCTCGCAACTGATGCTGTATCACTTGTGGCAGTTACGGCTGCACCAGCGAATTCCCGCGCGACTGCCCATCTATCTCGACAGCCCGATGGCCACGCGTGCCGTGGATATTTACCGTCGCCATGGCAATGAGCAACGCCTGACCGAACGCGAGATTCGCGAGATGTATCAGGGCGTGGAGTTTGTCAGCTCGGTAGAAGATTCGCAGGCACTGGATTCGGGCTCGATGCCGAAAATCATCGTATCGGCCAGCGGCATGGCAACCGGCGGACGTGTGCTGCACCATCTGAAGCACTACATCACCGACCCTCGCAGCACCGTGTTGTTCGCCGGGTTTCAGGCCGTGGGCACCCGGGGTGCCGTGCTGCTCGACGGCGCGCACCAGATCAAGATTCATGGCGAATACTTCCCAGTGCGGGCCGAGGTAAGCAATCTGGCCATGCTGTCGGCGCATGCCGATGCCGATGAAATTCTTCAGTGGCTGGGTGGATTTCGGCGCGCGCCACAGCGCACGTTCATTGTTCACGGCGAGCCGGCAGCGGCGGATGCTCTGCGCTTGCGCGTGCACGATGCGCTGGGCTGGGATTGCGAGGTGGCAGAACATGGCCAGAGCGTCGATCTGGGCTGAGGCATGAGCGATTCGCGGCAAGATTCTCCTTCATCTGCCAGCGGCAGTACCTCTGCGCGGGCAATCGATACCGGCTCGGCCTATCCGGGCGCCGACGAGCTGGGCAAGCCACTGGCGGGCTGGCGCCTCAAGCTTTACACCATCATTTTCGAAGCCGATACGGTATCCGGTCGGCGCTTCGACAAGCTGCTGATTGCGCTCATCCTGCTCAGCCTGCTGGTGATCATGGCCGACAGTGTGGAGAGCCTGTCGAACCGCTACGGCGCCTGGTTCTGGCGCATCGAGTGGGCCTTTACGTTGGCCTTCACGCTGGAATACGTGTTGCGCCTCAGTTGCGTGCGCCACCCGCTGCGCTACGCCCGCAGCTTTTATGGAGTGATTGATCTGCTGGCGGTGTTGCCCACCTACGCGGCCTTGCTGTTCCCCGAGTTGTCTCTGCTCATCGGTGTGCGCGCGCTGCGTCTGTTGCGCATCTTCCGCGTGTTCAAGCTCACGCGGTTTGTCGGCGAATACGTGCTGCTGGGCCGCGCCTTGCGCGCTAGCGCCCGCAAAATCCTGGTGTTTCTCTCCACCGTGCTGCTCATCGTGGTGGTGATGGGCACGGTCATGTATGTGGTGGAAGGGCCGGCCAACGGCTTTACCAGTATTCCAACGTCGGTGTACTGGGCCATCAGCACGCTGGCCACGGTGGGCTTTGGCGACATCACGCCACATACCGGTCTGGGCCGCTTCATCGCGTCGATCATGATGCTGCTGGGCTGGGGGGTGCTGGCCGTGCCCACCGGGATCGTGACCATGGAAATGACCATGGCCCAGCAGGCCGAGGCGCGTCGCACGGTCACCACGCGCACGTGTCACGAATGCCTGACCGAAGGCCACGACATTGATGCCAAGTACTGCAAACGCTGTGGCGCTAAACTTCCGCCGTATCAGCATGATCCGTGATGCGTCCCGCCCGCCACGCCGTCATCCCGGGCTTGACCCGGGACCTCGTGCAGGTACTCGGCCCCAACGGGTCGCGATCAAACAATCCATGAAGGAGACAAATAATGCTTGTGCTGTATCACGCCTGGACCTCCACCTGTTCCCAAAAGGTACGGCTGGCGCTGGCCGAAAAAGGCCTCGATTACGAAAGTCGGCTCATCAATCTGCGCGATGGTGAACAGCACGAGCCGGCGTTTCGGGCACTCAACCCGAAGTCCGAATTGCCCGTGCTGGTGCACGACGACTTCGTGTTGGCCGAATCCACCCTCATCAATGATTACCTCGAAGACGCCTTCCCACAGCCGTCTCTGATGCCCGAAGGTCCGCGTGATCGCGCCCGTGTGGCGGTATGGAATCGGCGCATCGACGACGACATCACCATCGCGGTCAAGATTCCCAGCTTTCAGCAGAATCTCTACCCCGCGCTGTCGCAATGGCCCGCCGAACGCAAACAGGCCATGCTGGCCAAGATTGCCAACCCCGTGACGGCCGAGCGCTGGCGGGCGGCGGCCGAGCAGGGCTTCAATGCCGACCAGCTGCAGGCCGCACATGGGCAGTTGCGTGGCTTTCTCGACGCGATGGAATCCGCGTTGCAAGGGGAATCCTGGCTGGTGGCAGGGCAACTGACGCTGGCCGACGTCAACGCCTTTCCGTTTGTCGAACGCACTCACACGCTCGACGACTACGATCTGCCGAGGGATTGGCCCAATGTGGCGGCCTGGCATGAGCGCATTCGTGCCCGGCCTTCATACGAGCAGGCGCGCTTCGTAGTGCAGAGCCCGCAACCGGCCTGAAGGCCAGGCGGGCTGGCCGCAAGCCTGTCGCCACGGCGTTTGCCGCCATGGCGCGGCGCGGCCCCGCTCGCGAGACCCCGCAATGTCTTGTCGTCGCTGGGGTCATGCGTATCCATTCCAGAACAACAAGGCGCAGGCCTGCAGCGGGCCAGCGCTGCAGGAGGTAGGTCATGCCGATGCGTGATTGGTCGATTTCGGCCGTGATGGCCGGGTTTCTGGCGGTTCTGGTGTCGTATTCCGGACCGTTGGTCATCTTCTTTCAGGCGGCGCAAAGTGCCGGCGTGTCCACCGACATCATCACGTCGTGGGTTTGGGGCATCTCTCTGGGCGCCGCGGTGTCGGGCCTGGTGCTCAGCATCTGGCTCAAGGTACCGGTGGTCACCGCCTGGTCGGCTCCCGGCACAGCCCTGCTGGTCACGCTGTTTCCCGGACTATCGCTGGGCGAGGCGGTGGGTGCCTACATCACGGCAGCGGCCTTGCTGTTCGTCATCGGTATCTCGGGGTCGTTCGACCGCATCATTGCCTACATTCCACGAGGCATCGCGGCCGGCATGATGGCCGGCATCCTGTTCCAGTTCGGTGTGGGCGCGTTTCGAGCCGTGGGCAGCATGCCGGGCCTGGCATTCGGCATGATCGTGAGCTACATCGTATTTCGGCGTCTGGTGCCGCGCTACGCCATTGTGCTGGTGCTGTTGGTCGGGATTCTGATTTCGGTGGTGCCGGGCGATTTTGCACTCGGCGGGTTTGAACTGACGCTGGCCAAGCCCGTCTTCATCGCCCCAGAATGGACCTGGACGGCCACCTTGAGTTTTGCGTTGCCGTTGGTGCTGGTGAGCCTGACGGGTCAGTTTCTGCCTGGCATGACGATCCTGCGGATGTCGGGCTACGACACCTCGGCGCGCCCGATTCTGGGGGTGACCAGCCTGGCGTCATTGGCGACGGCGATGTTTGGCGGCATCACCATCGTGCTGGCCGCCATTACGGCCGCCCTGTGCACCGGCCGCGATGCCCATGAAGACCCGAGACGCCGTTATATCGCCGGTGTGGCCAACGGGTTGTTCTATCTGATTGGCGGTCTGTTTGCCGGCAGCATCGTGCATCTGTTCACCTCATTGCCCACCCAGTTCGTGGCCATACTCGCCGGCCTGGCCTTGTTGGGCGCGATCAGTGCCAATCTCATCGAAACGGTCCAGGCCGAATCGCACCGCGAGTCGGCACTCATCACCTTCATTGCCACGGCCTCGGGCATGACCTTTCTCGGCCTGGGCTCGGCATTCTGGGGCGTGGTGCTCGGTGGGCTGGCATATGCGGTGCTGCACAAGCCCTGGCGACGGTAGGGCTTCGGCGAACGACGTCATCCCAGCCGAGACTGGCGCGAAGCGCCAGCGTGAGGTCGTCACCCCGGGCTTGACCCGCGGCCGGAGATCCCGGATCCCGCAGGCCCTTGCGGGCCTGTCTTGTCCGGGATGACCCGACGCTTTGCGTCGGGTCAGTTGCGTTGGAGGCCGAGGGAGTCGACCACAGGGCGCCAGAGGTTGATCGAGTCTTCGATGAAGGCCTCGGCGTGTGCCGGGTTGGAGTCGACCACGGGAGTGATCGAGTTCTTCTCCAGGGCGGCCTGCAGTTCGGTGTCGCCCATGGCATCGGCGGCGACATCGGCCAATCGATCGACGATGGGCTGGGGCGTACCGGCCGGGGCCAGGAGGAAGAAGTTGGTTTCGGCCACAACGGCTTCCAGGCCGGCTTCGGCGGCGGTGGGCACATCCGGCAAAGCCTCGGAGCGTTCGGTGCCGGCGACGGCAAGCACCTTCAGCTTGCCGGCACGCTCGTGCGGCACCACGCCACTCAGCACTTCCCAAACGAAGGGTACGTGCCCGGCCATCACATCGACCAGCGCGGGAGCGCCACCCTTGTAGGCCGCGTGCGCCACGTCCAGCTCACCGGCCTCACGCAGGAACAGCTCGGCCGTGAGGTGTCCCAGGGCACCGGTGCCGGCCGAGGCGTAGCTGTACTTGCCGGGGTTGGCCTCGAGCAATGCCACCAGCTCGTCGATCGTATCCACGCCGAGCTCGGGATTCACGGCCAGCACCATGGGTTGCCGGGTCAGCAAGGCAATGGGGACGAAGTCGTCGATCGGGTCGAAGGGTGGGTCTTTCCAGGTGAGTGGGTTGACCACATGCGAGCCTGTGGCGCCCAGCAGCAGGGTGTAGCCGTCGGCATCGGCATTGGCGACGTAGCCGGTACCGATGGTCCCGCCGGCACCGCCACGCGCCTCAACCACAATGTTCTGCCCCAGATCCTGACTCATCCGCGCCGCCAGCTGCCGACCGAAGATGTCGGCCGGGCCGCCCGCGGCATAGGGCAATACCATGGTGATGGGTCGGGTGGGATAGGCTTCGTCGGCCAGCACCGGTGTGATGCTGGTGGCCAGGGCAGCACTGCCGAGAATGGCGCTGGCACTGAATGCCATGAAGGAACGTCGTTGCATGATGAGTGTCTCCTCGTTTCAAGAGTGGTGGGTAAAGCGGGGCCGGGCCGTAGCCCTGCCCAATGAACGCCGATCCCGGACGGAGTCGGGGCTCGGCGAAAAAGCGGATGCGCCATTACGGCGACTCTGGCGGCGCGACGGTGGCCGTTACCCCGCTGGACTGCAGTGCCGTGGCCACCTGACCCTCGGCCTTGGCCGCCTCGACGAAGGCCGAGAGCCAGGGCAGGCAGGTAGCCAGGCGGTGCGGCAGGGCCATGGCCTGCCGAATGGTCATGAAGGCATCGTCGAGCACACGAGTACCCGGGTGCTGATTGGCCGCAGCTTGCAAGGCCTGACGCACGCCGGCCGCAGCGCTGGCCTGGCCGGTCACAAAGCACTCCACGGCAGCGGCCGACGTGGCGGCGCGGACAATGCGGGCATGTTTCAGGTGACGCGACAGATACAGATCGTAGGCGGCGCCTCGGCCAGTGGCCACAGTCTGGCCGTCTCGGTCGACGTCAGCCACATGGCAAATCTCGCTGTCGGCGCCCACCAGATAGGTACCCTCGATCAGGACGTAGGGTGGTGTGAACGAGGCGGCCTCGGCGCGGCGCGCATCGATGGCCATGAAGGCAACATCCCAGACGGATGCTGCGGCGCTGGCTGCTACCTCGCCGGCCGTCTCGAAAGGCACCCAGATGGGCTGGGCTTGCAGGGCATCGCACAGACGCCGGGCCAACGCCACCGATACGCCGGCGGGGTCGCCGCCGGGGCCGCGCTGCGCCAGCACCGGATTGCCGTAGTTGATGGCAAAGCGAATCGTGCCGTTCGGGGCCAGTTGCGAGCGAATGGAATCAGCAGTCATGCGATCGACTCGTGGGGGGTAGGGAGAGGCGGGCGGTGTTGGCGCTGCTCGGCCCTCGCTGAGTGGTAAGCGCCGAGCGCAGTTCGCCTGCCAGTGTGAGCAGCGCCTTAGCCAGCTCGTTCAGCGTGGTGTCGTCGAAGAGCTGGTTGATGCCGCCCGAACTCAGGCCCATCACGACCGCGCCATCCTCCGACACCACCGGGACACCGACGGCATTGATCTGTGGATGCAGCGAAGCCTTGTTGATGATGAACCCGGTGCGTTCGAATTGCCGCATGGCATCGTGAAAGCGATCGATCATGCGCGCGTGGTTGTCGGGGTCGAGGCGGGCAAGTTCGCTCAGGGTGGCGGCTCGCATGTCCGCATCGAGGCCAGCCAGCCACGCCCAGCCAGTGGCCGAAGTCATGACCGGAATGCGTGAACCCACCACGAGATCGCGCAAAATGATTTGCGAGCCTTCGCAGCGCTGGATGTAAATCATGTTGGCGCCGTCGCGCACGCCCAGCGACACGGTGCCTTGATAGCGCATGGCCAGCGTGTTCATGGTGGTGTGGGCCAGCTCGCCGATAGGCATCGAGGCAATGGCCGAATACCCCAGACCGAGAATGGGAATGCCCGGACGCAATTTGTCCTTGCGCTCCTGTTGCACCAGATAGCCTTCCTGGATAAGGGTGTGGCACAGTCGCCAGACTGTCGGTTGCGGCAAGCCTGTCAGGCGCGCGATCTCGGAGGTGCCCAGCACCGGGTGGCGGGCATCGAAGCAGCGCAGAATGCGCAGCCCGCGAGCAAGCGCGGTGACAAACTGCGGATCGCGGGGTGGTTCGGCGGTATCGCTCATGGTCGAAAGCCTCGCTTGACCTCGCCCCGAGGCCGGGGCCGGGGCATGGGCCAGGGGTCAGAAAGCGCGTGGTGCCACGGTGTCGGCCTCGGTCACCGGCATACTCAGGGCGCCAACGCCGTCGATTTCCATCCGAACCACATCCCCGGGCAGGAACTGGCCGACGCCTTCGGGTGTGCCGGTGGCGATGATGTCGCCGGGCTCGATGGGCAACACCGACGAGATCAGTTCGATCAGCTCGGCAATGCCGACGATCAGTTCGCGCGTGTTGCCGGATTGCCGCAGCTCGTCGTTCACCCAGAGCTTGATGTCGAGGTTTTCGGGGTCGGACACCTCGTCGTGTGTCACCACCCAGGGGCCCACCGGGGTGAACGTGGCAAACGATTTGCGCATCGAGCGTTCTTCTTCAGCCACGTCTTTTTCGATACGCATGGTGGCGTCGATCAGGCAGGCGTAGCCGAACACGTGCTGCATGCCTTCGCTGCGAGGGATGTTCCGGCCGCCCTTGCCGATGATCACCGCCAGTTCCGGTTCGTGATCGAAGCGTCGACTCGAGCCCTTCGGCAACACGATGGTGCCCGAGGTGCCGGTCATGGATGCCGGTGCCTTGAGGAAGAAGCCCTGTTCGCGCGCACTGCGGCCCTTCTTGACGATAGAGCGTTCACCCAGCTCGCCGACGTGCTTGCGGTAGTTGGCGGGTGCCGCGAAAACATGGCGTGCCGCAGGGTTCACACTCTGCAGTGTGACGCTCTCCACCGGTACGCCGGGTGTGGTGTCGGCCAGTCGATTGATTTCGGCTTCGAGGGTGGGCCAGTGCCGAATCAGCCATGACATGCGCAGTTCGGGCCACGCCTCGAGGTGAGCGGGCAGGGCAGCGGTGACGTCGTGCACCTGATTCTGGCGCACCACACCCAGGCGACAATCGTTGAAGACAGCGAGTTTCATGAGTTGCAATATCCGAACATGGAAGGGTTGACGTGGCGGGTGCCGGGAGCGGCGTTCCGTACCGGCGAATCAGCGCAACCAACCGGCAAATGCCAGCAAGGGCGCGTCGCTCATACGGATGAGTGTGGCCGTGCTGCAGGCGCGATGGTGTTGTTCGTGCCAGGACGGCACAGCGATCATGTCGCCTCGACTCCAATCGAAGTCGCGCTCGCCGACCCTGCTGTGGCCTTCGCCGTCGACCACGAGGAAGATTTCGTTGGGTGTGCCGGCCGAGCGCTGCCAGGTGGCGTCGGCGTCAAACTGCACCACGGTGCGATCGAAAGTGCTGAGCGTGGGTGGCCCCAGCACCAATGTGCGAATGCCCGCAGCCACTTCTGGTGCCGCCTGCACCCTGGGCAGGTAATCGGCATGGGCAAATCTCATGGCAGACTGCGCATCCACCTGCTCGGCCCGTTCTACCGTATCGGGGTGGTGTTCGAAGAACATGGGCTCCAGAAACTGCACCAGCGGCACATCCAGAAAATCCGCCCAGTAGCATTCTTCGAGGCTTTCGTTGCTGTGACCGTGATAGCACCAGTTGGGGGTGAGCAGGACATCGCCTGACGCCATCGGAATCTTGCGGCCGTCAACGATGGTGTACATGCCCTCGTGCGATTCGATCACCACCCGCATGGCGTTGGGCGTGTGCCGGTGGCTGCGTGCCTTCTCGCCAGGGCAAACCATCTGATAGGCCCCCACCAGCGATTTCACGGTGGCGTAGTCGTTGCCCGGTATGGGGTTGGCCATGATGAGATTGCGCCGTTCGGCATGAATCGGGTCGACCAGGCGTCCGGCTTCGTGCAGTGCGGCACGCGCCGTACGGTAGGCCCAGTGGGCCGGAACGAAAGTCTGTTTGGGCTGCGGATAGAGCGATGGCGTGGGTTTGGCCCAGCCGTTCTTCATGCCCACATCGTCGAGCATGCCGTGCAGCTCGGCAAGCGAACTGGCCTGGTCAAACCGGGGTGGTGTGGCAAGGTTCATGGTGGCGTCTCCCGACAATGTCATTGGCTCATTTCCAGGCATTCAAGGAATGTCAGTGCCTTTTCTGTGGCGGGCGGACCATGACCGGTCACGACATCCAGCCAGGCTGCAGGGTCAGCTGGCAGGGTGTCGCCACGCCAGGCTACGTGCCCGTCGGGCCGCACCAGTGTGTGACGCCGTTCGTACAGGGCCGTTACCGCTGGCTCCGCGCAGGCCACGAGTCGAAGCGGAATGCCGCGTTCATCGGCCAATTGCTGCAGGGCACACCAGGCGCTGTCGTCGTGGCAGTCGCGGTGTGTCACCATGACCAGGCCGCGGCCGTACCAGTCGAGGGTGGATTCGCCCTGGGTCAGCCAGACGTGGGGCGCCCGGCAGCCCGGTCGGGTGCTGGGGTGGTAGTGAATGGCGTCGTTGAACTCGGCCTGGATACGGGCGTGGTCTTCGGGCTCGTCGTAGCAGCAGATGGGCGAGTACACATAGCGGTTGCCCAGATGCATGTTGAGCGAGAACCACTCGCGCTTGAGTCCTTCGCTCAATGCCTGACCCGCCGCCTGTCGTGCCGCTTCGCCAATCGGCCCGGGTTCGGCAATGTGCGGGCTGGTGGGCACTTGTTTCATGATGCGCAGGTTGCCCGTGGAGAACTGCGTGATGCGCCGGGCAACCGGACGGCGCTCGATGGCATACGACTCCAGCAGCTGCGGGCCGCCCCAACCCTCCAACCGTGCCGCCAGTTTCCACGACAAGTCGACCGCGTCGCCGATGCCCGTGTTCATGCCCAGTCCGCCCGTGGGCGAGGTGAGGTGACAGGCATCTCCGGCAATGAATATGTGCCCACGGCCGTAATCGTCGGCCACCAGCTCGGCCCGCGTCCAGGCCAACACACTGAGGATCTCGAAATCAAACGGCTTGCCCATGGCGCGATGGGCGAAGGCGCGAATGTCGTCTTCACCGTATTGGCGATGACTGGCGTCGCCGATGATCGACATGCGCCATTGGTCGTTGCCGTTGATCGCCACGATGGTGCAATAAGTGCCTTCGGGCCCGACAAACATGTAGCGATAGCCCGGGGTCTTGTCGTGCAACTGGTTGAATTCGGGACAGCGCAGGATGACGTTGGTGGTGTGCGTCAGCACACCCTTGCCCTGCATGCCGATGCCCAGCTGCTCCCGCACCTGACTGCGACCGCCGTCGCAGCCCACCAGGTAACGTGCCCGCACCTGTCGGGTGGTGCCGGATTCAAGATCGGCGATGGTCGCCGTGACGCCCGATTCATCTTCGTCGTATCGAACAAATTCGTGCCGGTACCACGTAGTGACCTCGGGCTGGCGAGCCACGAAACCCTGCAACACCGGATCAAACATGTTTTGCGGCGAGCGCTCGCGCTTCTGTGGGCTCTCGGGCGGCGGCTGCTCGTCGCGCATCGACGGCATGGGCTGACGACCCAGTTCATAACCGTTGAGCGAGGTGAGATACACGTTGTCTTGAGGATAGTCGCGGTTGTAGGGCGTAGCTTCGACATCAGCCACCAGGCCCCAGCGACGACAGAACTCCATGGTGCGAATGCCCACGAGATCCATTTTGGGTTGATAGATCGACCCATCGCCCTTGTCGATCAGCAGACAACGATGCCCCCGCCAACCCAGATCGCCCGCCAGCGCCAGCCCCACCGGCCCCGCGCCGATCACGATGACATCCGATTCTTCCATGAGATCCATTATTTGCTTGATGAATTACATACTCGATTAATGAATTGATTATAAGGGAGCATGCGTCAGTCGCAAACCTGTGTCCTGGTGCGTCATCCTGAAGGGGATATCTCGTGACCCGGCGTCGACCCGGACGCCGGGCAGCCGCAGGCTGCCCGGCGAGGTCGTCTCGCGGGGCCAGCCGTCATAAAGGATCAGGGAGAGGGAAGAAAGACTGAAGACCTGCTGCGCGCGAAGACAAACTACTGCGCGCGCGCCATGTGCTGGCGAAGGCGGGCGATGGCCTGGCTGCGGAGTTGACACACTCGGGCTTCGGTGACTTCCAGCACGAGGCCGATCTCCTTGAGATTCAGGCCTTCTTCGTAGTAGAGCCCGAGCAGCAGTTGTTCCCGCTCGGGCAGGGCGTCGATGGCCTCGACCAGGGTTTCGCGCAGGCCCTTGGCCATGAGGGAGGCGAGAGGATCGTCGGTATCACGAGCTTGCAGCGGATCGTCCGATTCGGTGTCGACCTGGCCACGCAGCTGGTCGGTATCGCCGCCGAGGTCTTCGAGCGAGAGCAACTGGGCGCCATGCGCTTCCTGCAACAGATCGTGATACTCCTCAAGGCTGAGCTCGAGTGCATCGGCAATCTCGGCCTCATGGGGCGCGCGTCCCAGCGCCTGACTGGCACGGTGAATGGCATCCTCGACCCGACGGCTGCGTTCGCGGACGCCGCGAGGCATCCAGTCGAGTCGGCGCAGCTCGTCGAGCATGGCGCCGCGAATGCGTTGCGTGGCATAGGTTTCGAACTGGGCCGTGGGGACTTCGCGGTAACGCTTGACCGCATCGAGCAGGCCCATCATGCCGGCCTGGATCAGATCGTCGAGTTCCACGCTGGCGGGCAGTCGGCCAGCCAGGCGAAGCGCCAACCGCCGAACCAGCGGCGCATGCTGATTGACAAGGGCATCGTACTGGCCCCGGCCATACGTGGCAGGCACGCGTCGATAACCCGCCGCGCCATCGTGACGGCCGGTGGAAGTGTCGGTGGCTGCCGAAGCAGCCGGGGCAGAGTGGGGCTCGAATGCCATGGCGAAAAACCGTTGGGAGCGTGTGCCGTTTGCAGGATAGTGCACGCAACCCCGGCATTGTGCCTGAGCGCCATCGCCGGCAATGGCGAAATAACCCGGCGAATCGCCTTGCATTCTGCCGATTGCCGGATGGCGACAACCCCGCTCGCCCCGACGGGTCGCCTTGGCCGTAGGCGTTGACGCGAGTCGGTCACGAGGAGAGAGTCAGGCTGAGAGGAAAGGTGTGATCGGGTTGAGAGCAAACAGCGGCGTGGCTGAGAGATGCTTGGGCGCAAGAACGTCAGACGCAAGTGTTGTGAAATAGACTCACATGATTTCCGTCATATCGCGTAAGTTATCTGTCAATTTTGAAACGATCTCTTGAGGTTTCTCTAGGAAGTCGTCGGATCCATTGAAATTGTCCGTTGCATCCCCTTGTTTGCACGCCAATCGGTGATACTATTCGCGAGCGTTGTGAGAGTGAGCGTGGCTCTCGCCCTTGCTCTCAAACTGAATTTCATCGGGCTGCCCGCCGCTCGACACTGCAGCAACCTGTCACCCGGTGCGCATTCCCCAGTTTTCTGGACTTATCGATCATGGACAGCAGCAACCCACTTCTGGCGGAAATCCGTGAGGTCAATCTCTCGTATCTTCTGCTGGTACAGCGCATGCTCAACGACGATCTGCCTGCCGCGCTCTTTCGTTTGGGCCTGAGTCAGGAGGTCGCCGACATTCTGCGCCGCCTCAGCCTTTCGCAGCTCATGCGCCTGGCCAGCAGCAATTCCCTGCTGTGCCGCTTCCGTTTCGACGACGGTGCCATGCTCTCGGCCATCAGTAAAGATACGCTCGACGGTGTGCTGCAGCAGGCGCACGCCACCGTTCTGCTGGCGGGCCAGTCGGCCGAACAGGTCGGCTGAATGTTTCGCCTCAACGGAGTGCACCATCATGGCAGGTAAGAGTGTTGTGCGTGAGGCCAGCGAGATACAGCTGGCCATCGAGCTGATCCGGCTCGGCGCCCGGTTGCAGCTGCTCGAGTCCGAAACCTCGCTCAGCCGCGAACGGCTCGTTCGGCTCTACAAGGAGCTCAAGGGCGTGTCGCCGCCCAAGGGCATGCTGCCCTTCTCGGTCGACTGGTTCATGACCTGGTTGCCGAACATCCACGGCTCCATGTTCTACAACATTCATCGCTACCTCGAGCAAAACGCCGGCGTGTCGGGCGTGAGGGCGATGATGAGTGCGTACCGCCTCTATCTCGAGCATGTCGAGCCCGGGCAGGAGCCCTTGCTCAGCTTCACGCGGGCCTGGATTCTCGTGCGCTTCTTCGATGCCGGCATGCTGGAGCTGGCGCCGTGCACTCAGTGTGGCGGCCATTTCGTCATTCGGGCCTACGAGCCGTCGTCGCAATTCGTTTGTGCCATCTGCCGGCCTCCGCCTCGGGCGTGCAAAACGCGCGCCAGTCAGAGTTTGTCGCGTGCGGCCAACGCCTCGCTCGAACTTCCGGCCATGGTCAACTAGCATGCCGTCTCGCGGGCGCCAGGTGCAGCAGCATGCCTTGCCGCCCGTATTCTTTTGTCCGCGGGCGCGCGCCCACATCGTTATGCGAAGGTAAACCGTGCTGATTGTTCTCGGTTTCTTGATCGTCTTTTTTTCCGTCTTTGGGGGTTACGCCCTCATTGGCGGCCATCTGGGCGCGTTGTATCAACCTGTCGAAGTGCTCATTATCGGCGGAGCCGCGTTGGGGGCATTCCTTGCTGCCAACAATTTCAAGTCGATGAAGGCCACGATTACCACGTTGCCGCAGCTGTTGCGCTCGTCGCGCTACAACAAGCAGTCGTACCTCGATCTCATGTCCTTGCTCTACGTGCTGCTGCTCAAGGCTCGTCGCGAGGGCATGATGGCGCTCGAGAGCCACGTCGAAGACCCTCATTCGAGTCCCATCTTCAACAACTATCCCAAGTTGTTGCAGGACAAGGGCATGATCACCTTCCTCACCGACTATCTCCGTCTGATGGTCAGCGGCAACATGAGTGCGCTCGAGATCGAAACGCTCATGGACGAGGAGATCGAAACCTTTCGCCACGAGGCGGAAGTGCCGGCCACGGCTCTGCGTACCGTGGCCGATGCCCTGCCGGCGTTCGGCATCGTGGCTGCGGTGTTGGGCGTGGTGCACGCCCTGGCGGCAGTCGATCAGCCGCCTGCCGTGCTGGGCGATCTCATCTCCAAGGCCATGGTCGGTACCTTTCTGGGTATCTTGCTGGCCTATGGCTTTGTCGGTCCCCTGGCCTCGCGTACCGATCGCCTCAATGCCGAAGCCGTGAAGATCTTCGAATGCATCAAGATCACACTGCTGGCCAATCTCAATGGCTATCCGCCGCCGCTGGCGGTGGAGTTCGGTCGCAAGGTGCTGTACTCCACTGAAAGGCCCACCTTCAGCGAGCTCGACGAGCACGTGCGTTCGGCCAAAAGCAAGTAGGGCAGGCCATGGCAGGCACCGACTCCGACCGCATCGTCATCCGGCGCGGCAAACGGCACATCGAAAAACCCCATATGGGCAGTTGGAAGATCGCCTACGCCGACTTCATGACGGCGATGATGGCGTTCTTCCTGGTGATGTGGTTGGTAAGTATTACCTCGGCGGCCGATCGCGAGGGCTTGGCCGAGTATTTCCAGACCCCACTCAAGGTGGCCATCAGCGGTGGCGCGAACAGCAGTTCGAGCAGCAGTCCCATCCCCCTGCATGGCGGCGACCTCACGCCTTCGCCCGGCGAGGTACGGCGATCGATGCCATCGCGGCTGTCGCAGCAGCCCTCCAGCGGCGCCGAACGGCGCGACGCCGAGCGGCTCGAGAACCTGCAGGACACGCTCGAGAGCCTGATCGAGCGAAACCCCGTACTGCGCGAATACCGTCCGCAGCTGTTGATCGACATGACCAGCGAAGGCTTGCGCATCCAGATTGTGGACGATCAGGAGCGGCCCATGTTCCGTACCGGCAGCAGCACGGTCGAGCCGTATATGCGGGCCATTCTGCGCGAGATCGGTCCGGTGCTCAACGATCTGCCCAACAAGGTGAGTCTGGCTGGGCATACCGATTCTCGCCAGTACGCCCTGGGCGATCGGGCCTACAGCAATTGGGAGCTCTCGGCCGATCGTGCCAACGCTTCGCGCCGCGAGTTGATTGCCGGTGGCATGGATTCTGCGAAGGTGATGCGGGTGATGGGCCTGGCGTCGAGCATGCATCTGGTTAAGGACGACCCCTACGCCGACGTTAACCGTCGTATCAGCCTGGTGGTGCTCAACCTGGCCACGCAGCGGCGCATCGAACTCGAGAACGCCTCCGCGGCCGAGATCGAGCAGCAGTCGATGGCTGGTGCCATGGACGAATTGCAAACCCTGGCTGAGCCATCGTCGGTCGGGCAGGGTCCGCAAGGCGATGCCGAGCGCACAGGTACGCCAACAGACGGGCCCTCGCAGTCTGGGGGTGAACTCACCGGCGATCCTGCCGGTATGCCATCCGGCGAGGCCGTTTTGCCAGAGGAATGAAAGGTGTCATGACTGAGATCGTGCTGGTAGTGGATGATTCGGCCACCTTGCGGCGCATCGTGGAGTCCGCGCTCGAGACGCGTGGCTGGCGGGTGTGGTCGGCGGCCAACGGGGCAGATGCGCTCGCGCGCGTGCGCCAGGAGGCCGAAATCCCCCGGCTCGTCATTACCGACTGGAACATGCCCGAGCTCGATGGTCTGGGGCTGTTGCGGGCGTTGCGCGCCGACGATCGCTTCGCCGAGGTTCCCATCCTGATTCTCACCACCGAAACCGACGACACCAGCAAGGCGGCCGCGCGGGCAGCCGGCGCCACGGGCTGGCTCGACAAGCCGGTCGACGTCACGCTGCTGCACGAAGTCATCGACTCCGTTCTGGCCTGAGGCCAAGGAAACCCAAGATGAGTGATGCCCTGGATCTGCGTCAGTTCTATCAGACCTTCTTCGAGGAGGCCGACGAGTTGCTGGCCGAGATGGAGCGCTTGCTGCTCGATCTCGACGTCAACGCGCCCGATCCCGAGCACTTGCACGCGATCTTTCGTGCTGCGCATTCCATCAAGGGCGGCGCGGCCACGTTTGGCTTCGTGGCCCTGACCGAAACCACCCATCTGCTCGAAAACCTGCTCGACGCCATTCGTCGCGGCGAAATGACGCTGCGCGCCGACATGATCGACATCTTTCTGGAAACCAAAGACGTGCTGAACGGGCAACTGGAGACCTACCGCAACGACGCCGAACCCGCCCCCGAAACCTATGCCCGGATCTGTGCAGTGCTGCAGCAGTTGGCGCAGGAGCAGTTGGCGTCGGTGCCGAGTGAGGAGATCCCGGCTCGACCCGGCGTGGCCGGGTCGTCCGGGATGACGGGAAGCGGTGGCACCACCGGGTTGTCCGGGATGACGGGAAGCGGTGGCACCACCGGGTCGTCTGGGATGACGGGAAGTGGTGGCACTACCGGGTCGTCTGGAGTGACGGAAAGCGGTGGCGTGGCCGGGTCGCTCGGGGCGACGGACGGTAGCGCCGTCGGGGCGTCGGGGTTGTCGGCTGTGGTGGCGGACGCCCCCTCGGCCGCCCCCACGGCTGAGGCCTTGGCGCCATTGGTGCCGGTGGCCGAGGGCGAGCATCGGCTCAGGATTACCCTGCGCAACGTGGCAGCCAAAGACAGCTCGGCGCTGATCGAAGAATTCGGCAACCTGGGCAAGGTCACGGGCCAAGTCGAGCAGCAGGGCAATACCGTGGTGTGGGTGAACACCACCTGTTCGGCCGATGACATCGAAGCCGTGGCCTGCTTCATCATCGACGCCGATCAATTGCAGATCGAGCGGGCCGATGGCGCAACTGCGGCGTCGGACGATGTCGCCGCGTCTGGCGCCATGGCCGAAACCGGGGCTCGGAGCACAACAGCTCAGAGCGTTGAGGCCGAGGCCGATCGGCAGGTTTCCGGTGCCGCTTCGCCAACCGCCGCCACTCAGGCTTCCGCCGACCTCGCAACATCCACTGCCGAGGTCGCCAGCCAGTTGTCCGAGGCGAAAGCCCGGCAATCCATCGGCGGCGCCAGCGGCGCGCCCGCGGCCTCGGCGAACGGGGCAACGGCCGCCAACGGCGCCGGCAAAGGGGGTGGTGGCAACGGCACCAATGGCAACGGCGGCGGCACGGGCGGCCGCAGCGGCGGCGACAAGGAAGGCGGATCCATCCGCGTGGGCGTGGAAAAGGTCGACCAGCTCATCAATCTGGTGGGCGAGCTGGTGATCACCCAGGCCATGCTCAAGCAAACCGTGTCTACCCTCGACCCGGTTCTGCACGATCGCCTGCTCAACGGCATGGAGCAGCTCGAGCGCAATGCCCGCGATCTGCAGGAAGCTGTCATGGGCATCCGCATGATGCCCATGGATTACGTATTCAGCCGCTTCCCGCGCCTGGTGCGCGACCTCGCGGGCAAGCTGGGCAAGAAGGTGGAGCTGGTGACTGCCGGCCGCGCCACCGAACTCGACAAGGGTCTGATCGAACGCATCATCGATCCGCTCACCCACCTGGTGCGCAACAGCCTGGATCATGGCATCGAACTGCCCGACCAGCGTCGTGCCGCCGGCAAGCCCGAAACCGGTCGGCTGGCGCTGTCGGCCCAGCACAGCGGCGGCAACATCATCATCGAAGTGGCCGACGATGGCGGCGGCCTCAACCGCGAGCGACTCTTGGCCAAAGCCCAGTCTCAGGGCATCCCCGTCAGCGACAACCCGTCCGACGAAGAAGTGTGGCAATTGATCTTTGCGCCAGGCTTCTCCACCGCGGCCCAGGTCACGGATGTGTCTGGCCGGGGCGTGGGGATGGACGTGGTCAAGCGCAACATTCAGGGCATGGGTGGGCACGTGCAGCTCAGCTCGCGCCCGGGCGGCGGCACCACCACGCGCATCGTGTTGCCCCTCACGCTGGCCATTCTCGACGGCATGTCGGTGAAGGTGGGCAACGAGGTGTTCATCCTGCCGCTCAGCCACGTCATGGAATCACTGCAACCCACCAACGATCAGTTCCGCACCCTGGCCGCCGACGATCGCGTGCTGTATGTGCGCGGGGAGTATCTGCCGCTGGTCGAACTGCATCGCGTGTTCTCGGTGGCCGAGGCACAGACCGATCCCGAGCAGGCCATCGTGGTGATCATGCAGGCCGAAGATCGCCGCTTCGCCTTGCTGGTGGATCAGCTGGTGGGCCAGCACCAGGTGGTGGTGAAGAGCCTGGAGGCCAACTACCGCAAGGTGCCGTGCATTTCGGCGGCCACCATTCTGGGCGACGGCAGTGTGGCCCTGATCGTGGATGTCTTCGCCCTGTCGCGCACCAATCGCACCCGCATCAACGCATCCGACATTGTTTCGCACTGAGAGAGAGTTCATGGAAGAGCAGGCCAAGCAAGCCACCGACGGCGTGGGTCACGAATATCTCATCTTCACCTTGGGCGCCGAAGAATACGGCGTGGACATCCTCAAGGTGCAGGAAATCCGCGGCTACGACCCGGCCAGCGTCACGCGCATCGCCAATGTGCCCGAATTCATTCAGGGCGTCACCAACCTGCGCGGCGTGATCGTGCCCATCGTGGATTTGCGGGTGAAGTTCCGTATGCCCTCGGCTGAAGTCAACGAGCAGACCGTGGCGATCATTCTCAATCTCGACGGTCGCATCGTCGGCATCGTGGTCGACGGCGTGTCGGACGTGCTCATGCTCGATCGCGAGCAGATCCGGCCGGCGCCCGAGTTCGGCTCCACCCTCTCCACCGAGTATCTCACCGGCCTGGGCACGATCGACGGTCGCATGCTCATTCTGGTGGATATCGAGAAACTCATGACCAGCGAAGAAATGGCGCTGGTCGAACGTGCCACGGCCTGACCGCAGGCACAACCGGGAAGCCATGACAATGACGAATTCCAAGATGGCCAATCGTTACACCGCCTCGATGCTGGGGCTGGGCCTGCTGGTGGTGATTACCGCGGCGGCGGGTTGGATGGGCATGCGCACCGAGGCCGACGCCATGGTGTGGTGGTCGCAGATCGTTCTGGTGGTGGCCGCGCTGGCCACGCTGCTGGGCCTGCTCGCGCTGCGCTTGAGCTTGGGCCAGCGCATGTTGCAGCCGTTGCGAGAGCTCGCCCGCCACTGCGAGCGGCTGGCCGAGGGCGACCTCAGCCGCCGGTTGGGCGATGCTGGCGACCACGAAGTGGGTGCCCTGGTGCAGGCCGTGGCGCGTGTGCAGAGCAGCGTGCAGCGCATGGTTCGCGCCGTGCAGGATGGCATCGGTGAGATCGAATCCGGCTCGCGCGAGATTGCCCAGGGTAATCAGGATCTCTCCGGTCGTACCGAGCAACAGGCGGCCTCGCTCGAGCATACCGCCAGCACCATGGAGCAATTGGCGGCGGCCGTGAAGCACAACGCCGACAATGCTCATCAGGCGTCCACACTGGCCTCGGGCGCTTCACAGGTGGCGGCCACTGGCGGCCAGGTGGTGGGCGACGTGGTCGTGACCATGCAGGACATCGCCGGCAGCTCCAAGAAGATCTCCGAAATCGTCGGTGTGATCGACAGCATCGCGTTTCAGACCAACATTCTGGCGCTCAACGCCGCGGTCGAAGCCGCGCGGGCCGGCGAGCAGGGCAAGGGGTTCAATGTGGTGGCGAGCGAAGTGCGGGCACTGGCCCAGCGCAGCGCCAGTGCGGCCCGCGAGATCAAGGATCTCATCGAAGAATCCTCGCGCAAGGTGGCGGCAGGTTCGGCCCAGGTCGAGCGCGCCGGCAGCACCATGCAGGAAATCGTCGACGCCGTGCAGCGGGTCAATGATCTCATCGGCGAAATTTCTGCCGCGTCGGGCGAGCAGGCCAGCGACATCGACGGGGTCAGTCATGCGCTGGCCAAAATGGACGAATCCACCCAGCACAACGCGGCACTGGTGGAAGAAGCCGCCGCCGCCGCCGCCTCGCTCGAGTCGCAAGCCAGTCGACTGCGCGACGCTGCAGCAGGCTTTCGCCTGCGGGCGGCCACTCGTGCGCAGCGCGAAGCGTTGCCGCAAGGCCAGGCAACGACGCAGCGGGCCCAGACACCTCGCAGCGCAGCCGGGTCGTCCGCGAGTGCGCGTCGTCCCGTCGCCAGTCAGGCACCGCGCCTGGAGTCCAATCCCTCTCCCGGTCTCACGCGAACTGCCACGCGACAGCATCAGGCCGAGCCGGCGGCGGCTTCCGCCGCACCGCGACGGGCAGCGGCAGATTCCACGACTCAGCGCTCGACTCGGGGTACCGAGCCGGCCGGGCAAAATGCACGCGCCGAGCGGCGAGAGCCGTCGTCAGCCGACGCTGCAGATCGCCCGGTAGCCCGTGAGGCTGCTTCACGAGCGGCGCCGCCGCGCGCTGCGGCTTCGGCTGCCGCCGCTCCCTCCCGTGCCGCTGTCCGGCCGACGCGGGTGGACGACGACGACTGGGAGTCGTTCTAACCGAGCCCGGTTCGCCCCGAGGCCTGCCATCCCTGGCGGTCGCCCCACCGTGCCGAATCTTGAACCCTGGCTTCCCGCTTCGGCGGGCAGCTTTTGATGTCGAAGCATCCCTACGTCACTGACGCAACGCGAGGAGGAACCCCATGGCCCAAGACAAGAAGGCCCGCGACAAGAAAAAATCCCTGAAGCAAGGCAAGGCGCGAGGCCTCACGGTCAATGCTGCCCTCATGTCGGTATTGGGGGTGTTCCTGATTCTCGTGATTGCCATGGGCGGCATGGGGTTGTACTTCCTCAAGCAGTCGGCCGATTATTTCGGCCAGCTCGAAACGGTGGCGGGGCGGGCCTACGAGGCCAACGTCATCAATTCCAGTCTTTTGCAATCGCGTGTGCGCCTGTTGTCGGCGGCTCGCTACATGCAGCAGGCCGAGCGTGCCGAGGCCGATATGGCCATGCAAAGCGCACAAAGCGCGCGCGCCACGGCCGAGGAAGAGCTGGAAGCGGCCAGCCGTCTGGTGGAGCTGGCCAAGGCCACGTTCAAGGAGTATCAAAGCAAGCCGCTGGCCGACCCCGAGGGCCGCAAAGCCTACATGGATGTGTTGCGCGGTTATCGCGGCTATATCGACGACGGTGTGGAGACGCTGCTGGATTCGCTCACGCGCGACGATTTCACCAGCTTCTACATGATCAACGACGATCACAGCAACCCGCGAGGTGAGCAGTTCGTCGAGTCGATTGAAGGCTTCACCACCTACGCCGAGAATCTGCGCAACCGGCTCGAAGACGAAGTGGCGGCCAATTTCCGCCTCGCCTTGATTCTGTCGATCGGTGCGGTGGTGCTCGGTATTTTGCTGATGATTGGTGCCCGTGTGTTCCTGGGGCGTGTGGTGCTGCGTCCCTTGGATCAGGTTGGTGCGTTGTTCGATCGTATTGCAGCAGGCGATCTGACGGGCCGAGTCGACGCCCGGACCAACAACGAGATTGGCCAGCTTTTCGCCGCCTTGCGCCGCATGCAGCAGGGCCTGGGCAAGACCGTGTTGTCGGTGCGCCGCGGAGTGGAAGAGATCAACTACGGTTCGCGCGAAATCGCGGCGGGTAACTCCGATCTGTCGAGCCGCACCGAGCAGCAGGCCGCGTCGCTCGAAGAAACCGCCGCCAGCATGGAAGAGCTCGCCTCCACCGTGAAGCAGAACGCCGACAATGCGCGTCAGGCCAATCAGCTCGCCGCCAACGCCTCCAGCACGGCGGTGCAGGGTGGTGACGTCGTGGGCGAAGTGGTGCACAGCATGGGCCGCATCTCCGATAGCTCGAAGAAGGTGACCGAGATCATCTCGGTGATCGACAGCATTGCCTTCCAGACCAACATCCTGGCACTCAACGCCGCGGTCGAGGCTGCCCGGGCTGGTGAACAAGGCAAGGGCTTTGCCGTGGTGGCCGGGGAGGTCCGTACGCTGGCGCAGCGCAGTGCCCAGGCGGCCCGTGAGATCAAGGAGCTGATCCAGGCGTCCGACGCCGAAGTGCAGAGTGGCACGCAACTGGTTTCGCGCGCCGGCGACACCATGCGCGAAGTGGTCAATGCCGTGCAGCGCGTGACCGACATCATGGGCGAGATCTCGGCAGCATCCGAAGAGCAGTCCAGTGGCATCGATCAGGTCAATCGGGCCGTGGCTCAGATGGACGAAGTCACGCAGCAGAACGCCGCGCTGGTGGAACAGGCCGCAGCGGCCGCGGCTTCGCTCGAGGAGCAGGCCGCGACGCTGCGCGATGCCGTGGCCACCTTCAAGGTGAACGAAGCCGAGATCATCGATGTTCCTGCCCACCCGCTGGACGAAGACGACGCCGATCGGCCTGGCCTCGAAGGCGATCACGACGACGATCGTCGCGATGACGACGATGACGACGATACGGGCGAGGGTCGCGGCAACCCGGCGCTGACGCGGTAGGGCGGGAGATCATGGCACAAACGGAACCGGTCGCCGCGACCGGCTTGGCAGAGCGCCACTTCGATTTCAGCGACGCCGATTTCGCCAGGGTTAGAGCCATGATCCACCGGCGCGCCGGCATCTCGCTCGGCTCGCACAAGCGCGAGATGGTCTACAGCCGCCTGGCCCGGCGGCTGCGGGCACGTGGCATGAGCGATTTTGGCCTCTACCTGGCCGAACTCGAGCACAACGACACTGCGCCCGAATGGGAGCTGTTCATCAATGCGCTCACCACCAATCTCACGGCCTTCTTCCGCGAGCAACATCACTTTCCCATTCTGGCCGACTATGCCCGGCAACAGAATCGGCCACTGTCGGTCTGGTGCAATGCGGCCTCCACCGGCGAAGAGCCTTACTCCATTGCCATCACACTGCTCGAGGCACTGGGTCCGCGCATCGGCGACTCGCTGGTGTATGCCACCGATATCGACACGCACGTGCTGCAGCGTGCGCGAGCGGCCGTGTATCCCGACGATCGTGTGGCCAAGGTGGAGCCCGATATCCTGCGGCGCCATTTCTTGAAGGGGCGCGGCCGCAACGAGGGCATGGTGCGGGTACGTCCCGAAGTGGTGGCGCGCGTGCAGTTCGAGGCTCTGAACCTGCTCGATCCGCAGTGGCCCATCCGCGTGCCCTTTGATGTGATTTTCTGCCGCAACGTGATGATCTATTTCGACAAGCCCACCCAGGCGCGCATTCTGGAGCGCATGGCACCCCTGCTCAAGCCGGGCGGGCTGCTGTTTGCCGGTCATTCCGAGAACTTCACCTACGTCACACGGGCCTTTCGACTGAAAGGTCAGACCGTGTATGAACGCGTGTCGGGGCCGGCATGAGCGGCGTGCACAAGGCCCTGGCCACCCGGCGCATCTTCGACAGTCGCCTTGGCTGCGACGTGGTCAAGCTGCTGCCCAACGAATATTTCGTGACGGGCGAGGATATCGTACTGAGCACGGTGCTGGGCTCCTGCGTGGCCGCCTGCATCCGCGACCCGCTCGCGGGCGTGGGTGGCATGAATCACTTCATGTTGCCGGGCGACGACGACACCGATCGACCGGCCTCTACCTCCATGCGCTACGGCGCCTTTGCGATGGAAGTGCTGATCAACGAGCTGCTCAAGCTGGGCGCGCGGCGCGAGCGCCTGGAGGCCAAGGTATTTGGCGGCGGGGCCGTGCTCGACCAGATGCGGCAGCTCAACATCGGCGAGCGCAACGCCACCTTCGCTTTGTCGTATCTGCGCACCGAACAGATCCCCGTGCTGGCGCAGGATCTGCGCGGCGATTACCCGCGGCGCATCCACTACTATCCCTTTTCCGGCAAGGTGCTGATGCGGCGCATGCAGTCGCAACGCAATGCCAATGAGGTGGTCGCACGGCGCGAGCTCGAGCTGCAGGGCAGCCTCAAAGCCGATCCGCCGCGACCGCGATTCGAACTGTTCGGTACCCCCAGGCGCTAGCGCTGCGCCACAACGAGCTCTGACATGGCAACCAGTTCTTCTTCCATCGGCGGCGTGCGCCGCATTCGTGTGATCTGTGTCGACGACTCGGCCCTGATCCGCCGTCTCATGACCGAGATTCTCGAGCAGCAGCCCGACATCGAGGTGGTGGCGACTGCTCCCGACCCTTACGTCGCGCGCGAGCTCATCAAGCAGCACAACCCCGACGTGCTCACCCTCGACGTCGAGATGCCGCGCATGGACGGCCTGGATTTTCTCGAGAAGCTCATGCGTCTGCGCCCGATGCCCGTGGTGATGGTGTCGTCGCTCACGCAGCACGGTTCGGAAGCCACGCTGCGAGCTCTCGAGCTGGGGGCCGTGGATTTCGTGGGCAAACCCGCGCTGGGCATTCGCGAAGGCCTCACGGCCTATGCCGAGCAGATTGCCGACAAGATCCGTGCAGCCGCCCGGGCCCGCGTGCGCGCCATCGTGCCGCAACAGGCGCCGCCGCCACGGCTGCGCCGGCCTCTGGCCAGTACCGAGAAGCTGGTGATCATCGGTGCGTCCACGGGCGGCACCGAGGCCATCCGCGCGTTGCTGCAACCCATGCCGGCCGATGCGCCCGGCCTGCTCATCACGCAGCACATGCCGGGCGGTTTTACCCGGTCGTTTGCGCAACGGCTCGATCAGAGCTGCCAGATCACGGTCACCGAGGCCACGCATGGCGAGCGCGTGCTGCCGGGTCATGCCTACATCGCGCCGGGCGACCGGCACATGCGTCTGGCCCGCAGTGGCGCCAATTACGTGATCGAGCTCGACGATACGCCGCCGGTCAACCGTCATCGGCCATCGGTGGATGTGCTGTTTCAGTCGGCTGCCCAGGCGGCCGGCAAGAACGTCATCGGCGTCATTCTCACGGGCATGGGCCGCGATGGCGCCGCCGGCATGCGCGCCATGCACGACGCGGGCGCACGCACTCTGGCCCAGGACGAAGCCACCTGCGTGGTATTCGGCATGCCGCGCGAAGCCATTGCCACGGGTGGCGTCGACGAAATCGTGCCGCTGCCGCAAATGGCCGAACGAGTGCTGGCCAATCTGGCCAACTTCGGCGATCGCGTCAACCGGGTGTAAGCGGGCCGCCGCGTGTGGCGGCCTTCGTCATTCTTTTTTTGTCATTCAGCGTTATCGGAGTCAATCAGATCATGAGCAACAAGAGCATGAAATTTCTGGTGGTGGATGATTTCCCCACCATGCGTCGCATCGTGCGCAACCTGCTGAAAGAGCTGGGTTTCGAGAACGTCGACGAAGCCGAGGACGGCCAGATGGCGCTCGACAAGCTGCGTGGCGGGGGCTTCGACTTCGTCGTGTCCGACTGGAACATGCCCAACCTCGATGGTCTGGCCATGCTCAAGCAGATTCGCGAAGATCCGGCCCTCTCGAAGCTGCCGGTGCTGATGGTCACGGCCGAAGCCAAGAAAGAGAACATCGTGGCTGCCGCTCAGGCGGGTGCCAGCGGGTATGTGGTCAAACCCTTCACCGCCGCCACCCTGGAAGAAAAACTCAACAAGATTTTCGAGAAGCTCGGCGGATGAGCCGAACCCACTGGAGACCTCTGCCGTGACCCAAGATTCTTCGCCTCCGTTTCACGTCACTTCGCCCGAGCAGGCCGAAGATATCGTTGTGCGCGTCGGCGCCATGGCCCGCATGCTGCGCGACGGCATGCGCGAACTGGGCCTCGACCGGGCCATCGAAGAAGTGGCCGATGCCATCCCCGATGCGCGCGATCGTTTGCGCTATGTGGCCAACATGACCGAGCAGGCGGCCAACCGGGTGCTCAATGCCACCGAGGCTGCCCAGCCGCTGCAAGACGGCCTCGAGCGCGATGCCAAATCGCTCGACCAGCGCTGGCAAGAGTGGTTCGATGCGCCCATCGAGCTGCAGGACGCCCGCGAACTGGTCGACGACACCCGTGGCTATCTGCGCAATGTGCCGGCCAGCACTCAGGCCACGTCGGCGCAGCTGATGGAGATCATGATGGCCCAGGATTTCCAGGACCTCACCGGTCAGGTCATCATGAAGATGATGGATATCATCGGCGCCATCGAAACCGAGCTGCTGCAGGTGCTGCTCGACACGGTGCAACCCGAACGTCGGCAAGAGGCCGAAACTCTGCTGAACGGTCCGCAGGTCAAACCCGAGGGGCGCACCGACGTGGTCACCGACCAGAGCCAGGTCGACGACCTGCTCTCCAGCCTGGGGTTCTGAACGCCTGTCCGGTGGGCAGGACGGCCCACCGGCAGTTGGCCTTCCATGGCGTGGTGCCGCCTCGTGGCGCCCGGCTGATCGCCCGAAATGTGTTGCATTGGCCGCCCTGTTCCGGCCATAGCCGTGCCGCGTTCCCCACTAGAATGCGGGCCGGGTCGGCATTTGCGTCGGCCCCGCGCGTGCGGCGTTCTGCTGCCGGGCGAGACCGGAACCGGGCATGGCCGAAGAAAGCGATCTCGAAAAAACCGAACCCGCCTCCGACAGGCGCCTCGAGAAGGCGCGCGAGGAAGGCCAGATTGCGCGTTCGCGCGAGCTGGTCACCTTCCTCATGCTGCTCACCGGCATCGGTACGCTGTGGCTCACTGCCGATTGGCTCTACCGCGGTCTGGGCGGGCTCATCAGTCATGGCATGCAGTTCGATGCGCGTCTGGCCTGGGACACCCAGGCCATGCTGGCGCACGCCGGCCGTGAGGTGATGGCTGCCATCCTGGCGCTGCTGCCCGTGCTGGCTGCGCTGGTGGTGATGGCCATTCTGGCGTCAGTGATGCTGGGCGGTCTGGTGTTTGCCAGCAAGCCGCTGCAACCCAACCTCAACAAGCTCAACCCCGTGAAGGGTTTTGCGCGGATCTTTTCGGCCAATACCCTGGTGGAGCTGGCCAAGGCCGTGACCAAATCCCTGCTGGTGGGTGGCGTGGCCTCGCTGGCGCTGGGCTACTTTCTGGAAGACATGATGGCGCTGATGCACCTGGCGCCGCAAGCGGCGCTGATGCACGCCTTGCAGCTGGTGACCATCTGCGCGGCAATCATCGTGGCCTCGCTCATTCTCATTGCCGGCTTTGATGCGCCCTATCAGGTGTGGCACCACCACAAGAAGTTGCGCATGTCGCGCGAAGACGTGCGCCAGGAACACAAGGAAAGCGAGGGCGACCCGATGCTCAAGGCGCGCATCCGCCAGCAGCAGCGCCAGTTGGCGAAGGGTCGCATGATGAGCAATGTGCCCAAGGCCGACGTGGTGGTGACCAACCCCACGCATTTTGCCGTGGCCCTGCGGTACGAGGCCGAAGCGATGAGCGCGCCACGTGTGGTGGCCAAGGGCACCGGCCTGATCGCGCAGCGCATCCGCGAGCTGGCCGACGAGCATCGCATCCCGCGCCTCGAGTCGCCGGCGCTGGCGCGCGCCTTGCATCGGCACGTGGAGGTGGAACAGGAGATTCCGGCCGCCCTCTACACGGCCGTAGCCGAAGTGCTGGCCTGGGTGTTTCAGCTGCGCACGGCCCGCGAGCAGGGCGTCGCGCCGCCCGATCGTCCCGACAATCTGCCGGTGCCCGCCGCCCTTGATCCCCTGAGCCCCACTGCATGAATGCCCTCCTGACCCTGTTGCGCACCGACGGTGCCAATCACGCCCGTCTGGTGGCCGGACCGGTGCTGATCGTCATGGTGCTGGCCATGATGGTGCTGCCGCTGCCGCCATTCTTGCTCGATCTGTTCTTCACGTTCAATATCGCGCTCGCCATCATGGTGCTGCTGGTGGCCATGTTCACCACCAAGCCGCTGGATTTCGCCGCGTTCCCCTCGGTGCTGCTGTTTGCCACCCTGTTGCGGCTGTCACTGAACATTGCTTCCACCCGCATCGTGCTGCTCAACGGGCATACGGGGCCCGATGCCGCCGGTCGTGTGATCGAGGCCTTTGGTCATTTTCTGGTGGGTGGCAATTTTGCCGTCGGTATCATCGTGTTCATCATCCTGGTGATCATCAACTTCATGGTGATCACCAAGGGCGCCGGCCGTATTGCCGAAGTCGGCGCGCGCTTTACCCTGGATGCCATGCCGGGCAAGCAGATGGCGATCGACGCCGATCTCAACGCTGGCCTGATCGGCGACGACGAGGCCCGGAGCCGGCGCCGCGAGATCGGTCAAGAGGCCGATTTCTATGGCTCGATGGACGGTGCCAGCAAGTTCGTGCGCGGCGATGCCGTGGCGGGCCTGCTGATCATGGCCATCACCATTATTGGCGGTCTCGTCGTGGGTCTGGCGCAGCACGGCATGTCGCTGGGCGACGCCGGGCGCACCTACACTCTGCTGACCATTGGTGACGGCCTGGTGGCGCAGATCCCGGCGCTGGTGATCTCCACCGCCGCCGGCGTGATCGTGGCGCGCGTGGCCACCGACCAGGACATCGGTGGCCAGATGGCCAGCCAGCTGTTCTCCAACCCCAGCGTGATGTACATCACCGCGGGTGTGTTGGCACTGATCGGCATCATTCCCAACATGCCGCACGTGGCCTTTCTGTTGCTGGCCGCCAGCGTGGCCGGTGTGGGCTACCTGGTACAGAAGCGTCAGGAGCGTACCGCCACCGAAGCTCAGGAACTTGAGGCCGCCGCGGCGGCGCCACCGCCCGAAACTAGCGCCAACGAAGCCACCTGGGACGACGTCGCCCTGATGGACCCGCTCGGCCTTGAGGTGGGCTATCGCCTCATTCCGCTGGTGGACAACGCGCAACAGGGCGACCTGCTGCAGCGCATTCGGAGCCTGCGCAAGAAGTTTGCCCAGGATGTCGGCTTCCTGCCGCCGGTGGTGCATATTCGGGACAATCTCGAGCTCAAGCCCAACGAGTATCGGATCCTGCTCTCTGGGGTCGAGATCGGCCGGGGCGAGGCCATGCCCGGGCAATGGCTGGCCATCGACCCTGGGGGCGTGATCGATCCGATCGAAGGTGCCACCACCACCGATCCGGCCTTTGGCCTGCCGGCCGTGTGGATTCAGGAGGATCAGCGCGATCGCGCCCAGATGGCGGGTTACACTGTGGTCGATCCCGGCACTGTGGCAGCCACGCATCTCAATCATCTGATGCATCGCTACAGCAGCGAGCTGCTCGGCCGCCAGGAGGTGCAGCAGTTGCTCGATCGCATTGCGCGCGAGGCGCCCAAACTGGTCGAAGACTTCGTACCCAAAACGGTGTCGCTCACCACGTTGCAAAAAGTGCTGCAGGGCCTGCTGCAAGAAGACGTTCCCATCCGCGACATGCGGACCATCATCGATGTGCTCGCCGAGCATGTGCCGCGCCTCACTGCCAACGGCGGCACGGCCGAACCGACCGAGCTCATTGCCATGGTGCGTCGGGCACTGGGCCGTGCCATCACGCAGGGCCTGTATCCGGGGCAGGGCGAGATGCGCGTCATTGGTCTCGACGTCAATCTCGAACGTGTGCTGCTGCAGGCAGTCAATGCCGGCGGCGCCCTCGAGCCTGGTCTGGCCGACACCCTGCTGCGCGAAACCGACGCCGCGGTACAGCAACAGGAGCAGGCGGGCGATCCGGCGGTGCTCATGGTGCAGCCGCCGCTGCGGGCCTCGCTGGCGCGGTTTTTGCGGCTGCATTTGCCGCACCTCACGGTGCTCTCCAGTGCCGAAATTCCTGACGACCGCACGATCCGGGTGACTGCCATGATCGGAGGGAAAACTCGATGAGTATTCGCCGATTCGTCGGCGCCACGGCTCGCGAAGCCTTGCGCCAGGCGCGCGACGCCCTGGGCGACGACGCCATGATTCTTGCCAACCGCCAGGTCGACGGCGGGGTGGAGGTGCTGGCGCTCAACGAAACCGGCCTGGCCGAGCTCGAAGCCGGCGTATCGGCCACGGCGCAGGCCGCCGTGACCACGGGCGAGGGCAGGGGTGGTGCCACCGGGGCCGGCCTCAGCGACGACCTCAAACAGGCGTTGGGCCAATTGCGTGGCGCCATGGAAACCCGCATCGATGGTCTGCTATGGGGCGAGCGCCTGCGGCGTGCTCCGGCCGGCGTCACCGTGTATCGCACGCTGTTGGGCGCGGGCTTCAGCGCGCCGCTGGCGCGTGCACTCACCGAGCGACTGCCCGCCGAACACGACCGTGATGCCGCGCTGGCCTGGGTGCAGTCGGAGCTGGCGGCCAAGCTGCCGGTGCAGAACGACGAAGATCAACTCTGGCGTGACGGCGGCGTGTTTGCCCTGGTGGGCCCCACCGGCGTGGGCAAGACCACCACCACGGCCAAGCTGGCGGCGCGCTGCGTGCTCAAGTTCGGGGCCGATCGGGTGGCCATGCTTACCACCGACGGTTACCGGATCGGGGCGCATGAACAACTGCTGATCTACGGCCGCATCCTGGGGGTGCCGGTGTTGCCGGCCGGCGACGCCGACGCGTTGCGCGACGCCTTGCGCGAGCTGCGCGGCAAGCACGTGGTGCTGGTGGACACGGTGGGCATGAGTCAGCGTGATCGGCAAGTGGCCGAGCAGGCCGCGATGCTGTGCGGCGGCGGCCATCCGGTGCGGCGTTTGCTGGTGCTCAACGCGGCCAGCCACGGCGACACCCTCGATGAAGTGGCACATGCCTATCGTCAGGACCAGGCCGGCGGCGCTCCCGTGGGCTGCGTGATCAGCAAGGTGGATGAAGCCACTCATCTCGGCGCGGTGCTCGACACCGCCATCCGGCACCGACTGCCGATTCACTATGTGAGCAACGGCCAGAAGGTGCCCGAAAACCTGCTGCGCCCCAATTCGACCAAGCTGGTTGATCGCGCCATGGCGCTGGCCGCAGCGCGGTCGCTGTTTGCGCCCAGTGAAGCGGATTTTGCCGTGCTGCGCCAGATGGGTGGCGCCGACAGTTCGCCGAGCACGGGTCAGGGCGCTGCCGCGGTCGCAGAAGCGCAGGCAGCTCCCCTCTCTCGGGGCGCGTCGACGACCACGCATTCGCGTGCGCCGGCAGCGACGCCCGAGCAGGCGCGCTACCGGCGGCACCTGCGCGCGGCCGTTGCCGCCAGTGCGCCGCGGGGCGATCAGGCCAGGTTCGATCAGGCGCTGCACGACATCAAGAACGACCGGGCGTTGTGCCTGGCGCAGCATCTCTGGCGACATTACACCGGTGGCGACACCGATCTGGCGTTGGCGACGGATGCCGTGCTGGCCGACGTGCGGGCGCATCTGGGTCAAACCTGCCGGCAGTATCTGCTGGCCTGGCACGGCGCATTGCGGCCCGCGCCGGGGCGCACCCGGCTGGCGCCCAGCCTGCTCTTCAGCGACCGCGGCGAGGCCTTGGGCGTACCGGTCTGCCATGCCGGTACGGCGCAGGGCATTCTCACCACACAGAGCGAACAGCCGGCGTTGCCGCCAGGGCAGGGCGATACGGCTTGCGACCGCGCACGGTGGTTGGCCGATCAGTTGCCCGAGGCCGCCTGCGTGCACGGCTTCGACGCGCTCTCCCTGGCGGCCATGCAGCAACTTCAGCTCGAGGGTCTGCGCTGGTTCACCCGTTGCGCCGAGGCTCAGCGCGTGCGCCACGACGATCATGTACTCACCGTGAAGGGATTGGCCGGCAGTCTGGGTTACCTGCCGGCAGGGCCGCTCGACGAACAGACCACGCTGTGGGTTGCCACTGCCGAGGTATGCTTGCCGGGCAAGGCCGCGGCAGCCGAGCACGCCCAACCGCTGCGCTTGCTGGTCATTCGCCAGGTTGATCGTGCCTCGGGACGCTGCCGGGCCCAACATCATGGCCTGGCGGCTCTGCCGGCGAGCGTGGACGCCGCCACCCTGGGGCGCTGGTTGTGGCTCGGCGTGGCAATGCGACAATGTCGTCCGTGGATCGACATGGCCGAGCAGCGCCTGGCACTGGGCGCCGATGCCGACGAAGCCCTGCCGGCGCGCCTGCTGCCAGCGGCGCAGCTGGGCCTGGTGGGTTGGCAGGCCGCAAGGCGCCCCGGTAGCCCGGCCGCCGTGGTGCTGGGCCTGGCGGCTTTGCCGTCGAGCCGGATCGACGCCGGTATCGATGCCATGGTGCGGCTTTTTGCTGCACTCGAACTTACAGCGGAGGGCAGTGCATGATCACGTCGGTCAAGGCCAAACCCCTGCCGGATCAGGCGGCCGGCCTGCGTTCGTTGATGGCCCGCCAGGGCCCGAGGCTCATCGTGGTGTGCGAAGATCGCGCCGACCCGCTGGCGCGCCGGGGTGTCGCCAGCAGCCTGGCGGGCGCACTGGGCCGACAGCGGCAGGCGGTCTTGCTGCTCGACGAAGCCCGGCCCGAACGTCTGCGGCGTTGGCTGCCCGAGCAGACTGAAGGCGGTGGCCATGCCGTCCTGCCTTTGCCCGCACCCCTCACCTCGCTGCGCGACCTGGTCGACGCGCAAGACAGCGAACGCCTCAACGTGGTGCTGATCGACGCCCAGCCCGACGGCGATGGCAGCCTGTCGCCGTTGGCTGCCCAGGCCCAGGATGCCCTCGTGGTGATGCCCGGCAACGACGCCAGCGGCGCCGCGCTCACCGCAGCCTATGCCACCATCAAGCACCTGCATCAGCGCCATGCCGGCATCTTCTTCCGGGTGCTCGTTACCGATTGCGAAGTCGAATCCCGCGCCTACGGCGTGTTCTGCCGCCTCGCCACGGTAGCGGCCAGGTATCTCACCGTCAGGCTCAGCTTCGTGGGCTACCTGCCCCCAGCCGAAGACCCCGCCGCCCCGGCGCTCATGCGCGCCTTCGATCGCGTGGCAACCAACTTGCCACTCTGGGCGCGGTAGGGCACCGAAGCACGCCAACCCGATGAAAAAACGCACGGCACGGCGTACCCAATGAAATCACGCACGGCACAGCGTACCCAACGAAAGAAGCGTCATCCCGGCCAAGACGGGCACAAAGTGCCCGCGCGAGCCGGGACCTCGCGTGGCCACGCTGTACCCAATGAAATAACGCGCGGCTCGACGCTCAGGTATTTCAACGAGGTCCCGGCTCACGCAGGCGCTGCGCGCCTGTCTTGGCCGGGATGACGTTTCATTCAGGTACAGCGTGGCCACCTGAGGCACAGCGTGGCTACCTGAGGTCCCGGGTCGCGCTGACGCTTCGCGTCAGTCTTGCCCGGGATGACGTCGTTTGGGGGGTGGCGCCGGCGTCCGGGGCGTGACGTTGCTGTTTAATGTACAGCGTGGCCACGCGAGGTCCCGGATAACGCTTCGCGTTTCCGGGGCGTGGGGGGGGGGTGTTGGG
>JAWLHC010000007.1:0-204297 GCA_041690575.1 Verticiella sp.
CCATGTTGGTGCTACGTGAGAATGTCCGCTCTGTGCAAAGTAAAAATGTCCGGTTGACATTTTTGCTGGCGGGGAACGGAGATGTTCACCATGAGCGAGAAGGAAGCCGATCGTGTGTCGGTACTGGAGCAGGTGCGTAGCGGGCACCTGACTCAAGCGGCCGCGGCCGCCCAGCTGGCATTGTCGACCCGACAGCTCAGGCGGCTGCAGCGACGTTACGCAGACCAGGGCGCCGCCGGCCTGGCTCATCGGTTGCGAGGCCAGGACTCGAACCGCCGTCTGCCGCCCGAGTTGCTGGAGCATGCTCAGGCTTTATTGCGAGCCCACTATGCAGACTTTGGCCCCACTCTGGCGGCCGAGAAGCTCCAAGAGCGCCACGCCGTGATGCTCTCGGTTGAGACCGTGCGGCGATTGATGACACAAGCTGGCTTGTGGCGTCCCAAGCGCCGCCGCTTGCGCGCCATTCACCCGCTACGGGAGCGGCGAGCTGCGCGGGGCGAGCTGATCCAGATCGATGGCTCGCCCCATGACTGGTTCGAGGGTCGCGCGCCGCGTTGCACCTTGCTGGTGTTTGTCGATGACGCGACGGGAGAGCTCATGGCGCTGAAGTTTGTCGCCCAGGAAACCACGCTCGACTACCTCGGCGTGCTGCACGACTATATCCTTGAGCATGGCCTGCCGGCCTGCCTGTACAGCGACCGTCACAGCATCTTCGTGACCAGCAATGCCAAGCGCGAGGACGTCGAGCCGACCCAGTTCGCCAAGGTGCTCGAGCGCCTGGGCATCGAGGCCATTCAAGCCTCCAGCCCTCAAGCCAAGGGCCGGGTCGAAAGAGCCAACCAGACCCTTCAGGACCGCCTGGTAAAAGAACTCCGTCTGGCCGGCATCAATGACGCGGCAACAGCCAACGCCTGGTTGCCCCAATTTCGCGCACGGTACAACCAGAAGTTCATGGTCAGCCCTCGAAGTGGGCAAGACGGTCATGTGCCGTACCTGGATGCAGCGCAAGATCTGGCGCGTGCCTGCAGTGTCCGCCACCGCCGAAAGCTGTCGCCAACGCTGAGCTGTCAGTTCCAGACGCTCTCGCTGCAGATCATCGCCCCCGAGCAACAACGCCGACTGGCAGGCCAGCACGTCCAGGTTTTGCAGCAGCCCGACGGCACGGTGCTTGTGCTGCACCAGGGCCATTGCCTGCCGTACCAAACGATGCCGCGGGCGATCAAACCCGCCCTCGACAGCAAAACCCTCAACGCAAACGTCGATCAGGCCTTATTGAAGCGGCGGGCAAGGTCGGTCAAGCCGAGTGCTTCACACCCATGGAAACGGTGGCAAGACTTCGAGCCCGGCGCCATCGCCCGGAGCATGCCGTGAAGGCCGCTACGATCGCAGAAGCAGCAGGCCCACCCAACACGGGTTGCCCACCGTCGGCGTTCGCGTGGCAGGCGCCACGCCGCCGGTGGACAACCCTGCACTGGGGTAGACTCCTCGGTCACCAAAGCGGACATTTCTACTTTGGAGAAAACCGGACATTTCTATTTAGCGTTGACAATGCTGTGAAGTCCACCTGCACCCCGTTGCAGCCTAGAGGCATGAACACCGACACGCTACCTGCCGACACCCCGGTCACCGCATTCGATCAACAGCGCCTGGTGGCCCGCGGTCCGTTGGCGCAAGTGCTGGATATCGTGGCGCGCTACGAGGCTCGCGAAGCGGGCGCGCACGTGGTGGTTTTTGACGACGCCAGCGGCGCCGTGATTGCGCACGAATCGTTGATCGTGTCGGCCGGCCCGGGACCCCGAGCGGTGGTGGCGGCGGCGGCCGAGCCGCGGTCGGCTACGCCCCGGCCCGGACGACCGCGGCTCGGCGTGGTGGCGCGGGAGGTCACCTTGTTGCCCGAGCAATGGCAATGGCTGGCCGCACAGCCGGGTGGTGCTTCGGCCGCCTTGCGCCGCCTGATCGACGAAGCGCGTGACCATGAAGACCGTCGGGAGCGCCGGCACCTGGCGCACCGGGCGGCCTGGCAGTGTCTCGCCGTACTGGGCCAGGGCTTGACGGGCGCAGACGACGCTCTCATGGCCATTTACAACGGCGATGCATCCCGTTTCGATCAATCCTCGGTCACCTGGCCGGTGGATGTGCGCGATTACCTGCGCGATCTCGGCTTCGGGGGTGTGCGAGGGTCGTGACACCTCGCTCGCTGCCGCAGGCTCAGGGCGGTTACACTTTCCCGATCTGGTGGTTCCACCGCTTTCCGGCTTCTGCATGTCTGCACTCATACAACGCCTGGCTCGTCGCCTGCAGCGCGAAGTCACCCGCGGCCTTTCTCGACGCTTGCGTCGGGGTCGGGGCTGGCACCGTGTGGGTGCCGCGCTGGTGGTGGTGGCGGGCGCCGGCCTGGTGTTGCTCACCGACTCGCTCGAGGCGGCCAGCGATACGGTGTCGCACGAGTTGCGGGGCGAGATCGTGCGCGTGGTCGATGGCGACACCGTGCGCCTGCAGGGCGAAAGCCGGCGCTACTACACCATACGCCTGGCCAGTATCGATGCGCCCGAGATCGGTCGTGGCGATCGTCAAAGCCAACCGTATTCCCAGGCCAGCCGCCGTGCCCTCGACAGCCGCATCCTGGGCGAAACGCTCGAGGCGCGCTGTTTCGAGATCGACGGCTATGGGCGCGATATCTGCGAACTCATCGATGCCGGCGGCCAATCGATCAATCGCTGGCTGGTGAGTGACGGTTGGGCCTGGGCCAATCAGCAGTACAACGGCAAGTACATGAGGGATTCTGCTCTGCCCCAGCTCGAAGAGGCCGCACGCGCTGCCGGCCGAGGACTCTGGGAGCAGCCCGATCCGGTGGCGCCATGGGTGTGGCGCGAGCGTTGCTGGCGCCAAAAGCAGTGTCCGTGATCCACGGTTCCTGGTTAGCCGGCAGGGTGCGAACAAGGTAGAATCCTCGCTTTACAGTCAGATCAAATCGTGGAAGGTGCGCGCGCGAGGCGTATTTTCTCTGGAGTTCGTTGATGAATGCAGTAGCCGCGCCGTCATTACGCGGCAGCATGGTGGCCATCGTCACCCCAATGCAGCCCGACGGCACCCTCGATTACGACGCCTATCGGCAATTGATCGATTGGCAGATTGCCGAGGGTACCGATGCGCTGGTGGTGGTGGGCACCACGGGCGAGTCGCCCACCATGTCGATGGAAGAGCACGCCGAACTCATCCGTGTGGCGGTAGAGCACGCCGGCCGGCGGGTGCCCGTCATTGCCGGTGTGGGTGGCAACTCCACCGCCGAGGCCATCGAGCTGGCGTCTTATGCCCGCGAGGCTGGTGCTGATGCCGGCCTGCAGGTGGTGCCTTATTACAACAAGCCGTCGCAAGAGGGCATCTACCGGCATTTTCGGGCGGTGGCCGAAGCGGTGGATCTTCCCACGTTGCTCTATAACGTGCCGGGTCGCACGGTGGCCGATGTTCACAACGACACGGTTCTGCGCCTGTCCGAAGTGCCCAACATCGTCGGCATCAAGGATGCCACCGGTGATCTGGTGCGGGGTCGCGATCTCATCCGGCGCTTGCCGCCAGGATTCACGTGGCTCAGCGGCGACGATCCTACCGCAGCGGCGCTCATGCTGCTGGGTGGTCAGGGCAATATTTCGGTCACGGCCAACGTGGCACCGCGCCTCATGGCCGAACTGTGCCACGCCGCCATTGCGGGCGATCTGGCCACCACCCGCCGTCTCGACGACCAGCTTGCCGCGCTCAATCGGGCGCTGTTCCTCGAGGCCAATCCCATTCCCGTGAAGTGGGCACTTGCCGAAATGGGCAAGACCAAGCTGGGCTATCGGCTTCCCATGTGCGAACTCGATCCGCGGCACCACGACACCGTTCGTGCCGCCTTGCGGGCAGCTGGCGCCTTGTAGTGCGTCGTTCCGCCTGAGCCCGCCGCCAAGGTGTGCGGGGTCGCGTTGCCATAGCCCGGTATGCCCCGATCTTCAAGAGAGCCCCCAATGATCAAAGAATTGCGCGTTGCTGGTAGTTTGACCGTCCTGCTGGCCCTGGCCGGTTGCAGCTCATTCAATCAGCTGCTTGGCCGCGAAGAAGCCATCGACTATCAAAGCAGTTCGCCCGTCACCGGCGGCCTGGCCGTGCCACCCGATCTCACGCAGGTGGCCAACAATCCGCAATTCCAGATCCCGGGTTCCACCACCTACTCGCAGTACGCGTCGGCCCAGGCCCAGCGCGATGCCATCCAGGCACGCGACAGCGGCCGGGTACTTCCGCAATACGACGACATTCGCGTCGGCCGCGACGGCATGAATCGCTGGCTTGTCGTGGAAGGTCGATCGGCTGATGCCCTGTTCGACGAAACCGTCGATTTCTGGCGTGGCATGGGCTTTGCCATCGAAACCGAAGACCCCGCCTCGGGTCTGATCGAAACCGACTGGGCGGAGAATCGCGCCAACATCCCGCAGGATCTGCTGCGCAGTCTGCTGGGGCGTGTCATCGACATGGCCTACGACAGCGGCACGCGGGAGCGTTTCCGTACCCGGTTCGAACGCACCTCCGATGGTGCCATCGAGATCTACATCACCCATCAGGCACTGGCTGAAGAGCGCATCTCCGACACTCGTGCCGTCTGGGTCGAGGGCAACCCCGATCCCGAGCTCGATGCGGCCATGATCAATCGCCTGATGGTGTACCTGGGGGCGTCTGAAGCTCAAGCCCGTGCGGCCGTGGCCGAGGCCTCCACCACCCCGGTGACGCCGGTCGAACTCACGCAGGTGGCCACCGGCTCCGGTGCCCAGGGTGCCCTGCAGATTCAGGAGCCCTTCGACCGCTCCTGGCGTCGCGTGGGCCTTGCGCTCGACCGCGGCCACTTCACGGTCGAAGACCGCGACCGCTCACGCGGGCAGTACTTCGTGCGCTATGTCGATATCGACGCCGCTGTCATGAACGAAGACCCCAGCTTCCTGGCCCGCATGTTCTCGCGTAACCGCAGCAGTCAGCCCAGCGAGCAATATCGGGTACAACTGCGCGAAACTGCCGGCACCACCCAGGTTACGGTGCTTGACGCCGAAGGCAACCCCGCCACTGGCGAAACCCCCGGTCGCATCCTGGACGTCCTCCTCGAGCAACTGCAGAACTGACTTTCTCCCGCCCCAGCGGGCGGGAGAAAGTCATCCCGGCCCGCGCGTCGCGTAGCTACAAGACGGCGCCGGGATCACACCCAAACCAAAACGGGCCTCTTTCGAGGCCCGTTCAATCATAGCGACAAGAAAGCGTTTACTTGTCCTTGTTCTTGTCCTTGTCTTCCTTCACGCGATACACCAGTACCGCGATGTGCGACAGCGACAGCACCTTCGCCGTCACGCTGCCCAGCAGCAGGCGCGACAAGCCGCTGCGGCCGTGGCTGCCGATGAAGATGAGATCGCAGTGGTTCTCCTGGGCCGCCTGAACGATGCCGTCGGCGACGTTGAAATTGGACACCGAACACGATTCTGCCTTGACGCCGGCGGTTTCGGCGCGGTCGAGCAACGTTTGCAGATACTCGGCGGCCTGTTCGGCGGCGGCCTTCTCGTAGGACTCATCGGTAATGGCGTAGGCCGCGGCCATGCCGTCGAAGCCAATGGTGGCCGCAAAGGGCTGCGTGACGTGCAGCGCCACCACTTCGGCGTTTAACGACTTGGCGAAGGTGATGCCGGCGTTGGCCGACTGCACCGAGAGCGGTGAGCCGTCGGTGGGGATCAAAACTTTCTTGAACATGCGGCCTCCAGGCAGGCAATGGATTTGGGCGCTACGTTACCACTGATGCGGCGTGCGCATAAGGCATTGCGAATCGGGTTTATCCCCAAGTGCGCAGTAAAAAAACATGACTGCCTGTTCGTGAAACGGCGCCCTCGCCCACATTGGCCAAAGCCCGGGGTCAGGCCAGCACGCGCCGCAGGAAGACCGCGATGTCCTGGATTTCGCGGGGGTGCACGGCATGTGGCATGGGATACGTCTGCCATTCCACGGCGTGGCCGGCCTCGCGCAGGCGCGCCGCACTGGCCTCGGCCCGGCTCAGGGGGACGACCGGATCGTCAGTGCCATGGGCCATGAAGATGGGCGTTGCCAGGTTGGCCGGATCGCGTTCGTCGAGCAGTCGGTCGGCCAGGGGCAGATAGCCCGACAGCCCGATCACGCCGGCCAGAGGTTGCCGATGGCGCAGCCCGGTATGCAGCGCCATCGCGCATCCCTGCGAGAAGCCCGCCAGCACGATGTGCTGCGAGGCAATGCCGCGGTCGTTCTCGCGGGCAATCAACGCCTCGATCTGCTCGGCCGAGGCACGAATGCCGGCCTCATCTTCGCGCTTGACCAGATCGGTGCCGACAATGTCGTACCAGGCCCGCATGGCCATGCCGCCATTGATCGTGACGGGTTGTACCGCCGCATGCGGAAACACGAATCGGACGGGCGGCACGCCCTGCAGATCGAGTTCGGGCACGATAGGCGCGAAGTCGTGTCCGTCAGCGCCCAGACCATGCAGCCAGATGACGGCGCGTTGTGGTTGGGCACCGGTGGTGCGTTCGAGAGAATCGAGAAGCTTGGAAGTCATGAGTATCGGGCTCAATAGGCAGAATGCGACAAAGACATGGGGGGTGGCACTGCGGAGCTGACGCACGAGGACGAGCGTCAGCCGGCATCCGTCTCGGGCGCCACCACCTGTTCAGGGTCGCCCAGGATTTCTTTGAGCTGCTGAAAGAGTTCGCGGAAATGCTTGCGCTGGGGGGTCTGACCTTCGGTCAGCCCAGTGTTGTTGTCGCGTTCGCGACGCGCTTGGCGGATGTGCTGGCGCAGCTGCGTCACGTCGATGTCGGGGTAATGCCGAACCAGCGCGGTGAGGGCGTCGTCACGATCGATCAGCGCGTCGCGCCATTGCTCGATGGCATGAAAGCGTGCAGCATGCTCGCGCGACCCGGCATCCCACACCTGCAATTGCTCTCGGATGTGGCTGGCGTCGACGTCGCGCATGAGCTTGCCGACAAGCTGTAATTGGCGGCGGCGGGCTTCATGGCTCTTGATTCGTCGCGCTTCACGGATGGCGTCGGCCAGGCGCGGCGAGAGCGGCAGGCTCTGCAAGCGGGCTGGCGTGAGCGCCACCAGGCGCTCGCCCAGGCGCTGCAGCTCGGCCATTTCGCGCTTGCGTTGGCTCTTGCTGGCGCTGCGCGATGGCGGAGCGTCGGGATCTTCGGGGGTGTTGTCGGGGTCGACCAGCAGATGGGCGGGAAATCGGGGCATAGTGGCAGGTGGATGGGTGCGAGGCAAAACGGTCGGCGCACAATTGGCTATCATACCTGCTTCACCTCAACGATCCGATTCATGCCAGATACCTCGTTTGTCGTCAGCCATGCCCCCGAGTTTCGCGAACTCATCGAACACGTGCTCAAGGTAGCGCGCCAGGTGGGTGCATCCGATGCCGCGGCCGAAGTCTCCGAAAACCAGGGCCTGGGCGTGTCCGTGCGTCGCGGCTCGCTCGAAACCGTCGAACAGACTCGCGACCGCTCGCTCGACATCACGGTGTATCACGGGCAACAGCGCGGTTCGGCTTCCACCTCCGACTTTTCTGCCGCGGCCATTCGGGCCACGGTCGAAGCCGCCTGGCACATTGCCCGTCACACCGCGTCGGACCCCGCCGCCGGCCTGCCGGATCCCGACGACCTGCTGCTCGAGCCTGCGGCCGATCTGCGTCTGTATTACCCCTGGGACATCACGCCCGACGACGCCGCCAAACTGGCGCGTCGCGCCGAGCGAGCGGCGCTCGATGTCAGCCCCGCCATCCGCAATTCCGATGGCGCCTCGGTTTCGACGTACGCCGGCCATTTCGTCATGGGCAACACGCGCGGGTTTCTGGGCGGTTATCCGTTTTCCCGACACGGCGTGTCGGTGGCGCCCATTGCCCAGCAAGGCGATCGGATGCAGCGCGACGACTGGTACACCACGCACCGCGATGCCACCCGTCTGGCCGACCCCACTGCCGTGGGGCGTTACGCGGCCCAGCGCGCGCTGTCGCGACTCTCGGCCCGGCGCATGCCGACCGGGCATTGGCCGGTTTTGTTCGAGGCGCCTGTGGCCTGCGGTTTGCTCGGTGCCTTCACCCAAGCCATCAGCGGTGGAGCGCTGTATCGGCGGGCCAGTTTTCTGGTAGACAGCCTGGGCAGCCAGGTGCTGGCCGATCATCTCGATATCGACGAAGATCCCGGCATCCCCGGTGCCTTCGGTAGCGCACCTTTCGACGACGAGGGCGTGCGCACGTGCAAGCGTCGCGTGGTGGCAGGCGGCACCTTGCAGGGGTATCTGCTGTCCACCTATACGGCACGCAAGCTGGGCTTGGCGACTACCGGCAACGCCGGCGGTTCGCACAACCTCGTGCTGCGGTCGCGGCGAGCCACGCCGGCCGACGGTTTCAAGGGCATGTTGCGTCGCCTGGACACCGGCTTGCTGGTGACCGAACTCATCGGCCAGGGCGTCAATTACATCACCGGCGATTACTCCCGCGGGGCGTTCGGCTATTGGGTGAAAAACGGTGAAATCCAGCACGCAGTGGAAGAAATCACCATTGCCGGCAATCTGCGCGACATGTTCCGGGGGATCTCCGCGGTCGGTGTGGATCGTGTCACGCGAGGCACCAAGTCCACCGGCTCCATTCTCATCGACGACATGGCCGTGGCCGGCCAGTAGCCGGCCGAGGCCCCAGCGCTCATGTGCCTCATCGCCTTTTCCTGGAATCCCGGTGCCGACATGCCATTGTTGCTGTTGGCCAATCGCGATGAGTTCTACCGTCGCCCCTCTGCGCCGGCCGAATGGTGGGGCGAGCCGTCGGGCATCTGGGCCGGCCGCGATCTCGAAGCGGGTGGCACCTGGCTGGGCGTTACCTGCACCGGCCGCTTTGCCGCGCTCACCAACTTCCGCAATGGCGTGCCCCAGCCCAACAATGCTGCATCGAGAGGCGAACTGGTGGCAGGCTTCCTGGCCTCGGAGGCTTCCCCCGCCAGCTATGCCCGCCGCATCATGAGCCATGGCCATCGCTACAACGGCTTCAATCTGATCGTCGGCAACATTTTCGGGGTGGGCGAGGCACGGGCCAGCGTGTGGTACTGCGGCAATCAGACCGGGGCCGAAGCGCGTGAGTTGCCTGCTGGCGTGTATGGCTTGTCTAACGCCATGCTCGACACGCCATGGCCCAAACTCACTCGTCTCAAGTCTCGTCTGGCCGGTGTGGCGCCGGGCGACCCCGGGCTGGTGGATGCCTGCCTGGCCTTCTTGAGCGACCCCACGCCGGCCGCCGAATCGGATCTGCCTGCCACTGGCATCCCGCCCGAATGGGAGCGCCTGCTGTCGCCGGCGTTCATCGTGGGCGCCGAATACGGCACACGCGCACAGACCGTGGTGCGCGCGGATGCCGACGGTAATCTCGAAGCCTACGAGCGCAGTTTCGATGGCAACGAACAGGCCGCGGCGCTGCAGCCAGCGGCCGCACGCCGTATGCGTATCCGTGTGGCGCAGGCGACGACTACTGGGCTTTACCCCAAGAATCGCGCAGGGTCGCGGCCCGATTGATCACCGGTGCTTCGGGGCGTGACAGCTTCCGGTCGATGGCAAAGTAGCCCAGACGCTCGAACTGCCAGGTTTGTCCCACGGTCAGGCTGGCGCCGGGTTCGAGCCAGCCCTGCACGATGCGCAGGGAATCCGGGTTGAGAGCATCGAGAAAATTGCGATCGCCGGCGTCGGGATGCGGCTCATTGAACAGACGGTCGTAGAGTCGGATTTCTGCCGGCACGGCGTGTGCCGCGCTCACCCAGGTGATGTTGCCCTTGACCTTGACGCTGTCTGCGCCGGGTGTGCCACTGCGGGTGTCGGGCAGGTACTCGGCCTGCACTTCGATCACCTCGCCCGCGTCGTTCTTGATGCAACCGGTGCAGCGCACCACGTAGCCATACTTGAGGCGCACCTGGTTGCCGGGGAAGAGCCGGAAGTACTTCTTGGGTGGGTCTTCCTTGAAGTCTTCGCGTTCGATGTAGAGCTCTCGTGACAGCGGAAATTCGCGCTGGCCGGCGTCGGGCTGGTGCGGATTGCGCGGCGCCTGACACCACTCGATATGATCCTCGGGCCAGTTGGTGATCACCAGTTTGATCGGATCGAGCACTGCCACCAGTCGATCGGCCACGGGATCGAGATCGTCACGCAGGGCCTGTTCGAGCAGGCCGAAATCGAGCCGGGAGTCGGACTTGGACACGCCGCTGCGCTCGCAGAGCAGCCGGATGGCGGCCGGGGTGTAGCCCCGTCGCCGCAGGCCGGCGAGGGTGGGCAGACGAGGGTCGTCCCAGCCGTCGACGTGACCTTCGTGCACCAGTTGCCCCAGCTTGCGCTTGCTGGTGATGATGTAGTTGAGGTTGAGCCGGGCAAATTCGTACTGGTGTGGCAATGGCTCGCACAGCTTGCCGAGCTCGGTCAGGCGCGCCAGCAACCAGTTGTAGAAAGGGCGCTGGTCTTCGAACTCGAGCGTGCAGATGCTGTGGGTGATGCCTTCGAGCGCATCCTCGATGGGATGGGCATAGGTGTACATGGGGTAAATCGACCAGCGATCGCCCGTGCGGTGGTGGGTGGCGTGACGAATGCGATACAGCACCGGGTCGCGCAGATTGATGTTGGGCGCCGCCATATCGATCTTTGCCCGCAGGGCCATGGCGCCATTGGGATGGCGGCCCTCGCGCATTTCGCGCAGGCGAGCCAGCGATTCGGTTGCCGGCCGGTTGCGCCAGGGCGAATCGGTGCCGGGCTCGGTGAGCGTGCCGCGGTTGGCTCGCATGACCTCGGGGCTTTGCTCATCAACGTAGGCGTGGCCGGCGTCGATCAGGGCCTCGGCACATTCGTACATGAAGTCGAAGTAATCGCTGGCGAAGTAGCAGTGCGAAGTGCCGTTGGCCTGCCAGTCGTAGCCCAGCCAGCGCACCAGATCGAGAATGGCATCCACATACTCCTGCTCTTCTTTTTCCGGATTGGTGTCGTCGAAGCGCAAGTGACAGATGCCGTCGTAATCGCGCGCCAACCCGAAATTGAGCCAGATGCTCTTGGCGTGGCCGATGTGCAGGTAGCCATTGGGTTCGGGCGGAAACCGGGTACGGATGCGGGCAGGGTCGGGCACCCCTTGCGCTGCCAGACGGGCCGCGCCGGCCGGCTCGCCGGCCCACCGCTTGCCCTGCAGGCGGCCTTCGGCAAGGTCGGCCTCGATCTGGTGGCGCAAGAAGTGGACGGCAGGGGCGGGTGTGGTGGTCATGGAGGGCAGCGAGGGATGTTCAGGGTAAACGCGAATTGTGCCATGTTGGCGGCGGGTCGGCGCGTTGCCGCAGCGGCAACGGGTACCACGGTGGCTACGATCGGCGTGCGCTGTGCGGCCAGGCCGCCGGCAGCCCCTTCAGGGAATCGATAAAATAGCGGCGATGTCCGCCCTTGCCCCCACTCCCCGCGCTGCTTCCCCCGCGCTCGATACCTTGCGTCGCGTGTTCGGCTACGAGCAGTTTCGTGGCGAGCAACAGGCGGTGGTCGAGCACGTCATTGCCGGCGGTGATGCCCTCGTGCTCATGCCCACGGGGGGTGGCAAGTCGCTTTGCTATCAGGTGCCGGCGCTGGTGCGCCGTGGTACCGGCGTGGTGGTGTCGCCCCTCATCGCCCTCATGCAGGATCAGGTGGATGCCCTGCTCGAACTGGGCGTGCGCGCGGCCTACCTCAACTCCAGCCAGACGTTCGACCAGGCCCGTGCCGTCTCTCGGGCGTTTCTGGCCGGTGAGCTCGATCTGCTGTATGTGGCGCCCGAGCGGCTGCTCACCGAGCGCTGTCTGGCGTTGCTGGATCAGGGCGAGATTGCCTTGTTTGCCATCGACGAGGCGCATTGCGTCTCGCAATGGGGCCACGACTTCCGCCCCGAGTACATGGGCCTGTCGTTGCTGGCCGAACGCTGGCCCAACATACCGCGGGTGGCGCTCACGGCCACCGCCACGGCCGCCACGCGCGACGAGATCGTCGAGCGGCTGGCGCTGCACGAGGCCGCGCGGTTCGTCGCCAGCTTCGATCGACCCAATATCCGTTATCGCATTGTGGAAAAAAACGAGGTGCGACGGCAATTGCTGGATTTCATCCAGACCGATCACGCCGGCGACGCTGGCATCGTTTACGCCCTGTCGCGGGCCCGGGTCGAAGATACCGCCAACTTCCTGGCCGAGCACGGCATCGACGCGATGCCCTACCATGCCGGTCTGCCGGCGGGCGTGCGAGCCGCCAACCAGGCGAGATTCCTGCGCGACGACGGGGTGGTCATGGTGGCCACCATTGCGTTCGGCATGGGTATCGACAAGCCCGACGTTCGTTTCGTGGCCCACATCGACATGCCGCGCTCGGTGGAGGGCTATTACCAGGAAACCGGCCGCGCCGGGCGCGATGGGCTGCCGTCACAGGCCTGGCTGGCCTATGGCTTGCAGGATGTGGTGCAGCAGCGACGCATGATCGACGAGTCCGACGGCAACGATCCGCACAAGCGCCGTATGGGGCTGCAGCTCGACGCGATGCTGGGGCTTTGCGAAACCGTGGAGTGCCGGCGACGCAGGCTGCTGGCCTACTTCGGCGAAGACGCCCAGGCCTGCGGCAATTGCGATGTGTGTCTGGATCCTCCGCAAACCTGGGACGGCACGGTGGCGGCTCAGAAAGTGCTCTCGGCGGTGTTCCGTTTGTGGCGCGAGCGGGGTCAACGTTATGGCGCGGGTCACCTCATCGATGTCCTGCGCGGCAAATCGACGCCGCGCATTCAGGAGCATCAGCACGATCAGCTGTCGGTGTTCGGGGTGGGGTCGGATCTGGGCGATCGCGAGTGGCGGGGCGTCATTCGGCAGCTCATTGCCCAGGGCCTTCTGGCCGTCGACCACGAGGGCTACAACACCCTCATGCTGACCGACGACAGCCGGGCGGTGCTCAAGGGCGAACGACAGTTGCTGCTGCGGCGTGAGCCTGTGCGGCAGCGTCGGTCGCGTGAGCCGGCCAAATCGAAGACACCGGCCATGGATCTGCCGCCGGCAGCGGCTGCCCGTTTTGCCGAGTTGCGCGCCTGGCGTGCCGCCGTGGCACGAGATCACGGCGTGCCGGCCTACGTGATCTTTCACGACGCCACCTTGCGCGAAATCGCGCTCGCCGCGCCGCAGTCGCTGGATGCCCTCGGTCAGGTCAATGGGGTAGGGGTACGCAAGCTCGAATCTTACGGGCCAGACATCCTGCGCCAGGTAGGGGCGGCGTGAAACCTTCACTGCAGCTGCGAGCCTCGCAACACCTGGCTCTCACGCCACAATTGCAGCAGTCGATCCGCTTGCTGCAACTCTCCACGCTCGAGCTGCAAACCGAAATCGAACAGGCTCTGCAAGAGAATCCGCTGCTCGAGCGCGAGGAGAGCTCCGACGGCACCGTGGACTGGCGCGAAAGCGTTCGACGCCAGCGACTCGAACGAACTCGCAGCGGCGATCGGGACATCGACGACGACGTTTTGCCGCAGGCCGCGCCGGAGCCCGACCTCACGGCGCATCTGCTGGCTCAGGTGCGTCTGCTGCCGCTGTCGGAGCGAGACATGGCCCTGCTGGGCTGGCTCATTGGTGAGCTCGACGACAACGGGTATCTGCTCGACCCGTTCGAGGAGTTGCTGGCGCAGTTGCCCGGCGATCTCGAGGTGGACATCACCGAGTTGCGAGCGGTACGGGCGATGCTGCAGTCGCTCGACCCGCCCGGCGTCGGTGCGGCCAGTGTCGCCGAGTGTCTGGGGCTGCAATTGCGCTCTCCCGACTTGTCGCGCATCCCGGAGGTGGCGGACGCCGAGGTGCTGGCAGTGGCACGTGCCATCTGCGCCCGCCATTTGCCCCTGCTCGCGGCGCGCGATTATGGCCGTTTGCGACGTGAGCTGGGGTGTTCGGACGACGTGCTGCGGGCGGCCCAGTCCGCCATTCAGCGGCTGCAGCCTCGCCCGGGCGCTGCCCATGCACATGCTGCGGCGCCGTATGTTCTGCCCGATGTCATCGTACGCAAGGTGGGCAATCGCTGGCAGGCGCGCCTCAACGACGAGGTGGTGCCCAGGCTGCAGGTCAACGACCTGTACGCCCGTATCGTGAAGAGCGAACGCGGCAGCAGCTTGTCAGATCATTTGCGCGAAGCGCGCTGGTTTGTGCGCAACATCCAGCAGCGCTACGACACCATTGCCAGAGTGGCGCACGAAATCGTGGAGCGTCAGCAGGGGTTTTTCGAGCATGGCGCCATTGCCATGCGGCCGCTGGTATTGCGCGACATCGCCGACGTCACGGGGCTGCACGAGTCCACCATCTCTCGCGTGACGACGCAGAAATACATGCTGACGCCCCAGGGCATGTTCGAGTTCAAGCATTTTTTCGGCAGTCAGGTGGCCACGCAGGGCGGTGGCGCGGCATCCTCCACGGCGGTGCAAACCCTGCTCAAACAGTTGATCGGCGCCGAGGATGCGCGCAAGCCGTTATCCGATGCCAAGCTGGCGGCAGCGCTGGCCGAGCAGGGCATGGTGGTGGCGCGTCGCACAGTGGCCAAGTACCGCGAGGCCATGAACATCCCGCCCGCGTCACAGCGCAAGGCGCTTTGACGCGGGAACCACTCACACGGGGTTGTCGTCGGCCTCGGACTACACCGCATCCACCGCGGCCTGACCGGCGCGGAACACGGTGGTTTCGTCGAAGTGCTTGCCGATCATCATGAGGCCCACCGGCTTGCCGTCGCTCTCGCCGCACGGCACGGAGATGGCGGGGTGGCCAGTGAGATTGAAGGCGCACGTGTTGTTGATCATCTGCCAGCTGTGATCGAGCACTTCGGCGATCGATGCCCCGGGTTCGGGAATCCGGGTGGCCGTCATGGCCGTGGTGGGCATGAGCAAGACATCGTATTGTTGCAGCAGGGCGTCGTAGGCCGCACGCAGCGGCCGGCGCAAGTTCTGCGCTTTGGCGTAGAGGCGGCCGTGGTAGTTCTCGTCGGTATGCTTGGCCAGCAGCAACGTGACGCGCATGGTGAGAGGCAATTGGTCGGCCCGCTCGCGCCAGCCCGACAGCGAATTGATTACCGAGACCGGATACGCGCCCGGCGCACCGTGTCCGGCGCCGTTGCCGAGCATGATGTTGTGATAGATGCCTTCGTTGGTTACGGCGGCCCAAATGGCGGGGGCGTAAAGGTGCCAGGGGATGGAAACCTCATCCACCTCGGCGCCCGCAGCCTTCAGGCGCTGGGCGGCGGCGCGCACGGCTTCGTCCACGCCAGCCTCGGATTCGGGCCGGCCAAAGCCTTCCTTCACCACGCCGATGCGCAAACCCCGGGCGCCGTCGCCAAGCAGGCGACGGTAATCTTCGGTGTCTTTGCCGATGTGGCGGCGGTCGATGCCGTCGTCGCCGGCAATCACTTCGAGCAGGAGGGCCGAGTCTTCCACCGTCCGGGTCATGGGGCCGGTATGGTCGATGGTGTAATCCAGGCCCAGAATGCCGGTATAGGGCACCAACCCGTAGGTGGGTTTGATGCCCACGATGCCCGAGAACGAAGACGGAATGCGGATCGAGCCGGCCTGATCGCAGCCGATGGCCAGCTCCACGTCGCCGGCCGCCACGACGGCGCCACTGCCCGTGCTGGAGCCACCTGCCGTGTGGCCCGGCACGCGGGCATTCTCCACGGGCCCGCTGTCGCTGGTGGCGCTGCCACCCGATACGCAAAAACCTTCGCATACGGTTTTGCCCACGATATGGGCGCCCGCGTCGAGCAGACGGGTCACGATGGTCGCGTCGCCGTCGGGCACGTAGCCTTCGAACATCTGGCTGCCGTTGAGCATGGGCACGCCGGCAATCATCACGTTGTCCTTGATCGCTATCGCCCGACCGGCCAGCTTGCCGGAGCTCGCGCCGCGAATATCGGTTTTCACCGACCAGGCCTTGAGCGGATTCTCATCGTCGTCGGGGCGGTAGCCCGGTGTGCGCGGGTACTTGACCGGCAGCGGTACGTCCGGCAGTCGATCGATCAGTTCATAGGCGGGGGCCAGATTGCCGAGGTAATCGAGTATTTCGTGAGCCTCGACGGCATCCACGTTCATGCCGAGTTCGTGACCCAGCTGTTGCAGTTGATCGGCGTTGGGAAGCTTGAAAGCCATGAGTTCACTCCTGCCTGGCTAAACGTTGGTATGGGGTGGGGCGGTGTTGGCCGTGGGGTCGGTGCCGAAGCCGGCGGTCGACATCAGGGCATGCAGGCCACCGGGTTGCGAGCCATCGTGAATGTGGGTCACGCGACCCTTTTCGAGCACGGCGATGCGATCGGAGAGCGACACCAGGAAATCGAGGTTCTGTTCCACCAGAATCATGGTGAGATCGCGGCTGCGGCGCATGGCCGCCAGACTGTCGATCATCTGTTCGATGATCGAGGGCTGGATGCCTTCGGTGGGTTCGTCGAGCAGAATGAGCTGCGGCTGAGTGCACAGGCAGCGTGCCAGGGCCAGAATCTGCTGCTCGCCGCCACTCAGCGCGCCACCGGGGCGATCGAGCAAGGGTTTGAGTCGGGGAAACTCTTCGATGATCTCGTCGACCACTTCGCCGGGGCTGCGGACCGCGGCCAGTTGCAGGTTCTCGCGCACACTGAGTGCGGGGAAGATGTCACGGCCCTGCGGCACGTAGCCCAGTCGGCGGCGCACGCGCAGATGGGTGGGCAAGCGAGTGATGTCCTCGCCCTGGTAGCGGATCTGGCCCCCTTGCGCGGGAAGGATGCCGATGAGCGTGCGCAACAGGGTCGATTTGCCCATGCCGTTGTGGCCCAGCACGCCCAGATACTCACCCGCTTTCACCTGCAGGTTGACCCCTTGCAATACGGTGATGCGGCCATAGCCGGCCTTCAGGTTCTCGATTTCAAGCATGGGTTTTCACCTGTCGGCCAAGGTACACGTCCTGCACGTCGCGATTGTTCAACACGGCCTCGACCGGCCCTTCGGTGAGGATGCGGCCCTGATGAAACACGGTGACGTTCGAGCCGATGCGGCGGATGAAGGGGATGTCGTGTTCCACCACCACCACGGCAGCGTCGCGGGCAATGTCGAGAATGAGTTCTGCCGTGCGTTCGGTTTCTTCATCACTCATGCCGGCAACAGGCTCATCGAGCAGCACCAGGCGCGGCGCCGCCGCGACCACCAGCCCCAGCTCGACCCACTGGCGCTGGCCATGAGCCAGCAACTCGACCCGCCGTTCGGCCAGCGCTTCGAGGCGCAGGCGCTGCAGCACCTCATCCACGCGAACATGCGTGGGTTCGCCCAGCCGGTTGCGGCGCGCGGCGACGCGCAGGTTATCGCGCACCGTCAGACCTTCGAACACATTGGGTACCTGTGTCTTGATGCCGATACCGAGCTGCGCGATGTCGTGGCGCTCGCGCCCCACCAGGTTCACGCCATCGAACGCGATGGCACCGGCCGTGGGACGCAATTGGCCGCTCACCATCTTGAAGAAGGTGGATTTGCCGGCACCATTGGGACCGATCAGACAGCGCAGCTCGCCGGGGGCGAGGGTGAAGTCGACGTGATCGATGGCGGTGACGCCGCCAAAGCGCATCACCAGATCGGTGGCCTGCAACAGTGGCGTACCGGCAGCATCATGATGCGTCATTGCGCGTCTCCAGTAGCTTGCGCAGGGCCGGCATGAGGCCGGCTGGCACGAACAGTACAAAGCCGATGAAAATCAGGCCGAGGATGATGTTGGTATCCCCCACGTCGGCGGCACCCAGCCAGGTGACCAGGCCCTGAATCAGGAATGCGCCAACGATCGGACCGATGAGCAGGCTCACCCCGCCCACCTGCGCCCAGATGATGATCTGCGCGGCAAACATCATGCTGAACACGTCTGGTCCGATGAAGTTGCCCCAGGCGGCAAACAGCGCGCCGGCCAGCCCCGCAATACCGGCGCCGATCACGAACACCAGCAGCTTGTAGCGTCGGCTGTCGTAGCCGAGCAGTTCGGCGCGCAGCTCGTTCTCGCGGATGGCCACCACGGCCTGTCCGAAGCGGCTCTTCAGCAGCGCCCGGACGCCCAGATACAGCACAATCAGCAGTACCGCGCCAACCAGATAGGTTTCGGTGAAGCCGAGGAAATAATCAGGATTGCCTGGCAGATTGAGCGGCGGCACGCCCGGGATGCCGTTGTAGCCCCCCAGCGCCACGTCGCCGATGCGCAGCGACGCTTGCGAGTTGATCAGCTGGTAGAGCAGCAGCGAGAGCGCCAGTGTGATCACGGCAAAGTACACCTCGCCCACGCGCCCGTAAAACAGGAAATAGCCCACGACGGCGGCTGCCAATGCGGCCACGCCAATGGCCATCAGCAGCGGTAGCGTGCTGTCGTACAAATTGAGCGAACCGACGGCATAGGTATAGGCGCCGATGCCAAAGAACACCGACTGGCCGAAACTGAACACGCCGCTGCTGCCCCACACGAACGCCATGCTGAGGGCCAGAATGCCCATGATGACCATCACGTTGAGCGTGAGCAGATCGGCGATGTCGAGCCACCAGGGCGCGCCGATCAGGGCGGCAGCCGCCACAATCAGCAAACCGCGCGAGAGATGTTTGAGAGCAACCGGATTCACAGACTTCTCCGGAAAAATCGGCCGGTGATGCCGGTGGGCATAAGGCGCAACAGGATGATGCCTGCCACCAGAATCACCACTTCGGCGATAACGGGGGTGGCCAGGAAGGTCGTGACGCGTTCGATCACACCGTAGAACGCGGCGGCAATCGAGGTGCCGGTGAAGGCGTTGGCGCCGCCGGTGATGACGGTGATGAAGGCCTTGGTGATGTAGGCCAGACCCATGGTGGGGGCCACACCGGCCAGCGGGGCCAGCACGGCACCCGCCAGGCCGCTCAGGGCCGCCCCCAGGGCGAAGGTGCTGGAGTACATGAGGTTGCGATTGACGCCAAGGGCCGAGGCCATGGTCGGGTTCTGCATGGTGCCGCGGGCCAGCAGGCCGAAGCGCGTGTGCCGCAGCAGGGCGTACAGGCCCAGCATGACCAGACCCGTCACGACGATCAGGAACAGGCTGTACAGGCTCTGGCTGTAGCCCATGATGCTGAACGTGCCAAAGGGCATGCCGACCGATTGGGTATGAAAGCCGAACAGCGACGATGCCGTGCCGATCATCAGCAAGCTCAGACCCCAGGTAGCGAGAATGGTGTCAAGAATCCGGCCATAGAGCCGACGAATGATCAAACGCTCCACCAGCACGCCGAAGCCGCCGACGACGACGGGCGCCACGACGAACATGGCCAGCCAGAAAGGCACGCCGGCATGCACCGACAGAGTCATGGCGTAGCCGCCCAGCATGATGAACTCGCCGTGCGCAAAGTTGATCACGCGCATCATGCCGAAGGCGATGGCCAGGCCTATGCTGGTGAGCAGGAGCACGGCGACGCCGTAGAGAATCTGATAGCCGAGTACGAGAGTGAGGTCCATGAACGGAGGCCCGGGTCAACAGACGCGGCCGGCGTGTATGCCGGTCGCGCGGGCTGGCGTGGACGGCGTCCGTCTTGTGACGGAGGCTCGCCAGTCAGCAAAGGCGGCGCCAGCGGCGCCGGGACAGGTGGCCGGGCCCGGCTCGCCCGCAGAGGCGAAGCCGGTACCTCGGCCGATTGTCAGACTGCCGGTTCGAACTGCCGGTTGGTCCGCGGGTTGGCGATCAGGTCGCACTGGCCCTCGGTGTCCACCGGCTGGACGTCTTCGTAGCTCTCCAGCAACTCGAACTGACGATCCGATCCGAGCTTGAACAGGTGCATGTCTGCCACGATGTGGTTATTGGCCGGATCGAGTTTGATCGGACCTGCCGGAGTGTCGACTTCGATCCCCTCGGCCAGGGCATCGCGTACGGCGTCGGGGTCGGTGGTGCCGGCCTTCTCTACCGCGGCCTCATAGATCTTCCAGCCCACGTATTCGCCGATCACCAGGTTGCTGATATAGCCCTTGTCGCCGAAGCGCTCCTTGAAGCGCGCAACGAACTCTTCGTTGCCGGGCAGGTCGAGCTCCTGCACGTAGTGCGCCATGATGTAGGTGTCTTCGGTGGCTTCGAGGGGCATGGCCAGGTGCTCACCGCCGTCGCCAAAGGTTTGCGACAGCATGGGCACGGAGTCTTTCATGCCGGCAGCCTGCCATTGGGTGTAGAACGAGGCATGTGCCGGACCGACGAAGCTGTTGAAGATGAAATCGGGTTTGGCGCGCTGAATGTTGCTGATGGTGGCGCTGAAGTTGGAGGCATCGAGCGGGAAGAGCTCCTTGCCCACCACTTCGGCGTCGTGCTCGGCGGCGATCTGATCGATCCATTTTTCGGTGATCTGGCCGAAGTTGTAGTCGGGGCCGAGCACGTAGATGCGCGGACCAAACTCTTCGATCGCCCACGGCACCATCTTGCGCAGCGACTGGCTGGGCGTGGTGCCGGTGATCACGGTGTTGCGATCGCACACACCCCCTTCGTAGCGCATGTTGTAGAAGTAGGGCACGTCGGCGCGTCGCAGGATGGGGCGCAGAACTTCGCGGGCGGCGCTCAGCACCCCACCGTGCACCACGTCGGCCTTGTCGTTCAGGGCCAGGCGCTGACCGTATTGCGAATACAGCTGAACATTGGATTGCGTATCGTAGATCACCAGTTTCACCGGCTTGCCCAGCAGGCCGCCGTTCTCGTTGGTTTCTTCCACGGCAAAGCGCAGCATGTTGGCCTTGGTTTCGCCAAACTGCTGCAGCGGACCGGAAATATCGTAGACCCCACCCACCACGATTTCTTCATCGTTGGCGTGCGCGATGGGGGCGCTGGCCAGGGTGGCCAGTCCGAGGGCCGCCCCCAGGGCGGCAAAGTGTCGACGCGAAAGACTCATGACAGACTCCGTAACGGGCAATCGTGCAGTGAAAAGGCGTCAGCCAGACTGTCGGCACGCAGCGTGCGGACAATGTGGACGATCGGGGAAGGGAAGGCTGTGAAGCGAGGGATACCTGACGTGCGCCATGGCACACGCGGCACACGGGCCGGGAATCGGTGAGCCGTGGCCAGGCTGGCGCGCCACCCTGGCCGCTGCGGTGCAGCAAGAGCGACCCGATGGGCCAGTGGGTATCCTGCAGGTGAAGCACGGCGCCGTTGCCGCGCACCGCCATCGCGCACAAGACGTTGCAGGAAACAACGCCACTCGCGTGACGGTTTTTTTATTGTGTATGCTGCACCTTCCGCCTGTCAAGTTGTGCCGTTCACGGCGCACCCTGCGGGCGACGCGTCATCCATTTCCGGAGCCTCATGCTTCCCGATCCCTTGCGAATTGGTGTGCTGTTTTCACAAACCGGCTTCTTTGGCAGCACGGAAGCAGAGCACTTGCGCGGCGTGATTCTGGCGCTGGCCGATATCAATGCGGCCGGCGGCATCCATGGTCAGCCGCTCGAGCCGATTATCTGCGACCCGGCTTCCGACGCCCGCCGGCTTCACGATCTTGCGCACGAGTTGATCGTGCACGAAAAGGTCGTGTCGCTGTTCGGCTGCGCAGCCTCACCCATGCGCAAGGTGCTGCTGCCGCTGGTCGAGCGCCACGACGCCCTGCTGTGGTACCCCACGCAGTTCGAGGGTTTCGAGTACTCGCCCAACGTGATGTACGGTGGCCCCTGCCCCAATCAACATGTGTTGCCTCTGGCGCGCTATTTTGCGCAACAGGGGTATCGGCGCATCGCCTTGCTCGGGTCCGATTATCTCTTTCCGCGAGAGTGCAATCGCGTCATGCGTTCGGTGGTTCGGCAATATGGTGCCGACATTCACAGCGAGCGCTATCTGCCGCTGGGTGGGTCGCCGCGCGATGGCGAGGCTGAGCTGCACTCGATCATGGTCGACCCGCCCGATGTCATCTTCTCCACCGTGGTGGGGCCGTCGGCACTGGCGCTGTTTCACGCTTTTCGGCAAGGCGGCTACTCGTCGCGCCGCACACCCATCGCCACCATTTGTGCCACCGAATCCGAGGTGTCCCAACTGGAGCCACAGTCGTTGCGCGGCCATCTCTGCAGTCTGCCTTATTTCGAATCCCTCGATACACCCGAGAACCAGGGCTTCGTGCAACGTTTCAAGGCGCGCTACGGTGAGCGAGCGCGCGCCAATTTCATGGTCGAGTCGTCTTATGTGCAGATGCAGGTGTTCGCCGCCGCCTTGCGGCTGGCGCGCAGCGGCCGCACCGAGGCGTTGCGTGAGGCAGCCGGGGAAGTGACCTTTGCCGGGCCGCGCGGGAGGGTGCGCATGGATCCTCACACCCACTACACCTACTATCGTCCGCACATTGGCAAGGTGGATGCGCGCGGCGCCTTTCACGTGGTGGCGGCCGACGCCGACGAGATTGCACCGGATCCCTACCTGGTCACGGTGCCATGATGTCGTCAGCGGGCAACCCCCGCCCCACGGGCGCCGAAGCCGCGCTGTCGTTCGGCCGGGATGCCGTGAACGACGGTCGCCAGACCGCCAGGCCGCGCGATGCCTTGCTTGTGCACCCCGACGATGCCGATGCCGCCGTACTGGCTGCGCAGTTGCGTCGTTTGGGCTGGCGGGTGAGTCTGGCCTGGCCGCTGCCCCACAAGGCGCCGGTGCCCGAGTCGCTGGTGGTCGTTGCCATCGCAGATGACAACATCGCCGAGGTGGGTCGCTGGCTGGCCGGGCATGATGGCGTGGTGCTGGGCGTGCTGCTGGACCAGCACACACGTCTGGTCGAGCGCATCGGTGAGTTGGGTCTTGCCGGCGTGCTGGCCCGCCCGATTCGGCTGGCCACTCTGCAGGCCCAGGTGCAGATCGCCCAGGCGCAACTGGCGTGGATCCGGCGCCTGCAAGGCAAGGCCAGCCACCTCGAAGTGCAGTTGCGAGCGCGTCGCACCATCGAGCACGCCACCCGCATCCTGATGGTGGCGCGCGATCTGGGCTCCGAGCAGGCCTACGAAGCGCTGCGCAGCCGCGCCATGGCCGAACGTTGCGCCATCACCGAAATGGCGAGCCGCATCATTGATCAGGCGCGCGACTGGTAAGCGGCAAGCGCGCCTGACCCTGAATCACCTCAATCGAGTGGCGGCAACACGGTGCCACGCACCTCACCAAAGCCAACGCGAGCGTGGCCGGGCTTCTCGCACCAGGCGCGCATGATCACTTCGTCGCCATCTTCCAGGAAGGTGCGTTTCTCGCCCCAGGGCAGTTCGATCGACTTCTGACCTCCGGCCGACAATTCGAGCAGCGAGCCGGCTTCGGGTTCGGTGGGGCCCGATTGCGTGCCGGTGCCGAGCAGGTCGCCCGACTGCAGGTTGCAGCCGTTGACCGTGTGATGGGCCACCATCTGCGCCACGTTCCAGTACGAGTGGCGGAACGACGATTTCGACAGGCTGGCGGGGGCCGCCTCGCTGGCGCGGGATTTTTCGGTGGCCAGCAGCACTTCGAGTTGAATGTCGTAGGCGCCCTCGGCCTTGTTGCGCTCCGAGGCCAGATAGCCCAGCGGTTGCGGGTCTTCGGCCGGTCGCTCCCAGGCGGTGCGGTAGGGCTCGAGCGCTTCGAGCGTCACGACCCAGGGCGAAATCGTGCTGGCAAAATTCTTGGCCAGGAACGGGCCGAGTGGCTGGTACTCCCAGGCCTGGATGTCACGAGCCGACCAATCGTTCAGGATGCACATGCCGAAGATGTGGTCGTCGGCATGATCGAGCGCGATGCGGGTGCCCAGGGCGTTGCCCGGCCCAATGAAAATGCCCATCTCGAGCTCGTAGTCGAGCCGCTTGCTGGCGCCGTAATGGGGTTGATCGGCATCCTTGGGCTTGAGCTGACCGCACGGCCGCGGGAAGCTCTGGCCGGTGACGCCGATGCTGGAGGCCCGGCCGTGATAGCCAATGGGCACCCACTTGTAATTGGGCATCAGGGGATTGTCGGGCCGGAACTGCTTGCCCACCGTGGTGGCGTGGTGAATCGACGCGTAGAAATCGGTGTAGTCGCCGATGCGGGCGGGCACGGCGTATTCCACGTCGGCCTGCGGTACCAGCATGGGCTCGATTTGTGGCTGCAGCGACGAGCCGCTGCGCAGGGCACGCGAGAGCGCCAGGCGCAGGGTAGACCAGATGTCTTGCCCGGTGGCCATGAGGGCGTTGAGCGTGTTGCCGGTGCAGGCGTCGAGCCCGATCTGGGCGCCGCCGTCGAACAATTCGGCCGCCTGCAGCACCCGCAGGTCGAGGATTTGATCACCGATCGCCACGCCGATGCGAAAGCTCTCGGCGGCATTGCGTCGGCGAAACACGCCGAACGGCAGGTTCTGGATGGGGAAGTCGGTGTCCGGCGCATTGGCCGAGCTGACCCAGCTCTTGAGCTGGGGGTCGTGCGTCTCGTTCAGGTTTGCCATGGTTTTGATCGGTTCAAGGTTGATTCGGGTTGAAGAACTTTTTCAGTCCTTGCCAGCAGGCATAGTAATCGTTCTGCAATTGCGGCAGTTGCAGCGCCTGGGTGGTGGGCCGGATCACATTGCGGGTTTCGAACATGAACGCCATGGTGTCACGCAGATAATCCGGTTTGCTGGTGTCGGCCGCGCTGGCCTTGGCGAAGGTGTCGGCGTCGGGGCCGTGGCCGGTAAAGCAATTGTGCAGGCTCGCACCCCCCGGGGCGAAGCCCTCGGCCTTGGCGTCGTACACCCCCTGGATGAGGCCCATGAACTCGCTGGCGATGTTGCGGTGGTACCAGGGCGGCCGGAAGGTGTTCTCCATGGCCAGGATGCGCGGCGCAAACACGGCGAAGTCCATGTTGGCCACCCCGGCGGTATCGGTAGGGGCGGTGAGCACCGTGAAGATCGATGGGTCCGGATGATCGAAGCTGATGGAGCCGATCGCATTGAACTTGCGCAAGTCGTATTTGTAGGGATAGTGCGTGCCGTGCCAGCCCACCACATCGAGCGGCGAGTGATCGATGCTGGCGCGCCAGAAGCCGCCGGTGAACTTGGCGATCAGTTCGAAATCGCCTTCGACATCTTCATACCAGGCCACGGGTGCAAGAAAGTCGCGCGCATTGGCCAGGCCGTTGGCACCGATGGGGCCGAGCTCGGGCAGGCGCAATGCCGGGCCGTAGTTCTCGAGCACATAGCCGCGCGCCTTGCCGTCTGGCAACGTCACCCGGTAGCGAATGCCACGGGGCAGCACGGCGATCTCGAGCGGCTCGACCTCGACAATGCCCATTTCGGTTTCGAAGCGCAGGCGGCCTTCTTGCGGCACGATCAGCATCTCGCCGTCGGCGTTATAGAAGAAGCGGCCTTCCATCGAACGCGTGGCGGCGTAGAGGTGAATGCCCACGCCCACATGGGCTTCGGGCTGGCCGCTGCCGCCGTACGTGATCATGCCGTCGACGAAATCGACCTCGCCATCGGGGTAAGGCAGCGGGCTCCAGCGCAGCTGGTTGGGCGTGACCGGCCCTTGACCGTATTCGCTCTGCCACTGGCCGGCGCCCTGGTACGGTTCGAACGGCATGTGAGCCACACCGGGTCGCAGGCGGTACGTCCAGCTGCGTCGGTTGGTGTGCCGGGGCGCGGTAAAGGCCGTGCCCGAGATCTGTTCGGCGTACAGGCCGTATGGGCATTGCTGTGGCGAATTGCGGCCCTCCGGCAAGGCGCCGGGCAAGGCTTCGGTAACGTGGCTGTTGGCAAAGCCGGCAAGATACTGGAGTGTCATGAGAGTTCTCCCTGAGCTGAAGACTGCGCTGTCTTGAAAGAGCGGTTGCCGGGTTTGGCGCCGCTGCGCTGCCTCACCGCCGATGGGTGGATGCGGCATCGATGGCTGCATTGTGCGCATTTGTCGCTATGATGTCGATGTGAATAGGTGAATGATCACCATCAGTTTGATGAATGACCTGGGCGACAACGCATGGCAGACCTGCGCGGTGTGGATCTCAATCTTTTGCTGGTTTTGCACAACCTGCTCGAAGAGCGCAACCTGTCGGCCGTGGCACGTCGCATGAATTTGTCGCAGCCGGCCGTGAGCAACGCGCTGCGTCGTCTGCGTCAGGTGTTCGACGACGATCTCTTTGTACGGGTGGCGCAGGGCATGCAACCCACGCCGCTGGCCGAACGCCTGGCCGAGCCGGTGGCCGAAGCGCTGGCGCTGGTGTCGAGCATGCTCGATGTGCGCGATGCGTTCGAGCCGGCCACGAGCCGCCGCCGCTTCGTGCTGGCCCTGTCGGACGTGGGCGAGATTCATTTCATGCCGGCCCTGGTGGCGTTGTGTGCCGCCCAGGCGCCCGGGGTGCGTCTGGAATCGGTGCGTTTGGCGGGTGCCGAATTGCGTCGCGCCATGGAGGCCGGTCGAGTCGACGTGGCCGTGGGGGCGTTCGACGAACTGGGCGCCGGGTTCTTTCAGCGCATGCTGTTTCGGCAGAATTACCTCACGCTGCACCGCCGCGATCACCCCGAGGCCGGGCCGCACATGAGCCGCGAGGGGTTCCTGGCCGCGCGCCATCTGATCGTGACTCAGGCGGCCCCGTATGGCCAGGTGAATCAGGCCTTGCAACGGGCCGGCGTCAGCCTGAGCGAGCACTATGCCGTGCCGCATTTCGGCGCGGTGCCGTATATCCTGACCGAAAGCGACCTGCTGGCCACCGTGCCCCACAAGCTGGCGCTGGCGGTGGCGGCGCGGTTCGGCCTGGCCACGCTGCCGCCACCGATTCGGATTCCCGCACTGCAGACCAACGTGTTCTGGACGCGTCGTCTGCAGCGCGATGCCGGCCATCAGTGGTTGCGCGAGCGTCTGGTCGAGGCCTTCGGCGATCGCGTGCCAGGCACTCAGATGGGCACGGTGTCGGCTTCGTAGGTAAACAGCCACTCATAGCGTTCGCGCACCCGCTCTTCATTCCATTCGCGTTCCACATAGGCCGCAGCGCCCGCCGCATTGGCCAATTCGGGATTATGAAAGCGCCGGGCGTTGTCGGCCGAGCCGCGCACCACGCGCGAGCCGCGCTCGACCCGTGCGCGCTCATAGCGACGCAGCGCGTTGGCCACGTTCTCGGGTTCGGCCTCAAGACAGCGCGCCAGCACATAGCCGTCTTCGATGGCCATCGCGGCGCCCGAAGCCAGCATGGGCAGGGTGGGGTGGCAAGCGTCGCCCAGCAGGGTGACGCGGCCGTCGGACCACTGCTGCAGCGGTTCGCGCAGCATCAGGGCCCATTTGAAGGGGGTGTCGAGCGCGTGGATCAGCGTTTGCACGTCGTTGTGCCAGCCGCGGAAGTCGCGGGCGCATTCTTCGACCGTACCGGATTCGGTCCACGACTCCACCTGCCAGTCGTCGCGCTCGAGAATGCCGACAAAGTTGATGAGCTCACCTCGCCGCAGCGGATAGTGAATGACGTGGGCGCCAGGCCCCACCCAATTCACGGCGTAGGGCTCGCGCAGGTGTTCGGGCAGGCGCTCGGCCGGAATCACGCCGCGCCATGCGAGTGCCCCCGAGAACTCGGGCTTGTCGGCGCCGAACCAACGCGAGCGTACCGCCGAGTGCACGCCGTCGGCACCCACCAGGACGTCGCCGCTCACGGTGCTGCCGTCGGCCAGGTGGGCCATCACGCCGTCCGGGGTTTGCTCGCCGCCCACGACCTTGGCGCCCAGCACCAGCGCTTTGGGGTCGGTGGCCAGCACGGCATCGATGAGGGCGCGGTGCAGATCGGCGCGGTAGATGGTGAGGTAGGGGTAACCGTAGCGCCGGACGGACACGCCGCCGAGGTCGAACAGCGGCCAGGTCTGGCCGGTGTTCCACAGCCGGATGCGCTTGCCGGCAGCGGGGCAGGCCGCGGCCATGAGCGCATCTTCCAGCCCCAGCTTGAACAGCACACGGTTGGGGTTGGCACTGAGCTGGATGCCGGCGCCTACCTCGCGCAATTCGCGCGACTGTTCGAGAACCGTGACCGGGAATCCCTTCTGCAGCAGCGCCAGCGCGGCCGTGAGGCCGCCCAGGCCGGCGCCGGCAATGAGAACGTGAGGACGAGGGCTGGCCGACATGGCGACTCCTGGCAGATGGACAAAACGCTATTTCAGCAAACCGGCAGACACAAGTAAAATTGAAAAATCTTCTGAATTCACAACAAAGGGTGCTGAATGGCCGAAACGCTGCACATCACGTTGCGCCAGCTGCAGGCGTTTCTGGCCGTGGCGGCAAGCGGCAGCTTTACGCGCGCGGCCGAGCAGTTGCATGTGACGCAGGCCGGCCTGAGCGCCATGGTGCGCGAGCTGGAGTCGCAGCTCGAGTGTCGCCTGTTCGAGCGCACGACGCGACAGGTGGTGCTCACCGACGCCGGCCATCATCTGCGGCCGGTGGCCGAGCGCAGCCTGGCAGACTTGCGCCGCGCGGCGGGCGATTTGCGAGCCCGGGGCGAAGCCACGCGCCAGCGTCTGCGGGTGGGATGCACGCCGCTCATTGCCGCCGGTGTCATGCCAGAGGTGCTGGATCGTCTGCAGGCCGACGCACCGGGATTGCAGATCGAGCTCTACGATGCCGAGCGTCAGCAGTTGGCCCGCGCCCTGTACGACAGTCGGCTGGATGTTGCGCTGGGTGCCTTTTTCGAGCGCATGACCGGCCTGCGTCGGCAAGTGGTATTTGCCAGCGAGCTGGCCTTGGTGCATCGTGGCCCGCCCGCGGCCGATGCCCGGCGCTGGCAGACGTTGCGCGACGAGCCCTTGATTACCTTGCCCGACGGCAATCCGATTCAACGCCTGGTCGAGCGCCAGCGCGGGGGAGCGGGCGCCAATGCCCGGCCGCTGCACGTGGTAGTCCACCTCGAAACCATGCTGGCGCTGGTGGCGGCGGGGCATGGCAAGGCAGTGGTGCCGGCATTTTCTCGGCTGGCGCCACAATATGCGGATCTGGCGTGGACACCCCTGCGTCCGCGAGTGGCCTGCGATTACCTGGCGCTCACTCGGGCCGGCGATCGGCCCAGTCCGGCCTTGCAAACGTTTCTGCAGGTGTTTCGGCAGGTGTGCGAGCCACGCCTTGCCGCCGGCTCGGCTGACGCCGACGCCAAGGGCGAGACGCCGCCACCCGTGGCGGCATCGGCCTTGCGCTGACGGAGAGTCTTGGCATCAGGCGGCGCCGTTGGCCGTGTCGCGTGCCACGTTGCGCGCTCGCTGCATGGCTTCGCGCAGCACGGTGATGTCGCCGATGTGATTGCACAGCAGCAGCACCAGGGCAGCGTTCATCTCATGGCTTTGTTCCAGCGAAAGATCGCGATGGGCGTCGATCAGCGCCTCGTAGAAGGCATCCGGCTCGGCAAAATTGGGGTCGATCTTCAGCGAAGTCATACGGCGACCTCCTCTTGACGAGCCAGGGCGCGCAGCAGGGCCGTGCGCAGCATGGCGGGTTCGAGCTCACGCCAGCGCGCGGCCACGTGCTGGTCGGGGCGCAGCAGATAGGTGGTGCCGGGCCGGGCATCGTAGCGCTCGGCGGCCAGGCCCTCGGCATCGGTCACGATGCCCGGGGCCGCAGCGGCGCCGCGGGGGCGTACGCCCACCACCCGTACCGGGATGTCGTCGCTCAGCCCCAGGTCGGCGGCGGCTACCGGGAGCTGGTTGGCCGACAAGAACTGCAGCAGGGTGAACTGCTGGCCCAGTTGGCCCAGGAGCCAGCCAGCGCCGTCGGTGGTTGCGATCGGGGCATCGGCGGCCACGGCACCCGGCAGCAGTTTGCCGGCGAAAGTGTCTTGATCGGGTGTGTTGAGCGGCGACTCGTGCAGCGTGGCCGGTACCGACAGCCGGCCGCTGTTGACCAGCGTTCGGGCAAACGGAAGTTGCTTGGCCAGCTTCAGCACCGTGTTGCGGAACAAGCGGCTGACGTCGCTCTTGGGCGTAATGAAGTCGGTGGCACGCGTGGAGTTGAGGATGTTCTCGTCGGCGGCGTACTCACGCTCGCTGGCGTAGGTGTCGATCAGGGTGTCGGGTGCCTTGCCGGCCAGGACCAGGGCCAGCTTCCAGGCCAGGTTTTCGGTGTCCTGCACGCCGCTGTTGGCGCCGCGGGCTCCAAAGGGCGATACCCCGTGGGCCGAATCACCGGCAAAGAGGATCCGGCCATGACGGAAGTCGTCCATGCGCAGGCACGAGAAGGTGTAGATGCTCACCCACTCGAGCGAAAACTCGGCCTTGTCGCCAAACACCGCACGCAGCCGCGGCAACACCCGCTCGGGCTTCACTTCTTCGACGGGGTCGGCCTCCCAGCCCAGCTGAAAATCCACTCGCCAGACGTTGTCGGGTTGGCGATGCAGCAGTACCGACTGGTTGGGGTGAAACGGCGGATCAAACCAGAACCAGCGCTCGGACGGAAAATCCGCTTCCATCTTGATGTCGGCAATGAGGAAGCGATCCTTGAAGGTGCGGCCATGGCTCTCCTGGCCCAACATCTTGCGTACCGGCGACTTGGCGCCATCGCAGGCCACCAGCCAATCGGCATGCAGCTCGAACGCGCCATCGGGCGTGTTCACGGTGACCCGCACGCCGTCTTCCACGGACTGCACGGCCGACACCTCGTGGCGCCAGCGCAGTTCGATCAGCGGTTCGGCCTCGGCGGCTTCTTCGAGGTAGCCTTCGACGTAATACTGCTGAAGGTTGATGAAAGCCGGGCGCTGATGGCCTGGCTCGGGCAACAGGTCGAACTGCCAGATCTGCTCGTCGCGAAAGAACACCTTGCCCACATTCCACGACACACCTTTATCCATCATGCGCTGGCCCACACCCAGACGATCCCAGATGTCGAGCGTGCGCTTGGCAAAACAGATGGCGCGTGAGCCAGTGGAGAGCCGATAGTCGTCGTCGAGCACCAGCACGGGTATCTTCTGCTGGGCAAGGTCTAGCGCCAGGCTCAGCCCGATGGGGCCGGCGCCCACCACCACGACAGGGTGCCGTCGAGGCTCGGTGTCATCGAGCTCGGCGGGCCTCAGGTAGTTGAACTCCACCTTCTGATAGTCGATCGTTTCCACCCGTGTCTCCAGGGTTGCAATGCGCTGCGGCAGGACCGCCCCGGGCGGGGGCGGTCGTTGCGATCAGCTCTCGAGGGTTTTCCACATTTCGATGTCGCGCTCGGCCGTCCAGATTTGCGGATCGGTGATGCCGCGAGCTTCGTCGTAGGCGCGCGTGACGTCGAACGGCATGCAGTGGTCGAAGATGGCCCACTCGTGGTAGCGCGGCTGCATGGCGTCGTACACCTCGCGGTAGATCGTTTTCAGATCCTTGCCGGCGGCCACGCCCTGGTTGACCCGATCGTAGAGATCGTTGAGGAAGCCGCGGGTGCCCGAAATGGCGGCGTGCACTTCCTGGGGGTTCTTGAGCGCCGGACCGCGACCGGGCACGAGCTTCTCGGGGCCCATGTTGATGAGACGGTCGAGCGTACGAGGCCACTCGCGGAAGTAGGCGTCGCCGGCATAGGGCGTGGCCTGAAACTCGACGAGGTCGCCGGCGAAGAGGATTTTCTGCGAGGGAATCCAGGCCACCGTATCGGCCTTGGTGTGGCCGCGACCGGCATGAATGATGACCACCTCGAGGTTGCCCAGGTTGATCGTCATCTGGCCTTCAAACGTGATGGTGGGCCAGGTGAGGCCATCCGGCACCGACTCCACGTTGCGGAACAGGCGCGGGAAGCGGCCGATCTCGCTGGCCTTGTCTTGCTCGCCGCGCTCTTGAATGAGGTTGTAGGTCTCGCGGCTGGCGATGATCTGCTGTGGCTCGTAGGCGGTGGCGCCGAGCACCCGCACGGCGTGATAGTGCGACAGCAACACGTACTTGATGGGCTTGTCGGTGACTTCGCGCACGCGACGGATGACATCTTGGGCCATGATCGGGGTGGCCTGGGTATCGATGACCATGGCGGCGTCGTCGCCAATGATCACGCCGGTGTTGGGGTCGCCCTCTGCCGTGTAGGCATAGGCGTTGTCGGACAGTTTCTCGAACGAGATGACCTTGTCTTCGAGGTCGGCCTGGGAAGCAAATGCCTTGCTCATGTACAGCTCCTTGGATGGATGCGCCGGAATCGGGCGAATGGCGTGATGATACGGCGCAGTTCGTCTTTATGCAATACGTTCGTTATTAACGAATTGCGAGAAAGCGCTTGGCGAATGTTCACGCCAGACTTTAGACCTGACGCGAAGTTTCCGAAAGCGGGGGAGGGGCTTGGGGAGGGGGAGCCCGCCGTTGCGGCTGCGGTCAGTGATGACCCAGGCGGGCCGAGATCCGCTCGGCGCAGTCGCGCAGCGCCCTGGCAATCACGCCGTCGGCTTCGGCGTCGAAATGGCCGGTGGGCCCCAGCGCCGTGATGGCTTGCACGATATTGCCGGTGTGGTCGAACACCGGCACCGACAGCGCGTCGATACCGGGCAACGGGTTGCCCAGCGCGCGTGCCAGCCCCTGAGCGCGCACGGTGGCCAGCAGGGCTTCCTGAGTGGCACGGTCGGGCTCGGGCGCCAGCACGTGCGTGACCACCGCGGCGTCGCCGGCTTCGCGTTCGATGTAGTGCTGGGCCACGCGCGGCGGCAGCCAGGCGGCAAACACTTGTCCGGTGGCCGTGTGCAGCATCGACATCACCGTGCCGGGCCGCAGGTTCACGTGCACCGGGTAGCTCGCCTCGGTAATGTGAATGATGGTGGGGCCATGTGACCCCAAAACGGCCAGCGCCACGGTGTGGCCGAGTTCGGTGGCCATCGACTGAATCTCGGGCAGCGCGACCCGCACCGGGGCGAGGCCCCGCAGGGCGGCCAGGCCCATCTGCAGGGCAAACGGCCCGAGATCGTAGTGTGAGGTGACGGGGTCTTGCTGCACCAGGCCCACGCGGATGAAACTCACCAGGTAGGGATGGGCCTTGGCTGCGGTCATGTCGGCCGCCTTGGACAAGTCGCGCAGCGTCATGGGCTTGCCGTGTGCCACCAGCGCGGCCACCAGCGCAAAGCCGGTTTCGATCGACTGGATGCTGCGCTGGGCTGGCCCGCTCATGGTTCCTGGCTGGCGGGAGGCGGCGATTTGACGTCTGGCGATGCCGCCGTTGAGGTCGCTTGCGACGCCTCGGATGAAGCGCTGCCGGCCGCCGGCTTGCGCTTGCGGCGCCGCCGCTTGCGGGGGGCATCGGCAACGGCTTCCGGCGAGCGCGACAGCGCCTCTATCATCTCGGCGCGCTGGCTATCGGAGGCATCGGCGAGATCCATCCACCATTGCGCGAAGACGCTGTCCACTTCGCCGGCAGCGGCGCGTAGCTGCAGAAAATCGCACGCCGCGCGGAACCGCGGCTGCTCGATCAGGCGCCACACGTAGCGGGGTGCGCGACGCTCGAAACGGGGCTGCAAGAACCAGATCTCGCGCATGTCGGCCACGAAACGGCGCTGGATGGCGAGTTTCTCGGTCTGCTCGGCCAGCACCGAATCCACCGCGTTCGACAGGGCAGGAATCGTGGGCTCACCCTCGGTACGCAAGGTCTGCCAGCGATCGTGCACCTGATGCCAGAGCAGCGCCGCAAACAGAAAGCTGGGGCTCACGCTCTTGCCGGCGCGGACGCGATGGTCGGTGCGCTCGAGCGCCAGCTCGACAAAGCGTTCGCCTCCGGGTTGCTCGAAGATGACATCGAGCAACGGCAGCAGGCCGTGGTGCAGGCCCAGCTCGCGCAGCTGACGCAGACACGCCATGGCGTGACCGCAGGTGAGCAGCTTGAGCATCTCGTCGAACAGCCGCGAAGCCGGTACGTTCTCGAGCAGCGGGGCGAGGCGGGCAATGGGTGCCAGCGTGCCGGCATCGATCGTGCCGTGCAGCTTGGCGGCAAAACGCACGGCGCGCAGCATGCGCACCGGATCTTCGCGAAAGCGCAACTCGGGATCGCCCAGAATGCGTACCACCCGCTTCTTGAGATCGGCGACACCCCGGTGATAATCGATCACCGTTTCGGTGTGCGGGTCGTAATACAGCGCATTCAGCGTGAAATCCCGCCGCACGGCGTCGTCGTGCAGGGTGCCGAAGATGTTGTCCTGCAGCAGCCGGCCATGACCGTCGGTGCGTTGGCCGCCATCGCCGGCGGCACGGAAGGTGGCGGTTTCGATCATCTCGGCGCCAAACACCACATGCACCAGACGAAACCGCTTGCCGATGATGCGAGCGCGCCGAAACAGCGGCTTGATCTGTTCGGGCGTGGCATCGGTGGCCACGTCGAAATCCTTGGGTTCGATGCCGGCAATGAGGTCGCGCACAGCGCCCCCCACGACATAGGCCTGAAAGCCATGCTGTTGCAGCACTTCGCATACCTTCACGGCATGGCGCGACACCATGCGGCGATCGATGCCGTGCTGGTCGCGTGGAATGTGGCGCGGCTTGCCGCGGCGCAGGAAGCGGTCGACGAATTGTTGCAACATGATCAGCCCGCCTGCTCGAAGAGATCCAGCACTCGCCACCCTTTCTCGCGAGCCAGTTCGCGCAAGGGTCTGCTGGGGTTGGTGGCCACAGGGTCGGTGACCACTTCGAGCAGGGGCACGTCGTTGGCCGAGTCGCTGTAGAAGAAGGTGCGGTCGAAATCGTTGAGCGTCATGCCCTGATCGGCCAGCCAGGCTTCCACGCGCAACACCTTGCCTTCGCGAAAGCACGGTGTGCCTGCAATGCGGCCGGTAAAGCGCCCGGCCAGATATTCGGGATGGGTGGCGAGCAGGTTGGGCACGCCGAACGCTCGGGCGATGGGCGCCGTGACGAAATGATTGGTGGCCGTGACCACGGCGCAGAGATCGCCCACCGCCAAATGGCCGCGAACCAGATTGGCGGCGGTGTCGGTGATGGCCGGCCGAATCACTTCCAGCATGAAGATTTCGTGCCAGGCGGCAAGATCCACCGGGTCGTGGCGGGCCAGCAGACCCAGCATGAACTCGGCAGCCTCTTGTGCCGTGAGATCGCCGGCGCTGTAGCGATGCATCAGTTCGTCGTTGCGACGTTGTGCCTCGGCTGGGTCGCCGGCACGGCCGGTGCGAGCCAGAAAATCGGCCCACTGGTAGTCGCTGTCGATCGGCAGCAGCGTGTGATCGAGGTCGAACAGAGCAAGGCGTCGGGAATCAGGCATTCAGAAAAGCTCGGGGTCAGTGAGTGGCGTCGGCCTCGGCGGCACGAGCCAGCATGGTTCGCAAAAGCGGCAAGGTAACCGGCCGCCGGGTGGCCAGCGAATAGCGGTCCAGGGCATCCAGGATCGCCATGAGCTGACGCAGATCGCGCGCGTGTCGCGTGAGCAGCCAGTCGATCACGGCCGGCGCCACCGGGAGTTGGCGGCTGGCACCGTGAGCAAGCAGGGCAGCGCGCTTGTCGTTGTCGGACAGCGCTTCGAGGCGGTACACCAGATCCCACCCCAGGCGCGTGCGCAGGTCTTCGCGGATGGTCAGCTGCAGGGGCGGTTGATTGCCACTCAGCAGCAAGCGGCCGGCTTCGCGGCTGGCCGCCGCCTCGCGCCAGCGATTGTAAAGCGCAAACAGCCAGCTTTGCCCCGCCTCGGTGAGTTGATGGACGTCGTCGATGGCGAGCAGCGATGGCAGCGGCGCCGCCGCATGGGGGTCGAGCGCCTCGGTACCGGCATCGGCCGCCCTCAGGTAGCGCGCCGTGGGATGCGCCGCCACGGCGGCCTGCAGCAGATGCGTGCGCCCCGCGCCGGCCTCGCCCCACAGATACAGCGCGCGGCCAGGCGCCAGCTCGGCAACCGCAGCGAGCGCGTCTTGGTTGGTGCCGGGAACGAAGTTGTTGAACGTGGGTTCGGCAGCGGGCGAGATATCCAGCACGAGCTGGGGATGCAGGGCTTGAGGCATGGGTGGCTGCAGCAGAATCGGCAGCGATCATCGTAGAATGGCGGTTTGCGCCGGCCGCGGCAGGCGCAAGTATGCCCTTATCTTTACCACATTTCAAAATCACGGTTGGTTTTCATGGCTGCCCAGAACTCCGGCAACGCGCCGTCGTCCCTCACCTATCGCGATGCCGGCGTCGATATCGACGCGGGCGATGCCCTGGTCGAACGCATCAAGCCCCTGGCCCGGCGCACCCTGCGCGAAGGCGTCATGGCCGGCATCGGTGGCTTCGGCGCCTTGTTCGAAGTGCCGCGCAAGTATCGCGAGCCGGTGCTGGTGTCGGGCACCGACGGCGTGGGCACCAAGTTGCGCCTGGCCTTCGAATGGGATCGCCACGACACCGTTGGCATCGATCTCGTGGCCATGAGCGTCAACGACATCCTCGTGCAGGGCGCCGAGCCCCTGTTCTTTCTCGACTACTTCGCTTGCGGCCGCCTCGACGTAGACGTGGCCGCTCGTGTGGTGGGTGGCATCGCCACCGGCTGCGAGCAGGCGGGCTGCGCGCTCATCGGTGGCGAAACCGCCGAAATGCCCGGCATGTATCCCGATGGCGAATACGACCTCGCCGGCTTCGCCGTGGGCGCGGTCGAAAAATCCGCCATGCTCGACGGCTCGCGCATCGAGGCGGGCAACGTGGTGCTGGGCCTGGCCTCGAGCGGCGCCCACTCCAACGGCTACTCGCTCATCCGCAAGATTCTCGAGCGCACCGGCGCCAAGCCCACCGACGACTTCCACGGCCAGCCCCTGGTGGATGTGGTCATGGCGCCCACCCGCATCTATGTGAAATCGCTGCTGCCCGCGCTGGCCAGCGGCCAGGTGCGCGGCCTGGCGCACATTACCGGCGGTGGCCTGCTCGACAACGTGCCCCGCATCCTGCGCTCGGGCCTGGCCGCCGAGCTGCACGCCGACGCCTGGCCCCTGCCGCCGTTGTTCCAGTGGTTGCAGCGTGAAGGCGGCGTGGCCGACGACGAAATGCACCGCGTCTTCAATTGCGGCATCGGCATGGTGGCCGTGGTGGCCGAGCACGACGCCGCCCAGGTGATCGAGCAACTCGAATCCACCGGCGAAACCGTCTACCGCCTCGGCACCATCGTGCCCCAGGCCGAAGGCGCCCCCCAAACCACGGTGGTGCCCGCATAAAGCCTGCGCGAGGTCGTCACCCCGGATTTGACGTCGTCACCCCGGGCTTGACCCGGGGCCGGCGCCGAGACCCTGCGGAGCGCCGCCACGAAGAAAACGTCATCCCGGGCAAGACAGGCGCGAAGCGCCTGCGCGACCCGGGACCTCCCCGTTACACCTGAGCTCCTCCGCGTACCCCTCACTCAACCCGCTCGTGCCGCCCCAGATGCCGCCACTGCCCCACCGGCAGATCGCCCAGCATCAGCCGGCCGATGCGCACGCGCTTCAAGCCCACCACCTTCAACCCCACCAGTTCGCACATCCGTCGAATCTGCCGCTTGCGGCCTTCGCGCAACACGAATTGCAGCTGATCGGCGTTCTGCCAGCGTACTTGCGCCGGCTTTAGCGCCTTGCCGTCGAGGCTCAGGCCGTGATTGAGCAGTGCCAGGCCGCGCTCGTCGAGCTTGCCGGATACCCGCACCAGATATTCCTTGTCGACCTGGCTATCGGCGCTCACCAACTGTCGGGCAATGCGGCCATCCTGCGTCAGCACCAGCAGACCGGTGGAATCGATATCGAGACGCCCCGCCGGCGCCAGACTGCGTAGATCGCGTTCGCTCGGTGCGCGCCGATCGCGGTCGCCGGCCCAATGGGTGGCATCGCGAATCAGGCTGGCCGCCGGCCGATAGCCGTCTTCGGCCTGGCCCGACACATAGCCTATCGGCTTGTTCAGCACGATGGTCAAGCGTTCTGCCTGATTTTGCTGCGCCGCGCGCTTGAGCGTGATCTTCTGGTGCGGCAAGGCCTTGCTGCCCAGCTCCGTGACGGGTTCGCCATCGAGCAGGACCCAGCCCTTGGCGATATAGTCGTCGGCCTCGCGGCGCGAACAGATGCCGCGCTGGGCCATGAGCTTGGAGATGCGGACGGGTTCCATACTTGCAGGGATGTCTGGGAAAGTGGCGGGGGGTGGCGGCATTGTAGCGGTCGGGCCCACCTGTCAAGATCTGGTGACGGCGGGCGCCCGCCAGGCAGTCCACAATAGCGCGGGCGAAAAAGTTCGACCACACTGGCAACTCGGTTTCAGGAGTTGCCAAAATGACCCGACAATATCGATCGACCCATCGTGGCGCATGCCTGGTTCGCATTCGCCACGGCCGGCCTTGTTGGTCGCGGCGCGAGACGACGCCTCAACTGCCCGGCGCACCCTGCGAAGGTGTGAACGAGCCCGAGCTACCACCGGGTGCGTTGAACGATCCGTCGCCGCTGCCACGGCGTCCTCGGCGAACGCAGCGGGGCCAGGGCATGACCGAATACATCATTATCGTTGCCCTCATCGCCGTGGCAGCCATTGCCGTCTATCAGTTGTTCGGGCAAGTGGTGCGTTCGCAGACGGCTGCGATGGCACGCGAGCTCGCCGGCGAAGATGGCAGCAGCGAATCGCAGGCTGCACAGCAGGCGGCCTCGCGTGCCAGCTCCCAGACCGAGGTGCGCACCTTGCGGAGCTTCACCGGTAACGCCGGGGCTTCCGGAGGGCAATGATGCCATCGAGGGCCATCCTGCAACATCGACGCGCCAGGGGGCAGGCGTTGATCCTGGCATTGTTTCTTGCCCTGGTGGGCGCGCTGGCCTGGCTGCAGTTGTATCAGCGCGGTCAGCTTGTGCACGAGAAAAACCGCCTCACCCACGCCGTCGATGCTGCCGTCTACACGGGCGCGCTCATACAGGCACGTGCGCTCAATCTGCTGGCGCTGGCCAATCGAGCGCAGGTTGCGCATCAAGTGGCCCTGGCACATCTGGTCACGTTGGACACCTGGGCCCTGTTCGGTCAGCATGAGTCCGAGCGCGTGACGCGCGGCAACCCGCCAGCCTATCTCATCGGCATGCTGTTCGGGCCAGCCCATGGTGAGGCCTACGCCGCTGCGGCGTTGGCTGGCAGCATGGCGCAGCTGCGTGGTCAGCTGGCGGCCGCCGTGGCGGCGCATGATGCCGCGGCTCATGATGTCCTGTGGCGCGCTCAACTCGCCGTATTGCACACCCTGCCGGCAGCCCGCGCTGATGCCATGCAGGCCACCCTGGCCGCCAACTTCGATTCGCCGGATGTCACGCCAGAAGTGCATCTCGACCCTGACGCTCTGTTCGACGACCTCCCCGGGGCGCTGCACGCAGCCAAAGGTTCGCAAGCCCATTCACTGCGCGACCTCGCCTTGCAGGCGGTAGCAGAATACGGCTTCTTGGCCGAACGCAACTTCGACGCGCGCAACGCCTGGGTGGTGAATCCGAAGTGTCCGGGTTTGCGCCATCAATTGCGGCGTCGTGGGCACACGCGGCTCGATGTGCAGGATGTCTGGAGGTCGAGCGATACGCAGGCTTATCACGCGGTGAGGTCCAATCGATGGATTGGCTGCTACTTCCGCGAATACCCGTTGGGTTGGGGGGAGGCAGTGGCAGGTCACGGTAGCGACTCCGATCTCATGCACGTCAAGAATCCGCCTGACGATTTCGCCAACGAGGCGTTCTGGCGGTGGGCCCAACGGCAATCCGGTCTGGATATTCTCTGGGGTAACGGCAATCCCCTGGCCAATTCCTGGGCCGTTGCGGCACAGGCTCGCCATGGCTCGCGCGGGCTGGGTGGTGTCGTCGAGATCAATGCCGAATCTGCTGCCAGGCCACTTCGACTCGCCTTTCGGGCCATTCGCCCATTCTCCTCGTTGCGTTTGCACCAGGCGGCAAGTGCCGTGCGCTTCGGCGACGCCGGTCTGGCGCCGGTGGCGCAACTGCCAGACGATTCGATGGCTGCCGTGGCAGCCGCCGAAGTGCATTTCGAGGCCATGCCTGGCGTTGTCGAATCGCCGGGGCTGTTTACCCCCGGGTGGCAGGCGCGTCTCGTGCCGGCATCGTCCCAGGAGTTGAACGAGGCCAGGCGCAGGCAGGGGGTGTCATGATGCTCTCCATGGTGATGCCACGCGGGCAAGCTCTGGTCGAGGGGGTGGTCGGTCTGTCGCTACTCGTCGTCCTGTTCTGGGCCGTGCCCTGGGTGGGGCGATATCTCGATCTGGTCGATGTCTTGCAACATGCGAGTCGACACGCGGCATTCAGCGAAGCGACGCAGGCCGAACACGACGCCGGTATGCCTGAAGCCTCCGACGGCCCGGCAGCCGATTTCTGGATGTCCGACGCCAGCCTGCGCTGGCGAACCCCGTCCGGCCGGCCGGCGGTAGAAGCCAACCGCCTTCGTTGGCGCCGCGAAGAAGTGGCGCTCGGCGAGGCCGCACAGCCGGGCCAGGGGCAGCCCAATATGGCGCAGATCCGGGCCGGGTGGGGCTTGCAGGATCGCGGCATGCCAGGCTGGCGTGCCAGCGTCAACGTGGCCTGGTTGAATCCCGAGCCTTCCGAATCCGCGAGGTTGAAATTGTCTCGTCAAACAATATTGGCAAAATACGCTGGCCACAGTCGGAATGATCAGGCGTCGTCCGACCGGCTCGCCGCCGGCGAACTCGCCTATGCCGGCGCCGCGAATGCCAGCCGTCGCGTCGGTCAGAGCATTGCCACGCGTGTGGACCCGCTCGAGGCAGGATGGCCTCGTCAACTGCCGGAGTGGGACTGGACGGGGCGGTGGCAAATGCTGCGGCCGCGCGTCATGAATCAAGCGGCGGGAGGCTCACCATGAGGCGGAGCCAATCCAGGGTGGGGGCCTCGTCGATTGCGACGATTTTCGGGGCTCATGCGCGCGTTGTCACTGCGCTGATCGCCCTCGTTTTTGTCTTCGCACATGCGCTTCCGGCAGCGGGCAGGACGCTGTCGTTGGCACCCGGTGCGGCACTTTCGCTACCGGCACGCAGCGACGTTCAGCCGTGGCAGATCACGCAAGCAGGCAGTGGCTATACCTTCGATGTGTATCGAGTGCGTTGGCCCGACGCCGTGACCCCCACCGACGGGTGGTGGCATCGTCGTTTGCCGAAAGGGTGGCACGTGGTGCGATTGGGTCAGTGGCGTTGGTGGCTGGAGCCCCCCACGGCGCAATCGGTCGAGGGTTGGCTCGCGCAATGGCAGTCGAGCGGCAGCGGCCGGCGCACGGAACTGTGGCTATCGCAGCTGAGTCGGCCGCCAGTCTCCGATGACGGGGTGCCGCCGGCGGTTAGTGCCGATGCCTTGCAAGTGGTGAGTGACTGGGAAGTGGAGACCGACGGTATTGTCAGTCGCCATCGCATCCTGCGGCACGCGACCTGGCCTGCCGGGCGGCTGGTGTTCGAGTTGGCCAGTCGATGGCAGCGCAAAGGCTGGCGCCGTCTGAGTTCTGCGGATTCTGCCGGGCCGCACCGTTGGCAACGCGGACAGCATCAACGTCACTTGATCGTGGTCGCTCAATCCACTGGCACCAGCGCGCTCGTGCTCGATGAACCCCTGCTGTCACGCGAGGCAATGCATGATTGATATCGGGAAGCAAAGCAAGCTTCATCCGGGCGATCAGGCCGGGCAAGCCGCCGTTGCGTTCGTGTTGCTCAGCGTGCTCCTGGCCGCCACCTTGTTTGGTGCGGGCTGGTTGCAGGGCAACGACGGCGCCCTCGGCGTACTTTGGCAGGCGCTCCACGACGAGTTCCGGCGTTTCGCCGCAGCGGTGGCTCTGCCATGACGTGGCGATTCGCATCATGGCTTTCGTTGTGGCGCGATCCTCGCGCGCTCGTCATTGGCGTGGCGCTGGGTGCCGGGCTGCTGGCCGCCTGGGGGGCGCGCCAGCATCTGGTGTCCGTTACCCGGTCGCTCGAGGCTCAGTCCAGGGTGCCCACCCGAGAGGCACTGGTGGCAGCGGGGGATCTGTCTGCCGGCACGCGTCTCGGCGTGGAGCAGCTGGCCGTGCGCGAAGTGCCGGTGCCCTGGTTGTCGGCCGAGGCCTTGCTGCCGTCCGATTTTCCGGCGGTCGAGCATGCCACTTTGCAGCACCCTTTGCGCGCCGGCGAGGCCTTGCTGTGGGCCCACGTGGTGGCCCCGCCCGAGCGTTTCTCGGCCCAACTGACGACCGGACGGCGCGCTGTCACGATACCGGTAGACGACATCAACTCCGTGTCGGGCATGATGCAGCCCGGTGATCGTATCGATCTCTACGTGACGTTCGACATGCGGGGCGAACGTGTCACGGCACCGCTGTTGCAGAGGATGAAGGTGCTGGCCACGGGTCGTCAGACCGACGACGACCCCCTGGCATTGGCGTCGCCCAGCCGTTTTGCCACCGTCACGCTCGAAGCCACGCCCGACGAGGCCGTCAAGCTGATTGCGGCGCGTCAGCAGGGCACCATCTCGGCCATGCTGCGACATGACACCGACGATCTGCCGGCAAGCGGCGTGGCGCAAGGTGATCTGGCCTCGTTGCTTGGCCTGAGCGTCGACAAACCGGCGCCGCTCGAACCGCGCCTGATCCCGGTGCTGTTCGGTGATCGACATCCGGCGCGCATTCCCGATCTTGACGGCTCCGATGATCTCGATTGGGCTGCTGCCTTGTTGGTCGATCCGAACCCGTTGCCAGGGGAGTTGTCCTCCGGGGATGCCGACAGATGACACGGCTCCGATTCGCTTCAAGGTGTGACCGGGCGCATGCGATAGCGGTTGCGGTAGCAGTCACCATCGCCACCGGCGCGCTGTCGTCAACCCGCGCGGCAGAGGAATTTGCGCCACTCCTGGATCTTCCGTTGCCGCCGCTGGGTATGGCGGCGTCGCAATGGGGGGCTCCTGGCGAGGTGGCGCTCACGCCACCGCCGGAAGCCGAGATCGAGATGTTCGTGGGCGAGACCCGGATCTTTCCGGCCCCCGATGTCGCCCGGATCGCGGTGGGCAACAGTCAGGTGGTGCACGCTGCGGCCGCCGACGAACGGGAAGTCGTGGTGTTCGCCCGGGCTCCGGGTGAGGTGTCGCTGGTGATCTGGACACAAGACGGCAGCAGCCGCAATCTGCGCATCACCGTGATCGATCATCAGGAGCGCCAGACCCGGCAGGAGCTGGCGGCGTTTGTGGCTCGTATTCCCAACGCACGCAGCGCGCTGATCGGCGACAAGCTCATCATCGAAGGGTCTGACCTCACCGACGCCGATCAGGCGCGCGTGGCCGACCTGGCCGAGCGTTATCCGCAGATCATCGACTTCACCGATCGGGTGGGTTGGGATCGCATGGTGCATTTCGATGTACAGGTCGTCGAGTTGCCGCGTACGCGCTTGCAGGAACTGGGTGTTCGTTGGGATGCGGCGGCAGGCGGCGGTCTGCAGGTGGGGGCAGTATGGGATGTTGCCGCTGGCCCTGGTTTGCAATCCCGTCCCGGCGAAGGTGGGCTGGCCGCAGATTTTCCCTTGCGAGGGGCTTCCGGATTTGTTGGTATCAATGCCCTGTGGCCGGCCCGGCTTCAGGCCATGCAGCAGAGTGGCGACGCCGTCTTGCTGGCCCAACCCCAGCTGATGGCGCGCAGCGGTGCCAGCGCGAGCTTTCTGGCTGGTGGCGAACTTCCGTATACCCATGTCGATGCCAATGGGCTGTCTTCCACGGTGTTCAAACCCTATGGCGTCACTCTCGAGGTCTCGCCGCAGATCGATCGCCAAGGCACGGTGCGTGCTGTCATCGACGTCGAAGTCAGTGCGGTCGACCCCACGGTCAACACTCCCAGCGGGCCGGCGTTGCGCACCCGTCGTGCCCGAACCGAGTTCAACGTACGCTCGGGCCAGACGCTGGTGCTGGGTGGCTTCCTGTCAAGAGAATGGGTGCACGAAACCGATGGCGTGCCGGGGTTGTCGCGCATCCCCTTGCTGGGAGCGCTGTTCCGCAGTACACGGCGCGAGCACAAGGACGTCGAACTGGTGATCTTTGTCACGCCGGTGGTCACCAGTCACGATCATCCCGAGTGGCAGGAGCGCGTGGCCCGGGGGCGTCAGGTGCTGGATCGTGCGTTTCCCGACGCGCCCTTGTTCAGTGCGCCACTGCAACCGGGCGGGCTGGCCGGCGTGCAGTGGAGTGAGCCTTGAGCAAGGGCGGTCCATTCAATGGAGTTCTCATGAAGATCTGGGTTCACGTATCGCACGACAGTGCGCCGAGCTACGAAGTTCAGGTGGGCCTGCCGGCCAGCATTGGCCGGGGCGACGATTGTGATCTTCGGCTACGACATTGGCGCGTGGCGCGGCGTCACGCGGTGCTCGATGAGGTGGAGGGCCACGTGGCCATCGAGGATCTTGGCAGCCTCCTGGGCACAACGGTCAACGGCCGACGCGTGGGTCGAAGCGCTTCGTTGCTGCCCGAAGACTGCATCGAGATCGCCGGCTATCAACTGCGCGTCAGCGCGGTCCATGGCAACGCCGATACTGCCGGGGCGGTGGCAGCTTCTGAGGCTGAGGCCGATCAGGGCGGCATGATGTTGGCCGAGCCCATCGCAATATTCGAGCGCACCGGGCCGGCGGAGGTACCCGAATCCGAGCCGGGTGCCGGCCGCAGTGTCCAGGCCGACGACATGGTCTTGCGCTGGCGCCGTCGATTGCAACAATCGCTACGCGACGCCATGGATTTGCGACGCCGCGACGTGGCGGGTATGAGCGATGCCGCGTTGCGACAAGAGGCCGACCGCTTGCTTGAAGCGCTCATCGCCGGTGTGGAGAGCGACATTCCGGCGTCGATCGATCGTCTGGCCTTGCGGCGCGACGTGCTCGATGAGGCGGTGGGACTGGGGCCACTGGAGCGCTTGCTCGCCGACCCGCGCGTGTCTGAAATCATGGTCAATCGGCACGACGAGATCTTTGTCGAGCGAGAGGGGCGCTTGAGCCGGCATGGCGCCAGTTTCAGCAGCGAACGCGCGGTGCTCAGCGTGCTCGAGCGCATCGTGGCGCCGTTGGGGCGCCGCATCGATGATGCCTCGCCCATGGTCGATGCTCGTCTGGCCGACGGCTCCCGCGTCAATGCGGTGATTGCCCCCATCGCCCTGCGGGGAGCCAGTCTCACCATTCGCAAGTTTCCCGCGCGCCGGCTCGGTCTGGACGACCTGCTACAGGTGGGCGCGCTCGATGTGGCCATGGCCGGAGTGCTGCGCTGTTGCGTCGAACAACGATGCAATCTGGTGGTGTCGGGCGGCACGGGCTCCGGCAAGACCACGCTGCTCAACATACTGTCGGGTTTCATCCCTGCCGGCGAACGCATCGTCACCATCGAAGACGCTGCCGAGCTGCGTCTGCAGCACGAGCATCTCGTGGCTCTCGAGGCGCGCCCCGCCAATCTGGAAGGGCGCGGCGTGGTCACCATCCGCGATCTCGTGCGCAATGCCCTGCGGATGCGGCCGGATCGCATCGTGGTGGGTGAGTGCCGCGGTGCCGAAGCCCTCGACATGCTGCAGGCGATGAACACCGGTCATGAAGGTTCTCTTACCACGCTCCATGCCAACACGCCGCGCGATGCGCTGGCCCGGCTCGAAACCCTGGTGCTCATGGCCGGCGTCGATCTGCCGCTTGCCGCGGTGCGCGAGCAGATTGCCAGCAGTCTCGACGTCATCGTGCAGCAGGCGCGGGCGTCGGATGGCCGCCGTCGCATCATGGCCATCGTCGAAGTGGTGGGGATGGAAAGCGGTCGTATCCAGTTGCAGGAATGGTTTCGACATGACCCCGGCGTCGATGGCGGCAGCTTTGTCGGAACCGGAATGCCTCCCGCCCGCCTGGCCGAATGGCAGGCGCAAGGCGTGCCGATCGCCACCGAATGGTTCTACGGCAAAACGGCGCTGGCCGACGCCCCGCGGGCGTCCTGGGCGCCATGATGACCTCCCACCTGTCAGCGTGGGTCATTGGCCTGGCCGTGCTGGTGGCCGTGGCCACGGCGGGCTCGGTGTTGGGCTGGCTCGCCTGGTCGGCCCTGCCGCGTTGGCGAGCCAGACACGCCGGCCATATGCGACGCGAGCTGAGCGAATTCTTTCTGTTCATCGATCCGGCGCAACTCTGGGTTGCCACGGTGCTCGCCGGAGCCGTCGTCGCGGCGATGGCCTATGCGATGTCGGGCAGTCTGGCCGTTGTCGTGGCGGCAGTACTGGCGTGTCTGGTATTGCCGCAACGCGTACTGGTGTGGCTGAGGCGACGACGGCTGCAACGCTTTGACGCTCAACTGCCCGACGCCTTGCTCACCCTGGCCGCAGCCTTGCGCGCCGGGGCGTCGCTACCGGTGGCGCTGCGTTATCTGGCAGAAGAAAGCGAGCCGCCGCAATCGCAGGAGTTCGCCCTCTTGTTGCGGGAGCAACGCCTGGGCGCCACGTTCGACGATGCCGTGGCAAGTCTGGCGCAACGCATGCCGACCGAGGCCACTCAGCTCACGGTCTCGGCGCTGCGCATTGCGGCCGATACCGGCGGCAATCTGGCCGAAGCACTCGAACGCGTGGCGGGTACGGTCCGCGCCCGCCTGCAAATGGCCGGCCGGGTCGACGCCCTCACGGCGCAGGGTCGCCTGCAAGCCTGGGTGGTCGGCGCGCTTCCCTTGTTGTTGACGGTGGCGCTGACGAGTCTGGAACCCGAGGTGATGAGCCTGCTTTGGCGAACTCAGGCCGGATGGTTGGTCATTGCCGCCATCGCGGTACTCGAAACCCTGGGGATCTGGTGGATCCGCCGTATCGTGGCGATCGACATATGACGACACCTCTCGCAGCGGCAACGACGGGCTGGGTCTGGTGGATCAGTGCGCTGACCGGTTGTGCCACCGCGGTACTGGCCGGTTGCCTGTTCGCGTGGCTCCGACAACGGCCCCGTGGTGGCCCGGCCCTGTCGGGCCACGGTGCCGTACCCTGGCGCCGATGTCGACCGCTTGTTCGTCTGCTGTTGCCGCTGGCTCGTCACTCGCTGCGTGCCGAGTCGCGTCGACGACTCGAAGTCGAGATCTCGGCCAGCGGCGAACCCGACGGCGTGGCCGCCGTTGAAGTCCGGGCGGCTCAATGGCTGGGCGCGATCGTGCCGGGTATTTTGCTCCTGGCGATTCTGGGCCTGCCCGCGACGGCGGGGCAGGGCAGCTTGCTTCTGGCCGCAGCCCTGCTTGGCTGGTGGTGGCCTCGCCTTTGGCTGCGCGATCGCGTCCGCCGGCGCCAGCGTGCCGTGCTTCGAGCCTTGCCGTTCACGCTCGACATGATGACGTTGTGTCTGGAGGGTGGGTTGCACTTTCAGCAGGCCGTCCAACAAGTCGTCCAGCGGGGGCCTGCCGGCCCGCTGCGCGACGAGCTGGCGCGCTGGCTGCTCGATGTTCGGGCCGGTCAAACCCGAACCGAGGCGTTGCGGGGCCTGGCCGCCCGGCTATCGCTGAGTGCCGTGCGGCAATGGGTGCAAGTTCTGGTGCAGGCCGATGCGCTCGGCATGAGCCTGGGGCCGGTGCTTCGCGCCCAGGCCGACCAGCGCCGCACCGAACGCTTTCTGCGTGCCGAAAAGCTGGCCCTGCAGGCTCCCGTGAAGATGCTGCTGCCGCTGATTCTTTGCATCTTTCCGTGCACCTTTCTCGTCATTGCCTTTCCGGTGGCCATGCGAATGCTGGCGTATTTCGAATGATGGCGCGGCCGGTTGACGGTGACGCGACGGCGGCCGCCGTCTGCGGCGGCGCGACGGCGCGCTGGGCCGCGGAGCTCGAGCGTTGGGTGATCCTGCAAACCGGTGCTGCCCGCCTGCGCGGCCTCATCGCGCGGCCGGTGCCGTCACCCTCCGAAGGATGGCTGTTGCCGCAATGCGCGGCCGTGCACACCTTCGGTATGGCCTATCCCATCGATGTGGTCTTTCTCGGCGCAGGTGGACGCATCCAGCGGGTACAGCCGGGCATTGGGCCGGGGCGCGTGGCCTGCTTGCGTGGGGCGTTGGCGGTGGTCGAGTTGCGGGCGGGGCAGGCCCAGGCCTTGGCCTGGCAGGTAGGCCGGCACGTACGAATCCGCGGGTCACTGCACTATCGCTAGACACCCCGGTCCACCCAGGTTATTCTGGTAAGCTTACGTTTGTTTTCCCGCCACCCGCGGCAAAACACGGTTGGCGCAGCCGGTTCATCCCCTTCGGTGCTCGCGCCCGCCGTCAAATCCTCTTGTTTTGTGCCGTGCCACAAGCGCGCGTACGAAGCATTCGTTTCAGCCTCCAGTGCCCATTTCGATGGAAGGGTGCCGGTCGGGTGATGCGCTCGGGTCGAGCCGTTCCGTGAACGGCAAGGCGTCGAGCGTGCGCTGCGGCCAGGTGCCAATCCGGCTTCAGGGCGGCTGCCAACCGGCAGCTCTCCCGGCAATCGGGGTGTACCGCACCGGTTTGAAAGGAATCAACTCATGGAATACACAGGCGCCGAAATTGTCGTGCGCTGCCTGGCCGATGAAGGCGTGGAACACGTCTTTGGCTACCCCGGCGGCGCGGTGCTCTACATCTACGACGAAATCTTCAAGCAAGACCGCTTCCAGCACATTCTGGTGCGTCACGAGCAGGCTGCCGTGCACGCGGCCGATGCCTATTCGCGCTCCTCCAACAAGGTGGGCGTGGCGCTGGTCACCAGTGGCCCGGGTGCCACCAACGCGGTCACCGGCATTGCCACGGCCTACACCGACTCCATCCCCATGGTGGTGATCTCGGGCCAGGTGCCCACCGCCGCCATCGGCGAAGACGCCTTCCAGGAGTGCGATACGGTCGGCATCACGCGGCCTTGCGTCAAGCACAACTTCCTCGTGAAGGATGTCAAGGATCTCGCCGAGACCCTGCAACGCGCTTTCTATATTGCGCGTTCGGGCCGGCCAGGGCCGGTGCTGGTGGATATCCCCAAAGACATCACCATTGCCCGCTGCAAGTATGTGCCTCGCAGTGCGCCCGTGGTCATGCGCTCGTACGCGCCCGTGGTCAAGGGGCATCTGGGCCAGATCAAGAAGGCGGTGCAGCTGCTGCGCGGCGCCGAGCGGCCCATGATCTACACCGGCGGTGGCGTGGTGCTGGCCGATGCGTCCAACGAACTCATCCGTTTGGTGGATACGGTCGGTGCGCCGTGCACCAACACGCTCATGGGCCTGGGTGCCTTGCCGGCCAGCCATCCGTCGTTCGTGGGCATGCCCGGCATGCATGGTACGTACGAGGCCAACATGGCCATGCAGCACTGCGATGTGCTGGTGGCCATTGGTGCGCGCTTCGACGACCGCGTCATCGGCAACCCCAAACACTTTGCGCAGAATGCGCGCAAGATCATCCACATCGATGTCGACCCTTCCTCCATTTCGAAGCGGGTGAAGGTGGATGTCCCCATCGTGGGCGATGTGCGCGACGTGCTCACCGATGTCCTCGGCCAGCTCGAGGCCGCGGGTGGTTTCGATCGCAGCCGCCTGAGCGCCTGGTGGGAGCAGGTGAACACCTGGCGCGAGCGCCAGTGTCTGCGCTATGCAACGTCCGACGAGGTGATCAAACCGCAGAGCGTGATCGAGGCCCTGTGGGAAGTGACCGGCGGCGAAGCCTTCGTTACCTCCGATGTGGGTCAGCACCAGATGTGGGCCGCCCAGTACTATGGCTTCAACAAGCCCCGCCGCTGGATCAACAGCGGTGGCCTGGGCACCATGGGCGTGGGTCTGCCCTACGCCATGGGTGTGCAAATGGCCAACCCCGGTGCCGATGTGGCGGTGGTCACCGGCGAGGGCTCGATCCAGATGAATATCCAGGAACTGTCCACCTGCTTCCAGTATCACTTGTCGCCCAAGGTGCTTTGTCTGAACAATCGCTATCTGGGCATGGTGCGGCAGTGGCAGGAAATCGACTACGGCTCGCGTTATTCCGAGTCGTACATGGATGCCTTGCCGGATTTCGTGAAGTTGGTCGAGGCCTACGGCCACATCGGCATGCGCATCGAGCGGCCGGCGGATGTGAAACCGGCGCTGCAAGAGGCCTACGGCAAATACCGCGATCGTCTGGTGTTCCTCGATTTCATTACCGACCAGTCTGAAAATGTCTGGCCCATGGTGAAATCCGGCAAGGGTCTCACTGAGATGCTGCTGGGTTCCGAAGACCTTTAAGGAGACACGCATGAGACACGTCATTTCCGTGCTCCTGGAGAACGAACCGGGAGCCCTGTCGCGCGTGGTGGGGCTGTTTTCTGCCCGCGGCTACAACATCGAAACCCTCACGGTGGCGCCCACCGAGGACCCCACGCTGTCGCGCATGACCATCGCCACGCGTGGCTCCGACGACGTGATCGAGCAGATCACCAAGCACCTCAACCGCCTCATCGAGGTGGTGAAGGTGGTCGACCTCACCGAAGGTGCCCACCTCGAGCGCGAGCTCATGCTGATCAAGGTGCGCGCCGTGGGCAAGGAGCGTGAAGAGATGAAGCGCATGGCCGATATCTTCAGGGGTCGCATCGTGGATGTCACCGACAAGACCTACACGGTGGAGCTCACCGGCGATCAGGGCAAGCTCGATGCCTTCATCGAAGCCATCGATCGCACCTCCATTCTCGAAACCGTGCGCACCGGCGTCAGCGGCGTGGGCCGTGGCGAGCGCGTACTCAAACTGTAATCCCCCGGCGCCGGCAACCCACGCGCCGGCGCCGAATTGCAAGCATCTGGAGATACTCCCGTGAAAGTGTTCTACGACAAGGATTGCGACCTCTCGCTGATCAAGGGCAAGACCGTTGCCATCATCGGCTATGGCTCGCAGGGCCACGCCCATGCGCTCAACCTCAATGACTCGGGCGTGAAGGTGGTAGTTGGCCTGCGCAAGAATGGCGCCAGCTGGAACAAGGCGGCCAATGCCGGCTTGCAGGTGGCTGAGGTGGCCGATGCCGTGAAGCAGGCCGACGTGGTCATGATTCTGTTGCCCGACGAGAACATCGCCGACGTCTACAACACCCAGGTGGCACCGCACATCAAGTCGGGTGCCGCGCTGGCGTTTGCTCACGGCTTCAATGTGCATTATGGCCAGGTGGTGCCGCGCGATGACGTCGATGTGATCATGGTGGCCCCCAAGGCCCCCGGCCACACCGTGCGTGGCACCTATGCCCAGGGTGGCGGCGTGCCGCACCTCGTGGCGGTGTATCAAGACAAATCCGGCAACGCCCGCGACCTGGCCCTGTCGTATGCCAGCGCCAACGGTGGTGGTCGTGCCGGCATCATCGAGACCAACTTCCGCGAAGAAACCGAAACCGATCTGTTCGGTGAGCAGGCCGTGCTGTGCGGCGGCACCGTGGAGCTGATCAAGGCCGGTTTCGAAACCCTGGTCGAGGCCGGCTACGCTCCCGAAATGGCGTATTTCGAGTGCCTGCACGAGCTCAAGCTCATCGTGGATCTGATCTACGAGGGCGGCATTGCCAACATGAACTACTCGATCTCGAACAACGCCGAGTACGGTGAGTACGTGACCGGCCCGCGCATCGTGACCGAAGACACCAAGAACGTGATGCGTCAGGTGCTCAAGGACATTCAAACCGGCGAATACGCCAAGAGCTTCATTCTCGAGAACAAGGCCGGTGCGCCCACGCTGCAGTCGCGTCGTCGCCTCAATGCCGAGCACGCGATCGAGCAAGTGGGTGGCAAGCTCCGCCCCATGATGCCCTGGATTGCCAAGAACAAGCTGGTGGATCAGAGCAAGAACTGATCGATCCCGGATCGCCGGGCAGCCTGCGGCTGTCCGGCGTCCGGGATGACGTTCTTGATGAGGCGGCGCAGCCCGGTCGTTCGGGATGACGTTCCTGATGAGCGTTGTCGGGCCGTTCGGAGTGACGTTTCTGATGAGCGTTGTTCTTGGTCTGCCGAAGTGACATTTCTGATCGGCTGTGCCGGGCAGAATAATCAAAGGCCGCCTTCGAGGCGGCCTTTTCTGATTTTGAGAGAGAGGTCCCGGCTCGACCCGGTTTTGCCGGGTCGTCCGGGAGGGCGCTGATCAGCGCGTGAAGCCGGATTTCTCGACCACCGGCACCCAGCGATCATCGAAATCCTCGAGAATCTGCCGGGTTTGCTCGAGGTCGGCGATCATCACACCCATGTTGGCAGCGCGCAGGGCGTTTTGCACCTCTTCCTGGTGCATGGCCTTCACGATGGCGTCGTTGAGGTATTGCACCTTCGCTTCCGGCATATCGGCGTGCGCCCAGAAGCCGTTCCAGCCGATCCCTTCGATGTCGAAGCCGCTTTCCTTGAAGGTGGGGACGTCGGGCGAGTCGGCCTCGCGTTCGGTACCCGAGGTGGCCAGGATGCGAATCTGGCCACCCTTGTGCAGCGGCGACAGGCTGTCGAAGCCGTCGATGGCGTAGGGGATGTGTTTGCCGGTGAGTTCGGTCTGCAGTTGGGCCGAGCCCTTGTAGCCCACGATCTCGGCATCCTGCCCCATGGCCTCGGCCACCATCATGCCGAAGAAGTGCGGCAGGCTGCCGGTGGCCGGCACGCCGATCATCATCACGTCACTGTCGCCATCTTTGAGGGCACTCTGCAGGTCGTCGAGATTCTGCAGGCTGGAATCGCCCGGCACGGCCAGAGCAAAGGTGTACGAGGCCACCAGGGCGACGGGCTGGAAGTCGGTCTTGGGATCGTAGCCCACTTCGTCGTACACCACGGGGGCGACCGACATGATGGCCGGGTTGCCCAGCAGCAGCGTGTTGTCGTCGGCCTCGGCACGGGTGAACTGTTGGGCCGCGAGGCGCCCGCCGGCGCCAGCACGGTTCTCGATCACGACCGGTACACCGATCTCCTGGGCAAGGGCGTTGCCAACGATACGCGCGGTGCGGTCGGACGAACCGCCGGGGCCGTAGCCCACCACCACGGTGAGGGTGCCATCGATCGGGTTGTGGTGGTCGGCGAGGGCCGGGCTGCTCAAGGCCAGGGCGGCGGCGAGCGCGCCTAGGGTGAATTTCATGGGGAGTCTCCTGGAGTTTTCGGATGGGCCATGCCAAGCGACAGGCCCGCACCCACGATGATACCAATCGTTGCCGCGGCCAAAGATCGCCCGGAAGGGGGGATTTCCCTAGGGCGCGCCCGCCCCGTTTGTGCCCTGACGGTGCGTTACACCATCCGTGCCTGCATCAATTCGGACTTGAGCCAGGCATAGAACACGGGCGCCGCCACCACGCCGGCGAGGCCGTAAATCGCTTCGAGCACCACCATGGCAATGAGGATCTCCCAGGCGGTGGCATGGATGCGGTGTCCCACGATGCGGGCATTGAGAAAGTATTCGAGCTTGTGGATCAGCACCAGAAACACGAGCGCTGCCATGGCGGCCGACCAGGACACGGAGAGTGCCACGACCACGATCGCCACGTTGGAAATCAGATTGCCGATGACCGGCAGCAGGCCGGCCACGAAAGTGAGCACGATGAGCGACTTCACCCAAGGCAGATCGTGACCCAGCATGGGCATGACCAGCCACAGGAAGATGGCGGTCAGGGCCGTATTCAGCAGCGAGATGCGGAATTGGGCAAAGACGATCTGGGTGAAGGCATTGGCGAAGCGGTCGACGCGTTCGGTGAGGGCCTGCGCGAAGGGGCGGGTGGCACTGCCAGGGCGGGCTGCCTCGAAGGCCACGAGCGCGCCCAGCACCATGCCGACCAGGGCGTGGACGATGGCCGCAACGGCTGTGCGCCCCACGACCTGGATGTCTTGCAGGTGGGAATGCAACCAGGCGATCCAGGCCGCCTGAACCTGATGGGCGTCGTCGGGCAAGTATTGTTGCAGACTGGCCGGCACCTGCGCGCGCGCGCGATCGAGCAGAGCCTGGAGGTAACCGGCGAAATCGGGCCATTCAGTGGCCAGCCGGGCGGCCCAGCCCACGAAGGCAATGACGACGGGTGTGAGGATGGCAATCACCAGCACGCCGAGCACAATGACGGCCACCAGGCGAGCATGGGTCGACCAGCGTTGCGGGCAACGCCTGGCGAGGGCTTCGATCAGTTGGTTGACCGTGAGCCCGGTGAGCAGCGCGAGCAGCAGGTGGTAATGCAGCACGAACCACAGGCCAAGGCCGGCCAGCACGAAACTCGCCCAGCGGGCAGTGCTGGTGGGTGAGGGCAGGGAGCTTTGCATGCCGGGCCCGGGGTCAGTCTGTGCCCTGGGCGGTGTCGTGGCGGTAGTACTGAACGCCGATGCGGATGGCCTCGCGACCGGAGTCGCGGCGGTGACGATTGGTGTCACGCAGGGAGTAGATGCAGCCGCAGTACTCCTGCTGGTAGAACTCTTCGTCTTTGCTGATCTCGATCATGCGCGCCGAGCCGCCCTTCTTGCGCCAGTTGTAGGTCCAGTAGGCGATATCCGGGTAGCGCGCCGCCGCCCTGAGGCCGCAATCGTTGATCTGGTTCATGTTCTTCCAGCGCGAGATGCCCAGCGAACTGGTGATCACCGGGAAGCCGTGTTCGTGCGCATAGAGGGCCGTGCGCTCGAAGCGCATGTCGAAGCACTCGGTGCAGCGCGCGCCGCGCTCGGGTTCGAATTCCAACCCCTTGACGCGTTCGAACCAGTTGTCTTTGTCGTAGTCGGCATCGATGAAGGGAATACCGTGCTTGCGGGCGAACCGGATGTTCTCCTGCTTGCGGATGTCGTATTCCTCCACCGGGTGGATATTGGGGTTGTAGAAGAAGATGGTGTAGCGGATGCCCGAGGCGAGCAGGGCCTCCATCGGTTCGGCCGAGCACGGTGCGCAGCACGAGTGCAGTAGCAGCGTCTGCTCGTTGCCACCGGGCAGCTGCAGGGATTCGCGAGAAACGGGATTCATGATGGATTCGTCTGAAAAGCGAAGGGCACAGATGGGCGCCAAACCCCCAATCGTACAATCGAATCGGTTAACCTTGGAGCCATCATGCAGAATTCGTCCTATCCCCACCCGATCCTGGCTCGCGAAGGTTGGCCTTTTATTGCCATCACGCTGGTGCTGGCACTCCTCGTGCTGTTTTCGGCCGGGTGGCTCTGGTCGTTGCCGTTCTGGCTGCTGGCCGTGTTCGTGATCCAGTTCTTTCGCGATCCCGCACGCGTGGTGCCGCAGGTTCCAGGCGCCGTGCTGTCGCCGGCCGATGGTCGCGTCGTGGCCGTCGAGGCGGCACACGACCCCTACGCCGGGCGCGATGCGCTCAAGATCAGCGTGTTCATGAACGTGTTCAATGTGCACTCCAACCGCATTCCGGTCGATGGCCGCATTACGCACCTCGAGTATTTTCCCGGCAAGTTCTTCAACGCCGATCTCGACAAGGCCTCGCTCGAGAACGAGCGCAATGCCATGGTGCTGCACACGGCCGAGGGCCACGTGGTCACGTCCGTGCAAGTGGCGGGCCTGGTGGCGCGTCGCATACTTTGCTATGTGCAACCGGGGCAAACCGTCCATCGTGGCCAACGCTACGGTTTCATCCGCTTCGGCTCGCGTGTCGATGTCTATCTGCCGCCGGCCTCGCAGCCCCGCGTTGCCATCGGCGATCACGTCAGCGCCACCAGCACGTTGCTGGCCGATTTGCCAGATCTGGCCTGATCGGTCACCCTCACACCATGTCAGACGATCCGCAAGACCATCGCCGCCGCCGGGGCATCTATTTGCTCCCCAACGCCTTCACCACGGCTGCCCTGTTCGCGGGCTTCTACGCCATGGTGCAGGCCATCGGTGGCGCCTACGACATCGCCGCCATTGCCATCTTCGTGGCCATGGTGCTCGATGGCATGGATGGCCGGGTCGCGCGACTTACCAACACGCAATCGGCTTTCGGCGAACAGTACGACTCCCTGTCCGACATGACCTCCTTCGGTGTGGCGCCAGCGCTCATCATGTACCAGTGGATCCTCGAAGACCTCGGGCGCTGGGGCTGGTTGGCGGCTTTTGTCTACGTGGCGTGTGCTGCGCTGCGACTGGCGCGCTTCAACATCAATACCGGGGTGGTCGACAAGCGCTTCTTTCAGGGCTTGCCCAGCCCCTCGGCTGCGGCGCTGGTGGCGGGGTTCGTCTGGCTGGTGGTCGATCACCGGCTGCCGATTCCGCCTGATGCCCTGGCCTGGGTGGGTTTTGGGGTCACGCTCTATGCCGGGTTGTCGATGGTGTCCAATGCACCTTTCTACAGTGGCAAAACTTTCACCCTGGGTCGTAGCGTCCCGTTCTGGGTGATTCTGGTGATGGTGCTGGCGTTTGTTTTTGTCTCCAGCAATCCCCCGCTGGTGCTGTTTGGCCTGTTCGTCGCCTATGGCCTGTCGGGATGGGTGCTGGCTGCCTGGCGCTGGCAGCGCGCTCGCCGCCTGCATCGCTCACGCCAGGAGTCGTCCCACCACTGAGCCGTCTCTCTGGTCGGCCTCGCACGAATCCGATATAATAGCGGGTGCTTGCCGGCGTGCCGCATTTAGTGGTTCGCCGGCTGCATTGTTCTTGTTGGGTGCGTCATGGTGGCGCGCCCGTCGTCTGTCACGTCAGGGCACCTCGGCCCTGTCGCCAGTCAAAGAGGAAATCATGCCTGTTGCAGAAATCAATAAAGCCGATATCGTTACCCAGTTTCAGCGCGCTCCGGGCGACACCGGTTCGCCCGAAGTTCAGGTGGCATTGCTCACCGCGCGCATCAACGAGCTCACCGAGCACTTCAAGGCTCACAAGAAAGATCACCATTCGCGCCGCGGTCTGCTGCGCATGGTCAGCCGTCGTCGCAAGCTGCTCGATTACCTCAAGGATCGCAACGCCGATTCCTATCGCACGCTGATCGATAAGCTCGGCCTGCGCAAGTGATCCAGGGTTCGGCCCGGTCGAACACAACCGTGGTCGCGGCGATGTGATCGCTGCGACCACGGTTTTTTTATGCAAGGAAGAATCGTCATGTTCAACAAAGTGACCAAGTCGTTCCAGTACGGCCAACACACCGTCACGCTCGAGACCGGCGAGATCGCTCGTCAGGCGTCCGGCGCAGTGGTCGTGTCGGTCGACGACACCGTCGTCCTCGCCACTGTGGTGGCGGCACCCAAGGCCAAGCCTGGCCAGAGCTTTTTCCCGCTCACCGTCGATTACGTCGAAAAAACCTATGCCGCCGGTCGCATTCCCGGCGGTTTCTTCAAGCGCGAAGGCAAGCCCTCCGAAAAAGAAACGCTCACCTCGCGCCTGATCGATCGCCCCCTGCGTCCGCTGTTTCCCGAAGGCTTCCTCAACGAAGTCCACGTGGTGCTGCACACCCTGTCGGTCAATCCTGAAGTCGATCCCGACATCCCGGCCATGATCGGGGCCTCGGCCGCGCTGGCCATCTCCGGGGTGCCGTTCAGCGGCCCCATCGGCGCGGCTCGGGTGGGTTACATCAACGATGAGTACGTGCTCAACCCTACGGCCACCCAGCTGGCCGAATCCGGCATGGATCTCGTGGTGGCCGGTACCGAAGCGGCCGTGCTCATGGTCGAATCCGAAGCCAAGCAGCTCTCCGAAGAGATCATGCTCGGTGGCGTGATGTTCGGTCACGAGCAGATGCAGGCCGCCATCAACTGCATCCATGAATTGGTGCGCGAAGCCGGCAAGCCTGAGTGGGAATGGTCGGCACCGCCGGCCAACGACGCGCTCATCGCCGCCGTGCGTGCCGCTGCCACCGATGATGTTCGTGCGGCCTATCAGGTGCGCGACAAGCAGCAGCGTCGCAATCGTCTGGCCGAAGTTGCCAGCAGCGTGGTGGCGCGCATCACGGCCGATGCCGAAAGCCGTGGCGAAGCCGCTCCCGATGCCGGTGCCATCGAAGACATCCTGCACGATCTCGAGTACGACGTGGTGCGCAGCCAGATTCTGGATGGCGAGCCGCGCATCGACGGGCGCGACACGCGTACCGTACGACCCATCGACATTCGTCTTGGCGTGCTGCCGCGAGCGCACGGCAGCGCGCTGTTCACTCGTGGCGAAACCCAGGCCATGGTCGTGGCCACGTTGGGCACCAGGCAGGATGAACAGATTATCGACGCCCTGATGGGTGAGTACCGTGATCGCTTCCTGTTCCACTACAACATGCCGCCTTTTGCCACCGGCGAAACTGGCCGCATCGGCTTCACCAAGCGCCGCGAAGTGGGTCATGGTCGTCTCGCCAAGCGTGCCCTGGCACCGCTCGTGCCCAAGGCCGACGAGTTCGGCTACACCATCCGCGTGGTGTCCGAGATCACCGAATCCAACGGCTCCTCGTCGATGGCTTCGGTGTGCGGTGGCTGCCTGGCCATGATGGATGCCGGCGTACCCATCAAGGATCACGTGGCGGGTATTGCCATGGGTCTCATCAAGGAAGGCGGCAAGTTTGCCGTGCTCACCGATATCCTGGGCGACGAAGACCACCTCGGCGACATGGATTTCAAGGTGGCCGGCACGGTCAACGGCATCACTGCGCTGCAGATGGACATCAAGATCCAGGGGATCAATCGCGAAATCATGCAGGTGGCGCTGGCCCAGGCCCGCGAAGCCCGGGTGCACATCCTCGAGAAGATGCGCACCGCGCTCGACAGCTCGCGCACCGAACTGTCGGCCTTCGCACCGCGCATGCTCTCGATGAAGATCAACCCCGAGAAGATCCGCGACGTCATCGGCAAGGGCGGCGCCACGATTCGCTCGCTCACCGAAGAAACCGGCACCCAGATCGACATCTCCGACGACGGCACCATCGTCATCTCCAGTGCCGATCTCGACAAGGCACGCGAGGCCGAGCGCCGCATCACCGAGCTTACGGCCGATGTCGAAGTCGGTCAGGAGTACGACGGCACGGTGCAGAAGCTGCTTGATTTCGGTGCCATCGTTCAGGTGCTGCCGGGTCGCGACGGCCTCCTGCACATTTCCGAGATCGACAACTATCGCATCGCCAACATCAACGATGTCCTCAAATCGGGCCAGAGCGTGCGTGTCAAGGTGATCGAGGCCGACGACAAGGGTCGTCTGCGCTTGTCGATCAAGGCCATCGGTGGGCTCGAAGCGCAATTGGCGGTTGCCCCACCCGCGGCCGAAGCCGAAGCCGAAGAGCCGCAGGGCTGACATAACTCTCCCGGCAGGGCGAGGCCCAGCAAAGCCAGGCACCCTGGTGCTGCAGGCCTCGCGCCCTGGAGCGGGTTATTGCCGCTAGGCAACATCAAAAAAAGCCGCAACGTGAAGACGTTGCGGCTTTTTTGATTCAGGTGGCAGGAACGCCTCCCGGTTGTTTCAAGGTGCTGACCCTGCGGACCCACCACGCAACGCCGCGTAAAGCTCGGGTCCTGGCTGGGGGGGCCATTGTCCCTCGTCGATACGCTGCAGGAGTCGTTCGAGTTGCCCGATATGCGGCAGCATGACGCCGAAGAAGGCGACGCGCTCGGCCTGGCCGACCCACAGCGTGGGAAAGTCCTCGACGTCGAGGTCGTCGTCCAGCCACTCGGCATGATCCTCGATATCGAGCCACACCGCCACGTGGTTCTCCGGCAGTCGATCGGCGAGGTCGTCGAATCGCTCGCGATACTCGTGACACGTGCGGCACCAGTCGGCGCACAGACAGACCACCAGCGTGGTACCGGGCTGCGCCAGGCGGGAAGACAGCTCGGGATGGTCGGGCAGGAGGGCGGGCAAGCGGGTTCTCCCTGGGTATGAGGTGGGTCGCAGGCAACATGGCCATGGCGCCGGGTGCGGGTCCATGGACTCCCCGGATTGTAGTCAGGCGAGCGGACTCGTGAGCTGCTGCTGGCTGTGGCATGCGGGTAAACTCTCGGCATGTCTGAACCGCCTGCTGTCAATTCCCTCATGCAAAACCTGTCGCGCGCCTTTCGCCGCGCCGTCGTGTCGCAGTTTCATCCGGTCATGCTGTTAGCCCTGTTGCTGCCATTTCTGGTGGTGCTGGTGGGCACCATGCTGTTGTTGTTTCTGTTCTGGGCGCCGCTCACCGAATGGTTGCGGCACGGCATACAAACCTGGCCAGTGGTGGAGCAGGTCGACGCCTGGCTGTTGGCAATGGGGCTGTTTTCGTTGCAGCTCTGGCTGGTGCCCATCCTGGCCACCTTCATCCTGCTGCCGTTATCGGGCGTAGCCGGCCTGGCGGTGGCCGCCGTCTTCATCATGCCGCTGGTGTTGCGGCACCTGAGCCAGGGGCGTTATGCCGATGTGGCACGTCGGGGTCGCTGGGGTTTTGCCACCAGTGCCTGGAACGCCACCTGGGTGCTGGTGGTGTTTTGCCTGGGGTGGCTGCTCACCATGCCGTTGTGGTTGTTCCCGCCGTTGGCGCTGGTGTTGCCTACGCTCTGGTGGGCGTTTGCCTTCACCTGCATGTTGCGGCTCGATGCCTTGGTCGACCACGCTACGCCAGACGAGCGCCGTATCTTGTTGCGCCGCCACAATGTCGGTTTCTGGTCGCTGGGCTTGATCTGTGCCTTGCTGAGCCTGCTGCCGCCTGCCTGGCTGTTCCTGCCGGTCTTTTCAGGTTTGCTGTTCGCCCACTACGCGCTCGACGCCCTGCGCGACTTGCGGGGGCAATCATCCGACGGCGGCGGTGAGGTGGCGCCGGGCCGCCCTCACCCTGCAACGCCATCCCTGTCTGTCGAAGAGGTTCGCTCATGACGCTTGCCGCAACGCCTCGCCGATTCGGGCTCATCATCGTCGGCGACGAGATACTCTCCGGGCGCCGAGCCGATCAACATTTCGCCAAGGTGGTGCAACTGCTGGCCGAACGCGGGCTCGCCCTGTCGTGGTGCTGGTTCGTGGGCGACGATTTCGACGATCAGGTGCAGGCCTATCGCCGCAGCCTGGCCAGTGGTCACATCGTGTTCTCGTGCGGCGGTATTGGCGCCACACCTGATGACAAAAGCCGGCAGGCGATGGCCGCTGCGCTCGACGTGCCACTGCAGTTGCATCCCGAAGCGTGTGAACTCATTACCGCGCATGCGCGCGCCATGGCCGAGGCAGGGCGAGGCACAGCCGACATGGCCACGCCCGAGAACCAGCGACGGCTGCAAATGGGCGAGTTTCCGCAAGGAGCCGAAATCGTGCCCAATCCCTACAACCGGATTCCCGGCTTCTGGATCCGTGATCACACGTTCGTCCCGGGCTTTCCCGTGATGGCCTGGCCCATGATCGAGACCATTCTTGACAGCCGTTATGTTGCGTTGCATCATGGCCAGCCTCACGCCGAACACAGTGTGGTGGTGTTCCGCCTCTCCGAGTCGGTCATCATTCCTGTCATGCACGCCATCGAGGCGCAGTGGCCGTTGGTGCGCAGTTTCAGCCTGCCCACGGCGGGCACTGGCGGTCAGCCTTCGATCGAATTTGGCGTCAAGGGTGAGCCCGTGGCCACTGCGGCGGCGTTCGCCTATCTGCGCGACGAAGTTCTGCGCCTGGGTGGCAGCTTTTCGGTCCAGGCCCCCTGACGCCTTCTCACTTCCTGAACCCAGTCATGACTCCACCTCGTGCCCTGTCTGCCGTACCCGATTCCTCGCATGCCACGGGGCGTGTGGCCATTCAGGTGCTCGATCGGGCCATGCGGCTCATGGATGCGCTCGCCGAACGCAGCGGTGCCGTCAGTTTGAAGGACCTCGCCCTGGCCACCGATTTGCATCCCTCGACCGCGCATCGCATTCTGAATGATCTGGTGGTCGGCAGGCTGATCGAGCGCACCGACAACGGCATGTATGCGCTGGGCATGCGATTGCTCGAGTTGGGGCATTTGGTCAAGAGTCGGCTCGATGTGCGCGAAGTGGCCTTGCTCCCCATGCGCGAGTTGCATGAGCGTACCGGGCAGACGGTCAACCTGTCGGTGAGACAGGGTGACGAGATCGTGTACATCGACCGCGCCTATAGTGAGCGCTCGGGCATGCAGGTGGTGCGTGCCATTGGCGGGCGGGCGCCCTTGCACCTTACCTCCACCGGCAAGTTGTTTCTGGCGGCGGGCGACGAGCGCCAGCTGCGTGCCTATGCCTTGCGAACCGGCCTGGCCGGCAACACTCGCAACAGCCTGACGGATCTGGTGATGCTCGAGCGTGAACTGGGGCTGGTTCGACGTCATGGCTATGCCCGCGATAACGAGGAGCTGGAGCCGGGGGTGCGCTGTATCGCGGCCAGCGTTCGCGACGAATCCGGCCGCATTGTGGCCGGCCTGTCGATCTCGGCACCGTCGAGCCGGTTGCAAGACGAATGGCTCAACGATCTCACCGATACTGCCGAGCGCATCTCCCGATCCCTGGGTTACACCGGTTCGTGAATTTTTTATTGCAATGCAGCAAAAAGGGCTTGACTCCCGTCGGGATATCTCTACAATGTGAATTGTGCAGTGCAGCAAGAAAGGTTTGGAGCATCACCCGGATTCGCTGCGCATTCTTCCATGTCAACTGATTCCCGAGGAGCTATCCATGTCCACATTGCCCACCCAACTCGTTGCCTCGCAAAAAGCCTCGCTCGACGCGATGCTGGCCTTCCAGAATTCGGCCTTTGCCGGTTTCGAAAAGCTGGTCGAGCTGAACCTGCGCGTCACCAAAGCCACCATGGACGAGTTCGCCCAGAAGGCCCAGGAAGCCGCCGAGCTGCAGGATCCGCAGCAGGCTTTCACCTTCGCTAGCACCGCCATGCAGCCGGCGCCTGAAAAAGCCATTGCCTACAACAAGCATGTATACGACATCCTGTCGGGCATGCAGGCTCAAATGGCCAAGCTCACCGAAAGCCAGCTGGGTGAAGCCCAGAAGCATATGTCCGAAACCATCGACGCCATGGCCAAGAACGCTCCGGCTGGCTCGGAAAGCGCTGTCGCGCTCACCAAGTCGATGCTGGCCAATGCCAACTCGGCCTACGATTCGCTCGCCAAAGCAGCCAAGCAAGCCGCTGTCGTCACCGAGTCGAATATCGCCGCTGCCGCCAACGCCACGTTCGAAGCCGCCGAGGCGTCCAAGCCCAACCGCGCCGCCGCTCGCCGCGCTTCGTAAGGCGACAGGCCGGTGAGCCTCTTGAGGCTCGCCGCGTTGCGCCGCCTGGGGTGGTGATCGGTTTGCCACCCCAAGTCTGATTCAACAAAAGCCCGCCGGAAGTCTTCCGGCGGGCTTTTGTGCATGTTGGGCGCCCGGCGACGTTCGGCTCAGTGGCGCAAGGCCTTGACACACTCGTGAATCAGGGCCGGACCCCGATAGATCAGACCGGTGTAGAGCTGGACCAGATTGGCACCCGCGGCAATCTTGTCGCGGGCATCGTTGCCGGCCAGAATGCCGCCGACCCCGATGATGGCCAGCTCGCTGCCCGCCCGCGATCGCAATCGCCGAATCACAGCGAGAGACTTTTCGTGCACGGGTCGGCCCGACAGACCACCAGCCTCGTTGCCGTGGGGCAATTGCTGCACGGCATCGCGTGACAGCGTGGTATTGGTGGCAATGACACCGTCAATACCGAGCCGAGTCACCGTATCGGCAATCACATCCACCTGCTCATCGGTCAGGTCGGGGGCAATCTTGACCAGCAGGGCCACGCGACGACCGTGCTCGTCGGCCAGCTGCTGGCGTGCCTCCACGAGCTGCCCCAGCAGCGGGTCGAGCTCGTCTTTGCCTTGCAGGTTGCGCAGGTTCTGCGTGTTGGGCGACGAGATGTTGATCGTGACGTAGTCGGCATGGGCATACACGGCACGCAGACCCGCCAGATAGTCGTCGGTCGCCTTGTCGATCGGCGTGTCGGCGTTCTTGCCGATGTTGAGCCCCAGTATGCCGCCGCGCCGTCGAAAACCGCTCGCCTGCACGTTGCGCACAAAGGTGTCGAGCCCCTGATTATTGAAACCGAGCCGGTTGATCAAGGCCTCGGCCGACGGTAGACGGAACATGCGCGGTTTGGGATTGCCAGGCTGCGCGCGTGGGGTGACGGTGCCCACCTCCACAAAGCCGAAGCCCAGAGCCGCCATGGCATCGATATGCGCGCCATTCTTGTCGAGGCCGGCGGCGAGCCCCACCGGATTGCGAAAATCCAGGTTCATCACGCGCACCGGCGCCAGGGGGGCTGGTCCCAGGCAGCGGGTGAGTCCAAGGCGGTGTGCGCGTTCCAGTTCGCGCAGCGTGACGTCGTGCGCGGTTTCGGCATCCAGGGCAAACAGTGCCCGTCGAGCCAGCGGGTAGGCTTGCAGCAACAGATTCATGAGCGGGAGTCAGGGTGGCCTGCGTCGGGCGGCAATCGTTGCCAACGACCGAAATGCAAGGCTTCGATGGGTTGAAAGGCCGTCTTGTAGGCCATCTTGGGACTTTCGGCGATCCAGTAGCCGAGGTAGAGCCAGGGAAGTCGCAGGGTGCGGCATTGTTCGATCTGCCACAGAATGCTCCAGGTACCCAGGCTGCCGCGCATGGCGGGATCGTAAAAGGTATAGACCGCCGACAGGCCGTGATCCAGGACATCGATGATCGACACCATCACCAGCGCGTCGGCCTCGTCTCGAAACGCCACCAGGCGGGTATTCACCGAGCTCGACAGCAGAAACTGAGCGTATTGCTCACGGTTGTCTTGATCCATGCCGCCGCCGGGGTGGCGGTGGGCCTGATAGCGTTGGTACAGCGCGTAGTGCTCGTCGTTCCAGCGCAGCTGGCCGATATGGGGGCGCAAGTGCGCATGTCGGCGCCAGGTCTTGCGCTGGGTTCGGCTGGGCGCGAACTCGTTGACGGGGATGCGCACCGGAATACAGGCCCTGCAGCCGTGGCAGTAGGGCCGATAGGTGAAGGTGCCGCTGCGCCGGAAGCCCGCCGCCACCAGAGCCGAGTAGGTATCGGCGTTGACCAGATGCCCCGGCGTGGCAACTTGCGAACGCGCCTGGCGGTCAGGCAGGTAGCTGCAGGGGTAGGGCGCAGTGGCGTAGAACTGCACCGCGGCAAAGGGGAGTTCAGTGGGCCGCGTCATGATGCGCCATGATACCAGCGCTGGTGTCGCGGCCATCTGCGGGCCACCAGTGGCCGTCCGGGTGCAATCGGCCAGTGCGCCATGCCGGGCCGGGTCGTGCCAGCGCCGGGCGCAACTGTTGGCAGAACTCGGCTCGTGGTATGGGGTGTGCCCCCAAACTGGCCATGTGAGCGGTTTCCTGCTGGCAGTCGATCAGCACCGTGCCCTGGTGGCGCAAGTAGGCGATGAGGTGTGCCAATGCCACCTTGGAGGCGTCGTTGTGTCGGGCAAACATGGATTCGCCAAAAAACATGCCCCCCAGGCTGATGCCATACAGTCCGCCGACCAGGCGGCCGTGGCACCAGGTTTCTACCGAGTGCACCACGCCCGCGCGATGCCAGGCCAGATAGGCCGCCTGCATCTCGCGTGTAATCCAGGTGCCGATCTGCCCGCTGCGCGGTGCCGCGCATTCGCGCAGCACGCCCGCCACGTCGCGGTCCACCCAGACCTCGAGGTCATCGCGACCGGCAGCGATGCGGCGCAGCTTCTTGCGCAATGAGTGAGACGGGTGAAAGTCTTCCGGTGGCAACACCATGCGCGGGTCGGGGCTCCACCAGAGCAATGGCTGGCCAGCGCTGTACCATGGAAAAATACCATGACGATAGGCCGCCTCCAGGCGGGCCAGCGACAGATCGCCGCCTACTGCCAGCAAGCCATTGGGCTCGCTCAAGGCGTCTTCGACGGGGGGGAAGTCCGGCTCGGGGCCCAGCAGGGTCAGTGTCACGATGGCAGAGGATCAACGCCGCGGCGGGAGCGCCAGATAATGTACGTCGTACGTGCCCCGCCTGCGGTCGGCAAAGAAGTGCTCGAGTGTGAGCGACACCGTGCGAAAAGCCAGGTCGTGCCAGGGCACGTCGGCCTCGGCCACCCACTCGGCCTCGAGTGTTTCCTGGCCGGGTGCCAGCGTGGGGTCGGCCACCTGGCCCAGGAAGAAGCAGTGCACCTGATCGGCCTGTGGCACGTCGATCATGCTGAACAGGCGGTCGGCGTCGATGGCCAGTCCGGCCTCTTCGAGGGTTTCGCGCTGGGCTCCCTCGGCCGAAGTTTCGCCGAGCTCCATGAAGCCCGCCGGCAGCGTCCAGTACCCATAGCGTGGCTCGATGGCTCGCTTGCAAAGCAGCACGCGGCCTTCCCAGACCGGGATCGTGCCCACCACCATGCGAGGGTTCTGATAGTGCACGGCGCCACAATGCTCGCAGAGGTCGCGAACCCGGGTGTCGTCGGGGGGGATCCGGCGGGCAAGCTGGCTGCCGCACTGCGTGCAGTAGTGCTGCTGTCGTGGTGCCGGAAAATACGGGATGGGGCGGGCAGTCTGGGACATGCGCCGGATTCTACCGGGAAACGGATTCTTGCGGCGGCGCGAGACGAGCGTGGGACCGACGAAGGAGGGCGAGGCAGCACATTGCCGCGCTGGCAGTTTGTATATTAAGAATCATTCTTATTTATGTTATATTCAGCCGCTTTCCTGCCGCGCCACTCGGGCCCATCTCGAGGGTGGAGTGGTTGCGTCACGGTGTAACCGTCGGTTGGCTATCAATTGTCAGGATCTGGATCGATGTCCGATTTTCGCCAGTACACCGGGTCGTCCGGGCTTCGCGTGATCACCGGTGTGGCGGTGGTGGCGTTGCATGCTGGCGTGTTGGCGGCGCTTGCCCGAGCGCCTGCTACACCCGTTGAGGCCGAGCCAGCGACCGTACAGATCCAGTTTGTCGACGTTGCCCCGGACGTTCGTCACGACGCGACGGCCAGCGATCAGCCGACCAGCCCTGCCGATCCCGTGCCCGATCCAACCCCGGAATTGTCGCCGGAGCCCGAGGCGGAAGCCATGCCGGAGCCGGCGCCTGAACCCGTGGTGGAGCCACAAACTCCAGCCGAGCCCGAGCCCGAGCCCGAGCCCGAGCCGGTACCTGAACCAGAACCAGAACCTGAGCCTGAGCCTGAGCCTGAACCTGAGCCTGAACCAGAACCTGAGCCAGAACCTGAGCCTGAGCCAGAACCGGAACCGGAACCGGAACCGGAACCAGAGCCAAAGCCCGAACCAGAGCCGAAGCCGCAGGCGGCCCCGGAGCCCAGCTCTGACACCGAGCCCCCGTCCGAGGTCGCGCCAGCACCCGCGCCGCAGTCGCGGCTCGACGTCGCGGAACGGAACGAGGAGCTGCGGCCGAGCGCTCCCGTCGCTGACGCGGTGAGCGAGCAGCCGGCCGCGCCGGAGTTGTCGGTGGCTCCGCCCAATGATGCGCCGAAGCTGGTGCAGCATGTCGAGTATCGCGGTCGGCCGCCCGTGCCGGATTATCCGCGCGCCGCGCAACGGCGGGGTGAAGAGGGACGTGTGATCGTCCGGGTCTTGATCTCCCTCGACGGGCGCGTCGAACGCGCGAGCGTGCAGCGCTCGTCGGGCCACCAGCGGCTCGACCAGGCTGCGCTGAAAGCGGCGCAACGGGCCCGCTTTCGCCCATACACCGAGAACGGCGCGCCGAGGGCCGCGTTGGCCGATCTCCCATTTGATTTCGTCTTGTGAGCTACTGTCATGGCTGAACTTCGTTCCACCGACGCCGACTCGATGCCGGCCACGTCCGACTCCGCAGAACCCGCCAGCGGCGGCAACAGCGTTGCCAGCGGGGCGATCGGCACGCCCCCATCCCAGTCATTCGGAACCGAGGCGCAACCGCCGTTGGGTGCTCCTTCGGCCGTTGCGCCCGTCGACGATCAGAATGCCCTTGCCCCATCGCTGTCGCTCCAGGAAGCTCAGCAATCTCTCAACGAGACGGCGCAATTGGCACAGACCGGAGAGTCGCTGCTCGAAGTCCCTCAGCAGCAAGGCTTCATGCATTTCATCGCGCAGAGTGATCTGGTGGGCAAGTCGCTGTTCGGCGTGCTGATCGTGATGTCTCTGGTGAGTTGGTATCTCATCATCGTCAAAGGTTTGGCGCACCTGAGCATGAAACGCCGGTCGCGGCTCTTTCTGGAGCGCTTCTGGCAATCGGGTTCGCTCGACGTGGTGGCGCGGCAAATCGAGGTATATGGCGCCCGCGACCCGTTTTCGCATCTCACGCAAAATGCCTTGCAGGCTCGCGAGCATCATGCGCGTTTTGGTGTGGCCAAACTGGAAGACGCCGGTACCGAAAGCGAATTTGTCATGCGCACCATGCGCAAGGTGATCGACGAAGAAACCGCGCAACTGGAGAGTGGTCTCACGGTGCTGGCGTCGATCGGTTCTACCGCACCGTTTGTCGGGCTGTTTGGCACCGTCTGGGGGGTGTATCACGCGCTCGTGGCCATCGGCATGGGCGGTGGCGCCACCATCGACCGTATTGCCGGCCCGGTGGGCGAAGCCCTGATCATGACGGGCCTGGGTCTGGCCGTTGCCATCCCGGCCGTGCTCGGCTTCAACGCCTATGTGCGGCGCAACCGGGTGCTGCTGGCCCGGCTGGATGCCTTTGCCTACGATCTGTTTACCGTGCTCACCACCGGACAACGCGTGAGCGCCCATTCGTCCAGCCCGGCCTCGCCTCGCCAGGCCGCCTGATCGTCGAGGAAATCGTCATGGCTTTTGGCAGTCTCGATTCTCGTGGACAAGGGTCGCAAACCCTCTCCGAGATCAACATGGTGCCGCTGATCGATGTCATGCTGGTGCTGCTGGTGATCTTCATGATCACGGCGCCATTGATGTCGCATTCGGTGGTGGTGGAGTTGCCCAGGGTCAGCACGCAGCCTGTCACCGAGCAACCCGATGCCGTCGACGTGGCCGTGGATGCTTCGGGTCAGGTGTTCTGGAACGACCAGCCCGTAGACCTGGAAGAAACCGGCGCCCGCCTGGCGCAAGTGGCCGAGGCCAGCCCGCAGCCGGTCGTGCGTTTGCGCGCCGACCGCGAGACGCGATACGACGTGCTGGCCGAGATTCTGGGAGCGGCGAGCCGTGCCGGGGTGAGCAGCATCGGCTTCGTGACCCAGCCCACCTCGAAAGCGAATGGTGTGGCCCCTGAGGGGCCTGTCGAAAACTCGCTCACCACCGGAGGCGGTTTGCCGACATCCGGTGGCGATGGCTGAAGGCTCAATCGAGAAAGTAGTTCACCAGCAGCGGCACCGGGCGGCCGCTGCCGCCTTTCTCGGCGCCACCCTTCCAGGCGGTGCCTGCGATGTCGAGATGGGCCCAGCGGTACGACTTGGCAAAGCGTGACAGGAAGCAGGCCGCGGTGACCGAACCCGCCGGCATGCCGCCAATGTTGGCCATGTCGGCAAAGCGTGACTTGAGCTGGGGCTGGTATTCGTCGTCGAGTGGCAGGCGCCAGGCCGGATCCACTGCGCGTCGGGAGGCATCGAGCAGGGCATCGGCCAGCGCATCGTCGGGCGAAAACAGGCCCGAATTGACGTGACCGAGGGCGACCACGCACGCCCCCGTGAGCGTGGCGATGTCGATCACTGCCTCGGGCTTGAAGCGCTCGGCGTAGGTGAGGGCGTCGCAGAGCAGCAGCCTACCCTCGGCATCGGTATTGAGCACCTCGATGGTTTGTCCCGACATGCTGGTGACGACGTCGCCGGGCTTGTTGGCTCGACCACTGGGCAGGTTCTCGCAGGCTGGCACCAGGCCTACCACGTTGACCGGCAACTTCAGTTCGGCGATGGCCTGCAGGGCGCCAATGACGCTGGCGGCGCCACACATGTCGTATTTCATTTCGTCCATGGTGGCAGCGGGCTTGATCGAGATGCCACCACTATCGAACGTGACGCCCTTGCCTACCAGGACCGTGGGTGCCACAGCCTTGCTGCCACGACCGCGTGCCTTGGCACCTTGATACTGCATCACGATGAAGCGGGGGGGCTCGTCGGAGCCGCGGGCCACCGACAGAAAGGCGCCCATCTTGAGGGCTTCGATCTGCTTGCGTTCGAGAATCTCGACCTTGAAGCCATGCCGGCCGCCCAGTTGTTTGGCGGTTTGGGCCAGATAGGTGGGCGTGCACACGTTGCCGGGCAGGTTGCCCAGGTGACGGGCGGTGTTCATGCCGGTGCCGATGGCGGCCCCGTCGCGCAGGCCCGAACGCACGATACTGGCATCGGCGCGGCTCGCCAGGGCGGCGAACTTCTTGATGCCGGCGGTCGGCTTGGAGCGTTTGCTCAGCGTGGCATCGTAGTGATACTCGGCGGCGACGGTGGCACTGGCGAGCTGGCGCGCTTTCTGTTTGAGGTCGAGCCCGGGTACGTCGACGTCGAGAAGCGCGCTGGCAGCATCGGTGGCCTGACCTTCGCGCTGTGCACGCGCTGCCGCCGCGAGCGCAGTGGCGTAGCGCCGTGCGGTAAGCTCACCAGGCTTGCCCAGGCCCACCAGCAACACCCGACGGGCGGCGACGCCGGCGAGTTCGCGTAGCATGAGCAGCTTGCCGTGCTCACCCTTGAATTCGCTTTTGGTGACCCGGGCAATCGCACCGCCACTGGCTTGATCGAGGGCCTCGGCGGTGGCCGTGAGCTTGCCATCGGCAAATACGCCCACCGCGAGGGTGGTGGTCTTGATCTTTTCGGGAGCGAGACTGGGTGTGCTAAATTCCATGAAAATTTCCTGCAGCAGCCTGAGTTGTTTGGGGCCAAACGAGGCTTCAGCGCGCGGTATGTCGCCTTGGCCTCCAGCCGTTCGCCCCTGATTATGTCACTGTTTCAGCGCTCCGTCGTCAGCGAACTCCTCAGCCATGCCGGCGTGGTGTTTTCAACGCTGGTGATCGTGTGGCTCAGTGTCTTGCTGGTTCGCCTGCTGGGCGACGCCGCCGCCGGGAGCATCGGCGCCGATGTGGTGCTGGGCCTGGCGGCATTCTCCACCATCACGGCGCTCTCCACCATCATCACCGCAGCCGTATTCATCGCAGTCATCACCACCGTCAGTCGCAATTATCGCGAGTCCGAGATGGTGGTGTGGTTCTCCAGCGGTATCAGCCTCACCCAGTGGATGGCGCCCATTCTGCGTTTTGCCGTGCCGGCCACGGTGGCCGTCGCCATACTGACGCTGGTCGTGGCGCCGTGGGCCTATCGACAGATCGGTGAGTATCAGGTGCGCTTCGAACAACGTTCCGACATTTCGCGCGTGGTGGTGGGGCAGTTCGGTGAAACCCAGGCCGGGCAAAGGGTGTTTGTCGCCGAGGAACCGGTGGACGCCAACAATGAGCTGGGCGCCGTATTCGTGCGCGAGCTCGATCTGGAGAGTGGCGAACTGAGCGTGGTCACGTCCAACGGGGCGCGCATCCAGATCCGCGACAATGGCGACCGCTTTCTGGTGCTCGACCAGGGACAGCGATACGATCTCACGCCCGGTCAGCCGCAGGCGCAAATCGTGCATTTCGATCGCTACGGCGTTCGCCTCGAACGTGAGGATGGCCGCGATGCCGTGGCCGAAGCGCGGGCACGCGCCAGCGAGATCACGAAGGCCCGCCCCACGGGGTTGCTGATCGACGACAACACGCCACAAGCCCATGGCGAGCTGTTGTTTCGGATATCGCTGCCTTTGGTCACCCTGAATCTGGCATTGCTGGCCCTGCCGCTGGGGGCGGTCAACCCGCGCCTGGGCCGCTCTGGCGATCTGCTGCTGGCGGGTCTGGTGGCCATGTTGTATCTCAACCTCGTCAACCTGATGCGTTCGTGGGTGGCGGCCGAACAGGTGAGCTTTGGTCTCGGCCTGCTCGCCATTCATGGCGCCGTGGCGCTGCTCACGGCAGCCTTGCTGCGACAACGGCTGACGATCAAGGCGCCGAAGCCGGTTCGCCCGGTCGGCCGTTGAGCCGCAAGCGGGATGCGACGTCTAAGCAAATAACCATCAGATATAACAAAGGCTCTGGTTATAGCTTAAAATTTTGTGGATGAACCTCCAGCAATTCAAATTCGTCCGCGAAACCGTTCGGCGCGACTTCAATCTCACCGAGGCAGCGCGCGTGCTGCATACCTCGCAGCCTGGGGTATCCAAGGCCATCATCGAGCTGGAAGAGGAGCTTGGCCTGCGCATTTTCGAGCGTCACGGCAAACGTCTGCGCGGCCTTACCCGCCCCGGTCAAGTGGTGGCCCAGGTGGTCGATCGCATCATGGCCGAGGTCGACAACCTCAAGAAGGTCAGCGAAGAGTTTGCCCGCCGGGATGAGGGCGGGCTGGTGATCGCGTGCACGCACACGCAGGCGCGCTACGCCCTGCCGCGCGTCATTCCGGCGTTTCGGCAGCAATTTCCCAAGGTGCATCTGTCTCTGGTGCAGGGCAGTCCCGCACAGCTGGCCGACATGGTGCTGCACGAACAGGCCGATCTGGCGGTGGCCACCGAGGCGCTGGCACTGACGCCTGGCCTGGTGAGCCTGCCCTGCTACAGCTGGGAGCACGTGCTGGTGGTCACGCCCGATCATCCGCTGGCTCAGTTGACCTCCAGCGCGGCCAGGGCGCTCACGCTGGCCGATCTGGCCGAGTATCCCCTGGTGACCTACGAACGCGCCTTCAGTGGCCGAACGGCCATCGATCAGGTGTTTCGCGAAAACCACGTGCATCCCGATATCGTGCTCGAGGCCATCGACGCCGACGTGATCAAGACCTATGTGGAGCTGGGCATGGGGGTCGGCATCATTGCCGGCGTGGCCTACGATCCGCGCCGCGATCGCGGGCTGGTGGGCATTCCGGTGGGGCGCCTGTTCGGGCGACACACCACGCGCGTGGCCGTGAAGGCCGGGGTCTTTCTGCGTGATTACATCCTGACTTTCATGGCACTGCTGGCACCCGAGCTCGAACGCGAGGCGATTCGGGCCGCCATTGAAGACAGGATCTGAGCGCGAGGCTTGCGACGTTGCCGACCTCGGCCATTCGGGCGAGGCCAGCGCTGTTGCCGCGTTCAGCTGGCGCCGGCCGGCTTTTCGTCGGTTGGCGGAATCTCGATCTTCACCTCGAGCACATCGAGTGAATCCTGACGCTCGAGGTTCACCTTGATGTCTTCGGAATTGATGCGCACGTACTTGGAAATGACCTCGAGCAGCTCACGTTGGAGCTGCGGCAGGTAGTCGGCCGAGGGCGCGCGCCCCGAGCGTTCGTGAGCCAGGATGATCTGGAGGCGTTCGCGGGCCACATTGGCCGACGCCTTCTTCTGACCCAGAAAGAACGATAGCAGCGACATGTTGGTTTACCTCTTGAACAGGCGCTTGATCAGGCCCGGTTTCTCGTAGTCGACGAAACGCAGCGGCTTGTCTTCGCCCAGGTACCGGGCAACCACGTCGTGGTAGGCCGTCGCGACGTCGGTATCCTTGAGGTGAATCGCCGGCAGGCCCTGGTTGGACGCATGCAGAACGTCTTCCGACTCGGGAACCACGCCCAGCAGCTTGATACGCAGGATCTCTTCGACATCCTTCACCGAGAGCATCTCGCCACTGGCGACACGCTTGGCGTTGTAGCGGGTGAGCAGGAGAAACTCCCGCACGGGTTCTTCGCCCTTGACCGCGCGCTGTGATTTGGACGCGAGAATGCCGAGAATGCGGTCGGAGTCGCGCACCGAAGACACTTCGGGGTTGGTGACGACCAGCGCGTCGTCGGCAAAATAGGCCGCGTGCAGGGCCCCGGATTCGATGCCGGCCGGGGAATCGCACACGATGTATTCGAAACCCATGCCCTTGAGCTCTTCGATCACCCGCTCGACGCCTTCTCGGGTGAGGGCATCCTTGTCGCGGGTTTGCGAGGCCGGCAGGATATAGAGGTTATCGAGTTGCTTGTCGCGAATCAGCGCCTGGTTGAGGCTGGCCTCGCCTTGAACGACGTTGACGAAGTCGTACACCACACGCCGTTCGCAGCCCATGATGAGGTCGAGATTGCGCAGGCCCACATCGAAATCGATCACGGCCGTCTTGTGGCCGCGCATGGCGAGGCCTGCGCTGAAGCTGGCACTGGTGGTGGTCTTGCCCACCCCGCCCTTGCCCGAGGTGACGACGACAATACGTGTCATGACGTGAGGATCCTTTGTGGTTGGTTGGGAGACGGACGTCGGCCGCTTGCGGGGCGCGACAGTATTGGCACGGTGATGGCGGGGCTGCCGGCTGGGTTTGACGGCCATGATCAGATCGCCAGCGGCAAGAGTTGCAGTTGCCCGTGCTCGAGCCGCACCGTGGCGGCACGATCGTGCACCTCGGTGGGGAGCCGGGCCTCGATCACGCGGTACACGCCGGCCACGGCCACCAGCTCGGCGTCGAGCCGGGTGGCAAAGATGCGGGCGTTCTCGTCGCCCTGGGCGCCGGCCATGGCCTTGCCCCGCAGCGGACCGTACACGTGGATATTGCCGTCGGCGATCACTTCGGCGCCCGGGCTGACCATGCCGATCACCACCAGATCGGCCTGACGGGCATACACCTTCTGCCCCGAGCGCAGCGAACGGTCGAGGATGAGCGTGGGGCGGCTGTTGCCGCCCTGGCCGCCGCTCTTGTCGGCGGCCGGTGCCGGCGAGTCGGTGCTGGCAGGCGATGGCGGTGCAGCGGGCGTGACAGGGGGTGTCGAAGGGGCAGTATCGGCAGGCGTTTCGGGATGGGTGGCAGCACCCGCCCGGGCAGGCTCGGCCATATCGGGCGCGGCCGCGTGTGCGACCCCCGCCTGGCTGCGATCGAGATCGATGTGGTCGGGATCGCGATGGATGCTGCTGTCGGGCTCGCGCGTACCCTGCAATTGCAGCACGGCAAGGCCTGCCTCACGCACGCTGCCGTGAAGGGGGTCGGGGGCGCTGACGCCCAGCAGGATCAGGCCACGCTCGTGGAGCAGGCGGGCAAGGGCAGGCCAGTCGGGCGCGCTCTGAAGTGCCTGGGCGTCGATGACGACCGGTTCGTCGCGAAAGAAATCGCCGGCGTCATCGAGGTGAGCCGTCAGCGCCTGAACAAGATCGGCGGTGTGGGCATGATGAAGCACCAGGCGTAGCGCATAGAGGGCGGCACTCTTGAATTCGAGCACGGCGGAGTGATTCACGTCGATGATGGGCTCAGACAATGGCAAACACGACATTCTAGTGGATGTGCGTCGTGTTGCGGCAAACCGGCGGGCTGGGCTTGATGGCCTGGCCCGCCGAGTTGCGCCGCCCGGTGCCGGTGGCAAGCTGCCGGAGGTGTGGCGGAAGCGGGAGGCGCTCGCCTCAGGCGGCCTTTTCCTCGATGTCTGCGTCGACGCCTTGCTTGAGGTGCCGGTTGACCGCACCGAGCACGGCCATGAACGATGCCGTGACGATGTCGCGGTGCATCCCCACGCCAAACCCGGTGTTGGATTCGCCGAGCCGGAGTTCGACGTAGCAGGCGGCCTGAGTGTTGGTGCCGGTGCCGATGGCATGTTCGTGGTAATCCATGATGCGGATCGGCAGGCCCAGTGCATTCACGAACGCCGAGATGGCGCCGTCGCCTTCACCCTGCACCACGCGCTTCTCGCCGTTGTATTCGAGTTCGGCCTCGATGTGGAAGTGATGGCCATCGGCAGCCTTGGGGTTGCCGCTGATCTGGTGGCGCACCAGCTGCCAGGGTTGCCGGCACTCGAGGTACTCGGCACTGAAGAGGTCGTACACTTCGCTGGCCTTCACTTCGCGGCCGGTAGCGTCGGTCACGTTCTGGACTGCCCGGCTGAACTCGATCTGCAGGCGTCGTGGCAAATCGAGCCCGTGTTCGGAATAGAGCAGATACGACACCCCGCCCTTGCCTGACTGACTGTTGACCCGAATCACGGCGTCGTAGGTGCGGCCAAGGTCGGCCGGGTCGATGGGCAGGTAGGGGACTTCCCAGACGGCATCCGCCTTCTGGCGGGCAAAACCCTTCTTGATGGCATCCTGGTGCGAGCCCGAGAATGCGGTAAACACCAGGTCGCCCACGTAGGGGTGGCGCGGATGAATCGGCAACTGATTGCAGTACTCGACCGTGCGTCGCACTTCGTCGATATCGGAGAAGTCGAGGCCGGGGTGCACACCCTGGGTGTAGAGATTGAGGGCGAGGGTCACGATGTCGACGTTGCCGGTGCGTTCGCCGTTGCCAAACAGGCATCCTTCCACGCGATCAGCGCCGGCCATGACGGCAAACTCGGCGGCGGCCACGGCCGTGCCGCGATCGTTATGGGGGTGCACGCTCAGCACGATGCTGTCGCGACGGACCAGATTGCGGTGCATCCACTCGATCTGGTCGGCATACAGATTGGGCGTGGTGGCCTCAATGGTGGCCGGCAAGTTGAGGATCATCTTGCGATCCGGCGTGGGTTGCCATTCGTCGGCCACGGCATTGCTCACCTCGAGGGCAAACTCGGGCTCGGTGGTGCTGAACACCTCGGGGGAGTACTGGAACACCCATTCGGTTTCCGGGTGCTGCGCCGTGAGTTCCCTGATCAGACGCGTGCCGCGCACTGCGATATCTTTGACCTCGTCGCGATCCATGTTGAACACGATCTTGCGGAAGGCGGGGGCGCAGGCGTTGTAGAGGTGCACGATGGCACGCCGTGCACCGGCGGCCGACTCGATGCTGCGTGCAATGAGATCATCGCGCGACTGGGTGAGCACCTCGATGGTCACGTCGTCGGGAATGCGCTTTTCGTCAACCAGTTTGCGCACGAAGTCGAAGTCGGTTTGCGAGGCCGACGGGAAGCCCACTTCGATCTCCTTGAAGCCGATGTCGATGAGCTTCTCGAAGAAGCGCAGTTTGCGCTCGACGCTCATGGGTTCGATCAGCGACTGGTTGCCGTCGCGCAGGTCGGTGCTCATCCAGATGGGCGGACGGGTGATGCGCTGGCTGGGCCAGGTGCGCTCGGCGAAGTCTTTCTGGAAGGGTGCGAACGGGATGTATTTGCTGGCGGGATTCTTGAGCATGATGGCCTCCGCGGATCGGAAATGCGGGAATGGTGCACGATGACGAGCGCGCTGCCCTGAAGGCGCGCGCCGTAATGTGGCGGATGGGATATGGCTGCCGAACTGCCACGAGCACGAGGCTCAGCAGCCGATCGGTAGGTGCGGCAGAAGGCGCTGGGGGAAGCGCGCAACGAACAGGGCCTGGGCACGACCGGGCCGGCGCGGAGCGCCTGCGAGGTTGGGTCGAGCGAAGAGGCTGAGGTTCATGCGGCAGTAAGAAGTGACGAATGCACTTGCAGTGGACAGACTTTGACTCACCCAGTTTACCCTTGCAAGGGGTGGTATGCAAGCTCGGGGGCCATGCTATGATCGGGTGCCTGCGCCTGCCACCCTCTGATTGCCCACGTGGTTTGGCCTGCGGCGCCGGCACCGATCCGGAGTTTTTGGATGCAACGTCGTTCGTTTTTCAAGCACGCCGGTGTCGGCGCAGCCGCAGGCGCGGCAACGGTGAGTGCGCCGCTTCGTGCGCAAGAGGCTCCGCGCGTCACCTGGCGCATGCCCACCAGTTTTTCGCGCAGTCTGCAGGCCGTTTATGGCGGCGCCGAGCTCATCGCGCGCCATGTGGCTGAGGCCACCGACGGCCGCTTTACCATCCGTCCATTTCCGGCCGGCGAGATCGTGCCGGCTTTCGGTGTGATGGATGCGGTGCAGAACCACACTGTCGAATGCTGCAGCACGGTGTCGTATTACTACTACGGCAAGAATCCGGCGTTGTGCTTCGATGCCGCCGTGCCGTTCGGGCTCAATGCCCGTCAAATGAACGCCTGGATGTTCAAGGGCAACGGGCTCAAGCTCACGCGCGAGCTGTTCGCCGGGTACAACATCGTCAATTTTCCCATGGGCAATACCGGCGTGCAGATGGGCGGTTGGTTCCGACGCGAGATTCGCACGGTGGCCGATCTCAAGGGGCTCAAGATGCGCACGGCCGGGTTTGCCGGCGAGGTGCTGTCGCGCCTCGGTGTGGTGCCACAGCAGCTGGCCAGTGGCGACATCTATCCCGCCCTCGAGAAAGGCACCCTCGACGCCGTCGAGCTGGTCGGCCCTTACGATGACGAGAAGGTTGGCCTGAATCAGGTGGCCGACTATTACTACTATCCCGGCTGGTGGGAGGGCGGACCACAGATCTCGCTCTACATCAATGCCGACGCCTGGAACGCGCTGCCACGCAGCTACCAGGCGATACTCGAAGCCGCCTGCCAGCTCGCCATGGTCGAAACCGTGGCGGCCTACGATGCCTACAATGCGCCGGCGTTGCGGCGTCTGATCGCGGCCGGCACCGAGCTGCGCGCGTTCCCGCGCGAAGTCATGGATGCCTCCTGGGACGCCGCCCAGACGGTGTATCGCGAATTCAACGAGCGTGATCCGGCGTTCAAACGAATCTACGACGACTACATGGGCTTTCGCGACAAGACCGTGCCCTGGTTTCGGCTGGCCGAAGGCTCTTACGATCAATATCTGGCCGCTGCGCTGGCCCGCAGCCGCGGCTGACTCCCGGTTCCGGACGATATCGGTTCTTCAGGCTGAACCCCTCCGGCAGCCGGGCCAACAGAAGAACCGCCGCGCCAAAGCTCCCAAGGCGCAACCACGAGGTCAGGCATGGATGCATTGTTGCTCGCCCGCATACAGTTCGGTTTCACCATTTCGTTTCACATCATCTTCCCGGCCATCACGATTGGCCTGGCCAGCTACCTCGCGGTGCTGGAGGCCCTGTGGCTCAAGACACGGCGCCCGGTGTATCGCGATCTGTACCACTACTGGTTGAAGATATTTGCCGTCACTTTCGGCATGGGTGTGGTGTCGGGCCTGGTGATGGCCTATCAGTTTGGCACCAACTGGAGCTATTTCTCCGACTTTGCGGGAAGTGTCACCGGGCCTCTGCTGGCCTACGAAGTGCTCACGGCATTCTTCCTCGAGGCGGGCTTTCTGGGTGTGATGCTGTTTGGCTGGAAACGTGTGGGTCCCGGACTGCACTTCACGGCCACGCTCATGGTGGCGCTGGGCACTCTGGTTTCGTCGACCTGGATTCTTGCGTCCAACAGCTGGATGCACACACCGGCGGGCTATGAACTCATCGACGGTCGCATCATCCCCACCGACTGGCTGGCGGTGATCTTCAATCCGTCGTTTCCGTACCGTCTGGCACATATGGTGGTGGCCGCCTTCCTTGCCACCGCGCTGTTCGTCGGTGCTGCGGGCGCCTGGCATCTGCTGCGTCACAACGATACGCCCGCGGTGCGCAAGATGTTGTCGATGGCCTTGTGGATGGTGCTCATCGTGGCCCCCATACAGGCCTTTATCGGTGATCAGCACGGTCTGAATACGCTCAAATACCAACCGGCCAAGATCGCCGCCATCGAAGGTCACTGGGAGAACAAGCCCGGTGAGTCCGTGCCGCTGGTGCTCTTTGCCATTCCCGATATGGCCGAGGAGCGCAATCTGTTCGAGGTGGCCGTGCCCCATCTGGGCAGTCTGATCCTCACGCACAGCTGGGACGGCCAGATTCCGGCACTCAAGGACTTTCCGCCCGAAGACCGGCCCAATTCCACGATCGTCTTCTGGACGTTCCGCATCATGGTGGGGATGGGTCTGCTGATGATCGCCCTGGGCGTGGCGGCCGCCTGGAAGCGGCGCCAGGGCACGCTATATCAACCGTCGTGGCTGCTGCGCTTTGCCCTGCTCATGGGCCCGAGTGGCCTCATCGCCATCCTGGCGGGCTGGTACACCACCGAAATCGGGCGCCAGCCCTGGGTCGTGCACGGTCTGATGCGCACGGCCGACGCGGTGAGTTCACACAGTGCGACCCAGCTCGGCATCTCTCTGTTGCTGTTCGTGGTGGTGTACTTCCTGGTGTTCGGCGCAGGCACGGGCTATGTACTGCGGCTGGTCGCGCGAGGGCCGCAACCCTGGGGTGAGTCGGCCCCCGAGGGCGGCCCCGGCGAACACCGTACGCCCAGCCGGCCGATGTCGGCAGCCGATCACCGCCACGACTCCGGTGACGCCACCACGATTGACAAGGAGTGACGCAGATGGGTATCGATCTTTCGCTGTTGTGGGCCGTGATCATCCTGTTCGGCGTCATGATGTACGTCATCATGGACGGGTTCGATCTGGGTATCGGCATTCTGTTTCCGTTCGCGCGCGACAAGGACGATCGCGATGTGATGATGAACACCGTGGCGCCCGTCTGGGATGGCAACGAAACCTGGCTGGTGCTGGGGGGGGCAGGGCTGCTCGCGGCATTTCCCATGGCGTACTCAGTCATTCTCAGTGCCTTCTACTTGCCGCTCATTTTCATGCTGCTGGGGCTCGTCTTTCGGGGTGTGGCGTTCGAGTTTCGATTCAAGGCCACGCCAGAGCGGCGTCACATCTGGGACAAGGCCTTCATCGGCGGGTCGCTCACAGCCACCTTCTTCCAGGGGGTAACGCTGGGCGGCTTCATCCAGGGTATCGAAGTGACAGAGCGTTCGTTCTCGGGTAGCACACTGGGCTGGATCACGCCGTTCGCCTTGTTCACCGGCCTTGCCCTGATCGTCGGCTATGCCCTGCTGGGTGCCACCTGGCTGGTGTACAAGACGGAAGGCTCGCTGCAGCGGCGGATGGTGCAATTGGCGCGTCCGCTCACGTTTGTCTTGCTGGCGGTAATCGTGGTCATCAGCCTCTGGACGCCGCTGGCTCAGCCCGAGATCGCCCAGCGCTGGTTCACCCTGCCCAACCTGTTCTGGTTTGCTCCGGTGCCCGTGCTGGTGGCGCTGGTGGCCTGGGCGCTGGTGCGCAGCCTGCACCACCAGGCGCAGGCCATGCCTTTCCTGCTGACGCTGTGCCTGGTGTTCCTGGCCTATAGCGGGCTGGGCATCAGCCTGTTCCCGCACATCATCCCGCCGTCGATCACCATCTGGGATGCCGCGGCGCCACCGCAAAGCCAGGGGTTTGCGCTGGTGGGTGCGTTGTTCATCCTGCCCATCATTCTCATGTACACGGCCTGGTCGTATTACGTGTTTCGCGGCAAGGTCGTGCGCGGCGACGGCTATCACTGAACCCGAGGTCCGCTCATGGCGCGCAAGACTCGTTATATCGATGCCCTGGAAGACAATCCGCCGCAGCGACCATGGCGTCAGCGGTTGGGCTGGTTGTTGCTCATCTGGGTGCTCAGCATTGCGGCCCTGGCCGGGTTCGCCGCGGTGCTGCGGGTGGTCATGGGCTGGGTAGGCCTGACGGCTTGAGGGCACCTGGCCAACCCATCGGCCTGTTCCGTTGGGCCACTGTCAGCGCTTCGGGAACCTCTCGATCGTCTACCATTCTCAGCCTCATGAAGCCTGTTTCTGCATCCTGGGGTACCTGGCGCCGCCACCTCGTGGCGTGGGCTCTGGTGCCCGCCATGGCGTGGTCGCCCGCCTGGGTGGCGGCACAACCCGCCGGCTTGCCCAGTTTGGGTGATTCGGCATCGGCCGCACTGTCGCCCAGGGTGGAGGCCCGGCTGGGCGAGGCCCTGCTGGCTGAGGGCCGGCACGATCCCAGCTATATCGACGACCCGGCCGTCAGCCAGTATCTCACCGAGATGGGCTACCGGCTCGCCGAGCACGCATCGGGCACGCCGCCACGCCTCACGTTGTTCAGCATCCGTGATCCCTCGATCAACGCGTTTGCGATGCCCGGTGGCCTGATCGGCGTGCACTCGGGGTTGGTCGTGGCCACCCAAAACGAGTCGGAGCTGGCTGGCGTGGTCGCCCACGAGTTGGCCCACGTGCAGCAGAGACACGTCGCCCGGGGGCTGGCGCAGCAGGGGCAAAGCGATGCCATGATGCTCGGCTTGATGCTGGGGGCGCTGGCGGCGGCTGCCGCCGGGGCGAGTCAGCTTGCCATGGGCGCGGCGGCTTTCGGCCAGGCTGCGGTGATCAATTCGCAATTGTCGTTCTCGCGTGAAGCCGAGCGCGAGGCCGACCGGGTGGGCGTGCAAATGATGTCGGGTGCCGGCTACGACCCCGCCGGCATGGTCAGTATGTTCGACCGCATGTCGCGCGATGCACGCTTCAACCAGGGCGGTGGTCCGGGCTATGCCGGCACGCACCCGTTGAGTCTCGATCGCATGTCCGACATGCAGAATCGTGTGCGAGGACTGGCCGCACCGGGCAGCCGTGCCAGCGACACCTATTGGTTCATACGGGCCCGGCTGCAAGTGATGCAGGGCGACTCCAATCGAGCGATCGATGTGTCAGACAGTTTGCGTCATCAGGGTCAGAGCTCGAGTGGTGCACCGGCAGCGGCGGGCTGGTATGGCCTGGCCTTGCGCCAACTGCAGCTGGGTCGGCTCGAGGCGGCGGGCGAGGCGCTCGAGCGCGCCCGCGCCACGGGTGTGGAGCATCCCCTGCTGACGCAATTGCAAGTGGAGTGGCTGGAGAAGAACGATCGGCAAGCTGAAGCCGTACAACTGGCCAACGACGCCAGCCAGCGTTGGCCGGACGACCGCCTGCTGGCCCTTTCTCGGGCGCGCCTGCTGCTGCGACAGGGCGAAATCGAAACGGCCGCGAGCTGGTTGGCGCGAAGTCTGGAGCGCTGGCCCGAAGCCGAACCCGAGCTGTATCGCCTCATGGCTGAGGCCCAGGCGGCGCAAGGGCGTGCCGTGGATGAGGCGCGGTATCTGTCGGAGTACTACCAGCGCGTGGGGGCCTGGCCGTCGGCGTTGCAACAGATGCAACGTGCTCGCGCCGCGTCGCGCGACTTTCATGAGCAATCGGTGTTCGACGCTCGCATTCGCGAGATTCAGCGACGCATTGAAGAAGACCGAGCGTTGCTGGCCGAGTTTCGTTAAGAGCGCACCCGGGATACGGCGTCTTCCCATTCGGCCATGCGAGCAGCAGCGGCCTGGCGAGACAGCGTGGGTTGAAATGTGCGTCCTGCCTGCCAGAGGTCGGCGATGCTGGCGGTGTCGCGATACAGGCCTGCCTGCAGTCCGGCTAGATAGGCGGCTCCCAGTGCAGTGGTTTCGAGCACACGAGGGCGTACCACCGGGATGCCGAGCAGGTCTGCCTGAAACTGCATGAGCAGGTCGTTGGCGCTGGCGCCCCCGTCTACCTTGAGCACGCCGTGCATCTCAGCGCCGCCGAGCGCCTGCAGCAGGGCGGCGCTCTGGAAGGCAATGGATTCGAGGGCAGCACGGGCAATGTGTGCCAGGGTGCTGCCCCGCGTGAGGCCGGTAATCATGCCAGTGGCGGTCGCATCCCAGTAGGGTGCCCCGAGCCCGGTAAATGCAGGGACAAATGTAACGCCACCGGAGTCGGGTACCGAGGACGCCAGGGCCTGAACATCTCCGGACGTTTCGATGGCGTGCAGATTGTCGCGCAACCACTGCACGACGGCGCCGCCAACGAATACGCTGCCTTCCTGGGCAAAGCGCGGTTGGGTGTCGATCTGCGCCGCTGCGGTGGCAATCAGGCCGTCGGTGGAGTGGCGCGCCCGACTGCCGGTGTGGCGCAGCATGAAGCAGCCGGTGCCATACGTGTTCTTGACAGCACCGTCATCGAAACAGGCTTGGCCGAACAGAGCCGCCTGCTGATCGCCGGCCATGCCGCCGATGGGGATGGCAGCTCCCAGCACGGCAGCGTCGGTTTCGCCAAAGGCATGACACGAGGGCTTTACCTCGGGCAGGATGGCGGCCGGAATCTGGAATTGTTCGAGCAGCCAAGGGTCCCATTGCTGTTCTTCGAGATTCCAGAGCAGCGTGCGTGACGCATTGGTCACGTCGGTGACGTGGAGCCGGCCACCGCTCAGCTGCCAGGCGAGCCAGCAGTCGATCGTGCCGAACGCCAGTTCGCCGCGCTCGGCGGCCTGCCGGGCCCCACTGACGTGTTCCAGCAGCCAGGCAATCTTGGTGGCCGAGAAATACGGGTCCAGCACCAGTCCGCTTCGGCGATGCACCTCATCGGCCAGACCCCTGGCCCGCAGTTGTGCACACTGTTCATGGGTGCGTCGATCCTGCCAGACGATGGCACGATGAATGGGGCGACCCGTGCGTCGATCCCACAGCAGCGTGGTTTCGCGCTGGTTGGTGATGCCGATGGCGGCAATGTCGGTGGCAGGCACACCGGCCTGGTGCAGGGCCGCCCTTGCCGTGTCGCGCTGGCTTTGCCAGATTTCTGTCGGGTCATGTTCGACCCATCCGGGATGCGGGTAATGCTGGGTGAACTCTCGTTGGGCCTGCCCCACGACGTTGCCCTGTGCATCGAACACGATGCTGCGTGAACTGGACGTGCCCTGATCGAGGGCCAGCAGATACGATGTCATGGTGCTTCCCCGAATTCGGTGGCCGCCGATGATGCGACTGGCGCCTGCCGGGCCAGCCATTGTTCGAGTGTGCTGGCGGCATGGGCCGGCAGGTGCAGCCCGAGCTTGGTGCGTCGCCACAGAATGTCTTCGGCCGTTTGCGCCCATTCCACGCTTCGCAGGTAGTGCGCCTCGCGTTCGTGCAGGCCCGGTACGATCGTCGGACCCAGGTCGCTGAGGCTCCTGCAGGAGGCCAGCAAGCGGTGCAGGCGCGAACCATAGGCGCGTGCATAGCGTTGGCACAGCTCCGCGGGTAGCCAGGGGTAACGGCGCTGCTGCTCGCTCACCCAGCGATCAAACTGCAGCACATTGCGCACGTGCGGTCCGGCGCTCAGCAGGTGCTCGCCACCGGGCAGGCTGGCGCGGCGCGTCCAGGGCGGCGCTTCGATCGACAGGCGATGCGCCAGAGCGCTGGTGGCCTCTTCGGCCAGTTGTCGAAATGTGGTGAGCTTGCCGCCAAACACGTGCAGCAAGGGCGGGGTGTTTTCCTGCCATTCGAGTTGGTAGTCGCGGGTAACGGCCGATGCATCACTTTGATGATCGTCGACCAGTGGTCGGACGCCGGCATAGTGCCAGACCACGTCGTCGGGGGTGATGGGATGGCTGAGATAGTGATTGACCGCTTCGCACAGATAGCGGATTTCGTCGACGCTGGCGCGGGCTTCGGCAGGATCGGCTACATGTTCGACATCGGTGGTGCCGATCAGGGTGAAGTGCCTTTCGTACGGGATGGCAAACACCACGCGTTGATCGGGCTGCTGCAGCAGGTAGGCGTAGTCGTGGCCGAACAGACGCGGCACCACGATGTGGCTGCCGCGCACCAGGCGCAGGGTACGTCCGGCCGGCACCGGCAGGCCCGGCACCTGTGTAGCCCAGGGGCCGGCAGCGTTGACGATGGCGCGTGTCTGCCACACTGCAGCGGGGCCGCCATGCTGCGGTTGCAGCGTCACCTGCCAGCCCTCACGATGGGCCTGGACCGCCGTGCAGCGATGGCGGACGAGAATGGTTGCGCCGCGCTCGGCGGCATCGAGTGCCGCCAGCGCCACGAGGCGGGCGTCGTCGACCCAGCCATCGGAGTAGGCAAAGCCCCGGGTAAGCCCCGCTCGCAGTCCGTGTCCGGCAGCGTGTCGTTCCAGATCGAGCGATTCGGAGCCTGGCAGCAGGCGCCGGCGCGCCAGGTGGTCGTAGAGAAACAGTCCGCTGCGAATCAGCCAGGCGGGTCGTTGATCGGGTTGATGCGGCATGACGAAACGCAGTGGCCACATGATGTGTGGCGCCGAGCGCAGCAGCACTTCGCGCTCGCGCAAGGCTTTGCGCACCAGGCCAAATTCGTAGTGTTCGAGATAGCGCAAGCCGCCGTGAATCAACTTGGTGGAGGCCGACGAGGTGTGCGAGGCCAGATCGTGCTGCTCAGCCAGAACCACGGTCAGGCCGCGGCCGGCAGCGTCGCGGGCAATGCCTGTGCCGTTGATGCCGCCACCGATGACGAGCAGGTCGCAAGAAGCAGGTGTTTGAGGCATGAAGCGAGAACTCCTGGGCCGGGCGCCGGGTGTCTCGTATGGTAGCCTGCCGCGCCCGGGTTTGGCCCGTGGTCAGTGGCCTGTGCCGAAAAAGCGCTCGATGCGGCGTGGCAGCCAGTGCAGGTGACCGCGCCCACTGCCGGTGACGAAGCCGGCGTGCCCGCCAGTGGCGGGTTGATGCAGCACCACGGCTCGACTGGCATCGCGCGGTCCGGGCAAGCAACTGGCGGGCACGAAGGGGTCGTTGCGTGCATTGAGCAGCAGCGTGGGTGTCTCGATGTGGCTCAGTCCCGGTCGCGCACTGGCGCGGGTCCAGTAGTCGTCGACATCGCGAAAACCGTGGACTGGCGCCGTGTAGGCATCGTCGAAGGCGCGCAGCGTGCGCGCGTGAGCCACCCGCCAGGCATCGAAGGCGCCGGGAAACTTCTGGGCCTTGCGCAGGACCTTGGCTTTCAGGGTGCGCAGAAACATGCGAGTGTAGAGTTCGCGCTGCAACAGGCCTTGTCCCAAATGATTGCCGCTGATGAGCAGGTCGAGCGGCGCCGACACGACGGCGGCGGCACGCAAAGCCCGGCTGTGATCCACTTCGGCGCCCAGATAGCGCGCCAGGGCATTGCCGCCGAGTGACACGCCAACGGCGTGCCAGCGCGCTTCTGGCAGACGGGCGGCAACTTGCTCGACCAGCCAGCGAACTTCGGCCACATCGCCGGAGTGATAGGCGCGCAGCAGCCGGTTGGCGGTGCCCGAGCAGCCCCGGAAGTGCGGTACGGCCACCACCCAGCCCCTTGCCCGAAAATGATGGCTCAAAGCCAGCGCGTAGTGACTGGAGCTGCACCCCTCGAGCCCATGAAACACCATGACTGCGCGTCGGCTGTGTCGCTGCGGCCCAGGTGGTAGCAGCGGGTCGATGCCGGCATGCTCGATGCCATTGGCAATGGCGGCGTCGAGCCGCCCGGCGTCGACTCCCGGCACGACCCAATCGATATCGATGAAGTCGCCATCAGGCGTGCTCAGCCGCTCGCGGCTGTAGGTGACCCGTGGACACGGTGCAAACCGTGCGGCATAGATGGTTTGAGTGTGTCCGTCGGGCAGCCACCAGGGGGTCGGGCAGGGTGAGGCATCGACGCGGGCAGACATGCAGGGCGCGGCTCAGTGCCCAACGGGCGCCGAGCCGGCCTTGAGGCGATACAGGGTGCCGCAGTAGGGGCACTGGGCGCTGCCCGTGGTGCCGAGCTCGAGGTAGACCTTGGGATGGAGATTCCAGACCGGCGTGTACGGCCCCGGGCAGGACACGGGGAGGTCGGCGGGGTCCACCTCGTGGACCGGATGGGTGTGCTCGGTGTCGGTCATGGTATTGCTCAAACCTGGGTGAGCCAGTGGTGGTACTTGGGGTTGCGGCCGTTGACGACGTCGAAAAATGCCGACTGAAGCTTCTCGGTGATGGGGCCGCGGCTGCCCACCCCGATGCGACGGTTGTCGAGCTCGCGGATGGGTGTGACTTCGGCGGCCGTTCCGGTGAAGAAGGCTTCGTCGGCGATGTAGATGTCGTCGCGCGTGAGGCGACGGGTGACCACCTTCAGCCCGAGATCGGCCGCCAGGGTGTGCACGGTGGAACGGGTGATGCCAGTGAGGGCCGAGGCGATCTCGGGCTCGTAGATCACGCCATCGTGCACGATGAAGAGGTTCTCTCCGGCGCCCTCGGCCACGAAGCCGTCGGTGTCGAGCAACAGGGCTTCGTCGTAGCCATCCTGGGTGGCTTCGAGGTTGGCGATGATGGAGTTGGCGTAGGTGGATGCCACCTTGGCGCGCGGCATCGTGACGTTCACGTGCTGGCGCTGGAAGGATGAGGTCTTGACCCGGATGCCCTTCTCGATACCTTCTTCGCCCAGATAGGCGCCCCAAGGCCAGGCGGCAATGGCCACGTGCACTTTGGCACCACGCGGCGACACGCCCATTTTCTCGGAGCCGTAAAACGCCAGCGGCCGGATGTAGCAGGATTCGAGCTGATTGGCACGAACGGCTTCCACCTGGGCGGCATTGATCTCGTCTTGCGTGAACGGGATCGGCATCATGTAGATGTGGGCCGAGTTGAACAGACGGCGCGTGTGATCCTGCAGGCGAAAGATGGCCGTTCCGATCTCGGTGTTGTAGGCTCGCACGCCTTCGAAGACCGCCAGCCCGTAGTGCAGCGAGTGCGACAGCACGTGAATGTTTGCCTCGCGCCAGGGAACCAGCGCGCCATCGAACCAGATGAAGCCGTCGCGGTCAGCCATCGACATGATGTAAATCCTTTGGAAGGGTAGCGGTTTGGGGAAACTTGCGATTATACGGATTGCGTTGGTTCATGGGGCATCGGGCGCCTGCTTTCCCTCGGAGCCGGTGCCGAATACGTGATCCCATAGCGTCAGTACGGCATTGCGTTCGTCGGCCATGCGTTCAGGCGCCAGGCGGGCCTTGTCGGCCCCCTGCAGACGAAGGGCGTGTTGCTCGCGCCGCAGAGTGCGGTAGGCGTCGCCCACGCGCGCGGCCAGCGTCGGCGGAATCAGGCCGGCAGACCCGGCCAGACGGAGCAGCGCGATGTTGCCAAGGTTGTGCAGCAGGTCGGGGTGCTCACGGGCATGGCGCAACACGAGGAACTGCGTGATGAACTCGACATCCACCATGCCGCCGCGATCGTGTTTGAGGTCGAACAGCGCGGTTCGGTTGGGGTGGCCGGCGTTGATTCGCTCGCGCATGGCCAGGACGTCGGTGCACAGTTTTTCGGGGTCTCTCGGCTGCAGCAACACCTCACGCCGAATCGCCTCGAAACGTTCGCCCAGGGCGGAATCGCCGGCAGCGAAGCGGGCTCGTGTGAGCGCCTGGTGCTCCCAGGTCCAGGCGCTCTCGACCTGATAGCGCTCGAAGGCCTCGACCGAGGCCGCGACCAGGCCGGCGTCGCCATCAGGGCGCAAGCGCAGGTCGACCTCGTACAAGCGACCGGAGGGAGTCATCGAGCTGAGCCACGACACGATGCGGCGACCGTAGCGCACGTAGGTTTCGCTGGCGCCGCCATCGTCGTCGAACAGAAAGACCAGGTCGAGATCGGAGTCGTAACCCAGCTCTTTGCCGCCCAGCTTGCCGTAGGCGATGACCGCAAAGCGGGGTCGAGCTTCGCCCTTGCGATTCACCTGCGGCCACACTCGCTGCAGGGTCTGCTCCAGCATCATGTCGGCCAGCAGCGAGAGGTAATCGCCCACGGCCTCGACCGTGAGGTTGGCTTCGAGGTCTTGCGCCAGAATATGAAAGCTGACCTGGCGCTGGATATCCCGCATCAGGTTCATCTGGCGCTCGATATCGGGACTGCCGTCGGGCAATTGGCACTGGTCGAGATCGGCGGCCATCTGGCGCCCGATCTGCGGCAGATCGAGCGGTTCCATCAGCGAATGCCAGTCGATCAGACTGTCGAGCAGCAACGGGTTGCGCGTGAGAAATTGCGCCACCCATTCGCTGGCCGCCATCATGCGTGCCACACGAGCCAGGGTTTGCGGGTACTCGGCCAGCAGGCTCAGGTACACCCGGCGCTGCGCGATCTGCTCGATCAGGTCGAACAGTCGACTTAGCGCAGCCGCAGGCGCTCGCGTACTGGCGGCCGCGTCGACCATTTGCGGCAGCAGGGTTTCGAGGCGGCTCCGGCTCGACTGCGGCAGACCGCGTATGCGCGGGCTGTCGTGCAGCGCCTGCACTCGCCGCAGAAGATCGTCGGCGTCGCCCGGCAGGGCATCGCGAATGCGCTGGGTCAGATCGTGCGGTTCGTGGTTGGCGGCGCTGCCGCCGGCATTGCCATTGCCGTTTGCCGTGCCCGGGCTGTCGGCACTTTGCAGGCCGGCCAGTCGGAAAACGTCGCGAAATCGGGATTCGACGAATTCGCGATGTTCGTTGAGCGTACGGCGCAGGGTGTCGGCATCGGCCAGCTGCATGGCGTGGGCCAGGGCATTGAACGTGTCGGCCTGCCGAGGCAACAGATGCGTTTGCTGATCTTCGCGATATTGCAGCACGTGTTCCAGTCGGCGCAGGAAACGGTAGGCGGCCCGCAGTTGATCGGCGTCGTCGGGCTGCAGCAACCCCGCGTCGAGTTGGGCGGCAACGGCATCGAGCAGGTTGGCTTGCTGCAGTGCCGGCATGCGGCCGCCGCGCACGAGCTGAGTGAGCTGCACGATGAACTCGATCTCGCGAATGCCGCCTTCGCCCAGTTTGATGTTGTCGGCCGGTGCGGGCTCGGGGCGGCCCACGCCCAGCGCGCGGCGATTCCAGTCGTCGCGGATGCGTTCGCGCAGTCCTCGCAGGGCGGCAATGGCGTCGAAGTCGAAATACTTGCGGTACACGAAGGGTCGGCGCAAGGCCTCGACCTGTTCGATCTGGGCCGCGGGTTCACTATCGACAAAAGCCCTGGCCGGCAACCAGCGCGCCTTGAGCCAGGCATAGCGCTCCCATTCGCGCCCTTGCGAGATGAGATAGTTCTCGAGGGCATCGAGGCTCCATGCCAGTGGCCCGGAGTCGCCGTCGGGGCGCAGGCGCAGATCGGTTCGAAAAACCTGACCCAGACCATCTACCTCGGAGAGCACCGGCATCATCCGTCGTGTGACCTGGGCATAAAACTCGTGGTGCGAAATCGACCGCCGGCCGCCGGTCTCGCCTTCGGCACCATAGAGCATGATGAGATCGATATCGGACGACACGTTCAGCTCGCGTCCGCCCAGCTTGCCCATGCCCATGATCAGCAGTTCTTGAGGCTTGCCGGTGTCGGGATCGATCGGAGTGCCGTGCACCCCGGCCAGGTGGCCGGCAACGGCGCGATAGGCCTCGGCGACGGCAACATCGGCGAGGTCGGACATCGCCGAAACCACTTCTTCGAGAGGCGCCAGACCGGCGAGATCTCGCACCATCAGGACGTGAAAGACCCGACGCCGGACTCGTCGCAAGGCCTCGCGGCAGGCGTCGATGGTCGGCGGCTCGGAAGCGTCGGGGTCGAGCCCGCATTCGGCAATCCACGCCAGCACACGGTCCTGGTCGACCGGGCGCGTGGCGGCGTCCGCCAGCCAGCGGGCAGCCTCGGGGCTGGATTCGAGTTGTAGTCGCAGAACGCTGGACCAGGCCAGCGCCGGCTCGAGCAGGGATGTCGGGTTCATGGTGCCACCGGAGGCCGCCGCGCGGCGCACGCGTGAATCAAGGTATAAAGGTTAACTGAATCCTCGACTCCTATCGGCAGGCAGGCCGCGCAATGCGCTTGGTGGCACCCGTATTTCGTTTGTTTGGCGCGCTGGCGGTGGGGCTTGTGGCGCTGTACTTCGTGCTGGCAACGGGTCTGGTTGCCATGCGGTACGTGGTGCTGCCTCAGATCGACACCTGGTTGCCGCAGATCGAGCAGGTCACCGGTGAGGCGCTTGGCCTGAAGGTCGAGATACGCGCTTTGAGTGCCAGCTGGTACCGGCTCCATCCGGAACTGGAGCTGGAGCAGGTCACCCTGAAAGACGCGGCCGGCCGCGTGGTGCTGGAGCTGCCACGAGTGCGGGCGCGATTGTCGTGGCAAACCCTGGTGCGCCAGCGGCCCGAGCTGCTGCAGTTGGTGCTCGAGGCGCCAAGGTTGTCGGTCCGACGCCAAATCGATGGTTCACTCACTCTGGCTGGTCTGACTCTGGCCAGACCGGACGTGGGCGATGGTTTTCATTACGCCGCACCCTTGCAGTCGGCTGCGCCGGCCTGGCAGGCTGCCGAGAGTCCCGCCATGACTTGGTTGCGCAGCCAACGCGACATCCGTATCGAACACGCACAGGTTCAATGGGAGGACGACACCGGCCAGCTGCCCTCGGCTACGCTCGACAACGTGGCATTGCAATGGCACTCGGGGCCGCTGCGGGGGCAGCGGTTGGCCCTCAAGGTTCCAGGACGGTTTCCCGGCGGAGAAAGCCTCGATGTCCGTGTGAGGTGGCGCGCCGGTCTCGCGGCCAATCTGGCCACCACCGCGGGTTGGGCCGACTGGCGTGGCGAGGTTTATGCCTCGGTAGACAGAGTCGACCTGGCCTGGTGGCGACCCTGGCTGGGTGAGCACGCGCCGTCTCATCTTCGCGGCGAGCTGGCGTTTCGCTTGTGGGGTGAACTCGAGGCAGACGTCGCGCCGCAGTGGCAGGCCGACCTCGCCTTGCGCAACCTGGGATGGCAGGGGCAACCCGACGGCCCGGCGCTGGCCGTCGGCGATGCCACAGTGGCCCTGCAGGCAAGAGAGGGCGAGGTCTTGCTCGACTGGCAAGCGCATCAGGGGCTGGTCGCGCTGCCCACGTTGTTTGATCAGACGCTGCCGCTGGAGTTGGCCACGGGAACGGCCACGAGCCGGGTCGATGAGCTGGCGACGATGTGGCAATTTGTCGATGTCGAAGTGCATGCCGGTCGGCCCGGTGAGCGGCTGGGCGGCGTATTGACCGGCGAATGGCGAGCCACGCCCGGCTCACCGCTCGGCGAAGTGAACCTGCAGGGCGAGCTGGCGCACGGGGAGGTGGGTGCCGTCGCCCTGTTTACTCCGCTGCAGGCCGATCCCGATGTCCGCCAATGGTTGCGGGGCGGGTTGCGCGCGGGGTCGCTCGAGTCGGGGCGGTTCTCGCTGAGGGGGCCACTGCGTCACTTCCCGTTCGTGGGTGATGCCGCGCCACTCGGGCACTTCACGCTCGAGGCCGCCGTGCGCGATGTGGCCATCGATATCGTGCCCGACGAGGATCCGGGCTGGCCCCTGCTGTCGAGTCTGGCGGGTCGCATTGTCATCGAGGGAGATGAATTGCGCGCCGACGTCCGACAGGGCCAGATTCGTCCCGATGCCGAGCAGCACATCGACATCCAGCCGTCTCGCCTGATCATTTCGGCAATGACGACATCCCCTCGCGTCGACGTGCAAGCCGTGACGCGGGGCGACGGCGCCGCGTATCTTGCCTGGATGACCGCTTCGCCCTTGCGGGAATTGCTGCATGAGGCGCCTGAGGGTCTGGTGGTGACCGGTGAGCTCGCGGTGCCGGTTCGCGTGCAGGTGCCGTTGAGTGATGCGGCGGATGCCACGCACGATTTGTCTGTCGAGGGCACCGTCGTTTTCGATGGCAACCAGGTGGTCGCTCGCGGCTGGCCTGCCCCGTTCGAGCGTTTGACCGGCGAGGTCCAGTTCTCGCAGGCGCAGGTGCAGTTCGAAGGCCTGCGGGCCATCTGGCTGGGCGATGCGCTCACGCTCGAGGGTGAAGCGTTGGCGAACGGCACGGCCCGTGTCGACTGGCGCGGTGTGCTGCGCCCCTCCAACCTGCAGGCCTGGCTGCCAGAATCTCTGGCAGAGGTGCCGGAAGGCCAAGCGCCTTACCGGGGGCAATGGCAACGTGGCGGCGATGGCCGTGTTGCGGGCACCATCCGCACCGACCTCGTCGGTATGGCGCTTCACCTGCCGCCGCCTCTGGGCAAGGCGGGCGATTCGTTGGTCCCGCTCCTGATTGAATGGCAGCGCCCGGCCGGTCAGCAGGCCATCCTGGCGCAATGGTCTTTGGGTGATGGGTTCTACGGCGGACTGCGCTGGCTGCCTGGTGCTGCTCAGCCCGAAGCGCTGGCCGTGAGCTTCGACGATCCCGTCGACCTTCCGGCCGCGGGCTGGCAGATCGATCTGGGGCGGGAGACACTCGACCTGGATCGTTGGTGGCAATGGTGGCAAGCGCAGGCACCATCGGTGCCATCGGGCAGTGGTGAGGGGTTGCCCTGGTCGGGCTGGCCCAAACCGGTGCGAGTGCAGCTCGCCAGCCCTTCGCTGCACGTGGGCGAGGAAGTGTGGCCCGATGTCGAGTTGGCGCTGGAGATTACCCGCAACGACCTTTTGCGCCTGCGGGTCGACTCGCCACATTTGGCCGGCTGGCTGGGCTGGAGCCCGGCCACGGCCGCTGGCCCCGCCCGCATCGAAGCCCGGCTCGATCGCCTGCACATACAGCCGAGCGTCACGGCAGATGACGATGCACCCGCGGCCGTGCGACGCAGTGAATCCCGCCTGGCCCGCCTGCCTTACGTCGACCTGCGGGTAGACGACCTGCGCTGGCGAGACATGGCTTTGGGTGCGCTCGACATCGAGGCCCATCCGCTCGACGGTGAAGGAGGCTGGCGTTTCGCCGACCTGCAATTGCAGAATCCGGCCCTCAGCCTGGTCGGTCAGGGGAGCTGGCAGGTGGCCGCGGCCACCAGGACGGGCGCTTCGAGCACCACCCTGCAGTGGCAGGGCGAGATCCATGATGTCGGCACCCTCTTGGGTCGGTTGGGGGTGAATGACGTCGTGGCGGGCGGTATGGGTCAGTTTCAGGGCTCGGCGCGGTGGCCGGGAGCGCCCTGGGACCTCGCGCTGCCCGATCTCGTGGCAGAGCTTCGCCTCGAACTCGAAGAGGGTCGTTTCTTGCCGGTGTCGGATGGTGCTGGCCGCCTGCTCAGCGTGCTGTCGCTGCAAACGCTCGCGCGGACCGTGACTTTCCAGAATGAGGATTTGTTTGCCTCCGGCTTTGCCTGGGATTCGTTGCGTTCGTCGGCCATGATCGACCACGGCCAAATGCAGATCAGCGGTTTCGACATGCGCGGCAATAGTGCGGCCGCCCTGATGTCCGGCAGCGTGAACCTCGTTGACGAAACTCAGACACTTTCGGTGTTGATCCTGCCCCGCATCGATGCCAGCGGTGCGGCTCTGCTGGCCGGTGTGGCGATCAATCCCATCGTGGGTGTGGGTGCTTTTCTGACGCAGTGGCTGCTGCGCGAGCCTCTGGCCCGCGTCCTGAGTCTGGAATACGACGTGACCGGCAGCTGGGATGATCCCCAGGTCCAGCGTCGACGCGAAGCGGCCCGCGGCGATGCACCACGAGTCGAGCCCGTGCCCTAGCGAGGCCAACCCGACGCTGGTGGGTCGGCTGTCGTCCGGGGGCGAAGCACCCTTAAGCGCGCGGTACACTGGATCTCATGACGATGTCAGGAACGGTGGAGGGAATCATGAACGCCACGAGTCGTCCGGCCGCCGGTGTGGTGGCTGCTGTCCAGATGGTGTCGGCGCCCGACGTGCAAACCAACCTTGATGCTGCGGCCGAGCTCGTGGCGCAAGCGGCCGAGCAGGGCGCTTGTCTGGTGTTGCTGCCTGAGTACTTCTGCATCATGGGGCGCACCGACCACGACAAGGTGGCCGTGCGCGAACCCGATGGCAAGGGCCCGATCCAGGATTTTCTGGCCGACACCGCCCGTCGCCATGGCGTATGGCTCATTGGCGGCACCGTGCCTCTGGAGTGCCCCGATCCTGGTCAGGTATACAACAGCGCGCTGGTATACGATCCTGAGGGTCGCCGTCGGTCGCGCTACGACAAGATCCATCTGTTCGGCTTCCGCAAGGGCGATGAAAGCTACGACGAATCGCAAACCATCCGGGCGGGTACCGAGGTAGTGGCTTTTGACTCCCCCGTGGGGCGGGTGGGCCTGTCGGTCTGCTACGACTTGCGCTTCCCCGAACTTTATCGCGCCATGGGGCAACCCCACTTGATTGTGGCCCCTTCCGCCTTCACCTACACCACAGGCCGGGCGCACTGGGAGCTGCTCCTGCGCACCCGCGCCATCGAGAACCAGTGTTACGTGCTGGCTGCGGCCCAGGGCGGCAAGCATCCCAACGGTCGTCGTACCTGGGGTCATTCGATGCTGATCGACCCCTGGGGTGACATCGTGGCGCTTCATGCAGAAGGCCCCGGTGTCATTACCGGCGTCGTCGATCCCGACCGCCTGCACGAGGTGCGTCTGGCCTTGCCGGCCCTGCGCCATCGCGTGCTCTAGCCCTGTTTACCCTTTATCGGAGTTTCCGGTCACTCATGCAAGTTATCGACACCAACCTTCAGGCTCTGGCCACCGCCCAGCAACTGCTGCTCGATCCTCACGGCATCGGTCTTGGCGATCTCAATGCCGCCCTGGGTGACATCTTCAGCCACCGGGTCGATTACGCCGATCTGTATTTCCAGTACACCCGCAGCGAGGGCTGGAGCCTCGAAGAAGGCATCGTCAAGACGGGCTCGTTCAGCATCGAGCAGGGCGTGGGTGTGCGCGCTCTGAGTGGCGACAAAACCGCTTTTGCCTATTCCGATACCTTGTCGCCCGAGGCGCTGCGCGACTCGGCGCATGCCGTGCGCAGTATCGCCCGGCAGGGGGCCGGCCGCGTCAAGGTGGCAAGCCGCTTCGACCAACGGGGTGCGCGTGATCTTTACCTGGCCACCGACCCGGTCGCCAGTCTCGAGGCGGCCGAAAAAGTGGCTTTGCTCGAGAAGGTCGAAAAACTCGCCCGGGCCAGCGACCCTCGCATCATTCAGGTCATGGCCGGCCTCGGTGCCGAATACGACGTCATGATGGTGGCCGGCAGTGATGGCCGCCTGGCGGCGGATGTTCGGCCGCTGGTGCGTCTGAGCCTGTCGATCATCGTCGAGCACAAGGGTCGCCGAGAGGTTGGCAGTGCCGGTGGTGGTGGCCGGGTGGATCTGCGCTACTTCACCGAAGAGCGTATCCGCGAATACGTAAGCCATGCGGTGCACGAGGCGTTGGTCAATCTCAAGGCCAGGCCGGCGCCGGCCGGCGTCATGCCAGTGGTGTTGGGTGCCGGGTGGCCCGGCATTCTGTTGCACGAAGCCGTGGGGCATGGCCTCGAGGGCGACTTCAATCGCAAGGAGTCGAGCGTGTTTTCGGGTCGCATCGGGCAGCGGGTGGCCGCCAGGGGCGTGACCGTGGTGGACGATGGCACGTTGCCCGATCGCCGGGGCTCGCTGAATGTCGACGACGAAGGCAATCCCACCCAGTGCACCGTGCTCATCGAAGACGGCATCCTGCGCGGGTACATGCAGGACCACATGAATGCAGGCCTCATGCGCACCGCGGTCACCGGCAATGGCCGGCGCGAATCCTTTGCGCATTTGCCGATGCCGCGCATGACCAACACCTATATGCACGCCGGCGATCACGACCCGGAAGAGATCATCGCCTCGGTGGATCGCGGTCTGTACGCCGTGAACTTCGGCGGCGGTCAGGTCGATATCACCAGTGGCAAGTTCGTGTTCTCGGCGTCCGAGGCCTACCTCATCGAGAAGGGCAAGATCAAATACCCGGTGAAGGGCGCCACCCTCATCGGCAATGGCCCCGATGCCATGAACCAGGTGCGCATGGTGGGCAACGACATGCGTCTGGATTCAGGGGTGGGCACCTGTGGCAAAGACGGCCAGAGTGTGCCCGTGGGCGTGGGTCAGCCCACGTTGCGGATCGACGGACTGACCGTGGGCGGCACCGCCTGACGCTCGCGTAGCCGGCCCTTTTCCGATAGGCGCATCAGCGCGCGCAGGGCGATCACCCCACCTACGATCTCGACCATGCCGGCCGGGATCCACATGATCAGCCCGCCCAGGTTCTGGTCGAACTGTGCGCTGTAATCGAGCGCGCGGCCGCAGACGTCGTACACCGGGTAGAAGTCGCGTTCGCTGAAGGTAAGAATGGCGCCGGCAATCATCTGCGGCGTCATGGTGAGAAACGGCGAGAGAATTCGCATGCCCGGACGCATCACCGCCGGCGGGCTGGGCCGCCGGTCGAGGATCAGGTTCCAGTACAGGATGCCACTGATCACCACCGACCAGTTCATCAATCGATACAACTGCCAGTCGAGCATCGAGTAGAACTGCACCGTGGGCAGCAACCAGACCAGCACGAGCAACACGAAGGCCGCCGACACCAGAAAGGGGTTGGTGAGGGTTGCCTCGACCGCCCGGCCCAGCGGCTGCTGGCGAAAATGGTGCAGACCCAGCCGCAACGCCTTGGGCAGACCGGCGCGCAGGGTAGAGCCGGGATAGGCGGCCATCAGCAGAATGGGCCCCAGGTGGTGCAGCACCAGGTGTTGGATCCGGTGCACGAAGAACATGCGCTCTGCGTAGTAGTCGAGCCGGGTGTGCAGCGACAGGTACAGCAGGATCATGCCCGTCCAGAACAGCAGCTGCCGCACGGTGTTGACCCGCACGGGGACCCGACTCAGACCACGCACATACAGCACGACGGTGACGGCAAACACCACGATGAGCGTGGGCGAGAACTCCCAGGGCTTGAGCCAGATCAGGTTCATTGACGAGATAGCCAGAGGACCAGCGTATTGACGAAATCGCGGGCATTGTAAGCCTGGTCGTCGTTGACCAGGCTCACCAGAATGAATCGCCGACCGCTGTCGGCCTGGACGTAACCGGCCAGCGCGTTGACGTTGCGCAGGGTACCGGTCTTGAGGTGGGCGCGCCCGGTGGCACCGTTGTCGCGCCAGCGCCGGCGCACGGTGCCATCGGCGCCAGCGATGGCCAGCGACGACACGAACTCCGGCATGCGAGGTGAGGTCCAGGCGGTTTCGAGCAGATCGGTCAGGCTGCCTGCAGCAACGCGCCCGTCGCGCGACAGCCCTGAACCGTTGTCGACGAAGAGCTCCGCGAAGTCCAGCCCGTGGGTTCGCAGCACCTGCTGCAGCGCTTCGCGGGCGGCGGTGGGCGTGGCCGGAGCCGGGCTGGCTTCGACCGCCAGAGCCAGCAACGTGAGGCGTGCCATCACGTTGTTGCTCGATTTGTTGATCGACCGAATGATGTCGGCCAGCGCGGCCGATTCGTGACGGGCTTGCAGATCGGTGCGATCGGGCACGCGGCCATGGCGAATGGTGCCACGCAGTTCGCCGCCCAGTTGCTGCCAGATGCGTCGAATGACCTGCTCGGCATGCTCCTGCGGTTCGAGCAACAGGCGATAGTGCTGAAAGGGCCCGCAGCTGCGCGGAATGCTGCCGCGCAGGGCCAGCGTGGGCGCGCCGTCGGCAGTGCGCCCCGGTTCGAGTTGCACGGCGCGAGCACCGCGGCAGGCGCCGGCTCGCGATTGCAGTCGGTTGTCGATGCGCAGCGACGGCAGTTCGGGGTCGAGTGCCACCTGCCACTGGCCCGAGCCCGGGTCGGGCCAATAGCTCAAACGGGTGGCGTTGTAGCCGATGGTCAGGGCGTCAGGACTGGCGTTGTAGACACGATCAGGCGCATTGTCGAACGCACCGGGGTCGATCGCCACATTGCCGAAAATGGTTCGGTCGATCACGATGTCGCCGAGGCTCTGGATACCCTTCAGACGCAATTCGCGGAAAAGCCGCCAGACATCTTCGATCTGCAGCTCGGGATCGCCGCCGGCCTTGACATACAGGGGCCCTTGCAGGCGGCCGGCGGCGTCGATCTCGGTATTGGCCTGGGTGTGCAGCTCGGTATGCCATCGATGATTGGCGCCCAGCCCCTCGAGCGCGGCCCAGGTGGTGACCAGCTTCATCAGCGAGGCCGGGTTGCGGGGGGTGAGGGGGTTGAGGGCGATCCAGGGCGACTGCCCCACCTCCATGACCACCAGCGACAAGCTGGCATCGTTGAGTCGGGTGTCGCGCCAGGCCTCGAGCAACGGGGCGGGCAGGGCTGACGCCTGGCTCACGGGTGCCTGCTGCCAATTGCGCGCGGGCCTCATGGCCCCCTTGGCGCCACTGATGATCACGTCGTCCGACGTGCGGGCCACCAGACGCGACAGCGGATCTCCGGCTTCGGTTACCGCCAGTCCGGGTTCGCCCGAAGGGGGCAAATTACCCGGGGTGGAGCAGGCAGCCAGGGCGGTTGCCAGCGTGGCGAGGGCGAGGCGGGGCCGGCGACACAGGGAGAAGCGTGAGAACACCATGAACGACCATTGAGGAAGGAGCGGGAATCAGCGGCGCAAGACCACGCCCACCAGCAAAGCCACTCCCGCCACGACCAGAATCAGACCGATGCGTTCTCGAGGCTGGAGGGATTGCGAGAACAGCCGGCGTGACGCCATTTGGGCGAAGAGCACTTCGACAAGCCCCAGCGTGCGTACGTTGGCCACACTGGTGAGGGCAAACGCCAGAAACCAGCATTGTGACGCAAAAGCGCCCATGAATCCGGCGAACAGCGAAGCCTTCCAGACCCGCAGGCTGCCGAACAAGGCATCACGCTGCACGATCAGCAGCCACACCACCATCACCAGCGTTTGCAGTGCGAGGCCCCAGGTGAGGCTGGTGCTGGCCCGCAACAGGGGCGAACCTTGCTCGAGGCTGAGGATGGCACCGCGAAATCCCACTGATGCCAGCGCGAAAGCCGCACCCGACAGCAAGCCGAGGGTGGCGGGCCACCAGACCGACGCGCCCGCGAGTGACGGCGCCGCGGGCCGCGACATGACGATGACCCCCGCGGTGGCCAGGCACACGGCGAGCCAGCCCGGTGCCGACAGCTGCTCGCCCAGCACCAGCCAGGCAAACAGCGCCACCTGAATGGGCTCGGTCTTGATGTAGGTGATGGCCAGCGTAAACGAGCGCAGCTTCATGGCCGCCAGCATCAATGCGGTGGCTGCGATCTGCGCCAGCGCCCCCCACAGTGTGTAGAGCAGAAATGTCGAATTGGGCGCGGGTGGTGAACGGCCCTCGGCCAGGCTGATGAGGGCGAGAAACAGGGCGGCAAATGGCAGGCCATAGAGAAAGCGAACCTGCGTGGCGCCAAGGGTGCCCAGGCTGCTCGTCAGGTGATGCTGCATGGCGTTGCGGGCGGTCTGCGCTGCGGCAGCCATCAGCGTGGCCGGAATCCAGAAGAGAGTGACGAGCATGAGCAGGCATGAGTGGGAGGTGCGCCGGATCGGTCGACAAATGTAGGCCTACGCTGATGTCGCGAGCGGGCAGGGCGCTGGTATGATAGGTCAACTTCACTTTGATCAGCCCTGCTAGGAGGTGCTCATGGCAACATCCAAAGGTCGTAACGACAATTCGGACCTCACCCGCGAAGCATTGATGTCCGACGTCAAGTCCGGGCTCGACCAGGTCGAGGCGCTTCTGCGCGAGGCCGCGTCCAGCTCGGGCGACAAGGCCGCCGAGCTGCGCGAAACCGCCCTCGACAGTCTGCGTCGCGCCAACAACGTCCTCACCGACGCCCAGGATACGGTCGTCATGCGCAGCCGTGCCGCCGCCCGCGCCACCGACGAATACGTGCACGACAACCCCTGGCGGTCGCTGGCGGTGGCCGTGGCCGCCGGTCTGGTGGTCGGCCTGATCGCCCGGTCGCGGAACTGATCCATGGCACAGGCCACGCCCACTCTCGCTCAGGCGGTGCGCGGCCTGGCGGCCACCCTGGTGGCGGCCGGCCGCACTCGTCTCGAGCTTTTCTCGATCGAATTGGCCGAACAAAAAGCATTGGCCGCGCAGGTGCTGGCGCTGACCATTGCGGTCGGGCTGGCGCTGGCCATGGTTCTGTTGGTAGGCACCGGCTGGGTGCTTGCCGTGTTCTGGTACACCGAATACCGACTGGCCGCGTTTGGCTGGGTCACGCTGTTCTGGCTCGTGCTGGGGCTGCTGGCCCTTTGGCGAGTGTGCGTCCTGGTGCGTGAGGCTTCGCCGCCGTTCGAGCTCACTTTGGCCGAGCTGGCTCGCGATGCCCAGGCGCTCGCGCCGCGTACCCCGCCTCACCAGGCGGGCGGCACACCTGCCTGGCCGATGGATCCGGCTGCCCCCAAACCCCCGGCCGAGGAGTCGCCATGAAGCGCAAGGGCCCATCCGATCGCGTCGTGCGCAAGGCGCTGCTGCAGGCGCATGCACAGATCGAACGCTACGAAGTGGCGCGCGGCATGCAGCAGGTGCAGGGCGCCATGTCGCCCAGGGCGCTGGTGGCGCAGGTGCTGCCCGGCCTCGTGGCCAACGACTCCGGGCCGGGTTCGGCTTTCACCCGAGCCGGAGGGCAACTGGCCGGCTGGTACCAGCGTTATCCAGCCATGGCTTCTACAGCCACCTGGTTGCTGGGCCGCGTGGGTGGCGGCAAGGCCATACAAATGGTCGGTCTGGTGCTGGCAGTGAGCAAGGCCATTGGCATGGCGCGCCGCCGGGGCTGACGCTTCGGCGTGCCAGCCCGTCGGCACGGTAGCGTTTTCGTGCCGGTGGCGGGTCAGAGCCCCAGCTCGCCCCACAGTGCGTTCACCCGCTGCACCACGGCGGGGTCGCGCTCGATGGCCCGGCCCCATTCGCGATGGGTCTCGCCGGGCCATTTGTGCGTGGCATCCAGCCCCATCTTCCCGCCCAGGCCCGACTCGGGCGACGCAAAGTCGAGATAATCGATGGGTGTGTTGTTTACCAGAACGGTATCGCGTACCGGATCCATCCGGGTGGTCATGGCCCAGATCACTTCCTGCCAGTTGCGGATGTCCACGTCGTCGTCCACCACCACGATGAATTTCGTGTACATGAACTGCCGCAACACGCTCCAGATGCCGAACATCACGCGCTTGGCGTGGCCCGCATACTGCTTGCGGATGGCCACGACGGCCAGGCGATAGCTGCATCCCTCTGGCGGCAGGTAGAAATCCGTGATCTCGGGTAACTGCCGCTGCAACAGCGGTACGAACACCTCATTCAGTGCCACACCGAGCACGGCCGGTTCGTCTGGCGGTTTGCCGGTATAGGTGCTGTGGTAGATGGGGTTGCGCCGCATGGTCATGCGTTCCACCGTAAACACCGGGAACCATTCCTGCTCGTTGTAATAGCCCGTGTGATCGCCATACGGGCCCTCCAGCGCCATTTCATAGCCAGCGCCCGGGCGACCGCTTGGCACCGTCTGGCCGCCGGCGCGCGTATCGTCGGCCGGCAGAATATGGCCTTCGAGAATGATCTCGGCGGTGGCTGGCACTTGCAGATCGCTGCCCAACGCCTTGACGACCTCGGTTCGGGCGCCGCGCAGCAGTCCGGCAAACTGATACTCCGACAGGCTGTCGGGCACGGGGGTGACGGCGCCGAGCGTGGTGGCAGGGTCGGCGCCCAACGCCACAGCAATGGGAAACGGCTGACCCGGGTGGGCAGCAGCAAAATCCCGGAAGTCGAGGGCGCCGCCACGATGAGCCAGCCAGCGCATGATGAGCTTGTTTCGGGCAATCGGCTGCTGGCGATAAATGCCGAGATTCTGGCGGCGTCGGTTGGGTCCACGCGTGACAGTAAGGCCCCAAGTCAGCAGCGGCGCCACATCGTCGGGCCAGCAATGCTGAATCGGGAGCCGGGCCAGGTCGACGTCTTCGCCTTCCCAGGTGATTTCCTGGCAGGGTGCCGATCGTACGACTTTGGGTGCCATGTCCCACAGTGCCGATTTCAGCATGCCTACCTTGGCGACGGCGTCACGAAATCCTCGGGGCGGTTCGGGCTCGCGCAACGATGCCAGCAGTTCGCCCACGTCTCTGAGCGCTGCCACCGACTCGGCACCCATGCCCCAGGCCACGCGCTGGGGCGTGCCGAACAGGTTGCCCAGAACGCTCATGGACGACGGCTGGCCGCGGGTGTGAGCCTGCTCGAAGAGGAGGGCTGGGCCGCCGGATCGCAGCACGCGATCGCAGATCTCGGTCATTTCGAGGTGCGTATCGATGGCGGGGCCGATGCGCTTGAGGTCGCCGCGGGATTCGAGTTGCTGGAGAAAGTCGCGGAGGTCTCGATATTTCATGGCAAAGAGGGCGGGCGCGGATGACAGGTGAGAGGAGGTGAGAGTTCGACGGGAGTCTTGTAAGCTGACTGTGAGCTGACGAGAAATTGCGATTAAACCCGGGTAAAAAGGCATTCAGCCGTTGTGAAGGGTCAAGAACGCTTCCTACAATGGCGGCCTTTCTGTCGCTGTTTGTCGTTTATGGCTGACCCAGGCGTGTGGTGCCGGGTCGTTTGCAAGCCGAGCTGCAGCGACACCATTCATGATGTCATTCCATCGCTCGGGCCCCTAGGATACCTGTTTCGCAGGCAGATCCAGGCGGGGCTCGCTTGGCTGGTACCAGGGGACAGACATGTTCGTTGCTTTTTTCCGCCTGTCTTTTGTGGCTCGAGTCCTGTCGCCGGCAGTGCGCTCACTCCGACAACCTGCCTGGCGCGGCGTGCTGGCTGCCGGCACCCTGATGGGAGCGCTGGGTTCTGGCGCTGCCAGCGCCGAGGTTCAGGTGGTGGGCAGCACCGCCACCGGCGAAACCGTGCAGGCTCAGGCACGCGAAGCCGAAGCGCAACAATTGACGGCTTTGCAGCAGTACATTGGCGATACCTATCGCGTCCCGTTGCAGTCGGTGCAGACCCTGGTGGAATCCGCCTGGCAAGTGGGCGAGGCCATGGAGCTCGATCCGCTGCTGCTGCTGGCGATCATGGCCATCGAGTCAAGCTTCAACGTCAAGGCCGAGAGCCACATGGGCGCTCAGGGCCTGATGCAGGTGATGACCAAGATTCACCGCAAGCGTTTCGAGCCTCATGGTGGCATTCAGGCTGCCTTCAATCCCGAAGTCAATATCGAGATTGGCGCCCAGATCCTGCAGGAGTGCATTGATCGGCGAGGGTCGGTGCTTGGCGGCCTCACATGCTATGTAGGGGCGCCGGGCAAAACCAGCCAGTACGGCAACAAGGTGCTGGCCAAGCTCGATACCCTGCGCGAACTGGTGACAGAAGCGGCCGAAGGTGTGCTGGTGGCGGCAGTGGATGCCACCGAGCCACAGGTCGCGACCGATGAAGATCACGTGATCGAGGCGCCGCCCATCTCGCGATTCGTCGAAGCCGACGCGCCCCACCTGGCGCGCAATCTGCTGGGCGAGCGCAACGCCGTCGATCTCTGATGCAGCCCGGTCGGCGCTTCTTTCTGACTGGCGGACGTCTCTTCGGCGGACCCTGGGCGCAGTTCGTGCAACGCCTCGATCGTATGGTGAAGGGGCGAGTCGAGGATCAATCCGTTGGCGACGGCCAACCGCCGCAAGCCAGGTTGTCGCCGGCCCGTCCCGAGGACGTCCATCACGCCCGCGCGCTCTGCGCCGAGTGTCGCGTGCGGATGGCGCTCGTGGGCACGGCGGTTGCGGTCGACGGATCCGTCTTGTGGGTTGATCCTGCCCCGCTCCGAGGTCTGGACGCGCTGGCGGACCAACCGATACGAATGGCCCCCGGCACGCCGGCCGGCGAGCTGCGCGAACGCAGGCTGGCGGAGGTGGATCCGGCCGACGATGACACGCCGCTGGCGATCTGGCTCGCCAACCTGCCGCCCGCAGCGGTAGACCGGCTGCTGGCTGCGCAGGGCGGCCTCGAGTCGGCGGATGTCTTGTTGTTCGATGGCAAGAGCGACACGTTGGGCCGCTTCGGCGCCAAGACCGAGCGCGCGCCTTTGGGCCTGGCGTTGCGTGATGTGGTCTCCGAGCTGTTCCGTCTGGGGCAACGCCCTTCGATGAAGTCCTGGCGCGAGCATCCGGTCTGGCCGGCGCGCTATCGCCTGGATGCTCTCTGGCGTGACGAGCCCAATCTGGCGCATTTGCTAGCCGGCAGCGCTGGTACGCTGGCGTGGCTCGAATCCACCACCTGGAGCCTGGTGCAGACGCCTGCAGCGCTGCCCCGCCCGCAAGCCCGACCCCCCCAGGATGCGGCCGAATTCGACTTTGCCGCCTGGGTGGAAGATGAAGTGAAGCAGGCCTTCGATCCCGAGACGGTGCTGGTGGCATTGCCGCGCCGCGGGGCGCCTGCCTGAACGGTCGTCGGCTCTGGCCGACTGACGGCATGCGCCGGGTGTCGTGGTGTCGCGACACCTGACGGCATTCGTAACGACAACGGGGCAGGGCGAGTTGTACCGCTGCGATGGGCAAGGGATAATCGCGATTCCTTCTCTTTAGCGTGTCTCCCATGGATCCCGTCTTTCGCCAAGCCGCGTTGCAATATCACGAGTCCGGTCGTCCGGGCAAAGTGTCGGTCACGCCCACCAAGCACATGACCAATCAGCGCGATCTGGCGTTGGCCTATTCGCCCGGTGTCGCGGCCGCTTGCGAAGAGATCGTTGCCGATCCCGCCAATGTGTTTCGCTACACGGCGCGCGGCAATCTCGTGGGTGTCATCACCAACGGCACGGCGGTCCTGGGGCTGGGCGCGATCGGCGCCCTGGCCGCCAAGCCCGTGATGGAAGGCAAGTCGGTACTGTTCAAGAAGTTCGCTGGCATCGATGTCTTCGATATCGAAATCAACGAGCTCGACCCCGACAAACTCATCGAGATCATCGCGGCCCTCGAGCCCACTTTCGGGGGCATCAACCTCGAAGACATCAAGGCGCCCGAGTGCTTTCAGGTCGAGCGGCAACTGCGCCAACGCATGAACATCCCGGTGTTTCATGATGATCAGCATGGCACCGCCATCACCGTGGTCGCTGCGTTGGTCAACGCCCTCAAGGTGGTCAAGAAGGATATCGGCGAGATCAAGCTGGTGTGTTCGGGCGCCGGCGCCGCCGCGCTCACCTGCCTCGAACTCATGATGGATCTCGGCCTGCGGCTCGAGAATATCTGGGTCACCGACATCGAAGGGGTGGTGTACCAGGGGCGCACGGCGTTGATGGACGACGTCAAGGCCCGTTTTGCGCGCAAAACCGACGCCCGCACCCTGGCCGACGTCATTGCTGGTGCCGATGCGTTTCTCGGCCTTTCGGCCGGCGGGGTGCTCAAGCCCGACATGGTGGCGCAGATGGCCGATCGCCCGATCATCCTGGCCCTGGCCAATCCTCAGCCCGAGATCCTGCCCGAAGACGTGGCTCAGGTGCGCAACGACGCCGTGATGGCGACCGGTCGTTCCGATTACCCCAACCAGGTCAACAACGTGCTGTGCTTTCCGTATATTTTCCGCGGCGCGCTGGATGTGGGGGCCACGACCATCACGCGCGAGATGGAAATCGCCGCGGTGCACGCCATTGCCGGCCTGGCCCAGGAGGAAATGAGCGACGTGGTGGCATTGGCCTATGGCCGCAACGATATCTCGTTCGGCCCCGAATATCTCATTCCCAAGCCGTTCGATCCGCGCCTGATCGTGCGCATCGCGCCCGCGGTGGCGCGGGCTGCCATGGCCGGCGGTGTGGCGACCCGGCCCATCACCGACATGGATGCCTATATCAATCAGCTGCAGCAGTTCGTTTATCACTCCGGCGCATTCATGAAACCCATCTTCGGGCTGGCCAAGCAGCTCGTGCGCGATGGCGGTCGCAGCCGGATCGTATTTGCTGAAGCCGAGGATGAGCGCGTGCTGCGCGCCGTGCAGATCGTGCTCGACGAGAAGCTGGGCCGCCCCATTCTGGTGGGCCGGCCTTCGGTCCTGGCGGCGCGTATCGAGCGCGCCGGGCTGCGCATGCGCCTCGGCGAAGATGTCGATGTCACCAACCCCGAATTCGACGCCCGCTTCCGCAAGTACTGGACGTCCTACTGGGAAATCATGAACCGCCGTGGCATCACCGAGGAGCTGGCCAAGGTGGAGATGCGCCGCCGGCTCACGCTGATCGGTGCCATGATGATCCACCTCGGCGAAGCCGATGCCATGATTTGCGGCACGGTGGGCCTGTTCAACAATCATCTGCGCTACATCGACGAAGTGATTGGCCGGCGCGAGGGCGCCCGGGCTTATGCCGCCATGAACTTCCTCGTGCTGCCCGAGCGCACCATCGCACTGGTCGATACGCACGTCAACGACAATCCCAGTGCCGAAGAAATCGCCAACATCACCATCATGGCCGCCGAAGAAATGAAACGGCTGAATCTCGAGCCCAAGGCAGCCTTGCTGTCGCATTCCAATTTCGGCTCGGGCAATTCGCCCTCGGCGGTCAAGCAGCGCGAGGCGCTGGCGATTCTGCGTCGTGAGGCGCCCTGGCTCGAAGTCGATGGCGAAATGCACGGCGACGTGGCGCTGGATCCCGAAGGGCGCCAGAAGATCCTGCCCAGCTCCACGCTGAGTGGTTCGGCCAATCTGTTGGTTTGCCCCAATATCGAATCCGGCAACATCGCCTATAACCTGCTCAAGACGGCTGCCGGTGGCAATGTGGCGGTTGGCCCCATTCTGCTGGGCGCAGCCGCCCCGGTGCACGTGCTCACGCCCAGTGCCACGGTGCGCCGCATCGTCAACATGACTGCACTTGCCGTCGTCGATGCCAACCTGCAGCGCTGAACCCCAACCTCGTCCGCCACACAGCACCGGGCTGGTGCTCACGGGTGGCGGCGCTCGTGCCGCCTATCAGGCCGGCGTTCTCAAGGCGGTGTGTCGATTGCTGGCCGACGCCTCGCCGGGGCATGTGGTGCGCAACCCCTTCGACGTCGTTTGCGGCACCTCGGCCGGTGCCATCAATGCCGCGGCACTGGCCTGTGGTGCCCACAGCCCGCGCAGCGCCGTGCGTCGCATCGTGGGTATCTGGCAGAACCTCGAAACCCGTCAGGTCTACCGCGCCGATTCCATCGGCATCGCGGCCACCGGCGCACGGTGGCTGTCGATGCTGTCGTTTGGCTGGATGCTGGCGCGCCTGCACCGCGAGCGTCCCCGCTCGTTTCTCGACACCGAACCGCTCACGCATCTGTTGCAGGGCATCATGGATTTTCCGCAACTCGAGCAGAACCTGCAGAACGGGGTGCTCAAGGCGGTGGCCGTGACTGCCTCGGGTTATTCCTCGGGGCGGCATCTCACGTTCTATCAGTCGGCGTCCGAGACCCCGCCCTGGCAGCGTGCCCTGCGCTTGTCGGTGCGCGAACGTCTCACGCTCGATCACCTGCTGGCCTCGAGCGCGATACCGTTCATTTTTCCTGCCCGACGGGTGCGCGTAGGCGACTACGTCGAGTGGTGCGGCGACGGCGCGATGCGGCAACTGGCGCCGCTGAGCCCGGCCATTCATCTGGGGGCCGATCGTATCCTCATCGTGGCCGCGGGTCGTTCGTACGAAAACCCACCGATCGAACGTGACGACACCTACCCTTCGCTGGCCCAGATTGCCGGACACGCGTTGTCCAATATCTTTCTCGACAGTGTGGCCGCCGATTGCGAGCAGGTGGAACGGATCAACGCCGTGGCACAGCAGCTCACGCCAGAACTCCAGCAGCACCTCAACATGCGGCCGATTCGGGTGCTGGCGCTCTCGCCCAGTCGCAACCTCGACGAGATCGCAGCGCGTCACGTGTGCGACCTGCCGGCCACCATGAGGGCGCTGTTGGGCGCGATCGGTGTGTCCGCCCGGCCCGGGCACATCAAGGGTGCCGGGTTGGTGTCATACATTCTGTTCGAGCAGGCTTACACTCGTGAGCTCATCGAGCTGGGGTGGCAAGATACCCTGGCACGCGCCGACGAAGTGCGCGAATTCTTTGACATCCCGCAAGCCACATCGTGAGATCCGGGGTTTAATCGGCATGAGGGAGGCAACCATGACAGTCACGCAAACGGCATGGCAGGATCAATTGCAGCGCGGTGGCCCCATCGTGGTTCAGCCCGGTGAGGCCAAGGCAGTCCGGCAAGCGGCTCAGGCTCTGGGCTACGCGGTGTTCGAGGCCGATTGCGAGCGCGCCAAATCCAAGTCGGCGGTATTGCGAGCCATCGCCAATGCCGTGGATTACCCCGAATATTTCGGCAGCGACCTCGATGCCCTGCTCGATTGCCTCACTACCACGGTGGCAGATCAGCCCGGCGGTGCGTTGCTGCTGTTGTGCCGTCTCAATCTCGATGAGCCCGGTCTGGCGCCGCATGTGCCCGATATTCTCGATACCTGCTTCGATGCGGCCGAAGACGCCCGCGATCATGGCCGCGTGCTGGCCTACGCCTCACTGCCCTGAGTCCTTGCGCGCCGATTCGCCCGTGGCGGCGGCGCGCGGCTAGTCGTCCATCCAGCCCAGCACAGCGGCGCTGGCGGCAGCAAGCACCAGGCCGGCGGTTTCGCTGCGCAGCACCAGGTTGCCGTGACGAACAGACTGCACACCGGCGGCCCGGGCATCGGCCAGCTCCTGGTCGTCCCATCCGCCCTCCGGGCCCACCCAAAGCGCCAGTCGGGCAGGAGGCTGGCGGCGCAAGCAGGTTGCCAGCGTGTGCGTCGCCTCGGGGTGACACACCAGTTGAGCTGCGTCATCAGTGCGGGCATCGGCCAGGGCGTCGGCCCACGCAAGGGGGGGCGTCACCTCAGGAAGATCATTGCGGCCGCTTTGGGCGCAGGCCGCCAGAGCCACCTTCTGCCAGTGTTGCCAGCGTCGTTCACGACGCTCGCCTTGCAGTTTGACGACGGTGCGTCGGGCCAGAATCGGTACGATGCGATGGATACCGATCTCGGTGGCTTTTTCCACGACCCAATCCATGCGATCGCCGGCTGGGATGCCCTGGTACAGGGTGATGTGGCCGCGTCGGGCGGGCGTGGCCTGCACTGTGGCGAGGCGGGCGAAGGCACGGCGACCCTCCACATGCAGGGTGCCGGCCACGGCGTGGCCCGCCCCGTCGAACAGTTCGATGGGCTGGCCGTGGCGCAAGCGAAGCACACGCAAGGCATGGTGAGCCGCGGCCTCGGGCAGTTCGACGAGCGCCTGTTCCGGGAGGGGCGCCGGATGGTGAAAACGCGGTGCGGTCATGTCCGGTGGCGGGCGGAAGACGGAGCTGCGATTGTAGCGGCCCGCAAGGCGCCGGGTTCTACCGGCGGCTCGGGCGTCATCGCCAATTCACGTTAAAATTGCGGGTTTACCAGTCTTGAATTTCAGGCCGTTTGCCCCATGACCGATTCTTCTGCCGCTTCGTCTTCGAGCCTCGACGACACCCAATTGGCCAACGCCATCCGGATTCTTGCCATGGATGCCGTTCAGCAGGCCAAGTCGGGTCACCCGGGTGCCCCGATGGGTCTTGCCGAAGTGGCACTGGCGCTGTGGCGGCATCAGATGCGTCACGATCCGGGTTGCCCCGACTGGCCGGGCCGCGATCGATTCGTGTTGTCGAACGGCCATGGCTCCATGCTGCTGTACGCGTTGTTGCATCTGACGGGTTACGACCTGCCGCTTGAGCAGTTGCGCCAGTTCCGGCAGCTGCATTCGGCCACGCCGGGCCACCCCGAGGTGGGTATCACGCCCGGGGTCGAAACCACCACCGGGCCGCTGGGTCAGGGCCTAGCCAATGCCGTGGGCATGGCGCTGGCCGAACGCCTTCTGGCCGCCGACTTCAATCGACCCGGCCATGCCGTAGTCGATCATCATACCTACGCCATCGTGGGTGACGGCTGCCTGATGGAGGGGATTTCGCACGAGGTGGCCTCGCTGGCCGGCACGTTGCGGCTGTCGCGCCTGATCGTGCTCTACGACGACAACGGCATTTCGATCGATGGCGAAGTTCGCCACTGGTTTGCCGACGACACCGCGCGGCGCTTCGAGGCCTATGGCTGGAATGTCATCCCTGCCGTTGATGGCCATAACGTCAAGGCCGTCACCGACGCGCTCGAGCGAGCGCGCAGCCAGGAATCCGGCCCCACGCTGATCGTGTGCCGCACGGTCATCGGCCAGGGTGCTCCCAATATGGCCGGCACCGAGAAGGTGCATGGGGCCCCGCTGGGCGATGCCGAAATCGCTGCCACTCGCGAGGCCATGGGCTGGCGCGGGGAGCGATTTGAAATCCCGGCAGACGTGCGCGAGGCCTGGAATCTTCGCCATCAGGGCGCCGCCTGGCGTGACGAATGGGAGTCCACCTTCGCCGCCTATCGGCAGGCTTTCCCCGAGCTTGCCGACGAGTTCGAGCGACGCATGCGGGGCGATCTGCCCGCCGATTTCGCCGAGCGCTTCGGGCAATTGCTGCACGATGTGATCGCACGCGAAGAGACCCTCGCCACGCGCAAGGCCTCGCAGCACGTCATCGCCGGGCTGGCCGATCTTCTGCCCGAGCTACTGGGGGGGTCGGCCGACCTCACCGGTTCCAATTTCACGGATTGGCCCGGCGTCACGGCCGTGCGCGCTCCGGTCGATGGCCTGCAGCATCCGGTCGGCCGTCACATCAACTACGGCGTGCGCGAGTTCGGCATGGCCGCCATGATGAACGGCATGGCCCTGCATGGCGGCTGGCTGCCGTTTGGCGGCACCTTCCTCACGTTTTCGGATTATTCCCGCAATGCGCTGCGCATGGCTGCGCTCATGAAGCAGCGCGTGGTGCACGTGTTCACCCACGATTCCATCGGCCTCGGCGAAGACGGCCCCACGCACCAATCGGTCGAGCACGCGGCCAGCCTGCGCCTCATTCCCAATCTGCACGTCTGGCGACCCGCCGACACCACCGAAACCGCGGTGGCGTGGGGGGCAGCCGTGCAGCGGCCCGCCAGCCTGGGCATGGCGGTGCGACAAGGTGGGCCTTCGGCCCTGCTGTTGTCGCGCCAGGGGCTGCCTTTTGTGTCGCGAGATTCCAGCACCGTGGCGGCCATTGCCCGCGGTGGCTACGTGTTGCGTGATGCCACGCAGGCGCAGGCGGTGATCATCGCCACCGGCTCCGAAGTGGCCCTGGCCCTGCAGGCCCAGGAAGCCCTGTCGGCCCGCGGCATCCCGGTACGCGTGGTGTCCATGCCGTGCACTCAGGTGTTCGATGCCCAGGACGCCGCCTGGCAGCGCCAGGTGCTGCCGGCCGGCATGCCGCGCGTGGCCGTCGAAGCCGGCGTCACCGACTACTGGCGCAAGTACGTGGGGCTCGAGGGCGAAGTCGTGGGTATCGACGTCTATGGCGAGTCGGCACCCGCCGGTACGCTGTTCCAGCATTTCAACATCACCGCCGAGGCCGTGGTGGCCGCGGTTGAGCGGGTGTTGGCCTGATTCACTGATTCGATCTTTCCAGGAGTCTCATCATGACCATTCGAGTTGCCATCAACGGCTACGGCCGGATCGGCCGCAATATCCTGCGGGCTCATTACGAGGGGGGCAAGACCCACGACATCGAGATCGTGGCCATCAACGATCTCGGCGACCCGAAAACCAACGCCCACCTCACGCAGTACGACACGGCGCACGGCAAGTTTCCGGGCACGGTCACGGTCGATGGCGACAACATGGTGGTCAATGGCGATCAGATTCGGGTGCTCGCCAACCGCAATCCGGCCGAGCTGCCCTGGGGTGAGCTGGGCGTGGATGTAGTGCTCGAGTGCACCGGTTTTTTCACCACCAAAGAAAAGGCGTCGGCGCACATTCAAGGCGGTGCCCGTAAAGTGATCATCTCGGCTCCTGGCGGCAAGGATGTGGATGCCACCGTGGTGTATGGCGTCAACCACGCAGTGCTCAAGGCCGAGCACACGGTGATCTCCAATGCATCCTGCACCACCAACTGTCTTGCCCCGCTGGTGCAGCCGCTGCACCAGAAGATCGGCCTGGTGAGCGGCCTCATGACGACCGTGCATGCCTACACCAACGATCAGGTGCTGACTGACGTGTATCACACCGACCTGCGCCGCGCGCGCTCGGCCACGCAAAGCATGATCCCCACCAAGACCGGCGCGGCCGCGGCAGTGGGCCTGGTGCTGCCCGAACTCAATGGCAAGCTCGATGGCTATGCCATCCGCGTGCCCACCATCAATGTGTCGCTGGTCGATCTCTCGTTCGTGGCGGCGCGTGAAACCACGGTGGATGAAGTGAACGCCGTGCTCAAAGCAGCCTCCGAGGGCCCCCTCAAGGGCATTCTCGATTACAACACCGAGCCCCTGGTGTCGATCGACTTCAACCACAATCCTGCCTCCAGCACGTACGACGCCACGCTCACCAAGGTGGCCGGTGCGCTGGTCAAGGTGTCGAGCTGGTACGACAACGAATGGGGCTTCTCCAATCGCATGCTCGACACCACCGTTGCCCTCATGAACGCGAAGTAAACGGAGCTCGCCGATGTCCCCCATCCTCACGCTGGCTCAGCTGGCCGAGCAGGGCGAACTGAAGGGGCGGCGCGTCTTCATTCGTGCCGATCTCAACGTGCCCCAGGACGATCAGGGCAACATCACGGAAGACACGCGCATCCGTGCCTCGGTGCCGGCCGTCCGCCTGGCGCTGGACGCGGGCGCGGCAGTGATGGTCACCTCGCACCTGGGCCGTCCCAAAGAAGGGCAGCTCACGACCGAAGACAGCCTGGCCCCGGTGGCCGCTCGCCTGGCTGAGCTGCTGGGCTGCGAAGTGCCGCTGCTTGCCGATTGGGTCGATGACGTCGAGGTCGCGCCCGGTCAGGTGGTCTTGCTCGAAAATTGCCGGGGCAACGTGGGCGAGAAGGCCAACGACGAGGGTCTGGCCAGGCGCATGGCCGCCCTCTGTGATGTTTACGTCAACGATGCCTTCGGCACGGCGCATCGCGCCGAGGCCACCACCGAAGGCATGGCTCGGTACGCGCCCAAGGCGTGCGCCGGGCCCTTGCTGGCAGCCGAACTGCAGGCGCTGGGGCGGGCTCTGGGCTCGCCCGCGCGGCCCATGGTGGCCATCGTGGGCGGTGCCAAGGTGTCCACCAAGCTCAGCATCCTGCAGGCGCTGGCGGGCAAGGTGGATCAGCTGATCGTGGGTGGCGGGATTGCCAACACGTTTCTGCTGGCCGAGGGGCATCCCATCGGCAAGTCGCTGGCCGAGCCCGGCCAGGTAGACGAGGCCCGGGCCATCATCGCGCTCATGCGTGAGCGGGGTGCCGAGGTGCCCATTCCCACCGACGTGGTGTGTGCCAAAACCTTTGCCGCCGATGCCGAGCCCACCGTCAAGCCGGTGGGCGACGTGGCCGAAGACGACCTCATCCTCGATATCGGTCCGCAAACGGCCCGGCAACTGGCCAGCCTGCTCGAGCGGGCGGGCACCATCGTGTGGAATGGCCCGGTGGGCGTGTTCGAGTTTGCCGGATTTGCGCACGGTACCGAGGTGCTCACCCACGCCATTGCCGATGCTGCCGGCTTCTCGATCGCCGGCGGAGGCGACACCCTGGCGGCCATTGCCCGGTTTGGTGTGAGCGATCGTATCGGTTACATCTCGACCGGTGGCGGGGCGTTTCTCGAGTTTCTCGAGGGCAAGACCTTGCCTGCCGTGGCGGTGCTGGCTGAGCGGTCTGCCTGAGTCGCGTCTCACAACCCAGGCGCCGAGGGCCGGCCCTCATACCCCGCGCCTTCCGGGCCGCCTGGCCCTCAAGAACCACGACGTTCGAGCGATAAGGGTTTGTGCCAATGCGCTACAATGCCGGGTGATCCCGAGCGGCGGGTTTCAACGCGTATCCGGTACCTGTCGCCACACTTACGGCACCACGCCGCTGGCGGTTTATCCGAGGTCATCCCATGGTTGTCGATTCCTATCTGCCCGTCCTGATCTTCATCGTGGTCGGGGCTTCGTTGGGTGCCGCGCTATTCGTGGCCGGGTCGGTTCTGGGCCCACGCAAGCCCGATGCGGCCAAGTTGTCGCCCTACGAATGTGGTTTCGACGCCTTCGAAGACGCCCGCATCCGGTTCGACGTACGCTACTACCTCGTGGCCATTCTTTTCATTCTGTTCGATCTCGAAATCGCCTTTCTGTTCCCCTGGGCCATGGCCAACGAGCAAGTGGGTCTGGTCGGTTTCTGGACGGCCATGATGTTCCTGGCCATCCTCGTGGTGGGTTTCGTTTACGAATGGAAGAAGGGCGCCCTCGACTGGGAGTGATCCCGGGCCCCGCCGGCCGGGCCATGGTGGCCCGGTTGTCGTGCAGCACCGCAATTATCGGATTCAATCATGGCTATCGATGGACTCCTCAAGCAAGGCTTCGTCACCACCAGTGCCGATGCCGTCATCAACTGGGCTCGCACCGGTTCGATGTGGCCCATGACCTTCGGTCTGGCCTGCTGTGCAGTCGAGATGATGCATGCGGGCATGGCTCGCTACGACCTCGATCAGTTCGGCATCATCTTCCGGCCCAGCCCGCGCCAGTCCGACGTCATGATCGTCGCGGGTACGCTGTGCAACAAGATGGCGCCGGCCTTGCGCCGCGTCTACGATCAGATGGCCGAGCCGCGCTGGGTGGTTTCAATGGGTTCCTGTGCCAACGGCGGTGGCTACTACCACTATTCCTACTCGGTGGTGCGAGGTTGCGACCGCATCGTGCCGGTGGATATCTACGTGCCCGGTTGTCCGCCCACGGCCGAAGCCCTCATGTACGGCATGCTGCAGTTGCAGAACAAGATTCGTCGTACCAACACCATCGCCCGCACCTGATGGCGGGCCGGTTTCCGGCAGTTTTCCGCCCCTTCGGCAGATTCGCATGATCCATCTCGACACCCTGCAGCAACGTCTCCACGCCGCGCTTGGCGACGACGCCGCCATTACCCAGGCTCTGGGCGAAGTCACCCTGGTGGTGCCGGCCGAGCGCTATGTGGCAACCTGTCAAACTCTGCGCGACCACCCCGACCTCCGGTTCGAGATGGCGCTCGACCTCGCCGGCATGGATTACTCCAGCCATGGCAACGAGCCCTGGCAGGGTCGGCGTTTCGCCGTGGTGCTGCATCTGCTTTCCATCACGCACAACTGGCGGTTGCGCGTGCGCTGCTTCGCCACAGACGATTCCTTTCCGGTGTTGCCCACACTGGTCGAGGTTTGGCCCAGCCTCAACTGGTATGAGCGCGAAGCCTTCGATCTCTTCGGCATCCTCTTCGAAGGACACCCCGATCTGCGGCGCATCCTCACCGACTATGGCTTCATCGGCCACCCCTTCCGCAAGGATTTCCCGCTGTCGGGCAATGTCGAGATGCGTTACGACGCCGACCAGAAGCGGGTGATCTATCAGCCCGTCACCATCGAGCCGCGCGAGGTTACCCCGCGCATCATCCGCGAAGACGGCTACGGAGCGGGGCGCTGACCATGGCAGAAATCAAGAACTACACCCTCAATTTTGGCCCGCAACATCCGGCAGCGCATGGCGTGCTGCGCCTGGTGCTCGAGCTCGATGGCGAGGTGATCCAGCGGGCCGACCCGCACATCGGTTTGCTGCATCGGGCCACCGAGAAGCTGGCCGAACACAAGACCTTCCTGCAGGCCTTGCCCTACATGGATCGGCTCGACTACGTATCGATGATGTGCAACGAGCACGCCTACGTGATGGCCATCGAGAAGCTGCTGGGCATCGAGGTGCCGCTGCGGGCGCAATACATCCGGGTCTTGTTCGACGAAATCACGCGCATCCTCAATCATTTGATGTCGGTGGGTTCGCACGGTCTGGATGTGGGCGCCATGGCGGTCATCCTGTACACCTTCCGCGAGCGCGAAGACCTCATGGATGCCTACGAGGCCGTATCGGGTGCGCGCATGCACGCGGCCTACTACCGTCCGGGCGGGGTGTATCGCGATCTGCCCGACACCATGCCGCAGTACAAGGCCAACAAGTACCGCAAGAACAAGCATCTCGAGGCCATGAACGAGGCGCGGTCGGGCTCCTTGCTCGACTTCCTCGAAGACTTCACCGAGCGTTTCCCGCACTGTATCGACGAGTACGAAACCCTGCTCACCGACAACCGCATCTGGAAGCAACGCCTGGTCGATATCGGCATTGTGGATCCCGATCGTGCCAAGGCGCTGGGCTTTACCGGCCCCATGCTGCGTGGCTCGGGGGTGGCCTGGGATCTGCGCAAGACGCAGCCCTACGAAGTGTACGATCGCGTCGAGTTCGACGTGCCGGTGGGTCGCAACGGCGATTGCTACGACCGCTACCTGGTGCGCGTGGAAGAAATGCGCCAGAGCAATCGCATCGTCCGCCAGTGCATTCAATGGCTGCGCGACAACCCCGGTCCGGTGATCATCGACAACTACAAGGTGGCGCCACCGCCCAGGGCCCGCATGAAGTCCAACATGGAAGAGCTGATCCATCATTTCAAGCTCTACACCGAAGGCATGCATGTGCCGCCGGGTGAGGCCTATTCGGCCATCGAGCACCCCAAGGGAGAGTTCGGCATCTATCTGGTGTCCGATGGCGCCAACAAGCCCTACCGGCTCAAGATCCGCGCGCCGGGCTTCCCGCACCTGCAGGCGCTCGACGAAATGGCCCGGGGCCACATGATTGCCGATGCGGTCACGCTCATCGGTACGCAGGACATCGTGTTTGGCGAGATCGACCGCTGAACACCGAACCACCAGGAATCGACATGACGCTGTTGTCTGAGCAGGCCTATCGCAAGATCGACCGCGAACTCGCCAAGTTCCCGGCCGATCAGCGCCTGTCCGCCGCCATCGCGGCGCTTGCCATCGCCCAGGACGAAAAGGGCTGGGTCTCTGCCGAAGTCATCGATGACGTGGCGCGCCATCTGGGCGTACCCGCCATCGCGGTGCAAGAGGTTGCCACGTTCTACAACATGTTCGACACGCAGCCCGTCGGACGCTACAAGGTCACCGTCTGCACCAATCTGCCCTGTGCGTTGCGTGATGGCGAAAAGGCCGCCGAGCATCTCAAGCAGCGGTTGGGCATCGACTTCAACCAGACGACCCCCGATGGCCTGTTCACGCTCAAAGAGGGTGAGTGCATGGGTTCCTGTGGCGATGCGCCGGTGCTGCTGGTCAACAACAAGCGCATGTGCGTGCAGATGAACGACGAACGCCTCGACGAATTGCTCGAGGCGCTCAAGGCCGAGGGAGGTGCGCAATGACACAGGCAGAGGTTCTGCTCAATCCCGGGCTGCACGATCGCCATCTGCAACCGCAGATCATGGCCGATCTCGATGGCAGCAACTGGCAACTGCAGGATTACGTCGCTCGCGGCGGCTACGAGGCTCTGCGCAAGGTGCTCACCGGCGGCATGTCGCCCGAAGACGTCATTGCCGAGATCAAGGCGTCGGCGCTGCGCGGTCGCGGTGGGGCGGGGTTCCCCACCGGGCTCAAGTGGAGCTTCATGCCGCGCAGCTTTCCGGGTCAGAAGTATCTGGTGTGCAATTCCGACGAAGGCGAGCCCGGTACCTTCAAGGATCGCGACATCCTGCGCTACAACCCGCACATCGTGATCGAGGGCATGGCCATTGCCGCGTATGCCATGGGCATTTCGGTGGGCTACAACTACATTCACGGCGAAGTCTGGGAAGTCTACGAACGCTTTGAAGAAGCCCTCGAAGAAGCTCGGGCTGCCGGCTTTCTGGGCGACAACATTCTGGGCTCGGCGTTCAGCTTTCAGTTGCACGCCTTTCATGGCTACGGCGCGTACATTTGCGGCGAAGAAACCGCGTTGCTCGAGTCGCTTGAAGGCAAGAAGGGTCAGCCGCGTTTCAAACCGCCGTTTCCGGCCAGTTTCGGCCTGTATGGCAAACCCACCACCGTCAACAACACCGAAACCTTTGCCGCGGTGCCATGGATCATCCGGCACGGCGGGCAGTCCTATCTCGAGGTGGGCATCCCCAACAACGGGGGCACCAAGCTGTTCTCGGTGTCGGGCGATGTCGAGCGCCCGGGCAATTTCGAGGTGCCGCTGGGCACGCCGTTCTCGCAGCTGCTCGAGCTGGCCGGCGGTGTGCGCGCCGGGCGCAAGCTCAAGGCCGTGATCCCGGGCGGCTCCAGTGCGCCGGTGCTCCCGGCTCACCTCATGATGGACTGCACGATGGATTACGACGCCATCGCCAAGGCCGGCTCCATGCTGGGTTCGGGCGCCGTCATCGTCATGGACGACTCCCGTTGCATGGTCAAGTCGTTGCTGCGATTGTCGTACTTCTACTACGAAGAAAGCTGTGGCCAATGTACGCCCTGCCGTGAAGGCACCGGGTGGCTGTACCGCATGGTGCATCGCATCGAGCACGGCAAGGGCCGGGCCGAAGATCTCGAACTGCTCGACGACGTGGCTGGCAACATCATGGGGCGCACCATCTGTGCGCTGGGTGATGCCGCCGCGATGCCGGTGCGCAGCTTCATCAAGCATTTCCGCGACGAGTTCGCGCACCACATCGAACACAAGCAGTGCGTGGTTCCGGAGTATCTGTAAATGGTTGAACTTACCATCGACGGCAAGGCGGTCGAAGTCGCCGAGGGCAGCATGGTGATGCATGCTGCCGACGAACTCGGCATCTATATCCCGCACTTCTGCTATCACAAGAAACTGTCGATCGCCGCCAATTGCCGCATGTGCCTGGTGGATGTCGAGAAAGCCCCCAAAGCCTTGCCTGCCTGCGCCACGCCGGTGAGCCAGGGCATGGTTGTGCGCACGCAGTCCGAGCGCGCCGTGGCGGCACAGAAGAGCGTGATGGAGTTCCTGCTCATCAACCACCCGCTCGACTGCCCCATTTGCGACCAGGGTGGCGAATGCCAGCTGCAGGATCTGGCCGTGGGGTATGGCAGTTCGGCCTCGCGCTACCAGGAAGAGAAGCGCGTGGTGTTCCACAAGAACCTGGGGCCCCTGGTATCGGCGGAAGAAATGACCCGCTGCATCCACTGCACCCGCTGCGTGCGCTTCGGCCAGGAGATCGGCGGCATCATGGAACTCGGCATGCTGCATCGTGGCGAGCACTCCGAGATCACCACCTTTGTGGGGCGTGCCATCGAGTCCGAGCTCTCGGGCAACATGATCGATATCTGCCCGGTCGGCGCGCTCACGTCCAAGCCGTTCCGCTACCAGGCTCGCACCTGGGAACTGGCGCGGCGGCGTTCGGTCAGTCCGCATGACAGCCTGGGCGCCAATCTGGTGGTGCAGGTCAAGGGCAACGAAGTCGTCCGCGTGGTGCCTTACGAAAACGAAGCCGTCAACGAGTGCTGGATCTCCGATCGTGATCGCTTCTCGTACGAAGGGCTGAACAGCCAGGATCGCCTGGCCGCCCCCATGATTCGGCAAGACGACGGCAGCTGGCGCGAGGCAACCTGGCAAGAAGCGCTGCAGGCTGTGGTCGATGGCCTGGGGCAGGTTCGCGAAAGCTTTGGCGCCGGACAGATCGGTGCGCTGTCAGCCCCTTGGGCCACCACCGAAGAGTTTGCCCTGCTGGCCCGCCTGATGCGGTCCCTGGGATCCGACAACATCGACTTCCGCTTGCGTCACACCGATCCGCAATGGGATCGCGCGCTTGCCGGAGTGCCCTGGCTGGGCATGTCGGTTGAAGACATCGCCTCGCTCGATCGCGTCTTGCTGGTGGGCGCATTTCCGCGCGCCGAACAGCCGCTCCTCACGCAGCGCCTGCGTCAGGCCGCCAAGCAGGCGACGCAGGTGTATTCGATCGACACGGCAGCCGACGATCTCCTGCTGCCGCTGGCCGGGCGTCTGACCGTCACGCCGGGCGAACTGAATCAGACGCTGGCGCAGGTGCTCGTGGCACTGTGCCGTGCTGCCGACGCTGCGGTGCCCGATGCGCTGGCCGACGTCGAGCCCGGCGAGGCCGCTCGCGAACTGGCCGCTGGCCTCGCCTCTGGTGAGCGCGTGGCCGTATGGCTGGGTGCCCAGGCGCAGAATTCGCCCCAGGCCGCCCAGCTGGCGGCCATGGCACAACAGCTGGCCGAGCGCTGCGGCGGCACGCTGGGCTACTGGCCCGAAGGCGGCAATGCCGTGGGCGGCTATCTGGCGCACGCCGTGCCGGAGCGAGGCGGCAAGAGCGCCGCGGCCATGTTGGCCAATCCGCTCAAGTCCTACCTCATACTGCACGCTGAACCGACGCTCGATGCAGACAACGGCGCGGCCGCCCTGGCCGCCCTGCAGGCAGCCCAGTTCAATGTGGCGATGGTGTCCTACCGCTCCGTGGCCGAAAGCTGGGCACACGTGATGTTGCCGGTGGCGCCGTTTACCGAAACCTCGGGTACCTTCGTCAACCTGGCCGGCGTGGCACAGGGTTTCAAGGGCGTGGTTCCGGCCTTCGGCGACAGCCGTCCGGCCTGGAAGGTCTTGCGTGTGCTGGGCAATGTGTTGCACCTCGACGGATTCGACGAAGAAACGTCCGAAGCCGTGCGTGATGCCGTACTGGGCAATTACGTCGATCGCCTCGACAATCGCGTATCGCTCGAACTGGCAGCGCCTGCGGGCCGCAGCGCGGCCCAGACGCTGGAGCGCGTAGCCGACGTACCCATCTATTTTGCCGACACCATGGCGCGTCGCGCCGAGGCCTTGCAGGCCACGCCCGCTGCCCAGACGCCCCGCGCGCGGGCCAATGCGGCCACACTGGCCAGTCTCGGTCTTGAGGCCGGCGGGCGCGTGCGGGTCAGGAGCGCCAGCGGCGCGGCCGAGCTCGAACTGGAGCTTGATGCCGGTGTGCCTGAAGGTGCCCTCCGTGTCGCTGCCGCCCATCCTGCCACCGCTGCGCTGGGCAGTGCCTTCGATGTCCTCACCGTGGAGCAGCTGTGATGCTTGACACGTTTCAGCAATGGGGTCTGTCGCTGCTCGGTCCCTATGTGTGGCCGGTGGTCTGGATACTGCTGGGCATCATTTGTATTCTGGTGCCCCTCATCCTGTCGGTGGCCTATCTCACCTACTGGGAGCGCAAGCTGATCGGATCCATGCATCAGCGCAAGGGCCCTAACCGGGTGGGTCCCTTCGGCCTGCTGCAGGCGTTTGCCGACGTGCTCAAGCTGCTGCTCAAGGAAGTGATCACGCCGTCGCAGGCCAACCGCGTGCTCTACATCGTGGCACCCATGGTGGTGCTGATGCCGGCATTCGCGGCCTGGGCGGTAATCCCGTTCGGTCCCGACCTGGTGCTGGCCAATGTCAATGCCGGTCTGCTTTATGTCTTGGCCATCACGTCGGTGGGGGTATACGGCGTGATCGTGGCCGGCTGGGCCTCCAATTCCAAGTACGCCTTCCTGGGTGCCCTGCGAGCTTCGGCCCAGATGGTCTCCTACGAGCTGGCCATCGGCTTCGTGCTGGTGGCCGTGCTGTTGGTGTCGGGCAGCCTGAACATGAGCGAGATCGTCAACGTGCAGCTGCGCGGTACGTTTGCCGACGTCGGGCTCAATTTCCTCTCATGGAACTGGTTGCCGCTGCTGCCCTTGTTCGTGATCTACATCATCTCGGCGGTGGCCGAGACCAACCGCCACCCCTTCGACGTGGTCGAGGGCGAGTCCGAGATCGTGGCGGGGCATATGGTCGAGTACTCGGGCATGGGCTTTGCCCTGTTCTTCCTGGCCGAGTACGCCAACATGATCCTGCTGTCGGCTTTGGCCGCCATCATGTTTCTCGGCGGCTGGGATGCCCCCCTCGGATTTGCACCGTTCACGTGGATTCCGGGCTGGCTCTGGCTGTTCCTGAAAACGCTCTTTGTGGTTTCGCTCTTCATCTGGTTCCGCGCATCGTTCCCGCGCTACCGCTACGACCAGATCATGCGCCTTGGCTGGAAGATTTTCATCCCGCTCACGCTGGTCTGGCTGATCGTGCTGGCGATCTGGATGCAGACCCCGCTCAATATCTGGACGCACTGAGCGCCCGCGCCCGTTGCCAACGCAGGAATTCACCATGTCAACAGCCATCAAGGATTTCTTCGGCAGTCTGATGCTGACCGAGCTGCTGAAAGGCTTGCGCCTCACTGGCAAGTATGTCTTTGCACGCAAGGTGACGCAGCACTACCCCGAAGAGAAGACCCCGGCCTCGCCGCGCTTTCGGGGGCTGCATGCGTTGCGTCGCTATCCCAATGGCGAAGAACGCTGCATTGCGTGCAAGCTCTGCGAAGCCGTGTGCCCCGCCGTGGCCATCACGATCGAATCGGATGAGCGAGACGACGGTACCCGCCGTACCACCCGCTACGACATCGATCTCACCAAGTGCATCTTCTGTGGGTTCTGTGAAGAAAGCTGTCCGGTGGATTCGATCGTCGAAACCCACATCCACGAGTACCACGGCGAGAAGCGTGGCGACCTCTATTTCACCAAGGAAATGCTGCTGGCGGTGGGCGATCGCTACGAAGAAGACATTGCCCACCATCGCGCCCAGGATGCCCGTTACCGCTGAGCCGCTCACATCATGATCGTCACCACACTCCTGTTCTACCTCTTTGCGATCGTGCTCGTGATCGCCGCCTTTCGCACGGTCACGGCGCGCAACCCGGTCACGGCTGCCATGCATCTGGTGCTGTCGTTCTTCACGGCGGCCATGCTCTGGATCCTGATCCATGCCGAGTTCCTCGGTTTGCTGCTGATCCTCGTGTACGTGGGCGCCGTCATGGTGCTGTTCCTGTTTGTCGTGATGATGCTCGACATCAACGTCGAGAAGGTGAGTCAGGGCGCGCGCACGTACCTGCCATTGGGTCTGTTGATTGCCGCCGTGATGGTGGCCGAAATGGCCTTCGTGCTGATCCACACCTGGTGGGATCCCTCACAGCCCCTGCCGCAAGCGGGCGCCGGCTACAACAACACCGGATCCATCGGCGAAGCGATGTACACCGAGTATCTCTATGCCATCCAGATCAGCGCCGTACTGCTGCTGGTGGGTATGGTGGCGGCCATTTCGCTCACCTTGCGCCGGCGCAACGACGTCAAGCGCAACGTGCCCTCCGAACAGCTGCGCGCCCGGGCTGCCGACCGCGTCCGGCTGGTGCAGATGCCGGCACAGTCGGATCGTCGCAGCCAGGGCGGTTCGGGACCGCACGACGCTTCGGGAGACTCGCAATGACACTCACACTTGCTCATTACCTGGTGCTGGGCGCCATTCTGTTTGCGTTGGGCGTGTTCGGCATCTTCTGGAATCGCCGCAACCTCATCATTCTGCTCATGGCCATCGAGTTGGTGCTGCTGTCGGTGAACATGAACTTCGTGGCGTTTTCGGCCTGGAGTGGCGACGTGGCCGGGCAGGTCTTCGTCTTCTTCATCCTGACGGTGGCAGCGGCCGAGTCGGCCATTGGTCTGGCCATTCTGGTGCTGCTGTTTCGCAACCTCAACACCATCAACGTTGACGAACTCGACCAGCTCAAGGGCTGACCGGCGGACACGAAACTATGAATACTGGCGTCCCCTCTCTCTATCTTCTGATCGCGTTCGCTCCGCTCGTGAGCGCGACGCTGGCGGGCCTGCTCGGCACGCAGTTTCTGCTGGGCCGCGCCGTGCTGGGCCGGCGTGCCTCGCACCTGATCACGATTGCCGGGGTGCTGATCTCCACCCTGGGCTCGGTGGTGGTGCTGTTCGACACACTGAGTGGCAACACCTTCAATGGCACGGTCTACACGTGGTCGCTGCTGGGTGATGTGCGGCTGGAAATCGGCTTTCTCATCGACACGCTGTCGGCTCTGATGATGGTGGTGGTGACCTCGGTGTCGCTCATGGTGCACATCTACACCATCGGCTACATGGCCGACGACCCGGGTTACCAGCGCTTCTTCTCCTACATCTCGTTGTTCACCTTCTCGATGCTGATGCTGGTGATGGCGAACAACATGCTGCAGCTGTTCTTCGGCTGGGAAGCGGTGGGCCTGGTGTCGTATCTGCTGATCGGTTTCTGGTACAAAAAGCCCACGGCCGTGTTTGCCAACATGAAGGCCTTCCTGATGAACCGGGTGGGCGACTTCGGTTTCATCCTCGGCATTGGCTTGCTGTTTGCCTACACCGGCTCGCTCGATTACGCCACCGTGTTTGGTCAGGCCGACAGGCTGGCCGCGGAGGGCTTCCCGGGCACCGACTGGGCGCTGCTTACCGTGGCTTGCATTGCCTTGTTCGTGGGTGCCATGGGCAAGTCGGCTCAGGTGCCCTTGCACGCCTGGCTGCCCGACTCGATGGAAGGCCCCACGCCCATTTCGGCGCTGATTCACGCCGCCACGATGGTGACCGCGGGCATCTTCATGGTGGCCCGCTTCTCACCACTGTTCGAGTATTCCGACACGGCACTGTCGCTGATGATCGTGATCGGTGGCATTGGTGCGCTGTTTCTGGGCATTCTCGGCATCATTCAAACCGACATCAAGCGGGTGGTGGCCTATTCCACCCTGTCGCAGCTGGGCTACATGACCGTGGCTCTGGGGGCGTCAGCCTACTCGGTGGCCATTTTCCACCTGATGACGCACGCCTTCTTCAAGGCCTTGCTGTTCCTGGGGGCCGGCTCGGTGATCATCGGCATGCATCACGATCAGGACATCCGCAACATGGGCGGCCTGCGCCGCTACATGCCCATCACCTGGATCACTTTCCTCATCGGTACGCTGGCTCTGGTTGGCACGCCGTTCTTTTCGGGCTACTACTCCAAAGAGCACATCATCGAGGCGGCGCACGCCGCCAACGTGTGGGGCGCCGGTTTTGCCTACTACGCCACGTTGATCGGTGTGTTCGTCACCTCGGTGTATTCGTTCCGGGTCTACTTCATGGTGTTTCATGGCAAGGAGCGCTTCGATACCTCGGCACCCGCCCAGGGTCATGACGCCCATGCCGACCACGGCCACGACGACCATCACGCCGGGCCGCCCAAAGAGTCTCCCTGGGTCGTCACGCTGCCGCTGGTGGCGCTGGCCATTCCGTCGGTCATCATCGGCGCCATTGCGGTGTATCCGATGCTGTTCGGCAGCTTCTTTGCCGGCGTGATCGAGGTGTTCCCCAGCCATCCGGCCATGGCCGAGCTGGCGGCACATTTCGATGGCTGGCTCCCCTACGGCATCCACGCGATCATGACGGTGCCGTTCTGGCTGGTCGTACTTGGCTTCTTCGTCACCTGGTACACCTGCCTGCTGCGACCTGCCAGTGGTGCGGCCATCCGACGCCACCTGAGCGGCGTGGTTCGCATTCTCGACAACAAGTATTACGTCGACTGGTTCAACGAGAATGTGCTGGCGCGCGGTGCGCGTGCCCTGGGCACGGGTCTTTGGCGCGGCGGTGATGGCGCCCTGATCGATGGCCTGGTGGTCAACGGCAGCGCGCGTGTCGTGGGCTGGGTGGCCGGGGTGTCACGCCATCTGCAATCTGGCTACATCTATCACTACGCCTTTGCCATGATCGTCGGCATTCTGGCGCTTCTTACCTTCTTTGTACTGTTCTAAACGACGATGGCAGGCGACATGGTGCAATCTTCTTTTCCCTGGCTGACACTGGCAGTGTTCGTGCCGATCGTCTTCGGTCTGCTGGTCATGCTGCTGGGCCGCGACGACAACCCGCAGGCTGCGCGCCTGCTGGCACTGGCCGGCGCGGTGCTGGGCTTTCTCGTCACGCTGCCGGTGTATTTCGGTTTCGATGCCAGCACGGCCGACATGCAGTTCGTCGAACGGGTCGAGTGGATCGAATCGCTGTCTGTGTATTACCACCTGGGGGTCGACGGCATCTCCTTGTGGTTCGTGCTGCTCACGGCCTTCATCACGATCGTCGTGGTGGCCGCCGGCTGGGAGGTGATCACGCAGCGTGTGGGGCAGTATTTCGGCGCCTTTCTCATCCTGTCGGGCCTGATGATCGGCGTGTTCGTTGCGCTCGACGGCATGCTGTTCTATTTCTTCTTCGAGGCCACGCTGATCCCGATGTACATCATCATCGGGGTCTGGGGTGGCCCCAACCGGGTGTACGCGGCATTCAAGTTCTTTCTGTACACCTTGCTGGGCTCGCTGCTGATGCTGGTGGCCTTCGTGTATCTCTGGAACGCCGCCGGCGGCACCTTCGACATCCTTGCCTGGCACGATGTGCCGCTGGGCCATACACCGCAGATACTGATCTTCCTGGCCTTCCTCCTGGCCTTTGCCGTGAAGGTGCCCATGTGGCCCGTGCATACGTGGCTGCCCGATGCCCACGTTGAAGCGCCCACTGGCGGCTCGATCGTGCTGGCGGCCATCATGCTCAAGCTGGGGGCTTACGGTTTTCTGCGCTTTTCGTTGCCCATCACGCCGGATGCCGCCGATTCGCTGTCCTGGCTCATGATCACGCTGTCGCTCATCGCGGTGATCTACATCGGCCTGGTGGCCATCGTGCAAGGCGACATGAAGAAGCTGGTGGCCTATTCATCGGTCGCTCACATGGGTTTCGTCACCCTCGGCTTCTTCCTGTTCAACACGGCCGGCATGGAAGGCGCGATCGTGCAGATGATCTCGCACGGCTTTGTATCGGGGGCCATGTTCTTCTGCATCGGCGTGCTCTACGATCGCATGCACACTCGCTCTATTGCCGACTACGGCGGCGTGGTCAATGTCATGCCGCGCTTCACCGCGTTTGCCGTGCTGTTTGCCATGGCCAACAGCGGCTTGCCGGCCACCAGCGGGTTCGTCGGCGAATTCATGGTCATTCTGGGTGCCATCGAATACAACTTCTGGATCGGCCTGCTGGCGGCCACCACGCTGATTCTGGCAGCCAGCTATTCGTTGTGGATGGTCAAGCGTGTGTTCTTTGGCGAAGTGGCCAACGATCACGTGCGCGCGCTGGTCGACATCAATTCGCGCGAGTTCCTCATTCTGGGCGTGTTGGCCATCGCCGTGCTGTTCATGGGCATTTATCCCAAGCCCTTCACCGACGTGATGCACGCGTCGGTGCAGGCGCTGCTGGATCATGTGGCCGTTTCCAAACTGTGATTTCCGCGTAACCCACCATGCAAGTCAATAACCTCCATTTCGCGTTGGCCGCCCCGGAAATCCTGTTGCTGGTTGCCGCCTGCGTGATCCTGCTGCTCGACGCCTTCCTTCACGACGATTCGCGTGCCGTCACCTACCGCCTCACCCAGGGCACGCTGGCGCTGCTGTTCGTCGTCACGGCCTGGCAGTGGCTCGATGGCGCCGGTGGCGTCACGTTCCATGGCCTTTATGTGGTCGACGGCCTGTCGCATCTGCTCAAGCTGGCGGTGTATGTGGCGGTGATGGTCACGCTGGCCTACGGGCATCGCTACGCCATGACACGCGACATGCTGACCCGTGGCGGCGAACTCTACGTGCTGGCCTTGCTGGCTACGCTGGGTCAGATGGTCATGGTGTCGGCCGGCAATCTCATCACCATCTTCCTGGGTCTCGAACTCATGTCGCTGTCGCTGTATGCCATTGTGGCGTTGCGGCGCGAGCATGTGGTGGCCACGGAAGCGGCCATGAAGTATTTCGTGCTGGGGGCGCTGTCGTCGGGCTTTCTGCTCTACGGCATGTCGATGGTCTACGGTGCCACCGGCACGCTCGACCTGCAGGGCATCGCCGGTGCAATCGCGCTGCTCTCCGAGCTCGACCTGGTGCTCACCTTCGGTCTCGTGTTCATCGTGGCCGGTCTGGCGTTCAAGCTGGGTGTCGTGCCGTTTCACATGTGGGTACCCGATGTGTACGAGGGTGCGCCCACGCCGGTCACGCTGCTGCTGGGTGCGGCGCCCAAACTGGCTGCGTTTGCCATTACCGTGCGTCTGCTGGGCGAAGCGCTCCCCTTGCTGGCGCCGGCCTGGGAGCCCATGCTGGCCATTCTGGCGGTGCTGTCGCTGGTGATCGGTAATCTCACGGCCATTGCCCAGACCAGTTTCAAGCGCATGTTGGCCTATTCCACCATCGCGCATATGGGTTTCGTGCTGCTGGGCCTGTTGTCGGCCAACGGCCTCGACGGTCGGGTGGATGCCTACGGTGCCGCATTGTTCTACATGGTCACCTACGTGCTCACCACGCTGGGCACTTTCGGCATCATTTTGCTGCTCGCGCGTCGCAACGGTTTCGAGTCGGATCAGCTCGACGATCTCAAGGGCCTGAGCCGTCGCAGTCCCTGGTTCGCGGCCATGCTGCTGTTGATGATGTTCTCGCTTGCGGGTATTCCGCCCACGGTGGGTTTCTACGCCAAACTGGCCGTCTTGCAGGTGCTGGTGCAATCGGGCCATCTCTGGTTGGCGGTGGTCGCCGTGATGGCCTCGCTGGTGGGTGCGTTCTATTACCTGCGTGTGGTCAAGCTGGCGTACTTCGACGAACCGTCCGCCGACAACGCCAATGCTCCCATCGAAGCCTCCAGTGGCGCGCGGGCGGTGCTGTCGGTCAACGGCCTGCTCACGCTGGTGCTGGGCATCATGCCGGCGCCCCTGATGGCATTGTGTCTGCACGCCATGGCGTCGGCCTTGCAATAACCTGACGATCGAGCCTCCTGCCGGAGGCCGATCCCCGAGGCATCATGACTCAATCTCTTGCAATCTGGCTGGTGGTGGCATTGATGGTGGTATTGGCCAATCTGCCTTTTGCCACCGAACGTGTTTTTGCCATCTGGCAGTGGCGGCAGGGTGCCGCCGTCAAGCCCTTTGCCATCCGCCTCTTGGAGCTGCTTGTCGGCTACGGCGTGGTGGTCGCCATCGGCTTTGCCTTCGAGTCGCGCCTGGGCAACCGGTTTGACCAGGCCTGGGAGTTCTACGCCATTACGCTGACGCTGTACCTGGTGTGTGGGTATCCCGGTTTCGTGTGGCGCTATTTGCGCCGCCAGCGCCAGAACAGCAGACAGCCGGCGTGAACCAGGGCTAGCGTGCCCAGTGTTATCTGATACGCATGGCCTCGGGCCAGACCCAGGTGCAAGCCGAGGTCCACTGCCAGCCCGATACCCCACTGCAGCACGAAGGCGCCGGCAAACAGATACATGTTGTAGAGCGTGAGCACCCGGCCAGCGATTTCGCGCGGAAACATCAGCGATAGCCCGGGCTGCATCACCGACATGGCCGGAAAAGTGATCGCCATCAGAGGCCACAACAGCCACGCTCGGGGCTCCGGAAACACGGCGATGGCCAGAATGGTGGCCGCGGCCATGCCATGCCCCCAGGCGGCAAGCCGCAAAAGTCCAATGCCTCTGCGCTGCAGCCAGGGCGTCAGGAAGCTCATGGCCAGATAGCTGGCCAGAATCGCGAGCGTGAACACGAACAGGTACGACGCCGCCCAGGTCGGGGCGATGCCCAGCACGTCGGTCATCCAGGGCCCGGCCCAGAGCGTTTGCAAGGCCATGACGCCGCCGTGGCCAACGAAAGCCAGCGGCGCCACATACCACATGGCCGGGTGCCGAATCAGGGCCAGGGCGGCCATGGGGGGCGGTGCGTCGGCCGCTCGGGGTTCGCGCGGTTTCGGGTCGGGCACGACCCACCAGATCAGGAGTGCCGAGACGGCGAGCAAGCCGGCAAAAATGAACAGCACGCCACGCCAGCCAAGCCACTCGGCGATGGTGGCGGCTGGCAGCGTCGCCATGGCCGCGCCGCTGGTGCCGGCCACCAGCAACCACAGACCCAATTGCGACTGGCGCTGCGGCGGGAAGTGACGGCGAAACCAGGCAAACGGCGCCATCAGACAGGCTGAAACGCCCATGCCGATGAGGATGCGCCCGAGACTCAGCGTGGTCATCGACTGGCCCATGGCCATCACCAGCGCACCCACGGCACCGATCACCAGCAGTAGCGATTCGACCCGGCGCTCGCCGAACCGGTCGAGCCAGAAGCCCAGGGGATACTGCAAGGCCGCGAACACGATGAAATACGACGCCGTGAGCCACCCCAGCGCCCCGGGGTCGAGACCGAGATCGGTCACAAGGTATGGCGCCAATGCCGCATTGAGCGTGCGCAGGGCATACGACAGAAAGTGGCCGCTGGCGAAGGCGATGAACACCAACACGGCCAGGTGGGCGGGGAAGCCGGAAGGCTCGGCAGGAGATTCCTGGGCGGGGCGGGTCATGCGGTGTCAGGCGGTTGGCGTGAAGGGCCAAACCTTAGCATGTTATCGATTTGACGCCGGAACGCAGCGCCAGAAGGCTTGCAGCGCCTCGTTGAAGGCGTGGGGCCGTGCCAGGTTCATCCCATGGGCCGCTGCCGGAATCACGACTCGTCGGATCGGCGCTGCCGTCATGCGCTCGGCCAGCCAGGTTCGGCTTCGGTGGTAGCGTTCGGGGCTGGCCTCGCCCCCGATCAGCATCACCGGGCAGGTGAGGGTGGCCAGTGCCGTGTCCTCGGGCAATTGCCGTTCTTCCTTGGCTTGTCGTACCAGTGTGGCGGCATTGTCGAGTGCCATGCGACGAAAGTCCGGAATCATGCGGCGCCAGGTATCGGCGCCATTGACCGTATCGACAAATACCTGCAGTCCGGCTTCGATCTCGCCTGCCTCGATGCGATCGGCCGCCAACGCGGCCGGGTCGGAGGCGGGCGCCTCGGACAGCGGCAGGGCCGGGTCGGCCAACACCAGAGAACGGATGCGCTTCGGGTGGTGCAGGGCGAAAGCGAGCGCCACCCGCGCGCCGCGCGAATGGCCCACAAGGTCGACCTGGGGCCATTGCCATTCGTCGAGGGCGCGCCCGAGATCGCTGGCATGTTGTGCCACTGTCCATGGCAGATTGCCCGATGTGTTCTGCACCGGCCAGCAGTGGCGCAGGCTGAGCGCGCGTAGCGCCACCTCTGGCAGTGGCGTGCGCAACTGCGGTGCCCAATAACGGTAATCACAGAGTGAGCCGTGAACCAGCAGGCTGGGGCGACCCTCGCCCTGGGCAACGTAGGCGAGCTGGCCGTCGTCGACGGCGACAGGCCGGGGTGTCAGATCGAGGGTGAGTCGCATGGGTCGGGGGAGAATCCTTGAAAGAGGAATTGTACGGGGCTTGTGGAGTGGGACGACTCTCGCTAGAATATTAAAATGAAAACGATGTCCACAGAATGGACATGCTTCGATTCACCCGGTACCGGGTCATCCGGTGCCCGTTGCCCCGTTACGGAACTCCGCCATGAGCGATTCACCTTACGACCCTTATGTCGATCTCGAACGCGGCCTGGTCAGTCGCGATATCTTCTTTCGTGAAGACATCTACCGGGAAGAGCTCGACAAACTCTTCACACGTGTCTGGCAGTTTGTCGGCCACGAGAGCCAGGTGCCCAATCCGGGCGATTTCTTCGTCTCGCGCATGGGTGAAGAGTCGGTCGTGCTGTGTCGCGGCGAAGATCACCAGATCCGGGTGTTTCTCAATTCCTGCCGCCATCGCGGCATGAAGGTTGCCCTGTACGACGAAGGCAACACCCGCATGTTTACCTGTCCGTACCACGCCTGGAGCTATTCGCTCGATGGCAAGCTCACCGGCGTACCGATGTACGACGCCATTTACCAGGGACGGCTCGACAAGTCGCAATGGGGGCTCATCCAGCCGCCGCACGTCACCAACTACAAGGGCACCATCTGGGCCAACTGGGATCCCGATGCGCCCGATTTCCTCACCTATCTGGGCGAGGCCAAAACGCACCTCGATCTCGCGCTCGACAGCCGCGATGGCCGCGAAGGCGGCTCCGAGGTGATTGGCGGCATCACCAAGTGGATCGTGCCGTGCAACTGGAAGTTGCCTGCCGAGAACTTCATGGGCGATACCTACCACAACCCCAGCCATCGCTCGGTCGACATGATCGGGATCGGCCCCAGCGCCCGCTCCGACGTGAAGGGCCGGCGCGACAACGAGCTGGCCAAGGCCCGGCATGTGTGGATCAGCTTCCCGCAGGGCCATGGCGTGCATAGCGCCATCATGCCCGAGGGTGAAGAATATGTAGAGTCATTCAAGGACAACCCGGAGGTGGAAGAGTACTTCCGCTACTGCTTCGAGGAGCGTCGTCGTCGCCAGGGCGAAGCCTCCCGGTTGCGTCCCTTTGTGGGCACCATATTCCCCAACACTTCGTTTCACGGCAGTCAGCCCAGGTCGATCTTCGTGTGGCATCCGCATGGCCCCACGCACATCGAAGTGTGGCGCTTCTTTCTGGTGGATCGTGATGCGCCGCCAGCGGTCAAGGACTTCCTGCGCCACTACTACATGCGCTACTCGGGCCCGGCAGGCATGACCGAGCAGGACGACATGGAGAACTGGAACTACGCCACGTCGGCCAGCAAGGGCGCCATTGCCCGACGCTACCCTTACAACTATCAGCAGTCTTCGGGGGCGTCGCAAGTGAATCAACCCATGCCCGGTCGTGTGGCCGAGCAGGTGAGCGAAGAGAACCCGCGCATGCTGTATCACCGCTGGCGCGATTACATGGCCGGCCGCGACTGGGACGTCCTGCTGGGCAAGGACGATCCGCACTATCAGGAGGATGCAAAATGACCGCCTTGGCTGCCACCGACATGAGGCCGCTCGCGCCTGAGGGGTTGGATCGCCTGCTGTTGCAGCAGGCGGTGGAGCAATTCCTGTATGGCGAGGCCGAGGCGCTGGATCAGCGTCGTTACGAAGATTGGCTCGCCATGCTGGCCGATGACCTCACCTATCACATGCCCATTCGGCGCAATGTGAAGTACGGCGAGCACGAGGCGCGCGAGAATACGCGGGCCGATCGCGACATCAGCTGGTTCGACGAAGACAAATGGACGCTCGGCAAGCGGGTGGAGCAGATCCGTACCCGTGTGCACTGGGCCGAGGAGCCGATGTCGCGGGTCACGCACATGGTGACCAATGTGCTGATTCAGGCAGCGAGGCAGGGAGCGGACGGCAGCCGTGAGGTCGACGTCAGCTGCCGTTTTCTGGTGTATCAGAATCGCGTGGAATACGAGACCAACTTCTTTGTGGGCAAGCGCTACGACACCCTGCGCTGTTCCCCCGAGGGCCTGTGGCAGGTCGCAGCCCGGCGCATCATCCTGGACCAGAACGTGTTGCTGGCCAAGAACCTCACGGTGTTCTTCTGATGAATGCCGTGGGCCTAGGCGCCCATGGCGTCTGCCGCGGGCGGTGCCGGGTAGGGTCCGCCGTGGCCCAGGGCGTGCGAGACGTCGGCGCCGGCCTCTTGCACCATATGGGCCAGCGAGGCACAGCGCGCGTCGTCGATGCGCACGGCCGGGCCGAAGACGGCGATCGAACCGGTGACCTTGCCCGTCCGGTCGAAAAAGGGCGCCGCGACCGCCACAGCCCCGTCGATCAGTTCATCGCGCGATGTGGCGTAGCCGAGCTTGCGAACCTCGTCCAGCAGTCGCGGCAGATCGGGTGGCGTGGCAATCGCCGGATCCAGGGGCACCTCGGCGGCACTGGCCCAGGCCAGAATGGCTCGGCCGCTGGCGCCGCGCACGATGGCTTCGGAGTAGCCGATGCCGCGCCGAAACGCCAGCGGTTGCGGGCAGGGCAGCTCGGCGATGCAGATACGACGATTGCCTTCGGGCACGAACAGGGCCACGGTTTCACGGGTGGTTTGCCACACCCTCTGCAGGATGGGCTGGGCGAGCTGGCCGAGGTCGAGCCCGGCGCTCCAGGTGTGAGCGATACGGCCGATGGCGGGCCCGAGCCGGAAGCGTTGCGGCTCGCCTTCCGACACAATGTATTCGCGCTTCTCGAGGGTATAGAGTATGCGGTACAGGGTGGGTCGGCTGAGCCGGGCGCGGCGGGCCAGCTCCACGGCCGAGAGCGATGGGTCGTCGGGCGAGAAGGCACCCAGAATATCCAGGGCGCGGTCGACGGCCCGGACACTGTCGCTCGGTTTGTCCATGAATTATCTGTCAACAGGGGAGGATGCTGCGAGTATAGGGCAGTCGATACCTCGGGATATGCTTGGGTTCACACGCAAGATGTCCGGCAGGTGTACTTTGAGTCCAAAAAATTATATATTTGATACCGGCAAACAAAACCGTTTGCACGATTTTCACCACCGAGGAAACAGGAGAGGAAACATGAAGAATTTGAAAACGGTGTTGCGCACCTGCGCGTTGGCCATGGGCCTGACAGCCACCATGGCCGCCCATGCGGCCTATCCCGATCGAGCCGTGTCTGTCGTGGTGGGCTTTCCTCCCGGCGGCACCAACGACATCGTGGCCCGGGTGATTTCGGCCGAGCTCGAACAGCGTCTGGGGCAGCCTTTCGTGGTCGAGAACCGGCCCGGCGCTGCCTCCATGCTGTCGGCCAACTATGTGCAGCGTGCCGATCCCGATGGCTACACGCTGCTGGTCATTGCCTCGGGCGGTCTGGTGGTGAACCCGGCCATCTTTGCCCCCGAGCGGGTTACCTACGACTCCGAAAAGGATTTTCGTCCGATCGCGCTGCTGGCCGAATTCCCGTTCGTGCTGGTCACCGGGCCCAATCTGGCCGACATCAAGACGCTCGCCGAGTTTGTCGCCTACGCCAAAGCCCACGATACGCCGCTCAACCACGGTTCGGCGTCGTCCACCATGCAGCTGATGGCCGAGCTCTTTGCCAAAGAGTCGGATATCGAGTTCGTCAACGTGCCCTACAAGGGTTCGGGCCCGACCGCCACTGATCTCATGGGCGGCCAGACCGACTTCGCCTTTCTCGACACTGCCGCCATCGTGCCGCTGGTCGACTCGGGTCGTCTGCAGGCTCTGGGCGTGACCACCATCGAGCGGTCGGCCGCTCTGCCCGACGTACCCACCATCGACGAAGCCGGGGTCGAGGGCTACAACGCCCCCATCTGGACGGCACTGGTGGCCCCGGCCGGCACGCCGGACGACGTGGTCGAAACCCTCAACAGCGAGTTGGCCGAGATCCTGAAGGACCCCAAGGTGGTCGAGCGGTTTGCCAGCCTGGGCATGGCCACCGGCGAAGCGGATCCCGAGCTGCTGGCCACCATGATCCGCGACGAGCTCAAGCGCTGGAAGCAGGTGGCTGACGACGCCGGTATCCGCATCGAGTAATGGCAGGCCATCGGGCATGAAGCCCACGCTGCGTCAGCTCGAAGCCTTTGTGCAGGTTTATCGCCTGGGCAGTCTCACCCGAGCTGCCCAGGCTCTGCACCTGACGCAGTCGGCCATGAGTGTTCTTGTTCGACAGCTCGAGGAGGGTCTCGGGCTGTCGCTGTTCGATCGCAGTTCGCGTCGCCTGCAACCGACGCGGGCGGCGCATCACATGCTGCCGCGCGTCGAGCGCATCCTGGCCGATACCGCGGCGCTGTCCGGCGAGGCTCGCGATCTGGCGGAGTTGCGTCGAGGTGACGTCCATGTGGGGGTCGCCACGGCCGTGGCGGCCACCCTGTTGCCTGTGGTGATTCAGCGCTTCCGGGCGCGGTACCCCGGCATTCGTCTGCACATTCATGATGCCGGGCCGGAGCGACTGCTGGCTCCGGTACTGGCTGGCGAGGTGGCTTTCAGTATCGGCACGCCTCTGGCCAGACACCCCGACCTTCGATTCGATACGCTGCTGCGCGACCCGCTGGTTCTGGTGTGCAGTGCCACGCACGTGTTGGCCAGCACGCACAGTGTCACTTGGCAAACTCTGGCACATCACGACATCATCACCGTGGCTGCCGGCAACGGCATACGAACGGTCATCGATCAGGCCTTCGAAGCGGCGGGGCTGCCGTTGAGCCCTGCCTGGGAAGTGTCCTACCTGGCCACCGCGCTGGCGCTGACGCGAGCCGGTCTGGGCGTGTCGGTGCTGCCGGCGCATCTCATCAATCAGCAGGCCGACGCGACTCTCACCACGCGTCGGTTGGGGCCGCCGCATGTGTATCGTGATCTGTTCCTGATCGCCCTGCGCGACCGGGCGCTCGACCCGGCCGCTGCCGCGTTGGCGGGTGTGTTTGCCGAGGTGCTTGGCCCCGCCGGCCCGATCGACGAACCGGCGGAGGTGGCGTGAAATCGGCGGTTCGGCAAGGTTGGCGGTCAGGCACCGCGCACTTGGTCGACCAGACCAGACACGTCGTCGGGCAAGGTGTCGCCACGCCAGGCCACATGCTGATCGGGACGCGACAACAGCAAGGCATGGTGGTACACCGCAGCGCGAGGGTCGTCGCGATCGGCGTCGATCACGCGCAAGGGCATGCCGCGTTGCTCCGCGATGTCGATCAATGGCGTGCAGTCGATGGTCGGGTCGAAGCGCACCAGGTTGAAACCGTCGCCCATGGCGTCGTAGAGCGAGCGACCGTCGCGCAACCGGAACCACGGCGTGCGACAGCCCGGTACGGTCGAGGCGGTAAACGACCCCATGCCGTAGGCTGGCGCCTCTTCACCGTCGTACGCGATGATCGGCGAGCCGTCGTAGTAATACCCGAAATTGAGGCCGGCGGCGGCATACTGCTGCACGTTGAGTTCGTAGGCCTGACGACCCAGTTCGCGTCTTGCCGCTTCGCCCTCGGGGGTGTCGTCTTCGATGTTGGCGGGCACGCCGCCACGCTGCTTCGTCATGGCGTGAGCATGATTCATGGCGAAGTACGACACTTGCTCGGTAATCGGCTGTCGCTCGGCTTCGTGTGCATCCAGGATACGATCGCCACCCCATCCGTTCAGACGAGCCGCCATCAGCCAGGCCAGATTGCTGGCGTCGGCAATCCCGGCATTCATGCCGTAGCCGGCATAAGGTACCCACAAATGTGCGGCATCGCCGCAGATGAATACGTTGCGGTCGCGAAACCGGCTGGCCACCAGTCGCCGACCGTACCAGTCTTCCACGTTGATCACTTCGTACGGGAAGTTTTCGTCCACGCCCAGAATGGCGCGAATCGAGGCGTCGCGGTCGACCGAATCGAAGTCGGGCTCGTCGTCGCGCAGGTAATTGTGTACCAGCCAGAGTTCCTTGCCATCGATGGCGTACATGTTGCCGCTGCGTCGCGGATTGAGCGAGAACGTGGCCCAGGCCGGCGCGTAGCGAAAGCGCTGCAGCAGATCGGGCGCACGCAGATAGGTGGACTGCACCCGCTGCACCACGGCGTCGCCCTGCAACTCGGCACCGATGGCGCGTCGCACTTGCGAACGACCGCCATCGCAACCCACGAGATAGGGCGCCGCCACCGAAACCGTGGTGTCATGATCGAAGTCATGGATCTGCGCTGTCACGCCAGTGTCGGTTTGCGCGAACTCGCGCAACTCGCAGCGATTCCAGATCGTGATGCCGGAGGTTTGCTCGGCATGTCGATACAGGATCGGTTCGAGGTAGATCTGATTGATGCGGTGCGGGGGTTCGTCGGTTGGCCAGTTGCCGTCCGGCCCCGAGGTGTCGATGTAGCGGTCGCGCCAGCAGGGGATGTGAATCCGTGTGAGCTCCACACCCGTGGCGGTGGTGCGATAGGCAATATCGTGGGGGTAATCGGGCGGCAGGCCAGCCTGTCGCACCGTGCTTGCCACGCCCAGCCGCCGAAACACTTCCATCGAACGCGCCGACACGTGATTGCATTTGACGCTGGGCGGTTCCAGGCGCTGCCTGGGTTCCACCACCAGCACCTGGCGGCCGTGCCGCGCCAGCTCCATGGCCAGTACCAGGCCCACCGGCCCGGCGCCGGCAACGATGACATCTACCTGCGGAACCTGCCTGCTCATGTTGCGGTTTCCTCCTCGAAGGCTGGGGCTACGTTGTGAATGCACGCATTGCAGCACGAGCCGGGCTTCGATAAAAGCGAATATTTACGATGAATTCATGAATCGTATCGAACACTCACCTCGACAGGAGTCGACACTCGTATGAAAACAGTCATTGTCACGGGCGGTACCTTTGGCCTGGGCGCGGGCATATCTCTGGGACTGGCGCGACGCGGCTGGCATGTGGTGGCATTCGGCCTCGATACTCCCCAGGTATCGAGCACGGCGGCCAACAGTCTGGGCGCCATGCGCGAACACATGGCCGCAGAAGGCTTGAGCGGCGACGTGCTGGAAGCCGATGTGTCGAATGCGGCCGATGTGGCAGGGGTGGTGGAGGTGGCTCTGTCGGCGCATGGCCGCGTCGATGCCCTCGTGCACAACGCCGCCATCGGTCCGTTGGGCACGGTGCTCGATACCGATGAAGCCTTGTGGGACAAGATCTTTGCCGTCAACGTGAAGGGCGCCTATCTGTGCGCCCGTGCCGTGATTCCCCACATGCAGCGTCAGGGTGGCGGGGCTATCGTCAACGTGGGCTCGGGTGCCGGTTGGGGCAAGCCGAACATGGCCGCCTATGCCAGCAGCAAGGGGGCGCTTCATACGTTCAGCCAGGCGCTGGCCTACGATCACTTTCACGATCACATCCGCGTGAATACCGTGATCCCGGGCGGCGGCGGTATCGTCACCGGCATGAGCCTGGGCCGCATGGGTGGCGACGCGTCGCGCTTTGGCAAGAATGCCGTGGGCTCGGTGGCCGGTCGACCGATCACCCCCGACGACATGGCCAACGTGGTGAGTTTTCTGGTGTCGGACGACGCTGCCACGCTATCGGGCACGGTGATCGATGTGGGCTGCTTCATGCATCAGGGTGGGCCGGTACCGCCTCGCCCGGCGGCCGACTAGGTCGGTGGGCCTCACTGGCACCGGCCGGCCGGGTTGATGGGCTGCCACTCGGCTTTCTGCTGGCTACGGCACCACGGCTTCGATCAGGAAAGGTCCGGCATGGGCATTGGCATGAGTGAAGGCGTCGGCCAGTTCGGCCGGCGTGGTGGCACGAACGCCGGCACAGTGCTGCCCCTCGGCCAGCTTGACGAAATCCAGACCGCCCAGGGTTGTGCCCACGAGTTCGTCGGGTTTGTCGAACGCAAATACCCGGGCAAACCGGCGCAAGGCTGCATAGTTGCGGTTGTTGAGCACCAGCACCTTGAGGTTGAGGCCGTATTGGGCGGCAGTCCAGAGCGCCTGGATGCTGTACATGCTGGAGCCATCGCCGATCACGCACCAGACCCGGGCGTCAGGGCGGGCCATGGCAATGCCCACCGCAGCCGGCAGGCCGTAGCCGAGCCCGCCACTGGCCATGGTGAAGAAGGTTCCGGGCTCTTCGATCGGCAAATGTTGGTGCATCACGATGCGCGAGGTGGGGGCTTCTTCAACGATGAGGTCGCCGGCGTGCCGCTGGCCGGCCAGTTGCTGCAGGGCGCTGGCCACGGTGAGTTCAGTTGGATCGACTGCTGGCGGGGCAGGGCGCTGCCGCAGCAGGTTCGCCTGGCCCGGCTCGGTGTGCTCGGCCAGCCAGTGCAAGGCATGGCCCACATTGCCCAGGATGGCGTCGCCGGCTTCGGCCATGGCAGCGTGCGGGATCGATTCGGTGATCTGGATCAGCTGCGTGCCGGGCGGAAGCACGGCACCGGTGGTTTCCACGTGATACGTGAAGGCGGGAGCGCCAACCACCAGCACCAGATCGTGTCCTTCGAGCTGCTGGCCGATCACGCTGCCATTGGCCGGCAGAAAGCCGAGAAACTGGGGGTGGTTCTCGGGGAAGCTGCAGCGGGCCGAAAACGGCGCGGCAAACACGCTGGCCCGGCAGCGTTCGGCCAGCACGCGCGCGGCATTGGCGGCATGATGGCGGTCGACCGAGGTTCCCAGTACCAGCGCCACATGGCGTGCCTTGCCGATGGCCGTAGCCACTTCGGCCAGTGCGGTGTCGGGGGCGACCGTGATGCGCGCCACACGACGCTCGGGCACGGCCTGTGCGGGTTGGTCCCAGTCGTCGGCTGGCACCGACACCAGCACCGGTCCGCAGGGTTCTGCCAGAGCGGTGTAGGCCGCGCGGGCAATGGCGGCGGGTACATCGGCAGCCCGGGCCGGCTCGATCGACCACTTGACGTGCGGTTTGGGCAGTTCGGTGGCCTCGGGCGAGAAGAGATAGGGATCGCGCAGCAGCAGCGAGCGGGATTGTTGCCCGGCAATGATCAGCAATGGCGCCTGGTTCTTGCTGGCCGTATAGATGTTGCCCATGGCATGGCCCACGCCGGCAGCCGAATGCAGGTTGACCACCCCCAGCTGGCCGCTGGCCTGGGCATGGCCGTCGGCCATGCCCACCACGACCGCCTCCTGCAGACCCAGCACGTAGCGGAAGTCGGCCGGGAAATCGCGAAACATGGGCAATTCGGTGGAGCCGGGGTTGCCGAAAATGGTGGTGACGCCAAGGCGTCGCAGAAAATCGTAGGTGGCGTCGCGAACGGTGCAGGCGTGAGTCATGGGCGGTGGGTTTGGCAAGTGGAGAGACGAATCGGGAAGGGTCGATACGCATGTTACTGCCCGACGGATGCGGACCCCCATGATCTAGGGTAAACCCCCAATTTTCTTTTTCGGGCTAATATTTAATACTATTAACGATTAGGCGCTGCACCACCAACGGGCGCAGCGCAATCCTCCCTTCTGCAGCCCTTCATCGGTAGCCTGTTCATGTCTTCTTCTCTTGCCTCCTTCCAGAGCGATCTGCTTGCCGTCGATATCGAGGATGCCGTTGCCGTCCTGCGCCTCACCCGGCCGGCCAAGCGCAACGCCGTCAACGACGCCCTCATCGCGGCCCTGCACACGGTTTTCGTCAACCTGCCCGACGACGTGCGTTGCGTCATCCTGCATGGCGAGGGCAATCACTTCAGCGCCGGGCTCGATCTGTCCGAGGTCACCGAACAGAACGCTGCGCAGGGCATCGCGCATTCGCGCAACTGGCATCGCTGCTTCGAGCACATCCAGTTCGGCAAGGTGCCGGTCATTGCCGTGCTGCATGGCGCCGTGGTGGGGGGCGGTCTCGAGCTGGCCAGTGCCTGTCACATCCGCATTGCCGAGCCTTCCACCTACTACGCCTTGCCCGAAGGTCAGCGTGGCCTGTTCGTGGGCGGCAGCGGTTCGGCCCGCATCCCCCGCCTGATCGGCGTGTCACGCATGGCCGACATGATGCTCACGGGCCGCACCTACGATGCCGAGCAGGGTATGGCCATCGGCCTGTCGCAATACGTCGTGGCCGAGGGCCAGGGGCTGGCCAAGGCCCGCGAGCTGGCAGCGCGCATCGTGCAGAACGCGCCACTGTCCAACTTTGCCGTCATGCAGGCGCTGCCGCGCATTGCGGATCAGTCGCAATCCGACGGCCTGTTCACCGAATCGCTCATGTCGGCCATTGCCGCCTCCGATCAGGCGGCCAAGGATCGTCTCAATGCCTTCCTGGCCGGCAAGGCCGCCAAGGCACTCAAGAACAACGGTTGAGTCAACATGTCTGTCAATGCCTCCAATCCGCGCTATCGCGATGTTGCGCTGGGCGGCTCGCTCAAGGCTCATTTTGTCGATCGCGACGACGGCAGTTTGCTGGTGGAGTCGGTCGAGCCGCTGCAGTCGTATCCCGATCATCTGGGGCAATGCCTGGTGGCAGGTGCCCAGGCTCACGGCGAGCGTGTGCTGGTGGCACGTCGCGGCGCCGATGGCCAGTGGATCGAGATCACCTGGGCCGACGCGCTGGCCAGGGCCCGGCGCATCGCCCAGGCCATCCTCGATCGCAAGCTCAGTGCCAATCGCCCCATCCTCATCCTGTCGGGCAATGATCTCGAGCATTTTCAGCTGGCGCTGGGTGCGTTCCTGGCGGGCGTGCCGTACTCGCCCATTTCCACCGCGTATTCGCTGCTGTCCGAAGATTTCGGCAAGCTGCGGCATATCGTCGATCTCACCACGCCGGGCATGGTGTTCGTGGCGGATGAAGCCGCCTATGGGCGAGCGGTTCGCGCCGTGATTCCCGAATCCGTGGAAGTGGTGGCGCATCATGTCGATGGCAGCAGTGGCCGGGCGCTGACGGCGTTTAACGATCTGCTGCAAACGACGGATACTGCGGCGGTGGATGAGGCCATTGCCGCCATTACGCCCGACACCATTGGCAAGTTTCTGTTCACATCGGGTTCCACCAAGGCGCCCAAGGCGGTGATCAACACCCACCGGATGATGTGCAGCAATCTGCAAATGATCCGGCAATGTTTGCCCTTCCTGGCCGAAACGCCGCCTGTGCTGGTCGATTGGCTGCCCTGGAACCACACCTTCGGTGGCAATCACAATGTTGGCATCGTGCTGTTCAACGGCGGTACGTTCTACATCGACGACGGTCGGCCCACGCCCGATGGCATCGGCGAAACGCTGCGCAATCTGCGCGAGATCGCTCCCACCATCTATTTCAACGTGCCCAAGGGGTTCGAAGAAATCGTCGACGTCATGGAGCGCGATGAAGCCCTCACCCGCCACATGCTGTCGCGCGTCAAGATCTTCTTCTTCGCCGGCGCCGGCCTGGCGCCCCAGATCTGGGAGCGCCTCGATCACGTGGCCGAGCGAGTGGTGGGCGAACGTATTCGCATGATTACCGGCCTGGGCATGACCGAAACCGCGCCGTTTGCGCTCTGTGCCAACGGCGGCACGGTGTACTCGGGCGTGCTCGGTTTGCCCGCGCCGGGGCTCAAGGTCAAGCTGGTGCCCGTGGATGGCAAGATGGAAGTGCGCTATCGCGGCCCGAGCGTCACGCCCGGGTATTGGCGCTCGGACGATCAAACTGCCGAGTCGTTCGACGACGAAGGCTATTTCTGTTCGGGTGATGCCGCACGCTATATCGATCCCGCCAATCGCGAGATCGGCTTCGAATTCGATGGTCGCATCGCGGAGGATTTCAAGTTGTCCAGCGGCACTTTCGTGTCGGTGGGGCCGATGCGGGCACGCATCCTGGCCGATGGCGAAGCCTACGTCCAGGATGTGGTCATCGCCGGCCTCAACCGCAACGAAGTGGGCATCCTGCTGTTTCCGCGCTTCGATGCCTGCCGCGAACTGGCGGGTCTGCCGGGTGGCGTCAACACCTCCGCTGTGCTCGAGGCACCTGCCGTACGCCACTTCTTCCAGGGGCTGGTCGATCGTCAGTGGGCCGCCGGTACCGGCAGTGCCACGCGCGTGGCACGTGCTCTCGTGATGCCAACGCCGCCTTCGGCCGATCTGGGCGAAGTCACCGACAAGGGCTCGATCAACCAGCGAGCCGTGTTGCGGCATCGAGCCGCCGAGGTCGACGCTCTCTACAACGATCAAGACCCTCGCGTGCTGCGTCCGCAGCGCGCCGCAACCTGATCACGCGCCCAGGCGCAAGCCTCGCCTTTGAGGGCGAGGCCATTCTTTCCGGAGTTCTGCATGAAACCCATCCGCTATTCGGCCACGTTCGACGACATCTGGCTGGTCGAAGGGGCTCGTACCCCGTTCGTGGATTACTGCGGCGCGTTTGGCGAGCTGACGCCCACCGACATGGGCATCAAGGCGGCCCGCGGCGCACTCGAGCGCGCCGGCATCCCCGCCACCGAGATTCAGTCGGTCATTACCGCCAGCATGGCTCCCGGCGACTTCTACGCCTATATGCTGCCCCGTCACGTAGGCCTGTACTCCGGCGTGCCCATCGAGGTACCGGCGGTCAATGTGCAGCGCATCTGCGGCAGTGGTTTCGAGGTCATTCGCCAGGCGGGCGACGACATCAGCCGCGGCTATGCCGAGGTCGTGCTGGCCTGCGGCACCGAATCCATGACGCGCAACCCGATTGCCGCCTTTGGCCACCGCACCGGCTTCAAGCTGGGCGCGCCGGTCGAGTTCAAGGACTTTCTCTGGGAGGCCCTCGACGATCCCGCGCCGGATATCTCGATGATCCAGACCGCCGAAAATCTTGCCAAGAAGTACGGCATCACGCGCGAGGCCGTGGATGAATTCGCCGCCTTGTCTTTTGCGCGGGCCGTGGCGGCCCAGGAGGCAGGGCGTCTGGCCGAAGAAATCGTGCCGGTGGTCAATGAAACCTTCGAGCTCGAAGGCTACAACCCCCGAAAGATTCGATTGCCGCGCAAGGTGGAGCAGGTGAGTACCGATACCCACCCCCGCCCGTCGTCGCTCGAATCGCTGGCTCGCTTGCGTTCGGTGTATCCCGACGGTGTACAAACCGCCGGCAACAGTTCGGCGTTGGTCGATGGTGCGGCCGCCACGGTCATCGCTGCCGGCAGCTTCCTGGGCAAGGATCATCCCCGGCTCGCCCGGCTGGTGGCGGCCGCGGTCGCCGGCGTGCCGCCGGAAATCATGGGCATTGGTCCGGCGCCTGCCATTCGCGCCGTGCTCGAGCGTGCCGGCCTCACCCTCGACGATATCGCCGTGATCGAGATCAACGAAGCCCAGGGCGCGCAGATCGTGGCGTGCGAGCGTGAGCTGGGCCTCGATCGCGACAAGCTCAATGTCAACGGGGGCGCCATTGCCCTGGGCCATCCGCTGGCAGCCACCGGCATGCGGCTTACCCTGTCGGCAGCGCGCGAGTTGCGTCGTCGAGGCGGGCGCTATGCCATTGCCTCTGCCTGTATCGGTGGCGGCCAGGGCATGGCATTGCTGATCGAAAACCCCGACGCCTGACGTCAACTCGGCGCGCATGGCTCGCCCGCAAGGGCGAGGCATGCGCTTTGGCTTGTGGTCATCACGGGCTACTATGCTGCCCCGTCATTCCAACCCCTGCAGACATGTCCAACACCGTTATCTACACCACCCCCGTTCTGTTCGGCGATTGCGATCCTGCTGGTATCGTGTTCTTTCCCAATTTCTATCGCTGGATGGACGCCGCCTCACTCCACTTCTTCATGAGTCATGGTGTGCCGCCCTGGCGCGAGCTGCGCCAATCGCATGGTGTCATGGGCACGCCGCTGCTCGAGATCCACACGCGCTTCGTCAAGTCGGCCACCTACGGCGAAACCATCGAAATCCATACCTCGGTCGAAGAGTGGCGCAACAAGACCTTCGTGCATCGCCATCTCATCAAGCGTGGCGACGACCTGCTGGTGGAGGGCACCGAAACCCGGGCGTTCCTGGGCTACGACGACGCCGAGCAGCGCCTGCGCGCCATCCCCATTCCCGAATTCATCCGTGAAAAGTGCCAGTAAGTTGCCCGAGGTGGCGCCAGGCAGCAGCACGCCACCGAACGCGTCGCTGATTCTGCCTGGCGACCTCGATCTCTCGCGCCTGCAGCATCTGATGGGGCTCAAGACCTCACTGGTCGATGCCCGGCTGCGGCGCGCTTTTCATGGGGGCATGAAGGATCTCAAGCTGCGGCCGGTGGATTTCACCATCCTGGTCATTTTGCAGAGCAACGACGGCGTCAGCCAGAAGGTGCTGTGTCGCGCGCTCGACATGTCGGCGCCCGGCCTGGCCGTGATCCTCGATCGCCTGCAGGCACGAGGTTTGTTGGTGCGGGCACGCAACGAGACGGATCGCCGTGAGCACCGATTGAGTCTCACGCGCGCGGGCCGGCAAGTGGCCGAGGATGCCGAAGGGCGCTCGCATCAGCTCGAGTCCGAGGTGCTCGCGGCCCTCAGTGCCGACGAGCAGCGCCAACTGGCCAGACTGCTGGGCAAGCTGTTGCCGGGGTAGCGTCGGGCAGGCGTCTACAATCGCGGCTTTGCCTGGGTGTCGCCATGTGGTTCAAGAACCTTCAGCTCTACCGTCTGCCTCCTTTCGATCTTTCGCCTGCCCAATTTGAAGAGCGTCTCGAGGCCCAGCGCTTTCAACCCGCCGATCGCCACGAGATGCAGCGTCAGGGTTGGGTGCCGCCCGCCGACCATACCGGCCTGGTGCATAGCGTCAACGGTCAGTGGCTGATTGCGCAGCGCACCGAAAAGAAGCTGTTGCCGGCCACGGTGGTGAACCAGGTGGCCCGTGCCCGCGCTCAGGAGCTCGAAGAAAAGCAGGGCTTCAAGCCAGGGCGCAAGCAGATGCGTGAGCTCAAGGAAGCGGTTACCGATGAGCTCGTGCCGCGGGCCTTCAGCCTGTGGCGCGACACCCTGGTGTGGATCGACCCCGTGAAAGGGCGACTGGCGATCGACGCCGCGAGCACCGCGCGTTGCGACGACATCATGGGCTTGCTCAATCAGTCGGTGGATCGGCTGGGCGCGCGGGCGCTCTATACCGAACGCTCGCCCGTGACCGCCATGACCGACTGGTTGCTGGCCGACGAAGCGCCTGATGGCTTCACCATCGACGAAGACACCGAACTTCGCTCGGCCTCGCAGAGCAAGGCCACGGTGCGCTACGTGCGCCAGGCCCTTGAACCGGAGGAGGTTCGTCGCCATATCGAAGTGGGTAAACAGTGCACCCGCCTGGCCATGACCTGGGCCGATCGGGTGTCGTTCGTGCTCACCGAAGCGCTGGCGCTCAAGCGGGTGGCGCCGCTCGATGTGTTGCAAGATGGCCAGGATGCTGCCGGCAAGGATGGCGCCGAGCGTTTCGACAGCGATTTTGCGCTCATGACCGGCGAGCTCGATGGTCTCATCGATCAGCTGGTGGCGGCGCTGGGTGGCGAAAAAACCACCTGACCGGTGAGGTGTTGCCGGAACCTCCCGGCGTCTGACGCAGTCTGAGCCATCGCTGGTATGATCGCGAGCCGCTGGCTCGCGGGCGTTGCCCGTCATCAGCAAAATGGCTGATACCGGCATCGGCGGGTGGCTGGCCCGAGTTCAATTTTCAAGGGATTCACATGAAGCGCATTGGCTTGTTTCTCATGACCAACCTGGCCGTGGTGCTGGTGCTGAGCGCCTCACTGCGCATTTTGGGCGTTGATCGCTACATTTCGGCCCAGGGGCTGGATCTCAACGCCTTGCTGATCTTCTCGGCTGTGCTGGGTTTTGGCGGTGCCATCTTCTCGTTGCTCATCAGCAAGTGGATGGCCAAGAGAAGCACGGGCGCCCGGGTGATCGATCCCGCGGCACCGGCCAACGCGCGTGAAGCCTGGCTGGTGGATACGGTGGCGCAACTGGCCAAACGCGCCGGCATCGGCATGCCGGAAGTCGCCATCTACGAAGGCGCGCCCAATGCGTTCGCCACTGGCGCGTTTCGCAACGAGGCGCTGGTGGCGGTGTCCACTGGCCTGCTCAACAGCATGACCGAAGAAGAGGTGGCTGCCGTGTTGGGCCACGAGGTGGCGCACATTGCCAACGGCGACATGGTCACGCTCACGCTCATTCAGGGCGTGGTCAACACCTTCGTCATTTTCCTGGCGCGCATCGTGGGTTATGTGGTCGACACCGTCATCTTGCGCAATGAGCGTGGCTTCGGCATCGGCTATTTCCTCACGGTGCTGGTGGCCGAGATCATCTTCGGTGTGCTGGCCACCATGATCGTGGCAGCGTTTTCGCGCCGCCGCGAGTTCCGGGCGGATGCCGGCTCGGCCCAGCTGCTGGGCTCGCGCGAGCCCATGATCATGGCGCTGGCGCGGCTGGGCAATGTGGCGCCGGGCGATCTTCCGAAGAGCGTGCAGATGGCCGGCATTTCGGCCAAACCGTCGGTCAGTTCGCTGTTTGCGTCGCATCCGCCGATTCAGAACCGTATTGCCGCGCTGCAGAACCGTCCGGTGCGTCAGAGCTGACCTGCCGCCAGGGCGGCAGGCCCTTCGTCGGGCTCACGCAGGCCGGCCAGGGCTTCGGCACCGAACCACTGGCCGGCGGCCAGCGTCCGCTTCAGGGTGCTCAGCACCCGGCGGCGCGCTTCACGGACGGGAGGCGCGTGGCTGCGTGCGGTGTTTTCGTACAGGGCCCAGCTCAGCCACAGGCCGCGCACCGGGGTCCAGCGCAGCGTGGGGTCGGGCAGCACGGCACCCGACATCGCGCAGGCAGGCACCGCAGTGACGCCAGCGCCGTCGCGCGCCAGATCGAGGCACAGCAGCAGGTTGTCGGTCTCGAGCGCAATTCTGGCCTGCAAATGGCGTCGCTTGCAGGCCTGTTCCACCTGCATGCGCAGCACGTTGGGCCGGGCCGGCAGCACCAGGCGTTCTTGAGCCAGTTGTGTCACGGTCATGGGCCGCTCGGCCACGAAGCGCCGGCTGGCGTCGCCCACCACGATGATGGGTTCTCGTACCAGCGGCAGTTGATGCAGCCCGGTGGCGGTGGCTCGATCGAATGGAATCAGGCACAGATCCAGGCTGCCGCCCAGCAGAAGGTCGCGCAAGGCGTGGCTCACCGCTTCGTGCACCCGCAGCTTGAGTTCGGGGTGTTCGCGCATCAGCCCTTGCAGGAAGGCAGCCGTGAATACCTGTCGCCACGAAGGCGGTACGCCAAGGGTGAGCTGGCCGGCGGCACTTTCGCTCACTTCCTCGCGCAGGCCCGAGAACTGACGCAACAAGGGACGCGCCCGATCGGCCAGCACTCGGCCGGGTTCCGTGAGGTGCACACCGCCCTGTGTACGGGTGAACAGGGCGGCACCCATTTCGTGTTCGAGCGCCGCCATGTGGCGCGACAGGGCGGGCTGCGACAGATGCAGGGCACTGGCCGCCCGGTTGATGCTGCCCATTTCGGCGACGCGCAGGAAGTATTCGAGCAGGCGGGAATCCATGAGTAATCCGGAAAGTGGATAACGCCTATAGATGATCGGTATTATGATCATAACGTGCCCGGCGCTATCATGCCCCGTATTGCAAGCGTCTTCGAGGCATCTCTCCGTGAAAATCAGCATTGTTGGTGGCGGCCCGGCGGGTCTGTTCTTTGGCTATCTCATGGCGCGCGACAATCCCGCGCATCAGGTCCATGTCCACGAGCGCGACCCCGAAGATGCCACTTACGGTTGGGGTGTGGTGTTCTCCGATGTGGCACTGGCTTTCGTGCGCGACATCGCTCCCGAACTCTATGCCTCGATGACCGAGGGGCAGGTGGTGTTCAGCGACATGGCTGTGGTGCATCGTGGTACCCGTGTGCGCTTGGCCAACAATACCTTTCATCGCATGGCGCGCATGGATCTGCTCAAGGCACTGCACCGTCATTGCCGCGACGTGGGCGTGCATCTGCACTTCGGTGATCGACGCGACGACCCGGCCGACTTCGCCGACAGCGACCTCATCGTGGCGGCCGACGGCGCCAACAGCGCCATGCGTACCCGCCTGGCCGAGCACTTTCAGCCCGAGCTCGACGAGCGCCCCAACTGGCTGGCGTGGTACGGCACCACGCAACGGTTTCAGGCGTTGTCACTCATCTTTCGACAGATCCCGGAAGGTCTGGCCATTGCCCACACGTATCAGTACAGCCCCACGCACAGCACGTTTCTGGTGGAGGTGGATCCGGCCACGTTCCGTGAGGCCGGCCTGGGCCACATGACCGAAGCCGAAAGCCTCGCCTGGTGCGAGCGCGCGTTTGCCGACGAACTCGATGGGCACCCCCTGCTGTCCAACAACTCCCAGTGGTTCCGTTACACCATCGTGAAGAACCGGCAGTGGTATTACCGCAATGTCGTTCTGCTGGGCGATGCGCTGCGTACCGGTCATCCGTCGGTAGGGTCGGGCACGCGGCTGGCCATGCAGGATTCCATCGCGCTGTTCGAATCGGCTCGCGAGCACTCCGACAACATTCCGGCCATGCTGGCCGACTTCGTCGAGCGGCGTCAGCCCGGCTCGGACCGCCTGCAAAAAGCGGCCATCAAGAGTACCGAATGGTACGAAAACCTGGGCCCGAAGCTGTCGCTCGAGCCGATCGAATTTGCCTACGACTATCTCACCCGCAGCGGCAGGGTGGATCACAACGAGGTTCGTCGACGCGACCCTGAACTGGCGGCGGCCTATGAAGCCTTGCACCCTGAACTGGCAGGCCCCGCCTCTGGGCAGGAGTGACTCACGTGGTGACCGGGCGCAATGCCCCGGCACCGCCCGCACCATCTTTCTCAAAGGAGACACCGCATGCAAACGCCCAAGGTGATCGTCACCATAGCCCCCACCGGCGGCATGGCCAGCAAGAAGCAAAGCCCGCATCTGCCCACCCAACCGCAGGAGATCGCCGACGACGTCGTGCGCTGCTTCAACGCCGGTGCCAGCGTGGCGGCGTTGCACGCGCGCCGCGCCAGCGACGATGGTGCCACCTGCGATCCTGTGGTGTATGGCGAGATGAATCGCCTCATTCGCGAGCAGTGCGACATCGTGCTCAATAATTCCACGGGCGGCGGTGTGAGTGGCGACATGATTCACCAGCTCAACAACGGCATGTGGGAGATCAACTTCGACGAACGCCTCAAGGGGCTCGAGGCGCCCGGCGCCGAGATGTGCACTCTCGATGCGCAGACCATCTGTGCCAGCTTCGGCAAACGCGAGATTCTCGTGCCCACGTCGCCCTCGCGCATTCAGGAGCTGGCCGAGCGCATGCGCACGCGCGGCATCAAGCCCGAATGGGAGGTGTTCAGCCTCGAGGACATCCTGCAGGACGTGGTGCGCTCGATCGGCCTGGGGCTCGACAAGCCTCCGTACTTCATCAATATCGTGCTGGGCGTCAATGCGTTCCAGGGGGCCTTGCCCTATACCCCCCGGATTCTGCAGCTGATGGTGGATCACCTGCCACCGGAGTCGGTGTTCAACGTCAGCGCCATTGGCCCCGCGCAACTGCCGGCCACCACGCAGTCGATTCTTCTGGGCGGTCACGTGCGCGTGGGGCTGGAAGACAACCTCTACTACTCGCAGGGCGAGCTGGCCACCAATCTGCAGCTGGTGGAGCGCATGGTGCGCATCGTTCGCGAGCTGGGCGCCGAGCCGGCCACACCTGCCGAGGCGCGTCAGATCATGGGGTTGCCTCAGCTCACCGCGTAATTCCGCCAAAGGAAATGTGCCAATATGAATCAAGCCATCCGTTACCCCGAACTCGACGCCATTCGATCCATTGCCGTGCTGGGCACGGGCTCCGTGGGCGCGAGCTGGTGCGCTCTGTTCCTTGCCCAGGGCTGGCAGGTGAGGGCGCACGACCCCGGTGCCGATGCCGAAGCGCGCACTCGGGATTTCATTCGCAATGCCTGGCCGTCCTTGCGGGAGCTCGGCGTGGCCACCACAGAAGAGCCACCGCTGCAGAACCTTCAGTTTGCCGCGTCGGCTGCCGACGCGGCGAGCGGAGTCGATGTGATCCAGGAAAACGTGCCCGAAAATCCTGAGATCAAGGCTGCCGTGCTGGCCGAGGTGGATGCCGTGGCACCGGCCAATGTGCCCATATTGTCGAGCACCGGCGGCATCCCGCCGAGCGAGATGCAGCAAGCCTGCGAACACCCGCAACGGTTGGTGGTGCTGCATCCGTTCAACCCCAGTCATCTGATTCCGCTGGTCGAAGTGGTGGGCGGCAAGCACACCGATCCGGCGCTGCTGGAGTGGACCATGGCCCTGGCCCGTCGGCTGGGCAAGCAACCCATCCTGCTCCAGGTGGAGGCCAGCGGCCACATGACCAACCGCCTGCAGTTCGCTCTGGTGCGTGAGGCCGTGCAATGCCTGCTCGATGGCATCGCCAGCCCGGCCGATATCGACGCCGCCGTACGTTACGGGCTGGCACCGCGCTGGGCCTTCATGGGCGGTCTCATGACCTTGCATCTGGCCGGTGGCCCCGGCGGCATGAAGGGCATTCTGGATCACGCCGGGCCGGCCATCGAACAATGGTGGACACCCCGCGGTCTGCCCAAGCTCGACCCCGAGACGCGTGAACGTCTGGTCGAAGCGAGTGCCGAAGTGGCGCGAGGTCACGAGGTGAGCGAATGGGTGCGCTGGCGCGATCAGCAACTGGTGAATGTGGTGCGGCTGCAGCAGGCCAGCCACGCCACCGAACCGGGAGACGCCGGCGATTCGGGCCGCGCGCCGGGAGGGGCAGCATGAGTCAGTCGCCAGCCGAGTCGGCCTCGTGGCCCGTGCCCCTGCCCGATTGCATTCGGGTCGAGCGGCGCGACAATCTGGCCATACTCTCGCTGCACCGCCCGGCCAAACGCAACGCCCTCAACGACGATCTCGTGCTGGGGTTGCAGGCTTTCTTCAGCACCATCCCCAAAGAGGTGCAGGGTGTGATCTTGCGCGGCGAGGGTGAGCATTTCTGCGCCGGCCTCGACCTCAATGAGCTGAAAGAAACCACCACCGCCGAGAGCTTCGATACCTCCATCATCGGGCAGAAGCTGAACGATACCGTGCAGTTCTGTCGTGTGCCGGTGATTGCCGTGCTGCACGGCGCGGTGATCGGTGGTGGGTTGGAGCTGGCAGCGGCCGCCCACATCCGCATCGCCGAGCGTTCCGCCTATTACGCCTTGCCCGAGGGCACGCGCGGCATTTTTCTCGGTTCGGGCGGGTCGGTGCGCTTGCCGCGCCTGATCGGGGCAGCCGCGGTGATCGACATGATGCTCTCGGGTCGCGTGTTCGATGCCGACGAAGCCCACAATCGCCTGCGCCTCACGCAGTATCTGGTGGAGCCTGGCGAGGGCCTGGAGCGAGCGCTTGCACTGGCGGGGCGCATCACGCGCAACGCGCCGCTCGCCAACTTTGCGGTGCTGCAGGCCATTCCGCGCATCGTGGAGCAGGATCCTCAGGCGGGACTGTTCACCGAGATGCTGATGGTGGGTGTGGCGCAAGGCGACGACGAAGCCAAGCGCCGGCTGCGCGACTTCCTCGAGCACAATAAAGACAAGGTACAGCGCCAATGACAAAGGCAGCTCAGGTGCAGACGCTGGCCCAGGTGATGCAGGAGCTGGCGGCCCGCCATGGCAACAAGGTGGCCTTCGTGGACGGCGCCCGACAGATGACGTTTGCGCAGTTCAACGCCAGGGTCAATCAACTCAACCACGCCATGCAGGCCCGAGGCCTGGCGCCGGGTGATCGTGTGGCGGTGCTGGCGCGCAATCGGGTGGAAACCCTCGAAGTGTTGGGGCTGGCCAAGAGCGGACTGGTTCTGGTGCCGCTCAATTGGCGCCTCACCGAGGCCGAGCTGCTGGCGCTCATCCGGCACAGTGCGCCCCGCGTGCTGTTCGTCGACGAGAACGAGCGTGAGCGGATCCGCGCAATGCAACCGCACCTGCCCCCCGACATCGAGCTGATGCCCTGGGAGGCCGAACCCTCGTCGTCATCGTCCTACGAGACCATGCTCGCGGGTCAGACTTCGGAGGAACCGGGCACCCTGGCCTCGGCGAACGACGTTGCCTGCCTGCTCTACACGAGTGGCACCACCGGTGCACCCAAGGCCGTGGCCCTGAGCCAGGCCTACATCACCGGTAACGCCCGCAGCTCGGCATTGGCCGTGTCGGGGTTGCGCGACGATGACACCGTGCTGGCGGCACTGCCGTTCTTTCACGTGGGCGGGCTGTTCTTCCACGGCTTTGCCAGCTATTGGCGGGGCTGCACCACACACATTCTGCCGCGATTCGACGCCCAGGAAGTGCTTGAACAGCTGGTGAGTCAGCGTATCCGCCACGTGCATCTGGTGCCCACGATGATCGCCGCCCTGTTCGACCTGCCCGACTTCGAGCAGGCGGATCTGTCGCAGCTGCGCATGATGTTCTATGCGGCCTCCAGCATGCCGTTGCGCCTGCTGCGTCAGGCCATGACACGTTTGCCCCATTGCGAATTTGTCCAGAGTTATGGCTCCACCGAGCTGGGTGTGCTGACGGTGCTTGATCCCGACACCCACCGGACGGCGGCCCGCATGGCAGAGCCCGGGCGTCTGGCTTCGTGCGGCCGCGCCGTACCCGGGGTCGAGCTTCGGGTGGCAAACGATCAAGGCGAGGCCTTGCCGGCGGGCGAAGTGGGCGAGATTCAGGTGCGCAGTCCGTGGGTGCTCACGGAGTACCGCGGCAATCCCGAGGCCTCCCGGGCGCTGCACGAGGGTTCGTGGCTGCGTTCTGGCGACCTCGGGCGGCTCGACGGCGACGGCTGGCTGTATCTGGTGGATCGCAAGAACGACATGATCGTGACCGGGGGCGAGAACGTTTACCCCTCCGAGGTCGAAGCCCATCTCTCTGCCTGGCCCGAAATCCGCGAGGTGGCCGTATTCGGGCTGCCGGATCCGCGCTGGGTGGAGCGGGTGGTTGCAGCCATCGTGTTGCGCCCGGGCGCCACGCTGCACGAGGACAGCGTGCGCAGCCGTCTGAAGGCCGAGCTGGCGCCTTACAAGTGTCCGCGTCAAGTGTTCTGGCGAGACGCCCTGCCCAAAAATGCCACCGGCAAGGTGGTGCGTGCCCTGCTGCGGCGCGAGCATGCCGATGCCGAGGGGCAATCCGGCTAGCCCGCTGCGGGCGCACGACGCCTTCGCCGATCCGTCATCACCATCCCGAGGAGACACACATGAACGAACTGGCCCAAGAGCTCGAGGAGTTTCGCGCACCGCTGGCGCGCTGGGTAGACGAACGCCTGGTGCCGCAGGCCGAGGCGCTGGATCAGGCTGGTGAATTTCCGCATGCCCTGTTTCGTGAACTGGCCGACCTGGGCTACCTCGGCGTGATGTATCCCGAGGAGGTGGGTGGCAGCGGCGTCAGTTATCCCTACTCGTACTATACGGTTCTGTGCGACGAACTCGCCCGGGGATCGCTCGGCTTTGCCGCCGGCGTGTGCATGCAGGGCTCCACCGCCACCCACACGCTCTACGAATGGGGCAACGATGCCTTGCGTGAACGCTGGTTTGCGCCGGCTTTGCGCGGCGAGAAGATTGCCGCCTTTGCCATTACCGAGCCCAATGCCGGTTCGGATGCCGCCGCGTTGCGCACTCGTGCCACACGGGTGGAGGGCGGCTGGCGGCTCAACGGCAGCAAGATCTTTACCACCAACGGCACCGTGGCCGACGTGATCACGGTGGTGGCCACCACGGATCCCGCCAAAGGTTCGCGAGCGCTCGAGCTGTTCGTGGTCGACACCACCACGCCCGGATTCTCGGTGGGTCGTCGGCTCGACAAGTTCTCGGTGCATTGCTCGGATACCGGCGAGCTGCATTTCGACGACGTGTTCGTGCCTGACGATCATCATCTGGCCAGCGAGCAGGGCGGCGGTTTTCGCAATGCCTACCAGGCGCTCACGGTGGATCGCATCTTCACGGCCGCGCTCGCCGTGGGCAATGCCCGGGCGGCCTTCGAGGCGGCCCGTCGATACGCCGGTGAGCGGCAGCAGTTTGGTCAGCCCATCAGCAAGTTTCAGGCGGTGCAATTCAAGCTGGTGGATATGTATGCCAAGCTCGAGCAGGCCCGCCTCATGACCTACGACGCCGCGGCTCGCGCCGATCGGGGTGAGGCCATCACGATCGAGGCCGCATTGGCCAAGATCGTGGCTGCCGACGAATGCCATGCCGTGTGTCAGATGGCCATGGATATCTTCGGCGGCTATGCGTTGATGAACGAATACCCCGTGCAGCGCTATCTGCGCGATTCGTACTTCCCCCGCATTGGCGGCGGCACGAGCGACATCATGCGCCTGCTCGTGGCGCGTCAGCTGGGGTTGTAAGCCCCTCTGTATTAGGGCATACCCATGTATCAACACCAGGCCCGGATCGATATACTTCGGGACAATTTTTCCAAACTGCATTGGAGACAACCATGAAAGCATTCGCCACTTCCCTTCTGGCCTCGGCCGTCCTTGCCACGCTGCCCGCACTGGGCGCTGCCGAGGTGCGCGTCGGCGTCAGTGTGGGTGCCACCGGGCCGGGTGCCTCGCTGGGTATTCCTTATCGCAACGGCTTCGAGATCCTGCCCGATACCCTCGGCGGCGAGCCCGTGCGCTACTTCATTCTCGACGATGGCACCGACCCCACCAACGCGGCGCGCAATGCACGCCGCCTGGTCGAGGAAGACAAAGTCGATCTCCTCATGGCCTCCACCAGCACGCCCAGCTCCACCGCCATCTCCGAAGTCGCCCAGCAGTTCAAGGTGCCGCAGATCTCGCTGTCGCCGGTCACGGCCGACGCCATCCAGAACAACCCCTGGGTGTTCTCGGTCGCCCAACCTGTGTCGGTGATGATGGGTGCCGTGGTCGACCACATCAAGGCCAATGGTGGCAACACCATCGGGTTCATCGGTTTCTCCGACTCCTGGGGTGATCTCGTGCTCAACGGCACGCGCGCCAACGTCGAACAGGAAGACGGCATGGAGATCGTGGCCGAAGAGCGCTTTGGTCGCAACGACACCAGCGTGGCCGGTCAGGTGCTCAAGGTGATGTCGGCCAGGCCGGATGCCGTCGTGGCCGGGGGCTCGGGCACGCCGGGCGCGCTGCCCCACGTATCTCTGCGTGACCGCGGCTACGAGGGCCCCATCTATCACAACCACGGCGTGATCAACCCCGACTTCCTGCGTGTTGGCGGCAAGGCCCTCGAGGGGGGGTATGCGCCCACCGGTCCGGTCATGGTGGCCACCCAGTTGCCCGACGACAACCCCATCAAGGCAGTGGCCATCGAGTTCAAGGACGCCTACGAAGGCAAGTTCGGCGAAGGCACGCTCAACGCCTTCTCGGCCTATACCTACGATGCCTACCTGATCGCCGATGCCGCTGTGGCCAAGGCGAAAGAAGAGGCCGAGCCGGGCACGGCCGCCTTCCGTGAGGCCCTGCGCAATGCCATCGAAACCACCGAAGAGCTGGTGGGTACCCATGGTGTCTACAACATCACTGCCGACGATCACATCGGTGTCGACGAGCGTGCTGCCGTACTGGTCACCATCGAGAACGGCACCTGGCAGGTAGTGAAGTAAAGCCGGTTCGGTGCTGTGCCGGTGGCGGCCCCGGGGCTGCCACCTGCCGTAAACCGGTAGTTCCGGCATCTCGTCAACGGCCGACCCCGTCGCTCCGGTCTGAGGGTCGGCCGATTCGTGTGTATTGCCGTCAGGCCGATCTTCGCCGGCGCGCAATCCTTTATTGTTGCAACTTCTCCGAGGCTGGAGCATGGATTCCACCATTGCCCTGATCCTGGTCCAGGACGGCATCGTCAATGGCGCCATCTACGCGCTGCTCAGCGTGGCGATCGTGCTGGTTTTCACGGTCACCCGTGTCATTTTCATCCCCCAGGGCGAGTTCGTGGCCTTCGGCGCGCTCACGCTCGCCATGCTGGTCAACGGTCGCGTGCCCGGCACGGTATGGCTGCTGCCGATCCTCGGCGTCGTGGTGTTGCTGATGGAGCTCTACAGCGGCTGGAGATCTCGCCGCTTTGCGGCCATCCCCAAAGTCCTGATCACGTGCATCGCCTATCCGTTACTGGCTGTCTGGGTCGTGTCGATGATCGCGCCGCATCAGATGCCCCTGGTGGTCGATGTGCTCATCACGCTGGCTCTGGTGGTGCCGCTGGGCCCCATGCTGTATCGCGTGGCCTACCAGCCGCTGGCGGAGTCCACCGTGCTGGTGTTGCTGATAGTTTCGGTCGCGGTGCACTTCGCCCTCATGGGCGCCGCCCTGGTGTTCTTCGGGGCCGAAGGCTGGCGTACGCCAGCCTTCGTCTCCGGGGGCTTCGATCTGGGCTTTATTCGAGTGTCGGCGCAGAGCCTGTTCGTGGTGGGCACCACGCTGGTACTCATTCTGGCCCTATACCTGTTCTTCGGGCGCACGCTCTATGGCAAGGCCCTGCGGGCCACTGCCGTGAATCGGCGTGGCGCCCGGCTCATGGGTATCAGCACCAACATGTCGGGCAGCATCACCTTCACGCTGGCGGCCTTCATCGGAGCGCTCTCGGGCATTCTCATCGCGCCCGTCACCACGGTGTACTACGACACGGGCTTCCTTATTGGCCTCAAGGGCTTTGTAGGCGCCATCTTCGGCGGGCTCGCCAGTTATCCCCTGGCGGCGCTGGGCGCGTTGCTGGTGGGCCTGCTCGAATCGTTCAGTTCGTTCTGGGCAAGTGCCTACAAGGAAGTCATCGTGTTCACGCTGATCCTGCCGGTGCTGGTGTGGCGGTCGCTCACCAGCAAGCACATTGACGACGAGTGATCCTCCGAACCGCCGAACCTGATGCGCGCATCGCCATGAAAAACACATCTTCCCGCTATCTGATCGCCGCGTTCATTCTGGTGCTTCTGGTGCTGCCGCAACTGGCCATCACCCCGGAGTTCTGGATCACGCAGCTCAATTACATTGGTCTGGCCACGCTGGTGGTCATTGGCCTGGTCCTGCTCACCGGCGTGGGGGGGCTCACTTCGTTTGGGCAGGCGGCGTTCGTGGGCATTGGCGCCTACACCACCGCCTACTTCACCACGCAGATGGGGCTGCCGCCCTGGCTCACGCTGTTCATGGGCCTGGTCATTACCGGCGTCATTGCCTACATCCTCGGGGCCATTTCATTGCGCCTGTCTGGGCATTACCTGCCGTTGGGCACCATCGCCTGGGGCCTCAGTCTGTATTACCTGTTCGGCAACCTCGAGGTGCTGGGCAAGTACGACGGCATTGCCGGCATTCAGTCGCTCGAGGTCTTCGGCATCTCGCTGGCGTCTGGTCGCAACATGTATTACCTCATCTGGCTGTTCGTGTTGCTCGCCGTCTGGGCCACCAGCAATCTGTTGTCGTCGCGGCCGGGGCGGGCCATCCGGTCACTCAAGGATGGCGCCACCATGGCAGAGTCCTTCGGCATCAACACCGCCGCCTACAAGATCGTGATCTTCATGTATGCGGCGCTGCTGGCCAGCGTGTCCGGCTGGCTCTACGCCCACATGCAGCGCGCCGTCAGCCCCAGCCCGTTTGGCATCAACTACGGTATCGAGTACCTCTTCATGGCCGTGGTGGGCGGTGCCGCCTCGGTGTGGGGTGCGCTGGTCGGTTCTGCCGTGGTGCTCATCATCAAGGATCAGCTGCAGAACTGGCTGCCCTGGCTCATCGATACCACCGACAACTTCGAGCTCATCGTGTTCGGCATCATTCTGGTTCTGGTGCTGCAGCACGCGCGCGATGGCATCTGGCCCTTCCTGGCGGCGCCTTTTCAGCGTCGCCGCGGCTCGCGTGAGGTCAAGCTGCCGCCGCCTCCCGAGGCCCCGTCGCTGCCCCAGCGCGAACGCCCCAAAGCCGGTGATCTGGTACTCGAAGTCGACCAGATCCGCAAGGAGTTCGGCGGTCTGGTGGCAGTCAACGATGTCAGTTTCAAGGTGCGTGCCGGTGAGATCGTCGGCCTGATCGGCCCCAACGGAGCAGGCAAGAGCACCACCTTCAATCTCATCACTGGGGTGCTGCCCGCCACGCGAGGTCAGGTGTCGTTCTGCGGGGAGCGCATCGATGCCAAGCTCGCTCGCGATATCGCGCGTCGTGGCGTGGGTCGCACCTTCCAGCACGTCCAGTTGCTGCCCACCATGTCAGTGCTCGAGAATGTGGCGCTGGGCGCCCATCTGCGCAGCGATGTCAGCGTGCTGTCGGGCACTCTGCATACCGATCGACGTCGCGAGGCGCAGTTGCTGCACGAGGCAGCACGTCAGTTGCAGCGAGTGGGTCTGGGCGACTACCTCTACGAACAAGCGGGTAATCTGGCGCTCGGCCAACAACGTATCGTCGAGATCGCTCGAGCACTGGCTGCCGATCCGGTGCTGTTGCTGCTCGATGAGCCCGCCGCCGGCTTGCGGTTTCGCGAGAAGCAGGCCCTGGGTCAGGTGCTCAAGCAGCTGCGCGAAGAAAGCATGAGCATTCTACTGGTCGAGCACGACATGGAATTCGTCATGGAACTCACCAATCACCTGGTCGTGCTCGACTTCGGTACCAAGTTGGCCGAAGGTACGCCCGAAGAGGTTCAGGCCAATCCGGACGTTCTCGAGGCCTATCTGGGTGGCGTCGACGAGGAGGAACCCGCCAATGCCTGAAGCCATTCTCTCCGTGCGCGGGCTAGCCGCCCGCTACGGCAAGGTCACCGCCCTGTCCGACGCCGCCCTCGAGGTGGGCGCCGGGCAGATCGTCACCGTCATCGGGGCCAACGGGGCCGGCAAATCCACCTTGCTCAATGCCATCATGGGGTCGCTGCCGGTCAATGGCTCGGCCCATGGCGACATTATCTACGCCGGTGAACAGGTCAGCCGCTGGCCGGCGGAGCGCCGGGTGGCCGGCGGCATGTCGCTGGTACCCGAGCGTCGGGAGTTGTTTGCCAGCATGTCGGTCTACGACAACCTCATGCTGGGCGCCTTCCGGCGCTATCGTGGCCGCGAGAAGAACTGGAACGACGAGCTCGACCACGTCTATCAATTGTTTCCGCGCCTGAAGGAGCGGCGGCAGCAGGCGGCGGGCACGCTGTCGGGCGGCGAACGACAGATGCTGGCATTGGGTAGGGCCCTCATGGCACGGCCGCGCCTGTTGATGCTCGATGAGCCCAGTCTGGGTCTGGCGCCACTCATCGTGCGCGAGATCTTCCACATCATTGCCCGGTTGCGCGAGACCGGTGTGGCCACCTTGTTGGTCGAGCAGAACGCGCGTGCTGCCCTGCAGGTGGCCGATCACGGCTATGTGCTCGAGACCGGTTCCGTCGCGTTGTCGGGGCCGGCCAGGGAGCTGGCCGACAACCCACGCGTGATCGAGAGCTATCTGGGTCTAGGCAAGCGCGAACACGCTGCCTGAGTGAGCGTCAGGCTGTCGTCTTGCCCTCGCCCAAGAGGCCTCCGGCCACTCGTGCCTGCGAGTCAGCGGCGATGCCGAGGGCTCGCCCTTCAGGCGCATCGGCGCCATTTTCGCGTCGAATATGCAACGGCCGGTGGGGGTTTGCTTGCCTCACACCGGGCGCGATGATAATTTCATTCATTGTTCAGCGATATCGGAGTTACCGTGCAGTCATGGCATAAACGCGTCCAGCCACCCCGGGGCGCGGCAGGAGTGGTTACAAGCACGGTTCTCCTTGCTCTGGCTGGCGTTTGCGTGGTGCCGCCGCTCGATGCGGCCGAGTGGTCGCGTGTCCGCATCCTCTCGGGCATCGGTCAGCCCCTGAGTGTCGAGGTGCCGCTACGCGATCTCCCCGACGGCGCCACGGCAAGTCAGTATCGCGTCACGCTCGACGCTGCCACCGCCAGCAATGCCTCACTCGCCAACCGGTCCGGTCTTCCCGTTCAGCACTCGCTCGAGCCTGCTGCCGATGGCTCGGGTCTTGTGCTGGTGGTTGGCTCGCCGTCGACGGTCGATCGTGCCGTGGTCGAGCTCGACCTCCGCATCGATGGGCCCGAGGCGCCCGAGTCGCGGCGCGTCATCCTGCTGTTGTCGCCCGCCCGGAGTGCCAGTGTGGCGCCGGTGTCGCTGGCCGCTACGCCCATGGCAGACGCGGTTCGGGTCAGGTCTGGTGACACCCTCGGCGAGATCGCAGCTCGCCTCCGGCGTCAGCCTGGCTATGGCGACGCCTCGCTGCTGCAGGTGCTGGCCGGCTTGTTCGAAGCCAATCCCGAAGCCTTCATTCGCAGCAACATGAACCTGGTGCGTGCCGGCGCCACGCTTCAGGTGCCCGACGCGGCCACCCTGCGCGCCATCGACCCCGCCGCCGCGCGGCAGTTGTATCAGCGTCATCTCGACGCCTTTCGGGCCTTGCGCTCGAGGAGCCGTGCCGACGCACCCGTGGTGGTGGCGGCACCCGACGATATCCCGCCGCCGATGGCCACCCAGGAAGGTCCGGTTGAGCCCCCGGCACCTTTGCCGGAGCCCGAGCGTGACACTTTGCGTTTGTCGAGCCTGTTGCCAGGCAACGGCACGGCGCAGGCCGCCACGCTCGACGCCCAGGCTCAGATCGATCAGCTGCGCGACGAACGGGCGGCCACGATGCGCGCGCTCGAAGCGGCCCGCAGCCGTGTGGGAGAACTCGAGAGCACGGTAGAAGACATGCGCCGTCTGCTCGAGTTGCAGAACGACGCGCTGGCGCAGCTGCAGGAGTCGGCGGCAGCGCCGGCCGAAGCCTCCGAGGCCTCCGAGGCCACCGCCGTCATCGCTGAATCGCCATCGGCCGTGTCCGACGTCCCGTCGTCCGTGCCCCAGGTGGCGGAGTCCGCTTCGTCGGCGTCGTCGGGATCGACCGCAGATCTCGAGGCGCAAGAGGCGTCAGTTTCGCCAGAGACGGCACAACCTTCAGCGACGGCAACGACTTCAGCGACTGTGGAGGCGTCAGAGCCGACGGAAGCGACAGAAACGACGGAAACGATAGAAGCGATAGAAGCGATAGAAGCGGCGGAAACGGCGGAAGCGAGGGAGACAGAGGAAGCGAGGGAAACGGCAGAGGCGTCGGCAGTTTCGGCAACGTCGGCAACGTCGGCAACGTCGGCAACGTCGGAAACGCGTGACATGACACCGGCAGACGCGGCAGACTCCCCGGCGACCACGCCGCCTGCCGCTACGGCCGCGCCTCCCGACGTTCCAGCAACGCGCAGCGTGTCGAGCGCGGATGATGCACCAACGGCAGAAGATCCAGACGAGCTCGAGTCCCCCTCATCAGACGTGAGTGCACCGTCGCGCCAGTCGCCTGACGCCCTCGAGATGCGAGCCGCGCCGGGCACCCAGCCAACAGAAACGCCCCCCACATCGCAAGATGACCCGGAGGTGGCGACATCGACCGGCTCTGTGCCCCTGGAGCCGGAACCCGATTCGGTGCAACCAGAGCTCGCGCGAGCGGAGCCAACCCCCGAGTCCGAGTCGGGGGGTGCGGGCGAGGTGGCGCCAGAGCGCGCGCCAGAATCGACGGTCGAACGCGAGTCGGTGGCGAGGTCGGACACCCCGGCCGGTGCGGACGGAGCCCCCGCCGGCCTCGACAATCTCACGCCACAAGATACGCCCGATTCATCTGCCCAAGGGTTGCCCGAGGGCGGCAGTCTGCCAGCGCTGCGTTCGCCACCGCCGGCCCGACCGCAAGATCGGTTGTCCGAGTCCGAGCGCGAATCCGCGTCGAGCAACTTGCCAGCGATGTCTCCGCCTTCCGAGCCGTCGGCCCCGCCAAGCGCCGTCACGGGCGAGATTACTCCGGCCACTGAGTCGACCACCGACGCAGTGCCCGCCCTGACACCGCCACCGGCGAGTTCCGCAGCCGAACCCACCGCCGAGGTTCTGTCCGACGAGACGGGTGCTACCGCGACAGACTCGGAGGCACAGTCTGCCGCGCCATCCACCTCGGTTACGCGAACCGACGAGGCATCGGCGTCTACCGCCGACCGTGCTGTCCCTGCGGCCGAGCCGACGGCACAGACCGACATTCATGCCACGCCATCGTCCGACGCCGCTGCGGTTCAGCCTGAAGCCGCAGCCGACTCATCCGATGTGTCCGAGACGTCAGAAGCCGCAGAAGCCGCAGAAGCCGCAGAAGCCGCAGAGGCAGCAGAGGCAGCAGAGGCAGCACAAGCCGCTGGTGCAGCGGCGCCCCCCGATGCCAGTTCGGGCTCGTCAGAGGCTCCGGCCGAGCGCGATCTGCCGTGGGTCGGCATTGCCGGGCTTACCCTCTTCGCCTTGCTGGTGATCGGTTTGTTGTTCCGTCGCAAGCGTCAATCGCTGGCCGTCGATGACGAGATCGAAGACGACGACCCTCAAGCGCCCGGAGCCGCTGCGCCTCGCCCCCTGGAGGTCGATTTCGACCTCGACCTCGACTCGCCGCCGTCAGACGAACCCGCCCGACCGAGTCCGGGCGATTCCGGGCGATCGGGTTCCGACGACCGATGACGGGAGCAGGGCAGAGTCCGCCCGCTGCTGCCAACGCCTTACTCGCCGGGCCCGTGGGCGGGCGGCTGGCGCTGGGCCTGAGTTACGATGGCCGGCCCTTCAACGGCTGGCAAACGCAGCCCCACGGCAATACCGTGCAAGATCAGCTCGAAGGTGCCCTTCAGCGATTTGTCGGAGCGCCCGTGGCCACGGTGTGTGCCGGCCGCACCGACACGGGCGTGCACGCCGCCCTGCAGGTGGTTCACTTTGATAGTCCGGTGGCCCGGCCCCTCAGTGCCTGGGTGCGGGGGCTGAATGCTCATTTGCCGGGCAGTATTGCGGTGCGTTGGGCGTCGCCCGTAGCCGATGATTTTCATGCCCGTTTTTCGGCCACCGGCAGACATTACGTGTATCGGTTACTGGTGGATTCGGTTCGATCTCCGCTTTGGCAGGGCAGGGCAGGTTGGTGTTTTCGTCCGTTGGACACGCTGGCCATGCGTGAGGCCGCCGGGGCTCTGGTGGGCACGCATGATTTCTCGAGTTTTCGCTCGTCGCAGTGTCAGGCAGCTACGCCGATTCGCACGCTGCATCGTCTCGATCTGACCGAACACGGACGTTTCGTCGACCTCACGCTGCACGCCAATGCCTTTCTTCATCATATGGTGCGCAACATCGTGGGCGCGCTGGTCTACGTAGGAATGGGGCGGCACCCGCCACAGTGGCTGGCGGAACTGCTTCACGCCCGCGACCGTCGGCTGGGGGCGCCCACCTTCGCCCCGGACGGCCTCTATCTCGCGGGCGTCGACTATCCCGGGGTGGCCTTGCCGCTCTTGGACGCCAGCCGCGAAATCCGCGAAAATCTCTAGTTTTGCCGGTGGCCTGCAACAGGCGCCGGTTTTGGGGGCGAGAGCGGTGAATGCACGAACACGAATCAAGGTTTGCGGCTTTACCCGCGAAGACGATCTGACTGCGGCTGTTGCCCTGGGGGTGGACGCTGTCGGTCTGGTGTTTTACCCGCCCAGCCGGCGATGCCTCACCCTGGAGCAGGCCGCCCGGCTGCGCGCCGCCGTGCCGCCCTTCGTCACCGTGGTGGCGCTCACCGTCAATGCCGGGCAGGCCGAGCTGGAGGAGATTGTCCGCGTCGTGCGGCCCGACATGCTGCAGTTTCATGGCGATGAAACCGCCGAACAGTGTCGGCAGTGGGGTTTGCCGTACCTGCGGGCCTTCCGGGTTGGCGCCCCCGGCCTCGAAACCCCCGAGGCTTTGCTAGAATCCTGTCAGCGCCACCCCCAGGCTGCCGGCTGGCTGTTCGACAGTCATTCGCAAGGCTATGGCGGCAGTGGCAGGAGTTTCGATTGGTCCTCTCTCACACCTCTCGCCCACAGCGCAAACGTGCGTCCGGTCGTTTTGTCTGGTGGGTTGCATGCCGCAAGGGTCTCACAGGCCGTTGCTGAGGTTGCCCCCTACGCGCTCGATGTCAGCAGTGGCGTCGAGCTCTCGCCGGGCGTCAAATGCCCTCGCAAATTGCAGCAATTCATTCAAGAGGTGCGGCGTGCAGACGCCGCGCGGAGTCACCATGAAACCCTATGATCTTCCCGATGCCACCGGCTATTTCGGCCAGTTTGGTGGCAGCTTTGTATCCGAAACCCTGGTTCATGCGCTCGAAGAGCTGCGTCAGGCCTACGAGCACTATCGCAACGACCCCGAGTTTCTGGCCGAGTTCGAATACGAACTCAAGCATTTCGTGGGCCGGCCGAGTCCGGTGTATCACGCGCGCCGGTGGTCCGAACAACTGGGTGGTGCCCAGATCTGGTTCAAGCGCGAAGACCTCAATCACACGGGCGCTCACAAGGTCAACAATTGTATTGGCCAGGCCCTGTTGGCCCGGCGCATGGGCAAGCCGCGCGTCATTGCCGAAACCGGCGCCGGCCAGCATGGTGTGGCCACTGCCACCGTGGCGGCGCGCTATGGCATGGAGTGTGTGGTGTTCATGGGCAGCGAAGACGTCCGGCGCCAGGCGGCCAACGTGTATCGCATGAAGTTGCTGGGGGCCCGCGTGGTGCCGGTGGAGTCTGGTTCGCGCACCCTCAAGGACGCTCTCAACGAAGCCATGCGTGATTGGGTTACCCATGTGGAGAACACCTTCTACATCATCGGCACGGTGGCGGGTCCGCATCCCTATCCGATGATGGTGCGCGATTTTCAAACCGTGATCGGCAACGAGTGCCTCGAGCAGATGCCGGCGGAAACCGGCCGCCAGCCCGATGCCGTGATTGCCTGTGTGGGCGGGGGCTCCAATGCCATCGGCATTTTCCATCCGTATATTCCGTACGAAGACGTCCAGTTGATCGGCGTCGAGGCGGCTGGTGACGGCATCGACACGGGCCGGCACGCCGCTTCGCTCACGGGGGGCACGCCCGGCGTCTTGCATGGCAACCGCACCTACCTGCTGCAAGACGACCAGGGCCAGATTACCGAGACGCATTCGGTCTCGGCCGGCCTCGATTATCCGGGGGTGGGGCCCGAACATGCCTGGCTCAAAGACAGCGGGCGCGCGCGCTATGTCTCGGTCACCGACGAGCAGGCCCTGCAGGCGTTTCACGAATGCTGCCGCATCGAAGGCATCATTCCTGCGCTGGAGTCGGCGCACGCCATTGCCTACGCCACCCAGTTGGCGCCCACCCTGCGTTCCGACCAGATCCTCCTGGTCAACCTGTCCGGACGCGGCGACAAGGATATGCATACCGTGGCTGAACGCGGAGGAATCGAACTGTGAACCCATCGTCTCTTTCCGGCCCGGCCGCGACCGGCGCCTCCGTGCGCCTGCAGCAAAGCCTGCAAGGCTGTCTTGAACAGGGTCGCACGGCACTGATCCCCTACATCATGGCCGGCGATCCGGCACCGGGTGCCACGGTGGCCATCATGCATGCGCTGGTTACGGCGGGGGCCGATGTCATCGAGCTTGGCGTGCCGTTTTCCGACCCCATGGCCGATGGCCCCGTGATCCAGCAAGCCGCCGAACGGGCTCTGGCGCATCGAGTGGGGCTGCGCCAGGTGCTGGCCATGGCCGCCGAGTTTCGGCAAACCGACACCACGACGCCTATCGTGCTGATGGGTTATGCCAACCCCATCGAGCGCATGGGGGTGTCTGCCTTTGCCGAGGCGGCCGAGGTCGCCGGTGTGGATGGCGTTCTGGTGGTGGATTACCCGCCGGAGGCGGCGGAAGACTTCAGCCGGCAGCTGGCCGATCACGGCATGGACCCCATCTTCCTGTTGGCCCCCACCACGTCGCCCGAGCGCATGGCCACCGTGGGTGCCCTGGCGCGGGGTTATGTGTATTACGTGTCGCTCAAAGGCGTCACCGGCGCCGGCAATCTCGATACCGACGAAGTGGCTCGCAAGGTGGCGGCTATCCGCAACCACGTGGCCGTGCCGGTCGGTGTGGGGTTTGGCATCCGGGATGCCCGCAGCGCGTGCGCGGTGGCGGAGGTCGCGGATGCGGTGGTGATCGGCTCGCGGCTGGTCCAGGAAATTACCGCAGCCGCCGCCGAATCGGGTGTAGAGCCTCCCGATTCGGTGGCCCGCGCGGCGGGCGCCTGGTTGGCGCAGATTCGTGCGGCGCTCGACGCCGCCAGTGCCGGCCGCAAGGCGGCCAGCCCAGCGGCCTAACCGCGAGGTGGCGGTTACTGGCTGAGGGCTTCGCTCGGCTGGTGGCGCAACAGCGCCAGCAGCTGAGCCAGCTCGTCGCGCATCTTGCGACGATCCACGATCATGTCGATGGCACCCTTGTCGAGCAAGAACTCGGCGCGCTGAAAGCCTTCCGGCAGCTTTTCGCGCACGGTCTGCTCGATCACGCGCGGCCCGGCAAAGCCCACCAGTGCCTTGGGTTCGGCGATCACGACGTCGCCCATGAAGGCAAAACTGGCCGAAACGCCGCCCATGGTGGGGTCGGTGAGCACGCTGATGAATGGCAGTTGCTCGGCCGACAATCGGGTGAGCATGGCATTGGTCTTGGCCATCTGCATGAGCGACAGCAGGCTTTCCTGCATGCGCGCACCACCGGAGGCAGCAATGCAGATGAAGGGCGCCCGATTGGCAATGGCCGCCTTGACGCCCTGAGCGAATCGTTCACCTACCACCGAACCCATTGATCCGCCCATGAACTGGAACTCGAAGGCTGCGGCAACCACGGGTTGCGCGTGAATCGCTCCACTCATCACGACCAGGGCTTCGGATTCGCCGGTGTGGGCCACCGCCTCCTTGAGGCGATCGGGATAGCGCTTGGTGTCACGAAACTTCAGGCTGTCGACCGGTGAGATGTCGGCGCCGATCTCGACGCGTCCGTCGCGATCCAGCAGGGCATCGAGGCGCTCACGAGCGCACAGCCGATGATGATGGTCGCACTTGGGGCAGACCATCAGGTTGGACTTGAGATCGTCCTGATACAGGACAGCTTCGCACGAGGGGCATTTGGTCCAGAGGCCTTCCGGTACACGGCGCGCGTTCTGGGCTTCGGATTGCTTGATCCGGGGCGGGAGCAGTTTGTCGAGCCAGCTCACTGAATCATCCTCGAGAAGGGTGGGTTTGGCCGCAGGCGGGCGAAGCGGGCCGGGCGTTCAATGTGCCCAGACCCGCGGCGCCCGTCAATGGCGCGTTTCGACCTGTTGCAAAGGTTCCTGGGAAACCGGTGGCAGCGGCTTGCGCTCTCGGCCCGGTGCCGCTGCCCGAGGCGAGTCGGCGATCTGGGCCTGAACGTCGGCGTGGCGTGCCGGATCGGTTTGCACCCATTGCAGACCGGCGTCGGCGATCACCTCGTGCAGTGAGCCCTCCGATGCCTGGGCACGTGGGGCAGCGGGTGCTGCCTCTTGCGCCTCGGGCTTGCGAGTTGGCTCTGCCGTTGGCTCGGGCGTCGGGTCGGTTGACGCTTCGGTCGTGGCGTCGGTTGACGTTTCGCGCGAGGTGTCGGACGGACCCTCCGGAGCCTCGGGTGTGTCCGGCGCGGCCGGTGCCGGACGGGGAGTTGTCGGTTCGACGGCAGTCACGGCGTCGGCGTCCGGGATCGCTGCTTCGGTTGCCGGTGGGTCGCCAGCGGTGGTCGTGTCGACGTCCGGAGTCGCGACTTTGCTGGTGTCGTCGGCAACCGCCGTACGCGATGGCGCGGGCGTTACCGCTTCTGCGGCCGTTTCCGCTTCGGTTGTCGCAGCGGCGACCGCCACGGCAGGCCGTGCGGGTTCGGTGGGCGCTTCGGCCGCAGACGGTTCTGCGCTGTCCTGCCCGTCTGTCGCGCGATGGTCCGCAGCATCATCGGCACCGAGCTCGTTGCTGTCGTTGTCGGACTCGCCGGTGCTGCCTTCACTGCTGCGGCGACCGCGGCGACCACGACGACGGCGGCGGCGTGAGCGTTCGCGATCGGCGTTCTCGGCGTTATCGCCCGGGTCGGTCGCATCGCCCATCGACGAGTCGGCAGAGTCGGCCTGGTCGACCTCGGTCACGCTGCGATCCTCCTGGCGCTCGAGCTCGAGGTCGGGCAAGTCCATGGCTTGCAGGGAACGCTGGCGTGTGTCGGCTTCACTTTGGCTCTCGGCTGCGGCTGACGGCGCGGCCGGGTCGGTCGTGGCAGTGGCCGCGGCAGGTGCAGCGGCCTGAGCCCGTGCTTCGGACGGGGGGCGAGTGTCGGCTTCACGATCATTCATGCCTTGCGCGGGCGTGGTGTCGCGAGATGGCTCGGTTTCGCGGGCCTCGGCTGACGGCTGGCCGTTGCCGGCGTTGGCGTCTGTGGTGCCGTTGGCGTCGCGGCGCGAGCGATCCCCACCGCGGGAGCGGCGTCGTTGGCGTCCGGACGATGCTTGTGCGGCGTCGGTGTCGCCGTCGCCCGCTTCAGGGTCGCGGCGCACGGTATCGGTGTCGGCCGTTGCCTGGCGCGAGGTGTCGTCGCGGCGTCCGCCACGGCGGCCCCGCCGGTTGCGCGAGCGCGGACCGGCATCGTCGTTCGGGCGAGTGGCATCGTTGCCGGCATCGGTCTCGTCGCGCTCGTCGCGGGGCGTGCGTGCCTGCCGAGGGGGGGTGTCGTCGGCTGCCGGGCGTGTGTCGTCGGAGCGACGGCCACGGCGTTGACGGTCACGCCGACGCTGGGATTCGCGCTCGCTGCGGTCGCGGCTGGAAGGCGCCGGGGCCGGTGCGGGCGTGGCAGGTGGCGTGTCGGATCGGGTGTCGAGACCCAGCCAGGTGCTGAACTTTTGCCAGAGGCCACCCAGGGCCGTACCCAGTGGCGCCGTGGGCGGCGTGCCGACGGGGCGTGTTGGGGCGGCGGCAGCCGGGGGCGCGGGTTCGACCCGTGGCGTGGCGCCAGGCGCGGGCTGTGCCGGCGTAATGCCCTTGACCAGCGCTTCGGGCTTGGGCTTGGCATCGGTGCCCGGCGGTACCCAGTCCATGACGCTGCTGGGCGTCTCGACCAGTTCGAAGCTGGCCTTGATTTCTTCGAGGCGCGGGTCGTCGTGGCGCAGGCGCTCCAGATGGTGGTGCGGGGTTTCGAGATTCTTGTTGGGAATCAGCACCACATTGACCTTGAGTCGGGCTTCGAGCTTGGCGATGTCGGTGCGCTTCTCGTTGAGCAGGAAGGTGGCCACTTCGACGGGAACCTGGGCGTGAATGGCCGCCGTGTTGTCCTTCATGGCTTCTTCCTGCAGCAGTCGCAGGACATGCAGCGCGCTGGACTCGGTGTCGCGGATCACACCGGTACCGGTACAGCGCGGGCAGGTCGTGTGCGAGCCTTCGCTGAGCGCCGGACGCAAGCGCTGGCGCGAGAGCTCCATCAGCCCGAAACGCGAGATCTTGCCCATTTGCACTCGGGCTCGATCGAGCCGCAACGAATCGCGCAGGGCCTGTTCGACCGAACGCTGGTTGCGGTTGTCTTCCATGTCGATGAAATCGATCACGATCAGACCGCCGAGATCGCGCAGGCGCAGCTGGCGCCCCACTTCTTCGGCGGCTTCGAGATTGGTGCGCAGGGCGGTTTCTTCGATGTCGCTGCCGCGTGTGGACCGTGCCGAGTTGACATCGATGGCCACCAGCGCTTCGGTGTGATCGATCACGATGGCGCCACCCGAGGGCAGGGGTACCGTGCGGGCATATGCCGTTTCGATCTGATGCTCGATCTGGAAGCGCGAAAACAGCGGAACGTCATCGCGATAGCGCTTGACCCGCTGCACGTTGTCGGGCATGACCACGCTCATGAAAGCGGTGGCCTGCTCGGCGATCTCGTCGGTATCGATGAGAATCTCGCCGATGTCGGGCGAGAAGTAGTCGCGAATGGCCCGGATCACCAGGCTCGATTCGAGATAGATGAGGATGGGGGCCTTGTTCTCCTGGGCAGCGGTGTCGACTGCGCGCCAGAGTTGCAGCAGATAGGCCAGATCCCATTGCAGTTCTTCCACGCTGCGACCGATGCCGGCCGTGCGGGCAATGAGGCTCATGCCGGCAGGCGTGTCGAGCTGCTCCATGGCCTCGCGCAGCTCCTGGCGGTCTTCGCCCTCGATGCGGCGTGACACGCCACCGCCTCGCGGATTGTTGGGCATCAGTACGAGATACCGGCCAGCCAGCGACACGAAGGTGGTGAGCGCCGCCCCCTTGTTGCCCCGCTCTTCCTTTTCGACCTGAACGATCAGCTCCTGGCCTTCGCGCAACACATCCTGGATGCGGGCCGAACGGACGTCGACGCCTTCCTTGAAATAGCTGCGGGCCACTTCCTTGAAGGGCAGGAAGCCGTGGCGCTCTTCACCGTAGTTGACGAAGCAGGCCTCGAGGCTGGGTTCGATGCGGGTGATGACACCCTTGTAAATGTTGCCTTTGCGCTGTTCGCGTCCGGCGGTCTCGATGTCGAGGTCGATGAGTTTTTGGCCATCGACGATGGCAACGCGCAGTTCTTCCTGGTGCGTTGCATTGAACAGCATGCGCTTCATGGACGACTATCTCCGTAGGGTTGGCGCGCCGAAGATCGGCGCACCGCCAGCGGTCCGTCAGGCATGCAGACAGGCAGCAGGACACCAGCCTCCGCAGAGCGGAGACGGTGCCATCAGACAGGCACGACGCGCGCACAGGCGCGTGCAAGGATGGGACAGATGTGTTCCGTGACGCGGGCGAACCGGTGGCTCCCTGCCGGCCAGGGCACGAACGGCCGCGACCGCGCGGCTGGGCGCGAGACTCGAGGCTGGGTACGGCTGGGAAGCAGGGACATGTCGGGAACAACTGGGCCAGCGGATGCGCAGGGAACGTGGCAAGGCGACGTTCGGGCCGCGCATCCTGGTGCGAATCGGATGGCTTGCGGTGTGATGCTGGTGTCGGCGACTACGCGCGGCCGGGAACGACTCGTTTTTGGGAGTTGAACCGGGCGTGCGGCGCCACGACGGGCCGTAGGGATCGGGTGGAACGGGCGAGTACAATTCGGATGCCCGCGAACGGCTGCCAACCGACGGAAACGCTGCCGGGCCGCCCGGAGGATTGTTATTCTTCGGGGGGCACCAACGTGGCGCGTCTCGACGCCGGGCAAACCATACGCCCACCTGATCCGGTATCAGGCTCAACGATTATATGCCGCTTTGTGCATGGTGCAAAACCCGATGTCTCTGCCATCCCCCCGTCCCGAGGTCCGCTGGGTCGAAGTCGGCCCCGATCATGCCGGTCAGCGACTCGACAACTTCCTCATGCGTGAGTGCAAGGGCATCCCCAAAAGCCACCTCTACAAGGCCATACGCGGGGGTGAGGTGCGCGTCAACAAGGGGCGAGTGGCGGTCGATCATCGCCTGGTCGAGGGCGATGTCATCCGCGTGCCGCCCTGGCGCGAGGCTGCCGTCAGCCAGGCGCCCGTACCGCCGGGCCAGTTTCCGGTGGTGTTCGAAGACGACGTTCTGCTGGTGATCGACAAACCCGCGGGTGTGGCCGTGCATGGTGGCAGCGGCGTGAGCTTTGGTGTCATCGAGCAGCTGCGGGCGGCGCGTCCAGCGGGCCGCTTTCTCGAACTCGTGCATCGGCTCGATCGCGACACCTCGGGCCTGTTGATGCTGGCCAAGCGTCGCAGCGCCCTGCTGGCGCTGCATGCGGCGTTGCGCGAGGGCAGGGCGCGCAAGCGCTACCTGGCATTGGTCGAAGGGGCGTGGCAAAACGACCGGCAGCACCTGCGTGATCCTCTGCGCAAATGGATCACGCGCAGTGGCGAGCGCCGGGTGAAAGTCGACCCGGAGGGTCAGTCGGCCCATACCGTGGTCTCATTGCTGCGGCAATGGCCGGCCTTCAGTCTGGTCGAGGCCGAGTTGCGCACCGGTCGCACCCACCAGATTCGCGTGCATCTGGCGCACGCCGGCCATCCCATTGCGGGTGACGACAAATACGGGTCGGATGCCGCGCGTGCGCAACTGGTTCGGCAGTGGGGGTTCCGGCGCATGTTTCTGCACGCCGGCGTGCTCGAGTTCGAACATCCGCTCGAGGCGCGGCCGCTGGTATTGTCGGCGCCCTTGCCCCAGGCCTGCGAACAATTGCTGCAGGCTCTGGGCGAACCGCGGCGTCAGCCGGGCACCTTGTCAGGTTGATCCGTGGCAGGCTGGCGTGCGGCGCAGGGTCATGAGCGGGTAAGTGAACGCTCGTGCAGCCACTGGGTCAGTTCGGGCACGCTGTGCACAATGATTCTGGGTTCGGCGCCCTGCAGTTCTTCGAGTGGGTGCGCGCCGTAGCTTACCCCCACGCCATGCACGCCGGCGTTGCGCGCCATGTTCAGGTCGTGTGAGGTATCGCCAATCATCACCGTGTCGAGCGGTTCGGCCAGCAATTCGTCCATCAGCTCGTGCAGCATGGCGGGGTTCGGCTTCGAGAAGGTCTCGTCCGCGCAGCGGGTGGCGGCAAAGGCCGAGGCCAGGCCGGTGGACTGCAGCGAGCGATCCAGCCCCTGGCGGCTCTTGCCGGTGGCCACGGCCAGTTGGGCGCCCGCCAGGCTGAGGCGATGCAGCATCTCCTCCACGCCGGGGAACAGGCGCAGCTCCGGGTCGCGCGTGTAATAGTGAAAGCGGTAGCGCTCCGAGAAGCTCGCCCATTGCGAGGGGTCGAGCTCGGGCACGACGGCGCGCATGGCGTCGGCCAGCCCCAGGCCGATCACCCAGCCTGCTGCCTCGTCGGGCGGTACGGGCAGGCCGAGATCGCGGCAGGCCCCCTGGATGGCGGCGATGATGGCGGGTGTGGAGTCCATCAGGGTGCCGTCCCAGTCGAAGACGATCAGAGAGTAGTTTTCAGTGGTCATGACGAATGTTGTGAGGGGCTGCGGGCATGTCGGGATCTTGGGGTGTTCAGGCGGCCTGAAACAGAAAGACCGTGGGGTGTCGATCGAGTTCTGGGGCGGCAGATTGCCGCCATTGCGCCACCGTGCGGGTGCACACCCATTCTTGCGCCGTGGTGAGGCTGCGGGCCACGCACAGCCGGGTGTCGCCGCGCAGGGTGTCAACCAGGGTCTGCCACATGGCGTCGTTTCGGTAGGGTGTTTCGATCAACAGCTGGGTCTGGTGTTCGCGAGTCGATTGTTGCTCCCATTGGCGCAAGCGGGCGGCACGCTCGGCGGGCTTGATCGGTGCGTAGCCATGAAACACGAAGCGCTGGCCGTCCAGGCCGCTGGCCATCAGGCCGAGCAGCAGCGACGAGGGGCCGGTCCAGGGGCGTACCGAAAGGCCCAGCCGGTGCGCCTGAGCCACCACGCGTGCGCCCGGGTCTGCCACGGCCGGGCAGCCGGCTTCCGACATCAAGCCGATGTCGGCACCGGTCGTCAGGGGCTCAAGCCAGCGGGCCATCGTGGCGTCATCGGTCTTGCGGTCGAGGACATGCATCGTGATGTCGGGCAGGGCGTGTTGTGTCCCGATCTGCTTGAGCCAGGCACGGGCCGTCTTCGCATTCTCCACGATATAGCAATCGAGACCGGCCGCTTGCGTGCGGGCTGCCGGGGTCAGCCACAGACTGGGGTCGGCGTCGCCGAGACCGACCGGTAGCAGGTGCAGGGTGCCGGTCATGCTGCCCCCGGCCCGGTGCTCAGTGGATCGATGCCGGCCTGGCGCAATTGGGTGGTGAGGCTGATCAAGGGCAGGCCGATCAAAGCTGTGGGGTCGACGCTTTCGATGGATTCCATGAGGGTGATGCCCAAGCCTTCGACCTTGGCGCTGCCGGCGGTGTCGAAAGGGCGCTCGAGCTGCAGGTAGCGTGTGATGGCGGCGTCATCGAGCTCACGCAAGTGGCAATGGGTGGGGACGCTCCAGACCGTGGCCTGCCCGTGGTGCAGGACCGCGACGGCCGAATGAAAAACCACGGTTTGCCCCGACATCAGGCGCAGCTGGCGAGCGGCTCGCTCGGCATCGCCGGGTTTGCCCAGTACTGTGTCGCCACACAGGGCCACCTGGTCGGAGCCAATCACCACGGCATCGGGGTGGCGGTGTGCCACCGCTTCGGCCTTGGCTCGAGCAAGCCGCAACGCCAGATCGAGCGGCGCTTCGTCGGGCATGGCGGCTTCGTCGACCCCGGGGGCCACGCACTCGAATGGCAGGTGCAGGCGCTCGAGCAGCATGCGCCGGTAGGGTGAGGTAGACGCCAGAATCAGTGGTGGGCGGATGGTGGCCATGCGTACCTCCCTTTGTCATTGACGCAAGCTTTGGTTCGGGTTAGTATTTTACGCTTTTGCCAATGCTCTGCCCGCAGGGAGAAACGTGTGGCACAAGGTGATGGCGAGAAACCCGTGAGTGACAGCGCAGTGGATATCGGTGCCGGCAATCCGGGTGCTTTGCGGCAGTACGACGCCCTCGAGGCGGTTCGCCTCGAGCGGGCCAATCAGGGTGAGTTCGCGATAAGCATGCTGGCTCGCTTGCTCGACGGTTTGCCGGAGCATCAGCCGAGCCAGGTGCAGTGGGCTGCGCAAGGTGTTCAGAGCCCGCTCGGTCGGCAGCAGCTCCATCTGCAGGTGTCGGCCTCCATACGGTTGGTGTGCCAGCGTTGCCTGCAGGTGTTCGAGCAGCCGCTGCAGTCGAGTGTGGTGCTGGATCTGGTGGCAACCGAAGCCGAACTCGACGACCCCGACGATGCCGCGGATGCTGGCGCCGGTCAGTCGGTTTCGGCCGACGACGATGCCACGCCCGTCGATCGCATCGTGTGTCGCGGTCGGCTCGATCTTCTGGCTCAAATCGAAGACGAACTGATCCTGTCCTTGCCCTACATCGCGCATCACGAAGTCTGTCCCGAGCCCTTGCCACAATCGGCTGGCGAAGACATGCCCGACACCGGGCGGCGTCATCCGTTTGCCGCGCTGGCCGAGTTGCGCAAGACAGACGCCGAGGCCGACACCACGGAGCAGGGCACCGGCAAGCGGCAAGGCAAGCCGGGGAGGTCAGGTCCTCGATCCTGACGCCGGGCCTCTGGCCCGTCACATCATTCCGACTCGCCGCTTTGCGGCAGCGAGTTCAAGTCGAACGCCCGCGCTGTCGCGGGTCATTTTTCCAACTGGCGCAGATCGCTTACAATGCGCGCCGTTTCCAGGAGTTGTCATGGCTGTCCAGCAAAACAAGAAATCGCCGTCCAAGCGCGGCATGCATCGCTCGCACGATTTCCTCACCAACCCGTCCACGGCCATCGAGCCCACCACGGGTGAGTTGCATCTGCGCCACCACATTTCGCCCAACGGCTACTATCGTGGCCGCAAGGTGCTCAAGACCAAGAACGACGACTGACCCCTGTCGTCGGGATTTCCCCTCGAATGGTTCGAATCGCGATCGACTGCATGGGCGGCGACCACGGTCTGCCCGTGACGGTGCCGGCTGCTGTTGCCTTCTGTCGTCGACAGCCCAATGCCAGTTTTCTGCTTGTTGGCCATGCCGATGCCATCGGTGCGCAACTGCAGGGTGTCGATGCGTCCCTGCGCGAGCGAATGCAGATTGTGCCGGCCTCCGAGGTCGTGAGCATGGACGACCCGGTCGAGGTGGCGTTGCGGCGCAAGAAAGATTCGTCGATGCGGGTGGCGGCCACTCTGGTCAAAGAGGGGCAGGCTGATGTCTGCCTGTCTGCGGGCAATACCGGCGCCTGGATGGCCATCTCGCGCTATGTGCTCAAGATGCTGCCGGGTATCGATCGGCCGGCGCTGACGGCGGCGCTGCCCAACGGGCAGGGTGGGACCACCACCATGCTCGACCTTGGTGCCAACGTCGATTGCACCGCCGAGCATCTCTTGCAGTTCGCCATCATGGGCAGTGCCCTGGTGGCCGCCCTTGAAGGCCGGGAGCAGCCTCGCGTCGGCCTGCTCAACGTGGGCGAAGAGGTGATCAAGGGTAATGAGGTGGTCAAGGAAGCCGCCGAGTTGCTGCGGGCAAGCAATCTCAATTTTCACGGCAACGTCGAAGGCAACGAGATTTTCCTCGGATCGGTCGATGTCGTGGTTTGCGATGGTTTTGTCGGCAATGTGGTGCTCAAGTCTACCGAGGGCCTGGCGCGGTTGATCGGCGGCATGATCCGCCAGGAGTTCCAGCGCGACGTCCTCTCCCGTCTGTCGGGCCTGGCTGCCATGCCGGTGCTGCGGCGTTTGCGCGAAGAATTCGACTCGCGTCGCTACAATGGAGCGGCGTTGCTGGGCTTGCGAGGCGTGGTGTTCAAAAGTCATGGTTCGGCGGATGTCTATGCGTTCGGCTGGGCCATTCAGCGCGCCTACGACGCCGTGGCAGGCGGTTTGCAACAGCGCACGGCAGACACCTTGCGTCAGCTTGCGCCCGATTCTTCTCCCGCCCCTCAGGAGGTGCGTGCATCATGACTGGCTCGGTCATCACCGGTACCGGCAGCTATCTGCCCGAGCGCAAGGTGAGCAACGACGAGCTCGCCGCCGAACTGGCGCAACGCGGCATCGAAACCTCCGATCAGTGGATCGTCGATCGTACCGGTATCCGCCAGCGTCACCTGGCCGATCGAGGCACGACCACCAGCACACTGGCCACGGCCGCGGCGCGCGCTGCGCTGCAGGATGCCGGGCTGCAGGCGCAGGATATCGATCTCATCATCGTCGCCACCTCCACGCCGGATTTCCTCTTCCCCAGCACGGCCTGTCTGGTGCAGGCCAATCTGCAAGCGCCGGGTGGCGCCGCATTCGACGTGCAGGCCGTGTGCAGCGGTTTTGTCTACGCACTCACCACGGCAGATGCCTTGATCCAGGCGGGTCGTGCCCGTCGGGCACTGGTGATCGGCGCCGAAGTGTTCTCCCGAATCCTCGACTGGTCCGATCGCGCCACCTGTGTGCTGTTTGGCGATGGCGCGGGCGCCGTGGTGCTCGAAGCCAGCGATCGCCCCGGCATCCTGGCCGCCAATCTCCATGCCGATGGATCGCAAATGCCCATCCTGTGTGCCGCCGGCAATGTGGCTTATGGCAGCGTCGTGGGCGACCCCTTCCTGCGCATGGACGGCCAGGCCGTGTTCAAGATGGCGGTAGGGGTGCTCGCACGTTCGGCGCACGAAGCCTGCGAGGCGGCGGGCATGACGCTCACCGACATCGACTGGATGGTGCCGCATCAGGCCAACGTGCGCATTCTCAATGCGCTCGCACGCAAGCTGGGGCTGTCGACCGACCGCGTGGTCATTACCGTGGATCAGCACGCCAATACGTCGGCTGCCAGCGTGCCGCTGGCGCTCGATACGGCCCGTCGCGATGGCAGGCTGCAGGCCGGCCAGCATGTGCTCATGCAGGGCGTCGGTGGCGGCTTTACCTGGGGCAGTGTGCTCGCTCGCCTGTGATTCTCCTTTCATCCTTCCGCGCCGGCTCGTCGATTCGTCGCGGCGGCGCCCTCAACTCCTCCCAGTGCCCATGAAGATCGCATTCGTATTTCCCGGCCAGGGATCGCAGTCGGCTGGCATGCTCGATGGTTTCGCGGGCAACCCTGCCGTTGCCGATGTGCTCCAACGTGCCGGTGCGGCGCTCGACCAAGACATCGCCGAGCTCATCGCCCAGGGTCCCGCCGAGGCGCTCAATCTCACCACCAACACCCAGCCCGTCATGCTCACGGCCGGCGCCGCGGTTTATGCCGCCTGGCTCGCAGCCGGCGGCCGAGTGCCCGATCTGATGGCGGGCCACAGCCTGGGCGAGTACACCGCCCTGGTGGCGGCAGGCAGTCTCACCCTCGAAGACGGCGTCCGACTGGTGCGCTTGCGCGCCGATGCCATGCAGTCGGCCGTGCCGGTGGGTGAAGGCGGCATGGCGGCCGTGCTGGGCCTCGACGACGACGCGGTGCGCCGCGTCTGTGCCGAGGCAGCGCAGGGTGAAGTGGTCGAAGCCGTCAATTTCAACGCGCCCGCCCAGGTGGTCATCGCCGGGCACAAGGCGGCAGTGGCACGTGCCTGCGAAGCCGCCAAGGCAGCCGGGGCCAAACGGGCAATGCCACTGCCGGTGTCGGCACCGTTTCACTCCAGCCTGCTCGAGCCGGCGGCGGCACGCCTGGCCGAAGCGCTGGCAGCGGTGGAGGTGCAGCCTCCGCGCGTGCCGGTCCTCAATAACGTCGATGTGGCGCGGCAAGACGAGCCCGATGCGATTCGCGACGCCCTGGTCCGCCAGGCCTGGCATCCGGTGCGTTGGGTCGAAACCATCGAAGCCATGAAGACCGACGGCGTCACTCATATCGTGGAGTGCGGCCCGGGCAAGGTGCTGGCCGGCCTGGTCAAGCGCATCGACAAATCGCTCACCGCTCTCGCCATTACCGATCCGGCCTCGCTCGAGGCCGCGCTCGAGGCCACGCGTCAGGCCGGTTGATCTGGAGGAACAAGCCATGGAATTGCAAGGAAAGACGGCGCTGGTCACCGGCGCCACCCGCGGCATTGGTCAGGCCATCGCGCTCGAGCTCGCCCGTCAGGGCGCCAGTGTGATCGGCACGGCCACCTCGGAAGCCGGCGCGCAGGCCATCCAGACGGCGCTGGCCGACTACAATGGGCAGGGCGTGGTGCTCAATGTCACCGACGCCGAAGCGGTCGAAGCGGTACTGGCCGACATCGCCAAAGGCGCCGGCGGCCCTCATATTCTGGTCAACAATGCCGGCATCACGCGCGACAACCTCGCCATGCGCATGAAAGACGACGAGTGGTCTGCGGTCATCGACACCAACCTGGCCGCCGTATTCCGGCTCTCGCGCGCCGTGCTCAAGGGCATGATGAAGGCGCGCTGGGGGCGCATCATCAACATCACATCGGTGGTGGGCGCCAGCGGCAACGCCGGTCAGGCCAACTATGCCGCGGCCAAGGCCGGTGTGGCTGGCATGTCGCGGGCGCTGGCACGTGAACTCGGCAGTCGCAACGTGACTGTCAACTGCGTGGCGCCCGGCTTCATCGATACCGACATGACGCGTGCGTTGAGCGACGAGCAAACGTCCGCTCTGGTGGGTCAGATCCCGCTGGGTCGGTTGGGCTCGCCCGACGACATCGCCGCAGCCGTGAGCTTTCTGGCCTCACCGCGGGCCGGTTACATCACGGGTGCCGAACTGCACGTGAACGGCGGCATGTACATGCAATAGGTACTGTGCCAAGTTTTTCCCGTCCGGGGGCTGCATGGTGTGGCTCTTGGCTATAATTCGCAAGATTTGACCTTTGGAGATTTGCATGGAAAGCATCGAACAGCGCGTCAAGAAAATCGTCGCTGAACAACTCGGCGTCAACGAAGCCGAAGTCAAGAACGAATCCTCCTTTGTTGACGACCTCGGTGCCGACTCGCTCGACATGGTCGAACTCGTCATGGCCCTCGAAGACGAATTCGAGACCGAAATCCCCGATGAAGAGGCCGAGAAGCTCACCACCGTGCAGCTGGTCCTCGACTACATCAACAATCATCTCAAGAAGTAAGCCGTCGCCCGGATCGCAGATTGCGCCGGCACGGCAAGCTTGCCGGTCGCCAGCGTACGACGTCAGGGCGGCTAGCGGCCGCCCTTGCTTTTTGCCAGACCGCACAAGAACAGCAGGAGTCAACCGTGAAACGACGCGTCGTGATCACCGGTCTGGGGATCATCTCCCCGGTAGGCAATGACATTCCCACGGCCTGGGACAACATCGTCAATGGCCGTTCGGGCATCGGGTCCATCACCCGGTTCGATGCCAGCGCCTTCAGCTGCCACATCGCCGGCGAAGTCAAGGATTTTGACATCGCCACGTACATTCCGGCCAAAGAAGCCCGCAACATGGATACCTTCATCCATTACGGGCTGGCTGCCGGCATGCAGGCCTGGCGAGACAGCGGTATCGAAGTCACCGAAGCCAATGCCGATCGCATCGGTGTGATCGTGGGGTCGGGCATCGGTGGCTTGCCGCGCATCGAAGAAACCCACGCCGAACTGCTCAATCGCGGCCCGCGACGCATTTCGCCGTTCTTTGTGCCCAGCTCCCTGATCAACATGATCTCGGGCCACCTGTCGATCATCTATGGTCTGAAGGGCCCCAACTACTCGGTCGTGTCGGCCTGCACCACCGGTCTGCATTGCATCGGCGACGCTGCTCGCCTCATCGAGTACGGCGATGCCGATGTCATGGTGGCCGGGGGCGCCGAATCCACGGTGTCGCCCCTGGGTATCGGCGGTTTTGCCGCGGCCCGCGCGCTTTCCACCCGCAACGACGACCCGCAAACGGCGTCGCGGCCGTGGGACAAGGATCGCGACGGTTTCGTGCTGGGTGAAGGCGCCGGCGTGCTGGTACTCGAAGAGTACGAACACGCCAAGCGCCGCGGCGCCAGGATCTACGGTGAATTCGCCGGCTACGGCATGAGCGCCGATGCCTTTCACATCACGGCGCCCGACCGCGATGGTCCCCGCCGCGGCATGCTCAACGCCATTCGCAATGCCGGCCTCAACCCCGACGACGTGCAGTATGTCAACGCGCACGGCACGTCCACCCCGCTGGGCGACAAGAACGAAACCGAAGCGCTCAAGCTGGCGTTCGGCGAGCACGCGCCAAGGCTGGTGATCAACTCCACCAAGTCCATGACCGGGCACTTGCTGGGGGCCGCCGGCGGCATCGAGGCCGTGTTCACCACGCTCGCCGTGCATCACCAGGTGTCGCCACCCACCATCAACATCTTCGAGCAAGATCCCGAATGTGATCTCGACTACTGTGCCAACAGTGCTCGCGAGATGACCATCCAGCATGCGCTGTCGAATTCCTTCGGTTTTGGCGGCACCAACGGATCCATGCTGGTCAAGCGGGTGTGATGACGGCACGATCGGCCGGCAGACGTAGCGGGATCGCCGTGGTCGCCACCACGCGCGTTCGCCCGTGGCCGTCGCGCGAGCGGGTGCGGGTGAGGGTTCGGGCAGATGGTCTCTGGTCCTGGCGTCAGCGGGGCGGAGCGGCACATCTGTGTCCGAGGCAGGTATCGATCGGGCCAGGCAACCTCTGGATCCATGTGGCTGGGCTGGGCTGCTGCCGGCGGGACGATCCGGGTCGGGCGCCGGTCAGGCTGCACCTTACCTTGTGGCGCTCCGGCGTACCGGCCACACTCTGGCGCCGTCTGCTGGTGGCCGCCCGCTGGAGCGCCCGGCAGGGCATGGCGGAGCCTTCCTCATGAGCGAACGCGAAGCCGATGCCATCCTGGTGCAGCGCGTGCAAAATGGCGACAAGCGCGCCTTTGAGCTGCTCGTCATCAAGTACCAGCGCAAGATCTTCCGGCTGCTCTCCCGGCTCATTCGCGATCCGGTCGAGGTCGAAGACGTCGCGCAAGAGGCGTTCATCAAGGCCTATCGGGCGTTGCCTGGGTTTCGAGGTGAAAGCGCCTTTTACACGTGGCTCTACCGCATCGCCGTCAATACGGCCAAGAACCATCTGGCGGCCGGCAAGCGTCGACCCTCAGGGGGACCGTCCTACGAAAACGAAGACGGTGAAACTTTTGACGAAACCGCCAACCTAAGCGATAACAACACGCCTGAAGCGGCATTGGCCAGTCGCGAGATCGCCAATACGGTCAACGATGCCATCGATGCGTTGCCCGAAGAGCTGCGCACCGCCATTGTGCTGCGGGAGATCGAGGGTTTGAGCTACGAAGAAATTGCCCAGAGCATGGGTTGCCCCATAGGCACCGTACGCTCGCGCATCTTTCGGGCGCGCGAAGCCATCGCCGGCCGATTGCGGCCGTTGCTCGACACTTCGGAGAATCAGCGATGGTAGGCGTAGTGTTTTCGGGCGATGGTGCCGGCAGGTTTGTGTCCGGGAAGCGACCCATGAACGGTCGCGGCTTCCCTCAGGTTGGGCAAGGAGTCAGGTTATGAGTGCAGTTCCCGAGCGTCGTTCTCCTCACCGAGAACTCCAGTCGCAGGAAGATCACATTTCGGCCTTCCTCGATGGCGAGGCCGATCTCCCCGAGTCGCTCTGGACACCCGAGGGTCAGAGCACTTGGGACACCTATCACTGGGTCGGCGACATCATGCGTTCCGACGGTCTGGCGCGTCCTGTCGATCCGGCGTTTCAGCAACGCCTGAGTTCGGCACTGGCAGCCGAACCCACGGTGCTGGCGCCACGGGCGCGCCCCATGCAGCGCTTCATCAAGCGCTATGCCGTACCGGGCGCGTCGCTGGCCGTGCTGGTGGTCGCCGTCACGTGGCTGGTTCAGCCACTGATCGATCCCATCGGGGCGGGCAACGTTCAGGCGTCATTGCCGGCCACGAGCGAGATCTACGCGGTCAACGAGCTGCGCAGCAATCCTGTCCTGGTCGACTACTACGACGTGCACCGAAATGTGGCCGGCATGAGCGGCGCCACCCAGGTCAGTTATACGCCCGGTCATGACTGATCGGATCCGTTTCATCGTCCGTCTCTCTCAGCGCTGGTGCCGGTTGCAGAAGTGGCTCGCGGCGCTCTGTTGCTGTCTGCTGTTGGCCGCGCCGGCCACGGCGCAGGAGCCGTCCGAAGGCTTGGCATTGCTCCAGAAGATCAAGCAGGCTGCGAGTCAGCTCGAGTATTCCGGCACGTTCATGTATCAGCATGGCTCCAGCCTGATTGCTTCCGAGATTGTGCACCGCCTGCAGGATGGCGAGCGCCGCGAGCGCATCGAAGTGCTCGACGGGCCGCAACACCGCGAGTTCCTGCGCGTCGGCAAGATCGTCTATAGCCTGCTGCCCGAGCACGAGGTGGTATTGGTCGAGGTGCGCGAGACCGATCACTTTCCGGGCTGGATCACAGGTGACCCCCTGGCTGTGGGGGAGTACTACGACATCGAACTCAGCCCCGAGTTGGGTCGCGTGGCTGGCCGTCCCTGCGTGCAGGCGCGGGTCACGCCGCGTGACGACTGGCGCTGGGGGTATCAGTTGTGCGTCGACGACGCCACCGGGCTGCTCCTCAAGTTGCAAACGCTCGATGCCGAGGGCGACGTGCTCGAACAGGCCGTGTTCTCCGAGCTGGTCATCGGCGAGCCGGTGGCGCCCGAGGCATTCGAGTCGTCATTCAACTGGCGCAACTGGCAACATGTGAAGGGTGGCGAAAATGCCGACCTTTCCGCCACAGGCTGGCAAATCGACGCGCCAGCCGGCTTCGTACCGGTGAGCGAGATGCGTCGCAAGCTCAAGGGGCGGGCCAAGGTACACCAGATGGTGCTCACCGACGGGCTTGCCGCCATCTCGGTATTTATCGAACCCCTGGCAGGCGAGCTCGACGAGCGCACGGCGAGCCTGGCAGGCTACGGTGCCACCAGCATCTATCGCGGTGCCCTTGGCGAGCACTGGCTCACGGTGCTTGGCGAAGTGCCACCTCACACCGTCAAGGCGGTCGCCGACGCCGTGCAGCACTGACAGCACGGCACGACGACCGTGATTTGCACGACCGGGCGGAGTTCCGTCCGGCAGATGCGATTTACCCACAGGAGTGATGTCCATGAGTGATTCCACGTTTTCTCGCTATTGCGGCGCGATGGGTCGCTGGCTCTGCCTCGGCACGGCGCTGCTGCTTGGCGGCCCGGCCCTGGCATCGCAGCCCGCCGGTCTGCCGGACTTTACCGAGATCGTCGAACGGGTCGACCCTGCCGTGGTGCATATTCGCACCACGGCCTCGGTGCCGGTCGGGGGTGGTATCCCCGGCGGCCCGGGTGGCCCCGGCGGCCCGGGAGGTGACCCCTACGAGCTGTTCCGCTGGTTCTTTGGCCCCGATTTCATGCCACCCGGGCGTGAGTCGCCGCAGCCGCAGCCGCGTGACCCCGGTGGCGAAGAGCGCGTGGTGCCGCGCGGGGTCGGTTCGGGCTTCTTCATTTCCGAAGACGGCTTCATCCTCACCAACCATCATGTGGTCGATGGTGCCGACGGCATCCAGGTCACCCTGATGGATGGTCGCGAGGTCGAGGCCGAAGTGGTGGGTTCCGATCAGCGCACCGATGTCGCGCTGCTCAAAGTCGACACGGACGGCGCGCACACCCTCGACATCGGTGATCCCAACACCCTGCGCAAGGGCGAATGGGTACTGGCCTTCGGCTCGCCGTTCGGCTTCGAGGCCACCGTCACCTCCGGGATCGTCAGTGCCATCGGTCGCGACACCGGCGACTACCTGCCATTCATCCAGACCGACGTGGCGGTCAATCCCGGCAATTCAGGCGGGCCGCTGGTCAATCTGCAAGGCGAGGTGGTGGGCATCAACGCTCAGATCGTTTCGCGCAGTGGCGGCTTCATGGGCATTTCGCTGGCCATCCCCATCGATGAGGCCATGCACGTGGTCGAGCAGCTGCGCGAAGACGGCAAAGTCACCCGCGGTCGTATCGGTGTTCAGATCGGGCCGGTCGACGAGGCAGTGGCCGAAGCCATCGGCTTGCCGCAGGCCGAGGGTGCCCTGGTCAACGGCGTCGAGCGCGACGGTCCGGCCGACGAGGCGGGCGTGCAGCCCGGCGATGTGATCCTGTCGTTCAACGGCCAGAAGGTCGAGCGGGTTTCCGACCTGCCTCGTCTGGTGGGCAATACGCGGCCGGGTACCGAAACCGAGCTCGAGGTGTGGCGCCGCGGCAAGCCGCTCACCATCGAGATCGAAGTCGACGAGATGCCGAGCGATTCGCCGCGCTTCGTGCGGCCGGGCCAGCCGCCCGAGACGGCCAAACCCGAAGTCAACGCCGTGGGTCTGGCCGTGAGCGAGCTGTCGGCCGATGAGCGGCGCGAGCTGCGGGTCGATGGTGGCGTTCGGGTGGATCTCGCCGAAGGTGTCGCCGCCCGCGCCGGCATCCGCGAAGGCGATATCCTGCTGGTGCTCGACGAAACCGAGATCACCGGGGTCGAACAATTCAACGAATTGGTGGCCGATCTCGACGAGAACCGCAGTCACGCCATCCTGGTGCGGCGCGGCGAGCTGTCGCAATGGGTGCCATTGCCTTCGTCGCGGTAGAATAGGCAGTTCCGCACGAGCGGGCGGGCAGCGCCCGCCCGCTCCCCGCCGGGTTCGTGCCATCCGGTGCGGGCCGGCAGGGCAGGGGCGCATCGCGCGCCCCTTTTGCGTGTTTGGCGCCTCGCAACTCATCTTCCTCTATGCAGCATATTCGCAACTTTTCCATCATCGCCCATATCGATCACGGCAAATCCACGCTCGCCGATCGTCTGATCCACCGCTGCGGGGGTCTGTCGGATCGCGAAATGGAGCATCAAGTGCTCGATTCGATGGACATCGAACGCGAGCGCGGCATCACGATCAAGGCGCAAACCGCGTCGCTGCGCTACGAGGCGCGCGATGGCCAGGTGTATCACCTCAATCTCATCGATACGCCGGGGCACGTCGACTTCTCCTACGAGGTCAGCCGGTCGCTCTCGGCGTGCGAGGGCGCGTTGCTGGTGGTCGACGCCTCCCAGGGTGTCGAGGCCCAGACGGTGGCCAACTGCTATACCGCGATCGACCTCGGTGTCGAGGTCGTGCCCGTGCTCAACAAGATGGATCTGCCGCAGGCCGATCCCGAGGGTGCGCGCACCGAGATCGAAGAAGTCATCGGCATCGAGGCCTCCGACGCCATCGAGGCCAGCGCCAAAACCGGCATGGGCATCGACGACATCCTCGAAGCCATTGTGCAGCGCATACCGCCCCCCAAGGGCGATCCCGACGCACCGCTGCAGGCGCTCGTGGTGGACTCCTGGTTCGACAACTACGTCGGTGTGGTCATGCTGGTGCGCGTGCTCAACGGCGTGTTGCGGCCCAAGGACAAAATTCGTCTCATGGCCACGGGTGCCTCGCATCCGGTCGATCACCTGGGCGTTTTCACGCCTCGCGCGTCGCCGCGCGATGTGCTCTCGGCTGGCGAGGTCGGTTTCGTGATCGCCGGCATCAAGGAGCTCAAGGACGCCAAGGTGGGCGACACCGTCACGCTGGCATCCCGGCCCGCCGACAAGCCGCTGCCGGGGTTCAAGGAAGTCCAGCCGCAGGTTTTTGCCGGGCTGTATCCAATCGAGTCCAGTGAGTACGACCTACTGCGCGATTCGCTCTCCAAGCTGCAGCTCAACGACGCTGCCCTGATGTTCGAGCCCGAAGTGTCGCAAGCCCTGGGGTTCGGCTTCCGGTGTGGCTTTTTGGGCATGCTGCACATGGAGATCGTGCAGGAGCGCCTCGAGCGCGAGTTCGGCATGGAGCTCATCACCACGGCGCCGTCGGTGGTGTACGAAGTCGAGCTGCGCGACGGCAGCGTGATCGATGTCGACAGCCCCTCCAAGATGCCCGACGTCGGCAAGATCGCCGAAGTGCGCGAGCCGGTGGTTACCGTCACCCTGTTCATGCCGCAGGAGTACGTCGGCCCGGTGATCACGCTGTGCACCGGCAAGCGTGGCATCCAGATCAACATGAGCTATCACGGCCGTCAGGTGCATCTGGTCTACGAAATCCCGCTGGCCGAAATCGTGCTCGATTTCTTTGATCGGCTCAAATCGGTATCGCGTGGCTACGCCTCCATGGACTACGAGTTCAAGGAGTATCGCAGCGCCGATGTGGTCAAGGTCGATCTCCTCATCAACGGCGACCGTGTGGATGCCTTGTCCATCGTGGTGCATCGCAGCAATGCCCGCTCGCGCGGGCGGGATGTGGTCACCCGCATGCGCGGCCTCATTCCGCGCCAGATGTACGACGTGGCCATCCAGGCGGCCATTGGTGCCGAGATCGTTGCCCGCGAAACCGTCAAGGCCATGCGCAAGAATGTGCTGGCCAAGTGTTATGGCGGTGACATCTCGCGCAAGAAGAAACTTCTCGAAAAGCAGAAGGCCGGCAAGAAGCGCATGAAGCAGGTCGGCAGCGTCGAGATTCCCCAGGAGGCCTTTCTTGCCATCCTGCAGGTGGATGACAAATGAGCTGGAATTTCGCGCTGATATTGTTCGTGCTGATGGTGGTCACGGGCATTGTCTGGACAATCGATGTGGTCTCGTTGCGTCCGGCGCGGCGCCGGCGGCTCGACGCCGCCGCCGCCGAGTTCGATCGCGATCGTGCGCCACAGATTCGTCGACTCGAGGGCGAGGCTGCCGTGGCACGGCATCGCGAGCAGACGCTGCGCGAAGCGGGCCGCGTGCCCTGGTGGGTCGAGTATTCCGTCAGTTTCTTCCCGGTCATCCTGTTCGTCTTTGCCCTGCGCTCGTTTGTGGTGGAGCCCTTTCGCATTCCGTCAGGGTCGATGTTGCCCACGCTCGAGGCAGGCGATCTCATCCTCGTCAACAAGTTCAACTACGGCGTGCGCTTGCCTGTGATTCACGACAAGGTCATCGACGTAGGCGTGCCCGAGCGCGGCGACGTGATGGTATTTCGCTATCCTCCCGAACCCGATATCGATTTCATCAAGCGGGTGGTTGGCCTGCCCGGCGATGAAGTCACCTACGTCAACAAGCGACTCTTCATCAATGGTCAGGAGGTGCCGCGCGAGAAGATCGGCGAGTATTTCGAGCCCGATCGCGCCGCCTATGCCGAAGAATATGTCGAGGACCTGGGCGACACTTCGCATCGCATCCTGCTCGACGGTGGGCGCGCCAGCAACATCCATCCCAGCGGCACCTTTCCCTACAGCAACCATTGTCAGTACCGGGGTCCCGGCGTCCGTTGCGTAGTGCCCGACGGGCATTACTTCGTGATGGGCGACAACCGCGACAACAGTGCCGACAGCCGTTTCTGGGGCTTCGTGCCCGACGACAACGTGGTAGGCAAGGCCTTCCTGATCTGGATGAATTTTGGCAATCTCGGCCGTATTGGCGGCATCCAGTAAGGTGGTTGCCGGTCAAGATGCCCTCTGAAACCGGGCGGGGCACTCCCGCCCCTGGCGGGAGTGAATCAGTCATGCAGCTCGAGCAGCTGGAAAACCGTCTGGGTTATCGCTTCCAGCGTCGCACCCTGCTGGAGCAGGCCCTGACCCACCGCAGTCACGGCGTGCCGCACAATGAGCGTCTCGAGTTTCTGGGCGACAGCATTCTCAATTGTGCGGTGGCGGCCCTGCTTTACGAGCGCTATCAGCGCATCAACGAGGGCGACCTGTCGCGCGTGAGGGCCAGTCTGGTGCGTCAGGGCACGCTGGCCGAAATCGCCCAGTCGCTCGAGTTGTCCACGTGGCTGCGTCTGGGCGAAGGCGAGCTCAAGAGTGGCGGGTTTCGCCGCCCGTCGATTCTGGCCGACGCCCTCGAGGCGGTCTTCGGGGCCATTTTCGTCGATCAGGGCTTCGATGCCGCCAGCCGGGTCATTCGGGGCCTGTACGAACCGCTGCTCCATACGGTAGACCCGCAAACACTGGGCAAGGATGCCAAAACGCTGTTGCAGGAACACCTGCAAAGCCGCAAGATGGCGTTGCCGGTGTATCAGGTGGTGGCCACGCATGGCGCTGCCCACAATCAGGAGTTCGAAGTGGCTTGTAGTGTGCAATGCCTGCCCCAACCCATTTCCGGACGGGGCGCGAGTCGGCGGGCAGCAGAACAACAGGCGGCGCGCAAGGCCCTGCAGCAACTGCAGTCCGAGCCATCGCTCGACAGGCCACGGCGGCGTCACGGTATGGCGGAGCGCACATGAACGATTCCTCGCAAACGCAATGTGGCCTGGTGGCCATCGTGGGTCGCCCCAATGTGGGCAAATCCACCTTGCTCAACGCGCTCGTCGGCAGCAAGGTCAGCATCGTCTCGCGCAAGGCACAAACCACACGCCATCGCATTCATGGCGTGCTCACCCAGGCCCATCAGCAGTTCGTGTTCGTCGATACGCCAGGGTTTCAAACGCGTCATGGCGGCACACTCAATCGCATGATGAATCGCGTGGTCACGCAGGCGCTCACCGATGTCGACGTGGTGGTGATGGTGGTCGAGGCCGGCAAGTGGGGCGAGGGCGATGCCCAGTTGTTGCCCCTGCTGCCGCGCGGTCCGCGGCACATTCTGGTGGTCAACAAGGTGGATCTGCTCAAGGATCGCAACCGCCTGTTTCCTTTTGTGGAACAAATCATGACGCGCCACGCCTTTGACGCCGTGGTGCCGGTCAGTGCCTCTCGCGGCAAACAGCTGCAGCCGCTGCTCGACGAGATCGCCGCGGGTCTGCCCGAAGGCGAGTTCATGTTCGAAGAAGACGCGCTCACCGATCGTCCGGTGCGATTCATCGCGGCCGAAATGATCCGCGAGAAGATCTTCCGGCTGGTGGGTGACGAGCTGCCCTATGGCTGCACGGTGGTTATCGAGCAATGGGATGACTCCCAGCCGCAGGTGCGCATCGCTGCCTGTGTGATTGTCGAGCGCGACAGTCACCGCCCCATCCTGCTGGGTACCGGGGGGCAGCACATGAAGCGCATCGGCACCGAGGCCCGGCAGGATATCGCGCGTCTGCTCGATCGGCCCGTGCACCTCGAGATTTACATCAAGGTGCGCCGCGGCTGGTCGGAGCGCGAAAGCGCCTTGCGTGAACTCGGCTACGAATGAGTGCCACGCGGCAACCTGCGCCCCGGGTGAGCGAGGCGTCGGCCTTCTTGTTGCATACCACGCCGTGGCGCGAAACTTCGCTGTTGCTCGAGGCCTATAGCCGCGAGCAGGGGCGCGTGGCGCTGGTGGCCAAGGGGGCCCGTCGGCCCACCTCCGCCTTGCGGCCGGTGCTGACGATGTTTCAGCCGCTGGCACTGTCGTGGTCGGGGGCCGGCGAAGTCAAGACGCTGACCCGGGCCGACTGGTGTGCGGCTCTCCGCGTGTATGGCGGTCCGGCGTTGATGTCGGCCTGGTATCTCAACGAATTGCTGCTGCGTCTGCTGCCTCGCGAAGACGCCCATCCCGCCTTGTACGACGCCTACGACGAAGCCCTTCAGCAACTGGCCTCGGGCAGTCGGCACGCCGGTGCCCTGCGCCGATTCGAATGGGTGCTGCTGCGCGAAACCGGTTACGGTGTGGATGCGCCCTTGCCGGATTTCGACGATCGCGACGCCGAGCCCGCCTTGCGGCGCTCGTTGCGTGAGCGTATCGAGGCGCAGCTGGAGGGCAGGGCACTGGTGACACGGCAGGTGGCACAGGCCTTGCAGCGCTGGCGGCCACGCGATCCGGACGCTGGGGGCGCGGCATAGCCGCGCGACGGCCGGGGTTACCAGCGCGGCCCGGGCCGGATCAGCCCCACCACTTGACCTTCGAGGTGGAAGTCGTCGGCATCGGTGATGAGAATGGGCTCGAAGTCGGGGTTTTCGGGCAGCAATTGCCATTGCCGCCGGGCCTTGTGCAGGCGTTTGACGGTAACCTCGTCGCCCAGGCGAGCCACCACGATCTGCCCGGGTCGGGCTTCGGTCGTGCGTCGCACCGCGACGAGGTCGCCCTCGAGGATGCCGGCATCGCGCATGCTCATGCCTCGCACCGCCAGGAGATAATCGGCCGGTTCGGCAAACAGCTGAGGATCGACCTCGATGTGACGGGTAACGTGCTCTGCCGCCAGCATGGGCTGCCCGGCCGCCACGCGCCCCAGCACCGGCAGGGAGAACCGGCTGGCTGCCGCTGCGACCCAGGCCGAGGTGGCCGGTTTGCCAGGACGAGGCGACGGCGGCTGGGGTGCTGGCGTGTGGGTTGTGACGTCGGGGCGGGGCTGCGCCGGGGATGCGGCAGGGTCGGTGGCATCGGCACACAGGCGGATGCCGCGCGACGTGCCGGCCGTGAGCTCGATGACCCCTTTGCGGGCCAGGGCGCGGAGGTGGTCTTCGGCGGCGTTGGCCGAGCGAAAGCCCAGCGTTCGCGCCAGTTCGGCGCGTGTGGGCGGGATGCCCGTGCGCTCGATGATCTGGCGAATGGTGTGCAGAATGTGCTGCTGGCGCTCGGTGAGGCGGGTTTTCATGGGGCGGGCAGCCGTGAACATGGCGGTGGGCGGGAACTTTCCTTTGCCTGTATTTTCATACAGTTTCCTGCTGCGGGCAAGCGAGCCCGGCGGTTCCGCAGCGGTGCCACACCGGCGGCCTCGTGCCGGGCCGATGCTGGCGTGCAAGGCAACTCCGGATATGGCTAGAATAGGCACATGAATACAGGGCTGGAAACGACACCCGAGCAGGCACAGAAAGACGAAGCCGCCACGCGCGAACCGCCCTTGTGGCAGGTCGTGCTGCTCAACGATGACTACACCCCCATGGAGTTCGTGGTGCTGGTACTGCAACGCTTTTTCGGCAAGGGCCACGAGCAGGCCATTCAGGTCATGCTCAAGGTTCACCAGGAGGGGCGTGGCGTCTGCGGGGTGTATCCTTACGACATCGCCAATACCAAGGTGGTGCAAGTCAACCGCTTCGCGCGGCAACATCAACATCCGCTTCAATGCGTCATGGAGGAAGCGTGATCTCCCAGGAATTGGAAGTCAGCCTGCACATGGCTTTTGTCGAGGCAAGGCAGGCCCGGCACGAGTTCATCACCGTAGAACACCTGTTGCTGGCCCTGCTCGACAACGCCTCCGCGCTCGAGGTGTTGAAAGCTTGCGCCGCCAATGTCGACGATCTCCGCCGCAATCTGCGGCAGTTCGTGCAAGACAACACACCGGTGCTTCCCGGTGGTGCCGACGCCGATACCCAGCCCACGCTCGGGTTTCAGCGCGTGATCCAGCGCGCCATCATGCATGTTCAATCCAGCGGCAATGGCAAGAAGGAAGTCTCCGGCGCCAATGTGCTGGTGGCCATCTTCGGCGAGAAAGACTCGCATGCCGTCTACTACCTGCATCAGCAGGGCGTGAGCCGGCTCGACGTCGTCAACTTTCTGTCGCACGGGGTCACCAAGCAGCCGCAACCCGAGGCCAGCCCGATGCCCAAAGAGGCGCAGGCTGCTGCGCCCGAGGGCGAGGCGCGTCCGTCGCCGCTCGAGCAGTTTGCGCAAAATCTCAATCAGGCGGCGCGCTCGGGGCGTATCGATCCCCTCATCGGGCGCGAGCTCGAAGTCGAGCGCGTGGTACAGGTGCTGTGCCGTCGGCGCAAGAACAACCCGCTGCTGGTCGGTGAGGCCGGTGTGGGCAAAACGGCAATCGCCGAGGGTCTTGCCTGGCGCATTACCCAGGACGACGTACCCGAGGTGCTCCAGGAGGCCACGGTGTATGCCCTCGACATGGGTGCGCTGCTGGCCGGCACGAAGTATCGCGGCGATTTCGAGCAACGCCTCAAGGGCGTGCTCAAGCAGCTGAAAGACAACCCTCACGCCATCCTGTTCATCGACGAAATCCACACGCTCATCGGTGCGGGTGCGGCCTCGGGGGGCACGCTCGACGCGTCCAACCTGCTCAAGCCCGCCTTGTCGTCGGGTCAGTTGCGCTGCATCGGTGCCACCACGTTCACCGAGTATCGTGGCGTGTTCGAAAAAGACCACGCGCTGGCCCGTCGCTTCCAGAAGATCGACGTCAACGAGCCCAGTGTCGACCAAACCGTGCAGATCCTGCGCGGGCTCAAGACCCGTTTCGAAGACCACCACGGCGTCAAGTACACCGCGGCGGCCATCACGGCGGCGGCCGAGCTGTCGGCACGGTATATCAACGACCGTCACTTGCCCGACAAGGCCATCGACGTGATCGACGAAGCCGGCGCGGCGCAGCGTATCCTGCCCAAGTCGCGTCAGAAGAAAACGATCGGCAAGTCCGAGATCGAAGACATCGTGTCCAAGATCGCTCGCATCCCGCCGCAATCGGTATCGTCCGACGACCGCAACAAGCTGGCCACGCTCGAGCGCGATCTCAAGGCCGTGGTGTTCGGCCAGAACGACGCCATCGAGGCCCTGGCGGCAGCCATCAAGATGGCCCGCTCGGGGCTCGGCAAGCCCGACAAGCCCATTGGCTCCTTCCTCTTCTCCGGCCCCACCGGCGTGGGCAAAACCGAAGTGGCGCGTCAGCTTGCCTTCACGCTGGGCATCGAACTCACGCGCTTCGACATGTCCGAGTACATGGAGCGGCACGCGGTGTCGCGCCTCATCGGGGCGCCTCCGGGCTACATCGGCTTCGATCAGGGCGGTCTGCTCACCGAAGCCGTGACCAAGAAGCCGCATTGCGTGCTGCTGCTCGACGAGATCGAGAAGGCGCATCCCGATGTCTTCAACATCCTGCTGCAGGTGATGGATCACGGCACGCTTACCGACAACAACGGGCGCAAGGCCGATTTCCGCAACGTGATCATCGTGATGACCACCAATGCGGGGGCCGAAAAGCTCAACCAGCGATCGATCGGTTTTGCCCAAACGCGTGCCAAGGGCGACGAAATGGCGGATATCAAGCGCACCTTCACGCCCGAGTTCCGCAACCGGCTCGATGCCATCATTCCGTTTGGCTCGCTCGATACGCAAATCATCATGCGGGTGGTCGACAAGTTCCTGATGGAGCTTGAAGAGCAGTTGCACGAAAAGCGGGTCGATGCCGTGTTCACGGAACGGCTGCGCGCGTATCTGGCCCGCGAGGGCTTCGATCCGCTCATGGGGGCTCGCCCCATGCATCGCCTCATTCAGGACACCATACGTCGCGCACTCGCCGACGAGCTCCTCTTCGGCCAGCTGGTCGATGGCGGCAAGGTGGTGGTCGATCTCGACGACAACGAGAATGTGGTGCTGCAGTTCGACGAATCGGGCTCGTCGGGTGGCGGCAAGGGCGGCCGCACCGGCCGCGGCGGAGGACCCAAGCCGCGTGGTGGCAAGTCGGGCAAAGCGCCCGTCACCGCCGACACCGAGTACGCCGTTTAACGCTGGCGTTACCCAGCCGGCGACGCGCGCCCGAGGCTCGAGGCCTCAGGGCGCGCGTGTCATATCGAGCTCCCATTCCTTCAGCGGCACTTCCACGCGGTCATCCCAGATCCGGCGCAGCATGAGCAGAAGCTCGTCCTGCGTACCGCGTTCTCCAGGCCAGTCGCGCGGGGTCACGGCCTGCCAACTGGCGTCGTTGGGGCTGCGTTCGCCGATCACGAACCGAAATATGTGCCGGCCGGCCTGCCCCATGCGCAGGTCGGTGACCACCAGGTAATCGCCCACGGCATCGTAGCGCAGCCAGTCGTCGGTGAACCACGCCAGGCGCAGTCGCTGCGGGTGCTCGGCGATGGCGGGGTCGTCCAGAAACCCCAGCCCACGATCGAAGCGTTCGAATCGGGGCGGGTCGCGATCGAGTATGCCCGCGAATCCCTCATGATAATGGCCTTCGTCGTCTTCGGCCATGAATCGCCACAACAGGCTGTTGAGCGGCGCGCTGCCGATCTGCAGGCGTTGCACCGTCACACCTGCGTCGTTCAGGGCCTGACGCACGCGATTCTCCACCACATGCTGGGACACCACCGTGAGCACCAGATAGGCCGTGGTGAACGCCAGAGCCCACCAGCACCACCGGGTGGGCATGGGGCGCTCGCGACTCACCGCACTCGCCAGCACGGCCAGCACCAGGGGCACGGTAAACACCGGGTCGATGATGAACAACTGACCCCACGAGGCCGGCGTCGGCATGAACGGCCACCAGATCTGGGTGCCGTAGACGGTGAGCGCATCGAGCATCACGTGCGTGATCAGGATCGCCCAGATGGTGAACGCCAGCCGGCCTCCGCTGTATTCGGGCGAGGGCCGCCAGCGCCGCAGCAACCAGGCAAGTAGGATGCTGAAGGCGGTCAGCAATATCACCGAATGGCTGAAGCCGCGGTGAAAGGTCATGCTCGATATCGGATCCGGGTAGTGCAGAATCACGTCGAGATCGGGCAGGGTGCCAAGCAGGGCGCCATACGCCAGCGCCTTGCGGCCCTGCTGTCGGCCAAGCATGGCGCCTTGCAGGGTGGCGCCGTAAACGGCCTGAGTGAGAGAATCCATGGAAGCAGGAAGGGTGCTGTGCAGCAGTGTTGAGGAGTGGGGCCATCCGCGGCCGGCGGCCACCAGAACTCGCCCGGCGAAAGGTTATGATTATCGCCGAGGCGTCGGGTTCACCGGGTGTTGCCTTGGCGCCAGCATTTTCTGTCCTGCAGGTTGCAGGCAATCGCAGCTTCATTCCCTACCGAGGTAAAGCATGAGTTTCCACGATCGCAATATCGCAAACCGTTCGGCCCGGCATTGGCGTAGCGCCGCCGTGGCGGGGGCCCTGGTTGGTGCGGCGGTGCTGGCCGGCTGCGCCACGCCGTCGGCCTCCGGCAACGTTTACAACTACCAGCAGGCGCAGCGCGAGCAGGTCACCTACATGGCCACGGTGCTGGGCGTACGCAACATCACCATCGAGGGCGAACGGACCAGCGGGGTCGGTACGGTGGCCGGTGCGGTGCTCGGCGGTGTGCTGGGCAACACCATTGGCGGCGGCTCGGGGCGCACCATTGCCACCGCGCTGGGCGGCGTTGCCGGCGGGCTGGCGGGCAGCCAGGTCGAAAGCAACATGCAGCGCAAGGCGGGCTACGAAATCACGCTGCGGCTCGATAACGGCGAAACCCGCGTCGTGGCTCAGGAAGCCGACATCGTCGTGCAACCGGGTCAGCGCGTGCAAGTGGTCACCGGCGGCGGCAGCACGCGCGTCGTGCCCGTACGTTAAGCGCTGTGGATCTGCCCGGGCCGGATTCCTGGCAGTGGGTGGTCGGCCTGGTGTGGGGCGGCTATATGGCCGCGCTTGCCATCTGGATCATCCTGCAAAAGCGCAGCCCGGTGGCGACGCTCTCCTGGATTCTCGTGCTGGCGGCGCTGCCGCTGGTGGGCTTCCTGCTGTATTACTTCTTCGGGCCGCAACGCCTGCGTCGCTACCGGCTGCGGCGCTTGCGCAGCCGGGCCGCGCTGTCGGCCCAGGAGGCCACGGCGCACGAGCAAGAAAGCCAGCAAACCGTTCCCCACGGTTGGGAAACTCTCGCCACCCTGGGTGCGGCAACCAGCGACGCACCGCTCTCCAGCGCCTTGTCGGCACGTCTGCTGGTGGGTGGCAGGGCCAAGTTCGAGGCGTTGCTCGCCGACCTGGCCGATGCCCGGCACCACCTGCATCTCGAGTACTACATCTTTGCCACCGACAGCATCGGTACCGAGCTGCGCGACCTCCTCGTGCGCAAGGCCGAAGAGGGCGTGGCCGTGCGTCTGCTGGTGGATGCGCTGGGCTCGGTGTCCACGCCGCGCAGTTTCTTTGCACCGCTGAGCGCCGCCGGGGGCGAAGTCGCCTTTTTTCATGATTCCCGCATTGGTCGCCGCCTGCGGCCGGTAATCAATTTCCGTTCGCACCGCAAGATCGCCGTGATCGACGGGCGCATTGGTTACACCGGGGGCATCAATGTCACCGACGATGGCCACGAAGACCATACCGAACAGGCCTTCCAGGACGTGCATCTGCGCATCGAGGGCGGTGCCGTGCGCTGGCTGCAGATGGTGTTTCTTGAAGATTGGCTGTATTCCACCAATCGCCGTCAGCCTCCGGCCGACCAGCTTCAGGCCCTCATGCCGTCTTGCTCCTTGGGCGAGGTGCCGATGCAGGTTCTGCATTCCGGGCCCAACGACGAGCGCGAGTCGATCCATCGGGTGATGGTGTCGGCCATTCATGGCGCGCGAAAGCGCGTCTGGCTCACCACGCCGTATTTCGTGCCCACCGAAGCGGCCATCATGGCGCTGACCTCGGCCGCGGCACGGGGGGTGGATGTGCGTGTGGTGGTACCCAAGCACAGCGACTCGATCATCGTATCGGCGGCTGCACGCTCGTACTACGATGAGCTGCATCGCGCCGGCGTGAAGATCTGGGAGTACCGCGACCGCATGCTGCACGCCAAAACGCTGATCGTAGACGACGACATCGGCACCATTGGCACGGCCAACTTCGACAATCGCAGTTTTACGCTCAATTTCGAAGTGTGTGCGGTGCTGTTTCACCCGCCGTTCGTGAGTGAGCTATCTCGCTTCGCCGATCACCTCATGCGCCATTCGGATCGGGTGGAGCAAATACACCCGCCTGGCAAGTCGGTGAGCGCCTGGACGCTGCGACTTGGCCAGGCGGGTGCCCGGTTGTTTTCGCCGTTGCTGTAGCCGGCAGCCTGGGCTCAGGGCCCACCGCCAGCACGGTGTGGCGAGATCAGATCACCTGAATGTTGGTTGCCTGGGGGCCCTTGGCGCCCTGGCCAGCCTCGAAACTGACCTTCTGGTTCTCTTGAAGGGTTTTGTAGCCGTCCATGCCTTGAATTTCGGAGAAATGGGCGAAGAGATCCTTGCCGCCGTCGTCGGGCACGATGAAGCCGTAACCCTTCTCTGCGTTGAACCATTTCACGACGCCAGTTGCCATGCTGAAAATCCTTGAAAAGTGGGCAAAGGTGCAATCAGAGCCCGGCATGCTGGCACGGTGCCATTGACAGACCCCAACAGAAAAAATATCGCCGCTGGCCGTGGGCACTGTCAATGTGGGGTTAACCCGAGTGCGGTCGTGGCGCGAGGTTGAAACCCAGTTGGGTGGCGGCCTCGCCCGCCGCCAACGAGCTCAGTGGCGCTGGCTCGGGCAGACAGGGCCAGCGCCACACCCACGAACCTTGTGGGGGCCGGCCGGCGTCGAGGTGGTCGGCCAGCGATCGGCCGTCATCGGCTGTGAGCCCATCCACCAGACGGGCCAGGTCGCGATCGAGCACGGCGCCTGCGCCCAGGTCGGTGCTCGCCAGGAGCACGCCGTCGGTATCGAGCCACCAGTGATGCACGTGACCGACGGGCTGGCCGGTGTGCGACATCAGCCCCTGGCCGGCGTCATCCAGGCGAAGGATGTGCGGTGCCAGTGCCAGATCCACGAACACGCGCTGCGGCCCATTCTGGAAGAACCAGCGTCCGCTGTCGTCGGCCAGGTAGTTGCGATTGATGAAGGCAATCAGTTGAGTGTTGGTGATGGCCTCGCCGGGGGCACCTTGCGCGGCGCCGCCGTCCGGGTGAATCTGCCACAGGCCCCGTGCCGTGAGAGACAGCCAGCCAAACACGGCCGGAACATCGGGCCAACGCTGCATGGCAGCCTGCACGGAATCGTCCATGGTTATCCTCGCCCGCGATAAGACGGCACGCCGGTGTCGGGCAGCCAGATGCCCTGAGGCGGCGTGCCGGTCTGCCAGAAAACATCGATCGGTATGCCACCTCGAGGATACCAGTAGCCCCCGATGCGCAACCAGCGGGGAGCCAGGCGATCGACCAGGCGCTTGCCGATGGCAACGGTGCAATCTTCATGAAAGGCACCGTGATTGCGAAACGACGTGAGATAAAGCTTGAGCGATTTGGATTCGATCAGCCATGGGTCGGGTACGTAGTCGATCACGAGGTGGGCGAAGTCGGGCTGCCCCGTGACCGGGCACAGCGAGGTGAACTCCGGAACCGTGAATCGTGCCACGTAGTCGGTGTCGGGGTGCGGGTTGGGCACCCGCTCGAGCACCGCCTCTTCGGGGCTGGCGGGCAGAGTTGCCGACTGGCCGAGCTGGGTCAGGGAGGAGGTTGAGTTCATGGCAGAGGGCTCCGGGCAGAACACATCAGGGCAGAAAGAGGGGAACCGACGGGATCAGGCTCCGGCCGGCAGCATGCCGAGACGATCATCACGTCGGCGCAGCAGGGCAATCACCGGGATGGCCAGCAGCACCATCCAGCTCTTGCCCACGATTTGCCCCCAGAGGTACTCGAGGCTGCCAAACGCCAACGACAGAAAGATGACGGTATCGACGAACAGGCCGACCACGCTCGATGCCACCACCGCCAGCACCAGGCGGCGTCGTTGCAACGGGGTATACACCAGAAGATCGGCAAACTCGGAAAACAGGAAAGCCGTGACCGAGGCTACCACCAGCGATGCCGGGGCTACCCACCACGACAGCGCCCCACCGATCAGGATGGCAACCACCGACCACCATACGCCCAGGCGCCGCTGCACCAGATCGCGCAACACCAGGGCAAGCCCGGCCATGAGCACGGCACTGGGCGCCATCAGCCCCGGCGCCACCGGGATGAGGCAGGGGCCGTCGTCGGGACACACCCACCCCACGTGGTGGATCATCCAGTTGGCCAGGGGAACACACAAGGTAAAGGCCAGCAAAAATCCAAGGCCTTCGAGGCGGCGACGCCGCTCGATCGATCGAGACATATTTGACTCCGCGCAAACAGGTAGAACAGACCTGCGCTAAGGTGTGGATGGCGGCGGGCGCCACAGGTGACATAACCTGCGCATGACCGCATCGCCAAACCCGCAATTACACCGTATTTTGGCTGATCGTGCCAGCGCTGCAACACCGCCGCACGCATCCAGGAGAGCAAAACCATGTCGAACGATTTCAAGGATCAAGTGGCCATCGTCACCGGCGGTGCCTCTGGCATCGGCGAAGCCATCGTGCGCGAGCTGCTGGCCGGTGGCGCGAAAGTGTTGATCGCCGACTTCAATGGCGGCGCAGCGGCACGGCTGGCCAGCGAACTGGGCCCCGACGCCCGCGCCTTCGCCGTAGACGTGGCCGACCCCGAGGCCGTGCAAGCCATGGTGCACGACGCCGTGCAGCATTGGGGCGCCCTGCACCTGGCCGTCAACAATGCCGGGATCTCGGGCACGGCGCAGCCACTGGCCGACGTGCCGATAGACGATTGGCGGCGGGTGATCGACGTCAACCTCAACGGCGTCTTCTACGGCATGAAATACCAGATTCCGGCCATGCTGAAGGAGGGTGGTGGCGCCATTGTGAACATGGCGTCGATTCTCGGCAGCGTGGGCTTTGCCAACGCCGCGGCCTACGTCGCCGCCAAACACGCGCTGCTGGGGCTCACGCGATCGGCCGCGCTGGAGTACTCGTCGCAGGGTTTGCGGGTGAACAGTGTGGGCCCGGCTTTCATTCACACGCCCTTGATCGAGAAAGGGCTCACCCAGGCCCAGCGCGACGCGCTGGTGGACGAACACCCCATCGGACGCCTCGGCCGCCCCGAAGAAGTGGCGGCACTCACGTGCTTCCTGCTGTCGCAGCGCGCTTCGTTCATCTCGGGGAGTTACCACCTGGTGGATGGCGGTTACACCGCGCACTGAGAGAAGCGGTCTCACGGAAACGAAAAGAGGTTGACCAGCAGGCCGTTCGGATCGGCCACCGTGAACCGCCGCATGCCGAAGTCTTCATCGCGCGCGCTTGTTCAACGGGAAATGCTTGCCAAAGGGAATTGCCCTGTCTGATTACTCGCAAGCTAAGCTCAACGCTATCGCGAGGTGACTGAATGAGCGTCCGAGAAAAACCTTAAACTACGAAACACCGGCACAACGATTCAGCCAGACTGTTGCGTCCACCGGTTGAGTCCGCAGTCAGAAGCGGACATTGAATGTCTGAGTTAAACCGCGAAGCGGTGTCGGCCTGAATGAATTATTAGTGCTCAATCTAACGTATTTGGAGAGGATTTTCAGGGGGTCAGGAAGCGCACGACTTCGGCCCAATTGTTAGTCGACAGGGCGACGTCCTCAAAGTCGCCTGCTTCCTCGTCATAGCGAGAAACGCAGAAGCGCTGGCTCCTGCCGGATTCGCGGTCTGCATAGTTGGCGTAGTCGACATACACTTTCAAGCCGCGCTCCTCGTTCTCGAACGAAGGAGCTGCATCGATATAACTCGACGCGTCGAAGTAACCTTCGGGTAAGGTAGGCAGGGTTGTTATGTCGAAGTCGGGAAATTCGCGACGCAGTCGTTCAAGGTTCATAAGGGAAGCATGTGGAGGCTGGAAGCCTCAGATTTTACGTTGCTCAGTATCGGCCGCCACAATATCCAGCGAAACAGAGGTTGGGTCAGGGCGGCGCGATACTGGCTAGATAGGGTCAATGCTATCCCGGCGAAGACCGGACGTCCGCTCTGCGCCTCGCCGAGAGACCGCTTAGGGTCGAATTCAGCCGTTCGCGGGAGCCTGTTTCGACCCGTAATGACTAGTCATCTGATAACGCACTCCTTCACTACACAACCGCCCGATTTACGCCGCTTCGCCTCGCTCGCCGGGATCAACTTTCGGTGGGACTTGTACGCCAAGAGTGCGCCTGTGCCGGACGCACAACGAAAAAAAGCCGAAACATGAAGTCTTCGGCCTTCCTCAATCATCCGCGAACATCGTAGCATGTTCGTGGGCATGAATTCTGGAGCGGGAAACGAGTCTCGAACTCGCGACCTCAACCTTGGCAAGGTTGCGCTCTACCAACTGAGCTATTCCCGCGGTATGTGGCATCCTGGAGGCGCAACCCGGAATCGAACCGAGGTAAACGGATTTGCAATCCGGTGCATAACCACTCTGCCATTGCGCCGACGCGATGGGTGACATCACGAAAAAGGGAAGCGAGGCTTCCCCTTTGGCAATTCTGGAGCGGGAAACGAGTCTCGAACTCGCGACCTCAACCTTGGCAAGGTTGCGCTCTACCAACTGAGCTATTCCCGCTTATTGCATGCTTGCGATGTTTGTCGCGTAGCGCTGCAAGTCCGTTACTATAAAACAGGCAATTTTTGCTGTCAAGCTGACTGGGGGCGTTTGTTGGTGCTACGTGAGAATGTCCGCTCTGTGCAAAGTAAAAATGTCCGGTTGACATTTTTGCTGGCGGGGAACGGAGATGTTCACCATGAGCGAGAAGGAAGCCGATCGTGTGTCGGTACTGGAGCAGGTGCGTAGCGGGCACCTGACTCAAGCGGCCGCGGCCGCCCAGCTGGCATTGTCGACCCGACAGCTCAGGCGGCTGCAGCGACGTTACGCAGACCAGGGCGCCGCCGGCCTGGCTCATCGGTTGCGAGGCCAGGACTCGAACCGCCGTCTGCCGCCCGAGTTGCTGGAGCATGCTCAGGCTTTATTGCGAGCCCACTATGCAGACTTTGGCCCCACTCTGGCGGCCGAGAAGCTCCAAGAGCGCCACGCCGTGATGCTCTCGGTTGAGACCGTGCGGCGATTGATGACACAAGCTGGCTTGTGGCGTCCCAAGCGCCGCCGCTTGCGCGCCATTCACCCGCTACGGGAGCGGCGAGCTGCGCGGGGCGAGCTGATCCAGATCGATGGCTCGCCCCATGACTGGTTCGAGGGTCGCGCGCCGCGTTGCACCTTGCTGGTGTTTGTCGATGACGCGACGGGAGAGCTCATGGCGCTGAAGTTTGTCGCCCAGGAAACCACGCTCGACTACCTCGGCGTGCTGCACGACTATATCCTTGAGCATGGCCTGCCGGCCTGCCTGTACAGCGACCGTCACAGCATCTTCGTGACCAGCAATGCCAAGCGCGAGGACGTCGAGCCGACCCAGTTCGCCAAGGTGCTCGAGCGCCTGGGCATCGAGGCCATTCAAGCCTCCAGCCCTCAAGCCAAGGGCCGGGTCGAAAGAGCCAACCAGACCCTTCAGGACCGCCTGGTAAAAGAACTCCGTCTGGCCGGCATCAATGACGCGGCAACAGCCAACGCCTGGTTGCCCCAATTTCGCGCACGGTACAACCAGAAGTTCATGGTCAGCCCTCGAAGTGGGCAAGACGGTCATGTGCCGTACCTGGATGCAGCGCAAGATCTGGCGCGTGCCTGCAGTGTCCGCCACCGCCGAAAGCTGTCGCCAACGCTGAGCTGTCAGTTCCAGACGCTCTCGCTGCAGATCATCGCCCCCGAGCAACAACGCCGACTGGCAGGCCAGCACGTCCAGGTTTTGCAGCAGCCCGACGGCACGGTGCTTGTGCTGCACCAGGGCCATTGCCTGCCGTACCAAACGATGCCGCGGGCGATCAAACCCGCCCTCGACAGCAAAACCCTCAACGCAAACGTCGATCAGGCCTTATTGAAGCGGCGGGCAAGGTCGGTCAAGCCGAGTGCTTCACACCCATGGAAACGGTGGCAAGACTTCGAGCCCGGCGCCATCGCCCGGAGCATGCCGTGAAGGCCGCTACGATCGCAGAAGCAGCAGGCCCACCCAACACGGGTTGCCCACCGTCGGCGTTCGCGTGGCAGGCGCCACGCCGCCGGTGGACAACCCTGCACTGGGGTAGACTCCTCGGTCACCAAAGCGGACATTTCTACTTTGGAGAAAACCGGACATTTCTATTTAGCGTTGACAGC